>NZ_BAABJM010000006.1:0-412632 GCF_039543305.1 Nocardia callitridis | reverse complement strand
CTCCAACCGATCCGACCACCGCAAACCACCACGCGCCACCGCACCGAAACGCAAATGCACACCCTCGACCCGAGGCGAATACACAAAAATCTCGAACTTCGGCCTCGGCTGCGGCAATTCGGCGATCTCGCCGGGTTCCACCTTCACCGAGATGTAGTCGCGCGGGCTGTCCTCGGCGTCGGTGATGTAGTAGTTGGTGCGCAGCGTCGCGGTGATCAGGCCGAGCATGGCACGCAGGATGCGGTCGGCATCCAGGCTCACCACCTCGTCGATCCTGCCGTGCAACTGCGTCTCCACGTCGACGGCGTGTTCGGCCGAGACGGTGTCGGGGTCGAAGCGCGCGGCGAACAGGTCGATGAGCAGCCGCGCCACATCCGGGTAGGTGAGCAGCACGCGGGCGATGTTGGCCTGGCTATAGAGGAAATCGGCCTGTTGCAGGTACCGGGAGTAGGTCCGCAGGATCGCGACCGCGCGCCACGGCAGCCTGGCGCGCAATACCAGCTCATTGAGCCCGTCCGCTTCGGCGCGGCCGTACCAGAGCGCCTCGAAGGCGTCGGTGAATCGCTCGCGCAGCCCGCGTACCTCCGCCTCCAGCACGTCGGCGCGCTTGGACGACTCGAGCAGTTCGGCGTCGAGGTCCCGGTCGAGCGCGCTGCGCAGCAGTTCGGGGCGCGCGAGCAGACCGAAGTCGTAGATCCAGCGCTCCCCCGTCGCGGCGGTGAGTTCGGTCGCGCCGCCCGCCAACTGGATCTGGTAGGGCCGCTCGTCGACCACTTCGACGCCGAGGCTCTGCAGCACCGGGAGCACCTGGCTCAGCGAGACACCCGAACCACCGATGTACAGGGTGAGTCGCCAGGAACCCGGTGCGGAATCCGGCCTCCGGTACAGGTATTGGTCGATCCCGCCCTCGCGGAGCTGCTCGAGGCGCACGATGTCGCGAAGCGCGCGGCTGGCCGAGAAGTCTTCCTTGTAGCCGTCCGGCAGCGCCTCGGCGTATCCGGTGACGATGGCGGGGTCCAGCACCGTCGAGGTGCTCACCTCGTCGTTGAGTCGGTCCTCCCAGGTGCGGCTGGCCTCGGCGAGCAGATTCTGCAAGCGCACACGGTTGGGCTCCAGCGTGTCCGAGGTCGGCGGCGCCCACCGCGGCGCGGTGTCCTGCGACTCGGGCATCTGGACGGTGAAATACACACTCGCCAAATCGCTTTCGCCAATTCGGGCGGAGTAGTCGATGGAGACGCCGCCCAGCTCGCGGACCAGGATCGCCTGCATCTCCAGACGCAACCGCGTGGTGTATCGATCACGCGGCAGGTAGACGAGCGCGGCCACGAAACGGCCGTAGGTGTCCGAACGCAGGAACAACCGAACCTGGCGGCGCAGACCGACGTTCAGCACCGCGACGGCGGTTTTACGCAGGGTCTCGGCGTCGGAGGAGAACAGCTCGGTGCGCGGGAAGGACTGGATCACCTCGAGCATGGCCTGCCCGGAGAACGAATCGAGATCGAAACCGCTGTCCTCGATCACCGAGCGCACCCTGCGTTCGATCACCGGGATATCGAGCACGTTCTCGTGTACCGCCGTGACGGTGAAGACACCGATGAACAGGTGTTCTCCCACGATGGTCCCGCTGTCGTCCACGTCGGCGACACCGACGAAGTACGGGTACACCGAGCGGTGCACCGTGGCGGGAACCAACCCCTGGGTGAGCATGAGCAACGGACGGTCGCCGCCGTTGGCCGGGACCCGAAAATCCGTCCCGACGTCGGGACGCAGCACACCGAGGCAGGTGCCGGGCAGCACGTTCGCGCGTTCGTGGCCACCGTCGTCGGTCAGCCGGTAGCGCGCATAGCCGAGCACGGTGAAATTGCCGCCGGCCAACCAGCGCAACAGGTTCGCGGTGTCGACAAGGTCGGTCGTGGCAAATGAAGCCGTGCCCGAGGCGGCCGACAGCTCGAGATTGTCGGCCAGCCTGCTCTGTTCGGCCTTGATCGCCTCGGTGTCACCGATGACCTGTCGCACGTCGGCGACCACATCGGGCATGGCCTGCGCGATCCGATCGAGCTGCGCGGCACTCGTGGACGGGTGCAACTGCACGTGCATCCACGATTCCCGCAGCCCGCTGCCACCGTTGCCGTCCACCTCGTGCGGCCGCGCGCGCAGCAGTCGTCCCTCGGCGTCGCGCTCGACCTCGAAGATCGGGTGGATCACCTCGCTGACGCTGACCCCCATCCGGTTCAGCGACGAGGTGATCGAATCGACCAGCAAGGCCATGTCATCGGTCACCAACTGCACGGCGGCGCCGAGACCGGACTTGTCGTCCTGGTGGTACACCCGCACCAGCGGTCGCCCCGCCGGTCTGATCGCGGCGAGCTCGATGTGTCGCCGAAAGATCTGGGTGATGTCGCTGATCGCACAGTCCACATCGCCAGCGTCGACGTGCCGAAAGTACGCCTCCTCGAGCGGTGCGAGATCGTCGCGCAACGATTGCGGCAACCCCGCGGCCCATGCCGCACTGGACAATTCGGACGAGACCGTCATTTTTTGGCCAACTCCTCGGATATCGGTTCCGTAACAAAGTGACGCTGGTCCGAGGATAGCTGTGTTCCGAGGAGGTGCGCGGTGTATTGGCTTCCCATTACCGGGTGTTCACCGCGATCGCACCACCCGACGCTCGACCGCCCCGGTCGGGCAATCGATCTCCGCACAGCAGAGGATCGGACCTGCGGGTGTCAGGTAAACGCGATCGGATGCGTGCCCGGCGGCGTCAAAACCGCACTGGCACCTCGGGTCAGCTCGGCCGACAGGTCGGTGGGAGCGACCACCGATTGCTCGAACTGCGCCTGCGCATTCACAACACCACTGTGCCAGATCGGAGCGACTTCGAGGAACTCCTGTGCTCGGCGACGCGCCGTCGTTCAGGACGGCGCAGGTCGGGCACGTTCGGCGGGAACATCGATGACGCCCCGCCGAACGAACCGGTCAGTCGCGAGTCAGCTTGCGGTGTGTAACCCGGTGCGGGCGAGCGGCTTCCGGGCCGAGTCGCTCGATCTTGTTGGCCTCGTAGGCTTCGAAGTTGCCTTCGAACCAGAACCACTTCGCTTCGCTGTCGGAGTCGCCCTCCCACGCGAGAATGTGGGTGCAGGTGCGGTCGAGGAACCACCGGTCGTGGGAAATGACCACGGCGCAGCCGGGGAACTGTTCGAGCGCGTTCTCCAGCGAACCGAGCGTTTCCACGTCGAGGTCGTTGGTCGGTTCGTCGAGCAGGATCAGGTTGCCACCCTGTTTGAGGGTCAGCGCGAGGTTCAGCCGGTTGCGTTCACCACCGGAGAGGACCCCCGCCGCCTTCTGCTGGTCGGGCCCCTTGAAACCGAACGCGCTGACATAGGCACGCGAAGGCATTTCCTGGTTACCGACCTGGATGAAGTCCAGCCCCTCGGACACGACCTGCCAGACGTTCTTGGTCGGGTCGATGCCCGCGCGGTTCTGGTCGACGTAGCTCAGCCGTACCGTCTCCCCGACCTTCACCGTGCCGCTGTCGGCGTCTTCCAACCCGACGATCGTCTTGAACAGCGTGGTCTTACCGACACCGTTGGGGCCGATCACGCCGACAATGCCGTTGCGCGGCAACGTGAACGACAAATCCTTGATCAGCTGGCGGTCGCCGAAACCCTTGTCGAGGTGTTCGACGTCGACCACGATATTGCCGAGCCGAGGACCGTTGGGAATCTGGATCTCCTCGAAATCCAACTTCCTCGTCTTCTCGGCCTCGGCCGCCATCTCCTCGTACCTGCCGAGGCGGGCCTTGTTCTTGGCCTGCCTGGCCTTGGCACCGGAACGCACCCAGGCGAGCTCGTCCTTGAGTCGCCGTTGCAGCTTCTGGTCCTTCTTGCCCTGCACCGCGAGCCGCTCGGCCTTCTTCTCCAGATACGTGGAGTAGTTGCCTTCGTACGGGTACGCGCGACCACGGTCGAGCTCGAGAATCCATTCGGCCACGTTGTCCAGGAAGTACCTGTCGTGGGTGACCGCGAGGACCGCGCCCTGGTACTGCGCGAGGTGCTGTTCGAGCCAGTTCACGCTCTCGGCGTCGAGGTGGTTGGTCGGCTCGTCGAGCAGCAAGAGATCGGGCTTGCTCAGCAGCAACTTGCACAACGCGACGCGACGACGCTCACCACCGGACAGGTTGGTGACCGGCTCCTCCGGCGGCGGGCAGCGCAGCGCGTCCATCGCCTGCTCCAACTGGGAATCGACATCCCAGGCGTCGGCGTGGTCGAGGTCTTCCTGCAACTTGCCCATTTCGTCCATGAGCTCGTCGGAGTAGTCGGTCGCCATCAACTCGGCGATCTCGTTGAACCGGTCCAGCTTGACCTTGATCTCGCCGAGGCCTTCCTCGACGTTGCCCCGAACTGTCTTCTCCTCGTTCAGCGGCGGCTCCTGTTGCAGGATGCCCACCGTCGCGCCGGGAGCGAGAAACGCGTCGCCGTTATTCGGCTGATCCAGTCCGGCCATGATCTTGAGCACGCTGGATTTACCCGCGCCGTTCGGGCCGACGACACCGATCTTGGCGCCAGGAAGGAAGTTCAAGTTGACGTCATCGAGCACGACTTTGTCGCCGTGCGCCTTGCGAACCTTCTTCATTTGGTAAATGAACTCAGCCATACCGCCTACCCTAATGGTCCAGAGCCGCCCGCCTACACCGCGCGAAATCGGCGAGGTAGGTGGGCAGCGATTTCAAGTCCGGTTCCGACATGTGTCGCCGAAACCAACCGGTCGTCGAGCGGTTTCGGCGTCGCGCCGCCCCACTCCGCCGAGTCGATCCGATCCGCGAGATCACCGACAGCGCAGCCAGCACGTCGTGCCGGTCGCCGCGCGACCGACGGCACAGCCTATCGGGACACCGGTCGAGCCGCCGAAGCAGCGCCGCCACCGGATGCCGCGTCGGCCCCACCTTCCGTACGCGTAGGGCGCTAACCAGCCGAAACCGCCGATATCGCCGAAACCGGCGCCGAGGTGGTATCGGCAACGCCCTCGGCATTCGACACGATGACCCCGGCTCCCCCGCTACCCGGGTAACCCGCTTGATCCCCGGCCGAACTCGCCGACGGCCTGCGCGAGATCGCCGCGCTGCACCGCGACAAATCGGGACCGACCGCATTGGCACGCATTTCGAGGTCGCGCCGTTCGGACCCGTCTCGCGTCCGATATTCGTGGGAACGCAGCTGACCGTGCGCGATGACGGGGTCGCCCCGATGCAACGACAGGTCGACCCCCTCGACCAATCGTCGCCAGCAGGTGACGGTGAGGTACAAGGTTCCGTTGTCCACCCATTCTCCGGCGGACCGATCGAATCGCCGAGAATTGCTCGCCATCCGGAAAGTGACAACCTGTTCGCCGTCGGACAAATTCCGTTTGACCGGATGGGTCACCACATTGCCGATCACGGTGACATTCGCTTCATACATGCGCGCTCCCCTTACTGTTCGCGACCCGGATGCGCAGACCTGTCCGGGCAATCCATCCCCCTTCCGCGAGGGCCCCTCAAGCGTGCGCGAGATCAGGACCGCGCAGGCGCTCGGAACCGGAAAAGTGGATAACTCGCCACAGTGTGGACAAAGCCAATTTCACTCACGTGCGCCGTGCGCGGCCCAACGCGCGGTCGAGACCGTCACATTCGTGCTCAGTGAAAGGCTCTCGACACTCGTACCGACGTGGATCGTGAACACGCCGGGCTCGATCTGCCATTCCCCGTCCCAGTGCGAAAAAGCCCTGGGCGCCAGGGTGATTCGCACCGGCTTCCGATGCCCGGGATCGGCGAATACCGTCGCGAAACCCGCCAGCCACCGCACCGGTCGCTCCACCGTGGAGTCCGAGCGGGACAGATACACCTGCACCACCTGCTTGCCACGCCGATCACCCGTATTGCGCACGCTCACCCCGACCTCCACGCTCCCGTCCGCCGCGGCCTCTAGCGCGAGATCGGCGAGATGCCATGTGGTGTAACCGAGTCCATGCCCGAACGGGTACGCGGGTCGCCTTCCCGCGCGCAACCACGCGCGGTAGCCGATGTGGATGCCCTCGTCGTAGCGCAACACCCCGTCGACCGGCGTCGTCGAGAGCACGGGTACGTCGTCCTGCTCGGCGGGCCAGGTGGTCGGGAGCCTGCCGCCTGGTTCGGCGTCGCCGAGCAGGACATCGGCGAGCGCATGACCGAGCTCCTGCCCGCCGAACCAGGCGAGCAGGACGGCCGCGACCTCGTTGCGCCACGGAAGCAGCACGGGCCCACCGGAATTCACCACGACCACCGTGCGTGGATTCGCCGCGGCCACCGCGCGAACCAGCTCATCCTGCGCGCCGGGCAGCGCGAGCGTCTCGCGGTCGAAACCCTCGCTTTCGGTCTCCGAACTCGTTCCGACAACCACCACCGCCGCGTCGGACGTTCGCGCCAGCTCGGCCGCCGCCTCGATCAGCTCGGTGCGATCTCTGCGAGCCGGTGCGGTTCCCAGGGTGATCGCCACCAAGCCCATCGCGTCACCATCGCCGCGCGGGATGCGTTGTCGCACCACGACCGCGACCCGCTCGCTCGAGGTGACCGGCACGGACGCGACATCGGGTGTGAGCAGCGCGGCCCCGAGTGCGGTACCCGCGCCACCGAGGACCCGCTCGAAGGCCACCTCTGCGTCGAGTTCGAGCCGCGTCGGACCCACACCCGCGACCCCCAATCGCAGGTCGTCGCTCTCCGGGTCGGGTGTATATCCGGTGGACAGCTCGATCGTCGCCGCACCATCGGGAACCGTGCCCAGGTAGACCAACTGCGCGGCGGTGCGATGTTCGCTGAGCAACTCCACGCCGTCGTCGTCGAGGAAACGCGCACGCAGCCCGGCCTTTCCCGATACCGGATCGGTCATCGCGGTCAACGGCAAGGGATGCAGACCGGTCTGGACCGGAACACCCGGGTGCGCCCGCACGGTGGCGCCGGGCAGCGCGGCGCGCAGTCCGTCGAGCGGGCTGACCGTCTCCGTCACCACCACCGTCGCGCTACCGCCGCCCTGGGTGCGCGGATGCGACGCGGCCTCACCGATGACCGCGATGGTGCCCGGCCCCGTGGCAGGCCACGGCAATTCGCCATTGTTGCGGACCAGAACCATGCCCGCGGCCGCTACTTCGCGCGCGACGTCGCGTCCCAACCGTTCGGCGTAGGGCGCGCTACGCGCGGTTTCGGGCAGCCCGTTCGTCGTCGAGTCGCCGAGTTCGGTGCCGTCCCCGTCCAACCCGCCGACATCGAGCGCACCGACTCGCGACGCCAGCCGCAGCAGCCGCAACACCTTCGCATCGATCCGCGCCTCGGGCACCGCCCCCGCACGCACGGCCGCAACGAGATTCGCGCCCCACGGCCCGTCTGGCCCCGGCATCACCAGGTCCTGATCGGCGCAAGCGGCGGCGACCGTGCTGCGCACCGCGGTCCAATCGGAGACCACCACTCCGTCGAAGTACCAGTGTGTGCGCAGCGGGGTGGTCAACAGCGCGTTCTCGGTCATCGTCACGCCGTGCACGGCGTTGTAGGCCGACATCACCAGCCAGGCACCCGCCGCCACCGCTGCCTCGAACGGTGCGAGATACAGCTCGTGCAAGGCGCGGTCGTCGAGCGCGACGTCGGCGGTATAGCGCTCGGTCTCGAAATCATTGGCCACGTAGTGTTTCGGGGTCGCCCCGATGCCGTGACGCTGTACCGCGAGCACATACTCAGCGGCCAACGCACCGGTGAGCATCGGGTCTTCGGAGAACGCCTCGAAATGCCTACCGCCCAGGGGACTTCGGTGGAGGTTGATCGTCGGGCCCAGGACCACATGAACACCCTTGCGCCTGGCCTCGGCCGCCGAGGTCGCGCCGTAGCGCGCGGTGAGATCGAGGTCCCAGCTCGCGGCGAGGGCGGTCGCCGAGGGCAGATTCAGCGAGGGATCGCGTTCGTCCCAGACCGGTCCGCGCACACCGGAGGGGCCGTCCGAGAGCGTCATCGCGCGCAATCCGATCGCGGGTTCGGCGGCGGTCGACCACACATCCGCGCCGGTGAGCAATCGAACCTTTTGCTCGAGGGTGAGCGTGTCGGCCAGTGCGCGCAGGGGCGCGTCGAACGTCTCCGGCATCAGCGGGGCTCCTCCGGTCGTGGGTACCACCGAAATTCATCGTGCGCGCGGCGGCGCTCGACTCGACACCGGCCGCGGATTCACTTGTCGCCACGGCCCAATCTACGCGTCGGCAACACCGCGGCGACCGAAATACCGCGCTCGGACTCACCATGGATTCGCGCGGCTGCGCCGCACGAGCCCAGACATGAGAGCGGTGCGCTGCCGCGCGATGACGGACTCAACGCCCAGCGCTACGCCCGCCCCGAGCGGGAGTACCGCAGCGCGACATCAAGCCAACGACCATGCTGCGCACCGCCGACCGACAGCCGAACTCGCGGACTTCGATATCGGCTGCATGGCGACTCAGCCACCGCGGCACGAGAATCTACAGCGCCGAGAGGTCGGTATTGGCGCCGCAGAGCACAACGACGGGCCGCTCATCCGGTTCCGGCACATACACCCCGCTCTGCACGGCACCCAGCGCGGCAGCGCCCGCCAATTCGACGACCACCCGAAATTCCCGCCAGAGGTACTCGCGTGCGGTGACGATGGCGTCGTCGGTGACCAGCAGTGAACGCACGTGGTGGCGGCGCGAAAGATCCATCGCGATGTCGCCGATCCTGCTGGCGCCCAAAGAATCCGCGGCGGTGGTCGGCGCGCCGATGTCCACGGGCTGATTGGCGGCGAGCGCGGCGTGCAGGGTGGGACTGCCGACGGGTTCCACGCCGATCACGTGTTGGCGTCGTCCGATCGCGGCGGCGATGCCCGCGATCAATCCGCCACCGCCGACCGCGGCGAGCACCGACGGCCTGCCGCGCACCTGTTCTTCCAGCTCCAGTCCGATCACCCCGGCCCCCGCCACCACGGCGGGCAGGTCGTAGGCGTGCAGTTGCAGTGCCGATCGCTCGGCCGCCAGTTCGGTCGCGTAACCCAGCGCGTCCGCGTATGTCGTTCCGTGCCACAGGACTTCGGCGCCGTGCGACCACATGGCGGCGACCTTGGTGTGTGGCGCGGATTCGGGAACGACGACGGTGCACGACTTGTGCAGGCGCGCCGACGCCAACGCGGCCGCGATCCCCGCGTTGCCGCTCGAGGCGATGACCACTTGCTCGACCTGCTCCCCCGCTTCGAGCAGGGCGTTGAAACTGCCACGCACCTTGAACGAGCCGCCGTGTTGCAGGTACTCGAGCTTCAGCGACACCGGAACCGGGCCCGACGGCGAGGTAATGGTGGTGTGGAAAACCGGCGTCTTACGAATCAGTCCGGACAACCGCCTGCGCGCTGCCCGCACATCGGATCGGTGCACTCGACCATTCGCACCGGACTCCGATTCGACCACCGCCATACCCACCTCACTCACACCGCACTCCAGAAACACCGCAACTCACTTGCGCACCTCGCCATCCCGTCTGGCCAACTCCGCGAACATGGCGTTGTGCGCGGCCAGCGCCGCGTCGTGGTCGCGTTCGGCGGCCCGATCCGTGCGCTGGGCCAGTCGATTGTCGCTGCGCGACCATTGGATGAGCAGGGCGAGCATCACCACCACCAACGGCACCTCGCCGCTGGCCCAGGCGAGGCTGCCGCCGGTGCGTTGATCACCGAGCAGGTCGTGCTGCCAGTCCAGTCCGAGGCCGCGATAGAACCAGCCGCCCATGACCGAGGTCATGCTCATCAAGGCGATGCCGAAGAAGGCGTGGAAGGGCAGCGAACCGAATACCATCCCGAGCTTGGCCAACGGCTGCACCTGACGGGGTTTGGGATCGATGCCGATCACCACCCAGTAGAACAGATAGCCGCTCAGCAGGAAGTGCACGTTCATCAATACGTGCGCGGCGTGCGAATCGGCGTAGGTGTCGAAGATACCGCCCAGATACAGCGCGTAGAACCCGCCGACGAACAGGACCGAGGCGACGATCGGGTGGGTGAGCAAGCGTGAGACCGGGTTGTGCACCGCGGCCAGAATCCACTCGCGTGGGCCCGGTGCGCCGGTACGTCCCGCGGCGGGCAGTGCGCGCAACGCGAGGGTCACCGCACCGCCGAGCGCGAACAGGATCGGCACCAGCATCGACAACGCCATGTGCGCACCCATGTGCACGCTGAACATGGCGGGTGAGTAGCGGCCGACACCGGACGAGGTCGCGAGCAACAGCACAACACAGCCCGACAGCCAGGCGATGGTCCTACCGACCGGCCACGCGTCGCCACGCGCGCGCAGCCTGCGCACCCCGAGCAGATAGAGCACGGCGAGCACGATCGCGAGGGTCCCGAAGATCAGATCGAAGCGCCAGTCGAACAGCATTCGCGCCACCGTCGGCGGGCCGTCGAGGTTGTAGCCGAGTTCCACCTCCTGCGTCGTCGGCACCGAGGCGGGCGCGGGCGGTGGCGTGCGACCGAGCCCGACGGCCAGTCCGATGGTGGCGGCGAATACCAGTACTTCGACGCTCGCGAATCGGATGAGCGCGCCGCGACTGTTCGGGTCGGCCGCCAGGGCGGGCAGTGCCGCACGCCGTTGCAGATATCCGAACACCCCAAGGACCGCGAGCGCGCCGGCCTTGGCCAAGATCAGCCTGCCGTAGGTGGTGGTGAACAGTTCGTCCGCGGGCACCCGCACCCACGAGTTGAGTACGCCACTGATCCCGATCACGACGAACGCGATGGTGGCGACGACAGAGAATCGGCGCGCGGCGAGGTCGGTGTGCGCACCGTCACGCAACCCGTGTGCGAGCACCGCGAACAGGCCGCCGACCCACACCGCGACCGAAACCAGGTGCAGGATCAGGCTATTGGTGGCGACGTCGTGTGAACCGCCCGCCGAGGAATGCCCGGTCAGCGCCAACGGCATCATGGTCACCAGTGACGCGCCGAACAGCACCGGCGTCCACCCCCAGCGCAAGGCCAGGCGGCAGCCGACGGCGACGATCAGCGCGAGGACGGTCGTCGTGCGCCACGTGCCAGCCAACTCGATCTGGTTGGTGGCGTTCCACAGGTCGGCGGGCGCGAGCACGTCGCCGAACGGTTGTCCTGTGGTGTCCGACACGGTGAGCGGAACGAGCAGCGCCGCGCAGCAGGCCCAGACGAGCGCGAATCCGGACGCGCGCCGCAGCGCCCGGTACCCGCCGACGTCGAGTAAGCCGTCGGATTGTGGTGGCACGAGGAACGCGGAGAACAGCAACGAGCCGACGGTGAGCGCGGCGAACAGATCCGACAGCGCGCGCACGGCGGGCAGTCCGTAGGTGGTGAACGCGCCGGGGTCGGGGATCCCGAGCAGACTCAGCGCCTGTGCCGCGGACAGGGCCACGACCAGTGCGGCGACGACGGCGGCGAGCGCACCCGCGAGCGCGATCACCGTCGCGAAGGTGGTCGAGTTCGACCCGGCCGAGCCGCGCGTGGTCGGCCCCGGCCGAGCGACCTCGGCCTCGGGAACCACGGGCGAGTCTCGAGCTGACGACATAGGGCTGAGCGTAGTCGGCATCCGCCGCATCGCCCGGTCGGGCCGTAGCTTGGCACCGGCGCGGACACCCGTAAAGCATGCCGACCAGTCCACGAGGACGACGCGAACCGAATACTGAACCGGTCAGGCACCTGGTCGGTCGCTACAATTGAACGGCTGGACAGCGCGGCCGACATCGGCCAAGGTGGACGCACTGCCTCCGTAGCTCAGTTGGATAGAGCAAGGGCCTTCTAATCCCTAGGTCGCAGGTTCGATTCCTGCCGGGGGCGCTCACCCCTGTGACCTGCGAAAACCGTAGGCCACAGGGGTATTACCCGCAGTGGGTCGCCCTCAAACACAGTGATTACCCCTGTTTTTCGCCCGGTGGGCACCGTCATCCAGCCAAGGCGCCGTACCGCGAGCGCGATCACGACTCTCGGCTCGCGAATACTGCGACTTCCCCTGGCTTCCGAGCGTCGGGCAAGCGACCGTTGATACACGGCTGCTCGCACGGAGCCGGTGGCGAATCCGCGTAGAGCGCACGCGACCGGGGGCGCGAAGCCGAAAACGGCACGGCGCGATGCCAACCCAGGTGAGTGCGGAATAGTTGCGGAACCGGTGCTCAACGGACATCGTGCGCATTGCACGGCGATACTCCTCCCGCCCCCTGACCGCACGCAGACAATTCGACCCCGCCCGCTGGCCATCCCACCTCTCCTTATGCCCCAAATCCATTGCCTCGGTTCCGCAACCAAATCGACCACTCCCCTGTAGCATCCCGCAGTGCAGTGGTGTGAATCTCAAACCTTTTGTATTGCGCATGATTTGCCGAATGCCCCGCGCGCACGGTGAACTCGACCATGTGGCGGCGGCTCGTACCTGATTGGGGAGCTTGGGTGAGATCTTCGATGAAACACCGCCTGGTCGCCGTCTTCGCCTGTGCCGCAGCCATTGTCGGCCTGTCCGCATGCGGTGACGACGCCGCGTCCGACACCTCGACGACAACGACACCGGCAACGACGAGCCCGGCGAGTCCGAGCAGTACGGCGCCTTCCGGATCTCCCGAGACACCGACGCCGGTGGAACCGGACGATCCCGCGCTCGAGCCGGGCCAGCAGGCGCCTGTCGTCGAGCCGGGACCGCCTGTCCTCGAGCCCGGTGCGCCGGAAGTGGAAGCACCCGCGCCGAGCGCGGAGCCCGAACAGCCTCGGCAAGAGGCCGAACCGACACAGGAAGCAGAACCAACGCTCACCGACCCTGGTTTCGATCCGCAGGCCGGGTACTGACCGAGCAGGCGCGAGCCGTACGAGGGAGCGAGTCGATCACCAGGACAATGCGTCGCGGCGTCTGCTTGGTCGCCGCGCTCACCGCGACCTTGGCGGTGGCGGTCACGGGGTTGCTTCCCTCGACCGCCACCGCCGCGAAATCCGAAGGAAAATCCCTGGTCACGCTGGGCGACTCGTTCGCGGCCAACGGGCTGCGCTGGGAGTCGACCGACCCGAACTGCGCGCACGGCCCCTCGTCGTGGCCGACCCAGCTCGGTCAACGGATGGGCCTCGCGGACAACGACATCGCCGATGTGACGTGTCCGGGTTCCACCATCGATTCCGGTGTCGGCTGGTGGTTGGTGCACGAGACACGGGCCGCCGACAAACAAGGAGCCTTCGGCCCGAAGACCAGGCTGGTCACCATCCAGACCGGAATGAACGACCAGTGGGGTTCGAGTACGCAGTCGTTGTATCCGGCGCTGCGGACCTGCGTCTTCGACTTCACCGCCGGATGTGGTCCCGAGGCGGCCGAGCAGGGCAGGATGACCGACTACCGCGGCGTCTCCGGCACCGAATACGCCGAACGCATCCGCGAAGTCGTCACCTACGTGCGACATTTCGCGCCGCGGGCCAGGATCGTCCTCGTCGGCTATCCGGAATTGTTTCCCGCAGGGCAGGACTCGGTGTGTGTCGATGTTCTCGGCGTCGGTCAGGTCGTGCAGCCGCGCGGCGAGGCGGTGATCGAGTATCTGGATCGGCTGGACGCCGCGCAGCGAGCAGCGGCCGCGTTGTTGCGGATCGACTTCTTCGACACGCGCGCGATCACCGAGGGCCACGGATTGTGTTCGGACCAACCATGGTTGAACGGCGTGTTCGACCCGCGCGCCGATTTCGTCGGCATTCCGTTCCATCCCTCGGCGCACGGTGACGCGGTCGTCGCCGACGCGCTGTACGAGCGCTTCGGCCGTTGACCGCGGTGACCGAGCGTTCCACCGACACCACGACGAAGGGCCGCCCGGCGTTACCGTCGCTGACCGGAGCCCGGTGGTGGGCGTCGTTCGCGGTGTTCGTCCTGCACGCCCTGGTATTTCTGCCGGTCTACCCGTTCCAGAAATCGCCGCTGTTTCGCACCATTCACCAGGTGGTGCCGATGCAGTTCGGCGCGGCGGGTGTCACGTTCTTCTTCGTCCTGTCCGGCTTCATCATCTACTGGTCGTTTCGGCCGAACAGTTCGGTGCCTCGGTTCTATTGGCGGCGGGTACTGAAGATCTACCCGACGCATCTGCTCGCGGCGCTGGCCTACATCGGGATCGTCGGAGTTCCGCTGTCGCGCCTGGTGGTGTGGTTGCCCGACCTCGCACTGGTCCACAACTGGGTGCCGAAGTGGTCGACGGTGGGCGGACTGAATGTGCCCACCTGGTCACTGTGTTCGGAATTGCTGTTCTACCTGAGCTTTCCGTTGGCCATGCCGGTGGTGCGCCGGATCCGAGGCGACCGGTTGGTGTGGGTGATCGTCGGTCTACTCGTCCTGATCCTGGCCATGCACACGGCCTTCTACCTCTGGGTTCCCGGCCCCAAGGCAGTCGCGAACACCTTTGCCCCCCGCCTGGTTCCCGGCGATGTATCGCCACTGTTCGAGCTGCACTCCTCCCCCGCGTGGTTCGCACAGCCGAATATCCCTGTCGCACCGTCCTATTGGCTCAGCTACAACTTCCCCGTCACTCGCTTGCCCGAATTCTTTCTCGGCGTTCTGGCGGCACGCATGGTGGCGGAGGGCCGGTGGCGCAACACGCGCCTGACCCCGCCGCTGCTCACACTCGCGCTCGCCTACGCGGCCACCTGGGTGGTGCCGCCGAACTACAAGATGTCCGCGCTCGTTCTGGCACCCATGACCGCGGTCGTCGCCACCATGGCCGCCCGCGACCTGGCCGGGATCCGCGGGGTCAACGCGTCCGCGCGCATGGTGTGGTTGGGGAACACCTCCTTCGCCTTCTACCTGGTCCAGTTTCCCGTCATGGCGTTGATCACCCGATTCGGCATTGGCGGAAGACAATTCGGCTTCCTCGGTTGGATCGGTTGGGCGACGCTGAGCCTGCTCGTGTCGGTGGGATGTGCGGCGATCGTCTACCACTGCCTCGACGCACCCCTCATGTCCCGGTTTTCCGGGCGTCGGCGCCGCCGAACACCCGCCGCTGTCGAGGCCGGACAAGAAGTCGCGCCCGCCGATCCCGCCGACAGTGCCCGCACCGAACCGGCTACCGTGCCTCCGACACCACAGCACCTGGCGGACACCGGGTCCGTGAGCAGAGCATGACGCTCGCAGAGATGCCGTCCGAATAGCTCGCGGCCTGCCACCCCGCAGACGCTCACCTCGGTCTCGTGTCCTTCCTGCTCGCGGCGACGGTGCGCGCATTCGTCTGCCGGGCAGCGGCATTCGAGGAAGGAAACGGGGTGGCGGGTCGCGACCGGCGCTGCCCCGACTCCGCGACCACCGGACTGATGCGGCCACCCGGGCGCCGGTGACGCTGCGCACACAGATCGACGTGAATAAACCGCTCGCGCAGCCCTCCCGGCGTATTAAAGTAGACGTCTTGGTGTGGGGCACGGCGGAGGGGGACGGTAATGCTCGCCGCGGCAACACATCTCTGGCGCGCATCAGCGGTGTACGTGTACCTGGTGGGCGCCGGGTTTCGACGGCAATGGCAGTACAAGCTGGCGATGTTCGCCGGACTGTTCACCAACTGTGTGTTCGGGTTCGTGCGCGCGTCGGTACTGCTGGCCGCCGTACGCGGGGCAGGGGAATTCGGCGGGTATGACGAAGGCACCATCGGCGCGTATGTCTGGCTGTCCCAGGGCATGCTCGGCGCCACCCAGTTCATGGGGTCGCAGATCGAGCTGGTGGAGCGGGTACGCAACGGCGATGTGGCGATCGACTTTCTGCGGCCCTACGACATCCAGTTCGGTTATCTCGCCGCTGATCTCGGCCGCGCCGCCTGCACCGTGCTGCCGCGCGGAGCACCGAGCGTCCTGGTCGGGGCGCTGACGACGGGCCTGGTCATGCCTACGACCCCCGGCCCGTATCTGCTCGGCGCGGTCAGCGTGGTGGTCGCGGTGGCGATCTCGTTCCTGTGCCTGTTCGCGGTCGCGCTGCTCGGCTTCTGGGTGGTGGAGACGCGCGGATTGCAGGTGCTATATCAGATCGTCGGCACCTTCCTGGCCGGGCTGCTCGTGCCCGTCCACATGTTCCCGACCTGGCTGCGCGCGATCGCGTCGGCCACACCGTTTCCCTCGATCCTGCAGGCACCGATCGACGTGCTCTCCGGGCGGGTAGTCGGCATGGAGGCTGCGAGTGTGGTCGGCGTGCAGGTGCTCTGGTTGCTGGTGATCGCACTGCTCGGGCGGGTCATGCTCGCGGCGGGACGGCGCAAGCTGGAGGTGCAGGGTGGGTGAACTCGCCGCGACGTCCTGGGCCCGGCCCTATGCCGCGGTGCTGCGTTCCCGTGTTCGTGCGCAACGCTCCTACCGCCTGTCGTTCGCGAGCGAGATCTTCAGCGCCACACTCACCGGAGTAGTCGAGTTCGCGGAGGTGTGGGTGATCTTCCACAATGTGAGCGTGCTCGGTGGCCTGGATCTGGACGGCGCTTTACTGCTGTTCGGCCTGAGCCAGACCGCATTCGCGCTGGCACAGGTGGGTTTCGGACATCTCGACACGCTGCCGACCCTGATCAGGATGGGAAAGCTCGACGCGTACTACCTGCGGCCGCAACCACTGTTGCTGCAATTGATCACCAGTGACATCTCGCTGCGCAGGCTTGCGCGGGCGGCGGTCTCCGCGGTCATTCTCGGATTCGGGCTGGTACGCAACGACATCGGCTACGGCCCCGCGACCTTCGCGATCGTCGCGGTGGCACTGGTGACCGGTGTCGCGGTGGCGGGTGGTTTGTTCGTCTGTGCCGCGGGATTGCAGTTCTTCCTGATCGACGGCGCGGAGATGACCAACAGTTTCACCTATGGCGGCGCGTTCGCGGCCACCCAACCCGCTTCGGTCTACCCGACCCCGCTGCGGTTGCTATTCGGGTTTGCGATCCCCGTGGCGTTCACCGGTTATCTGCCCACTCTCGCGCTGCTGTCCCAGCCGGGTCCCGCGCTGCTGCCGACCTGGCTGGTGTGGTGCACACCGCTGGCCGCGCTGTGGGTGTGGTGTTTGGCCGCGGGGTGTTGGCGCCTCGGAACTCGGCACTATCAAGGAGGCGGGGGATAGCGGTGTCGAAACCTGTGCTACCGGAAGCGATCATCGAAGCCGACGAGCTGACCCGACAGTTCACGTTGTATCGCAAGAACGGGAAGCGTTGGCGCCGCTCGCGTGAGGTGTTGACCGCGGTCGATCGCATGTCGTTTCGTATCGAGCGCGGCAGCGCGGTCGGGTATATCGGCGCCAACGGGGCCGGTAAGTCGACAACGATCAAGATGCTCACCGGCATCCTGGTGCCCACGGGGGGCAACGTGCGCACCTGCGGCCTGGAACCGGTGCGCCAGCGCCGTGAGTTGGCGGGGCGTATCGGGGTGGTGTTCGGCCAACGCTCGCAGCTGTGGTGGGATCTGCCACTGCGCGAGTCCTTTTCGATACTCGCGGCGATTCATCGGCTGGAACCCGGTGCGGCGCGGGCGCGGACGCAGGCGCTGATCGGCCAGTTGGAGATGGCCGACACCCTCAACACTCCCGTCCGTCAGCTCTCGCTCGGCCAGCGCATGCGCGCCGAAGTAGCGGCCGCCCTGCTGCACTCCCCCGAACTGGTGATCCTCGACGAGCCCACCATCGGCCTTGACGTGCTGTCCAAGCAACGGCTGCGGGAGTTCCTGCGGGCCGAACGCGCCGAACACGGCACCACCCTGTTGCTCACCACCCACGACATGGGTGACATCGAGAGACTCTGTGAGCGGGTGCTGGTGGTCGATCGAGGTCGCCTCGTCTACGACGGCTCACTGACCGGACTCGGTAAGACCGTCGGCGCTCGCCGGGTGCTCGTGGTCGATCTGGCCGAACCGACCCGCGATCTCGACGATATCCCCGGTGCGAGCCTGCTCGGCAGCGAGGGTGAGGGGATGCGCCAGCGACTCGCCTTCGACCCGGAGAAGTTCACCGCCGCACAGTTGTTGGCGTCGGTGGCGGCGCGGACGGAGGTCCGCGATCTGTCGATCGAGGAACCCGACATCGAGGACGTGGTGCGCCGAATTTACGAATCGACCCGCTGAGCAGCGGATGGTCACCCCGAAATTTGACGAAACATACTGCCCTGTGGGGTAATTCGAGCATGAAAATCACACGCCCCCTGGTCCTGACCCTTGCCGCACTGCTGGTCGTCGTGCTGGTGTCCAAGAAGCGCGGCGCCAAGAACTAGCACCTCGCACGGGCGGGGTGGATTCGCTCTGCCCGAACGAATCCGCTCCGGCCCTACGGCGTGGCGCCGGGGCCGTTGCCCTGCGCCGAATACAGGCTCACCTCGCCGTCCTCGCTGAGGAAGGCGTTCACCAGCATGGTCTGGGTGGCATCCAGCCGCTCGGGTTCCGGAGCGTTGGTGGTGATCGAGATCTGCGGAATCACCGCCCAATTCACCACATACCGCTCGGGCGGTCCGTCACGATCGCTCAGGTGCGCGAGGCGGAACACCGAGACGGTCTTGCGGACGATGAGCGTGCGCACGACCTCCGCGATACGCTCCGGATCTTCCAGGGCGAACATGAATCCGAATGTCAGCTCGGGCGAGGACACGTAGGCGGGCACGAGCCTCGACGTTAGTCGATCGAATCGGCGATCGCACGGAAGTTGCCGGATGTCCGACCGAATTACCGCCGAATGGTTTCGTCGACATTCCGCGCTACACATCGAATTACCGACAGTCCATTCTTGTTCGACTTCGACACTTGCCGCACGAGGCGGGTTCCACTCGAATTGCGCCGGTGCGCGGTTCCGCCTGGAATAAGCATGGCGCCGGGGCCGGTGCGGCCGATACACTCGGCGGCACCGACCCCGGAATTCGTCGATGCGGGCAGCGTCAGCGGCGGTCGTCGCAACCGCGCGTCGGCGCCTCGTCTTCGATGGTCTCGACGTCGATGATGTCGGCGGTCTCGGGCGTGACCACCTCGCCGTCGACGAACCGCGCCGTCGTGCGCGATTTATCGGCGTCCGCAGCGGATTCCGATCGGACGGGCTGGTCTGCCTCCGTAGCGGCGGTCGCCGCACGCTCGACGTCGCGCTGAGCGGCCGCGTCCTTGCGGGCGGCCTCGGCGGCCTCGTTCATCTCGATCACATCCGTCACCCATTCGCCGATCTCGCGGGTGACTTCGGCGACCGTTCCGGTGATGATGCTCGCGATATTGCCGACGCGCTTGGCACCGGTGGACGTCAATTCTTGAATGCGGTCCTTGTTGCTTTCGAATTTGCCGATCATTTATACGCCCACTTCGCTCGCCTTCCGCTGACGCATCACGATAACACCGGGTGAAGCCATCTTCTTCACGAAACGGGGCGGTGCGGCGAGCTTGAAAATCTTCTTCCACACGGTGCCGACCTGCTTGCCGAGCGACCCGGTGTTGTAGGGCAGGCCGTACTTCTCGCACAGCGCGCGCACCTCGGGAGCGATCTGCGGGTAGCGGTTGGCGGGCAGGTCGGGGAACAGGTGATGTTCGATCTGGTGCGACAGGTTTCCGGACATGATGTGAAACAGCGGGCTTCCGGTGATGTTCGCCGAACCGAGCATCTGGCGTACATACCATTCGCCCCTGGTCTCCTCGGCCGTCTCCTCCTCGGAGAACGACTGCACCCCGGCGGGGAAGTGACCGCAGAAGATGATCGAGAATGCCCAGATATTGCGCACCAGGTTGGCGGTGAAGTTGCCGGCGAGCGTGTGCACGAACAGCGGCCCGGTCAGCGCGGGGAACACCACGTAGTCCTTGAGCACCTGCTTGCCCGCCTTGCGCCACTGTCCGCGCACGAGTTCCTTGGTCTCGGCGAAGGTGCGCTTGCCCTTGACGATGTTCTCGACCTCGAGATCGTGGCCCATCACGCCCCACTCGAAGGCCACCATCAGGATGAAGGCGTACAGGGGCTGGCCGAGCCGCAGCACGTTCCACTGCTGCTCCTCGGTCATCCGCAGGATGCCGTAGCCGAGGTCGCGATCCTTGTCACGAATGTTGGTGAAGGTGTGGTGCAGGTAGTTGTGCGAGTGCTTCCACTGCTCACCGGGGCACACGTTGTCCCATTCGAACTGACGAGAGTTCAAGCCGGGCTCACGCATCCAGTCGTACTGGCCGTGCATGACGTTGTGCCCGATCTCCATGTTGTCCAGGATCTTGGACACGCTCAGCGACGCCACCGCGGCCAACCAGACCGGCGGCAGGAAGCCGAGGTACATCATGGCGCGTCCGGCGACCTCGAAACCGCGCTGCGCCTTGATGATCGAGTAGATGTATTCGCGGTCCTTCTCGCCGAGGTCGGCGGTGATGCGCGCGCGCAGCGCGTCGAGTTCACGGCCGAGTTCGTCGATCTGGTCGGGGCTCAGCACCAGTGGGCCGTCCGCGGTTTCGGTCAGGATGGTCATATTCACTCCAGTTTCGTTGCTCAGATGTCGATCTCGACGTCACCGACCGCCGCGCTGATGCACAGCTGGATCGGCTGATCGGGATCGCTGTTGGTCTCACCGGTGCGTACGTTGCGGGTGCAGCCCGTGCGGCGAACGGCGGTGCAGGAGAAGCAAATTCCCATGCGGCAGCCGTATTCCGGGGCGAGCCCGGCCGATTCGGCCTGCTCGAGCAGCGTCGCGCCCGCGTTCTGCGCCTGGACCCCGCTGGCGAGGAAGTTCGCGGCACCGAACACCTCGTCGGCGTCGAGCGGGGTCGTGGAAAGGGTGAATTCCTCGGTGTGCAGGCTGTTTTCGAGGTGTTGGGATTCGTAGACCTCGCGCACGGCGTCCATCAATGCCGAAGGACCGCAGACAAAGGCCTGCGCGTCGGCGAACCACGGCGCCACCCTCGCCAGCTCGTCGTGGTCGAAGTAACCGCCGGGGTTTCCCGTGGCCGAGTCGACGATCGACGGGTAGCGAAATTCGACACGGAAGTTGCTGTGGCGCGCCGCGATAGCCGCCAAGTCCGCGCGATGCGGCACTGCCTCGGGGGACTTCGCGTAGTGCAGGAACACCACCTCACCGGGGTACCCCTCGTCGGCCAGGGTGCGCAGCATCGAGAGCACCGGGGTGATACCGCTGCCGCCACTGATCAGCAGCAGCCGGTCGGGACGGGTCTCGGGGAGTCGGAAGACACCCGAGGCCGGTGCGAGCGAGACCACCATGCCCGCACATGCCGCGCGGTGCAGATACCCCG
The DNA here is from genome assembly GCF_039543305.1 of Nocardia callitridis. Classification (NCBI taxonomy): domain Bacteria; kingdom Bacillati; phylum Actinomycetota; class Actinomycetes; order Mycobacteriales; family Nocardiaceae; genus Nocardia; species Nocardia callitridis. The sequence continues at coordinate 391,441 of NZ_BAABJM010000006.1, read as the reverse complement.
AAACCAAGCCCTCGGGGTGCCGCTTGACGGTGAGCCGGATGCGGCGATCGCTGCGGTACTGCGGGTCGATGGGTGAGTAGCAGCGGGTGTGGCGCACACCGTCGATCACTACGCCGACCTCGACGTACTGACCGGCGGCGTGACCTTTCCACTGCCTGGTCGGGCGCAGGGTCAGCGTCACCGACCCCGGCACCGATCGGTCGACGTCGGTGATCTCCGCCCGCATATCGCGGACGGTGAGCGTCGGTTTCACCAGTTCCAGATAGCGATCCAGGTGGTGCGGAGATGTCAGGGTCTGCACCAGGTTGACCAGATCCACCATTCGTACTCCGTGACCTCGAGTTGGCTGTTTCTTACGGGCCGAAGACGTGCGTTGGACTCGGAACGCGCGCGGTGGGCGGTCGCCGGGTCGGAGAGAAATTTCAGTGCACGTCTGTACACTGATTAAGTGTGACGGATGGTAGGGGGTAGCTGTCAACCGGCACGGCCTGTGACCCGACTAACATATCCAGGACCAAGCGAATGGTGAACGAATGTATGCTGCACACCGAGATGAGCGAGCAGGCAGCAACCCGAGGCGAGCGCAAGGAACGCACCAGGCAGGCACTCCTGGACGGCACCCTCGCGCTGGCCGCCGATCGCGGATTCGCGGCGCTGAGCCTTCGTGAGATCGCCAGGTCGGCGAACATCGTGCCGACCGCGTTCTATCGGCACTTCGCCTCACTGGAGGATCTCGGCGCGACCCTGGTCGATGACGGGGTGACCGCACTGCGCTTGGCGCTGCGCGAAGTGCGGCGCAATTCCGATGCGGGACTGTCGGACACCATTCGCTTCGTTTTCGCGCAGGTCGATCCCAAGCGCGAACTGTTCGGCTTCCTCACCCGCGAACGGCACGGCGGATCACTGGCGCTGCGCACCGCGATCTCCTTGGAACTTCAGCTGATCGTGCGTGAACTCGTCGCCGACCTGTCGCGCATCCGCGCACTGGACGAGTGGCGACCGCGCGATCTCGAGGTCGCCGCCGATCTGTTGGTGGCCACCGTCACCGACTCGATCGCCGCCTACGTCTCGGCGGCACCGCGCGATCAGCGCATGATCGTCGACCGAACCCTGCAACAGGTCCGGTTGATCTCACTGGGAATCCGAGCGTGGAAGCCGCGGAACGAATCCTGAGCCGCGTCCTCATTCCGCCGCGATCGGCGCCGACTCCTCGCGATCGGGGCGACCCACCGGCAGCAGCACCGCGAGACCGACGGCCAGGACGAGCAACAGGCCGATGATCCCGGCCCGATCGGCCTCGAAGATCCAGGCGAACAGGCCGAACAGCATGGGAGACAAGAAAGAGACGGCCCTCCCCGTAGTCGTGTAGAGCCCGAAGAGCTGGCCTTCGCGGCCAGGCGGAGCCACCCTGGTCAGGAACGAACGCGCCGCCGACTGGGCCGGGCCGACGAACACCGTCAACAGCAGGCCGAAGATCCAGAACATCAACGGACCCGACACCAGCAGCAAGAGGGTGCCGAACACCAGCATCGCGGCCAACGACACCACGATCACCAGTTTCGGGCCACCCCTGTCGTCCACCCGGCCCGCGACTACCGCGCCGATCGCCGCGACGACGTTCGCGGCGATGCCGAACAGCAACACATCCGAGTCCGCGATCCCGTACACCTGCACGGCGAGCACCGCGCCGAAGGTGAACACTCCCGCGAGGCCGTCCCGGAAGATCGCACTGGCCAGCAGGAAACCCACCGTGCGGCGATCGACCCGCCACAGCTCGGTGAGATCGCGCCACAGCACCCGATAGGACCCGAAGAACCCGGCCCGCGCGGCGCCGGGATCGGCGTCGGTCGGCGGTAATTCGGGGACCGCGAACAGCACGGGCAGCGCGAACACGGCGAACCAGACGGCGGCGAGGACTGCGACGAGGCGAATGTTGATGCCGTCGTCGGTGGGGATGCCGAGCAGTCCCCTGGTGTCACCGTCGCCGGAGATGAAGCCGAAGTAGCAGATCAGCAGCAGGACGATGCCACCGAAATAGCCCATCGCCCAACCGAATCCGGACACCCGGCCCACGGTGTCCTTGGTGGAGACCTGGCGCAGCATCGCGTTGTAGGGCACACCGGCCAGCTCGAAGAACGCCGACCCGACCGCGAGCAGCAGCAGGCCGAGCCACAGGTCGTGGTAGTCGTCGTGGACGAAGAACATCAGCATCATCGCCGCGACCGTGAGCGCGGTCAGAATCCCCAGCGAGCGTTTACGTTTGGCCGACGCGTCGAAGCGCTGACCGCTGATCGGCGCGGTGAGCGCGACGATCAACCCGGACAAGCCGAGCGCCCAGCCCAGCCAGGAGCTCGCCGAAACCCCACCGGGTAGATCGTCGCCCACCTTGTCGGTCAGGTACACCGAGAAGACGAAGGTGAGGATCACGGCGTTGAACGAGGCCGATCCCCAATCCCAGAACCCCCACGCGATTACCTGCCCGCGCCCCGTGGCCTGCCCGACAGTCGTTCGCGCGTTCACCTCGCTCATGCGCGCAGCTTAATGCGCTGTCGCGGCCGTTACCGGTCGGACGACAATCCTTCCGATCACTATGCACCTAGTTGCATAGTACGGCCGGTGACGGTTATTCTGAGCCGCATGGCACTCGAGCACGCGTTGCTGGTATCGCTGACCGAGCGCGCTGGCTCCGGATACGAGCTCGCGCGACGCTTCGACAAGTCCATCGGTTACTTCTGGAGCGCCACGCACCAGCAGATCTACCGTGTGCTCAAGCGAATGGCCGAATCCGGTTGGCTCGACAGCGAACCCGTCGCGCAAGCGGGCAGGCCGGACAAACGGGTATACGCGGTCAGTGACGCCGGGCGCGCCGAATTGGCCCGCTGGATCGCCGAACCCACCGACGCCGACTCGCCACGCAACGAACTCGCGGTCAAAATTCGCGCCGCCGCCTACGGTGACCTCGGCGCCTTGCGCACCGAGGTCGCGCGCCACCGCGATCAACACGCCCAACGACTCGACATCTACTACCGCATCGAAAAGCGCGACTTCCCGACGCCCGACCAGCTCACGGGCACCGCACTGCACCAATACCTGGTTCTGCGCGCGGGTATCCGCGTCGAGGCCGGGGCCGTCGAATGGTGCGACGAAGTACTGCACGCCTTACCGCCGCACGCGCCAGCCCCGCACGCGGATTGACTCCAGAAAGGTCCGACTCGACGCCATGAACGCACAGAGTTCCGCACCGTCGCACGGGGGCTTCCCCGCACTCTTCGAACCCTTGGCGCTCGGCGCGACTACGCTGCGCAACCGGGTGGTGATGGGGTCGATGCACACCGGCCTCGAAGACCGAGCGTGGGACACCCACAAGCTCGCCGCCTATTTCGCCGAACGCGCGCGCGGCGGTGTCGGACTCATCGTCACCGGCGGTTACGCTCCGAATCGCACCGGCTGGTTGCTGCCGTTCGGCGCGAAACTCACCAACAGGAACGAGGCGTACCGGCACCGCACGATCACCGCGGCCGTGCACGAGGCCGGCGGAAAGATCGCCATTCAGATTCTGCACGCCGGACGGTATTCCTATATGCCAGGCAGTGTTTCGGCGTCCTCGATCAAGGCGCCGATCAATCCGTTCCGACCACGGGCGCTGTCGAGCAAGGGCGTCGAGAACACCATCGACGACTATGTGCGCTGCGCGAGCCTCGCCGAATTCGCGGGCTACGACGGCTGCGAAATCATGGGCGGTGAAGGCTATTTCATCAACCAGTTCCTCGCGCCGCGCACCAACAGACGCACCGACAAGTGGGGCGGGACCCCGGAGAATCGCCGCCGTCTCGCGGTGGAGGTCGTCCGCCGCATTCGCGCGAAGGTGGGCCGCGAATTCCTCCTCATGTTTCGACTCTCGATGGCCGAACTCGTCGAACAGGGGCAGACCTTCGACGAAATCATCGCGCTGGCACAGGAACTCGAAGCGGCGGGTGCGGACATACTGAATACCGACATCGGCTGGCACGAGGCGCGCGTCCCCACCATCGTCACCTCCGTGCCGCGTGCGGCGTTCCTCGAATTCACCGCGAAGATCACCGAACAGGTCAGCATCCCGGTCTGTGCGTCCAATCGGATCAATATGCCCGAAACCGCCGAGGAGATCCTCACCCGCGGTGCGGCGCAATTGATTTCGATGGCACGGCCATTTCTGACCGACCCCGAATGGGTGAACAAGGCCCAGCAGCGACGCGACGACGAGATCAACACCTGCATCGCCTGCAATCAGGCCTGCCTCGATCACGTCTTCCAACGAAAAACCGTTTCCTGCCTGTTGAATCCGCGCGCAGGCCATGAAACCGAGCTGATCCTCGCACCCACCCGCCGCACCAAACGCGTGGCCGTCGTCGGCGCGGGGCCCGCGGGACTCTCGGCCGCGATCGCACTGGCCGAACGCGGCCACCGGGTCGAACTCTTCGAGGCCGACGACAAGATCGGCGGCCAATTCGATATCGCCCGCCGCATCCCCGGCAAGGAAGAATTCAACGAGTCCATCAGGTACTTCGCCCGAAAACTCGAAACCACCCGCGTCACAGTGCATCTCAATCGCCGAGTCAGCGCGCAGGAGCTGCTCGACGAACGTTTCGACGACGTAGTACTCGCCACCGGGGTGCGGCCACGGATACCGAACATCCCCGGTATCGATCATCCGATGGTGCTGTCCTACGCCGAACTGGTACGCGACGGCCGACCGGTCGGCAAGCGCGTCGCGGTGATCGGCGCGGGCGGAATCGGTTACGACGTCAGCGAATTCCTCACCGTCGAAGGGCATCCGACCCTCAAAATCGATGAGTGGAAACAGGAGTGGGGCGTGGTCGCCGACGACCACTCGCTGCGCGGACAACTCATCGCACCCGAGCCCTCCCCCGCCGCCCGCGATGTCGTGCTGCTGCAACGCAAGACCACTCCGTTCGGCAAGGGCCTCGGCAAAACCACCGGCTGGGTGCATCGCGCGGCGGTGAAGGCCAAGGGCGTCGAGCACGTCGGCGGCGTGAACTACGAACGCATCGATGACGACGGCCTGCACATCAGCTTCGGCGAGAAGCGCCAACGCCCCCGCCTGATCGCGGTCGACAACGTCATCATCTGCGCGGGTCAGGAATCGGTCCGCGAACTCGAAGAACCGCTGCGTGCGGCCGGTCTCACGCCCCACCTCATCGGCGGCGCGGATGTCGCCGCCGAACTCGACGCCAAACGCGCCATCGACCAGGGCACACGCCTGGCCGCGCGGCTGTGAGCGGCGGCGATCACGGCCCCGCCGGGGCGAATACGCCGCCGCGTGCGCAACGAGGTTCTGTAGCGCTCGGCGACCTCGGGCCGATACAACGGTCATGGCTGACACCGCGCGTGCGAAACCTGGGTCGGGCGAGCAGGTGTCGATCGCAACACACTCCCCACCCCACCGTCGACGCGCGCGCCCGCTTGGTCGCATTGGTCCGATCCATCCAGCGTCGATCGAACGACGAGGTCGACGCCGGCGTGGACACCGCAACCCGGTATGCTCGACCGCTCAGGACCGGCCGCAGCCGCGGCGCCGATTGGTACCGGAGCAGTATCAACCGAGCGGTGCTGGTCTGTTCCCCGCCGCCCATCGCATAGGCTTTTGACGTGAGTTTGCCCCTCCCCACCACCGAGAGCCGCGCCGTTGTCACCGGGGCTTCTTCCGGCATCGGTGCCGCTCTGGCCACCGAACTCGCGACACGCGGCTTCTCCCTGATCCTCGTCGCTCGCCGCGAGGAACTGCTCGATGAACTCGCCCACCGGCTGACATTGACCCACGGTGTCGCCGTCGAGGTCCGCGCGGTGGATCTGTCCGACCGGATCGCGCGTGGGGTGCTCACCGACGAACTGGCCAAGCGCGAGATCGCGGTGCTGTGCAACAACGCGGGCATCGCGACCTTCGGCGCCGTCTCCGAACTCGACCCGGAGTACGAGCGCACACAGATGGAATTGAACGCCGTCGCGGTGCACGACCTGACCCTCGCGGTCCTGCCAGGCATGATCGAGCGGCGCGGGGGCGGCATCCTGATCAGTGGTTCGGCGGCCGGCAACATGGCGATCCCGAACAACGCGACCTACGCGGCGAGCAAGGCATTCGCCAACACCTTCTGCGAGTCGCTGCGCGGCGAGCTCAAGGGTTCCGGTGTGCACGTCAGCCTGCTCGCGCCGGGGCCGGTGCGCACCGAGATCCCCGACCCCACCGACCAGTCGATAGTCGACCGGGTTGTTCCCGACTTCCTCTGGGTGTCCTCGGAATACACCGCGAAGATCTCCATCGACGCGCTGTACCGCAACAAGATGCGGGTAGTTCCCGGTGTAATCAGCAAGGGCATGAGCGTCGCGGGCCAGTACGGACCCCGCTCTTTCACCGCACCCATCGCCGGCGCCTTCTACAAGAAGCTCGGCGCCAAGCCCACGCCGCGACCCAGGAAGTTTATTCGGAAATAGCACCACCGGGCTGCGCGAGCACCGGCAGCACGGCCGCCGACTGTGTAGAGCCCTTGACTCGCGTGCGGAGTTGCGTCGGACGCTGGGCAATCACGAGCTAACCGGACTTGCCACAGGTGGCATGGATGATCGATGTCACGATCCGCACCAAGGGCAGCGAACAGCAAATTAGCTACCGTTCGGTAACCTGAAGCGTTCACAGCCGCGTTCGATAGACACAGGCTATGATGGCGGCGATGACAAAGAGGGGCCAGCGCTGGTGGGAGCTGGAAACATCTGAGGCGCAACAATTTTCACCAGGAACTTGCGTCACCCAATGCGGCAACTTGCCGAACAAGTTCAGCGAGGAACCGCGATGGCACCGTGAACACAGCCTATCGGTGGTCGATGGGAGGCTCGACGTGGACCAGGCGGTCTATGCTGCGTTCGGTCGATCTCGGCGCCCCAAAGACGCGGTGCGCCACTTCCGTGCAGGAACACTGCAAGTATGCGAATACTGGGTGTACTCGAGTCCGCATGAGCGCAGTCCCCGGCATGGGACTATCTCGGCTCCCATCCCTGGGGCCAGTGTCAAATCCCACCGTTCCTGGTGGGGCAGGTCAGAACGTGTCAAACTGGAAGCGCTTGTCGCAGGTCCGGAGGTTGAGCATGTTCCACATTCGTAGACGTGGGCCGTTTGACTGGATGCGAGAAATCTCGTCAGATGAGCTCGAGGATCCCCCCAAGGTCGTACCGGTGAATGGCCGGTCGGCCCTGGCGAAGCTATCCAAAGGTGCCCTGTTGAATTGGGTGTTTGACCAGCCGGATGGTGATACGACCTACCACTTGTTCGTGTACCTCACGGACTCAGAGTCTCGAGAAGTGTTCGACGCCCCGTACGATGCGGGAATGCTCGAGGCAGTTCGGCACAACTTGCGCAACCCTGGAGCCCTACTCGCCGTCGCGAGAGAGGGTGTCGTGGCGACTCGGCGATTTGAAATCCCGAACCGGGGTGTTGAGCCTGAGTTCGTGGCGGATCTGATCCTCGCAGCAGAGAACGCGCCGGAGTACGCGGAGGCGGTTCGGCTGAGCGTCCTGGCCGAACTCGCGCGGGTAAAGGAACGGCAGGAAGAGGCTGGACGAAGCCGTCTTGTTCATGGACTGAATCCGTATGCTGCTGCCTTGTCGCGGTTGAAGTCTTCGGCGCAACGCGCGGAGGACCGTACCGACGAGCTCGCCGCAGAGCGAGCACTCAAGTACACCTTCGCCTGATCACAGCAAACCGCCCCGGACTCCACGAGGAATCCGGGGCGGTCGTTTGCGTTCGGGCTTACGTGACGACGGGCACCAACTCGGAGCACTGGGTGTTCACCGTTTCGCCGAGCACACGACCACGGAGGTACGCCGCGATCAGGCCGGGCTCGTCGCCGAGCGAGGCCAGCGCCGCCTCCTTTCCCGTGGGGTGGGGTCAGCGCGCAGGATGTCGCGCACCTCAACGGGTTCGGCGTGAACGTTGTCAGCCCACCCGGCGCCGGTGACGGCGAGAGCAGCGAAGGACAAGGCGGCGGCAATGGTACGAATCATGTCGAGAAGGCGTAGGCGGGCGTACAGGTAGTGCCCCTGGTTCGTCCAGACAATGCTCCACTTTTGGTCAGCCCGTGGACGGACCGAGGCTACGGCCCGCACCGTGGGGCGCCACACTCACCAACGCACGCGGCGACCCGGTTCGTTTGTCGGCTATTACGCGCGGTTGTGCGCCAAAGGTCAGGTATTCGAAGGGTGTTCACTCGAACGCAGTCGGTCCATCTGCCGATACGCGTCCGCGAGGTGGTCGAGGTGCTTGCGCATGAGGTTCATCGCGGCCATCGAATCCCCTGACTCGACGACATCGAGGAGGCCACGATGGTCGTCGTCGACGCAGTGCCAGAATCCCTCCGGCGCGTTGTCGCGGCCGAACCGGCCCGACAGCACCCGGAACACAGGCGCGGTGATCAGCTCCAGCATCGGGTTGTGTGCCGCTCGCAGCAGTACGAGATGAAACTCCTGGTTCTTGCGGTACGTGTCCGGCCCCTGCATACCGTCGGGGACGAAAATCGACTCCCGCAGTTGCTCGAGGTGTTCGCTCGTACGTCGGAACGCGGCGATTCCGGCAGCCGGTACCTCCATCAGGTTGCGCACCTCCATCAACTGGTCGACGGTGACGGCCTCCGCCGCAGCCATCAACGCGACGCCGGTCTCGAGGTGCTCACTGATGTGACCGACGCTCGGCGTCGCGACAAAGCTGCCCCCGGTGACTCCCCGGGTGGTGTGAATCAAGTTCTGGCTGGCCAGCGATCGGAGCGCCTCCCTGATCGTGCTTCGGCCGACCCCGAACTCCGCGGTCAATTCGGCCTCACCGGGCAGCCTGACATCGGGTTGCAGTTCGCCGGAGAGGATGCGACTTCGGAGGGTGGCGGCGAGTGCCGCGTAAGCGGGCGGCCGCTTGGTGGTCGTCTCGCGCGGCGTCGGGTCGGTCACGGCTGTCGATGCTGCCTTTCGGGTGCTCTCTTGGCTTGTTACCGCCGTCGCTACTACCCCGTTGCGTGGGGTGTTTCGTCGGTGAGTGGCTCGAGCGTAGCGAATCGAGTGGAGTGCCAGAGAACAGATCGCTCCTTTGATCACCCGCGATCCCTTCCGCTTTAAACATCGGCTCTTTTGTCGGACATCGAGTGCCGAACGGTGGTGATCCACCCCAGATAGCCTGATTTTTACCTTAAACATCAGAGGTATTGCTATTTGTGTGCTGGTGCCGCACTATGACTCGAGTCACCTCCCGTAGTGGCCAGTGCGCACGAGGGACGCGATTCGCCCCGGTCGCCCATCACCGCACTGTTGCGCCGCACTGTGAGCCCCGGAAGAAATGGAAGCTGGATGAAACGCATCGGAGTCGACGTCGGCGGAACATTTACCGACCTTGTTCTGTGGGACGACGACGGCACAGTCGTCGTGCACAAGACACCCTCGACCGGACACGACCCGTCGATCGGCACCATGGCGGGTATCGAGGTGCTCGCCGAGCGCGCCGGCATCGACTCGTCGCAGATCGACATGTTCTTCCACGGCACCACCGTCGCGACGAACATCGTTCTCGAACACAACGGCTGCGACGTCGGCATGATCACCACCGAGGGCTTCCGCGACCTGCTGCACATCGCTCGCAAGAAGCGACCGCTCAACTACTCCAACTACCAGGACCTGCCCTGGCAGAAGTGGCAATTGGTGCCGCGTCGCAACCGTCGCGTGGTGCCCGAGCGCATCGACGCCGCGGGCCGGGTGCTGCTCGAACTCGACGAAACCGCCGTGCGAGAACAGGTTCGACTACTGCGCGAGCGTGGCGTCCAGGCCATCGCGGTGGCGTTCCTGCACGCCTACCGCAACCCGACCCATGAGCGTCGCGTCAAGGAGATCATCCTCGAAGAGTTCCCCGAGGTGTTCATCTCGCTGTCGAGTGAGGTCGCGCCCCAGTACCGCGAGTACGAACGCTTCTCGACCGCCGCGCTCAACGCCTTCATCGGCCCCAAGACCTCGAACTACATCGATAACCTCGCGAAGAAAGCGGCCGTCGCCCAGATCGGCGACGACGTGCACCTGATGACTTCCGCCGGTGGTCTCGTCACCTCACGCAGCGCCAGCGAGATTCCCGTGTCACTGCTGACCAGCGGCGTCGTCGCCGGTCTGCTCGGCGGATGCGCGATCGGCAAGGCGTCGGGATACCCGAGCGTCATCACCCTCGACGTCGGCGGAACCTCCGCGGACGTCGGCGTGGCACCGGACGGCGCGCTGCGCATGAAGCACCTCCTCGACACTCGCATCGGCGATTACCACGCCATGGTGCCGATGGCCGAGGTCGACACCATCGGTGCGGGCGGTGGCTCCATCGCCGTAGTGGACGACGGCGGCATGTTCCGCGTCGGGCCGCGCAGCGCGGGCGCGGTTCCAGGACCCGCGTGCTACGACAACGGCGGAACCGAGCCGACCTCGACCGATGCGATGGTGACGATGGGCTGGCTGCGGGAAAAGAGTTTCCTGTCGGGCACCATGGCGGTCAAACCCGAGCTCGCCCGCGACGCCATCCAGACCCAGGTCGCCGACAAGCTCAACACGTCGATCGATGAAGCCGCCATGGGAATCTTCAAGATCCTCGCGCACTCGATGACCGAAGCGATCAGCCTGCACTCGGTCCGCAAAGGCTATGACCCACGCGACTTCTCGCTGATCGCCGAGGGGGGTGCCGGACCGCTGTTCGCCTGGCAGATCGCCGACCAGCTCGGCATACCGCGCGTCATCGTGCCAGGACACCCCGGAATCACCTCCGCTGTCGGCCTGCTGACCACCGACATCCGCTACGAAGTCCCCACCACGGTGTGGACCTCCTCCGCGGACCCCGATGTGCGGCTGCTCAACGAGCAGATGGATCGGCTGTCACGCGAAGCCACCGCACAACTGGAAGCCGACAAGGTTCCTGCCGAGAACATCACCCTCGAACGAAGCGTCGACTGCCGGTACGTGGGACAGGGATACGAACTACGGGTACCCGCACCGGACGGCGAGATCGACAGCGTGTGGGTCAAGGCGACGGTGGAAGCCTTCCACGAGGCGCACGGACGCGCGTACTCGCAGCGTTTCGACGACAAGTCCGTGCAGCTCATCAACATTCGCGTGACCGGTGTCGGCGCGGTGCCGCACGTCCGGATCGCCGAGATCGAGAAGGGCGACGCCGACGCGTCGGCCGCGATCAAGACGAGGACGCCCGCGTTGTTCTGGCGCGACGACAGCTCCGCGCCCGAATGGGTCGACACACCGGTCTACGAGCGGGAATTGCTGTTGGCGGGCAACAAGTTCCAGGGACCAGCGATTGTCGAGCAGTTCGACTCCACCACCATCATCGGCATGAACCAGCACGCCACCGTCGACGCGGTCGGCCACATCATCATCGAGAGGAACACCCGGTCATGAGCAAGACATTGATGCCGAAGACGGGAGTGTCGCTCGCCGGTGCGGCGACCCGCAGCTGGAACGACGTCGAGGTCGATCCGATCACCCTGCGCGTCATCGGCGGAGCCCTACAGTCGATGGCCAAAGAGATGGCTCAGATCCTCTACCGCATGGCCTACTCCAGCCTCATCCGTGAGTCGGAGGATCTCGGCGCGGGAATCTTCGACGTCAACGGCCGTGAGCTGTGCGAGTCCGATTCCACACCGATGCACTGCGGTTCGATTCCTGCTTACATCCGCGGGGTCAACCGCAAGCTCGCCGGAACGTACAAGCCAGGCGACATCATTTTGCACAACCACCCGTACCACGGCGCCGCGCACTCGCCCGACTACGGCATCATCATCCCGATCTTCTGGGGAGGCCAGCACATCGGCTTCGCCGGATGCACCGGTCACGTGTCCGACGTCGGCGGAAACTTCCCAGGACTGTGCATGGACGTCGTCGATGTGTGGGCCGAAGGCAAGCTCATGGATTCGATGAAGATCTATGACGCCGGAGTGCGCAACGATTACCTCATCCAGCACATCCTCGACAACGTTCGCACACCCGAACAGAACCGAGGCGACCTCGAAGCGCTCATCGCCTGCTCGCGCATCGGCGAGAAGCGTTTCATCGAACTGCTGGAGAAATACGGCCTCGACACGGTGATGAGCGCGGCCGAGCGTTGGATGGACTACTCGGAGAACATGCTGCGCAGTCGAATTCGGGAGATACCGGATGGCAGCTACGAAGCTCCCCTCGGCTATCTCGACGACGACGGCAAGAACCGCGACGTTGCGCTGAAGGTCGCCGTCCGCGTGCAGGTGGAGGGCGACAACGTCCTCATCGACCTGACCGGATCCAATGATCAGGTGCCCACCGCGTTCAACGTTCCATTCGAAGGCTCTGTGCTTCCTGTCGCGGTCTCGGCCATCCGCACGATCCTGCTGGACGAGGCGTTGACCGAGGAGTTCGTGCCCCAAAACGACGGATGCTTCCGTCCGGTCAAGGCGTACGCCCCGGAAGGATCGATCTTCAACCCCGCTTTCCCTGCCTCGTGCTTCGCACGATTCTCCCAGGTGAACCGGATTTTCGACTCGATCAACCTGGCGCTCGCGCCGGTACTTCCGGACTCCGCGGTCGCCGGATCCTCGGCCGCGCTCTGCGCCATCGCCTACTCCGGAATCGCGCCGGACGGCGAGTCGTACTGGGTGTACATCGAGATCAACGAGGGCTCCTACGGCGGCCGCAACGGCAAAGACGGGATGGATGCCGTGGATGCCCTGATGGCGAACACGCGCAACAACCCCATCGAGGAACTGGAACTCAATCACGCCATGCGCGCGCTGCGGTACGAACTGCGTGACGAGGCTCCGGCCCCGGGACAGTGGCGCGGTGGCATCGGCAGCGTTCGCAAGTGGCTGATGGAAACCGATACCTTCCTCGGGTCCGAAGCCGACAACCGGTCCGATCCGCCCGCGGGCGCACTGGGTGGCCAGGACGGTGTCGCGGGCTCGTTCACTCGTAACGCGGGCACCGACAGCGAGGAGGTGCTGTACTCGAAGGTGACCCAGGAGACGATCCTGGCCGGTGAGACCCTGGAGATCAAGTTGCCTTCCGGCGGCGGATTCGGTGATCCGTTCCTGCGCGACAAGTTCCAGGTACTCAGCGATGTCTGGGATGAATACATCACCGCCGAGGACGCTCGTCGCGACTACGGAGTCGTCGTCGACACCGAGGCGTGGACGGTGGACGAGGCAGCCACCGAACGCCTGCGCGCGAGGAGCACGGTCTGAGCGAGTCGAAGCGGGGCAGGGCCGAAGACGATCGCGGCCCTGCCCCGCGCTCATCGGATGCCGTGCTGAACAGCGTCGTCACCTGGATCGATGCCCCCGAGACAGCCACTGACGGGCCACTTTCGGGCATGCGCGTCGGAGTCAAGGACAATATCGACGTGGCGGGTGTCGCGAGCACCTGTGGGTCCCGGTTCTTCGCCGATCGCATCGCGCGCACCGACGCGGATGTTGTGCGCCTGCTGCGCGCCGCCGGTGCGATCGTGACAAGCAAGCTGAACATGGCGGAGTTCGCCGTGGGTGTGACGTCGCAGAATTCGGCCGCGGGTGGGGTGCGAAACCCCTGGGATCTCGAGCGGGTGCCCGCGGGTTCCAGCGGGGGGTCGGGAGCCGCCGTCGCGGCCGGTCTCGTCGACGCGTCGTTGGGTACCGACACCGGCGGGTCGGTCCGACTGCCCGCCTCGGCCTGTGGCGTCGCGGGTTTGCGGCCGACGTGGGGTGCGATCAGCAACGGCGGCGTATTTCCGGTCAGTGCGCGGTTCGACACGGTCGGGCCGATGGCACGACGGGTCGCCGATGTCGCGCGCGTCTTCGATGTGCTGACAACGCGTCGAGTGACCAGCGGCGCTGCGGCCCGAAGAGTCGGTGTCCCGAGGACTTTCATCACCGACGACATCGATCCCGCCATCGCGGCGGCGGTAGAGACCGTGGCCGGTGCGATGGCGCGGCTCGGGTACGAGATCGTTCCCATCGATATTCCGGGCGTCGAGGACGCTCAGGATGTCGTCTATACGCTGCTCTATTCCGAGGTGGCACAGCTGCATCGAGATCGGCTCGCGCGCAGTCCTTCCCTGTTCCAGAAGGCCACGTTCGAGCGAGTCTCGTTGGGGCTCGACATCAGCGAATCACAGCGGGCAGCGGCGGAATCGAGCCTGCTCCGCTACCGGCGCACCCTCGCGCGGACCTTCGGCGAAGTCGATGTGGTCCTTACTCCGACGATGCCGATCGATGTGCCCCCCGTCGAGGAGAGCGACGACGTCGTCGCCCAGTCACGACGGATGGGTCAGTTCAGCTACCCGTGGTCATTGCACGAGGGGCCCACGCTCGCGATCCCCGTTGGTTTCCATCCGGAATCCGGCATGCCCATCGGTGCGCAACTGACCGCGGCGGCGGATCGAGAAGCGCAACTGTTCGAACTCGGGCAGCGATATCAACAGATAACCAACTGGCACAACGTGATTCCGCCGATCATGATGGGCTGAACGCTGTCTGGTCGGTTCCCGTTTCCCCGCGCGGGGCTCGGCCCCGGGCACGTACTCCGAGCGGCGTCCTTGACCTGAAGCATGGTCGAGGTCTTAATCTCGATTCCCTCGAGCCAAGGGAGTAGAGACATGCACATTATCGAAGCCGTCGTCACCGCAACGGATCTCGAAGCCGCCGCCGGATTCTACCGTGGTCTGCTCGAACTTCCCGTCACCGAGCACCCCGACGGCATCGCCATAGACATCGGTAGCAGCAGGCTGATCGTGGTCGAGGGGGCACCGTTCCAGGGTGTGCACCATCTTGCGTTCGGTATTTCACCGCACGATTTCGAGCAAACAGCCTGGCCGGTTGCTCTTTCGCAGTCTTCTGCGTGCCTTGCGTACATGGAAATGCTCGCCGATATTCGCTGCTCTTCCTGATCACTCTCGCCGCGTTCCCGTGGGTAGCTGAATATTGCCTGACCTCGGGCCATTACAGCTTCGAGTCCACAGTTCCGGTGGGAGACACCGCCTGGTTCTGATGCTGGTCCGCACTCGCGACTCCATACCCACACGACAGGTCTATTCACGTCGTCGGAGGCTCGAGAACCCACGAGATTCCGCCGGAGGCGGCCCAACTGCGATCGTGCGCAGCGAATCTCGCGAATCGCGGATCACCATGACCGGCACATCCAGCGGCCAGGAGATCGCGGTTGTGGACGAGATCCGCCCGGAACGGATCCACCATTGGGGTCTGAAGGACTGTTCGCTGGAAAGTTCCTCGCACTGCTGTCGATTCGTCGCTACGCTCGAACCCCATGACTGTCCACGGGGCTCAGGCATGGCAATCCTTCAACGACCGAAACGCGGGACGATCTGCTGATCCGGCTTGGTACGAGGGGGTGCCCGAATGGCTCGAGTACCCGTTGCGAGAGTGGTTGAGTAGCCGACTGGTGGTTAATAACGGGTGGCGCCAGCAGGTTATGGCACGCCTGCGCTACATTCCGCGTGTTCGGTACTGGTACGGCTTCAACGCGCAGGGTGTGCCGACGCACTCACTTCTGGAGTGGGTCGACGCGACGTTACATGTCATGACCCACCGCAGCAGCTACAGGGACAGGTTGATCCCGCGCTATGTCGGGGAGGTAGATGCGGTTCTGCGAGACGGCCGTTCAGTCTGGAAGGTCGGCGCGAGTGGCGACGCTCTGGAGAGACGTCATGACTCGACAGTGACGGCGGCGGCGCGCGACACTACTGAAAGCGCGGTGCGAGCCGGTCGTGACGCGGGGGCGACCCATTTGCGAGCCGCATGGGATGCCGCGTACAGATTCCATCCGGACCCGTCTACGGCCTACCGCGAGGCTATCTTGGCTGTGGAAGCGGCGGCGATCCCGGTTGTTGTGCCGAATCAAGCCGATGCGACGCTGGGACACGTTCTGGGACAGCTCAATCAACAGGGCCATCTCTACCAAATGGCTATCAACGACCGATCAGGAGTATCCCTGCCAATCACGGTGGTGGTTCAGTTGATTCGCCTGTTGTGGGACGGACACACCGACCGCCACGAAGGCGTCACACGCGCGGTGCCGATCACCCGGGAAGCAGCCCAAATGGCAACGCATGCTGCGGTGACTCTTGTTCAGTGGTTCACGTCCGGGGCCATTCGTCGTCTGTGAGCCCAGCATGATTCACTGATGCCGAACGGTGGGCCGTCCCGGCTCGCTGTGGCTCGATGCAGTGACCGGGGGCAATGCGGCATTACTGCGGGTAGCCGGAGGTACGACAAGAGGGGGTCTGGTGCCGATCAGCGTGTCGACCGTGCGAGGTTACGTTCTCGAGGAACTTCTCGCCCGGCTACTGCAGGATAATGGTTATCGGCTTCTCGTTGCGGCGGATCAGGATCGGGAGGCATTGAAGGACAGTGGCAAGGGCTTGCTGGTTCGCGGTCGTGGCACGAATCATCAAGTTGATGTGCTCGGCGAGTTGGATTTACCGCTGCCGTTCTCGTTGCCTCTGCGCTTGTTCGTCGAGGCCAAGCATCGCAACGGACGGCTGGGGATCGAGTACGCACGGAACGCTTATGGGACCATCCGTGACGTAAACGAGTACTACAGCACCTGGACCCCCGGGGCGTATCGAATCCCGATGAAGCGCCACCAATACCAATACGCCCTGTTCTCCGCCAACGGATTCACCAAACCAGCTCAGGAATATGCTCTCGCGCAACAGATCTCACTGATCGACTTGTCCAACCCGGGGTTCTCTGCGCTATTGGATGTCGCCAATGACATCGCCGTCCGGATCGTCGACTTGGCAACCCGTATTGATCTCGCGTCGTTGCCGCTGAACCAAGTCCGGCATGCACTCCGCCACGCTCTGGGCACCTGGCCCGGAAATATCGACGACGAGATATTTCCCGACCTTGCGGGACGCATCAATCTGCTGCTCGGGTCGGCCGCAGAGGCGGTCTTCCCAACTCCAGAATTCGGTCTGGCTGCCGCCGATGACAGGACCCTAGTCGGGTTGCCTGTGATTCAACGGCGCGAAGAACCAGCCGACGAGGACGACGATCTCCCGCTCATGCGGGAACTACCGACTGATCAACTGGCGGATATCGTCACCGCAGTCGGCCAAGTCGCACTGGACCACTTGATTCTCGGGTTCCCGGCGGCGCCGTTCATCCTTGTCCTGCTGGTCGACGACCCCACAGCGTTCAGGGAGTACATCGACAACCCGAGCAATCCGGACCTGCAGGTGTACCTCGAACCCACTGACCACCACAACCGGCCCCGAGGCGACAACCGGGCCTCGAGCAGCGACTGGCAGATCGTGCCCATCGACGGGGCCGGTTTCCGGTTCAGTTTCACCCTCCCCGCCATATTGGCCGATTGGATGCGCAACGGCGAGCTGCCGACCTGGAGCCTGCGGGAAGCCAAGACCACGCTGCTGTCGTCAATCGCGATCGTGCACGGCAGCCGCGTCCTGCGTCTGTTGTACCGGCCTCACCGCGGATAACGCGCACTCTCCGCGTGTGTGGAGCGGACGGCACGCGGACCTACCGTTCTCGAGCGCCCACGGATCGCCACCGAGCGAGATCGCACGCATCATCCGGCCCGCGCGACGCGCCGACCACCGCTAGGACCTGCGCATGATCCGACGACACCAGGACGGCGGCAACGTCGAACCCGCCGCCTGAAAACAACATCGCCCCGCCATCTTCCCTGGAATCCAAGATCACGGCGGGGGGCTATTCGTCGTCTATCGAGCCTGCATCACCAGGTCCCGGTACGGCAGCGTCACTACGTCACCGTCTAGTCCCAGCTCCCGCTCGGCCGCCTCGAGGACGGCGGTGGCCTCGTCGACCTTCGGGGATAGCACCTCGACCTCCACGAAGTCGCCGACGCCGGTGATGTGGTCGATCGACACCAGGGCGCCCTCACGGCGGCGGTAGACCGTGCGATGCTTCTCCACGGTCGCCAGCTCAACCATGCCGATCGCGACGAGAAGATCCTGCGCGGGCTCCGCCTGATCGGGTGCGAGTCGCACGTTGGTCTCATGCTTCGCGATCACCCCGGCATCGCTGTGCGTGCCCTTGTTCGATGGCGGCTTGTACGTTGCCTCGGCGAACTCGCCGCGCCGTCGGATCCGAAGGCACTCTACGGTTTCCATGAAATCCACATCTGGCCGCGAGTAGTACACATCCGTCTCGGCCGTCGATGCCTCGGCGGCGTACCCGAGATCTGCAAGCCGCCGCCGTAGCACGTCTACATCCGGCAGTGCCCGTTTCCGCTCGACCTCGATCAACCGCGTGGTGGTCATCCTCATCCTCTCGACTGAATCGCCGCGTGCACCCGCGCCAGACTTGGCTTGCTGCACAGCGTTCGAATTGCGCTCAATCCCCTCATGAGCACATCGGTGTCCCCCAAAGGGACGTGCTGGAACAGCACCAGCTGCTTGGCGTCGTCCATCGGATTGGACAACCGCTTGGTGAGGAACCGATTGTAGTAGTGCCGCCGGTTCTTCAGAATGTCATCGCACCCGACCGGGATCAGCACGGTGTCGCGGTGTGCTTCGACCGAATGTGTGGCCATCGCGGCGAGCAGTTCGTCAACAGTCATGTACGCGTAGGTCTCGCGACCCTCGCGGGCAAGCCATGCTTCCCACGTCGCGAGGCAATCGGGCTCGCCCTGTTCGGCCTTGGCGAGGAACGCCATCAGGACGAGGTCGGTCACCTCGTCGAAGATGTCCCCGTCGACCGTTTGATGGCCGGCGTAGGGTTCGCTGACCGCACCGAGCATCGCCCGTTGCGCTTCGCTGAGCCAGTCGGTTTCGGTGAATGCGAAGTGGACGCGTTTGTGCCCGGACGCGAAGTCGAGCCAGTCGGCGGCCAGTTGCCCGTCCAGGACGGGCCGGAATCCGAGAACGCCGGATCGCCAGACGTGATCGCGCAGGGTGATGTAGTGGCGCTGCACTTCTCGGAACAACCCGATCGGCGCGGTGATCACCGCGCACGTGCGGATGTCCAGTTCCTCAACAGGGGTGATGCGGGAGTTCTGCCGCGCCACCAGTTCGTCGTCGAGGTGATGGTAGGGGTGTGTTCCGTGCTCGAGGTATTGGCTGACGAACATGCGCAGGAACAGCAGCCAGGACTGCGACCCGTAGGACTGGACGACTCGCTCATGCAGGGACGGCGCGTCGACGGCGTAGATGTCGCGGTAGGCGAAGAACCCATAGGGGCCCAACACGGCCGGGAGCATACGCATCATGGCATGCAAGCCGTTGTACCCACCGCCGTAGGAATACACCTCGTGCATGAGCGCGGATGCGCTGATCACGTCGACAGGTTCAGCGAGTAGGGTGCCGATGTCCTGCGCGAGACCATGTGTGAGGACACAGGAGCCCGCTGCCCCGAACTCGTCGATCGCCCGTAGGAGCGACTGCGACACCACGCCGGGTGCTTCGATCAGGGTTAGGTCAACTGCGGTGTTCGACTCTCGCAGTTGCGCGGCGAGGTGTTCCACCGCCGACCCACCGCCGGGCCCGATCTCCACCATGCGCGGCCGGGCGTGCTGCACACGGCCGAGCGCGCGGTGCGCGAGCAGACCCTTTTCGGCGCCGTGGTCGTTGGCCGCGAGATCGAGGTAGGCGGACGTGGTCTTCTGTGCTTGCGGAAAGGTTTTCATGGGCGTCCTCCGGTTCCCCTGCCCACAGGTTCAGATCGAGTGCTGGCCGCTACTGCGCCCATCGGGGTCGATGTCTGCGGGGTCGAGGACCCGCCCGTCCTCGCCGACCATCGCGACCGTGCCGTCATCGCGCCGCAACCAGCCCTGCGGCTCTTCCGGCCGGTTGGCCTCGTCCCAGGTGATGCGCCAGCGCTTCACCGGACCGCCGACCCGTAAGCAAGCGCGCCGAGGTACTGCGGGCATCCACCGTGACCGGCGGGGGCGGACATCAAATAGCGGGCGTGCTCCAGGCTCTCGACGTTCGGTCGGCTGTAGCAGTCGGCCGCGTTGATCGCCCACCGTGAGCGGACCGCAGCGGGGGCGACGACGTTCACGACTCGGCCTCGGTGTCGAGGCCGCGCAGCGCCTTGGCGACGCGGCGGAGGATGTCGATCTCGGCGTCCGGGACATCCTCCAACACCCGCGCGGCTTCCGCGAGGGTGGTCGGCGCGCTCATCGGGCGCGACCCGTGTCCGGCACGATGCGCCCGGCATCGACCAGTCTTTCCCACGCGCACCGCTTGCAGGCACAGCCGTCGACCCGGCAGACGCGGTGATCCTGCATGAGCTGATGGGCTTCGAGGATTGTGAGGGGATTGGGTGGGACGCTGTGGGACAGCGGAGCCCAGATGTCCGCCTCGTCGAGCAGTGCGACGGTGTTGATCTCGATCATCGGAGACCTCATTGCGTTGTGTGTTGGGTTGGGGCACTCGCCGCCGGGGGCCTGATCCGGGGGAGATAGGCGCGCCCCGACGGCGAGTGCTACCAAGGAGTTTCGTGGCCCAACTGGTGCTGACGTGGTGCTGCTTTGGTGGTGTCGTGGTGGTTTTCGGCAGCTACAGTGGTCCGCACCACTACGTCATCAGGGGATCGCATGGCTAACGTCGGGGAGTGGACTGGATCGGAAGTGCTGGCCCTTCGTCAGTCACTCCGTATGAGCCAGGCCAAATTCGCAGCCAAACTCGGCGCCCACATTCGCACCGTCAAGGCTTGGGAGGCAGGCGGTGGGATCGCCAACGTCTACCAAGCCGCCCTCGACACAACGCTGTCGAGAGCATCCGATGAGATCGTGGGCGCCTTCTGGGCACGGCTACGCCCCGATCAGGAGGACGATGTGGATCGCCGTCAGATGCTCTCAACCGCTGATATTGGGTTCGCCGCCATTGGGTTAGGTGGTGACGCAGCGCGCGGCGAATGGCTGCTGTCGGGTGCTGGCCGCCCGGACGCATGGGCGTTGGAATGCGTCCGCACCACCCTGCACGCGGCGATGCTGCTCGATGACGCGCTGGGATCGCCTGCCGCGCACGGGATGGTCCTCGCTCAGCAGCATTTGACCGAGGCAATGCTGCGCGAATCCCCGGCCGACCTCCGGCAGCCGATGCTTGCCCTGCACGCGGAATGGTTGGGGTTCGCGGGCGCGTTGGCGTGGGACCAACTCGACTACCGCACGGCGGCACGCTTGTACAACCTCGCCCGCGATTACGCACACGAGGCAGAGGACAGCGACGGGGCGGGATACATGCTGTGCCATCTGTCGCAGCTCGCGATCTGGGAGGGTAAACCGCGTATCGCGGTGGATCACGCTGTCGCGGCACGGAGTTGGGTCGCGCAGTCGAACGACCGCGCCTTGCGCGCCTACGTGGCGATGCGGGCGGCGGAGGCGTACGCGACGGCGGGACAGCGACGCGGTTGCCATGATGCGTTGGAGGATGCGGCACGCGACATGGACGGGCTCCCAACTGGTCTGACCCCGGCCGAGTCCCGCGCGTACTTCGTGTCGGACCCGTTCCTGGAGTCGTACCGGGGCCAGTGCTTCTCATTGCTCGGCGACGGCGTCCAAGCGGTGACGTCGTCTCGGCGGGCGATTGCGGCGATCGAGCCGACCCGCACTCGTGACAAGGCGATCACGATGTTGGAGTTGGAGCGCGCACTGATTCAGGTTGGCGATATCGATGAGGCCGCCGCGTCGGTGGTGCAGGCGGTGGATCTGACCGAGCGCAACCGATCGCCACGTCTGGCGACCGCGATCACCGACGGGCGGCGGGCACTGTCACCGTGGGCAGCCTCCCAAGCTGTTCGGGAGCTGGATGCACGGCTGTCCGCTCGCGATATCGTGATCGTGTGAGTGATCGCGAAGCCGAGGTGATGGTGCAACTCGCCCGCGCCCGCGCCGAGTTGGCAGGCACCGGCGAGGAGAACGTGCGCAGCGGTGGCGGACGATCACCGCGACGCTCGGACAGGTTCAAGGCCGCGAAGGCGGCGATCCACCGCGCCGAGCAGGCGCGTAATCGGCTGCTCGTGGAGTTGGCTGGCGACGCCGAAACCGTCCCGATAGCGCTCGCTAAGCGTCTCGGCCTGACGGGGCGCGAGGCTGCGCACATCATCGACACTGCCCGGACGGGCTCATCCCGGCTGCGGGGTCACGTGCTCGGAGGCTGATCCCGACAGTCGCCCCACGCAGCCGGAGTGCGTGGGGCGACTGTCGCGGATACCGTGGGATAAATGTGGGGTTGAGTCGATTCCCCGTGTTTCGGTGGAGTGGCGAGAACGCCGGGTACCTGCCAATATAGGTGCGCCATCAGGGACTTGAACCCCGAACCCGCTGATTAAGAGTCAGCTGCTCTGCCAATTGAGCTAATGGCGCCTGCGCCGATGTTCTGGCGCGGCACAAAGATTAACAGGTCGGGGGCGCAGAAGTGAAATCGCGCTCTGAGCTGCGCGGGGGCTCGTGTGGGGACGGTGTAACGGCGGGGGCGCGGATATGTATCCCCACCGAGTAACACCACGGTGACGACCTTGTTTTGGCGTTGGTCGGGGCGTGCGGGACTGGCAGACTGTCAGGACGTGGTCTCGACGGCACGTGAACGTGGTCGCGAGTGGTCGAGATCCGAAGCCATCGGTGCGGATCGGGCGCATCGAGACTTGAAACGGGGTTGGTTATGAACGTTGGTCATCGTCGGAGTCGATCGAGCGCGCGGCGCACGATCAAGCGAATGTTGACACCCGGCGTGCTGGTCGCCGTGACCACCCTCGCCTCGGCGGTCGCGCTGACGGCGTGTTCGCCCTCCCAAGCGGCACAGCCAGCCGCGCCGGTCGAGCGCAATCCCGTCACCGCACTGCTGCAACCAAAGTTGTTGTCCCCGCTGAAAGATGGCGACGCCGGAGTCTCTCCCGGATTCCCGGTCAGCGTCGGCGTCGAGGACGGCGCGTTCACCAACGTCACCCTCACCGATCCGCGCAACCAACCCGTCGCGGGCGAACTGGCCGCCGACGGCCGCTCCTGGGTGAGCACCGAGGCGCTCGACTACAACAGCACCTACCGACTACAGGCGAACGCGATCGGCCTGGGTGGCACCGCCTCCACCGCGGTGAATTTCACCACGAGCAAGCCGCGCAATCAGACCAGGCCGTACCTGATCCCCGGCGAAGGCGAG
Source organism: Nocardia callitridis (assembly GCF_039543305.1). Taxonomy (NCBI): domain Bacteria; kingdom Bacillati; phylum Actinomycetota; class Actinomycetes; order Mycobacteriales; family Nocardiaceae; genus Nocardia; species Nocardia callitridis. Next base: position 368,271 of record NZ_BAABJM010000006.1, on the reverse strand, counting down.
GTGGTCGGGGTCGGCCAACCCGTCGCGGTGTCGTTCGACGAGAACATCCCCGACCGCAAGGCCGCGCAGGATGCGATAAAGATCACCACGAATCCTCCGGTGGAGGGCGCCTTCTACTGGGTCAACCAGCACGAGGTGCGGTGGCGACCGGAGAACTTCTGGGCTCCGGGCACCACGGTCACCATCGACGTCAACGCTTACGGCAGGGATCTCGGCGCTGGCCTGTTCGGACAGGACAGCATCCACTCGTCCTTCACAGTCGGCGAACCGCTGATCTTCACCGCCGACGACAACACCAAACAGGTCGTCGTCGAGCAGAACGGCCAGGTGGTGCGGACCATGCCCACCTCGATGGGTAAGAACTCCGCGCCCACCGACAACGGCATCTACATCATCGGCGATCGCCACCGCCAAATCGTGATGGACTCCTCCACCTACGGCGTCGCGGTCGCCTCCGCCGACGGCTACCGCACCCCGGTCGAGTTCGCGACCCGAATGTCCTACAGCGGCATCTTCTTCCACTCCGCACCGTGGTCGCTGGGCCAACAGGGCTACGCCAACACCAGCCACGGCTGCCTGAATCTCAGCCCCGCCGACGCGCAATGGGTCTTCGAGAACTCCAAGCGTGGTGACATCGCGATCGTCAGGAACACCGTCGGCCCCACCCTGTCCGGCGTCGATGGTCTCGGCGACTGGAACGTCCCGTGGGCGGAATGGAAAGCGGGCAACGCGGAAGCCGACCTCTGAGGCGGACGCATCACCGCGCACACCGAACCCACAGCTAGGGTTAGTCGCGTGTCCGACAAATTGATGGTGTGGGTGGATTGCGAGATGACCGGCTTGCGCTTGGACAGCGACAAGCTGATCGAGGTGGCCGCCCTGGTGACCGACAGCGATCTGAACGTCCTCGGCGACGGTGTCGACATCGTCATCCACGCGGATGACGACGCGCTGGCCGCGATGCCCGACGTGGTGACCCAGATGCACGAGCGTTCCGGGTTGACCGAGGAGGTCCGCCGTTCCACGGTGAGCATCGAGCAGGCACAGCAGCAGGTGCTCGACTACATCAAGCAGTACGTCTCCGCGCCGGGCACGGTGCCGTTGGCGGGCAACTCGATCGCCACCGACCGCGGCTTCATCGCCCGCGACATGCCCGAGCTGGACGCGTTTCTGCACTACCGGCTGATCGATGTGAGCTCGATCAAGGAGCTGTGCCGCCGCTGGTACCCGAGGGTGTATTTCGGCCAGCCGGAGAAGGGCCTGACCCACCGCGCACTGGCCGACATCAAGGAGTCGATCCGCGAACTCCGGTACTACCGCCGCACCGCGTTCGTCGCGGCTCCCGGCCCGTCCACGGAGGAGGTCGCGGCGGTCACCGCGGAGATCACCGGAACGGCCCCGGCATCACCGCAGGTAGAAACGCCGACGAAAACCGATTAGGGACTAGCGGGGGTAACACGCTAGTATCGACGTCGCCGGTTACGACCGGCCATGGTGGGCGTAGTTCAGCTGGTAGAGCACCAGGTTGTGATCCTGGATGTCGCGGGTTCGAGCCCCGTCGCTCACCCCAGATGATCCGGGAGGTTCGAGAAATCGAGCCTCCCGGATCTTTTTTGTCCGCGTCCGTGTGTACGTCAGCCGGTAGCCCTGCCCGCAGTTGCCGGTCGTGGGGGTTGCGTCGAAGCCGCGAACGACCTGGCCCAGACTCTCAGACTCTCGGCATCGATCGGGTCGTCGGATGCTCCTGCGTGGTGATCGCGCAGTGAATCGGCCCGTCGTCGGCGCGGCGCCTCGGTGCGCCCGCGTCGGTGGACAGCGGCACACTCGTCCCCGAAGGTCGAGGATCAACCGTGTCGCGACGCGCTCTCGGGTGCGGGGATCGCTACAGGAGAATGCGCCGCAATACGAAGTTCAATACATTCTCTGTTTTAGAGAATGTAATTCTCGCATTTGAAATGCGTCAGAGTCCAATCTGACGCTCACTACCTGGTCCATAGTGCGCACATCGTGATAATGTGATTACCGTAATTGGACATGGTGATTACCCACCGAACGAGGTGGGCGTCGCCCGTGGGTCGCGGCAACAGCTCGCCGAACGGATACCCCGGTCCACGCGGTAACTGATCCATTGGAGGGTCAAATGTCGGTTTCGGCCAGCAATGTGTCGCTGTATCCGCCGGAGGGATTCGGTCCGCCGAAGGACCGGCGCGGACGAGCCTCGGGACCTTCGGGTCTACCGGAGGGGACGCAGGTGTTCTCGGCGGACAACCACATCTCGTTGGCCGACGACATCTTCTACGAACGGTTTCCGGCGAACCTCAAGGACCGCGCGCCGCGCGTCTGGTACGAGGAGGGGGCCTACCAGCTGGGCATGCAGGGGAAATCGTTCCTGCCAGGCGATTTCAGTCATGTGCTCATGCAGTACGACCCGCTGGACGGCTCGGGAAGCACCCACCTGGACGCGCGCATGCGCGATATGCGCGAGGACGGCATCGCCAAGGAACTGGCCTTCCCGAACGCGCTACTGGCGCTGTTGTTCTTCCCCGACAAGGAGATTCGCGAACTCGCCTTCCGGGTGTACAACGAGTACATCGCCGAGCTCCAGGAACGCTCCAACGGCAGCTTCTACGGTGTCGGACTGATCAACTGGTGGGATGCCGAGGGCACCCGCCGCACCCTCGACGAGCTGAAGTCGTTGGGGCTCAAAACCTTCCTGATGCCGCTGTCGGCGGGTAAGGACAGCAACAAGCAGCCGATCGACTACGCGAGCACCGCGATGATCCCGGTGTGGGATGTGATCGAGGAGTCCGGTGTTCCGGTCTCCCATCACATCGGTGAGTCACCGCTGTCGAGTCCGTGCGAGGTCAACAGCGTCGCGGTGGGCATGATGCATAATGTGGCGCCGTTCCGAGAGATGTTCGCCAAGTACATCTTCAGCGGAATCCTCGACCGTCACCCCGGCCTGAAGGTCGGCTGGTTCGAGGGCGGCATCAACTGGGTACCTTCGGCCATCCAGGACGCCGAACACATGTTGGCCTCCTTCCGGCACATGTTCGATCGACCGGTCGAGCACGACGTGCGCTACTACTGGGACAACCACATGAGCGCGTCGTTCATGATGGACCCGCTCGGGCTGCGGCTGATCGAGGACGTGGGCATCGATCACGTGATGTGGTCGTCGGACTACCCGCACAACGAGAGCACCTTCGGCTACTCCGAGAAATCGATCGCCGCCGTGGTCGACGCGCTCGGGCCGGACGCGGCGGCCCAGGTCGTGAGCGGCAATGCCGAGAAGTTCCTCGGCCTCTGAATGTCACCGCGCCACCGCCGTTTCCGACGACGGGCGCCCCGCCGACACCACGCGGGCCGACGTCCACGCGCGCCGCGTGCGCGACCCGATTCCTTCCAGCCCGGAGACAACGTGCGATGACTTCACCACCGACCGCAGGCACTGCCACCATCGATATCCCCGAACGGCCCGATCGTGCCAGGATGCGCAGAGAAACGGGTGCGCGACTGCGCGCGACCATGGCTGAGCACGACGTGGGCGCCTTGCTCCTGTTGAACAACAACAATGTCGTCTACGCCTCCGGCGCGAACTGGCCGCTCGGGGACGCCGGACTCGCCCACGTCGAACGACCGGTCGCGGTGGTACTGGCCGATGACCCTGTGCCACATCTGTTCCTGCCGTTTCGCGCCGGTGCCAGCGCCGAATCCGACCTGCCCGCCGATCATCTACACGGCCCGGTCTACCTCGAATTCGACGAGGGCGTCGCGCATTTCGCCGGTGAGCTGGCCGGGTTGGTGCCCTCGGGCGCCACCGTGGCCGTCGACGAATACACCGGCGCGATGCTGCGCGAGCCGCGTCGACTCTTCCCTTCGGGCGCACCGAGTGACGCCGCGGTGATCATCAGCGCCGCCAAGCTGATCAAGACGCCCGACGAACTGTCCTGCATCCGCAACGCCTGCCGCATCACCGAGGAGGCGATGGTCGACGTGCAGGCGGCGTTGGCGCCCGGCATCCGCCAGATCGACCTGTCGGCGAGTTTCGTGCGCCGCGCCTTCGAACTCGGCGCCACCGCCACCATGCTCGACGCCATCTGGCAGGTGATGCCCGACAGCAAGAGCGACGGCGTGTGGACCACCCACGGCGATCTCGCGTTGCCCTTGCTCACCACCGAACGCGAACTGCGCAAGGGCGATGTGCTGTGGACCGACGTGAGCATCACCTACGGCGGCTACTGCTCGGATTTCGGGCGCACGTGGATCGTCGGTGACGAGCCGAACGCGCGTCAGCAGGCGCAGTTCGACCAGTGGTGGGAGCTGATCACCGCGGTGCGTGGCGCCACCCGCGCCGGAGCGACGGCCGCCGACTTGGCCAGGGCGGCCACCGCGGCCAACGGCGGCGCGAAACCGTGGCTGCCGCACTTCTATATCGGGCACGGTATCGGCGTCAGCGCGGCCGAGACGCCGATGATCGGCACCGATCTCGGGCCCGCGTTCGATGAGAACTTCGTGCTGAAACCAGGGATGGTGCTCGTCTTCGAACCCGTGGTGTGGGAGGACGGGACCGGAGGATACCGAAGCGAGGAGATCGTCGTGGTGACCGAAGACGGTTGGATCGGGCTCACCGATTACCCCTACGCCCCCTACGGTCCGACGGGCGGTACCCGCTGATGGCCACCGAGATCCTGCCGGATGATCGTGCGCTGCGCCGTGGGCGGCGCGAGCGCGCGCTGGCCCAGATGCACGCCAACGACCTCGACATCCTCGTCGTCGGCCGACAAGCCAACGCGCGCTACATCTCCGGCGCGCCACAGCTGTGGGTCGCGGGGACCCGACCGTTCGGGCCGGTGGCGACGCTGGTGCGCGAGACCGGGGACGTACACCTGCTGAGTACATGGGACGAGGGCATCCCCGAAGAGATCCCGCACGAGCACCTCTACGGACTGGCGTGGAACCCGTTGACGCTCATCGAAGTACTGCGCAATATCGAGGGCGCGCAGACCGCGCGGCGGGTCGGGGTCGATTCTTTGTCCCCCTCGTTCGCCCAGTTGCTGCCGCAGGCGTTCCCGAATGCCGAATTGGTCGACGGGGAACTGGCTTTACGTGCCGCGCGCCGGATCAAGACGCCCGAAGAGATCCTCGCGCTGCGGGCAACCTTGCGGGTCGCCGACGCGGGTTTGGCGGCCGCGGTGGCGCAACTGCGCGTCGGCGTCGACGAACAGACCTTGGCCGGTGTGCTCTTGGAAGCGATGGCCGCGGGCGGGGTGAGTACACCCGCCACCCAGGACGCGGCGTGGGTGACCTCACGCGAACACCCCTGGCAACGGGTCGGCGGCGACCGACGCACCACACCCGGTGACCTCGTAGCGTTCGCGTCGGGGGTACTCGGCGACGGTTACATCGGCGAGGTCGGCAGGACCTGGCCGGTCGAGGGCGGCGACACCGCAGCCACCGGAAAGCTCTATGGTCGGTGGAACGCGTTGTGGGACAAGCTACTCGATGCCTGCAAGGCGGGTGCGTCGGCGAATGCCCTGCTCGCCGCGTACGAATCGGCGGGGGAAGCGCTGCCGCCCATGCCGGTCGCGCGCGGACTCGGACTCGGCTTCGATCCGCCGGTAATTTCCCAGCACCTGCCCGCCACAGCGGCCGAGGAGCTATTGGAGCCGGGAATGGTCTTGGCGGTCACCGGCTATGTCTGGGAGGAAGGTGTCGGCGCGGTCTTCGGCCGTGACGCGGTGCTCATCACCGAGGGCGGACCCGAGGTGTTGACCGACAGTCCCGCGTGGAAGGGATAGCCGACATGTCCGATCCCGCACCCGAAGACATCATCCTGTTCGAGAAGGATCCGAAGACCAGGATCGCCACGATCACCTTCGATCGACCGGAACACCTGAACGCGCCGACGGCGGCGGCCCGGCTGCGTTACGCCGAACTGCTGCACCGTTGCAATATCGATGACGACGTGAAGGTCCTGGTGGTGCGCGGTGTCGGCGAGGACTTCGGCACCGGCGCGGATCTGCCGGAGTTCATGGCCAACCAGAAAGCCGAGGATCCCACCCGCCGGCTGCGGGAATTCAAGCTCGACCCCGAGGACGTCACCTTCCCGCCACGCGGATCGTTCCGCTTCGGCGCCTCGGTGAGTCAGTGGTATGCCAACCCGCAGGCTGGTTGTCGCAGTTTGCAGGAGTTCAAAAAGATCAGCATCGTGGAGACCAAGGGCTACTGCTACGGCTGGCATTTCTATCAGGCCACCGACGCCGATCTCGTGATCTCCTCCGACGACACGCTTTTCGGCCATCCGTCGTTTCGGTACTACGGCTGGGGTCCGCGGATGTGGACGTGGGCGCAGATGATCGGCCTGCGCAAGTTCCAGGAGATGGTGTTCACCGGGCGTCCGTTCACCGCATCCGAGATGGACGAGTGCAATTTCATCAACAGCATGGTGCCCAGGGACGAACTCGAGGCCGAGACCGCGAAATACGCCCAGGCGTGTGCGCGTAATCGGCCGGTGGACACGGTGTTTCAGCAGAAGGTGTTCTTCGAGGTGATGAAGCAGCAGCAGGGCGAGTACATGGGCAGCCTGCTCAGCGGCTTCTTCGAGTCGATGGGTGGCTCGGTGCGACCCGACGACGAGGACCTGATGTTGGACGACTCGACGTTCGATCGCGGACTCAACGAGTCGGTGAAGGACAACGACAGCCGGTTCCCTCCGGAATTTCGGCTGAGCAAGTCGGGCCGCGCCCAGGCGCCACAGCAGGCCACCGGGCCGGGTACGGACACAGAAACCGCCGGTCCCACCGGGAATTCGGCATAACCCCTACCGCGTCCGCTCTTCGCCTGGCTCCGGCGCCCCACCGCCAGCGCTCGGCGGCCGGCGCCCGCGGTATGAAGAAGTGAGTGTCATGGTGCGCAATCCGCACAACCGGCCGACATCGTCACCGTTGAGTGGCTACACGGTCATCGATCTTTCGGCCGGTATCGCCGCGGCGTACTGCACGAAACTGTTGGCCGACGGTGGTGGCGACATCATCGCGGTCGAGCCGCCGGAGGGTAATGCACTGCGCGGCTGGTCGGCCTCCGGTGCGCGGATCGCCGAGGGCGAGGACGGCGCGTTGTTCAGCTTTCTCGCCTGCACCCAACACAGTGTGGTCGTGGATATCGATATCGACTCCGACGTGGCGTTCCTGCACGATCTGCTCGCGGGGGCGGACGCGGTGGTGTGGTCGCGCGGCGGGGTCGGCGAGCATCGCGGTTTCGCACCCGCCGAGATCCGGCGCGACCACCCGCATCTGGTGGTCACCGCGATCACCCCGTTCGGGCTCGACGGCCCGTGGTGCGACCGTGCCGCAACGGAATTCACCGTGCAGGCGTGGTCGGGTGGCATCGTCGGGCTGGGCCGAGGCGCAGCGGATCGGGCACCCGTATTCGTGGGAGGACAGATCGGCGAGTGGTTCGCGGGGGCGTATGCGGCGGCAGCGGCGATGACCGCACGCTTTCGGCAGATCGATTCCGGCACGGGGGAATTGGTCGACCTGTCGATGTTGGAGACGCAGATTCTCAGCCTCACCTATTATCCCGTCGGCTTCTTCGAGATGCTCGGCCGACCGTTTCGGACCGAACGCAAGCTCAGTGTGCCCGGCGTGGCCACGGCCAAGGACGGGATGGTCGCGCTGGGTTGCGGCACCGCCCAGCAGTGGTTCGACCTGTGCGCGATGGTCGGGCACGCGGAGTGGATCGACGAGGATTCGGCGCTGTCGATCACCGAGCAGGCCAACCTGCACGCGCACCAGATCAACGCGTGGATGGCCGAGCACACCGTGGACGAGATCCGTGATGTGGCAACGGCTTTCCGCATTCCGAACGGGCCGGTGATCAACGGCGCCAACGCCGCCGAGGCCGACCACCATCGGGCGCGTGGCTCGTTCGTCACCAATCCGCGCGACGGGTTCACCCAACCCGGAATGCCGTATCGGATGACCCCGGACGTGCTCAGGGCCCCGGAGCCCGCGCCGCGTCTCGGCGAGCACACCGAGCATCACCGAGGTCTCGCGCCGACCCCCGTGCCTCGAAACGAACGAGGAACCGCCAAGCACTTACCTTTTCGCGGGATGCGCGTGTTGGATATGACCACTTTCTGGGCCGGTCCGTCCTGTACGCATTTCCTGGCCATGCTCGGTGCGGAAGTCATCCACCTGGAATCCACGGCGCGGCCGGACGGGACCCGGCTCATCGCGGGCGTGCCGGTGAGCGAGGAGCAGTGGTGGGAGAAGTCGCCGATCTTCGCCGGTCTCAATGCCGACAAGAAGAGTCTTACCCTGGACTTCCGTACCGAGCGTGGGCGAGAGCTGTTGCGGGAGTTGATCGGAACCTGCGATGTGATCGTGGAGAACTACACGCCGAGGGTGCTGGAGAACATCGGTCTCGACTACGCGGCCGTGCGCGAGCTGCGACCCGACGCGATCATGGTGCGCATGCCCGGCTTCGGCCTGGACGGCCCGTGGCGGGACAATCCCGCATTCGCCTACGTCATCGAGGACACCGCCGGACTGACCTGGCTCACCGGCTACCCCGACCAGAACCCGATCGAACCGTATTCGATCGGCGACCCGAACGCGGGCATCCACGCACTGAACGCCCTGCTACTCGCCCTCGAACACCGCCGCCGCACCGGCGAAGGCGTGCTGGTGGAGGCACCGATGGTCGAGGCAGCGCTCAATGTAACCGCCGAGCAGGTGATCGAGTACTCCGCCTACGGCGCGCTGCTGAACCGCGACGGCAATCGCGGACCCACGGCCGCACCACAGAACCTCTACCGCGGCAACGACATCGACGAGTTCGGCCGCGCCGACAGTTGGGTAGCGATCGCGGTCTCGACCGACGAGCAGTGGGCGGCACTGCGCGAGGTGCTCGACAATCCATCCTGGGCGAGAGATCCCGAACTGACCACCGCCGCCGGGCGCCACCGCGCACACGACGCGATCGACCAGCACCTCACCGCGTGGTGCGCCGACCGCAGCTGCGAAGACATAGTCCACCTCCTCTGGGATGCGGGAATTCCTGTCGCGAAGGTGCTCCAACCACACCGCCAGGCCGACCTACCGCAACTGGCACACCGCGGCTTCTTCGAGCACCTGACCCACCCGGTAAACCCCACCGCCCGCCACAGCACGATCGCCGCCCGTTTCTCCGGCGGCCCAACCCGCTTCCACCACACCCCCGCCCCTTTACTCGGCGAACATAATCACGAACTACTGACCGAACTCGGCCTTGGCGGCGAGGACATCACCGAACTGGAGGCCGACGGCGTAATCGGCTCCACCCCGGCGAGATAAGCCAGCACGCCGAGACCACTCGGACGCCTCGAGTCTCGTACGGCGGCGGCACGGTACAGCCGATCCAGCAATGTCTAGCTATTTGACTGAAAATTGTCTATCGATTAGACATACACTGGTGATCAGCGAACAGCCCACTCGCGTCATGCTGAAGAGGCTCACCCGAGCTGGGTTGACGCTCAACGAGAAGGCAAAGGCAGTCACGCTGTGTGGCAATGCCCGACCCGCACGCACACGACGACCATTCCCAGTGGTCACGGCGATATCAGCCCCGGCGTGGTGCGCAAGATAGGAAACGCCACCTCGGGTTGTTCGTGCGAACGCGCGAAGGAGGAGGCATGACCTACAAAGTCCACGTCACGGGGCGCGACGGCCGATGGTGGGCTGTCACGGTTCCAGAGCTCGGCGAAGACGCTCTCACGCAAGCACGTCGGCTCGCCGAAGTAGAAGAAGAAGCCAGGGACTACATCGCCGTCACCATGGACGTCGCACCCTCGACCGTGGAAGTCGAGGTCGTTATCGATGACCTCGGGAGCGCCCGCAACGTCCAGGAGCGGTCGACCTGGATCAAGGCTGCTCGGCAGCTGATCGAACAACTCGAGCAGGACGTTCAGCGCGAAACGAAAATACTCGCGGACGAACTCACCTCGGAGAAAATCCCCATGCGCGAAATCGCCGAACTGGTGGGGACCACCTTCCAGCGAGTCGGCCAGATCGCCAATACCGAAAGTTCACCCCGTAGGTCCGCCTGGAGCCTCGCCGCCGCAGACCCCACCACCTTCGACCATGCCCGCCGCGCTTTCGCAGAGGTGAGCCGACTCGCGTCCGGGACGTGAGTCGACTCACCAGGACACCGGTCACGCAATTGATCACGGAGCTCGACACAAACGTTTTCACGCACGCACGTCAACGCGGCGAGGTGGCGGAAGAGGCCAGGGACTACGTCGCTGTCATCGACGGTGTGGCGACGCGCGAAAAGCCTTGTACTCGCTCATGAATCCGCCAGCGGTGGGAAGGCGGCACGCGCGTCGGGTGCGAAGCTGAAGACCCGAAAACCGCGCATCGACAGAGGGCCTCTCGCATGGCGAACAATCCGGAAACACCGGCACCCGACGCGACGCCGGGGCCCTCTTCGACGCAGCCGCCACCATCACATGAATCACTACCACCGCCGCCCTTACGAGAGGAGCGACCGCCGGGATGGGTCCCGGTGCCGTCGCCATCACCAGGCCCTCCACCTACGCCGCCACCGCCGAAACCCAAGACCTGGCAGGTCCCGCTGCGCCCCCCTGCGCGCGCATCGAAGGCCCTGGCCCATTTCATCACCGAAATCCGATCGGTGTTCCAAGAACTGGTCGATACGCTGGGCAGCCCGAATTACGCGGTCGATCCCCCCGCACCGCCGCCAGCGGCTCCGAAACCAGAGCTGCCGGTCGGCCTGTCGGGGTTCACGACGGCCGCCTACTCGAATTCCAGCGACGCCATGCACACGCATTCCACACTCTGGCGCGACACGCAGAGTTCCGCCGTCGACATCGCGCAACACGCGGCGACCGTGGGATCGCAGGCACTGGAGCAAATCCAGAATCTGGTCCACCAGTTACAGGAGTTCCTGGACGCTGCCGCCCTGAACGTACCGATGCAGGCCACCTACCGCAGCGGTCCTGCCGACGATGATCTCCTCGCGTCGTACGCCGAATACCGCGTCGCGGCGACGACAGATGAGTATCTGGCCGAAGCCATCGAGGTCTTCGGCCGTGCGCAGGAAGATCTCGGCCTCGACGCCGAATCACCTTTGTTCCCTGTGATCCCGCTACTGCCCCGCGACCAGATCCCGAAGGGCCCCGTCCCGATGCCGCAACGGCAACGGTGGCCGGAGGCGTGGGCACTGGAAGTGTGACAAACCGCGGGTACGCAGCCGCCCCGTGACAACGCATCGAATGGGAGAACGTGCCGAGGCCGGGACTGACGTTCGGTCGAACGTCAGACCGTACGCCGCTATTTCAGTAGGCTGCCCGCGTCGATCGGCAGGGTCAGGCCCGTGATGAATCGCGACTCTTCGGAGGCGAGGAACAGCACCGCGTTGCTGATGTCCTCGGATTCGACCCACGGGACGGGCAGCATGTGCGCCATCTGCGACAGGGGGGCGAAATCTTCGCGCGTCGGGTTTTCCAGGTCGGGGCGGAACATGCGGAAGGTCGCGTCGTTCATCACCATCGGGGTGTTCACCTGGGTCGGGTGTACCGAGTTCACCCGAATCTTGTGGTGTGCCAATTCCACGGCGAGCGTGCGCATCACACCGACGACGCCGTGCTTGGCGGCCACATAGTGACCGACGTTCGGGTAAGCCTTCAGCCCGCCGACCGAACTCGTCAGCACGATGCTGCCGCCGCGACCTCCCGCCACGATGTGCTCGATCGAGGCTTTCGCGGTGAGCCACACGCCGGTGAGGTTGACGTCGATCATGTCCCGCCACAGCACCTCGTCCATGTCCACCAGTGCGGCGCCGCTGTTTCCGATGCCCGCGTTGGCGACGACGATGTCGAGCCTGCCGAACTGTTCGACGCCGCGGTCGACGATCGCCTTCAGTCCGTCGAAGTCGCGGACGTCCACCTCACCGGTGATGATCTTGCCCCCTTCCTTCTCCACCAGGGACCGGGTTTCGTCCAGGTCCTCGGGTGTCGACATCGGGAACGGCACGTTGTCGAGCTGCTTGCAGACATCGATGGCGATGATGTCGGCACCCTCGCGCGCCAGCGCGATGGCGTGGCTACGCCCCTGACCGCGCGCGGCGCCGGTGATGAAGGCGACCTTGCCTTCAGTTCTTCCCGCCATGACAGACCTCATTTCCGAATTGGTGATCGTTGGCTCAACACCGTGCTGAGCGCTGCTGTCCGACCCGGCCCCGAAAGCGCCGAATCATAGTGTGGCTCAGGGTGTTCGGGCTGGCAGTGCGTCCCAGCCGCGAACCGTCGAGGTCGGCGAGAGCCGAGCGTCGGAGAGGTCGACCTCCCATTCCGGGAACCGCTTCAGGATCTCCTCCATGGCGATTCGACCCTCCAGCCGGGCCAGTGCCGAGCCCAGGCAGTAGTGCGTGCCGACACTGAAGGTCAGATGTGAGCGCGCGTCCCGGTGAATATCGAAAGTGTCGCTGCTGTCACCGAATTGGCGGTGGTCACGGTTGGCCGAGGCGATGAGGAACATCATCACGTTGCCCTCGGGGACGGTCTGGCCGTAGTACTCCACATCGCGGGTCACGTAGCGGGCGACGTGCGGCGCTGGCGCCTCGAACCGCAGCAGTTCCTCGATCGCCCTGGGAATCAGCGAGAAGTCCTCGACGAGCTGCCTGCGCTGGTCGGGATGTTCGGCGAGAATCTTTCCCGCCCAACCGATCAGCCGGGTGGTGGTCTCGTTGCCCGCACCGGAGACCACGTTGATGTAGGTCAGCAGTTCTTCGCGGCGCAGCTTGCGCCAGGTCCCGGTCTCGTCCTCGAATTCGACATTGAGCAGTTCGGTCATGATGTCGTCGGAGGGGTGGTCGGCACGCCAGTCGATGTAGGCGCCGAAGATGTCGCCGGTGTCCATACCGTCGGAGGCGGCCTTCATCGGCTGACCCTCCTCGGTGCGCATCTGCTCGTTGGCGTAATCCCTGATCGCTTCCTGGTCGTCCTCGGGAATGCCGAGCAGCATGCCGATCGTGCGCATCGGCATCTGGGCGCCGAGGTCGGCGACGAAGTCGAGACCGCCGGAGCCGACCAGCGGGTCCAGGCTGCGCGCGCAGAACTCACGAATCTTGGGTTCCAGCGCGAAGATCTTGCGCGGGGTGAACATGCGCGCGAGCAGCTTGCGGTGAATGTCGTGGATCGGCGGGTCCTCGAACAGCAGCACGCCGGACGGGATCGCGATATTGGCCTTGATCAGCTCGAGGATGGCTCCTCGGCCGGAGATGAAGGTGTCTTTGTCGATCAAGCCCGCGTTGACGTCCGCGAAGCGGCTCAGCGCGTAGAAGTCGTGTGTCTCGTTGTAGTAGAGCGGAACTTCTTCGCGCAGCCGCCGGAACATGGGGTACGGATTCTTGTTGAGTTCGACGTCGTAGGGGTCGTAGTGGACGTCGCTGGCCGCACTGATCGTCACTGGTTCTCGCCTCTCGCAGTAGCGGTGTTCGCACGCGATCTGCGCAGGATTCCGCCATGACTCGGTATCGAGGATGTGATCGAGTCTAGGTCGATCCATCCTGGTTTGCAATTGTGAATCTCTTCAGAAGAGAGCGTCATTCTCATCAGCCACGGGGCGCCCGCGCACTCCGTGCCGACGCCGCGCCACAGCGACGAAATGTGCTCGCGGCGTGGACTTTCGGCTTCGGCTACCAGCTCACCGGCAACGTGTAGACACCGAAGGCGAGCCGATCGTGCTTGAACTCGACGTCATCGAACGGGATATCCAGCCGCAGCGTCGGCACGCGCCGCAGCAGCGTGCGGAACACGATCTGCAACTCCGCCCGCGCCAGCTGCTGGCCGACACACTGGTGCGGTCCGAAACCGAAACCCACATGCGAGACCGCCTGCCTGCGCACATCCAGATCCTGCGGTGCGGCGAACGCCTTCGGATCCCAGTTCGCCGGAGCGAGATCGATGACAATGCCCTCGCCGCCGCGAATGGTGACCTCGCCGATGTCGATGTCCTCGGTGGCGACGCGGCGCTGCCCGTTCTGAATGATGCTGAGGTAGCGCAGCAGTTCCTCCACCGCGCCCGCGACCACCTTCGGGTCCTCGGTCTCGCGCACGATCGCCAGTTGCTCGGGATTCTCCAGCAGCGCAAGGGTTCCGAGCGCGATCATGTTCGCGGTTGTCTCGTGCCCCGCGATCAGCAGCCCGGTGGCGATCTGTCCGGCCTCGCTCAGGCTGATCTCCTGCGCGCGCACTCGGCCCGCCAGCTCGGTGACCATGTCGTCGGCGGGTTCGGAAAGGCGCTTCTCGATCAGATCCTTCAGGTAGGTCGCCAAACCGACCACGCCTGCGGTCGCCTGTTTCTTGGTCGCGAACCGGTCGACGCCGATGGTGGCGTGGTCCTGGAAGAACTTGTGGTCTTCGTAGGGCACACCGAGCAATTCGCTGATCACCAGTGAGGGCACCGGCAGCGCGAGTTCGGTGACCAGATCGGCGGGCTTGGGTCCGGCCAGGATCGTATCGATGTGGTCGTCGGTGATCTGCTGGATCGCCGGACGCAGCGCTTCCACCCGTTTGAAGGTGAAGGGACGGGTCATCATTCGGCGGTATTTCGTGTGCTCGTCGCCGTCGGAGGTGAATACCGACCTCGGACGCTTGTGCACCGTCGACAGCATGCCTTCGTTCCAGTGCGGAAAGCCGGGCCGCCGATCGTCGACGCTCACTCGCGGATCGGCCATCAGGGTCTTCAACTCGTCGTAGCCGGTGACCAGCCACGGCGTGCTGCCGTCCCAAATCTTTATGCGGCTCAAGGGTTTCCGCGTGCCCAGCGCACGGACCTCAGCCGGTGGCGCGAACGGGCACCCCCGCTCGCGCACCATCGGATACTCGGGGATCTCGTCGGTCACGCCGCTGCGCGCACCGGTCGTCGTCTCGGTCACTGCCACTCCTTCGGGGCTGGTCGCTGCGCGGCCATCGGGGCTATCGCGTCAGCAGGATCGCCGAGGCGGGGCACACCGCGGCGGCCTGGCGCACGTCGTCGGCGAGGTCCTCGGATGGGTTCTCCGACAGGAGGATGACCACCCCGTCTTCGTCGCGCTGGTCGAACACCGCACCGGCGTGCACTACGCACTGCCCGGCCGCGACGCACTTGCTCTCATCGACGGTCACCTTCATCGGGTCCTACTTTCTTCGGGTGCGAGGTTGGGCGGCGCGGTGCTCGCTGCGCGATGCGCGCCGCCAGGGGCTGGCCGGACGGCTGTGGGACAGCTGGGGTTCCGCATCCGGCGCGGTGCTTCGTCGGGAGGATTTCTCGCTCCGCGGCGCTTCGGCGGTGTTCGATCCCGCCCAAACATCCAGGGCCTCGGTGTGCTGAGTCATGCGGTCGCTCCCGTGACCGGCGCCAGGTACAGACCCGTGATCGCGTCGATCAAACCGGCCGCGGTGGATTCCCAGCTCGCCGTCGCGGCGGAGTCTTCGGCGAGCGCGCGTTCCCGGTCGGCACAGGTGTGCACGATCAGTAAGCGCGCCATGGCGTTTCGCTCGATCCGGATCCGAGGAGGCAACTCGGGACGGGAAGCATTCAGCCCCTCCATCACGCGCAGTACCGAGCGCGAACCGAGCGATTCGTCCGACACCACGTCGCGGAATCCAGGATCCGATGACAGTTGCGCGCTGAAACGCGCATACCACGTCGGATTACCCAGCGCGACAAGGTGTTCGATGGAGGGACGGACCAGGCAGGCCACCCAGTCGCGCAGCTGACCGGACTCCTCGACCTCGGCCACCATCCGTTGACAGAGCTGTTCGATGTGCACGTTGTGCCGGTGCACGATGGCGCGAACCAGGTCGGCTTTGGTGCCGAAGTGGTAGCCGACGACGGCGTTGTTGCCCTGCCCCGCGGCCTCGCCGACCTGCCGATTGGAGACCGCGAAGACGCCGCGCTCGGCGAACAAGCGCTCGGCGGCGGTGAGGATCGCGTCCCGGGTTTCGCTGGCGCGCGCGGTCTTTCCCGCGCGGCGGGGGGCGGACTTCGAGGGGGTCACGGCCACGCTCCTTCGCATCATGCTGTCCATCCCATTGAAAGTCCGCCGGATATTTAAGTCAAGCAGTTGACTTAAATTCATGACCCTGATTTTGGTGTGTCGCCGTTCGACCTGCTCTTGCGCCGAATCGCCATGCCCGCCGTCGTCCCGCCGTCGATGGGCAGAATGGTTCCGGTGACATACACCGAGCGCTCGCTCGCCAGATACAACGCCGCCTCGGCCACATCCTCCGGCGTACCCTCCCGTTGCAGTGGACGGTCCTCGCGCATCTTCGCCCGCACAGCGGTGGTGTAGCGCGCCATCTGCTCCTCGCTCATCGCCGAGGCTGAGGAGGCCAGAAACGGCGTCGGAATATTGCCAGGGGCAAGACAATTGACGCGTACCTCGTGGTAGGCCAGCTCGATCGCCGCCGACTTGGTGAACTGGATGACCGCGGCCTTGGAGGCGCGGTAGGTCATCACCCCACCACCGGCCTGTATCCCACCGATCGACGACAGATTGATCACCGACCCGCCGCCGTTGTCGGCCATGTGCCGCGCGGCCAACCGAGTACCGAGCATGACCCCGCGCACGTTGATCCGCATCACCCGGTCGAAATCGGCGAGGTCGTCGTGCAGGAAACCGCGGTGCATGGTGCCGGAGACACCGGCGTTGTTGCACATCACGTGCAACCCACCGAAGGCGTCGATCGCACGCTCGACCAGCGCGGTCAGCTGGTCGGGTTCGGCGACATCGGTGCGCAGGAACACCGCGTCCGCACCGTATTCGGCCGCGAGCGCCGTGCCGCGTTCGGCGTCGACGTCGCCGATCACCACCCGTGCGCCCTCGGCGAGGAACCGCTCGACGATCGCCCTACCGATACCGGACGCGCCGCCGGTGACGACAGCTACTTTGCCCGACAGGTCATCGCCCATGGCGTGCACCGCCTTTCGTTTCGTGCTCGGCAACCCGTTGCTTGTCGAAGAAGTCCAGCAGCAGCGCGTTCACCACGCCCGGCTGCTCGATCTGCGGACAATGTCCCGCAGCCTCGACTACGGCGGAGCGCGCGCCCGCGATCCGCTGCGCAATCTGCGCCGCCCAGCCGGGTGGCAGCAGCTTGTCGCCCCCGCCCTCCACGACCAGGGTCGGCACGGTAATCCGCTCGTAGCGACGATCGGTCGTGGGATTGGGCGGCGGGGAGGCGCCCGGTCGGCGAAATCGCGCCGCCGCCACTGCTTCCCACGCACCGGGCAGCATGCTCGAGTCGTAACGGCGCTGCACGAAATCGATGTCTGCCGGATAGCTGGGATCGTGGAACAGCGCCGCGACGATGCGCCGCATGGCGGGAATGGTCGCCCCGTAGTCCTGCAGGGCCTGCATATGACCATTGCGTTGGATCTCGCCGCCGCCGCAGATACTCACGATGCTGCGCACAGGCAGCACCGGTGCCGCGGAGGTGGCGTCGTTGAGCAGCATGATCGCACCCATCGAATTGCCGACGAAGTGCGCCGATTCGATGTCCAACAGTGCGCACAGTCTCGCGACATGTCTGGTGCGCATACCTCGGCCGTCGGTGAAATCGATGACCTTCGCCGTGTGGCCGTAGCCGAGCAGGTCGGGAGCGAGCACCCGGTAGCGGGTGGCGAGGGCGGCGATGGTGTGTTCCCAGCCGAGTTCCGCGGCGGCGCCGAACTCGCCGCCGTGCAACAGGATCACGGGTTCGCCTTCGCCCGCCTCGAGATAGCTGGTCGAAAGGCCGTCCACCAGCACGGTCTTACGGTCGAACCGGGTGCCGTTGTCCGCGTGCCGGTTTCGACATACCGACGTATCCGACTCGGCGGTCATCTCCGCCTCCGTACCGACGAAAACACCCGAATCCGGGCTCGAATGCCCCTCATGCCGGTGCCCCGGCCGTGCGACCGAGCGCGAAGGTGGAGACCTGCGCGGCGAGCAGCCCCAGCTGGTCTCGCACCGCGGTGTCGGTCAACTCGCCTTCGGCGTCCCACACCTGCACCGCCGAATTGATCGCCACGCCCACCGGCGTCGGCCAGGCACGCAGCGCGTGTCCGATCACCCGCAGCTGCCCCAGTGTGCCGACCGCGGCCTGCCAGCCGTAGGCGCAGGTGATGCACCCCCACGGGGTGTTGTCCAGATACACCCTCGGATCGCCGCGGAGGTCTTCGATGTAGTCCAACGCGTTCTTCACCAGACCCGACACTCCCCCGTGATATCCGGGCGAGCTCACCACCACGGCGTCCGCCACGCGCAGCGCCTCGACGAGTTTCACCGCCTTGGGGCTGCGAACGGGGTCCTGCGGGTTGTACATCGGCAGATCGATATCGGCACCACAGAACAGCTCAGTGCGTCCGCCTTGTTCGCGCACCACCGAAAGACAGTGCCGCAGTGCGCGTTCGGTCGAGGAATCCGAGCGCAGGGTGCCGCCGATACCGACGACGAACGGGCCGCGCGCGGCAGGAAACGTTTCTGTCATCTCACACCTACTTGATCGCAATCGGATTGACCGGAGACCCGACTGCGCCGGTGACCCGCAGCGGCGGCGCGACGAGCTGGAACTCGTACACCCCGTCGGCGGCGCAGTCGGCGGCCAACGCCTCCAGATCCCAGTACTCCCCCAGCATCAGGCCCATATCGCGCAGGCAGAGCATGTGCATCGGCAGGAAGGTGCCTTCGACACCGGAGATCGGGTCCTCGACCATCAGGTTGTCAGCGGCGACCGCGGCCACCTCGTGATCGTGCAGCCAGGACGCGCATCGCCAGTCCAGGCCGGCGGCGGGTTCGCCACCGTCGCCCGCCTCGAGGAAACGCGCCCACCATCCCGTGCGCACGCACACCACATCGCCGCGCTCGATGCGTACCCCCTGCGTTCGGGCGGCCGCATCCAGTTCCGCCGGGGTGATCGGATCGCCGTGTTCGAGAAAGGTTTCCGCGCCGCGGTGGCGCACCAGATCGAGCAGCACGCCGCGGGTGGTGATGCCCTTGACGTCGACCTTGTCGATGCCGCAGTGATAGGCGCCGAGACTGGTCACCGAGTCGGCGGGGAACCCGTTGTAGAGCTGGTCTTCGTAGTACACGTGCGAGAGCGCGTCCCACTGGGTGGCTGCCTGCAAGGGCATGATGATCATGTCGTCGTTGAACCGGAACGGGTTGTCCTCGAAAAATCCGCTGAGCTGGCGACCGACGGCATTGCGCTCCGACTGCGGGCTGTAGCGCACCAGGGTGCTGGCATCGCCGCCGTCGACGGTCATCACGTGGACCGGATTCTGCCGAAACATGAACGCGCCCTGCGGACCCGAGGAACCGAAGTCGACACCTAGCGCGAAGACCTTCCCGTGCCGCACCAGGCTCGCCGCCTGGGCGACCTTGGCGGCGTCGATGAAGTTCAGCGTGCCGAGTTCGTCACTGCCACCCCATCGTCCCCAATTGCTGACATCGCGGGCAACGCGCCGAAAGTCGGTGAGAGTAGCCACGATTCACCTCCTTTCCGCTAGTTCGGCCGCGACGCGACTCGCCACGATGCCGCCGTCGACCCAGAGCACCTGGCCGGTGACGAAGGCGGCGGCACGGCTGTTCAAGAACGCGAGCACCGACGCCTGTTCGGCCGGGTCGGACACCCTGCCGAGTGGTTGCGGGAAACCGTCGAGATAGTCCTGCCCGTACGCGCCGCGCAACTGGTCGAGGATCGGTGTCTCGGTGACGCCGGGCCCGGTGCAGTTGATCCGAATTCCGCGCGCGCCCAACGCGACCGCCTTGCTCATCGTGAACAGGATGATCGCCTCCTTGGACAGGCGATAGCCGCCGTCGGCGAGAGCCTCGGGATAGCGATGGCACCACTGGATACCTTCGGCAAGGTCGGCGGTGCGCAGCAATCCTTCGACGCTGTGTTTGTTGTCCAGATATCCGGCCGCGGCCAGCGAGGACACGCTGACCACCGCCGATCCCGCACCCATCGTGGCAAGTAGCCCCTCGGTGAGCCGACGGGTGCCGAGGAAGTTGATGGTCACCACCCGCAGCGGGTCACCGATCCCCGAAGACACGCCCGCCACGTTGAACAGCGCGTCCACGGGCCCGCCGACCGCGGCGATCGCGCGGTCGATCGACGCGGGGTCGGCCAGATCGAGCTCGTGGAATTCGGCGAGTTCGGCACGCGGCCTTACCCGGTCGAGCCCGATCACCTCGGCGCCGAGCTCACGCAGCTGACCGGCCAGGTGGGCGCCGATCCCCGATGCGCAGCCGGTGACCACCACCCGCCGCCCGTCATAACGCGACCACTGCTCGATGCTTCCCATGGGGTGACCGCTACTCGCCTTGTTCCTTGGCCAGCCGCGCGGCCTGCACCCTGCCCTCGTTGATCTCCGCCATCGCCTCGGGGATCTCGCTGGCGGTGAACTTGCCGCCGCGCCCGGTGGGCAGTCCACCGAAGGAATAGGTCTCGTCGAATACCGGGGCCGTCGAAGCGGGCCTGCGGGCCTCGACCTTCTCGATGACCGGTTCCAGCCGTTTGCGCTTGGCCTCGACGGCTTTCTCGTCGCGCTCGATGAATTCCGGCAGCACGTGCTTGCCGAGCAGTTCGATGGATTCCATCGACGCCTCGTGGCTGCGCGGGTTCAGCAGCAGGATGATCTCGTCCACACCGCTTTCCTCGTAACTGCGCAGGAATTCCCGTGCGGTGTCGGGTGATCCGATCGCGCCACGACCCGGCCCGTAGGCCAGGGTCGGGTCCTTGTCGACCTCTTCGAGGTAGCGTTCCCACACCCCGGTGCGGCCGGGAACATGCTCGCCGGTCATGTAGTAGTGCATGATGCCGAAGGAGAAGAATCCGCCGCCGACACCGAGCCGCTGGATCGCCTGCTCGTCGGTGGGCGCGACCATCATCGACAGGTCACCGCCGATCGCGAGCAGGTTCGGGTTGACCTGCGGCGTGACCGGGACGCCCTTCTCCTCGAATTCCTTGTAATAGCCATTCACGCGCTCGGCCAACGGACCGGGGCCGGTGTAGGCGAAACTCAGTGCGCCGAGGCACTTCTGGGCCGCCATCTGCACCGAGGAGGGCCGGGTACAGGCCACCCAGACCGGCGGATGCGGCGCCTGCGCGGGCTTGGGGATCACATTGCGTGGCGGCAGCTGGATGTGCTCACCCTGGAATCCGGTGAACGGCTCCTCGGTCATACAGCGCACCGCGACCTCCAACGCCTCCTCCCACTGGCCGCGCTTGTCGGCGGGGTCGATATTGAACCCGCCGAGCTCGCCCACCGACGAGGACTCCCCCGTCCCGAACTCCACCCGACCGTTGGAGATCAGGTCCAGGGTCGACACCCGCTCGGCCACCCGCGCCGGGTGGTTGATGCCGGGCGGCAGGTGCATCACGCCGAAGCCGAGGCGAATGTTCTCGGTGCGCTGACTCGCGGCGGCCAGGAACATCTCCGGCGCGGTGGAGTGGCAGTACTCCTCCAGGAAGTGGTGTTCGGTCAGCCAGACCGTCGAGAAGCCCGCCTTGTCGGCGGCCTCGACCTCGTCGAGGCCGTCCTGGAACAGCACGCGTTCGTCGTCGGGTACCCACGGCCGTGGCAGGGCGAATTCGTAGAACAGGGATATCTTCATTGCTACCTCCGATGTCAGTTGGGCGACTCTTGTTGTGCGCCCCCGGTTTCGACGGCCGTGTCGGTGCCTCGGTGTTCGGCGATGTGCCTGGCCGCGACGTAGCCGAAGGTCATGGCGGGGCCGATGGTGGCGCCCGCGCCCGCGTAACTTCGCCCCATCACCGCCGCCGAGGCATTGCCGACCGCGTACAGGCCCGCCACCACGCTGTCGTCGGCGCGAAGCACGCGGGCGTGCTCGTCGGTGCGTAGCCCGCCCGAGGTGCCGAGGTCGCCGAGCACGATGCGGAACGCGTAGAACGGCGGCTTGCCGAGCGGGAACAGATTGGGATTGGGCAGGGTGTGGTCGCCGTAGTAGTTGTCGTAGGCGCTGTCACCACGCTGGAAGTCCGCGTCGTACCCTGCGGTGGCGATCTCGTTGAACCGAGCCGCGGTGGCGCGCAACGGTTCCGGTGGCACCCCGATCTTGACGGCCATCTCCTCCATCGAGCCCGCCGCCTTCACCACACCGGATTCCAGCCAGGCGCGCGGAATCTTGTCCCCGGTGGGCACGGGAGCGAAGGGCACCTTGGGAATCGGCAGGTGCCCGCCGATGACGTAGCGCTTCCACGACCGGTGGTCGGTGATCAACCAGCACGGAATGTGTGTGACGCCGGTCTGCTGTCCCGCGAGCATGTGGTGGCCGAAGTCCATGTACGGTTCGGCCTCGTTGCAGAAGCGGACACCGTCGCCGTTGACGATGAACTGCGCGGGCATCATGCGCTCGTTGAGCATGAATTGCATGCGTCCGTCGGGCCATTGGATGGCGGGGAACCACCACGCCTCGTCCAGCATCCCGGTAGCGGCGCCGACTTGTTCACCGGCCCGGATGCCGTCGCCGGTGGCCAGCGGGTTGCCGAAGCTCCAGTCCTGATCGACCAGCGGCTGCTGTTCCTTGCGCCACGCCATATCGTGGTCGAAGCCGCCGGAGGCGACGATGACCCCCCGCCTGGCCCGAACACGTTGCCGCCGACCGTCTTTCTCGATCACCGCGCCGGTGACCGCACCCGAGGCGTCGGTGAGCAGCGAGGTCATCGGCGTGTTCAACCACAGTGCGATGTCGTGGTCGCGCATCGCCAGCCGCAGCCGGGCGGCCAACGACTGGCCGATCGCCGCGATCCGGTCGCCGAATACCCTGGCGCGCACCATGCGCCAGAGCAATTTCACCAGGACCGCCTTGCCCTCCCAGGACTGCCTGATCCGGTAGAACGAGCGGAGCTCCTTGGGGCCGAGCCAGATTCCCTTCGGCGCGAGCGCGAGGGGCTGCAGCAACTGCTGTTCCAGCTCACCGAGCTCACGCAGGTCGATCGGCGGGACGTTGATCGTGCTGCCCTGCTCGGATCCGCCGTCGAGTTCGGGGTAGTAATCGGCGTACCCCGGCTTCCACACGAATTTCAGCCAGGAACTGGACTTTTCGAGGAATGCCATCATGCGTGGCGCGTCTTCGACGTAGCGGCGCAGCCGCGCCTCGTTCACCGAGCCCTCGGTGATCGTGCGGAGGTAGCCGATCACCGACTCCGGATCCAGATGATACCCCGCGGCGACCTGTGAGGGCGCGCCGGGAACCCAGATGCCCCCGCCGGACAGCGCCGTGGAACCGCCGAAGCGCGCGCCCTTTTCGATGACCAGGGTCTCGAGACCGGCGTCCTCGGCGGCCAGCGCCGCGGTCATACCGCCACCGCCGGAACCGACAACAAGCACGTCGACGGTGTGGTCGAACTCCTCGGAAGATGGTGTCGTCACGGGATACTCCTGCCTGCCGAAGACTGCTCGGCCGATGCTGTGCTGTCCGAGGGCGGTCGTGCGGAGCGCGAAGATTCCGCGCCGCCCACGCCGGTTGTCCTGTCCGCCACGGCGGTGCGCACGGCGAAGCCAGCGATCAGTTCAGGTGCGGCGCGGTAGTACCGCGACCCGGTGCGGTAGCCGCCTTGCCCGGCCATCGCGGCGAAAGCCGCCACCCACGTGCGGATTTCGTGACCCGAATGGCCCGCGTCACGGGTGATCGCGGCATTGGTCCACCCGTCGAGTTCGGTGAGCGCGCCGCGATCGAGCACGTCGAGGAAGCGGTGGTCGAATTCCGGATTCAGCGGACGTAACGGGGCGGTGCCCTCGGCGAACTCCCGCGCCGCCGTGATCACCTGGCGCTGCCGTGCCAACCGCTGCTCGGCACTCATCGGTGTGCCGAACACGATGCGCTCGCGCACGGGACCGACGGCGCCCGCCAAGGTGGGTACCGGAGGATCATGCGAGAGCCCGCCCGATCCGATCACCAGTACACGCTTGTTCAGACCAGCGAGATATGCGCCGACGGCGGCACCGAGCGCCCGCGCACGGGCGAGCGGACCCAGCGGCACGGCAACGGAATTGAGGAAGATCGGAAGCACCGGACGCGCGGTCGCGGAACCGAGCAGCCGCGCCAACGGCTGCACCGTGCCGTGATCGACCGCCATCCCGGCCGAGAGCGCCACGTCGACGCCCGCGTCGAGTACCGCCGCGGCACAATCGGTGGCCAGGCCCTCGGGCACATCGAGCGCGCCTTCGTGGGTGCCGTAGTCCCCGACACCGCTGGCCGAGGTGCCCACGCAGAACGGCGGCATGAGCTGATAGAAGAACCCGTTGTAGTGATCCGGGGCGAAGATCACCACCAGTTCGGGGTCGAAGTCGCGCACGAAATCCCGTGCCACCGCCAATGCCGCGTCCACCTCGGCGACCAGATCCGGTGGCGGTCCAGGCAGTTCAAGCAGGGGACTGTGCGATACGCAAGCCAGTGCCAGCGACATGTTCACCTCCCGGACGCAAGGTGAGCGCGTCGAGCAATGCCGCGCTCAGCTCGGGGGCGCGCTGCGCGATGCAGGCACCGGCGATACAGCGATCGGGACGCAGAAACAGCACCGAATCGAGCTGTCGGTCGAAGAACCGCTTGAGGTCACCGCCACGGTCGCCGACGACGATCACGTCGGGGTGGTCGTGTCCGTCCCAGTGCAGCTGAGTCTGCGGACGGGCCTCGATAAACGTGGCCCCCAGCGCTTTCCATTGCGCGAACGCCGCGTCGCCGAGCACGCCGCGCGGGTCGTTGTTCCAGCACAGCACGGCGAACCACGGTCCGAGTACGTCGTCGAGCAGCACGCCCGACTGTTCGCGAATGTCGACGCGTGGCTGAATGAACAGCGTGCCCACCGCTGAACCCGGACCGCGAAAACGGCTGGGCGCCACCGCGCCTCGCTCGTAGCGTGGCATCGGTTTGAACCGCATCCCGAGCACGTACCGCTTCAACGCGGGCACCGCGGCCGCGCCACGCACCAGGACATCGCGCATCCCGGCGACCGCACGGTTGGTCGGCGAGATCACCCGCCCGACCATGGTGGACAGGTCGATCATCGCCCGCGCGTGCACGCGACGTTCGGTGTCGTAGCTGTCGAGCAGGGCATCGGCGGCGTGGTCGGCGACCACGGCGGCCAGCTTCCAGCCGAGATTGGCCGCATCCCTGATGCCGCTGTTGTACCCCTGACCCTGCCACACCGGCATCAGGTGTGCGGCATCGCCCGCGAGCAGCAACCGTCCGCGCCGGAACGAGGCGGCGATGCGCGAGTGGTGGGTGTAGACGCGATGCCGGATGACCTCGACCCGGTCCGGGTAGGGCACGAAGGGCGCGAGCATTTCGGCGACGAACCCGGGGGCTTCGGCCCGCTCGTCGGACTCGTCGGCATGAATCATGAACTCGAAGCGTCGAATTCCGTGCGCGATCGACACCGAAACGTTCGGCCGCGCCGGGTCAGCCCCCACCTCGATATTGGGATGACCGAGCGGGTCGGTGGCGAGATCGACCACCAGCCAGCGGGTGGGCGAGGTGGTGCCGTCGAACGCCACGCCCATCCGCCGCCGGGTCGCGCTCCGGCCGCCGTCGCAGCCCACCACGTAACGCGCTGTCACGGTGTAGCTTTCGGCCTCGGATTCGTCGTCGGGATTGTCGTCGCCGACCCCGACGACAACCCCGTCGGGCTGTTCCTCGCAGGAGACCATCGGGCTGCCCCACGCCACCTCGACGTGCGGGAACCGGTCCAGACCGGCCAGGAGTTCGGCGTCGACGAGCGGCTGCACGAATCCGTTGCGCTTGGGCCAGCCGAACGAGGTGTCGGCCGGCGCGATCTCGGCGAGCAGCCGACGCTTGGCGTCGACGAATCGCATGATCTGGTGCGGCGTCGTGTGTGGGAGAACCTGCTCGATCAGGCCGATCGACTGAAAGGTGCGCAGGGACTCGTCGTCGAGGCCGACGCCGCGCGGGTAGTCGATCAACGTCGGCCGCTGTTCGAGCACCAGGGTGCGCACTCCGCGCAACCCGAGGATATTGGCCAGCGTCAGGCCGACCGGTCCCGCGCCGACCACCACGACATCGACCGCGCGCGCCGTGCGCTCGGATTTTCCTGCGGCCTCGCTCGACATCTCAACCGCCCAACAGGAATTCGAGATGCAGGGCGTCGAAGGACTTCGGATCCTCGTATTGCGGCCAGTGGCCACACCCCGGCATCAGCTCGAACCTCGCCGAGGGGATCATCGAGGCGATGCGCCTACCCTCGGCGACGTCGGCGGTCGGGTCATCGCTGGTCCACACCACCATCGTCGGCGCGGTAATGGCACCGTATTCGTCGGGGCCCAGCAGATTTCGCTGACGGATCACCGGATCCTGCAACGCCATGATGTCGCTCATCGCGTCGACGAACCCCGGCTGCCGGTAGATTCGCTGCCTGCTGGCGACGATGTCGTCGTAGTCCTTGGTCTTGTCGGCCATCAGCCACTTGATCCTGGCCCGCACCGTGTCCCACGAAGGATCGCGCGCCGCGGCCATGGACAGCTCGATGATTCGACGCATGACCTCGGGGTCGGCCTGCGAGCCGCCCGCGGTGTTGAGCACCAGGCGGCGGATACGCTCGGGATGATCGACGGCCGCGCGCGCGGCGACCCAGCCGCCGAGCGATTCTCCACTCAGACAAACGCTTTCGGCACCGATAGCGTCGAAGAAGGCCAGCAGGTGGCGCACGTAGTGCTCGATCTCGAGCGGATGACCTGGCTTGTCGGAGTAACCGTGGCCGAGCATGTCGATCGACCAGGTGGAGAAATGCGCGGCGTGGGCGGCGAGATTGCGCACGTAGGCCTCGGCGTGACCGCCCGAGCCGTGCAGGAACACCAGCACCGGTTTGTCCGGCGTGCCCGCGTGCAGGTAGCGCGTGCGCACTCCCCCGGCGTCCAGGTACCCCTGGGTGAACGCGACCGCTTGCAGGTCGCTCCAGATGCTCTCGTATTCCGACACTCTTACCTCCGGCCAGAAGAGTTGTGTAACCGACTGTGCGCCAGTCTTTTAGACCTCGGCGTGGTCATTCGACCGGCCCGCTGACCGACTTGCCGGTGGCGGCGGCATGACCGGCTCGATAGCCGAAAACCATGCCGGGACCGATCGTTCCGCCCGCGCCGCCGTAGGCGCGGCCGGTCACCCCTGCCATCGCGTTACCGACCGCGAACAGTCCCGGCAACACCGTCCCGTCGACATGCAGCACCCGACCGTCGGCGTCGGTACGCGGACCACCCTTGGTCCCCATCGCACCCACCGTCACCGGCACCGCGTAATAGGGGCCGGTATCGAGCGGGCCGAGGGTGCGACCCGGCACTGTCTCGGCGTTGTCGTCACCCCAATAGCCGTCGTAGGCACTCCCACCGCGCCCGTAGTCGGGATCGTGCCCACCGGCGACGACCGTGTTCCACCGCGCGACGGTCGCGGCGAGACCTTCGGGGTCGATGCCGGTCGTCGCGGCCAGCGCGGCGAGATCCGCCGACGGCGAGAACCATTCCGGCGCCTCGCCACCCGGAGCGACACCGAGAAAACCGTATTTTCGGAAGTGCTCGTGGTCGAAGACGATCCACGCGGGATCGTTGACGTAGCCGCTCTTGGGATCGAGGTAGTGGAACGCACCGGCCATCGAGTTGTATTCGCCCGCCTCGTTGGTGAAGCGCCGCCCCGCGCGATTGACCATGATGCTGCGCGGCCTGGTGCGCTCGAGTCGCACACTGCGGCTGCGCGGCTTGCCCTCGATGGTGTCGCCGGGGATGCGCACGATCGGCACCCACCACGCTTCGCTCATCGTGCCGAGGTCGGCGCCGTGTGCCATGGCCATGCGCAGCCCGTCGCCGGTGTCGTTGGGCGGGGAGACCGCACCGTTCATCGGCCCGCGCAGATAGGTCTTCACCAGCTCGCTGTCCCATTCGAATCCGCCGGTCGCCAGCACCACGCCGCTGCGCGCTCGCACGCGGAAAGTCCTACCTTCGGCGAGGATTCGCACGCCTACGAGCTGACGCCCCTCGGCAATCAGGTCGACCGCACGCGCGCCGGTGCGCGGTTCGATCTCCGCGTCGAGCACCCCGCGCAGCAATCCGGCGATCAGGGCGGCACCGGCGACGACCAGGTCGGCGGAGTCGTCATCGATCGCCGCGTGCAGCCGCGCCCTGGTTTCGGCGTCGAAGCCGACATTGCTCCAGTCCGGGGGGAAGGCGGTGAGGCGCTCGCGCCATGATCCGAGGCGGGAGACGTCGTAGGCTGTCGGGCTCAGCGATCGGCCGCCGCCGGGACGTCCGCCGGGTAGTTCGGGCTTGTAATCCGGGAAACCGTCGGCGATTTCGAAGCGCACCTCGCTGTGGGTCTCGACGAACTCGATCGCCTGTTCACCCGTGCGCACGAAGATCTCGACCAGTGCTTCGTCCATGGACCCGAACGACTGCGCCCTGAGGTAGCTCATAGCCTCGGCGACGGTGAGTTCGCCGTCGGGACTGCGATGGTGTGCCGGGATCCAGGCAATACCACCCGACACCGCACTGGTGCCGCCGACGGTATCGGCCTTCTCGTAGATCGCCACCGACGCGCCGGCTGCCGAGGCCGCGAGTGCGGCGGTCAAGCCCGAGGCGCCGGTGCCGAGCACGACGACATCGACCTCGTGGTCCCAGGTTTGCGACTGCTGCGTTGGCTGGTTCACCGGGCTGATCCTTTCGGCAGGGCTTCGCGGGGCATCCCCGTGCGACGCTCGCCGTTCGAGCGCCCTTCGCGTCTCATGCCGTGGCCGCCGCACCGACCCGTCTCTGCACCGATCGGGGAATTCGCGCCGTTCGCCTCTCGGCGATTGCTGGCATATTCGCAGCGTGTAGCATGAAATTAGATTCGCGATTTATGAGAATACTATTCTCATGACGACCGAGTCGCAATACCTTGGCGAATCAGGTGTTTGCGCACCTTCCCGCTCGCGGTCCTCGGATAGTCGTCCACACCGACCACTTCCTCCGGCCACTTCTGCCGCGCGAGACCCGCCTGCTCGAAGTGCGCGCGCACCTGAGCCAGCTCCGGAAGCACGTGACCTTCCCGCACTCGCACAACCGCACACGCGTGCTCACCGAAGCGGGCGTCGGGCGCGGCGACCACTACCGCCTCGGCGATCTGGGGCATGGCGAGCAATACCTCTTCCACCTCGACGGCGCTGATGTTCTCGCCGCCACGGATGATCACGTCGGACTTGCGGTCGGTGACCGTCAGATAGCCGTCGGGGTGCAGCACGCCGATATCGCCGGTGCGATACCAGCCCTCGGCGTCGAAGGCCCGCTCGGTCAACGCGTCATCGAGGTAGCCGAGACAGAGATCGGGTCCGCGACTCAGGATCTCGCCGTCGGCACCGAGCCGAACCTCCACCCCTGGCATGGGCCGGCCATCCGACAACAGCCGCTCGTGTTCGGGCGCCTCGTGATGGGAGGCGGTGATCGAGGGGTGCTCGGTACTGCCATAGGCACGGAAGACGGTGATACCGAGATCGGTCAGCCTGCGCGTCACCGCGGTGGGCACCGCCGAGCCACCGAGTCCGAAATAGCGCACGCCGTCGAGGTGCTCGGCGGTGAAGTCGGGGTGGTCGAGCAGGCTGGTGACGAAATACGGTGGGCCACCGCCGATCGCGACGCGATCGCTCTTCATCAATGCCAGCGCCTTGCCGGGATTCCAGGTGTCGGCGAGGTGGATGGGCTTGCCGAGCAGGACCGGAATGAAGAACGCGCCGACCATGCCGATGAAATGCCCGACGGGGGTGGCGGTGAGCTGCGTGGCCATGTCGTGTGCGTTCTGCTCGGCGAGCTGACGCGCTTCGCAGCCGAGCGTTTGGTGGCTGTGCACAACACCTTTGGGCGAGCTGGTCGTGCCGGAGGTGAACGCGATCAGCGTGGGCCCTTCGGGATCGGCGGGCAGGGTGCCGCGCATCGGCTCGGCGGCGAGCAGCCGGTCGAAGTCGCGGTCGACCACCCCCACGATCGGCACCCGCGCGCACAGGTCCGGCCGATACCGCATCCGCCCGAAGCGCTCGACGGTGATGAAGACCTTCGGACGCGCGGTATCGAGGATGTAGCCGAGTTCCTTGGGACCGTAGAAGTGCACGATCGGCACCACCACCGCACCGAGCAGCGCCGATGCCCAGAAGGTCGCGGCGGCCTCCCGCCAATTCGGCAACTGGAACGCGATCACATCGCCGGAACCGACACCTCGGTTCCGCAGCCCCTCGGCCAGCCTGCGCGCCATCCGTTCGACGTCGCAATAGGTGCCTGACCACGGCCGAATATCGGAATGCACTCGGAATTCCAGCTTTTCGGAACCCGAGAGCGCACCGGCAAGCAGCTCACCCAGGGTGTCGCGGCGCCACCAGCCCGCCGCTTCGTAGCGCGCACGCAGTGCGGTCGGGATCGTTCGCATGCCGATCACCACTTCCTCGATCGTTGAGACAAAGCGCGAAATACTCCACCGAACGGCGGAAATATGATTCTCTGTAAACGCGAATCATACATTCATATGGCACTTCGAAGGCCGGTCGAACACCATGCCGACTGCATCGAGACGAGTCCGACTACGCCGAGATACCAAATCAACGTTCCGCCGGTGAGTGGCAACATCTTGCAGGCAAGACAGGCAGAGAGTACCGTTCTCATGAATCGCAAAGGCTGTTCTTCACGATGGCTCGTCCCGCACGGCGGGTGCCACGCCGATCCGCGCGGGACGGTGATTCGAGCCCGGGGAAGAACGCAGGAAAGGGACTGTCGTGGGACGTGTTGAGGGCAAAGTCGCATTCGTCACGGGAGCCGCACGCGGCCAAGGCCGCAGCCACGCTGTGCGCCTGGCCGAGGAAGGCGCCGACATCATCGCGGTCGATCTGTGCAAGGACATTCCGACCATCGGCTACGCCCTTGCGCGACCGGAGGATCTGGAGGAGACTGCGAAACTGGTCGAGAAGACCGGCCGCCGCATCGTCACCGCACAGGCGGATGTTCGGATCGCCGAGCAATTACGCACCGCACTGGAACAGGGCCTCGCCGAGTTCGGCAAGCTCGACATCGTGATCGCCCAGGCCGGCGTCGCCGGGATGAAGGGCGAGCCGCAGGTCGACGCGTGGTGCGATGTGATCAACACCAACCTGGTCGGCACCATCAACGCCATCCAGGTCGCGCTGCCGCACCTGAACGAGGGCGGTGTCATCATCGCGACCGGCTCGACCGCCGCACTGATGGACATCAGCAAGACCGACAATCCAGGCAAAGACCTCGGCGGCGCCGCCTACATGCACTCCAAACGCGCACTCGCGCACTACGTCAACGACCTCGGCACCCACCTCGCGCCGCGCGGCATCCGCGCCAACGTCGTACACCCCACCAATTGCGACACCGACATGTTGCAGAGCGAGCCGATGTACCGCTCCTTCCGCCCCGACCTCGAGCACCCCACCCGCGCCGACGCCGAGCCCGGTTTCGCCGTGCAACAGGCGATGAAGATCCCGTTCATCGAGCCGATCGACATCAGCAACGCGATCGTGTTCCTCGTCTCCGACGAAGCCAGGTACATCACCGGCATGCAGCTGCGCGTCGACGGCGGCGGCTACCTCAAGTGGTACGACTACCACATCTGACCCCTCCTCGACGTCATGAACAGCGCAAATACGCCAGCACAAGCACAGATCAACGCGGAGGCAAGACAGTGAAGGTTCAGGTCGATTCCGAACGCTGCCAAGGACACACACTGTGCGCGATGATCGCGCCGAAGTCCTTCGAGCTCAGCGATATCGACGGTCACTCCGCACCGGTGTCCGAAGAAGTCGCGTCCGATCAGGAAGGGCAGGTGCGCGAGGCGATGCACTCCTGCCCGGAACGCGCCATCTCCATCTCCTGAGAACTGACGCACCCGAGCGGGTGCACGCACACGAGGGGCAACACCTTGAGTACTGACGACCTGGTCGACGACGAACAGCGCAA
This sequence comes from Nocardia callitridis, assembly GCF_039543305.1. Taxonomy (NCBI): domain Bacteria; kingdom Bacillati; phylum Actinomycetota; class Actinomycetes; order Mycobacteriales; family Nocardiaceae; genus Nocardia; species Nocardia callitridis. Next base: position 336,283 of record NZ_BAABJM010000006.1, on the reverse strand, counting down.
GCGAAATCGGTACCACTTCGATCGGCACACCCCCGCCTATCGCGAGGAGTTCCAGGCGATCACCGAGGAGATGCACGAGAAGTGCCCGGTGGCGTGGAGCGACACCTATGACGGACACTGGGTCGCCGCGAGCAGCGGCGCGGTCTTCGAATTGGCCCGCTGCCCTTACGTTTCCAACGATCACGACATCTCCGGTGACCGCAACGGCTACAAGGGCATCTCCATCCCCACCGCCAAACGCGCGTCGATGGTGCGCGGCGGCATGCTGGAAATGGACGATCCCGAACACCGCACCTACCGTGCGGTGCTCAACCCCTATCTGTCCCCCGCGGCGGTCAAGCGGTGGGAGCCGTTCATCGACGAGGTGACCCGCGCCGCGATCGACGAGAAGATCGAGACCGGGCACATCGACTTCGTCGACGATCTCGCCAATATCGTTCCCGCCGTGCTCACCCTGGCGATGCTCGGCATCCCGATCGAGCAGTGGGAAACCTACAGCGAGCCGACCCACGCCGCGGTCTACACGCCGGAGAGTTCCCCGGACTCGGTACGCGTCGCCGAAATGCACAGGGCGATGGGCATCGACCTGATCAACAATCTCAACGAGGTGAAGCAGAACCCGCGCCCCGGCATCATCAAGGCGCTGGTCGACCTACGCATCGACGGCGAGCCCGCCCCCGACCTCGAACTGCTCGGCATGCTCGGACTCGTCATCGGCGGCGGCTTCGACACCAGCACCGCGCTCACCGCGCACGCGCTGGAATGGCTTTCCGAAAACCCCGACAGCCGCGCCGAACTCAGTCGCGAACGGGACACCCTGCTCAATCCCGCCACCGAGGAATTCCTGCGGTTCTACACGCCCGCACCCGGCGACGGCCGCACGATCACCCAGGATTTCGGGATCGACGGCGCGGATTTCCACGAGGGCGAACGCCTCTGGCTGTCCTGGGCGATGGCCAACCGGGATCCGGCGATCTTCCCCGACCCGAACGATATCGTGCTGGACCGCAAGGGAAACCGCCACTTCAGCTTCGGTCTCGGGGTGCACCGCTGCATCGGATCGAATGTCGCGCGCACAGTGTTCAAGTCCATGCTCACCGCCGTGCTCGACCGGATGCCCGACTACCGCTGCGACCCCGCCACGGCCGTGCACTACGAGACGATCGGCGTCATCCAGGGCATGCGGAATCTACCCGCCGAATTCACTCCCGGCCCGCGCCTCGGTGCAGGACTGAAAGAGACCCTGAGCAAGCTGCAACGCATCTGCGACGAGCAGCACCTCGCGGAATCGGTCACCGTCCGCAACGAGGCCGCTCGGATCGAGGACTGACGACCCGTGCGGACACCGTGCCACTCGCTGCCACCGGTGCGGCCACTCGAAGGACCGAAGCGGGTACTGAACTCGTTGCCGCGCTGCTGCTCTCAGTCCGTACCCCAGCGCGGCGATGTCGCTGATCCACGCGCGGAAGGCGCCCGATGAAACAACACCCCGACGGCACCAGCACGCCGCTGATCGACGCCAGCGTGCACATCTTCTTCACCTCCAACCGGGACATGCGCGCGCACCTGCGCGAGCCGTTCGCCAGCCGAGGTATTCCCGACCCGGAGATGGACTGGTACGGCGCACCCGGCGGCGAATACGCCGAGGGCACAAAGGGACCCGATCGTGGCTATCCCGGCTCGGACCCGGAATTCGTCGGCGCGCAGCTGTTCGAGGACCGCGGCGTCGACGTCGCCGTGCTGCACCCGATGACCAGGGGTGTGCTGCCCGATCGACATCTCACCAGCGCCGTCCTCGCCGCGCACAACGAGATGATGGTGACACGCTGGCTGGACTCCGGCCACTACCGCGACCACTACCGAGGCACCATTCGGGTGAACCCGGAAGACATCCCCGGCGCGCTGCGCGAGATCGAGAAATATCGCGACCATCCCGGCGTCGTCCAGGTCGGTATCCCGCTGCAATCGCGGGAAGTCTACGGCAAGCCGCAATTCTGGCCGCTGTGGGAAGCCGCCGCCGCGGCGGGACTTCCGGTGGCCGCGCATATCGAGACCGGCGAGAGTGTCGCCTTCCCGCCGACACCGTCCGGGCACACCAGGACCTATGAGCAGTACCTGGGCTTCATGGCGATGAACTACCTCTATCACCTGATGAACATGATCGCCGAGGGCGTGTTCGAGCGGATGCCACAGCTGAAGTTCGTCTGGGCCGACGGCGGCGCCGACCTGCTGACACCCTTCATCTGGCGGATGGACACCTTCGGACGACCGCACCTCGAGCAAACCCCGTGGGCGCCGCGGATGCCGAGCGACTACCTGCCAGGCCACGTGTACTTCGTCGCGAGCAGCCTCGACGGCCCCGGCGACGCCGAATTCGCAGGCGAATGGCTCGATTTCACCGGCAAGCAGGACATGGTGATGTTCGGTTCCAGCTATCCGCATTGGCAGATGGGCACGGTCGACGCGTTGACCGGCGCACTCAGCGCCGAACAACGCGACAAACTCTGCTGGCGCAATGCCGCACAGCTCTACGGCATCGACATTCCCGTCGGTTCGGCCACCACCTAGTCGCAAGCAAGGGAGACGACATGACGCTGGCCCATGAGCAACAGCGCGCTCCGGCCCCGCAGCGGGTCGCGGTGCGCGTCGTCGATTCGGACGTGCATCCCGTGCCGAGGCCGAGGGAACTCGTGGAGTACATCCCCGAGCCGCACCGCAGCGCGTATTTCCGCAGCCACAAGGTCGGCGACACGATCATCTACGACGCGCCCGACTACGCGCATTCCTTCGCGATGCGCACCGACACCTTCCCCACCGACGGCGGATTCCCCGGCAGCGACCCGGAATTGGCGTTACAACAGTTGATCATCGACGCCGGGTCCGACATCGCGATCCTGGAACCGACGGTCAAGGCCACCCGCCTGCCCGAGGCCACCGCGGCGATGGCTACCGGCGTGAACACCTGGCTGGCCAACCACTGGCTCGACCCGCAGAACAATCGACACGAACGCTGGCGCGGTTCGATCTGCGTCGCCATCGACGACCCCGACAGCGCCGTGCGCGAAATCGAGGCATGGGCCGAGCACCCGTTCATGGCACAGGTTCTGATCAAGGCCGAGCCGCGACCCTCCTGGGGCGACCCGCGCTACGACCCGGTCTGGGCCGCCGCCGTGCGACACAACCTGCCGGTGAGCTGCCATCTCGGCCGCGGCGCGTACGAGACCATGCCGATGCCGCCGGTCGGATTCCCCAGCTACAACCACGATTTCATGGTCACCTACTCGCTGCTCGCGGCAAATCAAGTGATGAGCATGATCTTCGACGGCGTCTTCGAGCGTTTTCCCACCATGCGAGTGGTGTTCGTCGAGCATGCCTTCACCTGGATTCTTCCCTTGATGTGGCGGATGGACGCGATCTACGCCGCGCGCAAGTCCTTCACCGGGCTGCGCCGCAAGCCGTCGGACTACGTCAAGGAACACATTCGCTTCACCACCCAGCCCTTGGATTATCCCGAGGACAAGATCGAGCTGACCAGGGCGTTCGAATGGATGGAGGCCGAGAGGATCCTGCTGTTCTCCTCGGACTACCCGCACTGGACCTTCGACGATCCGCGCTGGCTGCTCAAGCATCTGCCGGAGAACGCACGGGAGCGAGTGATGTTCCGCAACGGCTTGGAGACCTATCACCTGCCGGAAACGGTGCCCGCGCTCGACGGACAAGCGCGGGTGTTCTGAATTGACCGAACCGAACGCACAACCCGCAGCGGCGACCGGCGGATCCGCGAAACCGGCGCCGGGCGCCGCGCCGCAGCAGCCGCCCGCGCGAGCGGCGAGCACCGATCCCGCCGCGCCCCGGCTCGCGCAGGGGCGCGAGCATATCGTCGCCACGGTAGACGAAATACCGCCTGGCACTTCGAAAGTGGTGCCGATCGGGCGGCACGGTGTCGGCGTCTTCAATGTCGGCGGCACCTTCTACGCCATCGCGAACTACTGCCCGCACGAGGGCGGCCCGCTGTGCGCGGGACGCCCGCGCGGACGCACCATCGTCGACGACAGCGTGCCCGGTGACGCGATAATGGTGCGCGACCTGGAGTTCATCTTCTGCCCATGGCACCAATGGGGTTTCGAGCTCGCGACCGGCACCACCGCGGTGAAGCCCGAGTGGAGTATCCGCACCTATCCCGTCCGGGTCGTCGGTGACGACGTCCTCGTGACGGCTTGAGCGGGAGCGCGATCGTGTCTTCCGTGGAAGTCAATGGCGGCCGGGTCGTCTACGAAATACTCGGTACCACAGGCGATCTCATCGTGCTCACGCCGGGCGGCCGGTTCGGCAAGGACGTATCCGGTCTGCGCCCGCTCGCAGAGGCGCTGGTGGCGGGCGGGTACCGCGTGTTGTTGTGGGACCGACCCAACTGTGGCGCCTCCGATGTGCAGTTCTTCGGGCCCACCGAATCACACATGCGCGCCGAGACCCTGCGTGAGTTGTTGCGCGCGTTGGCTATCGGTCCGTGCGTCCTGGCCGGCGGGTCCGGTGGCGCACGGGATTCGATGCTGACCGCGATGCTGTATCCCGAGCTGGTCACCGGTCTGGTGCTGTGGAATATCGTCGGCGGTATCTACGGCACGTTCAATCTCGGTGCCTTTTACGTGCTCCCCAGCCTGCAAACGGTGCGTGGTCGTGGTATCGCGGGGTTACCCCGCATGCGGGAATGGCGCGAACGCATCGCGGAGAATCCGGCGAACGAGCAACGGCTGCTCGCCTTGGACAAAGACGAATTCGTCAAGTTGTCGCTGCGCTGGCTCAACGCCTACGTGTCCAAACCGGGACAAACCATTCCCGGTGTTGATGACGAGATGTTCGATCGTATTCGGGTACCCAGTCTCATTATTCGCGGTGGCGCCAACGATCTCGATCATCCGAAACGCACCTCGCTGGAGGTGCACTGCCTGATCGAGGGCTCGACACTGATCGAACCGCCGTGGCCGGAGGATTACTGGGAGCGCGCCTTCGAGGAATATTCCTCGGGCAAGCTCGACCATTTCCCGATGTTCGACACCTGGGTGCGGGCCGCACCGGCCATCCTCGAATTTCTGGATCGCCGATGAGGCCGCCGATCCCGCCTCGGCCATCAGACCGCGAGGATGTGTACCTCGCAGTTCAGGGCGGCCTCGAGGGCGGTGTGTATCCGGCTCTCGGGCACGCGCTCCAGGTCCGCCCTCGGCAACCGCACCCGCACGATGTCCCAGCCTTCGGCACCGTGTTCGCGTTCCACGGCGCCGACCAGGCCGAACCCGGCGAGCACGCCGTCGGCGTCTTCGTCGGTACCTCGGCTCACGTAGGTGACCACTCCGACGACCGGGGTCGTGGCGAAGGCTTTCGCGCACAGACGCAATGCCGTGGCGGTCAACTCCTCGGCGTCGGCGGCGAGCAACACCTGCACCTCGCGTCGCGGGCCGGGCAGTGCCGCCAGATTGTGCGCGACAACCTCCGCGCCGGTCACCTCGGCAAGCGAAATCAGCCGGGCGACACCGTCGTCCAATTGGGTCCCGGTCAATTCGCCGTTCGGGTCGACACCGACCCGCACCACCGCCGTTCGCATATCGGCCAGCATAACCGCGACACGCCTGTCGCGGCGCCACCCGAATTCCAGTGAGCAGGAATGAGTATGCACACCACCTCCGAGCCGATCAGGGAACTGGTTGTCGCCGCGGCGCACTGCCGACCACGCCTGCTGCGCACGTCGTTCGAGGGCGGCGCCGATGTCGAAGGACTCGCCGAATATCGGAACGGCGGCGGATATCGGCGGCTGGAATCCGCCGACGCGCTGTTGGCCGAAATCGAACGCAGCGGATTACTCGGCCGCGGTGGTGCTGCGTTCCCGCTCGGCACCAAATTGCGTTCGGTACGGGACGCGGGCCGGCGCGGTCGCACTCCGGTCGTCGTGGCCAATGGGGAAGAGGGCGAACCGGCGTCGGCCAAGGACAAGTGGTTGATGCGCCACCGCCCGCACCTCGTGCTCGACGGCGCACGCCTTGCCGCGCACCTCATCGCCGCCGAGACCGTCCACCTCTACGTCTCCGACGCCGAATCGGCACGCCGAATCACCGAGGCCATGGCCGAACTCGACGAATCCACCCTCGCCGGGCTCACCGTCGGCGTGCGCACCGTCGAACCCGGCTATGTCGCGGGCGAGGAGACAGCGGCGGTGCGCGCGCTCAACGGCGGCCCCGCCCTCCCGAGCGACAAACCGCCGCGCCCGTTCCAGCACGGTGTCGACGGTCGACCCACCGCCGTCAGCAATGTGGAAACCTTGGCCAACCTGCCCTTTCTGCACAGCCACGGCGGCGAGGAATTCCGCACCGAGGGCACCGAACGGTCATCGGGGACCATCCTGGCCACGCTCACCGGCGCGGGTCTTCCCCCTGCGCTGTACGAACTGCCCCTGGGTATTCCGTTCACCGAAGTCCTTGCCCTACACGGTGTTGCGGCGACCTCGGTGCGTGGCGTATTGATGGGCGGCTACTTCGCCGGACTACTGAATCGGGACATCCTCGACGCGACGCTCGACCACGAGACGCTGCGGGGACTCGGCAGCGGACTCGGCTGCGGTGCGATCTCACTGCTCACCACGGAATGCCCCGTCGCCGTCGCCGCTTCGGTGCTGACCTACTTCGACAGGGAAAATGCCGGGCAGTGCGGTTCCTGCTTCAACGGCACCGCCGCCATGGCCGCCGCCGCGCGAGGCCTGCGTGACGGCCTTGCCACCGCCGAAGACCTCACTCGACTCGAACGCTGGTCGGTGGTGCTGCGCGGACGCGGCGCCTGCGCGACCCTCGACGGCGCCGCCAATATCGCGGCCTCGCTGCTGTCTCGATTCCCCGACGAGGTCGCCCGCCACCTCGAAACCCCTTGCCAGAATTGCCGATCCGGCGCCTTCGACGCCGCACGGCCCTACGAAGTGGAGGCGGTGACGCACCCATGAGAGTTCGACTCGATCGCACCCTGTGCGACGGCTTCGGCACCTGCGCCAAACACGCGGCGCAGTACTTCTCCCTCGACGACTGGGGGTACGCCAGCCTCGTCGGCGACGGCACCGTGCCGCCCGAGGATCGTCCCGCCGTCCTGCGTGCCCTCCTCGACTGCCCGGCCCACGCGATCGTGGAACTGACCGACGACCTGCCGCCGCACTGACTTTGGAGCCTCCGATGAAAATTTCCGTGGATTTCGACCTCTGCGAGAGCAACGGCCTGTGCGTGGCCGCCAGCCCCCAGGTCTTCGAACTCGATGACCGCGATTTCCTCAACGTCCTGCGCGAAGAGGTCACGCCGGATATCGCGGCCGGCGTCGACGACGCCGTACGGCAGTGCCCGCGCCAAGCCATCTCCCTCGTGAAATGAGCGCCATGACCGACATGTGGGACGACCTGCTCGCCTGCCTCGACCTGCGCCCGATCGACACGGGCACAGCGGAAGACCGCGTCTACGAAGGCGACAATCAGCACCTGGAATACCACCGCCTGTTCGGTGGGCAGATCCTTGGCCAATTCATCCAGGCAGCCCGACTGAGCTGCCCGGGGAAGATCATCAAATCGATCCACACGATCTTCGCCAGGGAAGGTCACGACGACCAGCCGGTCCGCTATCAGGTGACGCGGCACCACGAGGGCAGATCCTTCGCGGCACTGACCGTCGTCGCTACGCAAGGCACGAAACTCATTGCCACCGCGTCGGTCTCGATGCACGTGCCGGAGGGCGGACCCGAACATCAGAACACCGAGGAGGTCCCGCCCGTCCTCGGCACGCGATACCGCAAGCCGATCAGCCTGATCCCCTGGGAGATTCGCACCGCCGACGACCTCGACGCCACCGACATCGGCCCTGCGGACTACCGGATGTGGATGCGAACGCCCGCCGTCGCCGCCGAACTCGGCACCGCACTCGCGGCCTACGCCACCGACCTCACACTGATCGGCACCGCGCTGCGGCCGATCGAGGGAATCAGCCAGGGCGGCAACGGGACCCAGTTCCTGTCCGCCGTCACCTCACACACCCTCTGGTTCCATCGACCGCTGCGCACCGATGACTGGTTGCTGCTGCGGCAACACAGCCCGATCCTGGCCAACGGCCGCTGCTACGGGCGCGGCGACATGCTCACCGAAGACGGTGCACTGGTCGCCTCCTATGCCCAAGAAGCCCTCGTCCGCATCGACAGGTAATACCCGACCACAGAGGAGGGCACCGGATGGCCTACGTCATCACCCAGAACTGCTGCAAGGACGCCAGCTGCGTCTCGGCATGCCCTGTCGACTGCATCCGACCGGCCACCAGCGACGAACCCGACAGCACCCAGATGTTCATCGACCCGGAGACCTGCATCGACTGCGGCGCCTGCGTGGACGAATGCCCGGTCGACGCGATCTACTCCGAACTGGATCTGCCCGCCGAGCTGGCACCGTTCAAGGACATCAACGCCGCCTACTTCGAGCGACACCCACTGGAATCGGCCTTCCCGGAACCGCTCGGACCCGCCGCCTCCGTCGAACCGGGTGCGCTGCGTGTCGCGATCGTCGGCGCGGGACCGTCGGCCTGCTACGCCGCCGCCGAACTCCTCGCCGTGCGCGGTGTCGAGGTGGACCTCTTCGAACGACTACCCACCCCGTTCGGACTCATTCGCGCGGGCGTGGCGCCCGACCACCTACGCACCAAATCCGTTGTCCGCCTGTTCGATCAGGCCTTCGCCGACCGCAGGTTCGGCTGCCACCTCAACGTCGAGGTAGGTACGGACCTCACTCACGCCGACCTGCTCGCCCACCATCACGCCGTCATCTACGCCGTCGGCGCCTCGGCCAGCCGCGACCTCGGCATCCCCGGCGAGCAGTTGGCCGGTCATCATCCCGCCGCTGACTTCGTCGCCTGGTACAACGGCCACCCCGACTACGCGCGCCACGCCTTCGACCTGTCCACGCGCAGGGCCGTCATCGTCGGCAACGGCAATGTCGCGCTCGACGTGGCACGGGTGCTGTTGCTCGGCCCTGACCGGCTCACCCGCACCGACATCGCCGAACACGCACTGGAAGCGTTGGCGCACAGCGATATCGAGGAAGTCGTCATCCTCGGCCGACGCGGCCCCCGCGACAGCGCGTTCTCCATGGGCGAGTTCCTCGCACTCGGCAGCCTCGACGGCATCGACGTACTCGTCGACGACGCCGACCTGTCTCCCGACCCCGACGATAGCGTGGAGACCGCTCTCAAACTCCAACTCGCCGCCGAATACCGCACGCGCACCACGACACCCGGCAACAAACGGATCATCTTCCGCTTCCACGTCTCCCCCGCCGAAATCGTCGGCGCGGACCATGTCGAAGGGGTGCGCGTCGTCCACAACGACGTCGGCACCAACGGCCACCCCGGATCGAGCGACACCACCGAACTCATCGAAACCACCCTGGTGCTGCGCTCGATCGGCTACCGGGGCAACGCCGTAGCCAGCCTCCCCCACCACGCCGACACCGGAACCATCCCCAACGAACACGGCCGGGTGATCGCCGACGACGGCACGCCGCTGCCCGGCGTCTACGTCACCGGCTGGATCAAACGCGGCCCCCGCGGCGTCATCGGCACCAACCGCTCCTGCGCCGAAGAAACCGTCGCCGCTCTCCTCGCCGACTTCGACACCGGCGCACTGAAACGCACAGTGTCCGACCGCGATTCCCTACTGACCGCCCTCGCCGACCGCGACATCGCTCCCGTCGACTGGCCGGGGTGGCGCGCGATCGACGCCGCCGAACGCGCACGGGGCACCGAAGCGCAACGCCCGCGAGTCAAGTTCGTCACCATCGAGGAGATGCTGGCCGTGGCGCGGGGGTAGACACGGACAGACGCGCAGCACGGACGTGAGGCGTTACGCCCAGTGTCGGTCGTGAACGACTTGTCCGAGCATCGTCGGGTGCGCATCACCCAGCAGGCCACGTCCCAGGATTGTGACTCACCACGCGCCCCCTCACCCGCTTGATAGTTCACACGTCGCCCGACCGACCTACGAGACACCGAAAGACCCCGCGAACCAACAGGAAACGGGAAGCCGCGTCGATGTCGCCGTTTCCGCAGGACGTGATCCATAACGGAGTCAGGACGGGTTCAGTATGAACGTGAATCCGGCACGAGACCGTGTCGGCTCACTCCACGTCCGGCACCTGGCGTTCACCGGAAGCCCGCCATACCGACACCGCGAGACTCCGCACATCCAACGCGGGGCTCAGCGGAATCTCCCCGGAACCCGCACGCTCCTGAAACGCGCGCACCACCGAATCGGGGTCGGCGTCCAGGTCGTAGACCGCGAGATACCGATGCTCCGGGGCTTCTTGGCCAGGGAGGGAATTCGGCACAAGTTCGAATCGCTGGCCGCCGACGACACCGGGAACCGAGAGCACGTCCGCCAGATGGACGGTGTCGTACCACTCGTTGAATGTCGCGTCTTGACCCTCGGTAGCGTTGGAGAAAACGAGCATCTTTGCGTCGGGCATGGCAGGGATCCTTCAAGTGAGCGGGCGCTAGGTCTGGTTTCGTATGTTCAGAGGTGTGCGGCTAAACGATCAGAAGGACACGGGTGCGGTGATTTCCGCGTTGTCGGCCGATGCTGTCCTGGTGATCTCAGGTCTACGCCGGTTCTAGACTGCGGGCTGATACCGTCGGTTTGCCCAGGGAGCGTTTTACCGGGTCAGCGGGCGTGAGGGGGTCTGCACACGGTGGGCCTGGTGATCTCGAGGCGGGTCAGTCGCTGGCGGGCAGGGGTTTTGCTTCTTTCAAGGTCAGCGGGGTGGTGCCTATGGTGAGGGTGCCTTTGCCCGCTTTCGTTACCAGGATCTCCGCTCCGTCGGGGTCGACGTAGCGTTTCCCGAGAACATTGCCGTCGGTGAGGTCGGGGGCGAGGCTAGCTGCGGCGGGGCGGTCGGCGTCCAAGGGAAGCATCAGGGCGCCGCCGGCGCGGAGGTCGTCGAGGGTTTCGGTGGCTCGTACGACGATGACTTCGGTGTCGCATACCTGGCTGCGTAGGCGGGTGCCGTTCTTGACCATGACGGTCCTTTCTCGCTGTGGGTGCGGGGCGCTACTGGTCCGCGGGTTCGAGGGTGAGTTCGGCGACGAGTTCTCGGCGCAACACTTTCCCGGTGGGAGTGGTGGGGAGGTGGTCGCGGAAGACCACACGGTCGGGGGTGCGCGAGCCGCGCAGGTTGTTGCGGATGTGGGTGCGCAGTGCTTCCGGGTCGGGAGTCGTTCCCGCCGTGGGGACTACGACGGCGACGATGATCTGGCCCCACTCGGCGTCCTCGACCCCGACGACAGCGACCTCGTGCACGTCCGGATGTTCCACGAACACGTCCTCGAGCTCGGCGGGGGCGATGTTCTCACCGCCGCGGATGATCGTGTCGTCGCTGCGGCCGTGCACGAAGAGGTATCCCTCGGCGTCCAGGACCGCCAAATCCTTGGTGGGGAACCATCCTTCGGCATCGAGGACGGAACCGATCCCGGTGTATTTGCCCGATACCTGCGGCCCGCGCACATAGAGTTCGCCGGGCTGTCCCGCGGGCAACACCGCACCCTGCTCACTGCGAATCTGCACTTCGATGCCCGGCACCGCCTGACCGACTGAGCCGAGGCGTTTACGTACGTCCTCGTCGGTGGACGCCCGCGCGGCGCGGTGATCGTCGGGGGTGAGTACCGCGATGGTGGAACTGGTTTCGGTGAGCCCGTAGGCGTTGACGAATCCGACTTCGGGCAGCAGGTCGAGTGCCTTGCGCACCAACGGCAATGCCACCTTGGAACCGCCGTAGGCCAGGTTGCGCAGGGTGGGCAGTGGGGTGGGGGTGGCGCTGAGCGCGCCGACGATTCGGTCCAGCATGGTCGGCACCACCGTGGCCGTGGTGACGGCTTCGGTGTTGACCAGGCGAATCCATTCCTCGGGCGTGAAACTGCGCAGGTACACCATTTTTCGGCCCGCGTACAGGTTCGACAGCGCCGCACCGACTCCCGCGATGTGATAGGGGGGCACACAGATCAGCGCCACGTCCTCGGGTTGCGCGCCAGCGAACTCGACCGTGCCGGTGATGTAGCTGACCAGGTTATTGTGCGTCAGCTCAACGGCTTTCGGACGCGAGGTGGTACCCGAGGTGAACAGGACGACGGCAATATCTTCCGGGTCGGGTGACAACGAGAGGGGTTCACTCGCCCGTGCCGCCGTGACGAACTCACCGGAGCCGAGCGCGCGCCGCACGGAAGCTCCTGCGGCGTTGCGGTATTCGTCGTCGGAGATAAGCAACGGGTCCGGCAGACGATCGATGAGTTCGCGCAGCCGGTCACCACTGAGCCGGTAGTTCAACGGGGTGAGGGGGACTCCCGCGCGCGCGGCAGCGAAGAGCAGCAGCGGCAGCATGGCGCCACCGGTGCCGACATAGGCGACACTTCGCGCACCCGAGGCCGCGATCACGCCCGCTCCCCCGTCGGCGAGCGCACTCAATTCTCCAGTGGTGAAACGCAATTCGTCGGAAACCACGGCCGTTCGGTCCTGGTCGCTCGATGCCGCCATCTCCAGCAACAGCGAAATGCTCATTGCGCAACCTCTCCCTGAACGCCGTCGGCGCTGACACGCAGCAGTGTCCGACCACACTGAAATGATGATTCTCGTCAAAGGAGAATAACATATTCACTCAGCGTCGAGTCGGGTCACGAGGCCCCGTAGCGACGAACCCGCGTCGCACCATCGACAAAGGGGACTCGGCCGCCTACCGCAGCAGCGCCATCGACATCACACATGCCCACCCGGAGACAATCTCGCACGTTAACGGCATTTCCGCCGTGAAATCCAGACGAATCGGTCTGTTATTACCCGAACCGATGACCTGGGTCACATATTGAGGTAACGTCATTCTCGTCGATGACGAGCGGATCAGGAGCCAGCCCATGCCGATCAGCGCGCACTCGCCCAGCCCCGTGGTGCGAGCCGAACACCCTCGACGCCCGACGATCCCACCCGCCCCGTCTGTTCGACCCGGCGTGATCCGAGGGTTTCGATGACCAACCACGCCGCCACCCGATCACCCACCACAGATCCGCCGGGTGCCGACGAATCCTCTTTCAGCGCAGCGGATCTGCTGTTGGCGGCGCAAGAAGCCGAGGCCGAAGCCGAAGCCAGCGAGGCAACGGCGGCCGCGGCGCGCGCTCGAGCCCGCGCCGCCCGGCTGCGACGACAAGCCACAGCCACGAACACCCGACAGTCCGACGACGATGATCGTCACGCCGACTCACCTCCCACCGACTCCGACCCACCGTCAGCGGACACCGCCGCCGCGAATAACACGTCCGGCACCACCGGGAACACGCTCGAGCCGAAAGCCACCACAGCGCCCCCATCGAACGCCCCGCCGAAGCAGGACACCGGCGACGCGTCACCAGAACCGTTGCCCGCCAAGGACAGTTCCTCGTCGTCGGTCGAGGCCCCACTGCCCGACACTACGGTGCCGCCGGTCGAGGGCGACCCATCCCCGCCCGCGGCGGACACCACCGACACGGCACCGGAGCTACTGTCGGACAGCTCAGACAGACACCCCGCCACGGCAGCCGACTCGCGCGAGCCGGGCGTCACCGCCCTGCGGCAAGCCGACACACACGCACCTCGCCCCGGCACGGAGACAGACGCGGCACTGGAGCCGAGCACCGAGCGCGACCAGCCCGCGTCGCCGGAGGACACAACGACCGGGAAACCGCGCGCGCCCCAACGGCGCTTGGCCACCCTGCCTCGCCCGGGCCGCAGGGCCGTCGCCTTCCTCGCCGCCGCGGTGCTGATCTGCGCGGCACTCGGCGCGAGCGGGTTCATGCTCTGGCAGCACCACGCAACCACCGCCGACCAGCAGCGCACCGCCGAGTTCAGCGCCGCGGCCCGCCAAGGCGCGGTCACCCTCACCTCGCTCGACTTCAATCACGCCAAGGACGACGTGCAGCGCATCATCGACAACTCCACAGGCGAATTCCGCGACGACTTCCAAAGCAGGGCCGAGGATTTCACGAAGGTGATCGAGCAGTCGAAGGTCGCCACCGAAGGCAAGGCCGACGTCGCCGCGGTCGAATCGATGACCCAGGATTCCGCCGTGGTGCTCGTCGCCGCGACCTCGCAGGTCACCAATGCCGCAGGGGCGCAACAGGAACCGCGCGCGTGGCGGTTGAGCATGACGGTCACCAGAGACGCCGGGCAACTCAAGATGTCGAAAGTCGAGTTCGTGCCGTGAAAACAGAGAATGCGACGACGACCGAGACAGCGTCGGTCGCGCAGGACAAGCCGACCGCGGGCCGGGCCACGGCCGTCGACGATGCCGCGACACAGCCGAAGTCCACCGACGCACCGAGCACCGTCGCCGACGGGCCGGCGGCGCCCGGCGAAGCCGACGGCGATTCCGCCAGCCGAACGAGCAAGGGCGCCATGCGGCGCGCGGCACAGATGTTGCGGCACAACGTCGTCCCGGTCGCGATCAGTGTGCTCGTCATCGCCTCGGTGGCGCTGGCGCTCACCCTCTATTTCGTCCAGTACCGTCCCGACAGCCGCACCGACGACGCGGCCCGCCAGGCGGCGATCAAGGCGGCAACCGACGGCACCGTTTCGATCCTGTCCTACTCCCCCGATACGCTCGACCGCGACTTCGATTCCGCCAAAACACATCTCACCGGCGACTTCCTCACCTATTACGCCCAGTTCACCCAGCAGGTCGTCGCTCCAGCCGCCAAGGACAAGGCGGTGAAGACCACCGCGAATGTAGTGCGCTCCGCGATCTCGGACCTGAACGAAAACTCGGCGGTCGTGCTGGTCTTCATCAACCAGACCACCACCAGTTCGGAGAAACCCGACCCCACCATGGCGGCGAGCCGGGTCCAGGTGTCGCTCACCAAAGTCGAGGACAACTGGCGCATCTCGTCCTTCGACCCGGTATAGGCGCCCCGACCACGCTGGCCGCGCAACGCCACCGTGCACCGTCCCCGTTGTGACCCCGCCGGTGCGCCTCCGGGTGTACACACGAGTGCATGGACGTCAGAGCATCGACCCATCCCGCCGTCACCGGGGCGGTTCGCGCGCTCTCGCGGCTGAACGCACGCCATCCGTGGAATCACAACGACCACTTCCACGGATGGATCATGCGCCGCCTGCCGCGCGAACGCGGGCGCGCGCTGGACGTCGGGTGCGGTCGCGGCCGGCTGTTACTCGGCCTCGCTTCGAGATTCGCCGCCGTCGAAGGCACTGATCGAGACGCGGACGTGCGCGCGGGCGCCCGAGAGCGTTGCCGCGACCGCGCCAACGTCGCCGTCGCCAACCGCCAACTCGCCGAACTCGACGGCGAATACGACCTGATCACCATGGTCGCCGTGCTGCACCATCTCGACGCCGACGAGGCGATCACACAGGTCGAGCGACTGCTCGCGCCGGGAGGTCGCTTTCTGGTCGTCGGGCTCGCACCGCCGACCACCCGCCGCGACGTCGCATGGGATCTCGCCTCCGCGCTGACCAACCCGCTCATCGGCCTGATCAAACACCCGCGCTCAACCGGGCAGGGCACCATGGCCGCGGCGCAGGTGCCGATCAAAGACCCGCGGATCCCCCTCGCCACCCTGCGCGAGAGCTTCGCCGCCCGCATGCCGGGGGCCCGCATTCGGCACCGTCTGGCCTTCCGTTACACCGCCGAATGGACCAAACCCCTCGAATCGACCTGCGGCGCTTGATCCACGCGCCGACCCGACAACGCGTTCACGCGACTCGTCGTCGGCTTCGTTACCGCATGGCCCCCAAGGGACAACCACCCCGACCTGGTCGCACATCTGCCACCGAGCCGGGTGCTCCGTCGGTACCCGCGACCGGTGTATTTCCCGAAGCCCAGCGCCGACGATCCCGAGGCAGGGCCGAGCGCGACGAACAGCCTCGGCAGCCAGCCGACGATGGCGTTGAGCATGTCACCGACTGGATTGGCCCGAAGGCGCCGAAGCGACCGCGACACCGACCACAACTGGCGGTTGTTCGAAGCGCGGCAAGCCCGTTGACCAGCCACCGCGGCGCTCGGCGCTCAGTGCGGGATCATGTCCCGCCAGGTGCCGGGGTCTCCCGGCGAGACCAGATCGCTCTGCTGGAACAACTGGCCATCCGGCGTGAGGTACCTGCCGGTCTTCGGGTCGTAACCGGCGGTCGCCACCGAAGGTCCCTGCGGCTGCTCGTCCCGGTAGGCACTCGGCGTCGCCTCCCGGCCTGGCAACGGCGGTCCCGACCCGTCACCGGGAATCGGCCGGACATCCGGTGCGATGCCCTGCGATTCGAGGTTCGGGTCGCGCGGGTACGGCCCGACCACGGGCTGTTCCGTGGCGACCGGCTGCTCGGATTCCTGCTCGTTGTTGCACACCTCCGCCGTCGCGGCCCGCTTGCCGGGATCGTTCATACACGGGTAGTTGCGTGCGCCGCGCACCGCGACCGGAGAGTCTTGCGGCAGTTTGCAATACAGGCCGTCGGGGGTGTCGATGGTGGTGGTATCCGACGGCGGTCGCCACTCGGTGGGCGGCAGGAAGCCGACGGTGCACGCCGGCGGATCGGAGGTCCCGCTCATCCGGAACGCGCCGAGGCCGAGTCCGGAGGAATTCTTGGTCGGTTGATACGCGGTGGTGCTGGCGACGATCGGGGGTAACAATACCAAAACCTGTTCCAGCCCAGCGTGATACGTGACACCGAGCTGTCCGATGGTGGTCAGATTCGCCAGCAGTACCGGCAGCGTCAGCTTCACCTGATCGAGGATCTGCTCCGACTCCCGTGCCATCTGCGGCCCGTCGCGTAGGACCGTGCGCAGCTGCGGATCATTGGTCACCAACTGCCCGGTGATCCCCGCCATGCTGCGCGACCAGAGATCGATCGCGTCGGTGCTGCGGACCTGAGAATCCAACAGCGGCACCGAATCCTCGGTCAGCGTCTTCGCCGTGTCGCCAAGGCCGTTCATGTCCGCGGCCAGGGTCGAGGCCGAGTTCATCAACGAGTCCAGATCGGTGCGAGTCCCGTTGACACCCTTGTACATCTCGTCCAACAACTCGTGCAGCTTGTCCTGCGGAATGGTGTTCACCAGCGCACTCAGCTTGTCGAGCATCGGACCCACCGGCTGCGGCAGCACGGTATCGCGCGCGTCGATCACCGAGCCGTTGTGCAGGTAGGGCGGCGAATCGGTGCGCGGCAGCAATTCCACGTACTGCTCGCCGACCGCGGATACGCTGCGCACCTGCGCCTGTAGATCCGACGGGATACGGAAGCCGTTGTCGATCGAAAGCTCCACGCGTACATCTTCTTTGCGCAGATCCACGGCGGTCACCTTGCCGACCTGCGCGCCACGATAGGTGACATTGCCGAACCGATACAGCCCGCCCGCGGCAGGCAGTTCGACGGTGACCTGCATGGTCCCGACACCGAGCAGCGTCGGCACGCTCATGTACACCACCGCCATCACCACGACACCGATGACCGACAGGATCCCGAAGATCACCAGCTGCGCCCGGACGAAACGCGAGAGAATCATCGTGGGCCTCCGTTCTCCGGCGGCGCCAAGGGTGCGCCGAGCGGATCATTGGTCTGCTGCCCATAGCCGGGGTCGCCCACCGCCGCCTGCACCACGGCAGTCGGATCACCGAAAGGCGTGCCCAGCAACATGTCTCGTTGCAGGCGCGGCACGGTGAGGTCGACGGTCGCGAACAGGTTCAGGTAGTCGCCACGAATGGCGTAGTCGATGGCGTGCTGGCCGTAGGGGAAGACGGTGGCATACCCGAGCGCCTTGTCGATATCCGGACCCACGTCGGCGAGCGCGCTGATGGTCGGCTCCAGGTTGCGCAGATTCGTCACCAGATCGTCCTGCACATCGTTGACGACCGCGTTGGCGGTATCGCTGAAGGTACCCAGCTTCTGTAATGCGGTAGTGATATTCGGACGCTCGCGAATCAGCACATCGAGCGCGGGTGGCAGCTTGGCGAGCGCCTCGGTCACCACGTCGCGCTGCCCGGCGAAGGTCCCCGACAATCGATTCAAGCCCTGGATCGTCGCGACGATATTGTCGCGCTGCGCATCCAACGTGCCGACAAAGGTATCCAATTGGTCGAGCAGATCGCGCACATCGCCCTGGCGACCGTCGAACGCCGAGTTCAGGTTCCCGATGATCTCCCCCAGCTGACCGAGACCACCGCCGTTGAGCACCACCGACAGCGAGGCGAGGGTCTGTTCGGTCGACGGGTAGGTCGACGACTTGTTCAACGCCACCGTCGCATCGGGCGCCAACTGTCCCGCCGGCGCGGCCCCCGGCGGCGGATTCAACGCCACGTGACTGGAGCCGAGCAAGCTGGTCTGCCCGACCGTGGCCACCACGTTCGCGGGGATCACCACGCCCTGCCGCACCGAAACGTCCACCCGGGCGTGCCACCCGTCGACCGCGATCGCACTGACGCTGCCAACGGTGATGTCATCGATCATGACCGGCGAATTCTGCACCAGCGTACCGACATCCGCCATTTCCAGGTGATAGGTGGTCGCATCGGCGCCACGGCCCGTCGCACCGGGCAACGGCAACGAGTTCACGCCGTGCCACCCACCGCATCCGGTGGCGGCGAGCAAGGCGCACGTACACAACAGCACCACCCTGCGACAGGTGCGTGCGAGACGACGGTCGGTCATGACGGCGGCCTTCCCCAGGGAGACAGGAGGTCTGGAAGTGTCAGTGGGGGCGGCGGCGACGCGGCGGCCGTGTCGCCGACCGCGGTGGGAACCAGGTCGGGCTCGGTGTAGTGCAGGTTTTCCGGCCGCGGTGCCGGGCCGAGCACCGGATTCACCGGCACGGGAAGATAATTGAAGTTCAGCAGACCCAACACCGGCCCGAGGTAGTCGACGCATTTCTTCGCCGATTCCGCCGAGGTCGCGTTCTCGATGCTGCCGATGCCCGCGCAGACGAACTGCAAGGGATTGGAGAAGTTGTTCAATACGAATACCCCGGCGGCCTCGCCGATATTCGGGTCGTAGATATTGACGAAGTTCGCCAGACTGCTCGGCACCGCGTGCAGCAGCTGTTCGAGTTCCTTCTTGTGGTCGACCAGATTCTGGGTCACGTTGCCCAAGCGCCGCACCTGTTCGCTGGCCCTGTCCCGATTCTCGGACACAAATCGGGTGACGTCACCGATCGCCACGGAGAGGTCACGCAACGCGGCGTCCAGATCCGATTTCCCGTCGTCCAGCACGCTCGTCAGCGTCGCGAGTCGATTCTCGAACTGCACGATCTGAGTGTTGCTGTCGCGCAGGGTGGTGACGAAGGTCTGCAAATTCTTGATGATGTCGACGATGTTCCCGCTGCCGTCGGCCAGGATCCGCCCGACCCCGGACAGCTCCGTCACCATGGTCCTGAGCTTGTCTCCGTTGTCGCCCATGGCGTCGGCGGCACTGTCGATGAAGCGGCCGGTGGCACTGCTGGACAGATCGCCGTCGGGGCCCAGCTCGGCGGAAAGACGCGTCAATTGCGTCTTCACCTCATCCCATTCGACCGGCACCGCCGTGCGCTCGAGCGGGATCACCGCACCGTCGGCCATGGTCGGGCCACTCGTCCGATAGGCGGGGGTGAGCTGCACGTAGCGCGCCGCGATCAAGCTCTGCGAGACGATCACCGCCTCGGCCTGCGCCGGGATCGACACCCCGTGGTCGACCGCCAACTCCATCTCCACCGACGTGCCGTGCGGTCGCACCGAGGCGATCCTGCCCACCTTCACCCCGGACACCCGAACGTCGTCGCCCGCGTAGATCGCGGTGGCGCTGGTGAAGATCGCGGTGATCTTCCTGGGGCCGAACAACTCCCGTTGCCCCACATAGGCGGCACCCACCAGCAACACCACCGCGAGCGCGGCACCGACGATCCCGATAACCCTGCTTCGTTTCATCGCGGCGGCTCCAGGTGCGGTATCGGGAACTGGCTGGGCGGTTGCACGCCGAAAGCGGCGTCGATGAACGGTTGCAGGTCGTGCCCGTCGATGAGATTGGCGACGAAAGCGTTGTAGAACGGTCCGCCGGAGACCGCTTCACCCTGGGTGAGTGTCACCTTCTCCAGACCCGGAATCGCCTTCGCGATATTGTCGCGATTCTTCTCCAGCATCGCCGCCACCGAATTCAACCGGTCCAGCGTCGGCGCGAGTTCGGCTTCGTTGTCGGCGACCAGCCCCGAGAGCTGTTGGGCTACCGCCGACGTATTGGCGAGCAGGTCGACGATCGCCTGCCGTCGCTCGGCAAGCACCTGGAGCAGCGAGTTCGCGTTGAGGATCAGGGAATTCACCTGATCGCTGCGCTGCGCGAGAATGCCCGTGACGTCCTTGGTCGAATCGAGCAGCGAACGCAGTGCGTCGTTTCGGCTGTTGAGCGATTTCGACAGGTTCGCCAAGCCGTCGAAGGTCGGACCCAATTGCGGTGCGATCCGATCCAGCGTGGTCGACAACATGTCCAGCGACTGATTGACGGCGGTCGTGTCCATACCCGCCGCGTTGGATGCGAGTTCGCCTACCGCGTCGGTGAGCGAATACGGCGAGGAGGTCCGGGTGGTCGGGATGACGTCGAGCGGACGCAATGTGCCCGAGCCCTCGGAGACGACCGTGAGGATGCGCTTGCCCAACAGTGAACCGGTCTTGATGTGGACGGTAGTCGCCGCACCGAGCCGGACCTTGTTGTCGATCGCGAAGGTCACCGCCGCGTCCCCTTCGCGCAACGAAACCTTCGCCACCGTCCCGATTTTCACGCCGGACAAGATCACCTCGTCGCCGGGAACCAGGCCACCGGCTTCGGTGAAGATCGCTTCGTAGCGCACCGGCCTGCTGAGGGTGAGGAACTTCTCCGACTGCAAACCCACCAGGATGGCGCACACGATCAGGACAATCCCGACAAGCCCCGGCCGGACCAGATGACGACCGCGATAACGAAGCATCAGTACGCGCACCTTCCCGTTTCCTGCTTGATCCACGGCAGCACGACGACCTCACCGGAGGGGTCGCTGAGCCGAACGGTGATCCCGCAGATGAAGTATTGGATGAAATTGCCGTAGGAACCGGTGCGGGTCATCTTGCGGAAGTTCTCCGGCGCCTTGCCCAATGCCGCGTCCAAGGAGGCCTTGTCGTCGTCGACCAGCGGCGCGAGCCTGGCGAGCTGATCCACCGTGCCCGCCAGCGGGGGCCTGGCCTGGGTCAGCAGGTCGGCGACCGACGCGGTCCCCTTGTCGAGCGCGTCGATGGCGGTGCCGATCGGATCGCGATCACCGGCCAACTGGCTGACGAGTTGCTCCAGGCGATCGATCGAGTCGGAGAAATTTCCGCCGTCCTTGGCCAGGGTGTCCATGACCGTATTCAGATTGTCGATCAATTGCTGAACGACGACATTGTTGTCGGCCAACGCGGAGGAGAACGACGAGGTCTTCGACAACAGCGAATTCACCGTGTCCTCTTTGCCCTGCATAATT
Organism: Nocardia callitridis; assembly: GCF_039543305.1. Taxonomy (NCBI): domain Bacteria; kingdom Bacillati; phylum Actinomycetota; class Actinomycetes; order Mycobacteriales; family Nocardiaceae; genus Nocardia; species Nocardia callitridis. The sequence goes on along the minus strand of NZ_BAABJM010000006.1, from coordinate 314,760 downwards.
TGCAGCAGCGACCAGGTGAGTCCGTTGACATCCTTCGGATTCAGACCTTGCACAACGGGTTTCAGGCCGCCGAGCAATAAGTCGATATCCAGCGCCGGTGCGGTGTGTTCCACCGGAATCTGGGCGCCCTTGGCCAAGATTTGGGTCGAACCGGGGCCTTCGGCCAATTGCAGGTAGCGGTCGCCGGTGAGGTTGAGGTACCGCACAGCGGCCGTGGTACCACTGGTCAAGACCACCCCGCGATCGGCCTTGAAGGTGACGCTCACCCGGTGATCGTCTTGCAGCGATACCGATTTCACGGTGCCGACCTCGACTCCGGCGACCCGAACGGTGTCACCCGATTCCAACCCGGACGAGTCGGTGAATATCGCCGAATAGTCGCTGGCGGCGCCTGTGCGATACTGCCCGAATACGAGCAGCAGCATTCCCGACAGCACCACCATCACGGCCGCGAATGCCCCGAATTTCAGCAAGGGCGCGTTACGTGGACTCATCGTGGCCCACCCAACCCCGGCAGGGCGATCTCGGGTAACGGAATGCCCGGCAGGGTAATGCCGGGCAGGCCCGGCAATTGCAGCTGCGGCCCCTCGGGCGGCGCGGCAGCGGGCGCGGGGACGGGCGCGGGCATCGGCGCACCCACCAGCGGACCGAGCAGTGCTTGACCGAGACTGCCGGTATTGAGCGCGAGATCCTGATTCGTTCGCTCACCGGGATTCACGCCGATGTCGGCGACGACCAACGGCGGATGTTCGTTGAATCCCACCGGGAAAACGGCGTCGCACTGCGGGCCACCCTTGGCCGCCACCTTCGGCAGGTTCTTCGGATAGGTGTACGCGGGATTGCCGAAAATGAAGCTCGCCGACAATGCGACACCGGGAATGTCCTTGGGCACCACCGAATTCAGATACGCGAAACCGGTCAGCGAACAGTTCAGTGCCTGCCGGTACTCGTTGGTCAGATCGGTGGTCGGCACCATCAGCCGTAGCGAACTCGCCAACGCGTCGTGGTTGTCGCCGAGCACCTGGTTGCCGGTGTCGCCGAGCCCGATGAGGCTGATCAGCATGGCGTCGAGGTTCTGCTGTTCGTCGACGACCGTCGCACTCACCTTGCCCGCGTTGCCCGCGGTATCGAGCAGGTTCTGCGCGTTGTCGGCGTAGGAGTTCACCACCGGCGGCGCCATGGTCATGTCCGCCTCCAGTGCTGGCAGCGCCGGTCGCATCTTCTTCAGGAACCCGTCGAGGTCGCTGAGCATCTGGCCGACCCGTTCGCCACGTCCGCTGGTGGCCGCGGCGATCGCCCCGAGGGTCTCGTTCAGTTTCTCCGGCTCGATGCGCGCGAGCACCTCGGTCAGCTGCTCGAACACCGTGTTGATCTCGACGGTGACGTGCTGGGAATCGAAAACCTGGCCAGCACGTAAGGATTCGGCCGACGGCTGCGCCGGCGGGAGGAACTGGATGAACTTGGCGCCGAACACCGTCGTCGAGGCGATGTCGACCACCACATTGTCCGGAATATCGGTCAGCTGATCGACATTCATCGCCAACTGGATCGCGGCCGTACCGTTCGCGCGCTCCTCGACCGAGGAGACCTTGCCGACCGTGACGCCGCGCATCTTCACCTTCGCGTCGGGATACATCACCAGTCCCGCGCGCGGTGAGAGCACCGTGACCCGCACCGTGTCGGCGAAGCCGCCGCGAAACATCGTCACCGCGAACGCGACGATGACGATCGCCAAGCCGATGGTCGCCAACCCGGCCAGCGGTCGGCCGTAGGGACGCAGGACCGTCGCGGTCCTGCCCAGTGTTTTCCGCAGCATCGCCACCTACCCGGACAGGTTGAAGTTGCCGTTGGAGCCGTAGACGGCCAACGAGACCAGCAAGGTCACCGACACGACCGCGATCAGCGACGTGCGCACCGCATTACCCACCGCGATGCCGACGCCGGAGGGCCCGCCGCTGGCGAAGAATCCGAAGTAGGTGTGGATCAACAGAATCGCCAGGGCCATCAAGATCGCCTGGGCGAACGACCACAGCAGGTCGATCGGATTGAGGAATGTCGAGAAGTAGTGGTCGTAGAGCCCGGCGGACTGTCCGAGCAAGATCACCGTGGTGAAGCGGCTGGCCACGAAGGAGGCGATCACCGCGAGCGCGTACAGCGGGACGATCGCGACCATCCCCGCCACGATGCGGGTACCGACCAAATAGGCGATCGGCTCGATGGCAATGGATTCCAGCGCGTCGATCTCCTCGTTGATCCGCATCGCACCCAGTTGCGCGGTCGCACCGGCGCCGAAGGTGGCCGCCAATCCGATCCCCGCGACGACAGGCGCTGAGATGCGTACGTTGATGAAGGCGGACAGGAAGCCGGTCAACGCTTCGATGCCGATGTCGCCCAGCGAGCTGTAGCCCTGCACCGCGAGGGTGCCGCCGGTGGCGAGGGTAAGGAAGCCGACGATCACGACGGTGCCGCCGAATACCGCCAAAGCGCCTGAACCCATACTGATTTCGGCGATCAGCCGGATGGTTTCGCGTTTATAGCGCCACGCCGCCATCGGCGCGCGATAGAGCGCCTTGCCGTAGAAGAGGGTGTGGTCGCCGATCCGGCCGAGCCCGACGATCGGCTTGTTCAACCGTCGGATCGCACGCGGGTACCTCGCGGTCAGTGTCATCGTCGCGCCTCCTAGCCAGCGGTCATTCGGATGCCGATCGCTGTGACGACGACATTGATCACGAACAACGACATGAACGCGTAGACGACGGTCTCGTTCACCGCGTTACCGACGGCTTTCGCGCCGCCGGAGACGATCAGCCCGCGATAGCAGGCGACCAGGCCCGCCACCAACCCGAACAGCAGCGCCTTGACCGAGGAGATGATCACCTCGCCGACACCGGTCAGCAGAGTGATGCCCGAGGCGAACGCGCCGGGGTTGACGTCCTGGACATAGACGGAGAAGAAGTAGCCCCCGAGCACGCCGATAATGCAGACCAGACTGTTGAGCAGCAGCGCGACCAGACCCGAGGCCAACATGCGCGGGGTGACCAGTCGTTGCACCGGGTCGATCCCGAGCACCTGCATGGCGTCGATCTCTTCCCTGATCGTGCGCGACCCCAGATCCGCGCACATCGCGGTGGCACCCGATCCGGCGACGATCAGCACCGTCACCATCGGACCGACCTGCGTCACCGCACCGAAGGCCGCGCCAGCCCCGCTGAGGTCGGCCGCGCCGAGCTCGCGCAGCAGAATATTGAGGGTGAAGCTCACCAGGACCGTGAACGGAATCGCCACCAGCAGTGTCGGCACCAGCGAGACCCGCGCGACGAACCAGGACTGTTCGAGGAACTCCCTACCCTGAAACGGCCGACGGAACGCGAATTTCACCGCGTCGGCGGACATCGCGAACAGTCCACCCACCGCTTCCAACGCCCCGGTGTAGTTGCGCGGGGCAAACTTTCGCGTCTTCTTCGGCACGGGGGCAACGGCGTCGTCGTCACCGTCCTGCTGCCAGGCCCGCACCTGCCCCGAGGCACGTACCTCGTTCCACCGAGGCAGCCGATTCCGCGTCATTGCCCCACCCCTTCGCCCACCGAACCGGCCGAAAAACCGCCCCGAACTGCGCGAATCTCCCGAGCGATCACCGCGCGTGCCGTCCCGATCACTGATGGCATCTTCGCTCCCACTCCAAGGAAATTACGTTCTCATCTAGAGCGAAGAGTACATGTCATTACAGAGAATCTGAATCCCAATCGGCAAACCTGTCCCAGACATGCCGCATCAAGAGACCCATCCAGGACACCGTGATTCGCGGCGGGCGAACCCCCGCCCCAACGCCGATGCGCCTACCCCCGATCGCCCTCCCGGACTACTTCGACTTACCCATGGGCGGGGTGTCCACAGAGGCCACAAGGACACAGGCGTGAGCGCGAGCAAGAACCGAGCAGTACAAGGCGCGGTAACCACGGTGTGGATGCGTAGGTCGGCCCATCCGACCCCCCGCTCACCCCTTAGGGGCGAAATCTTCCTCCAGCGTCCGCGCGTACTCGGTGAACACCTCGGTCAACGGGATGGATCGGTCGAGCAACCACGAGATCTCCATCCCGTTGATGAAGCCGACGATCTCCACCGCGCGCACCTCAGGATCGATATCGGCGCGAAAACGACCACTCTCCTGGTTTTGCCTGATCGCGTCGGCCACGATGCTCACGGCCACCTTCCACCGATCGAGCAGCCGGTCGTGCAGTGGCGCATCGGGCAGCAGGTTCTCCACCAACAGGACCGTGAAGGTACCCACCAGCTCGGGCGAGCTCTGGATGCGGTCGGCTACCTTACGGATCTGTTCGATCATGTCGCCGGTGCGATCGGCTTGCGCGTCGTCGTCGGCATCGCGCGCGTCGAGGACCGCGTGTAGCAACTGTTCCTTGGACTGGAAGTGATGCAGCAGCCCCGCCGGACTCACACCGGCCTCCTTGGCGATCAGCGCCAGCGTGGTGTTGCGCCACCCATTGCGGGTGAGCAGCCGTTGCGCGACGGCGAGGATGCGCTGTTTCCGGTCCTCGCCTTTGGCGAGGAGCGTGTCGTATGGGCGAGGAGTGGACACCCTGACTCCCGTCGTGGAGGACATACCTGTAAAGCACAACCTAATGAACACACAGTAGGTTGGTCTTCCCCGGGGCGACAAACACGGGTGTGCGTACCACCTTCGGCAACTACCGGGCAAGGCGTGATTCGAGACCTTCGAGCGGACCGTTTCCGTGGCCCCGCAGCGGCGGTAATCACCCACCGGAACCGCACTCGGATCGGCGAAAACCGGAATCGTCACGAAGAAATTATGTGACCTGAACCACTTTAGGTTTAACGGCAGAACCCCTGCATAGGTAACGGTTCCGCATCCACGCCCTGGGGTTTCCAAGATCAGCAACCCCATCCGTTCAATTTCCGTTTACCTTGCGTTCATAACTCGTGACCATTCTGCAATGCAGGTCATAAAGCGACCTGAAGTTTGGTTAAACCGAAGAGTTGTTCACACGCATTCGGAAAACGATCGCGATGGCAAGCGTCAAGCCTACCGCGACCCCGGATGAAACCGGCAACGACTCGGCGACCCCCAACTTCCGCCGGTGGCTCCGCACCCGATAACGCGGAGATCCACGCGACCGCGGCCAACAGCGCAGCCCGCGCCGTCCCGCAGGAACCGTCGCATTCCACAGGACCGAGTGTCCCCACAACCAAACCCCACAACAGCACACAGCCGAATCGGCGTGCGTCCACCCGGACCAGCGCCGCGAGATCCGTGCTGCTCTTCGTGCGGCCGGATCGATCTCCAATCCCCGACCAAGGAAACCGATCCAGCAATGCCTCAAAGTCGTCTCTCCGTCCTTCGCCGTCCGACCCTGCGCGAGAACATCACCGCAGCCGTAGCCGCGGCAGGCCTCATCGCCGTCGCCACCTCCTCGGTGGTCTCGGTCGCAAACAACGACGACGGCTCACGCGTCGCGATGGTGGCCGAGCAGCAGGCCGACGCCGAGCCCGTCTCGGATTCCATCCCCGCCCCCGCCAAGGCACCGGTCCTGCCGGGCCTGCCCTCCATGCCGACCCCGGCCGCGGCGGCCCCCGCACCGATCCCCGCGCCCGCCCCCGAGGCGGCGCCGGCCCCCGCGGCCCCGACCTACGCCAACAACCTCGACGGCTGGATCCGCGAGGCGCTCGACATCATGCACGAAAAGGGCATCCCCGGTAGCTACGAAGGCATCATGCGCAACATCCAGCGTGAGTCCACCGGCGACCCGAAGGCCATCAACCTCTGGGATTCCAACGCCATCGCTGGCATCCCCTCCAAGGGCCTGCTCCAGGTGATCGACCCCACATTCAACTCCTACCACGTCGAGGGCACCTCGCACGACGTGTGGGACCCGGTCGCCAACATCGCCGCCGCCTGCAACTACGCCGCACACCGCTACGGCTCGATGGACAACGTCGACAGCGCGTACTGAGGTTGAGTTCTTGGCGGCTGGCGCCGCGTGGTTCGCGGCCCTGAGTCTCGCTGTTGAGTACCCGTTTCTTGCTCCTTCGTCGCCTACGAAACGGGCACTCAACAGCGAGACGGCCGCGAACTTACCGTACCGGTCTCGCTACGCTCGGAACACGTGTTCAGGCGGCTCGTAGGGAGGGCTGAGTCGGGTACGGGACATGGCGATTTCACCGGGTAGCCGGGGCGCGCGCCTACGAAACCGGGCAGCGAGACGGCCGCGAACTTACCGTGCCGGTCTCGCTGCGCTCGGAACACGTGTTCGGGCGGCTCGTGCAGTGTGGCTGGGCGGCGTGAAACATTCCGATCCAGCGCGCCCCGAGGTCTTCGATGATCTCGGGGCGTTTTGCCTTGCGAACACGTTGCTCGGGTCGGACCGGGCGTGCCGGCCCGGAGCTTGCGGCCTTGTCGGTACTCGTGACGCCAGCCGTACATGCAGGGGAACGAATCGGTCCCTGTCGTCGAGGCGCTTCCGGATGACGTGGTCCTGGCACGCGGTTCCACGGCGAATCCCTGCCAATACTCCGTCGACAGCAGCACTCTCGCCGAGCCGCCGATCGCCAGCTGGTCGCGCAAGTGTCATCATCGTGGGGCCTGCACTGCACGACGACACCGACCCCGACGAGAACCGAGACCCCTGAGAACTTCGCGATGACCGATTACGCACACAGCGATACCGCCGCCAAGAGTCGGGCGCAGAAGGCGCTGCGGCTGGCCGGTTATGTCTGGGAACGCGGCATCACCGGACCCGAACTGCTGGCTTTGCCGTCCGCGACGCGGCGCAAGCTGGCGCGAGCGGCCGACACGAACCCGCCGAGCACCGAGGAAACCTGGGCAACGGTGGCGCGGATGCTTTCGGACAAGGACGAATGGGCCGCTCGCCATCCCGAACATCCGTCCGCGCGCCGCGCGCACACCGACGAGAAGCTGATGTGGGTGAAGCCACCGATCACCCCCTGGCCCTGAGTTCCGTCGAACTCCACTGTGCGACAACACCTCTCACCCTTATTCGACTGGAGATCAACCGCGCCGCGACACCGGGCGCGCCGCCACGGGCCTCGGTACTATGGAAGTCGCCACTCGTCAGCGAAGCCGATGCTGGAGCGACTATGACCGAACGTAAACCCGCGGGTCTCAACCACGAATCCTGGATCGACAAGCAGATCCGCGAAGCCACCGAACGCGGCGAATTCGCCGACCTGCCCGGCGCGGGGAAGCCGATCCCCCGTGACGGCGTCGGCGACGACGAGCACTGGTGGCTGAAGAACTACCTCCGCAAGGAAGGCGTCGGCACCGAGGCGATGCTGCCGCCGTCGCTGCTGTTGCGCCGCGATATCGAGCGGCTGCCCGACACCGTGCGCGAGCTGGATTCCGAACCGGCGGTGCGCACGACCGTGGCGGAGCTGAACCAGCGCGTCGTCGAGTGGATGCGCGCGCCGTCCGGGCCGCAGGTCCCGGTGAGCACGGTGGACGCCGACGAGGTCGTCACACGCTGGCGTGCGGAACGCGCGCCGACGCCGCGTCCGACGCCGACCAGCACGCCCACCGCCGCTTCCTCGGCCCGCGAGCGCGCGAAGGACACACGCGGTTGGTGGCGCAGGCTCGCGCGCAGGGGCTAGAACTACCGCACCGACGGTGAGCCGCTCGCACCGATCCGGTCGATAGCCTCCGGCGCGCCCGTAGCGCTTCGGAGCAAATAATCCACGCGTGAAAGTCGAAGGTTTGGGGGCATGACCGCCGCGACGGGCCTTGCTAGCGTCATGGCTCATCGCACCAGCGGAGGAATCTCTTGTACCGTCCCGTCCTGAATCTCACTGTCGGCGGCGCGCTTGCTGTCGCGCTCGCCCTCCAGCCCGCGTTCGCCGCGGCCGCGCCGAACGGACTCCCGGTGGCGCCATCGACCACGACCTCGACCCAGATCACCGCGCCGTTCGATCCCATCTGCCCGCTCTGCTTCATCCGTGAATTCATCGAAAGCGGTTCCGCACGCTGATAATCCGTCCGGCCTGGGCGAGCGGGAACTGTTCGCCCAAGCCCGCCGATCAACCGACGGTCGCCTCAGCACGAACACAGCGGCCCTACAGCACCTTTCACGCGTTGCCGTCGGCCGACCGCTCCACCGCGTCGACCACCTTTTCCGTCAGCGACCGCAGGGCGAGCGCCTCCTCCGGCGTCACCTGGTCGACGAACAGCTTGCGCACCAGGGCGACGTGATTGGGCGCGGCGGACTCGACGGCGGTACGGCCTTCGTCGGTGAGTTTGATCAGGATGCCGCGCGCGTCCTCGGAGACCGGCAGACGCTCGACCAGCCCGCGCGCCGCCATCCTGGCCAAATGCTTGGACAACCTACTCTTTTCCCAGCAGACCTCGGCGGCCAGTTCCTTGGCGCGCAGGCTGCTTTCGGGTGCCGCCGAAAGCGCGACGAGGACTTCGTAATCCGCGAAGGAGACGCCGTCCTCGGCCAGCCCGGCCGCCATCGCGGCCTCGAGACGCTGGCGTAATCGCACATACGCCTGCCAGGTCGTCTGTTCATCGTCGCTCAACCATCGGACCATGGGAGCCGAGTCTAATCCGCGGTTAGTTGATGCGACAACGGAATTGCCTCATGTCGTCACCTGTCGCGCGGACAGCGACACCCGCGACTGGCGGCGCCTCTGTAATCGACGCTTCCGCAACACTTTCCGAACGCAACGAGCATTCCGGCCGAGCGTCATGCGACCACATCACCCACCCACCACGATGGCGCGAGTGTGATCCTCACAACACGCGACGCGCGCCACCACAGGCCACAGCGGGCACGCGCAACCATGGTCCGATCGCGAAACATGGACCGGGCAATCCGAAGACCCGGTGCGCACGCATCGATCAGACGCGACCGCGCCGACCCGCGACGCGGCGTCGCCGTGCGCAATGTCCACGGTCAAGCGGGTTCCGGCGATCGGGCCACCTCCGGACGCGCACTACGGATCGCGTCGGGCATCGACTCCGCACCGCGGCGAATGACGTCCGAGAAGGATCTGTTCCACCCGACAAATGGCGGAGGTGCGAAATCCCCTAATGTCCTAGTTTCGCGGCGATCCGGTTGACAATGCGCCGAGCCGTCACGACAGTGGATGCGGCGTCCGGTCGGACGTCCATTCATCGCAGCAGACACACAGAGGAATACATGAACGTTCGCCGGCTTATCGTCAGCGCTGCCGTCGCGGGACTGACCCTCCTTGCGGCGCCTGCCGCAGCACTGGCCGCCCCTCCGTCCGGTTCCGCAGGCACCGGTTCTTCCGCAGTCGACAGCGGCTCGGCAGCGACCGGCTCCGCCGGTCTCTCGCAGTCCGGTTCAGCCGGCGGCACCTACGCCAACTGCGAAGACGCCAAGGCAGATGGGCACGCCCCGCTGTTCCGCGGCGAGCCGGGCTACGGCCCGCACCTCGATCCCGACGGCGACGGGTTCGCTTGCCCGACGGTCTGATCCCGACTCGAAGCACCCGGTGCGGCTACGGCCGCACCGGGTGTTTTGTGTTCGGGGGTCGGACTCAGCGGAAGATCTTGATCAGCACCAGTCCGACGACCAGCGCGCCAGCCCCGATCAGGCTGTATTTCACCTTGGGCTCGTTCAGCTTCCGCACCGCGATCTGCTTGGTGTCGGTCGCGATCTTCTGCGGGTCCGCGCGTACCGCGAGCTCGTCGAGCGTGCTCGCCAGCCGCGTGCGCGCGGCTTCGATCTCCTGCTCGATCCGCTCGGTATCCCTTGCCACGTTCAGCCTCCTGTATTCGATTGCCGCGCCGCCGCGAGTCAGCCTTGGCTCGCGACGAGTCTAGCGCTCGGGGGTCGCGTTCCTCTGCGGCGTCGCGCTCACCTCGAGTACTCGTTTCCCGCACCGGCTGCACGCTCGCATTGTCGGTGCATTCCATTACCGTGCATGGGGTGACCGACAACCAACGACTCGCACCCGGCGACACCGCCCCCGAATTCACCTTGCCCGACGCCGAAGGCAACGACGTCTCGCTCGCCGATTACCGGGGCCGCAAGGTCATCGTCTACTTCTACCCCGCCGCAAGCACACCGGGGTGCACCAAGCAGGCCTGCGACTTCCGCGACAGCCTGACCGAACTCGACGGCGCGGGAATCGAAGTCGTCGGCATCTCCCCGGACAAACCGGCCAAGCTGGCCAAATTCCGTGACGCCGAGGCGCTGACATTCCCGCTGCTTTCCGACCCCGAACGCACCGTGCTCACCGCGTGGGGCGCGTTCGGCGAGAAGAAGATGTACGGCAAGACCGTCACCGGCGTGATTCGCTCCACCTTCCTGGTCGACGAGGAAGGCAAGATCGCGCTCGCGCAATACAACGTGCGCGCCACCGGTCATGTCGCGAAACTGCGGCGCGATCTCTCGGTGTGATTCTCGCCGAGGACATCGCGAAACGCCCGTAGTCCACGTTATGTATTCCGCTATATCCGACGTGGCCGAATGGTGAAACGTGACAGAACCCGACCGCGTCGACCCGGTGGGCGTGTCGAGCTCGCGGCCCTACGGTTAGCCTGGACAGGTGGAACCACACGCGCAGACCGGGTCGAAGCAGCGCCTCGATCCCGCGTTGGAACTCCAGGACGACCCGCAGGAGCTGATGCCGAGGCGAAGGCCGACCCAGCAGCGCAGTAAACGCAAGTTCGACGCGCTCCTGCAAGCTTCCCGTGAATTGCTGGTGGAAGTCGGATTCGAATCGTTCACCTGCGAAGAGGTTGCCGCGCGCGCCGAGGTGCCGATCGGCACGCTGTATCAGTTCTTCGCCAACAAATACGTGATCGTGTGTGAACTGAATCGGCAGGACCTGGTGGCGGTTTCCCAGGAACTCGCCGACTTCCACGGCGGCATACCGTCCTTGGACTGGTTGCGCCACATGAACCAACTCGTCGACCACCTGGCCACCCTGTGGACGACCGATCCCTCGCGCCGCGAGGTGTGGCTCGCGATGCAATCCACGCCGTCCACCAGGGCGACAGGAGCGATCCACGAGAAGGAGTTCGCCGAGGTCGTCTCGCAGATGCTGCGACCGTTGACCCCGCGCACTCCCCGGGCGCGGCGCACGATGATGGCCGAAGTTCTTGTGCACGTGGTGTATTCAATGCTCAATTTCTCGGTGCAGAACGAACAGAGCAACGCCGAAGCCGTCGCCGAATTGAAGCGGCTGATGGTGGCGTATCTGCTCATTGCCGAAAAGGAATCGCGCACGGCCAGCCAGCGCTAGCCGCCGAATTCCGCACACGCACACTCCATCCACCGGATTTCGACCGCGCGTCGACGACAAATCTCGCCGAGACCGCACGGCCCCGGCGAGATTCGTTTTCTTTCAGTTTTCGTCGAACGCTCAGTTGGTGGATTCGCGCCCTTCGATCAGGTCCGCCAATTCACCGGGATCCTCCAACACCACCATGGCGGCGGCGGTATCGCCGTCATGGGTCAGTGAGAGGTGCACCCGCACCCGAGGCAGGAACTCCGCGGCGAGGCCGTGCAGCTTGATGCTCGGCCTGCCCCACGCGTCGTTCACCACCTCGATGAGCGGATACGGGTTGTCCCCGATCTGCGGGCTGCGCGCGAAGCGCGAGGACGCCCACGCCTTGAGCACGGCCTCCTTCGCCGCCCATCGAGTCGCGTAGCTGCGGTGCGGGTCGGTCCCCTTGCTCTGGCAGTAACGCCGCTCACCGGCGGTGAAGCTCTCCCTGAGCATGGTGGTTCCCGCACGTTCGAGCTGTTCGGAGAACTCGGAGATGGTGACCAAGTCCAGGCCGATACCGAGGATCGTCATAGCCGCGCAGCCTACGACTTACTCGGGCCGCTGGTGCCCGAAACATCGACAGCCAGTGGCGCCGAAACCGAACCGCCGCAACCACGTCCGTCCGCACGGTAGGCGCCGTCGGTGCCGAGGCGCGCTTGCGCCGAAAGCAGGACGTCGGCCTCCAACTGCCGAACTCGCTTGGCTGGCGTGCCGTCGGCTCCGAACCTGCGGTCCGCCGGTCGCTCGTACAGCGCCTCGCCACCACACATCGCCTCGGCGAAACGTTGACGCCCGTCGAGCTGACGCTGCTGCGCCCGCTCCTGGTAGTCCGCGCGTTTCGACGGCTCGATCGCCTGGATGAACGCCTCGGGGTGCACCACCGCGACCAGACCGGAGACATGCCCGAAGCCGAGCGAGGTCACCAAACCGGCCTTCAGCGGGAAACGCTCGCCGAAGCGCAGCGGCTCACGCGCCCACACCAGGTGCGGGTACTCGCGCATTTTCTCGTCGACGCAGTCCAGGCTCCGGTTCGGCGGTACGACACCGTTTTCCAGCACCTGGCACAGCCCGATCAGCTGGAACGCCGCGGCGCCGCCCTTCGCGTGCCCGGTGAGGCTCTTCTGCGAGACGACGAACAACGGCGCACCGTCCGACCGGCCGACCGCCGTGGCGAGCCGCTCGTGCAATTCCGACTCGTTCGGGTCGTTGGCCGCGGTCGAGGTGTCGTGCTTGGAGATCACCGCGACGTCGTCGGGGCCGACACCGAGCTTGCGCAGCTCCGCGGCGAACCGCGACTCCCGCCCGCCGCGACCGGCGCCCAGGGCGCCGAGACCCGGTGCGGGAATGGAGGTGTGCACGCCGTCGGCGTAGGACTGCGCGAACGCCACCACACCGAGCACCGGCAGCCCGAACTCCGCAGCGACATCACCGCGAGCCAGCAGCACCGTGCCACCACCCTGCGATTCGACGAAGCCGCCGCGGCGACGATCGTTGGCGCGGGAGAAGCGCTTGTCGTCGATTCCCTTGGCGCTCATGGCCGCCGAGTCCGCGGTCGCCGACATGTCACCGAAGCCGACGATGCCTTCGATGCCGAGGTCGTCGTAGCCACCTGCGACCACCACATCGGCCTTGCCGAGCCGGATCTTGTCGACGCCCTCTTCCACCGAGACCGCCGCGGTGGCACACGCGGCCACCGGGTGCACCATCGCGCCGTAACTGCCGACGTAGGACTGCACCACGTGGGCGAGCGCCACGTTCGGCAACGCCTCCTGCAGTATGTCGTTGGCGTGCGGCTCACCGAGCAGGTTGTCGATGTAAAGCGAACGCATCGACGACATACCACCCATGCCGGTGCCCTGGGTATTGGCGACCAGCGAGGGATGCACCCAGCTCATCAATTCGGCGGGACTGAACCCGGAACCGATGAACGCGTCCACCGTGCAGACGATGTTCCACAGCGCGACCCGGTCGATCGAGTTCGCCATGTCGGCCGAGATACCCCAGACGGTCGGGTCCCAGCCGGTGGGGATCTGACCACCGACGGTCCGCGAGAGCTTCGCCCTGCGCGGCACCCGAATCTCGGTACCCGCCTTGCGGGTCACGGTCCAGTCGCTGGCACCGTCGACCGGCGTGATGACGGTGTGCTCGGGGTCGGCGGCGTGGAAGGCACGCGCCTCCGGTTCACCGCCCACCGTGAACGACAGGTCGTGATCCAGGAACACCGAGGTCATCAGTGGCGAGGTGTTCTCGACCATCGCGCCCTCGTCACCGTAGCGGCGGATGCCGCAACGCTCGACCACCACATCGTGGTAGGTGTCCGCGAGCTCGGACTCCGGCACGTACTCACCGGATTCGGTGTCGTACCAGCCCGGCTTGGGCTCGTTCTCCCAGACGACCAGACCGGTCGTCCAGGCGAGTTCGAGCACACCGGCGGCCGACAGTTCGTCGTCGACCTCGATTTCGAACCTGGTGCGCGCCGAACCGCACGGGCCGAGTTCACCCGCGCCGACGATGACCACCATGTCGGCGAGGTCGGCGCTCACCGCACCCCATTCGGGGACCGGCAGCGCGGAGGTGCGCGTCGGCGGTGCGGGCAGCGCCGAGATCGTCGGTACCGCATCGTCTTCCGTGTCGGCGCCCGCGGCCTCGGCCTCGGCGGCTTGCTTGGCCAGCTCGGGCAGATCCAACTTCGCCTTCGCGAGTCCGCCGGTCAGATCCAGTTGCTGCGGTTCGGTACCGGCGACCTCGCGGGCACGCGCCGTGCACCCATTCAGCAGTTCGTCGGCAATCTCCACGGTCGACCAGGTGCGTACACCCGCCGCCTCGACAGCACCGACCATCGGATCGTTGTGGCCCATGAGACCGGTTCCGCGTACCCATCCGATGAGGGCGTGCACCAACGTCACTCGGCTCGACCACGACTTCTCCGCCCGCCAGCGGGTCACCACCGCGTCCAACGCGGCCTTGGCCTCGCCATACGCGCCGTCGCCGCCGAACAAACCACGGTTGGGCGAACCCGGAAGCACCACATGCAGTTTCGCGTCGACATCCAGATCGGCGCCGAGCGCGGACAAGCCACCCACGAGCCGTTCGACCGACCACAGCAGCACGCGCATCTCCATCTCCGCGCGCGCACCCGCGTCGCTGAGATCGCCCGCCACCCTCGGTGCCGCGAACGGCAGCAACAGGGTGGGGGTCATCGCGTCCTTGGTCTTGATCTTCGCGCCGCCCGCGTTGTCGACCTGCTCGGTGCCGACCCAGTCGATCAGGGCGTCGATATCGGCGTAGGAGGCCATGTTGGCGGGCACCACCCACAGGGCGGCACCGTTCCTGGCGTTGTCCCGGTACAGGTTTCGGTAGAAGCCGAGACGTGCGTCATCGAGCCTGGAGGTGGTGACGACCACCGTCGCACCGCCACCGAGCAGTCGACCCGCCACCGCCGCGGCGATGGAACCCATGCTCGCACCGGTGATCACGGCGACATCGCCGGACCACAGCCCCGTGTCGTCGGTACTGCGGGCCGCCTCCGCGATCCGCTCGTAGTGCCGGGCCAACACCGAACGCGCCTCGTGCTTGGCCCGATCACGCCACCAGTCCGCTTGCGCGGCAACGGCTTCGCCCGCACCGAGGAAACCGGACACCGGCTCCTCGGCCGAGCCGAGGTCCTCGCTCAGCCACAGCGTGGCCAGGTCTTCACGCGCGGTGGCCCACCGGTCATCGATCAGCACGGCCTTGCGCGCGTCGAACGCCGGTGCGACCAATCGTGGCCAGTCCGAACCCAATTCGGCCGATACCAGGTCGACCAGGGTGTCGTCGTCGACCTCCGGTGCGGAGACCCGCTCGCTGAGACCGAGCTGTTCGAGCATCACCCGCGCGGTCGTGGCGAGCACGCCGTCGCGACCGGTGATCTGTTCGGTGAACTCGCCGAGCGCCGCGGCATCCACGGTCGCACCGCCGCCGCCACCGGTGGCGGGCAACGACACCGCGATCCCACGTCGCGCCGCGACCGCCTGCACGGCCGCGTCGATCGCTGCGTCCACCGAGGCACCGTCGGTCAACGCGCCAGCGACGAGGCCGCCGAGATCGCCGCCGCGCACGCTCGCGCCCTCGCGAGTCCCGAGCGAAACCTCCGCGGTGACATGGCTGCTCCAGCCGTCCCCGAGTTCCCACACCTTCTTGACCCGCTCCGCGATCGCCGCGGGGCGCTTGCCGGAAGGACCGAAGACCTTGCGCAAGTGGTCACCGATCGCGTCCGAGAGCACCGAGCCGAAGGGCTTGTAGGTACGCGCCAACCGTTCGACGGTGGCGGACAACGCACCCATGTCGGCGTCCGCGGCACCGTCGATCGCACCGAGCGACAGTTCCGCGCCGAGGTCGACGAGCAGTTGGTTACGCCGTGAGGACACGCCGTCGCACAGACCTTCGATGGTGTCGACCGGGCCGATCTGGTCCAGCCGCAGCTTGGTCCACAACCCGATCAGCACGCGGGTGGCGTCGGCGGCGGTGAACGAGATGTCGTCCGGACGCGGGCCACCCGAGCTCGGCGCCGGTGCGCTCGCGACCGGCGCGGCGGCAGGTGTTGCGGCAGCGGGGGTTTCGGCCGTCTCCTCGACCGGCTCCTCCACCGGAGCGGGATCGGTGTCGGTCGCGTAGACGATCGGGGCGTCACGCTCGATATTGAGCACCTCGACCACCGCGTCGCCGAAGGCGGGCAGCTTCAAGGTGTTGCTGGCCAGGTTCGCCACCGTCGGGGTAGCTCCCAGACCGATCTCCACGAACCGCTCCACCCCGAGACCGCCGTCGGCGACCGAGGCGAACAGCAGGTCCTGGGTCTCGATCCAGCGCACCGGGCTGGCGAACTGCCAGGCCAGCAGCTCCACGAGCACCACGCGGCACAGCTCGGTCGGCCGGGCGGCCCACCCGTCGAAATCGTCGAGTACCGCGCGCAGCGGCTCCGAGGGCACCAGATCCGCGATCTCCTGGACGAACGCGCGCGCCAAGGAGAACGGCTTCGGCACCAGGTTCGGCACATAGCGTCCGACAAGGACTTCCGGGTGCAGGTCGGCGGGCAGCAGCTGTTCGAGCTTCTGCCGGAATTCCGGCACGCCCTTGCGCAGCACCGTCGAGTGGAACGGCACGTCGATGCCCGGCACCAGGATGAAGGCACGCTTGCCGCCGAATTCCGCACGCCGACGGTCGATCTCGGTCTCCAGCGCCTCCAGACCGGCAACGGTGCCCGCGATCGCGTACTGCGCGCCGCGCAGGTTCAGGTTCACCACCTCGAGGAACTCGCCGACCTCGGCGCCGACGCGGGTGACAAAGTCGATCACCTCGTCGTCGGGCAGTCCGATCTGCGAGGGACGAATGGCCGCCATCCGGTAATCGCTGCGGCCCTGCTCGTCCCGGGGTACCAGCTCATGCATCGCCGAGCCGCGCTGGAACACCACCTCGAGCACCGCTTCCAGCGGCAGCACACCGGCCACCGCGGCCAGTGCGTTGTATTCGCCGACCGAGTGTCCCGCCAGCATCGCACCTTCGACGAACGCACCGGATTCCCGCAGTTCGGCGACCTGGGCGACACCGAGCGTCGCCATCGCGACCTGGGTGAACTGCGTCAGGTGCAGCACGCCGTCGGGGTGGCGGTGTTCGACACCGCGCGCCTTGAGGTATGTCGGGTTGTCGCGCACGACAGCCAGGATGGAGAAGCCGAGCGCCGCACGGGTGTGCTTGTCGGCCCGCTCCCACACCTCCTTGGCCGCCTTGGACCGCGACCGCGCGTCCAGACCCATCCCCTTGGCCTGAATGCCCTGACCGGGGAAGGCGTACACGGTCTTCGGCGCCGCGATCCGACCGGTCGCGGTCAACACCAGGTCACCGCCGGTGCGGCAGGACACCTCGATGATCTCGCCGCCCGCGTCCAACGCGACCCGCTCGACGCGCACATCGATCTCCGCGCCCGGCCGGACCATGCCCAGGAAACGGGTGGTCCACGCCGTCACTGTTCGTGCGGGAGTGGAGCTTTCGGGGTCCAGCGCCGAGACCGCGTGCTGCGCGGCGGCCGAGAGCCACATGCCGTGCACGATCGGGCTGCCGAGCCCGGCGAGCTTGGCCGCCGACTCGCTGGTGTGAATCGGGTTGTGGTCGCCCGACACCGACGCGAAGGCGTGCATGGCGCGCGGCGCGATCAGGGTGAGGTCACGACGACGGCGCCGCGGCGTCTCGGTGGCGTCCTCGGACACGGTGCCCGCCGCGCGCGCCGGATCGGTGAGCTCACCGGCACCGGTGCGGCCACGAATGGCGAACCGCTCGGTGAGCGTCGCGATGGTCGGCATGGACATGCCGGTCTCCGGCTTGTCCAGCATGGTGCTGATGCGCACCCGCACCTCGACCACGCGGCCGAGATCGGTGTCCAGGGTCTCCCCCGCTTCCGCACGCACCGCGAGAACGGCTGTTTCCGTGGGCAATTCGCCACTCAGATCGATCTGGTGGTCGAGATGGACCAGGTCGAGCATGCCCTCGATCACGCTCTGTCCCGCGTGCGCACGTGCCGCACCCAGCACCGCGAACACGGCGGGCCAGCAGGCACCGACCAGGACGTCGGGCACCGCACGGCCGAGCGTGCTCAGGGTGGTGGGCAGGCCGGAGCCGGTGACCCCGGCGTGATCGGCGATCAGGTCCGGCGTCCACGCGATGTTCAGGTGCGCGACCTTGCCCTTCACCTCTGGCAGCTCCTGACCCGCCGCCACGGCCAGCAGGGCGGCCATCGCCGCGTGCGCGTCGTCCTCGGTGACGACCGGTGCGCCACCGTTGTACGTGGAAACCGGGACGGTGACCCTGATCCGCACAGCGGCGCCGGTCACAGCGCGACCCGAAAGCGGGACCGTCAGTTCGACATACGCGTGCTCGGATTCCGGTCCCGTGGTCTCGGTGAGCGTGGCGCCGGTCGGCGGGTGCGCCGCACCCTTGTTGTCGACGACCCACTCCGCGATGTCACCGAGGCGGTGGACCGGGCTGATCGTGGTGCGTCCGGCCCACTGCACATCCGGCGCGGCGAGCACGGCATCGATCGGACCGGCGGTGACCCCGGCGACGCGGCGCGCGTCCACCGCGGCGGGAGTAGCACCACCGCGCACCAACGAGTACGCGGTGTCCTGCTCGAACCGATCGAGCAGTTCGCCCACGGGCTCATCGACCCTGGTGATGCCGGCGACGGCCACCGTGCCGGGAATGACACAGACCTGGTCGGCGGAGTATCGCGGGTCATGGGCCTGCCACAGCGAATCCGAGCGCCACCAACGACGCACATCACCGTCGACCACGGGCACGAAGTTCACCGGCTTGCCGGGCGTCTTGCACAGCGAGAAGAAGAACGGCACGTCCGCGGGGTGCAGGACGGTCTGCTCGATCGCGGGGTAGCGCTCCTTCAGCGCGCACAGCGCCTCGACGGGCTGCTCGAGGTCCTCGTCGGCACCGAACAGCGTCGGGATCTCGCCGCGGTCGGCCGGGTGCATCCTGGACTCGGTGCGGCGCAACATCTCCGCGTAACGGTCACGCCAGGTGATGTCCAACCACACCGAACTCGTCGCGTCGGCGATCGCGTCACCCAGGTCGCTGCCGCAATCGAAGTCCTTGCGCCGGTCGAGTCCGATCGCCAGCTCGACGTAGCGTTCCAGCCAGTCCAGGTAGGTCATCGTGCGCACGTCACCGAAATACGGCTTCGCCGTGGCGTTCAGCGCGGCGACGATCTCGTCCCTGCGCTCGGCCACCGCGTCGGCGTCGCCGGCGACCTCGTCCAACAGGCGACCGGTCCGCGAGGCGGCATTGTCGATCTCGTGAATATCGGCACCCAATTGGCTGCGGCCGGAGGCCATTCCGCCGTTCGCGGTGCCAGCGCCCACCCAGTCCTGAGTGCCGGGAGTGTCCACGAGCAGCTGCTTCACCTCGGGCGCCGTCGTCGCCTCGAGGGTCGCCATCGCGGCCGTGCCGACCAGCACGCCGTCCAGCGGCATGGCCGGGTAGCCGTGCGCGTTCGCCCAGACACCGGTCAGGTATTCGGTCGCCCGCTCAGGAGTGCCGATGCCGCCGCCGACACACACCACCACGTTGGCGCGATTACGCAGCTCCGCGTAGGTGGCGAGCAGCAGGTCGTCCAGGTCCTCCCACGAGTGGTGACCACCGGCCCTGCCGCCCTCGATGTGCATGATCACCGGGTAGTCCCGCACCTCGTCGGCGATGCGCAGCACCGCGCGAATCTGCGCGACCGTGCCCGGCTTGAACGCCACGTGCGGGATGCCGACCTCGGAGAGCTCGGCGATCAACGCGACCGCTTCTTCCAGCTCGGGAATGCCCGCCGTGACGATCACGCCGTCCAGCGGCGCACCCGCCGAGCGCGCCCGCTGCACGAGCCGCCTACCGCCGAGCTGCAACTTCCACAGGTAGGGGTCGAGGAACAGTGAGTTGAACTGCACCGAGCGACCGGGGTGCAGCAGCTGCTTCAGTTCGGTCACCCGGTCGGCGAAGATCTGCTCGGTCACCTGGCCGCCACCGGCCAGCTCCGCCCAGTGTCCCGCGTTCGCCGCTGCCGCAACGATTTTCGCGTCCACCGTGGTCGGGGTCATGCCCGCGAGCAGGATCGGGGAACGTCCGGTCAGCTTCGTGAACGAGGTCTGCACGACGATCCGCCCGTCGGGCAGTCGCACCGGCTGCGGCGCGAACGCCGACCACGGCGCGGCAAGTTCCGGCGCTGCACCCGGGGTGAGCAGGCTGCGCTGACCCGGCCGTGTCGCCGCCGCGATGACACCGACGCCGGTGCCCTTGAGCGAACCACCGGTCAGCCGCGACAGCAGATCACCGGGGCCCAGGTCCAGAATCCATTGCGCGCCAGCGCCGATCACGCTGTCGACGATCGCGACCCAGTCGATGGGGTCGACGAGAATCGCGCGCGCCAGCGACCCGGCGAATTCCGCGTCGACGCCGCACTGGGTCGCCCAGCCGCGCACCAGGTCGACGGTGTCGGCCAGGGCGGGGTGATGGAACGCGACGTCCACCGACACGTCCTCGAACACCGGCGCGAACACCGCGCCGCCGCGCACCTTGGCCTCGCGCTCACGAGTCTGCTCGTCGTGGATCACCGCGCACCGCTGGCGCACTCGCTCCAGGTGCGCGGGCGTACCCGACAGCACCACGCGCTTGCGTCCGTTGCGGATGGACACCACCGCGGCGAGGTTCGGGTCGACGCCCGCACTCACCTCGGCGACAACGGCACGCAACTGCTCGGGGTCGACATTCGACACCGCGATCATCGGCGAACGATCGCCCACCGACATCAAACCGCGCCGCCGCGCGACCAGAGCCGCTGCGGCGCCGATCATCTGGGCCACCGCGAGCAGTTCGCCGTCGCGCTCACCGTTGGCTTCCACGGCAGCCGCGGCGAGCAGTCCCTGCGAATGCCCGACCACCGCGACGGGCGCCTGCACACCCGTGTCCAGCCCCTGCAACCGCAGCGAACGCGTAGCGGCGAGCTGCGCCAGCAGCACACCCGGCATCGACACCGCGGCCGAGCGCAGCACCTGCGGGCTCGGTCCCGAGGAGACCTCGCCCTGATCAGGGTCGGCCAGCTCGTCCTCCAGCAGCCATCCCATGGGGTCGAAGCCGACGGGTCGTACAACGAGTAGCTGCTCGGCGACCGGCTCCAGCAACTGCTGCGCCTCGTTCACCAGAGCGGTCAGCTCCGGCTCCAGCGCGCTGTCGCGAGCGATCTCCTCCAGCTCCCCGAGCCACTGCGCGCCCTGCCCACCGAAGGCGAGAGCGTAGGGCGTGCCGGTCAACAGTCGATCCAACAGCGGCGAGCGGGCGCTGGTCTTCGATCCCCTCCCAGCAGCCTTGGCTGCCTTCGAGTTCGATCCGGTACCTGCCTCGGTGCCTTCATTGATCGTCAAGACGTTTCGACTTCCTTCTCTGGCGACATGCCCTGCGGGGACACGCCGCTCCCTACCGGTGCATGGGCGTTCCTCAGCCTTTGGCCTGATAGACGCGAGGATGGCACAAAATCATGAGGAAAGCCTCACGTTTGCCCGTCGGTGAGCCGGATACTCCCGAGTATTCGTGCACACCCGTACAAGAACTCGCAGAAACATGACCCCTCCTCATGTTTGAACCCGCTGGTCGCCTCGGTTACCAACCCGTACGAAACATGAGTGCTCCTCATGTTGACCGTTATCTAATCGTTATAACCCCAGGTGGGGTTACCGGCCAGTACGCCACGCCCGCCCAGAGCTTCGCAATCCCCGTCAAGCCCGGTAGAGTTTGGACGGTCGTACCAAGCAAGCGCGAGTGGCGGAATTGGCAGACGCGCCAGATTTAGGTTCTGGTGTCCTCGGACGTAGGGGTTCAAGTCCCCTCTCGCGCACAGATTTGTGGCATACAGGTCGCCAGTTGTTCCGCCGCAGTCACCGCTGCAAGAGCTCATCCACGGGCCGAGTGTCGTTCCTGCGGCGGTGCGCACTGCGGACAAGAACATCGTCTATGGCATGTGCACGATCGGTGAGTCCGGGCGAATCCTCGACAGAACAATGCCCGCGGCGGCGGGTTGGCACCCAGGCAGTCGGCTCGAGGTTCGGTGCCTCGATGAAGGTGTTCTGCTGGTCAGTGACGCCGTGGACGTCGAGGCGGCAGATACCGCTGTCACTGCGGGTCGTTTCTTTCGGATCCCGTATCGCCAGCGTCGGCGGACGAGCCTGTTCATCGATGACCGCGCCCTGCTGATCGGGCACCGGGCCCGCCGACGGCTGTTGATCCGTCCGGCCGCAACGCTCGATGAAGTGTTCTCCACATGCTTGCGTCTGCTGGAGCAGTGAGCATATGACGACACCTACTCGTCCCCATGCCAACGCTGAAGCGATCGCCGCAGCGCGCATGCTGTTGTCGCAGATGGGTATCGGGCCCGCCGATCTCGTCGGCGTCGCAACCGCAATGCCGACCTTCGGTGACGTGATACCCAAGGTCCGTGCCCGATGGGGCACAGGCACCCGCGGGACCTACAACGCGCACTTCAATCGTCTGCTCACCGCTATCCAGCATGTCAATACGACGACCTTGCGTGGCATGTCAATTCGACTGCTGCCCTTGTACATTCAGCGCTCAATCGTCGAGATCCTCGACCCTGTTAAAACAGCGTCAACGCATAATCAGATCGCAACGAACACAGGGGAAATTTACAGAACACTTCTAGCGATTCTGATGTCGTCAACCCCAGCACTCGAGATCGAGTAGGCGGTCAACACAGGGACGTCGTCCAACGCACCGTCGGCTCGACCAACTGTGCCTGGCCCGCCAAGAAGACGCCGTAGTGCCGATACGCCGTGCGCTGGCGCAGTGAACACCGGATCATTGTGCTGCAACTGATTCAGCGAATCGTGGATGCGCGCGAAGCACGACCTCATCGTCGACGACGATCGGGTTGATCAGAACGTATCTGCTCGACCGGTCCACCAGCACAACGGCGATCACGATACCTACGGGGAACCATCCAGGAACAAGGGCAAGAACCAATGGCACTGCAGGCGGGGCCGTCACAAATCCGAGATACCCACCCAATGCCAGTCCTGCGAGTGCAATAGCACCGACCGAGACGAGGGCGAAGCTGATCCAACGAAGCACTCGCCGCCGCCTGACACAGTTCGCGCACACCGACCATTCACAGAAGAGTTCGGCCGCGGCCGAGGGCGGAGTGCGAGCCAGTTGTTCAGATGTGTACCGATCTGTGCGTTGTCGTCAGCCAGCTTGCGAAGCTTTCCGGCGGCGACGTCCAAATAATCAGGTTCTACTTGAATTCTTCGCCCACGAGCTCCCCTCCGGTTCAGCTGTCCAGCGCAGATGGTACCCACGCACCGCCAACGGTGTCACGTGAACTCTCGCCCGCGAGACCAGCACGAATCCGATCTGCGACCTGGGCGACTCGGCGCGTGCTTCGCCCCCTCTGCTGTGTGTGCCCAACTGGGCACAGGCACCCGAGGCACCTGCGCGCAGCCGCGCTCAGGCCACCTGAATGACTTCCTCGACGCAACGGCGCGGTGTGAATTGCAGTGGGCTCGCGCCGCTCGGCATCGCACCGACGCGGATCATTATGTGCGGATAAGCGCACCGGTGCAGCGCCGATTGTCGAATCTGGTCGCGCAGATCCAACATCCCCAACGGTTCCGACTGCACACTGCTGGCGAGGCCGAGACGGGCGGCCTGCAACAACATCGCGCTGGTCGCCTCGCCGGCCCGCAGCTGCGAAGAGCGGTCGTCGTTCGGGGTGCACACCACCAACCATTGCGCCGCGTCCGGCGCCGAGGTGAATTCCGGCAGTTCCGGCCCCGCGAATGCGCGGACCGGTAGCTCGTCCGCCGATCTGGCGGCAGGAGTGTTGCGAGCGGGGACGCCCGACGCCGCCCCGTGACATCCGCTCCAGGCCGCCAGTTCCGCACAATATTCGGGATCGATGGCGTGACGGTCGGCCGCCTCCCGCATCGGACCGCCCAACTGGTGCAAGAAGCGCTCGGGCATCTGCCGTGCGGCCGCGCCGAGTCTGCAACCCGCTGCCGCGATCGCCCGGATACTGCCCGCAGGCAACTCCCCGGCAGGGAAACGCCTGCGATCGGATCGTCGCAGCAAAATCGCGGCGGCCAACTGGATATCGGTATCAGCGATCGGGCGCGGCACGAACCGCACCGAGGCCAGGAGATCACGGTCGGTCGCATCGGGGAACCGCATGATCTGCACTCCCCAGCCCAAAACCGCGAAAGCGATCTCCATGTGGTGCAGCGCGGCACCGCAGCTGACCACCATCGCGCGCGCCAGCGGGTCAGTGGCCTTCAAATGTCGGTGCGAGTCCGCGTAGAGGTCGATTCGGTCCGGCAGTATTCGCCACCGCCAAGGCTGCGTGTTGTGCACCGAAGGCGCCCGTACGGTCATCTCGAGCGCGTCTCGACACGTCGCGAGGCTGGGTCGCATACGGCACATCCCTTCCGAATCAGATCACACCCGTCTTAGAGCCAAAGTTCCGTACGAACGCAAAATAGCCGACGCAATTGAACGAACGACCGAGTTCTCTGGTCGTTACCGACGCGTGACCGACCGTCCGAATCCGTGCACAGCGCCGCAGGATCGGCGCCCTGGGCGGAGTTCACACCGGTTCCGCCCCGGTCGTTCGCCGGTCCGTCACCGACTCCGCGGGGTGACAGAAATCGCAGGGTCTACACCCTTCTGTTACCGGGTCGGCCCAGCTGATACCGCTGTCAGGGAATACGACCGCAGCGCGCACTCCTACCGCACTGAATCGCCGGATCGCACGACGGCGCCGTCGTGCGTGAACCCCCGTGCCCGGAGGACGCATCTTGTCCGGGTCCCGCGCGGATGACGGGAATCTGGCCAGCCGCGATCGCGGCGCCCACTTGCGTCCCACGCACAGGGGGCCGCCGCGAAGTCGAGAATCCGAGCACTTTGGGTCGGGGGCGCGACGTGAAAAGTCGGCTCATCCGAGCACTGTGCGCGACACGGTGTCGGTCGACGCGCACCGAGTGCTGCACGAGCCGACCCCTCCGACGACCGACAGAACCCCGACCAGACCACCCGATTTTCCCGGATCTACCGGGGAGGCTGCGCGCCACCGAACGGGGCGCCGACGCCGCCGATGTCGGTCAGGTTCCACCCGTTTCGGCTGTCGACGCTGAGTTGGTAAGTGGCGGTGGACTGGATACCTTCGGGCGCCTGACTGTTCTTGGTCAGCACGCTGACGAAGCAGTCGACGGAGTACACCCCGTTCGCCTCCGAACGGACCTTCGCCGCCACGGGCTGTGCGGTGGAGACCCATTGCAGTGGGGTGATGATCTGTTCCATGGAGTTCGCGGCCTGGGTCAGCCGGTTGGACAGCTCGGGGCTCGTGCCATGCACCAGCCGTCCTCGCCAGCTGGCCAGGTCCTGGAAGTTCATTTCCGCGGCGCCCGCCGAGTAGTCGAGTGCTACCTGCTCGGCGTGCGCGACCTGCGCCGCGTGATCGTTGATCCCGGTCAGTTCGCCTGTCTTGCTGTGTAATTGCCAGCCCAGGACACCGATCGTCACCGCCATCGCGACCGCGACGACCCCCGCGACGACGGTCCGCACCTTGATGGAGGAGTCACCCGCGTCGCGCCCCCGACGCAGAGCTGAGTTCACGACCGAGTGCTTGCGCGCGCCTGGGTCGGCGTGCGAGGCAGTGGCTTCCCTCGGCTCTTCGACTGACGCCGCGGTGGTTTCGGATTTCGCGTTCTTGTCGACAACGCTGGTGAGTTGAGTCATTTTCGGCCTTCTTCGCACGGGTTCGGTCTGTCTGTCGAGAGTGGGGATTCGTGGGGGCACTACCTCCCCGGGGGCCGCAGGTGGACGGTGATCGCGTCACCGGATGCGGTCGAGGCGAGCGCGGCGTCGAGCACCTGCCCCACGTTCACCGTCGACATCGCCGCCGCCCCGGCACGCACACCGGGCAGGAGATCGACGCCGAGGGTCTGGAGGTCGCCGGATGTCTTGTCCAGGAATGCCTGCAATTGGTCGATCAGCGGCGCGGCGCCGACCTCGATCCCGTCCTTGAGCGGTCCGAACGATGCCGCGAAATACACCCCGCCGAGTACGTCGCGGAAACCGGAGCCGAAGGCGGGCAGGTTGGGCGCGGCCGCCGCGAGATCTCCTGGTACCGAACCGGTTTGCTGCAACAGCGGCTGAATTTTGGTCAACAGCGTGGTCAGATTGCCGGACTCGTTGGTCAGCTCGCTCGCCAGCAGTTCACCGGCACGCGACAGGTCGGCGAGCACCCAGGAGTCCTCGGGCAGCGCGACATCGATGGTCCGGAATATCTCGCGCACCCGTTGCGGCTCCACCTGTTCGAGCATTTTGGTCAGCCGCTCCGAAAGCTCCTTGAAGGTGGTGGGCACGACGACATCGGCGGCGGGAACAGCCGCGTCGTCGGCCAGGTACGGCCCCGACGACCGCACGGGCGAGACCGCGAGATACGACTCCCCCAGCGCGGAGAGATTGTCCACGCGATACCGGCTCTCGACCGGAATCTCGTACTCGCGGTCGTAGTTCCATTCGATGGCGACCTTGTCGACATCGGAGTGCACCGCCGTGATGTGGCCGACCGGAACCCCGCGCAGCAACACCCGCGACCCGACGACCAGGCCGTTGGAGTCGGGTAACGGCATGCTGGCCGACTTCACGTCGTCGAGTACACCGGTCTCCAATCCGATCCGGTCGAGATAGACCGCCGACGACACGGCGATGGCGACCATGCCGACGATCGAGAGGTAGGTCTTTGCGCTCATTTCACCGCTCCCAACATGCGCAGTACGTTCTCGACATCGGTGACCACCTGTTCGCCGTCGGCCGTCTGGACCGACCGGATGTCGACCGATGGGTGCTCGGCGAACGGTAAAACGGTGGTGCGCAAGAACTCCGACAGTTTCGCCGTGTCGGCGGGGCCTTCGTCCCAGATCCCCCGCAGGGTCCCACCCGCGTCGGCCAAGGAATTCAGCATCGGCACCATCCACAGGCCGCCTTCGTACACGCTGCCCACCGACGGCAGGATCTGGCTGATGTAGGAGACGATGCTCACCGCGACCCGACGCCAGTAGTGCACGCTGCCCTGGGAGAACATCGTCGCCAGGGCCTCACCCGCAGGGGACTTCTCGGCGCAACGGTCAGGGCGAGCTGCATCGCCGCCGACCAGCGCCGTCATGAGCAGCTCGAACCCGGCGATCTTGCCCGGCCGCGTCGCAGGGCATCCACCGGAACTCCTCGGCCCGCCGACATGACCTCCGCCTGGCGCACCTTCTGCGCGCGCAAATAGTTTGCCGAGCGGCTAAGTTTGTGCAACACTTTCCCCTGTGGCTAACCATCTACACCCGCTGGATGACGTGCTCATGGCGCTTGCCGACCCAACTCGGCGCGCGGTGATCCAGCGACTCGGGCGTGGGCCGGTGAGTGTGGGGGAATTGGCGGGTCCGTTCCCGATCACGCTGCCCTCGTTCATGAAACATGTGCGGACTTTGGAGTCGAGCGGACTGATTCACACGATCAAGTCCGGGCGGGTGCGCACCTGCACACTCAACAAGGCGCGACTCGCGCTCGTCAACGACTGGTTGGCCGAGCAGCGACTCATCTGGGAAGACCGCACCGACCGCCTCGAACAGACCCTCGATCACCTGAAGGAGACACCGTGACAAGCCCCGCAGTAGATTCCGACTACGACCTCACCTTGCAACGCGTCATCCGGGCATCCGCCTCGGATATCTGGCGGGCATGGACAGATCCCGCGCGGCTCGCGCAGTGGTGGATTCCGGCACCGATGGTCACCCGCGTCGACCAGCTCGACGTCAGCCCGGGCGGAGGTTTCGTCACCAGCATGAGCGAGGACGGCAAGGAATTCGTCTCGCATACCGACGGGGTGTTCCTCGTCGTGGAAAAGGACCGTCGGCTGGTGTTCACCAACGCGGTCAGCAGCGCTTGGCGGCCCGCCGCACCGGAACCGGTGGCGATGACCGCGGAAATCGTCCTCGCTGATCACCCCGACGGCACCGACTACCAGGTCGTCGTGCGCCACGGCACCCCCGCGATTCGTGCGCGACACCACGACCTGGGCTTCTTCGAAGGGTGGGGATCGGTCACCGCGGCACTCGCGAACCTGGCAGAGCAGGAGGCCGCGGCGTGAGGATCAACGTCACTCGGTTCGACACCCTCGACAGCGCGCGTCGAGGTGATGCCTCAGCCGGGGCGGAGCCGACCTGATCGAGCGCGGCAGGATCCGGCCCAGGAGCGGTCAGCCACGGATCCGACCGGTGTCGCGGGCAAGTTGACGTCGCAGCATTGTGGCCCATGCGGTCCAGAATTAGTAGGGTGGCGGACATGCCCCGCCCTCGTGAGTTCGATGAAGACCGCGTGGTTCTCGCTGTGCGCGATGAGTTTTGGGACAAGGGCTACGCGGCGACGACAATGGACGACCTACTGCGGGTGAGCGGCCTGGGCAAAGGCAGCCTCTACGGGGCGTTCGGGGACAAGCTCAGCTTGTTCTTGCGAGTATTGCGTGAATACGACGACGCCAACCTGCTGGCCCTGCGCGAGCACCTGGCGGCTGCGACACGGGGGATCGATCTGGTCCGCGAATTCGTGGTCGCCCCGGCCGACGACCCGACCGGGGCGACCGCGCGTCGAGGTTGTCTCCTGGCCAACAGCAACGCCGAGCTCGCCACCAGCACGCCCGCTGTGGCGGCCGAGGCTCGCCGCAGCTACGACGCGATCACCTCCATCCTCACCACCGCGCTACAGCGCGCTCAACGCGAAGGCGACCTCGACGCGGACGCTGATCCCGCCGAGATCGCCCGCGCGGTCCTCGTCGCGCAACTCGGCCTCACCGCACTCGGACGCACCGGCACGGATATCGCCGTGCTCACCACGGCGGCCCAGTCCATCCTGGCGGGATTGCCGCACGCCCCCACGCAGTAGCGACAACGCACCAGCCGACCCGCGCCACCGAACACCGGCGAATGTGCCCCTGGGCCGCACACCGCGGCTCGTGCTGGGCCGGGGTCCATCCGAGGTCTACCAACCTCCGGCGCGGCTCCCGACTGTCAGCCGGTTCGGGCTACAGACCAGCTGATACCCGCTGCGGCGTTCGACTCAGCCGGGCGGCCACGGCAGACACCCGTCCAGCAGCCCTGAGGTCGCGCTGGGATCTGCTGCGCCGCAGTGTGTTCAGCTCTTCGCCGCGATCACGACGAAGAGCTGACCCTTCCGATGCCGGATAAATCTTGACCGTTCGGTCCATATCTGCCAGGGTTATGGACGTTAGGGTCCATAACTAGTAAGGAGAACGGCATGTCCGTCTTGGCAGACAAGGTCGCCGTGGTCACCGGGGCGAGCACCGGCATCGGGTTCGCGACCGCACGCGCATTCCACGACGAGGGCGCCAGGGTGTTCATCACCGGCCGCCGCAAAGACGCACTCGACGCGGCGGTCGGCGAGCTCGGACCCGATGTGACGGGCGTGGTCTGCGACTCTTCGGTGCCCTCGGATCTCGACGCGCTCTACGAGACCGTGCGCGACCGGGCCGGGCGGATCGACGTACTGGTCGCCAACGCCGGAATAGGTGCCGCTGCGCCGTTCGGCACGGTGACGGAGAATCTGATCGACTCGATATTCGACATCAACGTGAAGGGAACGATCTTCACCGTGCAGCAGGCGCTGCCACACCTCGGCGCGAACGCCTCGGTGATTCTGACAGGTTCGACGGCCGCAACGCGGCCCGATCAGGGCCTAGAGGTCTACGGGGCATCGAAGGCCGCGGTCCGCAGCCTCGCTCGCGGTTGGGCCCGCAGCTCGCACGCGCACGGCTTCCGGGTCAACGTCGTCTCCCCCGGCGGCACCCGCACCCCCGGCCTGCTCGCGTTGCTCTCCCCCGAGGTACTCGAGCAGTCCGAAGCTGCCGTACCCCTCGGTCGCCTCGCCGAGCCCGAGGAGATCGCCGCCGTCACGACGTTCCTCGCCTCGGACGCGTCGAGCTATGTCAACGGTGCCGAGTTCTTCGCCGACGGTGGCTACGCACAGGTGTGAATGCTCGCTGCCCACTGCACATTCCGACGCTTCCCGCTCGGCGGGGCCGGATTCGGCTAATCTCGGCACCAGCCCTTCCGACCCCCACCGTCACATTGCCCGTACACGACGCACCCGACAGTAGTCGAACACATGTTCGAGATTGAGGTACAGTACGTCGGGTGAACACACATTCGACTGCACTGGCACCGGATGCTCCGGCGCGGCAATGGTCCGAACTGGCCGATGTCGACTTGCTCCGCACCCTCATCGAAACCGAACGCCACCGGCGTCGCCTCGGCGCGGCCATGATCGCGGCCGTCGCCGAGGCCGAGCGGCGCGGCCTCGCCGCCGACACCGGCTACCGAGACACCGTGGACCTACTGAGCGACCTGCTGCGGATCAGCACCTCCGCGGCGCGTCAGCGAATCGAATACGCCGCCCCGCGAGCCCGCGCGCGTTCCAAAAAGCCCTGGCGGGCAATGTCTTTAGCGAGTTGAGGTCGGACACGGGCGCAGCAGCGCCACATCGACAGATTCGCGGATTCGACCTTGCCGCTTGACAGCTCGCCGATACCGAGCGAAACGTCGAATCGACTGCCCGCGTGGACAAATCCCGCACCCGTAGGCTTCGACCAGAGCATTCCGCATGTCCTGAGTGCGCCCCTCCCCACGTCAGCGGTGGGGTCGCGTCGTCGTCGACATAGCTCTTCAGGGCGAAGATTTCACCAAGTCAGCCAAGCGTGTCGGGGACGGGGGAACCTTGCCGAAGGTGTTGCCGGCACCTCCGACAGCCCATGGTGAGCGATGTCCCGCATCGCTTGGCCCGTCGGGTGCCGATGCACCTGGCGGACATTCGGATGAAGTAGCGGATCACAGGAGCATGGGGCCGACGATGCTGTCGTCGTCAGGGGCGAAATCCTCCCAGTCCATGTTCGCCAGGGAGAGGTTGTTCTCGATCTCCTGGATTGCCGGTGGAGTGGCGCGGAATGTGCGGCCCAGGTTGTCTTCGTCGAGATCAACGACCAGGACGTGGTGTTCGGCGGAGGTCATGGTGGTCCGGTCCGCGATGAGCAGCAGCGACCAGTCCACGCCCGGTGGGACGAGCTGACAGAGCTGAGTCGCGGTCAGCGCTTCGAAGGCGGTGTCGTCGACCGGCTCCACATCCGCGCAGAACACGTCGCCGCCTTGCAGGTGCCGCTGCGCGGTCACGGATGTGCTGGTCGCGGTCCACGCATCGTCGTCGGTGAAGTCGGTACGCACCAGTGGCACCGACAACAGGCTGGGCAGGCACGGCGTTCCCGCCGGAACTGGCTGGAGCGCAACGGGTTCGGGTTCCGCTGGCGTCAACTCTCGCACATCGTCGCTCCCGGCGTTCGCCCAGACACCACGGTAGGCGATCGGTTCCTGGCCGGCGGGCTGCCGGTAACCGTGAAAGGTCAGGCTGGCCAGCTTGATCCGCAACCCGGCAACCACCAGGTCGCCCGATTCATCCGACCAGGCGGGCGACCACAGTGCGATCGAGTACGCGGTGGCGGATCGGTCACGCCAGGCCACCCAACGGGGCGGTGCCGCATCCCCGGCGTCGACGGGCAGACGCAGCCGCCCCTTCGGATGCCGCCCTTTGTCCAGCGTCTCCGTATCGAACTCGTATCCGCGAAACTCCGACTCGCGCACGGTTTCTCGCCGGTCCAGTTCCCCGCGGATATCCATGGTGCGCAGACTGGGCGACCGACGGTGGCCGTAACAGGTACTCAGATCCGCGGCGAACCCCACCGAGCACTCCGTGCCGTCGTGTGCGACCCAGGACAGCTGCTCCGGTTCCGCACCGGCATCGGCCGACAGGTACACCCGCAATGGCGGTTGCTGTTCCCATTCGAAGGAGTCGCGCCGCCACATCCGAAACACGAACACGGTCGTCTCGTCTGAATCCGAACCCACGAACACTCCTCACCGACCACCTGCCCGCGAAACGAACAGTCCAACAGGAGTTGAGCTTACGAGACGGCGTGCGGATGCAACGAGCTGATCGAAACTGCCGACACATCGACCGACTCACGGCCGCGACTCAGCCATCTCGGAACCGAGGCGCTGCGAACACCCGCCGGGCACCGCATTCGAGGCCGAAATCAATTACCCACAGCCGCACCCCGCTGCCCTACCCAGCGGTGTCACAGCACACCTGCGCGATCGCTTGGCCTGAATATGTCAGACCGCCACGCCATACTCATAGCTATGAGACATGATTCGATGGAATACGTAGCGATCCAGTCACTTTCCCGCGGAGGGCAGACAGGTGAGTAACCACACGCACGGGGCCGGGGATAGACGCGCACTGTCACCGCGGCGCAGCAGATCTGTGCATTTTCGTGGCTCGCGCGGCACCTCACCCTGGCCGATCCTGTGGGTCTTCGGAGCACTCTTCGGCGGCGCGGTGCTCGTGCTGGCCATCCTGACAGTCACCCATTTGGGACCTAGCGACGAATACTCCGACAACACGGAAGTGCCGCCACCCGCGGCGCCCACGCAACCGGCGCCGCCACCGAAGCCGTGCTTCCCACTCGAGCCGAACTGCTGACCGACGGTCGAAACCCGGGCCGGTTCGGTGGTCCGCCACCAGAGGTGCGTCGCCACGCCACGGTCAACAGTGCAGGCGCGGGTCCACAGTGCGATGAAGACAGCGCTCGACCAGCGGCCACCGACAACGGGCGCGCTGCACCCACAGTTAATTAGGTAAGCTAATCAATGGGTTGCGCCGGGCCTGCCACCAGGCTCACCGGGC
This sequence comes from Nocardia callitridis, assembly GCF_039543305.1. Lineage (NCBI taxonomy): Bacteria > Bacillati > Actinomycetota > Actinomycetes > Mycobacteriales > Nocardiaceae > Nocardia > Nocardia callitridis. The sequence goes on along the minus strand of NZ_BAABJM010000006.1, from coordinate 282,087 downwards.
CTGGTCGGGCGTCCAGACGCACTCCCGCCTGCCCGACGCAGGAGCCACCGATCGTTGCATTTTCCCCCGAAACGAGGAGCTCAACAAGGAAAGGCAGTCTTGACCGCGCCCCGCACCGACGACGAAAACACCACAACCACCGATACACTCCGACCTGACCCACCGGCAGCGGAGCAGCCTGCCGAGACGAGCGGTATGTTCGCCTCGCTCGCCGTCCGCAACTACCGCTACTACTTCGCGGGTCAGGTGGTTTCGAACACCGGAACCTGGATGCAGCGGATCGCGCAGGACTGGTTGGTGCTCGGCCTCACCGGCAGTTCCTTCGCCGTTGGTATCACCACGGCCATGCAGTTTCTCCCGATGCTGTTGTTCGGTCTCTACGGCGGCGTCATCGCCGATCGCTTCCCCAAACGGGGTTTGCTGGTCATCACACAGGCGACAATGGGCCTGCTCGCCGCCATCCTCGCCGTACTGACGCTGACCGGCTCCGTCGAGGTCTGGCACGTCTATCTGATGGCGCTACTGCTCGGCATGGTCACCGTCATCGACAATCCGAGCCGTCAGTCCTTCGTCCCGGAAATCGTCGGACGGCAGCGGCTACGCAACGCCGTGAGCCTGAACTCCGCGAACTTCCAGGCCGCGCGGCTGGTTGGACCGGCGGTCGCCGGCGCGTTGATCGCCGCGGTCGGCTCCGGCTGGGCCTTCGCGATCAACGGCTGCTCCTTCATCGCCGTCATCGGCGCTCTCCTGGCCATGCGGGAGTCGGAGCTGACACCGGTCCCCCGTCTCGCACGACGCAAAGGACAACTGCGCGAGGGGCTGCACTACGTGAGCACGCACCCACAGCTGCTCTGGCCGATCGTGTTGGTGGCTTTCGTCGGCACCTTCGGCTACAACTTCCCGACCGTGCTGTCCGGCTTCGCCTACCACGTCTTCGAGGTCGACGCCGGGAAGTACGGACTGCTCAACACCGCACTGGCAGCGGGATCGCTCGCGGGCGCGCTGTTGGCGAGCCGTCGTGGACAAGTACGCATGCGCATGCTGGTCGCCACCGCGATCGGCTTCGGCGTGCTGGAGGCGGTCACCGCTTTCGCGCCGAACTATTGGCTTTTCACCGCCCTACTCGCGGTGGTGGGCCTACTCGGACTCACCTTCAACACTTCGGGCAACTCCATGGTGCAACTGGAAACCGACCCCGCCATGCGGGGACGGGTGATGTCGCTGTACATGATGGTTTTCACCGGCGGCACACCCCTCGGCGGCCCCCTCGTTGGTTGGCTAACCGAACGATTTGGCCCCCGCCTCGGCCTGTTCGCCTGCGGGGCGGTCTCCGCGACAACCGCGGCACTGGTCGGCGTTATCCTCCTGCGCACCACCCGAGTACGCGTACGGATCTCGGGCAGGCGGATCTCATTGGTCCCCCGCATTTGCCCCCCGGTGCACGGACCCGATTCCCGCACAGCGGTTCTCGAACCGCATCCGTCGAATCGGTCGGCGACACGACCTTGAGCGCTGAATGTGTGGCGGCACGTGGTCGATACGCGTGCTCCGGTGCTGCAACGGACACTACCTCCGCGACGATCGAGAATCGGAAACCTGCTGAGCACGAGCCTCCGTGGTGTTGTGGCCGATATGCGCGGTCGAAGACGCGCGCGCCGATGACACGGGGCGAACATTCCGGTTATCCCGGGGTAGCGCTGCGGGAAACCGCTGGAACTTCTACTGTGCCTGAATGGGAATCACCCGCACCATGAATGTCGATACGGTGTTGCAGCGGCAGGACACCGACGGACTCAAACGTCGCCTGCGTGGCCGTGACCTGGTCGGTTTCGGGGTCGGCATCATTATCGGCACCGGAATATTCACCCTCGCCGGGGTCGAGGCAAAGACGCATGCCGGACCCGCGGTGACGTTGTCGTTCGTGATCGGCGCCGTGGTCGCGGGCTTGGCCGCGCTCTGCTACGCCGAACTGGCGTCGAGCGTGCCGACCGCGGGCAGTGCCTACACCTACGCGCTGGCCACGCTCGGCGAAGTATTCGCCTGGATCATCGGCTGGGACCTGCTACTGGAATTCGCACTCGGCGCGGCGGTGGTTTCGCGCGGTTGGTCCGGCTATCTGGCGAACCTGCTCGGCCTGCCAACGCAGTGGTTCGGTGAAGACGCCACGATCAACGTCGGCGCGGTGCTGATCATTGCCGTGCTGACGGCAGTCGCGGTGGCCGGAATCAAGCAGTCCGCGTTGGTCACCAACGTGCTGGTGATCGTCAAGGTCGCGGTGTGCTTGCTGATCGTCGCGGTCGGGGTGTTCTTCGTCAAGGGGGCGAATCTCACGCCGTTCATCCCGTCGGCTCGACCCACCGGCGACGGCGCGGACGTGCTGCACCAGCCGGTGGTGGAGGCCGGGCTCGGGCTGGAGCAATCGGCTTTCGGCCTCGCCGGAGTCCTCACCGCCGCGGCCATTGTCTTCTTCTCCTACACCGGTTTCGAGGCGCTGGCCAACCTCGGCGAGGAAACCAAGAACCCGAGCAAGGACCTGCGGGTGGGCATTCTCGGCGCGCTCGCCATCTGCGCGGTGCTCTACATCGCGGTGTCACTGGTGCTGACCGGCATGGTGCCATTCACCGACATCGATGAGGGCGCGCCGCTGGCCGCCGCCTTCGACTCGGTGGGTATGCACTGGATCAGCGCGCTGATCTCGGTGGGCGCGGTGACCGGGCTGACCTCGGTGATGACCGTGGAGCTGGTGACCATCGGCCGAATCGGTTTCGCCATGGGCCGCGACGGTCTGCTGCCGAAAAAGCTTGGCACGGTGCACCCTCGCTGGGGCACACCGCACCGGGTGACCATCATCGGCGCGGTAGTGGTCGCGCTACTCGCGGCGTTCGTGCCGATCACCGAACTGTCCGACATGGTGAGCATCGGCGCGCTGTCCGCGATGATCATCGTGGCTGTCGCGGTGCCGGTACTGCGCCGTAAACGGCCGGACCTGCCGCGACCGTTCACCGTTCCGCTCTCGCCGGTACTGCCGATCGTGGCCGCGCTGGCCTGCCTGTATCTGATGCTGAACCTGGACGTGCTCACCTGGATCAGGTTCGTGGTCTGGCTCGCACTCGGCATGGTGATCTACTTCGCCTACGGTCGTCACCACTCGCGCCTGCGCGAGGACGCTTGACCACGACGCTGACTGCCGGGCTCCCGTAGTGCGTGTCGCAGAACAGGATCAGACGGTCAGGCCCCGCCTGATCAGTAGCGGCTCGATCTCCGGTGCCCGCCCCCGGATGGCCTCGAATGCTCCGAGCGGGTCCACCGAACCGCCTCGGGACAGCAGTTCGCGGCGGAAGCGCTCACCCTTCTCGCGAATCGACGCGTCGCCGTCGGTGAACCATCGCGTGGTGTCCGCATCGAGCACCTCGCTCCAGATATACGAGTAATAGCTCGCCGCATAACCACCGGAGAAGATGTGTGCGAAATATCCGGTGCGGTACCGAGGCGGAATCGCGGCGAGGGCGATGCCTGCTTTACGCAGCGCCGCGTCCTCGAAGGCCTCGGCGCCGACGCCGGGGTCGAAGACGCCGGACCGCACATCGGCGGCGGAGATACGGTGCCACGCCCAGTCCAGCAGCGCCGCGGCAAGGTATTCGACGGTGCGGAAGCCCTCGCCGAATCGTTCGGTCGCGGCCATGCGCTCGACGAGTTCGGCGGGCATCGGTGCGCCGGTCTCGAAGTGCTTGGCGTAGTTGGCCAGGATTTCCGGCCGCGACATCCACATCTCGTTCACCTGTGAGGGGAATTCGACGAAATCGCGGGGCACCTCGGTACCGGAGAAGAACGGGTAGCCCACATTCGAGAACAGCCCGTGCAACGCGTGCCCGAACTCGTGGAACAGGGTCCTGACGTTGCCCCAGGTCAAAAGGGCGGCTTCACCTTCGGGTGGTTTCACGATGTTGAGGTTGTTGACCACCACCGGCTTCTGGCCCAAAAGCTTTGATTGACCGACCAATTCGTTCATCCAGGCGCCGCCACGTTTCGACGGCCGGGTGAAGAAGTCGCCGAGGAAAAGCCCCAGGGGCTCGCCGTCAGCATCGAATACCTCGAAAACGCGAACCTCCGGGTGATAGCCGATCAGATCGCCGCGTTCCCGGACGGTAATTCCGTAGACCTGCTCGGCCGCGTAGAACACCCCGTCGCGCAACACCTGTTCCAGCTCGAGATAGGGACGCAACGCCGCCGCGTCGAACGAAAACCGTTCGACCCGTAGCTTTTCCGACCAGAACTGCCAGTCCCACGAGCGGAGTTCGACCTCCTGCCCTGTGCCTTCCCGCATCGCGGCCGCGAGTTCGGCCGCCTCGCCGCGCGCATTGGCCACAGCTGGGGGTACCAACCGGGCAAGCAGGTCCTCGACCGCCGAGACGGTCCCGGCAGTCTGATCCTCCACCGCGTACGCCGCGTGGTCGGGGTAGCCGAGCAACGCGGCGCGCTCGGCGCGCAGCGCGGCGATTCGTGTGGCGAGGGCGCCGGTGATGCCCTCGGTGCCGAAGCCGCGTCCCAGCGACGCCACCATCACTCGGCGCCGCACCTCTCGATCGGACAATCCGGCAAGGACAGGCTGATTCGAGGTGTTCTGCAAACGCAGCGCCCACTTCCCGGGGTGCCCGAGCGACTCGGCGTTCTGCGCCGCCGAGGACAGCGTGCTCGCATCCAGCCCTGCCAGCTCCGAAACATCGTCGAGGATCAGCGTCGCCGCGTTGCTGGCCGCCAAGTTGGCCTGCCCGAATTCCGTTCCCGCTGCGGCGAGTTCGGCATTGATCGCACGCAAACGACCTTGCTTCTCGGCGTCGAGGCCAGCACCGGCGCGGCGGAACCGGAGCCGATACTGCTCGAGCAGCCGCCGTTCCTCGGCGTCGATATCGAGTTCATCACGCCGCGCGTACAGCGTTTCGATCCGGTCGAAAAGCTTCGGATCGAGGTGGATGGCATCCGTGTGTGCGGCGAGCTTCGGCGAGACCTCCGCCGCGATGGCGTCGGACCGCGCACTGGAATCCGCGCCCGCGATATTGTCGAAAACATTCGACACCCGCTTCAGCAACGCACCCGAACACTCCAACGCCACAATGACGTTGCCGAAGGTGGGCGCCTCGACCTCCGAGGTGATGGCCGCGATCTCGGCCAGTTGCTCGGCCATCCCCCGTTCGAACGCGGGCAGGTAATCCTCGTCACCGATCTTCGCGAACTCGGGAAGTTCGTACGGAAGTGGGCTCCGGGTGAAGAACGGGTTGCTCGTCATGGGGAAAACCTATGCCGCCGCGCCGGGGCTGTCATCTACTACGGCGTTGCCGCCCCGGGAGGCGCGTTCAGACACAAACCAACCCAACCTTCGCGAAAAACTCTTCCGCGGACCAGGACTCGATGATCAGGTTCTCTCTGGCCGGTCGCTCCATGGTGTGGCCGGCTTGCCGGACGCCTGCGGTAGCGTCGTGGCATCGGCGGCGTCACGAGCCTTTTCCCATGGAGTCGATGTCCTCGATTCCGGATCAACCGTGGTAGAACCGCTCTCAGTGCGTGCGGGAGCCGACCGCTGAGCCGGTGGTGTGTCCGATCCCGCGGGAAGCCCCACCGGTTCACTCGGCGGCGGAGACGAACGGACCGAACCACGGCTTTCTGGGCGCTCTCGGTCGGGCTCGGGAACTACTCCATGCACCGCGGCCAGGCCCGACGGGCCGAAATCCAGTCCCGATTCATCGAATTCGAACCAGAGGCTGTTGGCGCCGCCTTCGACTCGGCCGCGCCCATACCGGTGGGTCAACAGATCGAGTTTGCCCGTGAGATACGTTTCGAGGAATTCCGGAAACTGCGATTCGGCTCCGCCCCCAGCGGCGGACACTTCGACCCGTAGGACACGGTGACCGAGTTCGCCCGTCTTCGTGGCCTCCACCTCGGCGTCACCGGCCGCGTTCGTAAACATCGACACCAGTTCGGCACCCAAACTGACGGTTGACCGGGCGTGGTCGTCATTCGACCAGTCGCTGACCAGTACACGGAAATCGTGACCCAGTGCGGCCAGCGCGTCGTCATAAAGGATCAGACCATCGTCGCGAGATTGGGACAGATGCAGCCGGTCGACAGTTTCCGCGGGGATCTGTCGCGGCATCGGGTGCCTTGTGAGGCGGTTGGATGACGGCGGGTACGGGTCAAGCTCCGGCGCGCCTGGCAGCGGGCCCCACCCGGCAATGTTCGCGTCGGCGCCGGGAAGCCGGAAGCTGTCCGTGCTGCCGAGGTGCAGCAACACGTCGGACTCCCAGTCCGGGAAACCTCCACCGGTAGAATAGAATTCGCGCAAATCGACAACGAATGTCTCGTCTTGTACATCGAGCTCCTCGGAAACCGAGTTTATCAGCCCGGGTTGCATTGTTTTGCCACCCCATATCGAAACTGAAATAGTCTTGTATCCGGCGTCTCGAAGCCGAGTGTTCAGTGATGCCGCAAATGCACCGGTCTTTCGCTCCCACACCTCTTGATCCGTGGCTAGATGATCCATTCCTACCAGGACGGCGACCTTCGCATCCGGGTTACCATGCACAACGCTGGCGATCGTTTTCGCCATATACGACTCACGAATATCACGAAGGGGCGAGCCGAACTTCGAGCCGGGACTTCTCACGTCGAAGGGGACAATTTTTATTCCTTCGAAAACCATCGCATAGACCGCGTCGGAGTATCCACCCCATCCCGGCCCGGCTTCAACGTTAAACAGGTTCGCCGAGCTGCCGTTGTTGAGTGCATCGAATGCTGGATGTGATCCTGCCTCGATGGCGAAATGGGTGATACCAGCTGCTTTCAGCGCGACGACCTGCCGGCTGAGAAATACGCGACCAGATATATTGCTGTGGTCCTCACCAAGCAGCAGAATTTGCGAATTCGCCACCATGGTGGCCCAGTCCACAGCTTGACGGCTTCGTACGGCCGTCGACAGCCTCGCCCTCAGGTCCGTTTGCGTCGGAACCGCCTGTTCCGTCTCTTCGTTCACCGGTGGATCCGGCCACGCTTGGAGCTGTGCGGGCGACTCGGGCGTAGATTGTGATTCTGGCCAGATGTGCTGTTGCGTGTTCGCGGCCGCATCGAGGTTGGCGGAAGCGAACTCCCCAGCGGGCGTTGGGAATATTGGTGGTTGCACTGGTGGCGGAGCCGGTCGCTCGGGCTCTTGTGCTGCCAACGACTGTTGTGGGCGGTCGGTTGGGCTGTTCGTCGGGAATGGTTCGGGCTTGTCCCAGAGTTGCGGGTCGACCCCGACATCGTCGTTGTCGTGCGACCGGTCGTCGTGGTGCGACCAACGGGCTCGCTCCAGCTGCTCTGGGCGATTGGGGCCGGCGAGACGAAACCGCTTGGGGGCGAGGGGATTCTGTTCGTCGTACCGAGATGATTCGACGGCGTGGACGTGTCTGCTGTTTCGTGGCTCGACCGGGGCGCTGCCGGGTACTGGTGTTGTCGCGGTTGCCCGAGGGGCTGGATCCGTTGCGTGAATCTCCGGGATTCCGTCGGTGCGCCTCGCATAGTCATGAATCTTGCTCAGGTTGTACAACGACCTTTCATACCAGCCGGGCAGGAACGGCTCGTAATACTCGGAATACCAACGCATCAGGTGGAATCGTTCGATATATTCGGCCACCTTGGCGCGGCTGAGATCGTTGGGAATCCACTCGTAGGGATCCCCTTCCGCACGGGGATTCACGGCCCGTACAAAGTGCCGAGACCAGGGGCTGGACGCGGGATCTACCGACGCGGTTCCGAGCGATAACGCGTGGTCGAAACCGGTCAAACGGTCCCCCCGCATCCAGTTGTTCGCACGATCCCAATTGCCGACCACCACGTCCAACATCCCTAGACTCCGCGCGTCTGGATGGTCGAGCACAGCCAGCATGTCAGCCTGCCCGCCGGGGTCGTCGCTCGAACCTCTGGACGGGGTCCCCGATAACCACGGCATGACCACGAGGCCAGGACCGACTTCGAGCACAGGTGCGACAGGAACCTCGAGAATTCGGCCGATGAATGACACCACCACTTCGGCGATCTGTTGTTCGCGGGTGAGACCAGATTTCTCGACCGTCACGAAACCGTCGGGGTATTCGGCGACATGGAGGAGAGTGCTCGTGCTGTTCACGCTCGGTGGGTATGTCCGGACCGGTTCACCAGAACGTTCGGCAGTAGCGAGCCGCGCATCGAACTCGGCATGGGTCATCATCGGCGACGAGTTGTCTGGCCTATAGGGCGGCGTGGACGTCGACAACTGCCCTCGCTGCCCTGGTCGCTGCGACGTCGTTTCCGAACCAGGTTGGGACTGTGGGGTGCCCGAGGCAGCGGTGGGCTCGTTGCCCGGTCGGCGACGGCGACTCGTCCGGCCGGAGCGCCTGGTGGAATCGTCCACAACCTCGACGCGGTGATCGTGGATGATTCGCCCGGACTCGTCTTCGATCCGAATCGCCTCCAACCTCGCCTTGACGCCCGGGCGGACGCCATTCAGGAAGTGCCACTTGACCTGTGGCGGAGCACCATCCACCCAGTACTCATGATTCAGGTGCGTGATGTGGAGTTGTCGGCGAGCCTGGGCCTCGAATTCTGCCGCTTTCGTTGCCTGCCCTTTGGTACCACTGGTTTTTACCTCCCGCCACACCCGTTTGCCATCGGTGACAACATCGATCTCGGCGTCGATCCGCGCGCCCATCGGCATTTCGACCTCGGCCCGCAGACACACGGCATCGACCTGATCGAACTGCTCAGCCAACTGAATCTCACCGAGCAACCCTCGAATCGAAATTTCGTGTGCTTCGACATCGGCGATGTCGGTCTTGCGAGTAACCGGATTCCCAGTAGCGGTCTTGCCTTCGGAATAGTGATGGGATAGCGCGCCCAGTGCCCTGTGGTGGGCATCGAATGCCGTCAGCCAGTGATGGCCGCCGTTGACTTCGAGTTCCGGATGACGCCGCAGCAATGCGGCAGCCCGGCCCCGCGCAGCTGAGAGCTTGACACGCACCGCATCCACATAGTCACTGACGGCGCGTTGCGCTGCGGTCAGCCCAGCCGTCGGCTCGGAGGGGATTGCGTGCTCTTCGCGATAGGTCCGAGCAAGCCAGTCGACGAAGTTGAAGTTCGCTTGCCCGGCGCGCGACTTGATCTTGTCGACCCACTGCCTGGTGTTGTTGGCGGCAACGCTCTCGACCATTCGGCGTGCTTTCGGCGTCTGCATGAACACATCGGCGTCTTGACGGGCGCGAAGTTCGGCCTCCGCGGCCGGAACACCCTGGTGCACGAGATCGGCCCAGCGCTTCGCTACGGAATCGCGGTGAACGCTCTCTTGCGGTACCCGCAGATACTGTCGATAGCGCTCGACAATCAGGCGCTCGGCCTGCTCGATCACGGCCGGATCGACACCGGCGCTCTTGATTTCGGCGATGACCGCGAGCAGAACCTTGGGCAGCGGATGGGTGGTCGGCCGCTCGCCGGTCACCACAGGAGGCTGTCGCACGTCCGTGCTCGGCGCCGCCGCGCCGTCGACTCGCATCGGAATCTGCGAGTTCCGCGCCCACTGCTGAGTACTCCGCACGGCGTCGCGAGCGATTCGATCGCGCCCACGGTCGGTGTGGATGAAATCGTCCGCCGCCTGCCGGGCGAGCGATTCAGCGGCCGCCTCCGAGGTTCCTTTGGCCACCAGATCGGCCTTCTTGTTATTCAGGAACTCCCGGTGGATAGAGCTCGCTCGCTCCTGCGAGTACTCCTGGTATCGCCGCACGAGGGTCGCGATCTGCACGGGATCCGCTGCGCCGTCGGTATGTTCGAGTTGGGCCAGGAGTTCCTGTATCTCGACAGGAACCGATTCGGCAGCGACGCCGGGGTTCGGCGGAGATGACGGGGCGGATGAGTCTGCTTGCGGCACGGCCGGTGCGGGAAGCGACGGGTGCGGGCCCGCACCCGACGGGCCCTCCGGCGCCTGGTGGAAGACCAGAGGCCCCTCCACCAACAAACCGCGCTTCGACCTCGGTGCGGCGATGACCTCAGCGCCGTCACCCCGGCGCGCGCGGTCCTCGGGGAGGTCGAGTGCGCTGCCAGGAGAGACCGGGTAACTCTTGGGGGGAGTCCGGTATTCGACCCACACCGTCTTTCCGTTCGGCGTCACATCGGTGCCGATCGCGATGGCGTTCTCCGTGACGATCCGCGCACCACGCCCGTGTTCACCGTCCGCACGGTCCCCGGGTTCGCTCGGGTTACTGCCGCTGGAATCCAGTGCTGCCAAGTCGATTCCGGCCAGGAGCGCATCGACGTCGGCGGGGTTCACCGTGGAGGAAGGCGCGACTTCGTCGGCCGCGTCGACGTTGCTCTCCACGCGCCACTCCGGCAATCCGAGCGAGGTGTCGGCGATACTGATCCGCACGCGGGCGTCGGTCGCCTCGACGGTGAGCTCTGCCCCGCCCTGTCTGGCGTATTGTGCCGCGTTGCCGAGTAATTCCGACATGGCGAGCACCGCGGCATCGGTCGTCGGCTGAGATAGGCGTGTGTGGTGCGAGAGGAATCGACGGACCTCACCGCGCGCCCTCGCCACACCTCGTTGAACCTGCCCCTGCTGGAACGTCATTCGCCAAGCGGGTTCGGCCGCGGCGGAAGGAGGATCGCCCCGCCCGGCGACAAACCACCGTGTGCGCGTCCCGTCGGCGTTCAGCAGGAAACCCCATCGTCCCGACTGGTCCAACAGCTCAGTGACTCGGCCCGACTCGGTCGCCGCCACTTCTCCGGTGGTCTTGTCCGGTTTATCACGCACCGGTAGGGTCCCGCTCTGGTCGACCACCTCGACAAGAACGCGTTCCGGCCCGTCCGGGCGCACCCGAACCGCGACCATGCCCTGCGCGGTGCGAACCAGTGCGTCGAGCATCATCTCCGCTGCGGCGATATCCGCTGCGGCAGTGAGCCTTTCGCTAATTTTCGCACGCTCTTGCGCTGGCCCGCCGTGTTTCCCTCGCTTCGAGCGCTCGGACGCAGCGGGCTCCGGGCGCATCACGAGCGGACCGATAGGGGCCGGTGCGGACGGCGGTGGGCGCTTTTCCGGCAGCGGCGGCGGTATCGGCGACTTCGGTGGGGGTCGACGCTTCTTCTCGGGCTCCTTTTTCCCGCCCATTTGCGTGCTCAGGCGCTTGTAGTCCCGGCGGCTTTCACGTGGTGCGGCGGGCTGCAAGGGTGGAGGCCCGGTGGTGACGGGTACGCCGTTGTCTCGGTGGTCATATTCGACACTGTGCGGATTCAGCTGCGGGGCAGTCGGTTTGCGAGGGGCTCCGGGGGCGTCGGGGTTCGATTCGAGGGCGTACTCGCTCGGCAGTATCGGTGTGTCGGATTTTTCCGGAACTGCGTCGTCACGGGGTGGACTCGGCGCGGAATCGCGTGGCAACGGTGTGACGTCGGGAGGGCGTGTCGGAGTGGGATCGGCGACGCCGGGGTTGTTTTGCGGGGCCGGTGTGAAGCGTGCGGAGTCGGCGGGTAGATCAATCGGGGTGAGCGACGCCAGGCGTGGGACAACGGGTATGGCGTCGGCGGGTGGCTCGTTGTCCAGGGGGTAGTCGACACCGGGTATGACGATGTAATCCCGTGCCGGGGTTTTCTGAATGCTGTGGTCGCGGGGGTCCTGCCACACGTTGTGGTCGCGCGGGTCCCCCTGGGTGTTGTGTTCGCGTGGGTCGGGCACTGTGGTGCCCGGCGGGGTGGGGAATTCCTCCGGATCAACGGTGGCTTCGTCGACGTCCGGTCGGCTGGTGGTCGCGGCGCGCGGTGAGCTTTGCGAGGCTGCTGCGGTGGTGTCGGAATGCCCAGTCGAGCCAGCAGCTGGAGACCAAGCGTGGGATTGCAGCGAAAAACCCTGTGCGGCAGCATTATCAGAACGATTGCCTGAGCCCTTGGCGATAGTCGCCGACTGCGAGGCTGCGGAGATGGAGGGCGCTGGGTGCGGCACCGACGACAGGGTTGCGCTCGATGGTCCCGGCTGGCCGGTCGGACTGTTCGCATCGGGTACGGCCGCCGTAGTAGTCGTAGGGGGCGGCTTTGGTGACGGCTCCGCCAAGCCGCCGCCGGACGTGCGGCCCGGGTGGGCCCACGGCGTGACTTCGGGCCGTGATTCGCTCGAATCTCCATGTGCAGCAGGGCTATCCATATTCTTCGCCGTTGTGGTCGGCCCGGGCGAGGACAGCGAGTCGGGCTTGGCATGCGGCGATGCGGATTGGGCGGCGCCGAGGTCTTCCACTGCGGCCGCAATAGCCTGCTGACCGGGCTGAGGAGCTACCGGCGGGGAGGTGGCGTCGTAGGCGGCCGGAGCGAACTCGGGCACTGATTTTATCGAGGTTTCCTGTGCGACAGAGGTTTCAGTATTCGGTCGTGGCGATGTCCATTCAGAAGGACTCGCGGTGCCCGGCGTGGCGTGGGACGAGTTGGACTGTTGCACCGAAGGGACCTGCTCGGTGGTGACTGCGCGTGGTTTCTGGGATGCCGGTGGGGCGGTATCGACGGGAGGGGTTGTCGCGGCGTCGGGGACGGGCTTGGTTGGCTGTGACTGCGCGAGAGTGGTTGCGGTATCGAGCCGGGCCGCGATGTGCTCGGTTGGCTCGGAAGTCGCGGTCTTCGGTGCGGGATGGGCTGGCGTCGGCTCCGGATCGGTGACGGAAGAGTCTGTGTGTGCGGGGCTCCGGGGTGCGGCGGCATGGGTACCCGGCTTCGCGGTGGGTGGTGGAAGGTCGACGGTGGGATGTGTGGTCGCCGTCGGCGTCTGCTCGACTCCCGTGAGTGCGCCTATGGCGTCGGCATCGGCCATATCTTGTAGCTCGCGAATAGAGATTTCCCGCAGTTTTCCGACGTCGACAGCCTTGGCGTGACCGGAGGGTGCCTGCGCGGAAGGTGCCTGCGCGACAGGGTCGAGTGGTTTGACGGAGACCGCCGCGTTGCCCTCCGGCGCCAGCGACTGCGTGATGGTGCCCCGCAACGCGGGTGGTTGCGCGACTTGCAGCGCCGTGCCCCCACGTCCTGCCGAGGCACCGGACGTGGGCGACTCCCCCGTCGCCCACCGGGGTGACATCGGTCCTCCCGAGTTCGGCTGATGCGGTGAACCAGGCTGTGGGCCAGCCGGTGTCGTGGCCAAGGGTGTTCCGGAACCCGAACCACTGTCCGGTGGCAACATCCCGTTCTCCCTGAGAATGCGGACAAACGCCTCTTCTGTAGAAAGGGGTTCCTCAGGCCGCAGCGGCGGTTCGGGCTCGGGCGTGCGCGATTCGGCGGGTCGCGGCTTGTCGGCGTCCGCCGAACGAGCCTCGTGGGCACGTGTCAGTACCTCCTTGGGTGGCGGCGCTTCGTGGGGCCGCGGCGGTGGGTCCACGGTCTTTTTCACGAAATCGCCGAGCGCCTCCTGCGAGGACCTCCCCGGAAAATCCTCGGGACGCAATGTCCCTTGCAGTTCACGGCCGAGGTCGTCGATCTGTTCCTTGACCCCCCTAGCCTTCGGCGAGCCGTCGGGCTTGGCAGATCGACCGTCGCCAGCGGCTGGCGGCCGAGGATCGGCATCGGCGCGGACCTGCGGGCGCACCGGTTCCTGGACATTGACGCGCGGAAGCAGTGCCGTCGCAGTGTTGGTCCGTGCCGCCACGGCGGCGGCGCGTCCCGCACGGATCGTCGAGCCGATGCCGCCGGCCGCACCCATCGCGACTCCCGCCCACACCATATGCGCGAGATCCTTCCCCCGCAGTTGCCCGCCGGTCAGCGCGACAGCGGTCAGGCCACCTGCCAACCCGCCGACACCGCCGCCGACGGCGCCTGCCGTCGCGGTGGCGGTTACCCGTCCGAGGACCCGATTGAACTTCGACACGGAATTGACACCGAGCCCGGCCATCCTGGATCCGACGAGATGCCCGGCTCCGACACCGAACAGGCCACCCACCGCCCCCGCGGCGGCACCGACCCCGACCTGTTTCCAGTCCACCGACTCCCGATGTCCGCGGGCGGTCTGTGCCATCTGCACCCGCATCGCCACATAAGGCACGCCACCACCGGCGGCAACACCGAACCCAATTCCCTTGGCCGCCAACGCCAACATCGGATGTCTGGCACCGAACCGCGCCCCTTGGGCTGCCACCAACCGCAGCGTGCCAGCCCGAGCCACGCCCATGGCGACTTCGGCGTCAGCCCGATCCGCGGCGGACTTCGCGACCCCGACCGGTGGCGGCAACAACAAATCCCATGCGAGCTGCGCGGCCAACAGCGCAAGGATGCCGCGCACCACGTAGATCTCCAACTCGAACGCATTACGCGCCTCATACAACTGACGCGCCCGCTCATTGTTGTACTCGATCTGCGCACGAGTCGCGTCGAGCAGCGCGGAATAGTTCTTCGCGATCGCTGTCCCCGTGAACTCACTCTCGATCCCTACCCCTCGTGCGGTCTCCTCCAGCCGCCCCCTCGCTCGCTCCAGCGCATTCGCCGCATCCGACCACGCATCCGCGGCCCGCTGCATCGCATCCAGATGCGCCTCCGGAATGTGGCCGAGCAGCACATCCGTCAATCCCGAATCGAGCACCTCACCCCGCAGCGCCCGCACGGGCTTCGGCCTGCCCCCGTGCCATCTCCACCAGCAGTCGAGACAGCACTTTCGCAGGCCCACACGCGGCCGTGCCACGCATCTGGGTCTCGATGAACCCCGTTGACAGCCCGGCGCACGGGTCCCAGCGACCAGCCGTGTAGCAGTTCGAGGACAGCTCGTCGCGCCACTTCCGGTAACCGGTCACGGCAACGGCCAGGGTCACACCGCGATCCCACGGCCCACTGATCCGGTGATACTCGGTGACCAGGGCCCGCTGCGCCAACCCTCGTGCCCGAGGTGCCATCGCTGTCAGGATCTTGCCGACGTCACCGACGATGATCGAATACATCGGCCGATCCTCGAGCCCGTCCGCCAGCTGTCCCGATCGCGTTGCCGTGCCGAACTTTTCGGACAGTCGCGCGTGGTCGGCGACGGTGGGACGGTCGAGCAGGATCCATGCCGCCGTGCCCACGTCGTCGTCGGGATCGTCCCCTCGCACCTGTGATATCACCTCGTCGCCGAGCTCGGCGATCTCGATGCCGTGCAATGGGACGAACGGATACCTGCCCAGCAAGTCATCGATGGCGGCGGCGATGTCGGCAACGGTCTCCGCGCCGATGCCGGAGGTCTCGAACCCGACTATCCGGATGCCGTGCCGGGCCGCGAGCGCACGTGCAGCCGCCAACGCCGCCGAATCGGTGCGCACGGGTGCTCGTTTCGGCGGCGCGGAGCGAGATTTCTCCCGGCGAGGCTTCGCCGAACCACGCGCTGGTTCGGGTTTCGCCGTGCCGGGCGTGCCGCCGGTGCGATGCGGTGGGAAGACCTGTCCGGGCGGACGATTCCCTATCGCGTTGCGGGGCAACGGCTGTCCGGTCGGGGATTGCCGCCACGGAATACTGCCGGTGGGCGGCTTCGACCACGGCGTGCCCGGCGGCTTTCCCGCGACGGCGCGCGACGTGCGTGGGCCGGAGGCGGGCTTCGCAGTGGCAACCGACGGTTGTGCCGTTGACGGTGGTGGCGCGCTCGAAGTGTTCGGCGGTGTCCGCGACGGGGGTGGCGACCGCGTTTCGGGAGGTGGGGCGCGATATACCTGATCTTGGACGGACCTCGGTCTGGCCGACGATCCGGGCAGATACGGCGGTTGTGTCGGTTGATAGTCCGACCGCACGGGCGAGACGGAGGCTTCGGGAACCTCGGCGCCGACATCCACGGGCGAGTCCGACCCGGAGGGAGACGACGTGACAGGGGGCACGCTCCAGCTCGATGAATTCGGCTGGTCTGGTACCGAGGGAATCGACGTTGACCGATCCTGGCGGTAGCTGGTCGGGCCAAGTGTGGATGTGCTCTGCATGGGATCTCGGAGCTGGATGGCGTTTTCTTGGTCTCGGTTCGCGAAGTTGTCCGCCGTGCTGGCCAACGCGTCGCTCATCTGATGCAGGCGATCGGCCAGATTCTGAAACCCCACGAGCCCGGTCTCCGCCGCGGGTGCGTAATTCTCGGCGAATGCCCGTCCCGGCTCGTCGCCGCCCCAGCACTCACCCTCCCGAGCGAGCACGGACTTCAGGGTCGCCAGCTCGTGTTGCACGGAATCGGCGATCGAGCCGAGCTCCGGAGCTTGTGCTCGGAGCTGGTCCAGGTCGACCCGCAGCGGTTGGTTCATACCCCGCGATCCCTCAATCCTGCGTGAGCGCAACGGTATAAGACATCCTGCCGCAGCAGGGTGGGCTTCGGCGCACCGCATTGCTCCCGCTACTGGGAATGGGGTGGCCCCAGCGATCACACCCGCTGCGCGCTCCGATCCGCAGAAGCCGCCCTGCGCGCGGGTTCGCTGAGCTGTCTCACGCCGTCGAACCGTGCCGCTGCGAGAATCGTCGTTCGAATTCGGCGATATACGTGGTCGGCGCGATCGCGGAGGTCGAATGTTCGAAGACACCATCGTCGGCGAGATAGAAGATCGCCCGGTCGGTAGCCGTAACCCCCTGGGGCACAGGGACATACACGACCCATCCGATACTCAACCGATGGGCGACCAACTCCGACAACGGATATCCGGTGGTATCCAAGTTGTGCCCGGTGATGTAGTCGCGCACCCGGGCGATGGCCTGCTGTTCCGGCATCGGCCGGGGCCGCGTCGAGGCCAGTCCGGCCAGTGTCAGTTGATAAAGAGCGCCGTCGATATCGCATCGCCCGTGCTCACCGAACACGGCGGTCACCATTTCGCGAGTTGCCGCGCCCGATTCGGCAGCCGACACCAGCACGGCGGCCGCATCGCGTGCACCCTCGTCGCCAGCGAGGTCCGCGACGACCTGGGTAACGGCGTCGTGGGTCCACATGGCTGGGACGGCCGCCGCACACTCCCGCGCCGACGGGGAGTCCCCTCGGTACCAGTGCCCCGACTCCCACCAGTAACAAAAAGACAATAAGCCGGAGCCAGCGCGCGGATTCAGCGCCAGGTCGGTTACCCAATCAGGCGCCCCCGCATAGAGATCCGGCATGGGCGCACCCCGGTTGTATGCCGCGTCCAAGCTGGGCGCGTCCCACACGCCACCGGAGAGCACCGCGCGTCCGGACGGGAGCGCGTGCAGGGTCGACCCGCCGCGCGCCGCGCCCTCGAATATGCCGATCCACGGCAGCATCCGCGGGCCCCACTCCGATTCCGCGGCCACGAATGCGGCGGCGATGGTCGCCCACCGCGCCCACATCAGCGGGAATGACGGAAACTCGTTCACCGCAAGTACGGCCCACACCTGGCCGTCCCGGTCGCTACGAGCTCGGCTCGCGGCGGATTGCGGGGTACGTCGCTGCCGATCGTCGTTGGCGATGTAGGCGGCAAGCCATACCGGGACCTTGTCGCGCGGATATGCCTGCAAGTCGGCGAGATAGGCCTCCGGGTCGAACAGATGCTCCTCGGGGAACGGGGCCGCACCGTAGTCGTAGTCGACCTCGATCTCGCCACCACTGGCCAGCGTCACCATCATGCGCCACCACGGCCCCGCCTCCGATGCCGAACTTCGCGTGCGCTGTTCACGAGCCAGACTGAGCACAACTTCCGGCGGATCCGCCGGAAACAATTGGTCGCCAACGGAATACATAATGTTGGCGACCTCGTCGGCCACGGTCATCGCGAACACCGCGTCCACTCGCTGCCAGCCCACCGGCGCGTGTGCCGCCAACGCACGGGCAAGGGGGTGATCTACCGTCAAGCCGTTGGGCCCGTCTGTCATACCCGTCCTCCTCGCCCCGCGTCCACACACCCGGCCGCCCACTCGCTGCCGGTTTTCCACCCGGATCCGCACATGATCGCGGACCTGGGTTCGGCCGACATTGCCACCGTAGGGAAGCGCGAAGCTCAGGCGATCGTCCGCGCGCCGCTCGGTGACCGACTCGGCACCGCAACGGGGCCACGACACCTCGCCGAACACCGCATCGGCCAGGTTTTCCGGCCACGACATCCACATCTCGCGCACCGGTGGTGCCTTGCCGCCGAAGCCGCGTCCCAGCGACGCCACCATCACTCGGCGCCGCACCTCCCGGTCAAACAATCCGAGGGCCACGACGGCCCCCGTTCAGCTAGCGAACGCCGGGGAAGAACGGACTCACCGGGAAACACGGCACCGGTGTCGCCGTGGCAGGCGAGAGCGCGTTCAGCACGAATCGCCATACCCGTTCGCTGTACATGGTGGACAGATGCTCGGAACGATCGTCGGCGCATCCGTCTTGCAGCAGAATATTGGTGACATTCGGCCCGCTGAGATACTGCTGATCGAACGGCGTAACCACCTCGTCGTATTTGCTCACGAGGGTGGTGTAGGTGACGCCGGGGCGAGTGTCGCCGCCGCCGTATACCTGCTCGGCGATCCCCTCCCCTATCGCCTGCTGGATCAGGGCCGGCGCGATGTCACCGATGCGGTCGTATATCCATCGACCCACCGGCGGAATAAAGCTACGCAGATAGGCGATTTCGTTGAGCGTGGTGCCGTGATTGCTCGGCGAGATACCGACCATCTTGTCGACTTTGTCGAATCCACCGAGCACATTGAGGTAGTAGAAGGCAAGGATCCCGCCGCCCTGCGAGTGGCCGACGAGGTCTACCTTGTCGACGCCGGTAGCCGCGCGCACGCGCTGGACCACCTCCGCCAACTGCTGGGCCGAAGTACGGATATCACCCAGTGCCTGCGTCGGGATTTCGCCGGGTAGCCACGCCATGTTGCCATAGTTGAAGGTGAAGACGCAGTAGCCGTTGTTCTTCAAATACGGCGCGCCCGCTTGCCACGCGATCGCTTGCGAGGTTGCGGTCGGGTTCACGAGGATCACCGGGTTCGGATGTGCGGCAGTGGGTTTGCAGTCCCAATCGTTGGCGCCAGGCGGTGCCTGCTCGGGAAACAGGCCGGCGGGCAGTATCCCTGCGCCGAGATCGAAGGGTACCGGGAGCGGACCGGGCGCCCCCGCTTGCGGCTGACCCGCCGCGGGCCCAGCTGCCACGCCCACCGCGAGCGCAACCCCCATTACCATCGTCGCGCACGCGCGTAGACCGAACATCACTTTCGGGTCCTCCCTGCCGCCTCATTGCGGCTTTTTATCGTTCTTATTCAGTTGAATTCAGCACGAGCCGTATGGCACCGGCGCTGAGAGGTCGATCAGGCGCGAGCGATTCGGGTGACCGTGCCGAGGAAACTGGTCGCATATATCGCGTCCACGTCCCAGCCTCGACCTGCGCCGAACCGGACCGAAGAGGTCAACGGCAAGCCGTCGGCGATGGTGCAGACGGCCCCGGTGTCCTGGTCGATGCGGTCGATCGCGCCGGCCGCGTTGAGCGCCAGGTAGATCCGACCGTCGGGGCCGATGGTCAGGTCGTCAGCGGAATTCGCCGGCCCGTACCCGGGCACCTCGAGACGCGCAGGCGGCGCGGAGGGGTCGGAAATATCCACGGCGGCAACGGTGGTCGTCGGATCGAAGCTGGTGGACACGAACAGGCGGTCGTGCCGAGGCGAGTACACCAGGCCGTTGGTCGAGGTGATCGACGTGGCGAACGGGGTGCGGGTGCCGTCGGCGGTAACCCGAGTCAGCACGGCCCGCGGACCTAGGTCACGGCTCACCACGAAATCGCCGCCCGGAAGTCGCGCCAGCCCGTTGGGCATGGTGAGCCCCGACGCCACGGTGCGCACAGCGCCGGTGTCGAGATCGAGGGCGCTGATCGTGCCGGTGTCGGACAGGAGTCCCGCCACGCTGTTACCGGTGGTGAAATACGCGGTGGCACCACCGATTACCACCGCGCCCGGCCCGTCGACATCGGCCGCCGCGACCGAACGCGACCCGTCGGCACCCAAGCGCTGCAACGACCCACCGCCACCGGCGACAGATTGCTGCGAGAGCAACACACCGCCGCGGCCATCGAAGGCGAGGTTCTCCAGCGGCCCGAAACCCTGCGCCACTTGCTGTTTAGTCCAGGGCACACAGTCAGTGCCCGCGCCAGCAGAAGGCATCACCGGCAATGTCAGCGCCGCGCCCGCAACCGCGGCGACCACAAAGGCGCACCACGAGCGGCCCGTACCGTGGGCTATCCGCCCTCGCGCGCTCGCCCCATCGAACCGGTCCGGTCGATCCGCTCGAATACTCATAACACCTTTCGTGCCAGCGCAAATCTGACATGAACACTTGTCAGATACGCACGGGGCAGAGTATTACACGAAAACGGCACCCGGAAGGGAAAATCCAGCGATGACAAGCGGAAGCGACAACGGCAGAGGCTATTCGGCGTCTGCGCCGACGACCGTACTGCCGGCCATGTTGGCGACCCTGGTCGACGAGCTCGTCGAGGACGCGCGAATTGTGGCGTGGTCGGAGGGTATCCACCAACGCGCCGAATATCTCACGGTGCGCAATGCCGTCCTCCGCCATCTGGTCGAACGGCAGGCGATCCGGGTGGTCGCCGCCGAGACCAACTTCGCGCTCTCGCGTCCCGCCGACGCTTATATCCGAGGCGCGGGCTCGGATACCCCGAACGAGGAGGTCGTGCGGGGCATGTGGTCATGGGGTCGCGCCGCCCTGCGCGCAAACCTCGAGCTGCTCTGTTGGCTCCGTCTACACAACGCTGAGCTTCCCGACCGAGACCGGGTGCGGTTCTACGGCCTCGACATGTTCGGCTACGACCGGCACGCTCCCACCGATTCCGGCGCGGCGCTCACCGATCCCGAGGACAAACACCTGGCCGCGACCTTGAATGCCCGACTCACCGCACATCTCATGACCGGCGGGGACCACCGCGCTATCGCGGTACGCGACGCCGCCCAGTATCTGTCGCTGAAAACCATCGCCCACCGGCATCCGTCGAGCCGCCTGTTCCTGTTCGAACAGACCGAACACCTCGACCCACGCGCACCGGGCAGCCTCGGTGCGCACCTGGCCCGCGGCGAACTCGGCACAAGCAGGACCGTCGGCGCCGTCTGGCGCGATGGCGACCCCACCGTCACCTATCCGCTCGGGCGTTATCGGGAGCTCAGCCGCTGGCTGATGAACCACCCCGGCGATCTCATCGAGGCTCCCGACGGCACGGGAATCATCGACCTGCGCCCTTGGCGCACACCGACGGCCGAGACAGACCATCCGCTCACGGCCGCGGCCGCGGCGTTCGACGCGGTGCTCTACGCTCCCGCATCGACAGTGGCGCTGCCATGGCCCGCGGCACCTGCGCGATAGCCTCTGTGACAGGGACAAACGCCGGACGGCACGTCAAGCGTCACTATCGCCAGCAACCACGGTGACGTTCGCCCTGGCCTCCGCCATCGGCCAGGACCCCCGTTCTCGCGGTTGAGTCACTCGGTACCCGGAGAGAGCGACACCTCACCGAACACCGCACCGAGCGAAATCAGACCCGCTGCCTCGCAGGGCTGATCATTCGACACGGCCCCGTGCGCGACACCCGAACGATCGGCCAACAGACGCGAACTCCAGTGCGTGACAACATATTTACGCGGCGGCGTGGCCACGGTGATGGTGATCATTTTGTCGCGGTCCAGGGGCCTCGGGCGTCCTGAACGGTGCTCGTCGGGTAGCCCGTTGATCCCGTGTGCAAGGTAGCGGGACCGCCAGTTGATCACGGGCTGGCGCGAGATATCGAACCTGCGGGCGATCACACCCATCAGCAGCCAGGGTGACGATCCGGGCCCGCAAGACAAGTCCAGACGTCATCGTCGTCGACCGAATCCATGCGCAGGATCTCCCGGTCACCGTCACGCAACACCGAGAGGACAGCTCACACGCACCGTGCCAACCAGATCACGTACCGCCCATCACCTTTGGAAGCACAGCACTAGTCGGACCGTGTGGTAGCAGAAGTGGTCAGCAAGGCACCGAACTCCTCGGCATAGGCAAGATGACGCCGCAGCCGATCGGCGCTCTCGAAGGTCTTGGCACGACATTCGAGAAGATACGCCTTGGCACTCGCACGCTGTTCGCCACTCGAGTGCGAGTCGTCCAGAACATCGAGCGAATCGAGTAAGTGCTTCATCTCAGCGAGGGTGAAACCCAACGGTTTCATCCGCCGGATCACCAACAGCCGTTCGATATCGGCGTCCGTGTAAAGACGGAAGCCGCCAGCCGACCGCGCCGAAGGCTGCACCAGTCCCACTTCGTCATAGTGACGAATCGTCTTGAGCGACAGTTCGGTTCGCTCCGCCACCTGCCCGATCTGGGCATACCGATCGGTGACCATGTCACTGCGCGCCGGTGAGATGACCCGAGAGCAGGTCATGACGCGCCTCGGAGGCCGGGTTGAGGCCGATGATCTCTACGGTCTTGCCTTTGGCGGCGTATTTGGTGGTGATGGCATCCAACGCGGCGACGGTGGAAGCGTCCCAGATGTGGGTGTCGGTCATATCGACCACGATATGAGCCGGGTCGTCTCCGTAGTCGAATTGGTAGACCAAGTCGTTGCTCGAGGCGAAGAACAACTCGCCGCGCACCTTGTACACCCGCGTACCCGACTCCGGTTGCCCATCGGCGCCAACGGATTCCGAGATCGGGGTGACCTCGGTGAAGTGGGCAACGCGATGCACGAAGGCGACCGTGGCGGTGAGCACACCGACAACGACCCCGATGGCGAGATTGTTGGTGGCGACAGTCACCGCGACCGTGACAAGCATGACGGTGGTTTCGGCTATCGGCATGCGCCGCAATGTCCTCGGCGCGATCGAATGCCAGTCCATCGTCCCGACCGACACCATGATCATCACAGCCACCAAGGCCGCCATCGGAATCTTCGCGACAGCTCCGCCGAGGCCGACGACAAGAATGAGCAGGAACACCCCGGCCAGGAAGGTCGAGATACGGGTGCGGGCGCCGGAGACCTTCACATTGATCATGGTCTGACCGATCATCGCGCAACCCCCCATGCCGCCGAAGAACCCGGTGACGATATTCGCGATGCCCTGCCCCCAACCCTCACGGGTCTTGTCGGAATGGGTGTCGGTGATGTCATCGACCAGTTTCGCCGTCATCAGCGACTCCATCAACCCGACCAGCGCCATCGCCAACGCGAAAGGCGCGATGGTGCGCAGGGTTTCGAAGGTCCACGGAATGTGCGGCACCAGCGGCGAGGGCAGGCTCGACGGCAGCGCGCCCTCGTCGCCGACATTGGGGACATCGAGGGCGAACAACACCGTGAGCACGGTGAGCACGAGGATCGCGATCAACGGTGCGGGCAAGATCGTGGTCAGTTTCGGCAGATAGATCATGACCAACAATCCGGCGGCAAGCATCGGATACACCAGCCACGGCACCCCGATCAGGTGCGGTAGTTGCGCGGTGAAGATCAGAATCGCCAACGCGTTGACGAAGCCGACCATGACGCTGCGCGGCACGAACCGCATCAATTTCGCCACCCCGGCAGCGCTCAGAACGATCTGGAACACACCGGCCAGAATCACCGTGGCGATCAGGTAGTCCAGACCGTGCGCCCGGACGAGCGGCGCGACGACGAGAGCAACCGCACCCGTGGCGGCGGAGATCATCGCGCGACGACCACCGGTGATCGCGATCGTGACCGCCATGGTGAAAGACGCGAACAATCCCACCCTCGGATCGACACCGGCGATAATCGAGAACGAGATCGCCTCGGGAATCAACGCCAGTGCGACGACCAGTCCGGCCAGGATTTCGATCCGCAACCGCTTCGGGCTACTCAGCGCCGACAGCACCGATCCGTCGGCTCTTCCCGGTCGATCAATCGACACCATTCACACTCCATGTTCGTTGATCACCGCGCACACAAGCGCGGGGCAGCACAGCGAGCGAGAGGAGACCCATGCCGGCCTCATCCAGGCTTGTCGATCGCTCAGCGGCCGTAAACTTACCCTCCCGTGAGGGTATAGTTGCAATCCGAAATGGGAACGGTGGTACAGATCTCACCACCCGCGAGGGCGGCGAAGCGTCACCGCGATCAGCGGTGTGGCGACCAGCCCGCTCCCGACGAGTTCTGTGGCGAGGCCGGGAAGCGTAAAGGTCGTGCGCACCCCCTCGCGCGTCGGCCGCTGCGGTGGTATCCGGAAGGGCGAACACCACCGCCTTCGGTGATCGAGTCACAACTACTGGGCGACAACACTTTTCGGTGTGCTAAGCGACGGGTGTCGCAGCGCTCCCGCGCTGGGCCAGCAGCGTCGGTCGGTGCTTGCCATCGGAGAACCAGTGATGCGAGCCCGGCTTTTCGGCTTCGGTCGCCAGGTGCTTGATGCCCGCCGAGCAGGCGACCTCCTTGAGCTTCTTACCCACCGATCCGCTGAAATACAGCCGCATACCGGTCTCATTCTTATGACCGAGCTGGTAGATCCCGGCGTCCCGGCCGAAGCTGAGACACATAGCGGGGAACGACATGTCGATCGGCTCGGGCTGTTCGCCCGCGATCCGGTGCAGCAGGGTGTCGGCGGCGTGCGCACCCAGGCAGTACGCGGAATAAGCGCTCATACGGAACGGCAGATCCGACGGTGCCGACGAATCACCCGCCGCGACGATGCGCTCGTCATCGACGCTGGTCAACGTCTCGTCGGTGAGCAGCCGCCCGGCCGCGTCGGTGCTCAGCCCGCTCTGGGTCGCCAGGTCAGGCACCCCGAAGCCCGCCGACCAGATCGTGACGGCGCTGGCCAGCGTCCGCCCGTCGGCCAGTTCCACGGCCTCGGCGGTGACCTTTGTGACGGCGGCGGCGCGGCCTTCGATGACGGTCACCCCGAGCTTGGCGAGGTACCTGTGGGCCGTGCGCCGTGCCTTGGGATGCAGGTACGCAACGAGCGCATCGCCGCAGACCAAGGTGACCGCACGTCCCTGTCCGGCAAGCTCGGCGGCGGTCTCGACCCCGGCCGGACCACCGCCGACTACCGTCACCGCGGCTGCGCTGGGCGTGTCGAACAGGACCGACCGCAGCCGCCGCGCCGCCTCCAATGTCGCGACCGGGTAGGCGAATTCGGATACGCCCGGCACCGGCGGCGCGGCATTACCGCTACCCACCGCGTAGATCAGGTAGTCGTAGGCGATCGAATCACCTTCGGCCAGCAGCACTCTGCGATCGGCCGCGTCGATGCGTGTGACGCTGCCGACCACCAGCCGGACTCCCTCGGCCAGCACATCCCGATAATCCACCACCCCTTCGTGCGTGCCGCCGACCACCTGGTGCATGCGCAACCTCGGCACGAAGACCTCGCGCGGATTGATCAGGGTCACCCGCACGTCGGCGCGCTTGGTCATCCGGTTGGCCGCCATGACACCGGCGTATCCGCCACCGATCACGACAACTTCATTCATGGCGTGCATGGTGTCTTCCCTTCGTTCGATGAGGAGTTCGGACACAAGACACCGCTGTGCCGGATGTTGTGACAGCCTCCGGAAAAAGTGATCGCACTCACACTTCGCGTCGGCCCACGGCGTACCGATCGCTGCGCTGGCACCGGTGTGCCGATCACCGCCAGGCGAACACCGGCGGCCGAAGTCGGCTACCCGAGTGTGGCGGCCGCGCAGGGCGACCTCGTCGGGGTTCGGGGCGTAGTGCCGCCGCCCCATCGGCGACCCACGCGACGAACGGCGACACCACGTGGCCCGACCTGGCGGCGAAGTCGTCGAGCCGACCGACGATGTGGTCGGCGGTCGTCAATGCTGACACGTCAGCGCCCGTATTCGCCGCTTATTGTGTGTGGAGTGAAGGTGGCCCACCGTCCGGGGGCTTCCGAAACCGCTGCTCCAGCAGTTTTCTCAGCGACGCGATCCACCGAACCGTGCGGCGACACGGTGTTCGATGGCCTGCAGGGCGATCGTCGGCGGCAAGGCGATCACAACGATCAGCACGACGGTACCCATGATGTTCTCCATGCGGATGAGACTCACATTGCGCAGCATCTCGTAGCCGATGCCGCTGGAGGAGGAGAACATCTCGGCAAGCAGTAGTCCGAGGAACGCGAGTCCGAAGGTTGTTCGTGTGGCGGTGGCGAGCGCGGGAAGCGTTGCGGGGACGATGATCTGGCGAATGAGCCGGGGCCAACCCATGCGCAGCGAAGCGGCCATTTTCAGGTGCAGTGGATGCACCGCGGACGTGCTCTCGACCGCCATGATGAACATCGGCACGAAGGCGGCGTAGAACGCGAATCCACCCCGGCTGAGTTGGCCGATGCCGAGGAAGGACAGGAACAACGGGTACAGCACGATTTTCGGAATGCTGTTGACCGCGTAGACAATCGGCAGGATGGCGCGCGACCAGAAGGCGCTGATGCCGAGCGCAAGACCCAGTACCGCACCGAGCACCACACTCGCGACGAACGCGAAGACCAGCAACCGCAGGGAATCGAGCACGTTCGCGCGGAACGACTCCGTGGCCAGATCGGCGAACAACGAACTCATCGAGGCGGCGGGCGTGGGAAAGATCTGACTGTCGAGCAGGACAGCGGCAACCCACCAGGCCAGCACCCCGACGACCGCGACGAGGAGAGCGGGAACCAACCGCCCCGCAGCGCCGATCCGCGAAATACCCACCCGCGCGACGGCGGCACGGGATGAAAGCTGCTGCGACGCTATCGATGTCATCGCCGACGTCTCCAATCGAATCGGTTGAGCACTGCGGAGATGAGCAGGGTCGCCAGGAGCGCGAGGGCGGTCACCACGAGGATGCCCGCGTACATCTCGGCGATATCGAAGCTGTCGTAGGCGATCGAGATGTAGTGGCCCAAACCATCGGTCGAGAGGATGAATTCGCTCGCGAGCACCGAGATGATGGCATAGGACAGGCCCAGTTTCAGGCCGGTGATGATGTTGGGCAGCGCGTAGGGCAGCAAAATCGATCGAAAGTACTGCCACCGCGTCATCCGCAGGACCCGCCCCAGCTTGTCGATGATCGGGGTCGTCGACTCGAAGCCGGTCTGCGCGTTCACCGTGACGATGCCGAAGGCGAAAACGGTGGAAAGCACGGCGATGGGCGTGATGCCACTACCGAACAGCACCACCATGATGGGGTACAGCGCGAAGGTCGGCACCGCGTAGTACACGTTGAGGTAGGGACGGAACGCACGCTTGCACACCTCGAACCGCCACAGCAGGTACGCCGCCCCGATCCCGAGCACGGCGCTGGCCACGAAGCTGATGACGATGATGCCGAGGGTGCGCCCGAGCGCATCGACCAGGAATTCGCGGGTTCCGAGCAGGCGCGCGGTCTCGGCCAGCATGTCCGAGACCGGAACGATGTCGAGCGGCGACGCGTAAGACGAGCGCGCGTACAGCTCGACCAACGCGAGCGCGACGAGGATGACGACGGTGGTCCACCCCGCACTGGGCAGCCGCAGCACACGCGAAGGTGGTGGGCGCAGATATCCTGGGACCGCGGAACGGCTGCTCACCGGGTCACGCTCATCGTCTTCTTGGCTTCCGCGCGCAACGACGACCAGATCCGCTCGTGCAGTGCGGTGGCGGTCGTGGAGGTCAGCACATCCTCCGAACGCGGCCGTTCGAGGTCGATCGCGATCTCGTCGATGAACCGGCCCGGACGGGCACTCATCACCAGGACCCGGTCGGACAGCAGGATCGATTCCTGAATGCTGTGGGTAATGAACAGGACTCCACAGGTCAGCTTCTCCACGATCTCGAGCAGTTCATAGGACATGACAAGGCGGGTCTGCTCGTCGAGGGCGCCGAAGGGTTCGTCGGCCAGGATCAGATCCGGTTGCATCGACAGGCACCGGGCGATCGCGACGCGTTGTCGCATCCCGCCCGACAGCTGACCCGGGAAGTGGTCGCCGAAGGCGGCCAGCCCCACGGTGGCCAGGAGTTCGTCGGCGCGTTCCCTGCGGTCGCGTTTGGCGACGCCCTGCACCTCGAGCGCGAACGCCACGTTGTCGCGGACGGTGCGCCACGGCAGGGTCGCGGACTCCTGGAAGATCACGGCGGTGCGTTCCCGAGGACCACGCAGCGGCTGGCCCGCGACGGAGACCGTCCCGCCGTCGTGGTCCTGGAGGCCCGCGACGATCTCCAGCATGGTGGATTTGCCACAGCCACTCGGGCCGACGATGGAGACGAATTCGCCGCGGTCGATACGCAGATCGACACCGTCCAGCGCGGTGACGGCGCCGAAGCGGCGCACGACCGCGCGCGCGTCGACGATCGGATCGGAGGTGTTGGGAGCGTTCATGGACAGACCCTTCGCGGTCGGAAGTTGTCCCTCACGAGGACGGAGCGTCGAGGCAGCCGGCGGGCAGGGATTGGTCCACCTCGGCCGGGAGGAATCGTGGATCGAACAGTGTGCACAGGTCGGGTTCGCGGTCGCTGCCCGACAATTCGACGCCCGCCTGGGCCGAAGCCACGGACTCCTGGTCGAATCCCCCACCCCACGTGTGTGCCGTCGCGGCCCGCCGGACCACTTTCAACGCGGCGTCGACATCGAATCCCGAGTACTCGGCGTACAACTGCGCGGCGGCCAGCGGATTCGCGTCGATGGACGCGACCGCGTCGGTGTATCCGGCGTTGATGGCGCGCACCACACCGGGATTCGATGCGGCGTAGTCCTTGGTTGTGGTGATGGTGGATTGCAGAAACCGGTCGAGGTATTCGGGGCTGCTCGCGATCAGCTTGAAATCGTCCGGTTGTTGCTCGGCGACGATGGAGGGCAGCATCGCCACATCGACCGAGCCCGCCTCCAGCAGCGCGAGCCCCTCACCGATCCCGCCGGAGGAGATGCGTTCGATGCGGCCGGCCTCGATGCCCGCCAGCTTCGGAATCAGTTGGGAGAGCGCGTCTGTCGCGGAGTTGGGTCGCGTATAGGCCCATCGCCGCACATCCTGGATCGAGTTGATCTTCGGGTTCGAGGCGAGCGCGTAGAAGTTCATGGGGTAGGGCCCCTGCGTGCCACCGCCGACCACTCGCAGTTCGGCACCGGTGGGGTCGGCCTGCACGATCGAGGGATAGCTGACCTCGCCGATGGGGATATCCCCGTCGAGCAGGGTGCGCATGGTGGCGCTTCCGCCTTTGCCCGGCACGATGTTCTCGACAATGACGCCGTACTTCTCGAACAGCCCCTGCTTCTGGGCGACCAGCCAGGGGATGCTGTAGATCTCGGCGGCCGCCGAGACGGTGACGTCGATGGTCACCGGCGCGTTCGGATCGGCGTCGGGGCCTGGACCGCCGGAACATCCCGACAGCGCGAGGGCCGATGCCGCCGCACCGGCCAGCAAGCGCACGGCCACAACTCGTGGCCGCGCGGACGAAAATGTGAACATGATCCCTCGACATATCGTGCGGGTCGGTGGTGACGAAGGCCGCCGCCGCGGTGGTGGAGAGCGGCACGTGGGAGTGACGGCTCGCCGGGATCTCTCTCATGAGACCTGGGTTACAGTTGGTGACTGTAAACATATGATGCTTTGGCCGTCAAGGTTGGAGTTTCTCGAAGACAACCGGGGATATCGCTCGATATATTGTCAAAACAGCAGATGTTTCAATGATTTGACCGCGCGCACAACGCCGTTGGGCCGCAGACCAGCAGAGGAGGGCCGCCGGTGGTAGCCGACCACACGAACCATCGAACGAAGGCACCGTCGTCGCGACCACCCCTGGCCTACGAGGTCCTGGTGGAGACGATTCGGGCGCGGATTCTGTCCGGTGAACTCCCGCCTGGGACGCGGCTGCCCACGGAACCGGAACTGAGCGACGAATTCGGCGTCGGGCGCAGCACCATCCGCGAGGCACTGCGCTCACTGGCCACGCAGAACCTGATCCACACCACCAGGGGTGTCACCGGCGGCAGTTTCGTGACGGCGCCGAGCATCGGACATATCAGCGCACACCTGGAGA
Source organism: Nocardia callitridis (assembly GCF_039543305.1). NCBI lineage: Bacteria > Bacillati > Actinomycetota > Actinomycetes > Mycobacteriales > Nocardiaceae > Nocardia > Nocardia callitridis. The sequence goes on along the minus strand of NZ_BAABJM010000006.1, from coordinate 252,191 downwards.
CGGGCGTCGCGCTCATGGCCGCGGCGCAGACGGTGAGCGTGGACCAGTTGATGGAGGTCCGCAACCTGATGGAGGTCCCCGCGGCCGGGATGGCGGCGTTTCGGCGGACCACCGAACATGTCGAGCAACTGGAGTCGGTCATGTTCGAGCCCGACGGCACCCAGGGCCCGGAGACCTACGCGGCGAATCAAGAGTTCCATTTGATCCTGCTGCGCGCGGCGAGCAATCCACTGCTGGAGCTGATCACCGCGCCGGTGTTCCGGGTGCTGTCCGGGCGCTTCGGCCGCGATCACACCCCGGACGGGTTCTGGGAGTGCGTCGATCACGATCACCGGGCGATCCTGGCGGTGGTGAAGGACGGCGATTCGATGGCCGCCATGGACCTCATGCGTCGCCACCTCGACAGCCTCCGGGATTCGTACCGTCAGATGGATCGACTACGGTCAATCTGACCTAATACATCTGACCTTTGAGGTCAGCGGATCTAACATTCACAGAACTTCTTGCACTTGGTTTGCGCATATTCGGTATTGACGCGACAAACATCAGATGTTTACAGTTCGTCTCGACAGCCCAATCAGCCCGAGGAGGCACCGTGGCGACCCATCCCGCGATCTTGGGAAGGTTCTTCGAGGACTACGCCGTAGGCGATGTGTACCAACACCCCATGGGGCGCACCATCTCCGAGGCCGACAACACCTGGGTAACCCTGTTGTCGATGAACACCAACCAGAACCACTTCAATGCCCATCTGGCGCAACAGAATCCGATCACCGACGGTCGTATCATCGTGAACTCCGGATTCACCGTTTCGCTGGTACTGGGCATTTCGGTACTGGATATGAGTCAGAACGCGATCTCCAACCTCGCGTTCACCGACATCAAGATGAGCCACCCGGTCTATGTCGGCGACACGCTCTACGCCGAGAGCATCTGCACCGGCCTGCGCCGATCGGAGTCCCGCCCCTACGCGGGCATCGTCTCGATGATCACCCGCGGGCTGAACCAGGACGGCGACGAGGTTATCTCCTGGAAGCGCTCGGTCATGGTCGCGACCAGGGAAAGCGGAATCGGCCAGAACTATTTCCCCACGGCGAAGAGCGGACCGCTGGCTCTACCCGAGGCGACGCACACCACCACCGAGCCCACCGCCACCACGAACGGAACGACAGCATGAGACCACTCGAGGACGTCCGCATCCTGTCGCTCGAGCAGTACGGCGCCGGGCCGTTCGGCAGCCTGCATCTCGCGGATCTGGGCGCCGACGTGCTCAAGGTGGAAGACCCCGGCGTCGGCGGCGATGTCGGCCGATACGTGCCGCCGTTCGCCGAGGGCGAGGACTCACTGTTCTTCGAGACCTTCAACCGCAATAAGCGCAGCATCTCGCTGGACCTGTCGAATCCCCACGGCCGCAAGGTCTTCGAAGACCTCGTCCGCGAATCCGATGTGGTGTATTCCAACCTGCGCGGCGACGTGCCGGAAAAGATCGGCATCACCTACGAGCAGCTGAAGCATCTCAACCCCGCCATCGTCTGTTGCAGCCTGACCGGGTTCGGGATGACCGGCCCCCGCGCGAAAGAACCCGGGTACGACTACATCTTGCAGGGCCTGGCCGGTTGGATGAGCGTCACCGGCGACCCCGACGGCCCACCCACCAAGTCGGGCCTGTCGCTGGTGGACTACTCCGGCGGATTCGTCGCCGCCATCAGCATTTTGGCCGGGCTGCACGCTGCCAGGCGCGACGGTGTCGGCGGTGACTGCGACCTTTCGCTGTACGACACCGCGATGGGACTGCTCACCTACCCCGCGACCTGGCATCTCAATGGCGGTTTCGAACCCGTCCGCACTCGAAATTCCGCGCACCCCTCGCTGGTTCCGTTCCAGGCGTTCGAAGCGACCGACGGCTGGCTCGTGGTCGGCTGCGCCAAGGAGAAGTTCTGGCAGCGACTGGTGGTCGCGATCGACCGGCCCGAATTGGCACAGGACCCGCGATTCGTCGACTTCGCGAACCGCGGCCGCCATGCCGCCGAACTCCTGCCGATCCTCGAAGCGGTGTTCGCGACCGCCTCGGTCGACCACTGGCTGTCGAAGCTGCGTCCGGCAGGGGTGCCGACGGGCCCGATCAATGACATCGGCCAAGCGCTCACCGAGGAGCACACGCTGGCACGAGGGCTGATCGTCGACACCGACCACCCGCGCTTCGGCACGGTTCGCCAGGTCGCCTCCCCGGTCCGGTTCGGCACCCAGCGACCCGAATACCGGCGCGCACCCAGTCGAGGAGAGCATTCCGAGGACGTAGCGCGATCCCTCGGCTACGACGACGAACGGATCGCGGAATTGGCCGCGGCCGGTGCCTTCGGCACGAACCCCGCCGAGGGCATCTCGTGACCGCGGCACAGGTGCTCGCCGACTGGGTGTGCGACGCACAGCCGCACGATCTGCCCGACGAAGTGAAGCACGCGGTCGGCAGGCATCTGCTCGACGGTGTCGGCGTCACGATCGCGGCGGCACGTCTCGGTGTCGGTGGCCCAGGATGGGCTGTCGCGCACGAACTTTCGGGTCCGCCACAGGCACGGTCGTTGACCGGTCGCGACCGAATGTCCGCGCCCGCGGCAGCCATGGGCACCGCGGTGCGCGAGCATGCGCTCGACTTCGACGACACCCACGCCGGTGGACTCGTCCATCCGACGGTGACGGTACTTCCCGCCGCGTTCGCGGTCGGCCAGGAGCGGTCGGCATCGGGCGCGCAGGTGTTGGTGTCGGCGGCCCTCGGGCTGGAAACGGCCTGCCGCCTCGGTGCCGTGAGTCCGCACGGGTTCCATGCCAGGGGCCTGCACGCCACCGCAGTCGTCGGACCGCTCGCGGCGGCGACTACCGCGGGACGGCTGATGGGCCTGCCCGCGGCCCGCCTCGTCGACGCACTCGGGATCGCCGGTTCCTCCTCCGGCGGACTGCTCGAGTTCCTCGACTCGGCCGCCGATACGAAATCGCTGCATCCGGGTTCCGCGTCGTTCGCGGGCATCCTGGCGGCACGGTTGGCGGCGGCGGGTGCTACCGGCCCGCCCTCGGTGCTCGAGGGAACGCGCGGTGTCTACGCGACGCTGTCGGACCGAGCGGCGGATCTCGACGTTCTCACCACCGAACTCGGAACCCGTTGGGAAGTCACGCGAATCGGCATCAAGCCGTACCCGAACTGTCAGCTCATGCACGTGACGCTCGATGCCGTCACTGCCGCTGTCGGCGATGTCGCCATCGACCCCGCCGACATCGTGGCCATCGAAACGCACGTGCATCCCGATTCCAGCCCGTTCGTCTGCGGCGAGCACACCGGTACGGCCGCGCCGCGCAGCACCTACGACGCGAAGTTCGACCTCCCGTGGAGCGTGGCGGCCCTGCTGCACGACGGCGCGGTGACCGTCGATACCTATACCGAGGAGTCGATCGCGCGCACGGCCGTCGCCGCCACGGCCGGGTTGGTCCACGTCGTCGCCGCACCGAGCCAACGGCCCGCGGCCGCGGCATCCGGGCGAGCGGTACTCACGCTGCGTGACGGTCGCGTGCTCACCGGGGAGGTCGCGGGCAGCAAGGGCACGGCGGGTTTCCCCATGACCGACGCCGAGGTGCTCGCCAAGTTCATCGGCAACTGTGCGGGACATCCGCGCGCGCACGAGCTCGCACACCGCGTCATGGACCTGACCGCCGAAACCGACCTGACCAGCGTGCACGACCTCGCGTACCGCATCGCGAGCGACCCGCGTGACACCGCGAACTGAGGAAGCAGCAATGGATTTCACCTTCGACGAACAACAGCGAGACTTCCGCTCTACCCTGCGCGCCTTCGTGGACAAGGAGATCGTGCCGGTCGCCAACGAATACGAACGATCCGGGCGATACCCGACCGAGATCGTCGCGAAGATGAAGCAGATGGGACTGTTCGGGATCACCACCCCCGAGGAGTACGGGGGTCTCGACCTCGACAAAGTGTCGTTCACCCTGGTCTATGAAGAACTGGCGCGCGGGTGGATGGGGATAGCGGGAATTCTCGGCAGCCACAACCTGTCTTGCTGGATGATCGCCAGGCACGCGACCGCGGCGCAGAAGCGGGAACTCCTGCCGAAACTGGCCTCCGGGGCCTACCGGACCGGCGTCGGTCTGACCGAGCCGGGCGCGGGCACCGACCTCCAGGGCATTCGGACGACGGCGCGCAAGGACGGCGACCACTATGTCGTGAACGGGACGAAGACCTGGATCACGAATGCCAGGCACGCGAATGTGCTTCCGGTCCTGGTGAAGACGGATACCACGGTGAGCCCGGCGCACAAGGGCATGAGCATCCTGTTGATCGACACCACGACCGAGGGGTTCGACGTCCAGCGGGATCTGGGGAAACTCGGGTACAAGGGCACCGAGTCGTGCGAGATCGTCATGACCGATGTGCGCGTCCCCGAGAGCGCGCTGCTCGGCGGTGTCGAGGGACGCGGTCTGCAACAGGCGCTGTCCGGACTGGAGATCGGGCGGCTCAATATCGCGGGCCGCAGCGTCGGCATCGCGCAGGCGGCCTACGACGCCGCGCTCGTTTACGCGCGCGAACGCGAGGCCTTCGGTCGTCCGATCGCGGAATTCCAGGCGATTCAACTCAAGATCGCCGATATCGCCACCCAATTGCAGGCAGCACGCCTGATGACCTACTGGGCCGCCTCGCGCGCCGACGGCGGCAAACGGGTCGACATGGAGGCCGGGATGGCCAAGACCTTCGCCTCCGAGACGGCGATCATGGCGAGCCTGGAATCCATGCGTGTCCACGGCGGGTATGGGTACTCCACCGAATTCGTCGTGGAAAGGCTCTACCGGGATGCCCCGCTGATGGCGATCGGCGAAGGCACCAACGACATCATGCGCACGGTCATCGCGAAATCGCTCGTCGCAGGACACGGGGTGATCGGATGACGGCGACCACCTACCTCTACGTACCGGGTGACGCCCCCGAACGATTCGACAAGGCACTGCGCTCGGGCACCGACGCGGTGGTCCTCGATCTGGAGGACGCGGTCGCACTTGACCGGAAGGATGCGGCCCGAACCCTTGTCGCACAGTGGGTTTCGCAGTGCGAACCGTCCGGAGTCGAGCTCTGGGTTCGCGTGAATCCCGGCGCGATCCAGGAGCGCGATATTCGCGCGGTCGTCAGCCGAAACCTCACCGGGATCTGGCTACCGAAGGTCGAATCGGCCGAGCAGGTCACCGCGGCCGACCGGGTCCTCACCGAATGCCGAGCCGACCACGCACGGATCTCCGCCCTCGTCGAGACGGCTACCGGCCTGCTGGCACTGCCGAGGATCGCGCACGCACCCCGCATCGATTACCTGCAAATCGGGGAGGTGGACCTCGCCGCGGACCTCGGGATCGAGGTCGACGACAGCGCCGAACAGCTCTTGTTCGCACGCGGCCAGATGGTCACCGCCAGTGCGGCGGCGGGTATCGCGCCGCCCGTCGCGGCGGTGTCGGTGAACTTCACGGACCTGCCCGCCTTCGAGGCCGACACTCGACGCCTGCGCCGCCTGGGTTTCGCCGGACGCGCGTGCATCCATCCGAAGCAACTCCCGTCGGTACGCGCGGTCTTCACCCCGACAGCGGACGAATTGCGCGACGCCAAGGACATCCTGGACCGGTTGTCGGCCGCTCCCTCTGGTGTCGGCGTCGACGCACGTGGGCGCCTCATCGATGAAGCGGTCGCCCGGTCGGCCCGCCGCGTATTGGCACGAGCACGGTGACCGTGATCGGGTCGTCGTCCGCCGACGGGCACGGTCGACCTGACGCGAGTCGTCGCGAACCCCGAGCTCCCCGCTGCTGAAGTGTTGCGCCCTAGCAAGTTTCACGCAGTTCCGGTTCCGTACCCTCCGGTTGTCGTACCCTCTGACTTATTCGCCGCTCGCACGGCGGAAGACCAAGTCATCGCACGTCGGCACAGTGGCCGAGGTGCTGGAGGACGGCACGATGGCCCAAGGACGCGAACCGGACCGCCCGGAGATAGCTCTGTCGTGGAAGCGGTCTCGACTCAACGGTGTTGATCCCTCGACGCCGATTGTCGTCGATTCCGACACCGATGTCGGCGGACATTTGCTGCGTGCGGCGGGTCCGGTCCTCGATGGGATCACCAAGGAGATCGTCGATACCGGCGTCTGTGTCTTTCTCGCCGATCGGGACTGCCGGGTGCTGGCCTCGGTCTTCTCCGATCGGACCATGCGCCGCGCGCTCGAAAGACTCGACATCGTGGTGGGGTCGAGGTTCGGTGAGGAAGACGCGGGCACCAATGCCCTCGGTACGCCGATCGAGTTGGGTCGCAGCGTCATCGTGCACGGGGACGAGCATTACCTCGAGGTACTCAAGGGGCTGAGCTGCTACGGCCACCCGATCGTGCACCCGGTGACCAGGCGAGTCGAAGGCGTTCTCGACATCACCGGCCCCGCGGGCAGCGCGAATCCGCTGTTCGCTCCATTCCTCGCCCGCGCGGTCGCCGATATCGAGCAGCGCCTGCTCGAGGGTTCGCGCGCCTCCGAACAACGTTTGGTCGACGCGTTCCACCGTGTCTCCCATCAACGACACCTCGCGGTGGCCGCCATCGGCGCCGATATCCTGCTCAGCAATCGCGCCGCGCTCGATCTCCTCGATACCGCCGATCACGCGTCGTTGCGCTCGCTCGTCGGCGATCTCGGCCCGAACCAGCGGCGGCGAATCACCGTGGAGCTGGCCTCGGGAGCGATGGCGCGCGTCGACGCGTCCCGGGTGGCAGGCGCGGACGGCGGTGCGGTATTTCTCGTAGAACCCTTGCACCAGAGCAAGTCTCGGATCCCCCGCTCGCGATCGGCGACGCAACCGCCGGAGAACCGGTTGCGCGCGCAACTGATCCTCGCTCGCGAGTCCGACGACGCCCTCCTGCTCACCGGTGAGGCGGGCAGCGGGCGCACCTCGGCGGCGGCGGACGTGGTACATAGTTGCGCCACACAGTGGTTCGACGCCACCCGGATGCCTTTCGACGGCCACACCCATTGGCTCGACGAGCTCGCGCGGGCGGTGCGGCAACGCGCCGAGGTGATAGTGATCGAGCACGCACAATTGTTGTCGGACCGAACGCTGCCCGTCGTCGCGAACCTCATCGAGCACAGCGCGACCGGTCCGCGCCTGATCCTGACATCGAGCCCGATGCACGACCTGCCACCAGCGGTCGCCGCAGTGCTCTCCCGTTGTCCCGCGAGGATCTCGATCCCGTCGCTGCGGGAGCGCATCGCCGAACTCCCCGAACTGGCTCGCGCCATTCTCGAAGACCACGCTCCCGGAGTGCAGTTGACGGTGAGCGCACTCGAGGCGCTCGAGGCGGCGCAGTGGCCGGGCAACCTGGTCGAGCTGCGGATGGTGCTCGTCGGCGCGGCGGATCGGCGCGATTCCAATCGGATCGACATCGGGGCACTGCCGCCGGATTACCGCACCACGGGCAAGGTTTCGCGGCTGACGGGAATGGCGAAGGCCGAACGCCAGGCCATCATCACCGCATTGGCCGACTGTGCGGGCAACAAGGTCCACGCCGCGCATCAGCTGGGCATCAGCCGCAGCACCCTGTACACGCGGATGCGCGCCCTCGACATCACTCGCTGACTCGACTGTCCGAACTTCGGACAGTTACGACACCCTCTTCGGCGCGAATATGGCGTGCATCACATTCGCAGACGAGCATCTCGAGGAGCAGTCGATGACGACAGTAGCCGAGTACACCGTGAACAGCGAGGTTCGCGAGTTTCTTGCCGGCCCCAAGAAGCTGTACATCGACGGACAATTCGTCGACGCCGCGTCCGGAAAAACCTTCGCGACCTACAACCCCGCCGACGGCCAGAAGCTGACCGACGTCGCGCACGGCGAAGCCGAAGACATCGACCGTGCGGTCGCGGCCGCGCGCCGGGCGTTCGACGACGGCCCGTGGTCACGGATGAAGGCCAACGAACGCGAGCGCCTGATCTGGCGCGTCGGTGACATTCTCACCGCGCGGGCCGAAGAGTTCGGGCAGCTGGAGGCACTGGACAACGGCAAATCCGCCGCCATCGCCGCCGCCGTCGACGTGGCGTGGGCGGCGGACGTGTTCCGCTACTACGCGGGCTGGGTCACCAAAATCGAAGGCAGCTCGGTCAATGTGTCGATGCCGTTCGTACCCGATGGCGAGTTCCACGCGTACACGCTCCGCGAGGCGATCGGCGTGTGCGGGTTGATCATTCCGTGGAACTTCCCGATCCTCATGGCCTCGTGGAAACTGGGTCCCGCACTGGCCGCCGGTAACACCGTGATCCTGAAACCGGCCGAGCAGACGCCGTTGACCGCGTTGTTGCTCGCCGAGGTCTTCGAGGAGGCGGGGTTCCCACCCGGCGTCGTCAATGTCGTGCCGGGGTTCGGCGACGCGGGTGCGGCACTGTCCGGACACGACCACGTCGACAAGGTGGCCTTCACCGGGTCCACCGAGGTCGGCAAGAAGATCGTCGACGCGGCCAAGGGGAATCTGAAAAAGGTGACGCTCGAACTGGGGGGCAAAAGCCCCAACATCGTTTTCGCCGACGCCGACTTCGACGCGGCGGTCGAAGGGTCGCTGAACGCGTGGCTGTTCAACCACGGACAGTGCTGTGTCGCGGGAACCCGCCTGTACGTAGAGGATTCGATTTTCGAGGAATTCACCCAGGCCGTCGCGGCCGCTGCGGCACAGGTCAAGATCGGGCCCGGCCTCGATCCAACCACCCAACTGGGACCGCTCATCTCCCAGGAGCAGTTCGACAAGGTCACCGGCTACCTCGCCGCGGGCATCGCCGACGGTGCTCGCGCGCTCACGGGCGGAAAACGCTTCGGCGACAAGGGATATTTCGTCGAGCCGACAGTGTTCGTCGACGCCGATCCGCGCTTCTCGATCGTCCAGGAGGAGATCTTCGGCCCGGTCGTCGCGGCACTGCCGTTCTCCGCCGAGGAGGGCCCGATCGCCGCCGCCAACGACTCGATCTACGGCCTCGCCGCCGGTGTCTGGACGCGCGATATCTCGAAGGCCCACCGCACCGCGAAACGACTCAAGGCGGGCTCGGTGTGGGTCAACCAATACAACGGCTTCGATACCGCGATGCCGTTCGGTGGCTACAAGCAGTCGGGGTGGGGGCGGGAGCTCGGCGCTTCGGCGATCGACCTCTACACCCAGACCAAAGCCGTCAACGTCGCGCTCTGACAACCTCTTTCAATCCAGGAGTACCAAGATGAAGACCAAAGCCGCCGTTCTGCTGGAACCGGGCACTCCCTTCCAGATCATGGAACTCGACCTCGACCGCCCCGGCCCCGGCGAGGTATTGATCAAGTACACCGCTGCCGGACTGTGCCACTCCGACCTACACCTCACCGACGGCGATCTGCCGCCGCGCTATCCCATCGTCGGTGGCCACGAAGGCTCCGGGATCATCGAGGAGGTCGGGCCCGGCGTCACCAAGGTGAAGCCGGGTGACCACGTCGTGTGCAGCTTCATCCCGAACTGCGGCACCTGCCGCTACTGTTCGACCGGTCGCCAGAACCTGTGCGACCTGGGAGCCACCATTCTCGAAGGCTCGATGCCCGACGGATCGTTCCGATTCCACGGCAATGGCCTCGACTTCGGTGGCATGTGCATGCTCGGCACCTTCGCCGAGCGCGCGACGATCTCGCAGCACTCCGTGGTGAAGGTCGACGACTGGTTGCCGCTGGAAACCGCTGTCCTCGTCGGTTGCGGTGTGCCGTCGGGATGGGGCACCGCCGTGAACGCCGGTAACCTGCGCGCCGGTGACACCGCGATCATCTACGGCATCGGCGGGCTCGGCATCAATGCCGTGCAGGGCGCGGTCGCGGCCGGTTGCCGATACGTCGTTGTGGTCGATCCGGTGGCGTTGAAGCGCGAAACCGCGCTGAAATTCGGTGCGACGCATGCCTTCGCCGACGCCGAGGAGGCAGCCGAGAAGGTGAACGAGCTGACCTGGGGTCAGGGCGCGGACGCGGCGTTGATCCTGGTCGGCACCGTCGACGAGGAGGTCGTGAGCGCGGCGACAGCGGCGATCGGCAAGGGCGGCACGGTCGTCATCACCGGCCTGGCCGACCCGACCAAGCTCACCGTGCACGTCTCGGGCACCGACCTGACGTTGAACCAGAAGACGATCAAGGGAACACTGTTCGGTTCGATGAACCCGCAGTACGACATTGTGCGGCTGCTGCGGCTCTACAACACCGGTCAGCTGAAGCTCGACGAGTTGATCACGAAGAACTACACCCTCGATCAGGTCAACGACGGGTACCAGGATCTGCGCGACGGCAAGAATATTCGCGGCGTCATCGTGCACGAGAAGTAACCCCCACGACGGAGCCGACCCACGACGGTGGGTCGGCTCTTTGCCGTCAGTGCCCCAGCCGCTCGTGGGCAGCACGGAGGCCACGGCCGACAGCATTCCTTCAAGACCGAACGTTCTACCTGTACACTGGGCGACCCAACCAGGAGGCAGGTAATTCAAGTGTCCGAGGCACGATCGCGGCTACTCAGCACGGCCACCCGACTGTTCTATTCGGAGGGGCTGCACTCGGTGGGCATCGATCGGATCGTCGCCGAGGCCAAGGTCACGCGTGCCACGCTCTACCGGCATTTTCCGAGCAAGGACGATCTCGTCGTCGCGTACCTGAGCGGGGCGGACGAGGCGATACGCGGCCAAGTCGAGCAGGCGCGTAACTCGGGAAGATCCGCGCCCGACATCGTCCGAGCCGTCGGCAAATCGATCGCCGACAGCATCCGCTCCGAGGGATTTCGCGGGTGCGCGTTCCTCAACGCCGCGGCCGAATACCCCGCCCCCACACACCCGGTGCACCAGACCGTGGTGAACCACCGGCAATGGTTTCTCGACACCGTCACCGAACTGCTCGCGAAGACCGGCGAGACGGCACCCGAGCCCGCTGCCAGGCATTTCGTCATGTTGCGCGATGGCGCGATGGCCGCCGGTTGCCTCACCGACCCGGAGCCGATCTGCGAAACACTCCTGCTCGGGATCGAGGGAATTCTCCGCTACCGCGATGCCTCCATCGTCGAACAGGCCGCGGTCAAAACCGGTTGATACCAACAGCTCCAGCGATATGAGGGTGCGCCGTCGCGGTGACGGACGCGTTGGCCGCCCGAAAGCCGTTCGAGATCCACGTAATCGACCGACCCGACACCTCCGGCCACCCTCGCGACACCCGCTCATGCCCCGCCAGAGCCCGCCAGAGCCCGCCAGAGCCCGCCAGAGCCCGCCAGAGCCCGCCAGAGCCCGCCAGAGCCCGCCAGAGCCCGCCAGAGCCCGCCAGAGCCCGCCAGGACAGCGGATTCCGAGCGCATGACGTGATGAAACCGCCCGTCCCCCAATGCAACCGACCGAGCGACGTCGGCTCCGCTGCGGACCAGGTCGCCTGATCACGGGACACGGCAAGTGCTGACACCACCACGCATACGCACCTCCACCGCCGCAGCGATCCGACTACTCGCGGAACGCTCGGATCGTCGACGCGCGCCCACCACTTGCGCCGCTCATTGCGGGGCGGCGAGTACCGAGCCAGCAGCCGTCGAACCGGCAAGCCTCGACGCACCCGCAAGTCCCCGAATTCGCAAGCACCGGCAAACCCCATCACCACCACACCAAAAGAGGTAGAACGTTCGGTCTTGACAATTGCCCGCGCGCACATCAAACTTTCCCCTATACCGATCGTTCTACCTCCCCCGGGGCTGATCCTCCAGCCTCGCTCCTCGAAGGAGTTTCGATGTCCAGTTCCATCGATGCCGGTGTCACCGGCCCCGTGACCGTCACCGCCAGCAACACCACCGGCCTGCGGAACCTGTACTACGCGCGTTTCGGCTTCGCCATCATCTGGGCGGTGTTGGTGATGCTCACCGCGGCGTCACTCACCCCGGTCAGCATCGCCCTGCTGGTGATCTACCCGCTGTTCGACGTCGCCGCGGCCGTGGTCGACTTCCGCACCTCCGGTCCCGCCAGCCCGAAGGTTCCGCTGTACATCAACATAGCGTTGAGCCTGCTCACCGCCATCGGTTTGGGCTTCGCCGTCAGCGCGGGCATTCCCAGCGTGCTCCAGTTGTGGGGCGCGTGGGCGATCACCGCCGGCATTGTCCAGTTGGTCGTCGCGATCCTGCGCTACCGACTCGGCGGTCAATGGGCGATGATCCTCAGCGGTGGGATCTCCACCCTGGCAGGATCGAATTTCATCCTGCAATCAGGTGGCGAGAACGCCTCGCTCACCACCATCGCCGGATACGCCACCCTCGGTGGCATCTTCTTCCTGATCTCGGCCATCCGTCTGCACCGCCTTTCGAGTAAGGAGCAGTGAAATGACAAGCGCGAACAAAGATTTCACCGTCGACGTGGTAATCATCGGCGCGGGTCCCGTCGGTGAGAATGTGGCGGACCGGGTAGTCCAGGGCGGGCTCAGCGCGACCATCGTCGAACGCGAACTCGTCGGTGGCGAATGCTCCTACTGGGCCTGCATGCCGACCAAGGCCCTCCTTCGTGACCCCACCGCCCTGCGGGCCGCCCGCGCACTGCCGGGCGCGGCAGGGGCGCTCACCGGCGACCTGGATGTCGCGGCAGTGCTCGCCCGCCGCGACCGATTCACCTCCGGCTGGGACGACGCCGGGCAGGTCGAATGGCTCGACGGCGCGGGAGTGACGCTGGTTCGCGGACAGGGCCGCCTCACCGAGACCAAAACCGTCACTGTCACCGACAACGACGGCGCGACCACCGTGCTGCACGCACGTCACGCGGTGGTGATCGCCACCGGTAGCAGCGCCAAGCTGCCACCTATCCCCGGCCTTGCCGAGGTAACCCCGTGGACGAGCCGAGACGCCGCCTCCGCGCAATCGGTCCCCGACCGCTTGGCGATCATCGGCGGCGGCGTCGTCGGGTCCGAAATGGCCACCGCGTACAGCTCTTTCGGCGCACAGGTCACGCTGATCTCCCGGTCCCGGCTGCTGCCCAGTGTTGAGCCGTTCGCCAGTGAGCACCTGACCGAGGCGCTTCGTGCGGCCGGTGCCACCGTTTACCTGGACACCGGCGTCACCGCGGCCGAGCGCGACAGCGCGGGGACCGTGCACCTCACCCTTTCCGACGGGCAGGTCGTCGCCGCCGACGAAGTTCTCGTCGCCACCGGCCGCACGCCGAATACCAAGGATCTCGGGCTCGAACATGTCGGCCTGACTCCTGGCGAGTGGCTGCCCGTCGACGACGCTTTGACCGTCGTCGCGGACGGCACACCCGTCGACGGCGGCTGGTTGTTCGCCGCGGGTGATGTGAACAAGCGCGCCCTGCTGACCCACCACGGCAAATACCAGGCCCGCGCCCTCGGTGACGCGATCGCCGCCCGCGCGGGTGGCGCGAAACTCGACCTCGGGGTGTGGGGACGGCACGCGGCCACCGCCGACGACCGCGCCGTCACGCAGGTGATCTTCACCGACCCCGAAGTCGCCGCCGTCGGGTTGACCGCCGAGGCCGCCACGGCCGCGGGGATCGAGACCAGGGTCGTCGACCAGGATCTCGGTGCGGTCGCGGGTGCGGCACTGCATGCCGACAACTACCGAGGACACGCACGGATGGTCGTCGACGCGGAACGCAATGTCCTGGTCGGCTTCACCGCCGTCGGACCCGATGTCGCCGAATTGCTGCACGCGGCAACGATCGCCGTCGTCGGCGAGGTCCCGCTGGATCGCCTCTGGCACGCGGTCCCCGCCTACCCGACCATCAGCGAGATCTGGCTGCGCCTGCTCGAAGCCGACGGCCGCGACCACTGAGCCGACCGGCGAACCAACCAGACGCCAACCCGCTGCGCACGTTCATCTCCCACCGGGGCAAGATTCGCGGCCGCGGGGTCACCGGACTCACGCCACAGCAACAGCGTCGGGTGGCGTGCGCGGTGAAGAACGCCCGCGAGATGGCCGTGCCGAACCGACCGGCAAACCGCACAGCACCGAGCCGATCCCCGAACCATTCCGCGCCGACCCCTTCGGTGCACCGACGAGCCCATCGGCGCACTGACCAGCACCCGAGCCCGTCGGCCGGCCACCCAGCAAGGAGCACATCACCATGTCCGATTCCCTCTACACCGCCGTCGCCACCTCCACCGGAGACGGCCGCGCGGGAGGCCGCGCCGCCAGCAACGACGGTCTGATCGACCTCACCCTCGCCATCCCGCGCGAAATGGGTGGTCCTGGCGGCGCGACGAACCCCGAGCAGCTGTTCGCCGCGGGCTGGGCCTCCTGCTTCCACTCCGCGGTGAAAGCCGTCGCGGCGGGCAAGAAGGTGAGCTTCACCGACTCCGCCGTGGTCGCGGAGGTCAGCGTGCACCCCACCGACGAGGGCGGATTCAGCCTCTCGGCCGCGCTGCACGTGGAATTCGGCGGCATCGAGCAAGCCGACGCCGATTCCCTGGTCGAAGCGGCACACGCGGTGTGCCCGTATTCCAACGCGACCAGGGGCAATATCCCCGTCACCGTGGACGCCACCGTCGCCTGAACGACCCGCTGAGCCCGCGGCCGAGGAGCGAATAGGCCCGCTCCTCGGCCACATCTCCCCGCACCGCACCGCACCGCACCGCACCGCACCGCACCGCACCGCACCGACAAGGACTCTCGAACCAGTGGACGATATGACAGCGACATTCGCCTCGATGCTGGAACGAATCCAGGCGATCGAGGACCGCCTCGCCATCCAATCTCTGATCGCGACACATCCGCTGAGCGCCGACACCGGTGCGCCGCCGTTGCTCGAGCGAATCTACGCTGAAGACGCCGTATTCGACCGTGGCCCCGGCCTTTCCGGTGCCACCGACCGCAACGCGATCATCGACATGATGTGGTGCGAACCGCACCGGCAGGCGATCGCGGGCGGCCTCGCGCACTTCGGTAGCCCGCCGCTGATCGAACTCGACGGCGACAAAGCCAGCGCCGTCTCCTATTCGATGCTCGTCACGCCTGACCGCGACGGCGAGGAGCGGGAGCTGCCGAACCACGGAATGTCCACCGGTTACCGCATCCACCGCGTCCTCGTGAACCGGTGGACGCTGTCGCGCATCGCCGACGACTGGAAGATCATCGCGCGCAAGATCGCACCGGCCGACGGGGCGGGCCCCGCCCTCGATCTCTTGCGCGAATGGGCCCACTGAACGCACCCGTTCGGGGACCGCGCACCGGTTCAGCCGATCAGCACGCCGGTCACCGAGGCCGTCTGCGAGCGCTCGTTCTCGCTCAGGCTTCCGGGATTTCGATACCGAACTTCTCCAGGGTCACGTCATCGGGCTCCGGTCCCCCGCGCACGCCGGTGTCCAACGCGTCGATGGAGGCCAGTTGCTCGTCGGTGAGTTCGAAGCCGAACACGTCGAAGTTCTCCGCGATCCGCGCTGGCGTCACCGACTTGGGGATCACCTGTCTGCCCTGCTGAAGATGCCAGCGCAGCATCACCTGGGCGGGTGTCTTGCCGTGCGCGGTGGCGATCGCACCGATCGTCGGGTCCTCGAGCGTGGAGCCGTGCGATCCGTCGCGATAGAACGTGACGCCGCCGATCGGCGACCACGCCTGATTGAGGATGCCGCGCTCGGTGTCTTCGGCCAGCAGCTCCGATTGCCGGAAGTAGGGGTGCACCTCGATCTGATTCACGGCGGGCACCACGCCGGTCACGGCGAGCAGGCGCTCGAGATGCTGCGGCATGAAATTCGAGACGCCGATCGCACGGACCTTTCCGTCGGCGTAGAGCCGCTCCAATGCCTCGTACGCGGCGATGGTGAGATCGAATTCGCCGGGCAGCGCCTGGTGCAGGATCAGCAGGTCGATCCGTTCGACTCCGAGCTTTGCCGTCGCCTTCTCGAAGGCGTGCAGCGTGGCGTCGTAGCCGTAGTCGCTGACCCAGACCTTCGTTTCGATGAAGACCTCGTCACGGTCCAAGCCCGAGCGCGCGATGGCCTCCCCGACCTGCCGCTCGTTGCCGTATGCCGCGGCGGTGTCGATATGCCGATAGCCCGTCTCCAGCGCGCTCCGGACTGCCTCGATCGTCTGGTCCGCGGGCGTCTGGTAGACGCCGAATCCCACGACCGGAACCTCAATGCCGTTGTTCAAGGTGAAGGTGGGAATGCTCATGCCTCGACGCTACGGCTGATCTGTGCGGATGTGCGGGTATTCGCCGAACCGGCGACGTAGGCCGCGGTACGGTCTCGATACGACCATGAACACACCGCGCAGCGCTGGTCAGGCGACTGTCGCGAACCGGAGCAGCGAGCATCGCGTCGATATTCTCGACGCACTCGTGAACTTCGCGATCCATTTCACACGCCCCGGCCTTCGCCCTCCGTCGACCGGCGAACATCAACCGCGACATGAGCTTTCGGTATGTTCGAGTCGAGTGACGATGCGGTACAACCGCTCCAGCTACCTCGGGGGACCGCGGGACGCGAGACCATTCGCTCCGCGCGGCCGAGCTATGTCGACGCCGATGTGGTCCGGGGGCTCGGCAGCGAGGTAGTCGACTGATGAACGACGCTATTATCCTCGACCGCAATGTTTCTGGCTCGGTGGCGGGCCGCCCCAGCTGCGGCCGACTCTCCCGCGAAGCAGTGACCGTCGATCCGGTTCGCACCCCGCGCTGACACCCATGCCTATCGCGGTCGGTGCGCCTACCACCGCATTTCACGACTGCACCACCGCCTGGACGGCGCTCAGCGCACGATGACGACGTGCAGGTTTCGGGGTCCGTGCACGCCTTCGACGCGTTCGAGTTCGATGTCCGAGGTCGCCGACGGTCCGCTGATCATGGTGGTCGGTCGTTCCGGAATCAGCTTCGACATCGCCTCCGGCACACCGACTTCCACCGTCGACAACGGCACGACACACACGTGCAGGTCGGGTACCAGGGTGAGGGCCCGGCGGCCCTGGTCGGGACCGCCGTCGAGGAAGATGGTGCCGGTCTCGGCACAGGTCACCCTGGACGCGGTGACCACACCGTCGAGTTCGTGCAGCAGCGGTGCGGGCACGTCGGCGGAATCGATGACCACCTCACCGTCGAAATCGGCCAGCCACGAATCATCCAGCCCCGGTGGGACACCCACGCGCCGCGCGCCGGAATCGCGAAGCACCCGCGCGAGTGTCGCCGCGAGCTCGGCGGACCCGCACGGGTAGGTCTTGGCCTTGTAGTCGTGCAGCCGGTCGATCAGCAGGGCGAGCCGCGCACCGTCGTCCATGGTTCTGTCCCGCCGGTATTCGCGCGGAATTTCCTGCCGCACAGCGGGAGCCAAAGCCTGCGCGTCGCGAATCCGGCCCAGGATCACATCGCGAGAACTCATGACCGCCCCTCGCGACGCGCCTGCGCGATCTCGGCCTGACCCGCCGCGGAATTCCACCACTGCCGGAAGGTCTGCTTCGGCGGTGCCGGAATGTCGCGAGCCGCGGTCCAGCCGCGCAACGGCGGCGGCAAGGTCGAGATCTTGCCCTTCTTACCCGCCATCAGACGCCCCAACCCCGCGGCCTTCTGCGCGAAGGTGAATCGCCCCGACGACGCCATCGCGACCGACGCCGCCCGCATCGCGGCAGCCTCCACACCGAAGCTGGATTCCCGCACCTTCTGGTGGCGCAGCTCCACCAACAGCGCAGGAATGTCGATCTTCACCGGGCATGCGTCGAAGCACGCACCGCACAGACTGGACGCGAACGGCAGCGTCGAATTCGGATCGTCCTTGCCGTCCATGCCCGCCAGCTGCGGGGTGAGTACCGCACCGATCGGGCCGGGATAGGTGGAGCCGTAGGCGTGGCCGCCGGTGCGCTCGTACACCGGGCACACATTGAGGCACGCCGAGCAGCGGATGCAGTTGAGTGCCTCGCGGCCGATCTTGTCGGCGAGCGCGGCGGTGCGACCGTTGTCGAGCAGAACCAGATGAAATTTTCGGGGACCGTCGTCGGGGGTCACGCCGGTCCACATCGAGGTGTAGGGATTCATCCGTTCCCCGGTCGAGGATCGGGGCAGCAACTGGAGGAAAACCTCGAGGTCGGCGTATTCGGGGATCAGTTTCTCGATACCCATCACCGTGATCAGGGTTTGCGGCAACGTCAGGCACATGCGCCCATTGCCCTCGGACTCGACGACACCGAGGGTCCCGGTCTCGGCGATGCCGAAGTTGGCGCCGGAGATCGCCACCGGCGTTGTCATGAATTTGTGCCGCAAGAACTTGCGCGCCTCCGCCGCGAGGTGCGCCGGGTCGTCGTCGAGATCCGCTCGTACGCCGTCCATTTCGCGAAGGAAGATCTGCCTGATCTCGGCCCGATTGCGGTGAATCGCGGGAACGAGAATGTGCGAGGGCGTGTCGTCGCCGAGTTGTACGATGAGTTCGGCGAGATCGGTCTCGTAGGCCTGGATGCCCGCCGACGCCAAATGTTCGTTGAGCCCGATTTCCTGCGTCGCCATGGACTTGACCTTGATGACCTCCTTCGACCCGGTTTCCCGGACGAGCCTGGTCACGATGTCGTTGGCCTCGTTCGCATCCGCCGCCCAATGCACGATGCCACCGCGTGCGGTGACGGCAGCCTCGAATTGTTCGAGCAGCTCGGGCAGTCGGTTCATCACATCGGTCTTGATCGCCGCGCCCGCGTCGCGCAATCGTTCCCAATCGGGCAGTTCCGCGGTGACGTCGAGCCGCTTCTCGCGAATGGTGGTGGTGGCCTTGGCGAGGTTGCGGCGCAGCTGCGCGTCCGCGAGCTCGTGCTGGGCGGCGGCGGGAAATTTCTCGCTGCCACGCAGGTGCCCCGCACCGTGCGGGGCGCGAGGAGGTAGGGCTGGCAGTCCCAGCGCTACGAGGCTCATGCGGTCACCTCGACGCGCTGCTGGACCGAAGCCAGTATCTCGGCGAGATGTATTGTCCGCGTGCCCATCTGCAAGCGCGTCATGCCGCCACCGATATGCATGAGGCACGAAGAATCACTCGCGCAACAGAATTCGGCGTTGGTGTCGGCGACATTGCGGATCTTGTCGGCCAACATGGCGGTGGAGGTTTCGGCGTTCTTGATCGCGAAGGTGCCGCCGAACCCGCAGCACACCTCGGCGGCGGGCAGTTCGACGAGGTCGATCTCGTGTACCGCGCGCAGCAACCGCAGCGGCTTGTCGCCCACCCGCAGCATGCGCAGCGAATGGCACGTCGGGTGGTAGGTGACGCGATGCGGGTAATACGCGCCGACATCGGTGACGCCGAGTACGTCGATCAACAACTCCGACAGCTCATAGGTTTTGGCCTTGACGACCGCCACCTGCCGAGACAAGCTGGCGGTGCCGTAACGCTCGGCGACGATCTCGTGTTGGTGGCGCACCGACCCGACGCACGACCCGGACGGCACGACAACCGCGTCGATGTCGCCGTCACCGAAGGTGTCGACGTAGTTGCGCACCAGCGGCAGTGCGTCGGGCTGATATCCGGTGTTGACGTGCATCTGACCGCAGCAGGTCTGGCCCGGCGGGAACACCACCTCGTGTCCGAGCCGAGTCAGCAGCAGTGCGGTCGCCTTGACCGCGTCGGGGAACATCGTGTCCGCGATACAGGTGGCGAACAGCGCGACTCGCATGTGTTCCTCCGAAATCGTCGACGTCTGGCGACCCACGGGGCTGTGTGGTCGGCCGATTCATTCCAGGTCACGCGGCGAGCGGCACGAGACCTTCCTCGCGCCATCACCCCTTGCACAGTTGCACGCTACGGTGGGGCGACGAATAACGAAGGAGAACCGAATGATTGCCGTCATCGCCGAGATCACCGTGGCCGAGGGGCGTAGCGCGGAGTTCGAATCCGTGGTCGGTGACCTCATCGCGCAGGTCAAGGCCAATGAGCCGGGCAATGTGACCTATCAGCTGGTGCGCGCGCAGGACGACCCCACGCACTACCGGTTCTTCGAGCTGTATGTCGACAAGGACGCCCTCGAGGCCCACGGCAAGTCCGAACACTTCCGGGCGGCGGGTCGGCTGATGGCGCCATTGCTGGCGGGCGCACCGAAGATCGAATATTTCGACGCGCTCTGAGCGCGCCTTAAGCTCGACCCTATGACGACAACGCACTCTTACGACGTCACGGTCGAGTGGACAGGCAACCTCGGCTCGGGCACCGAAAACTACCGTTCGTTCGCGCGCGACCACGAGGTGCTCGCCGAGGGCAAGCCCGGCATCGCCGCCTCCTCGGACCCCGCGTTCCGTGGTGACGCCACCCGCTGGAATCCCGAGGAGTTGCTCGTCGCCTCGGTGTCGCAATGCCATCTGCTCTGGTACTTGCACCTGTGCGCGGAGGGCGGGGTCGTCGTCACCGAGTACCAGGACAACGCCACGGCGGTCATGACCATGGACGCCAGCGGTGGCGGCGGCCAGATCACCTCCGTCGTCCTGCGCCCGGAGGTGACGGTCACCGACGCCTCGATGGTGGAGAAAGCGCGCGCACTGCACGGCGACGTGGCCGCGCTGTGCTTCATCGCCCGCTCGGTGAACTTCCCGATCACCGAAGAACCGGTGGTCCACGTTCAACCGGACTGACTGCTCGCTCGGTCGCGTCGGGGCGGGCGGGGCCGCCGGCGAACCGACGTCCGCGGCCCGCACGACGAACCGACGTTGCCGGAGCACCACCGGGTCGGTGTGGAGGCCGAACGTGGGGACCGCCGGAAGTCGTCACGGGATCGGATCGCCGACGAAACACGCCCGATGGGTTCGATTCGACTGCACTAGTACACGGCGAAGTAATCTTGTTGTCGGAGAACAGTTTCCGCTCCACTGTTCATACGGTGATCGGATGAAGTACTTGGAAGGTCCTTTCGCTCCCGTCGACACGGAAATCACCGCTTACGACCTGCCGGTCACCGGCAGCATCCCCGCCGAGCTCGACGGCCGATACGTGCGTAACGGACCCAACCCGCTGAAACCGGCCGACCCGGCGACACACATCTGGGGCGTGGGCAACGGGATGGTGCACGGGGTGCGGCTGCGTGACGGCAAGGCCGAGTGGTATCGCAATCGGTTCGTGCACGGCCCAGGGTTCGCGCCCATGGTGCACGTCATCGAACACGGGCGACAGACCTTCGCCATGGCGGAGGGCGGGGTGGCGCCCGCTCTGCTGGATCACGAGCTGAACACGGTGGGCCCCGCCGAACTCGGCGCGACCGCCGAGGGTTTCACCGCGGGCGCGCATGCCAAACACGATCCGCGTACCGGGGAGCTGCACTCGCTGGCGTACGTTCCCGGCCGCGATTTCGTGCAATACATCGTGACCGACGCCCAGGGTGCCACCGCGAGCGCCGTGACGATTCCGATGTCGAGGACACCGTTCCTGCACGACTTCGCGCTCACGGCCACCCGGGTGGTGCTCTGGGATACCCCGTTGGGATTCGACGGGATGGACGTGCGCTGGCAGCCGGAACTCCCCACGCGCGTGGGTGTCATGTCGCGGGCGGGCGGTGCGGTGCGGTGGCACGCGATCGATCCCGTCCATGTCAGTCACACGCTCAACGCCTATGACGACGGTGATGCGGTGGTCGTGGATCTGGTGACCGCGCAGGGCCCCTTCGATGCCGCCGACCCCGGGGCGATCCACCCGACGCTGGACCGGTGGACCGTCACCGGGGACAAGCTGCACCAGCAGCGCATCGACGACAGGCCGCAGGACTTCCCGCGCGTCAACGATGCCTTCGCCGCGCATCCGCACCGCTACGGCTACTCCTCGGCGACGGCGCTGTACGGGATTCCCTTCGCGCCGGAGGGCACCCCCTCGGACGGCGTATTCACCAACGCGTTGGTCAAGCACGATATATGGCGCGCGACCAGCGAAGTCCACGCGTTCGGGCCCGACGAAGCGGTCGGCGAGGCGGCGTTCGCGGCGGTCGGCCCCGGTGAGGACGAGGGATATCTACTCGCCTATGTGCACAATCCGGAACGCGGCGCCGCCGACCTGGTCGTGCTGGCCGCTCAGGACTTCACCGGCGAGCCGGTCGCACGCGTCCACCTCCCGGCTCGTGTGCCGCTCGGCCTGCACGGCAACTGGATACCGGAGCATCCGCCCGTGGCAGCATGAGGATGTGACCGAGTCCCGACCGCCTTACCTCAGGATCGTCGCCGAGATCGAGCGGCGGATCGAGACGGGGGAATTGCGGCCGGGCGACTCGGTTCCCACGACTCGGGCGATCGTGCACGAGTGGGGTGTTGCCATGGCGACGGCAACCAAAGCCCTTGCGGCACTGAAACAGTCGGGTTCGATCGAGTCCAGACCTCGGGTCGGCGCCGTGGTCGCCACCCGACGCCTACCCGCCCGAACCGTCGACGGGTTCGAGCGCGACAGGATTCTGCGGGTGGCGATTCGGATCGCCGATACGGGTGGTCTCGCGGCCCTGTCGCTGCGGGCGGTGGCCGCGGACCTCGGTGTCGCCACGATATCGCTGCATCGACATCTCGAGACGAGAACCGAACTACCCCAGTTGATCGCGGATTTCGTGTTCACCGAAATCGAGTACCCCGAACCACCCAAGGGATGGCGCGCGCATCTGCGCACGGCCGCACAGTTGCAGTGGGGCCTCTACCAGCGCCACCCTTGGTTGCCTCGACTCATTTCGATCACTCGCCCGACGACGCCGCCGGGGATGATGGCCTATGGACTCTGGACGTTGCGCGCCTTCGACGGCATGGCCTTGGATCCGTCGGTGCGACTGCACGTGTACGCCACCCTGATGAACTACGTGCGGGGGACGGGGATCAATATCGAGAGCGAAACCGGCGCCGAATTGGACACGGGAATGACGAGCAGCCAGTGGGGTGCCGCCAAGCGCGCTCTCGATGGCCCGCTGGTCAGCCAGATCACCGGATCGGCTGCCGAGGTGACCCTTGATTCCCTGTTCGCCTTCGGCCTGGAACGCCTTCTCGACGGCATGACGACCGTACTGGCCCCACGCAAAGCTCGGCCGTAAACACCTGATTCCCAGCTGATTTCGATGACCAACACCTCATCGACTTCCCGACTCGCGTCCGCGAATCGAGATCACCGCGATGCCGGGCGTCCACCACACGCTGCGTTCCGGCTGCCACGGCACCGCCCGACGGCGACAGATTTCAGTCGATACGTTGCCGATGCTCACCGGAATTCGCGTGGAGATCGCCGGGCAGAAGGTAGTGCTCGCGGCCACCGACCGGTTCCGGCTCGCGGTCAGGCACATCGAATGGCAGCCGGCACAGGCCGATATCGAGACTTCTGTGCTCATACGCCCGAATCGGCGAGAAACACCGGCGAACCGGCGCAGCGCGCCGTTGGTTCGAACGGCGATTGAATCACTGATTGAAACGTGTTCTAATTCGGAGATGGGCGATGGCAACCCGACTCCCGGATACAGCCGCCGACGGTCATCGAATCGTCGGCCGAACTCACGCTCCCCGAGCGCCACGCCCCGCCTTCGAACCACGCGACCGTGGGAGTTCGTGACCCCGGGCGCACACACCATGGAGCCACGATGAGTAAGGTCTTCTCCCCCGCCCGGCTCGGACCGATCACGCTGCGCAACCGCGTGATCAAGGCCGCGACCTTCGAAGGACGCACCCCCGACGCGCTCGTCACCGACGACTTGATCGAGTACCACCGCGCGCCCGCCGCAGGTGGTGTCGGGATGAGCACGGTCGCCTACTGCGCGGTCTCCCCGGAGGGGCGCACCGATCGCCACCAGATCTGGATGCGCCCCGAGGCGATACCCGGCCTGCGCCGACTCACCGATGCCATCCATGCCGAGGGTGCCGCGGCCAGCGCACAGCTCGGGCATGCGGGGCCGGTCGCCAACGCCGCGTCCAACCGGCAGCAGGCCCTGGCACCGGGTCGGCTGTTCAGCCCGCTGGGAATGGCGCGGACCGTCCGGCCCGACGTTGCCGAATTGCGCAGGGTAATCAAGGCTTTCGCCGACGCTGCCGCGATCGCGGAGGCGTCGGGGTTCGATGCCGTCGAGTTGCACTTCGGCCACAACTACCTGATCAGTTCGTTCTTCAGCCCATTGCTGAACCGCCGCCACGACGCCTACGGCGGCAGCTTGGCCCACCGGGCCCGTTTGGCGCGCGAGGTGGCACAGGCGGTGCGCGAGGAAGTGGGCGACCGGATCGCGGTGCTGGCGAAGCTCAGCATGGACGACGGCGTGGTCGGCGGGCTGCGGCTGGCGGAGAGCCTCCAGATCGGGCGCTGGCTCGAGCGGGACGGCACCCTCGACGCACTGGAGCTGACCATCGGCAGTTCCCTGCTCAACCCGATGTACCTGTTCCACGGTGACGCACCGCGCAAGGATTTCGCCGAGGCCTTCGGCGGTGCGCTGCGCTGGGGGATGCGGGCCGGTGGGCGCTTCTTCCTGCACGAGTACCCCTATCGCGAGGCGTACATGTTGGACCTCGCACGACAGTTCCGGTACGAACTGAAGATGCCGCTGATCCTGCTCGGCGGCATCACGACCGCCGAAACGATGCGATTGGCGATGGACGAGGGATTCGAGTTCGTCGCGATGGCCAGAGCGCTGCTGCGCCAACCGGATCTACTGCGGCGTATTCAGGACAACGAGGACACGCCATCGCTGTGTACACACTGCAACAGGTGCATGCCGACGATTTTCAGTCGCACCAGCTGTGTGCTTGCCCGCCCCGACGAACCGGCCGTTGAACGATGACCACGAAGACAGTGCTGATCACCGGCGCGGGCGGCGGACTCGGCGCCGCGACCACCACGCTGTTCGCCCGGCGCGGCTGGCTGGTGTTCGCCGCCGACCTGCGCCCACCCGAGGTGGCGCCGAATATCCTTCCGCTCGTGCTCGACGTCACCGACTCCGCCTCGGTCACCGAAGCGCTGTCCACCGTCGAGGCGCACGCGCCCGACGGGCTCGACGCGGTGGTGACCTTCGCGGGGATGATGTTCGTCGGTCCGCTGGTGGAAGTGGACGAGGACGAGATGCGAAAGATCTTCGAGGTCAACGTGCTCGGCACCTACCGGGTGATCAAGGCAGCCTTCGGGCTCGTCCTGCGCCGTCGCGGTCGGGTGATCACCATCAGCTCCGAAACCGGATGGCAGAAGGCGCTGATGCTCAACGGCCCCTACGCGATGACCAAGCACGCCGTCGAGGCGTACTCGGCGGCGTTGCGGCGGGAGTTGATGTTCCTCGGGATCCCCGTCAGCACAGTGCAACCCGGACCTTTTCGCACGAATATGGTCGACGGGATTCGCGCCACCTTCGACCGAGCGCGCGATAACTCGACGCATTTCGTCGAGCTGGTCGGCAAGGTCGGCGCCATGGCGGTACGGGAGCAGCGCCATGCGCACGATCCCGCCGTACTCGCCGAGACAGTATGGCGCGCGGCGAATTCCGCCCGCCCGAGGCGGCGCTATTCGGTACGGCCGGATTCGCGCCGAACGCTGATGCACCGGCTCCCCGACGCCGTGCTCGACCCGGTACTGAGGAAGTTGCTAGGTCCTGGATGACCTCGCTCAGCGCTGCTGCCCGGTTGGCGCGGTCAACCCGGCAATGACGAAATCGCGCAGCGTTGCCACCGCGGCTCGTGCGACCTCCGGTTCGAGCCCGCCGCCGCCGAATCGCAGGATGATCAGGTCGAAGGCCACGATCCAGCGGCGACGACTCTCGCGAGCACCGAGGTCGGGCAGGAGGCCGACCCAGGAGCCGAGCCGGAACCAGTGTTGATCGAACGCCATCGGGTGGCGGCCCAACACGAACTTCGCCAGTAGCCGAAGATGCAACTGCCCCAGGGGATCCGCCGACAGCTCGACGAACGGCCCGAGGATCGCGTCGACGACCGCACCCACCGAACCATATTCGGCGGCGGCACCGAGCCGGTCGGCCCACAGCGGCTCGAGTCGATCTTCGAGCAGCGCGGTGACCAGGGCATCCTTCGACCCGAAGTGATAGTGCACCGCAGCGGGATTCGCCCCGGCGGCCGCGCAGATCCCGCGTACGGACACCTCGTCGTACTCCTCGGAGAGCAACAGTCCCTCTGCCGCCGAAAGCAACCGCTCCCGAGTGCCCGCTTTCGTCTCGACCTCGTCCGCCATGCGATCAGTCAAGCACTGCCGGATCACCGTTTCAATCAGCGATTGAACCAGGCGCCCGTGCGATCGGCGACCGGTCACCGATCTGTGCGGCACGCGCGCGGACTCGCCGACACCTCGACGTCATGGTCGTGCCGCCGAGCGCGTGACGGCGAAACGATGCCACACGGACACTCCTACTATTCCGTAATCATCTGCCGCACAACACCATAGGCACAACGTGCCGGCGTTCCCCCGTTTCTGGAGCGCAGGCACACGGCATTCTCGAATCACGTGGCGGCCGAGTTCTCCAGGTACGCGACGATGGCATTGGTCAGGCCGCGCCGCGCTTGGTCGAGGTCGGCGTAGGTGCCGAGTTGACGTTCGGAGGCGATGCCGCGCATGGCGCCGGGGATCAGCGCCGCGACCTCGCGCACACGCTCCGGGTCGACGGCGAGGTCGGCGAAAGCGTGCTGACAGGTCTCCAGCCAACCTCGACCCCAGGACGAGAGTTCGGCGGCCGTACGTGGATACAGTCGTTCCAGTTCGGCGTGATCGCGGGGCAGTGCGGCACGCAGACTCTCGATCGCGCGGGAGTCGGCCGAGGTGAGCCCCTCGTAGAGGGTGTCGATGATCTCGGCGACCCGCTCGCGCAACGGCATCGAGCTGTCGCCGAAGGCGAGCACCTCGGCGCGCCGCTCGGCGGTGTAGTGCAGCACGGCCGCCCAGAGTCCGTCGTTGTCACCGAACTGGTATTTGACCGCGCCCCAGGTCGCGCCGATCTCACGCGCGATCTTGTTGGCCGACACCGCACCCGGGTCACCGGTCGCCAACGCCTTGACCGCGGCGCGCAGCATGTTCTCCCTGGTGGCGGTGCCGCGTCGATTGCCGCGCCGCACGGAGCCCTCGTCGTCGATCACGCACGGAATGGTAGCGCTCGCACGCTTTTCCTGGTTTCACAGTGGGCACTGTGTTATTTTCACAGCACCCACTGTTATTCGCCGAGGCGGCGGTCAGCTCGACCGATTCGGCGCCGAGCAGAAAGGACGCGGGGAATGGCGAAGCCGCCGTTATCGATGCAGCCGACAGGCTGGTTCCAGGTCGCGTGGTCCACCGAGGTCGGTGTCGGCGAGGTCCACCGCATGACCTATTTCGGTCGAGAGTTGGTCGCGTGGCGCGCGCGGTCGGGACAGCTGACCGTGATGAACGCCTACTGCGAACACCTCGGCGCCCATTTGGGTTTCGGCGGACACGTCGAGGGCGAAGTGCTCGAATGCCCCTTCCATGGGTGGCAGTGGGACCACGAGGGACGCAATGTCTGCATTCCGTATGAGAAGCGCCCGAATCGGGGTCGCCGGATGCCCACCTATCCGGTGCTCGAGCGCAACGAGTCGATCTATGTCTGGTACGACCGACTGGGTCGCGCACCCTACTTCGACGTGCCGGACGTATTCGCCGGGTTCGGCGACGGCAGCAGCCGATCCGACTATCACCAGGTCGCCACGCTGTTGCGAGAGAACTTGGAGATCCACCCGCAGTACGTGCTCGAAAACGGCGTCGACTTCGCGCATTTCAAGTTCGTGCACAAGACACCCATCGTGCCGGTGTTCACCAGACACGACTTCGACCGGCCGGTCTCCTACGTCGACTTCACCATCACCTTCGAAGGCGACGAAGGCCAGTCGATCGAGGATGTGCACAGCGGCGTGCAGGCGATCAACGGTGGACTCGGCGTCGCGGTGACCAAGAGTTGGGGCATGATCGACAATCGGACCATCACCGCTGTCACCCCGGTCGACGACAGCACCTCCGACGTCCGGTTCAGCGTATACATCGGCCGCACAACGGGTTCCGATCCCGCGAAGGCCGAGCGCAGGGCCAATGCCATGGCCGAGGAGATCATCCGCCAGTTCACCCAGGACGTCCACATCTGGCAGCACCAGCGATATTCCGACCCGCCCGCACTCTCGGCAGGCGAATACCGCGGCTTCACGGCGATCCGCACCTGGGCCAAGCAGTTCTACCCCGACGGGCGCGGCGGCAGCGCGGCCGAACTGCGCGCCGCGACAGCCGCCGACATCTCCCCTACCTGATCCACGACTCCGCGAAACCCCCACGACCGCGTCGACAGAAAGGTCCACCGCGATGACCACATCCGCCAGCACACCGACCAGGGTGTTCCAGGTCGCCACCGGCAATGTCGGCACCGAGATGATCAAGCGCATCGGCACCCACGCCGACCTCGAACTTGTCGGATTACATTGCTACACAAAGGAAAAGATCGGCAAGGACGCCGGTGAGATCGCCGGTCTCGCACCGAACGGCGTGCTGGCGACCGGCTCGATCGAGGAGATCATCGCCGCCGCACCCGACGTCCTCACTTTCCACGGAGTGTTCCCCGACGAGGATCTATATGTGCGGGTGCTCGAGGCGGGGATCAATATCGTGACCACCGCCGACTGGATCACCGGCTGGCATCGCGACACCAATCATCCACACCCGTCCGGGAAACCGGTCACCCAACTGCTGCGCGATGCGTGCGAGAAGGGCGGGTCCACCTTCTACGGCACCGGGATGAATCCCGGCGTGAACCAGATCCTCGGCGTGGTGTGCTCGGCCGACGTCGCCGAGATCGAGAACATCACGACCCTCGAATCCGTCGACGTGTCCTGCCACCACTCCAAGGACACCTGGATCGAGGTCGGCTACGGCCTACCGGTCGAGGACCCGAGCATCCCCGACAAACTGGAGAAATACACCCGCGTCTTCGCCGACAGCGTGCTGATGATGGCCGACTGCTTCGACCTCGAACTCGACGAGGTGACCTTCTCCTACGAACTCGGCGCCTGCACCAAGGACGTGGACCTCGGCTGGTACCGGATGGCGAAAGGTTCACTCGGCGGCAGCTACCTCAAATATCAGGGGATGGTCGACGGGGTACCGAGGATCGAAACGCATCTGGAGTGGCAGATGACCCCGCACACGAATCCGAGCTGGGACATCAAGGGCTGCTACATCACTCAGATCAAGGGTGACCCGTGCGTCTACAACAAGCACATGATCTTTCCGAAGCCGGGCGTCGACCTGAGCGACCCGAACAACTTCGCCTCGATCGGCATGACCGTCACCGGATTGCCCGCACTCAACGCCATTACCTCGGTCGTTGCCGCTCCGCCAGGACTGCTCACCAGCGCGGACCTACCGCTGCGCGGGTTCGCCGGACGATTCCAGCGCTAGTCGGGTCGGCCGGCGACACGATTGGTCACCGTACCCGAGGTGAGCATCGCGGCGTCGAGTAGCTCGCCGGGAGCGCGTTCATCCGGGCCTCGCGCGCCCGACCCGATCACGGGTCCACGAGCCGCTGCGACACCCTAGTTCCGCATCACCGCGGAGTTGCCGTTCTCCCCCGCCGTGACGACGATGTCCTGACCGATCGGATCACCCACCGCACCAAGGCTTTCGGGATCGATCGCCGCGAGGAAACGGGTATCGTCGGCGACCATGCGGCCGATGACCAAGCCCACGCCGGTACCGGATTCCGCTCGCGCGGTATAGGTTTCGATACGCGCCGCACCCTCGGCGCGCGGCCGCACGTCGACCGAAGGCAGGTCCGACACCGCCTGCTGCAATGCGGGAGCGCGGTCGGGTACCCAGTCGGCGGGCGCGGTCGAATAGACGCCCACCGAGTACTTGCTCATGATGCCGCCATTGGCGCCGACGAGCCCGAAATCGCCTGGCCGCTCGCGCATTCGGCTGACGATCTCGGCGATGGCGTGCATCGAATAGTTGTTGCCGGGACCACCGAAGAACGGTAGGCCGCCGGTCACCGTCAGGCCGCGAGGGTCGTCGGTGGGCAGGTCCATGCCCTCGCAGAAGTTGAAGACCGCGATCGGGAAGCAGCTGTACAGATCGAAGGCCGCGATGTCGTCGAGACCGATACCCGCCACGCGCAGCGCCTCCCGCGCCGCCATCGTCGCCGTCGGCGCCCCACCGAGGTCGACGCGCTCGAGCAGTGGCTGCTCGACCAGGTCACAGTGCCCACGGAGATAGACCCACTTCTCCTGTGGCACATCGAGTTCGCGGGCCTTCGACACCGACATCAGCACGACAGCCGCACCTTGATTGACCAGATCACGCGCCACGAGCAGCCGAGGATAAGGGTCGCAGATCATGCGATTGCTCGCGGTGACGGTGGCCAACTCCGCCGCCGAACGCACGACCTGCGATCCGGCCAGCGGGTTCTTGGCCGCGACGCAGGTGAAGGGGGCGAACAACTCCGCCATCCGCATGCGGTATTCCGCGGGCGTCGCCCCCAACCGGGCGCGCCGGGCGTTCTCGAGCAACCCGTACTGCGTCGGCGGACTGACCGCCGCGTGTCGGATGAGGTTCTCGTCGAGGAAGGATTCGTAGCCGAAACCACGGTCCTCCAGCTGTCCACCGATCGCCTCGGTGAAATCGGGCTTGTCCGCGCGACCGGCATAGAACCGCTCGGTGGAGATCGCGTCCGAGCCGACAAGCAGGACGGACTCGAGTCGCCCTGCCGCGATGGCGCTCGCGAACTCGGTGACCAGGTGTTGTGGGCCCTGGCCACCAACCACTTCCAGCACGGCGTGTCCCGGGTCGATCCCCATCCTGCGCGCGACCGAGCGCGGGTAGTTGTCGGACCTGCCCAGTGGCGCTGGCACCGGCGCGGAGATCTCGAACTGCCGCACCCCCGCGACGACCTCGACCGACGCGGCGACGGTCGCATAATCCGCCGCGGTGTCGTCGACCGCGCGCCGTGCCGCCACGGTCGCCAGATCCACCGAGGACCACTGCCGGTAGTCGAGATCATCGACCGAATCGGCCACCTGTCCTACGCCGACGAGCACGGGCGTACACGGGTCGATCACAACCAACACCTCGTCTCACACGGTCTCGACGAACCCGCCAGTCGCACACCTCGGTGTGCGGTAGTGCAACCCCATCGGGTTGGCGGATTCGCCGCTCGCCAGGGACGTTACCATCTGAAATAGAACCTGTTCCAGTCAGCGTCGGCGCGGCACCGCACCGTCATTCGAGCGCCGGTGCGAACCGCGGCAAGCTGGCATGCGAAAGACCTGACGGGAGCGCGGCTTATACCTCCAACCGGCAACCCGCCGCCGCGCCGCCTACCGCACACCGAGTCGCCCGACGCGAACTACCCCTACTCGCTACGAGCCCCGCGACGCCCCGTCGCCACGACGAACGCGACCAAGCCGAAGCCCGCACTGACGACCATGACGATCGCCATCGGGAGGGCCGTGTGGTCACCGCCGATGCCGACGAGCGGCGATATCGCGGCGGCCAGCAGGAATTGGAGCGCGCCGAGGACAGCGGAGGCGGTGCCCGCCGCTTGCCGTGCCTCACCGAGCGCGAGGGTCGTCGCATTGGCGACGACGAGCCCGAGGCTGGCCACGGTGCACCACAACAGGATCAGGGTGATCACGAAGACGGGTCCGACGAGGCTGTTCACCAGCATCGCGACCGAAAGGGTCGCGAGCGCCAGCAGACCGGCGCGCAGGATCGCGCGACCGCCGACCCGACCGATGAGCTTGCTGTTGACGACACTGGCCACGACCAGGCCCAGCGCATTGGTGGTGAAAACGACCGAGTACCAACCGGCCGAGAGTCCGTGCACGTTCTGGAGGACGAACGGCGAGGCCGAGATGTAGGCGAACATCACCCCGAAGGCGAACACGTAGGACAGCGTGAAGCCGAGGTAGCGGCGATTACGCAGCACGACACCGGCATTGCGCAGCGTCGAGGCGATGCCGCCTCCGGTTCGCCGCTCGCGCGGGTGACTCTCCGGCACCCCGAGCACCACGCACAGGAACATCACGATCGCCAACGCGGCCAGCGCCCAGAACACCCCGCGCCACCCCACACCGGTGACGATGGCACCACCGAGCAGCGGCGCGACGATCGGAGCCACCGCATTGATGACGATCAGCAGGCTGAACAGCTTCGCCGCAGCGGGACCTTCGGCACGGTCGGAGATCACGGCCCGACCGAGCACAATGCCCGCCGCTCCGGCGAAGCCCTGAAAGAAGCGCGCGGAGGCCAAGAGTTCGATCGTGGGGGCCAGCGCGCACAGTGCGCTGAACAGCGCGCAGGTCAGTGTTCCGATCAGCAGGAGGGGTCGCCGGCCGTAGCGGTCCGAGAGCGGGCCGATGACCAACTGGCCGGACGCGAGACCGATCAGGAAGGCGGTGAGCGTCAGCTGAATCGCCGAGGCACCGGTGCCGAATTCGACCGCCATCTCGGGAAATGCGGGCAGGTACATGTCGATCGACAGCGGCGCGACGCCCGCGAGCAGCGACAGCGTAGCGATCAGGCGCACGGGGAAGTGCGTGGCTCCCGCCGCTTTCGCCGTTTCTTCCCGCTCGACAACAGTGCCGGTGTCCGGTGTTCGCCGCTGCAACATCGACCTTTCGTCCGCCCACGAGCCATCACCCGGCGAGCCACTGGAGCTACCCTGACCTTTTATCTATATATAACTTTAGATATAGATTATCCGATAGACTCCGCAAATGTCCACACGTCCTGTCGTCACCGATGCCGACGCTCAACACCTCGCGCAGACCGCGCGCGCACTCGTCTGGGCGCTGCGCCGCTTCGGCGAGCGCGAGGCGGGCCTGGCGCGACTGCCGCAATCGGAGCTCGAAGTGCTCCGCGTGGTCGTGCGACGACCGGGTATCACGATCTCCGAAGTCGCGCGCTTTCTCGGCCTCCAGAGCAGCAATGTCAGCACCACCGTGCGCCACCTCGTCGACCGGGGACTCCTGGAGAAGCGATCCGATCCCGCGGACGGCCGCGCGTGCCACCTCCACGAAACAGCCCTGGCCGAGCGCAACAATCAACTGATCGACGACATGTGGTTGCGCGGAATCCGCGGCCTCCTCGCGGAAATGCCACCCGAGGACGCGGCACAACTCGTCGAATCCGCCGACTTGCTCGCACGCCTGGGCACCATGGCGGCGGACTGACCCGGAAGCGGTGGCACGCGCCGAACTCATGGCAGCAGGAACAGGCGTTCACACGGGAGACGCGGCAATCGCGCGGCGTCATCGTCATCATGGAGCATTTCGACCGCGTCCACGTAACCAAGCCTCGCGTGCTCCTGGACGAACCGGCGCGCCGCCGTCGCACAGGCGAGATAATCGAACCTCATCCCCCGCAGGAACACGCAAAGATGGATGTCGGATTCCATGGGCACCGGCGACTTTTCGCGTGCGCTCAACGAGCACCACCTCGGCAAACAGACCCTTCCGTGGTCTCGGCCCGGAACTGCGCCCCGATCGTCCACAACGCGGGTACCACCCCACGGGCACGGCCACGCCGCTTTCCCGACGTGCTCGATGATGGTGCCCGCCACCAGCGGCACCAACCCGAAACCACAGCGCGCGGGACACGAGACGGCCGTCGCCATCCCCGTGCCGTGCTCGAGTACCGCCACGCCACACTGCGACAGCGTGATCCTTGCCTGCTCGGCGGATGCGGTTGACGTGCGATCAGACACGAGTTCTCCCCCACGGCCTGCCTCCCCCATGGGCCACGCACGCGCGAATCGCCCCGACCACCACCAGCCCCGACGGTCGAAATATGCACCGGGGCGGTTCGATCCACCGCCGGAATTCGCCGTCGTCATCGGTGGGCGAGGGCAGGGCGATCGTCGCGCCGGAGCCGACGATGGAAACGTCGCGCCGAAACATCTCCGAAAACAAGCTCATCTCATCGGGTAGATCCGCCCTGATCAGAAAGGTCCAGCGCCGCGATCGAGGGTGTGAAATAATCGGGCCGACTCCCGTATCACCATGCCCCATATACGCTTTCACGTCGATACCGAGCCGGTCCGGCATAGTCAAAGCCCACACATGGCTGGCGCGCATGACAATTCGCCCCGGATACTGCGGGACGAGGGTGGCGGGTAGGTCGCAGACCCGCCGATAGAATCGGCATCTACTTACCGGCGTGTCACCAAACATTATGTCGTTCAACGGAATAGCCCCCGCTCATCTGTCTGTGTGTTGTGGTAGATCTGTTCGTAGGTTGGCGCCCGGTCCACTCACCGCCCCGCCGGACCAAGCAGACCATCGACGGCGTCGCGTGACAGTGCCATCACGAGACCGTCGAAAAAAGTGCGGAAAAACCCCACCATCGGTGCCATTTCGGGAACGAAACGGTGCCATTGCGAGCATCCGAGAAGAGAGTCCGAAAAGGAGTCGACGTGCCCCACGATGTTTCACGCGCCTCACTGCCGCGCCGCCAGCTGGGCCGTTTCATTCGCAGACAACGCGAAGAGAACACCACGCTCCCCCAGTCACAGGTGGCGGCGGCCATGCAGTGGAGCCACAGCAGATACTCGCGACTCGAACGCGGCGAGCCGGGCAAGGTCCTCGACCGTGACCTCGTCGAATTGGGAAGCATCCTCGACATCGAAGACGACCAGGTCGCCGTAATGATCGAACTCGCCCGTCAGGTAGCCGAAAAGACCTGGTACAACTCGTACAACGACCTCATCCGCTCGAACTTCGACGTGTACATGCGGTTGGAAACCGAAGCACACTCGATGCAGATTTTCCGGCCGGACGTGGTTCCTGGCCTGTTCCAGACGAGCGACTATTCCCGCACGCTCGACCGGATCTTCTTCCCGACCGAGTCCGCGGAAGAACAAGACAGGCGGGCTGAGCTGAAACTGCGACGGCAACGCAACATCACGCGCAAGCGGAATCCCCTCACCGCCGATCTGGTACTGCACGAATCGGTCCTGCACACACGCGTCGGAAACGATGCGATCATGTCCGCTCAGCTTCGACGCCTCGCCGACCTGAGCACACAACCGAACCTCACCGTCCAAATCCTGCCCTTCAAAGCGGGATTCCCCACCGGAACACCGGTCGGCCCCTTCTTCGTTCTCGACTTCGAACCCGGCATGAATACCACAACCAGTTCGTCCCTCGTGTACACCGAGACTTATACCGGCGCGATATACCTCGAAGAAGAAGCCGACCTTTCTCTGTTTCGTAAGGCAATGGCCGAAATCCAGTGCGCCGCACTCGATCACACAGCCAGCAGAAACCTGATCCGACAGGTAGCACGAAAGGACCCACACCAATGAACGATCACGTCCCTGCAAACACGCGGTGGCACAAGAGTTCCCACAGCTCAGGAAATCTGGAATGCGTAGAGGTCGCATTCCTCGACGACGCCACGATAGGCATCCGTGACTCGAAGAATCCAACCGGCCCCGCACTACGCTTCGCATCCAACGCGTGGGAATCGTTCACCGCCGGAATCCAGAACGGCGAGTTAGCCCTTCATCGAGTGGCAGCCGAGTAGCCCCCGCCCCACCACTTCACCGAGGTGCGGCGGGGCTCCTCACATGGTCGAACTGCCGATACGCCGTCCGCGACCGAGAGCGCACTGCCTGTTCGATCCAATGCCGAAATCCCCGAAATACACTGTTGCACATTGAAAGCTGTGCTCTGCCGAATAATCTGTAACGTCGCCTCGACACGCGGGATCGGGCATGGTTCGTCGGAGGCCGGCCAACCGCGGCCTTCTACACCACGACTACCCGCAAAACACTGGGTCTCGAACACCCCACGAACCCGCCAGCACAAACGCCTTCGGCGGTCCCAGGCACACAGCACCACCCCCAGCGGACTACCCACCACCTCTCTCGCGACCGTTTCAAGGCTCAGCACCCACACGGACGACTCTCACCATCGGCAGTGGCGAGGGGGAACCGAACGCGCAGAGGATGCGTCGAAGTAAGGTAGAGCCAGTACACGGCAGGGAGGGGTGACCATGGACATCGGTCACGGTACGGCAGTCCAGCTTTGGCAGGCTGCCGACAGCGGACAATTTCGGCTCGATGAGGGTGCGGCGCGGGAGTGCGCTGCGCACTTCGACTGGTTCGTGGGGATGATCCACGAGCGACGAGAAGAGACTGCCCGTCTCAGTCGTGCAGATGGATTCGGTGGGTTCGACTCCGCTCAACAACTACAGGGTGGGTTCGCCGCCAAGGCAGACCAGGCCGTGGCTGCATTGGAGGCAACTGGTGAAGCGGCACTCCGAATGAAGGCTGCGATTTTGCGAGCGGGTGGATTACTCGATGATGCCGATGCTGCAAATGCAGCAGCGATACAGGAAATCAGTAGGGATGATGCCTGAAATGACAAAACGAAGGACCATCAGCCTCGTCGCGGTCTCCATAGCTGCCGCAGCTGTTGCGGCATGCTCCGACAACTCAGCGCCACCGGAAACATCCAACTCAACTCCAGCACTATCGAGTTCGACAGCACCAGCCCCGAGGCCGACACTGACAGCATCGAAGTTGCAGCCCCCACCGCAAGACAACGAATACACCGACGCACAAGGACGTCCACGCGTGGTATTCGACGCCTGCACATGGATAAGCGACCATGACGTGCAGGAAGCTGGTTTCGATCCTGCCACTCGCAAAAGAGGCAAAGATAGAGTGGCCGAATACACCTACCTGACTTGCGATTTCGATTCTGATCGAGGCGTACGACTCGCAATTGAGTCGTCGAATATTTCCCTCGAGGAGGTCGAGAAAAAATATTCCGGAAAGACCGAGAGAATATCTGTTAACGGTCGGGAAGCATTGTTTACTCGAAAATCCGACTCCACATGTTCAGTGGATATCCAAACAAGAGCTGGTTACTTTGGAATTACCCTAAACCGCGGGCCAGAAACCGTTGACTCATGTGACAATATCGTTGACACCGCCGCCATATTAGAACCGTCTGTCGGCAAGGAAAACTAAGACAATGGGCGACGATAACACTGTTCCCGGCACGCCGCTGATCCCCGGCATCACTCCGATACCGGACAACTCCCCCAGCCCTGGCACGCCCTCGGACCCTGGCGTACCTTCCCTCCTCCCCCGCATCCTGAACCCTGGCAACCCAGCGAACGATCCGAAACTTCAGGAGAAGCGGGATGCGGCGCGGGCAGCGCAACGTTTCGCACAGCAAGCGGCAGATCACGTCGACGGGCAAGACCCGGCGTACATCACCCAGATGGAGGAATTCGCGGGCATTCCGCATCAAGAGATCTACGAACACGCCCAGGCCATGCTGCCTGGCGTCCTTACGCAGTACGCGAGGGACTGGAAAAATACAGCAGATGCCCTGCTCGGCAACATGATGGGTCTGAACAGCAAGGTTCGCCAGACGGTTCAGCACGGCTGGGAAGGGGCGGCGGCGGACTCGGTACTCGGGGCCATGGATACCTTTCACAAGCAGGTAACCGGCATGCACAACGCGTTTCAGTCGGTGGCCTCGCGTATCGAAGCGGTCGCGGACGCGGCGCAGGTCGTGAAAAACACCGTTCCGCCTGTTCCGCCGAAGGCGACCGCGCCGAGTCCCGCTGGTGCGGCGAGTCCCCTGGTGATGACCGGGCAATCGGCGGCTGAGCAGGAGGCGTATCAGACTGCCGTGTGGGCGATGCGTAATGATTACATCCCTAATTACGAACCGGCGGGGCAGGGTGTGCCGACGTTCGTTCCGCCTACCCCGGTGGGCGAGAATTCCGGCGGACCGCAACCGGGCAGTCCTGGAACGACTTCGGGGAATGCTTCGAGTCCCGAGGGTGCGGCCGAAGAGCAGCCGGCGCCGGGCGGTGCGAACGATCCCGAACAAGCGCCCGGCGGTCAGCCCGCCGACGATTCCACTGGCGCACCGGCGAATCAGCCAGCCCAGCAATCTGATTCCGCACCGACGGGCGAAACACCGAACCAGACCACTGCGGCAGGTGCCACCGATCCCTCCGGCCGCACCCCTGGCGCACCACAGCTCGGTTCCCCGCAGCCGGGGCCGGGAGTCCCAGGCCCCGGCGCACCCACATCACCGGGGGCGCCCGGCACGAACCACGCCCCGGCGGCTCCCAAATCTTTTGCGCCTCTCGGTGTTCCGACGACAACACCCAACCAAGCCGTGCGCCCGGGTGCACCCGGCAAGGGCGGAGCGCCGGGCGGCATGATGCCGCACGGCGGGGCTGGCGGTGGTGGAAAGAAGGACGAGGATTCGCAGCACAAGACTCCCGACTGGTTGATCAATCAGGCGAACGGCGAAGAACTGATCGGCCCGAACGAACCCACCGTGCCGCCGGTGCTCGGCGCGGATGACCGACCGGCCGAAGATGGTTGGGCCGCTGAGGGATCGGGACGCCACGACAATAGAGGTGAACGTACCCGATGAAATGGGAGTTCACTCCCGACGAGTTCATCTATATCTGGGGGAAGATCGGGTCCGACCGGTATCCGGCACCGCTGAGCCTGCTCGCCTCGGTGCGATGGCGCGGCGAATGGGAAGCGATCGAACGAAACATCGATGAACGTATTCCGGTGCTGCGAGATCCGGACCTACTGCCCGTCCTCCGCACGGCGGCCAACCCGGAGGCGGCGCTGGTGCTGGTTGGCGAACGTAAACGCCCGCTCCGCGTGTACGGCGCGGTGACCGGCAATATCGGCGTCACCCTGGTGCAACGCCCAGGACCGGACCCCGCGTTCGGCGCCAATGTCGTGATCGAGGTCGGGTCCCCCGCGCTGGTGGCCAAGATCTGTGCGGCCGTCGCAGGCCAATGCCAGGCGGGCCGAACGCAGGAAATGGTCGAAACCTATGCGCGACTGCAACAACCGAGCGAGTTTCAGACCCGAAATCATGACCGATCACGCCTCGCCGACCGCATGCGCCAACTGCTGGCCGCGCCACGCACCGGCCACGGTCATCTCGAAATCCTGCATGGGCGCCACGAGCCACGCCCGGCTTCCGGCCGCTACCTCTCCTGGTTCGACGTGGAAGACGACGGCCGTTACCTGTACCAACGCCGCTACGACGACTTTCACCTCTCCCCCTGCGCCCCGGACGGCCTCCGCCAGGCCATAACCCAAATTATGGAGCCCACATACTGACGCCCCCGCTTTCGGGCATCCGAAACAACGGCCCGACGACGACCCGGCCCCGAGACGCTACCGGTCGGCGTCGGTGAACCGGATGACACCGCGAATATTGCGCCCCTCCAGCATGTCTCGGTACCCGTCGTTGATCTGATCGAGCCGGTACTGCCTGGTGACCATGTCGTCGAGATTGAGTTTTCCCGCCTGATACATCGACAGCAGGTGCGGGATGTCGTAGTGCGGGTTGCCGCCGCCGAAGATGGTGCCCTGCAGGTTCTTCTGTAGCAGCGACAGCATCGACAGGTTCAGTGTGGCCTGATTGTCGGTGAGACTACCCATGGCCGTTACCACGCACGTCCCCGCCTTGGCGGTGATGCCGAGCCAGGTGTCGACGTCTTCGCCACGTGCCTGCCCGACGGTGACGATGACCTTTTTCGCCATGCCGCCCCGCGTGATTTCGGCGGCGCCCGCGGTGGCTTCCTCGATGGTCTCGTAGACGTGCGTCGCACCGAACTTCAACGCCTGCTCGCGTTTCCACGCCACCGGGTCGACGGCGAAGATGTATCTGGCACCCGCGAGCACGGCACCCTGCAACGCGGATATACCGACACCGCCGACGCCGATGATCGCGACATCCTCGCCGGGGCGGATATCCGCCGTCCGCGTCGCGGAGCCGTAGCCGGTGGTCACACCGCAGCCGACCAGGCAGGCCACCTCGAAGGGAATCGAGGGATCGATCTTCACCACCGAACTCTGGTGCACGACCATGTACGGCGAGAAGGTACCGAGCAGTGTCATCGGGAAGACGTCCTTGCCACCGGCCTGCACGCGATGCGACCCGTCGGTGACCGAGGTCCCCGCCAGCAGCAGCGCGCCGAGGTCACACAGGTTGCGTAGCCCAGCCTGGCAGGAAGGACATTTACCGCAGGACGGGATGAACGAGAGCACCACGTGGTCGCCGACCGCGAGATCCTCGACGCCAGGCCCGGTTTCGATGACCACGCCCGCGCCCTCGTGCCCGCCGAGGACCGGAAAGCCCATCATCG
This sequence comes from Nocardia callitridis, assembly GCF_039543305.1. Taxonomy (NCBI): domain Bacteria; kingdom Bacillati; phylum Actinomycetota; class Actinomycetes; order Mycobacteriales; family Nocardiaceae; genus Nocardia; species Nocardia callitridis. The sequence continues at coordinate 212,099 of NZ_BAABJM010000006.1, read as the reverse complement.
GGATGCCGCCGGTGACGAGATGGTGGTCGGAGTGGCACATCCCGGCCGCTTCCACCTGGATCTTGACCTCGTTCTTGCGCGGGTCGCCGATGTCGATGTCCTCGATCGACCACGGTTGATCGAATTCCCAGATGAGCGCGCCTTTGGTCTTCATCGTCCGCCTTGCTTTCGTCGTGGTGCACGTCGAGATCCGAAACCGCGCGGCTATGCCTCGGCGGCACTGGGTCCATCCGGCCGAACGCGGGTCAGCAATGGTCTCCGCGCCAGCGAGCCGAATTGAGTTTTACACGTGTAAAGTCTACTGTAAACCACATGGCGGAAGTGACGGAAACCGTTGGCCCCGGCCGAAGATCGCTCGCCGGACGTTCGCAGGAAACGGCGGATCGCCTGCTCGACGCGTGCCAGGAAGCGCTGCGCGAGCAGGGGTACGACCAGCTCTCGATGCGCGATGTCTGCCGCCGCGCCGGACTCACCCACGCGACCGCCTACGGCTACTTCTCCGCCAAGCAACACCTGGTCGCCGAGGCGTATCGACGCCGAATCGACCAGTGGTGCCAGCAGCCGGTGACCGGGACAACGCCGATCGAGCGCCTGTCCGGCGTATTCACCGAACTGGGCGCGATCATGGCGGCGGAACCGGAGCTGACCGTGGCGGCGTCGGCCGCGGTGCTCAGTCGCGATCCCGACGTCGGCCGCATTCGCAGCCATATCGGCATGGCGATGTCGGACCGCCTCGCGCAGGCGGCGGGAACGAACTGCACACCGAAAGTGCTTGACGCACTGAACATCGCGGTGAGTGGCGCGATGATCCAGGCGGGCATGAACTACTCCACCTACGAGCAGATGGCAGAGCGCTTGACCTCGGTGGCGCGCCTGTTGTTGGGCGAGAACTAGAACAGGCGGGAACACCATGGTGCTGCGCAGCGCGGACAACAATCGAGTACGCGAGCTCACGCTCGACCGCCCCGAGGCCCTCAACGCCTTCAACGAAGAGCTGTACGACGCCACCGCCCGCGCACTGCGCGCGGCCGCCGACGATCCCGACGTCGCGGTCGTGCTGCTCACCGGCAACGGGCGCGCGTTCTCCGCGGGTACCGACCTCAACGAGATGGCGCAGCGCGTCGCCGGAACCGACTTCACCCCTGGCGAATTCGGCTTCCTCGGCCTGCTCGACGCGCTCGTCGAATTTCCCAAGCCCTTCGTGTGCGCGGTCAACGGACTCGGCCTGGGCTTGGGCGCGACCATCCTCGGCTTCGCGGACCTGGCGTTCATGTCCGCGACCGCCCGGCTGAAATGTCCGTTCACCAGCCTCGGTGTCGCACCGGAGGCGGCATCGTCGTATCTGTTCCCCCGGCTGGTCGGTCGGCAGAACGCCGCGTGGATGCTGATGTCCGCGCAGTGGATCAGTGCCGAGCAGGCGCTGGACATGGGGTTGGTGTTCGCCGTCGCCGAGCCCGAAGAGCTACTACCCACGGCCAGATCCCACGCCGAACAGCTTGCTGCCCAACCGATCTCGAGTCTCGTAGCGGTGAAGAAGACCATGACCGAACACCTACGCCCCGAGATCGCCGCCGCACGGGGGCGCGAAAATGCCTGCTTCGTCGACCTGATGGGCGGACCGGCCAATGCCGAAGCCCTCGCCGCATTCGCCGAAGGGCGCGCTGCCGACTTCACGAATCTGCCGCCGGGGTGGTGAGCGCGGCTACCCGGCTTTGTGCGGCACCGCCGTAACGAGTCCGCCGTCCACGATGAATTCGGAGCCGGTGGAGTAGGCGGACTCGTCACTGGCCAGAAAGAGCACGAACGTGGCGACTTCCTTCGGCTCAGCGGGACGCCCCAGCGGAATGGTCACCAGGTCGTCGGGAATGTTCTCGGTCATCGGCGTGCGGATCAAGCCGGGGTGAATCGAATTGACCCGAATGTTGTGCTGCGCCAATTCCAATGCCGCCGATTTCGCGAGGCCGCGCACCGCCCACTTCGAGGCCACATATCCGTGCGCCCACGGTGCGCCGCGCAGACCCTCGATCGAGGACACATTGATGATCGAGCCACCACCCGCGGCGATCATCGGCTCCACCGCCACCCGCATACCGAGGAAGGTGCCGGTGAGGTTCACCTCGATGATCTGATTCCACTTCGCCAGACTGAACCGCTGTAGCGGGGCACCGTTGATGATGCCCGCGTTGTTCACCAGCACGTTCAGCGCACCGTATTCGCGTGTCGCGGTCTCGACCGCGGCGGTCCACAACTCGGGATCGGTGACGTCGAGGTGCACGAAAGTCGCTGCGGTGCCGAGTTCGTCGGCCAGCGCTCGGCCCGCCTCGTCGAGGATATCGCCGATCACCACCTTCGCACCCTCGGCGACGAGCAGCCGCGCGTGCGCGGCCCCCATCCCCTGCGCTCCCCCGCTGATGAGTGCCACTTTTCCGTCAACGCGTCCCATGACGACGACGGTAACATGAACCAGAAATACATTCCAGACACTTGTCCATAATGGTGTTCATATTTCCGCTCGCGGCTGTTACGGTAACGACGACGTGGCGCAGCAGGCCGCCCTTTCGCCAGGAGATATCTATGCCAATCCGTGTGGCCCACATCGGCACAGGAAATGTCGGCCGACTGGCCTTGAACCAGCTCGTCTCCGACCCCCGTTTCGAATTGACCGGCGTGTGCGTCTCCACCCCGACCAAAGTCGGCACAGACGCCGGTGCGCTTGCCGGACTGGATGTTTCGACGGGTATCCACGCCACCGATGACCTGGACGCCGTCCTGGCCACCCGCCCCGACTGCGTGGTCTATTGCGCGATGGGCGACAACCGGATGCCCGCCGCATTCGAGGACTGCCGCCGAATCCTGGCGGCGGGGATCAATGTGGTCGGCACCGCACCCGGCGTGCTGATGTACCCGTGGCAGGTGCTGCCGGAGAAGTACCTCGCGCGAATCGAAGATGCCGCGCGGCAAGGGAATTCGAGTGTCTTCATCAACGGAGTCGATCCCGGATTTGTCAACGACCTGCTCCCGTTCGCGCTGGCGAGCACCTGTCAGCGGATCGAGCAGGTGCGCTGCATGGAGATCGCCGACTACGCCAGCTATGACGGCACCACCGTCATGTACGAGGTGATGGGGTTCGGTCGGCCGCTCGACGAGATCCCCCTCCTGCTCCAGCCGGGCGTCCTGAGCATCGCGTGGGGCTCGGCGATCCGCGAACTCGCCGCGGGATTGGGCATCACGGTCGACGAGATCACCGAGAGCTATGAACGCGAAACCGCCACCGAGGCTTTCGATATCGCCTCCGGACACGTCCCCGTCGGCGGGGTGAGCGCGCTACGCTTCGAGATCAACGCCATGGTCGGAGGACGGGCTGCCATCGTCATCGAGCACGTCACCCGCTTGCAGCCGGACCTGCGTCCGGACTGGGCACAGCCCGCGCAACCGGGTGGCTCCTACCGCGTCGAAATCGTCGGCGAGCCTTCCTATGTCGTGGACATCTGCCCGAGCAGTGACCGTGGCGACCACAACCATGCGGCCATCGTCGCCGCCGCGGGTCGCATCGTGAACGCGATTCCCGCGGTCGTTGCCGCGGCACCCGGTATCAGGACCACCCTGGACCTGCCACTGATCACCGGCGACGGCCTCTACGACGTCGGACAACGCTGAGAATCCGCTTGCGCCGCCTGACCGCCGCCCGCGATCCACCAACTCGCTGCGATGAACGATGTGCGGTCCCCGCCGCTATCCGGCTTTCGAGCGTCCCGTCTTACGGTCGGCGACGAGTTGACCTAGCTCGGCCGCCGTCCACGGCGACGCGTCCTGATGATCCCGGTAGCCCACGACCGTGGGTGTCTGACGAGCGAAGTGGCCGACGAATCCCCCTGCCGCCACGTAGATCTCGCCGGTGATATCCGCGGCGAGGTCGCTGGCCAGGAACTGATAGAGCGGCGCGACGTACTCCGCGGGCGGCGCGTCCAACGAACCGCGCATCGTCATCTCGTCCAGCATTTCCCGTCGATAGAGTTCGAGAATCTTTGCCTCGTAGGCGAATCCGGAGGAGAGTCGGGTCTTCGCGCCGGGGCACACCACATTCGCCCGCACACCGTGCTCCTTCAATTCGGCGGCAATCGCCAACGTCAGGCTGGTCACCGCGCCCTTGCCCGCCGGATAGCCGGTCCCGCCGTAGTTTCCGAGCGAGGCGAAGGAGCCGGTGTTCACGATGGCACCGCGCCCCTGTTCGACCATCTTCGGTGCGGCGACGCGACAGGTATTGAACACGGTGGTGAGATGCGAATCCAGCAGCGCGCGCCAATCCCACGGTGTGACATCCAGAATCGACGAGGCGGCGGGTTCGGCAGTGCCAGCGCAATTGACCAGGATGTCGATCGCCCCGAATTTGTCGACGCATTCGGTGATCAGGGTGGTCGCGATGGCCTCGTCGGCCGCGGATCCCGCAACACCGACCGCGCGATTGCCCGACCGCGTCACCGACCTGACCGCCCGTTCGACAGCGTCTTCGTCGCGACCGTTGATCACCACCCCCGCGCCCTGCTCGGCCAGCAGCGCGGCGACGGCGAAACCGATCCCCCTGCTGGCGCCGACCACGACCGCGCCGCGTCCCCACAATGCTCGTGCATTCATCGTGCGCTCCTCCGCGTCGATTACCGCATCAGCCGACGCGCGAGCGCGGTGCCGAAACCGTATTTCAGCGTGGCTTCGATTGTCCGCACGGACTTCTCGGTGTACGGATACCAGTTGCGTTCGGTGCTCAGTTGCCACCGGTCGAGCAGGATCGGCTGGGCGTGGGTGAATCCGCGCAACGCGTCGCGGCCGTTCACCTGACCGAGGCCACTGAGTTTGCGGCCGCCGAACGGCGCCTCGGGAACGCCGTAGATCACGGCGGCGTCGTTGTGCACGACCGAGCCGGTATCGAGTCGCTTGGCGATGCGAACGGCCTTGGCTTTGTCTTTGGTGAAGACGCTGCCGCCGAGCCCGTAGGGCGAGTCGTTGGCCAACCGGATGGCTTCTTCCTCGTCGGCGACCCGCGCGATCGCCGCAACCGGGCCGAAGGTCTCCTCGCGCATCAGCTCCATGTCGTGGGTGACATCGACCGCGACCGTCGGCGCGAAGAACAAGCCGCTCGCGGTTTCGGACCCGCCGCCGACCAGCAATGTCGCGCCGCGACTTTTCGCGTCTTCGACCTGGCGAGTGACGATGTCGAGCTGCCGGTCCCAGAACAACGGCCCCACGTCTTTGCCCTCGGCGCCGTAGGTCAACGACCGCGCTTTCTCCTGAACCAACCGGATGAACTCGTCGGCGACACTGTCCACGACGTAGATCCGCTCGACACTCAGGCAGACCTGGCCACTGTTGAACATCGACAGGTACACCGCCCCCTCGGCGGCCCGCTCGACGTCCGCGTCGGCGCACACGATCATCGCGTCCTTGCCGCCGAGTTCCAGCGTGCACGGAATCAGCCGTCGCGCACAGGCTTGCGCGATCTTCTTGCCGGTGGCGACGCTGCCGGTGAACGAGATCTTGTCGACATCGGCGGCGACGAGGGCCGCACCGGTCTCACCGTCGCCGTGGACCAGCTGCAACACCTCCTCGGGCACCCCAGCTTCGTGCAGGATCCGCACCACCCACGCACCCGCGTGCGGCGTGACTTCCGACGGTTTGAGCAACACCGCATTACCCGCGAGCAGCGCCTGCACCACCGGGTTCATCGATAACACGAACGGCGCGTTCCAGGGTGTGATCACGCCGACGACACCCAGCGGCCGGTAGTGCATCAGCAGCTTCTTCATCGGGCGCAGGTAGCCGTGCAGGCGTTCTTTCTTGTCCGCGAGATCCTTTGGGGCCCTGGCACTCCAGTAGTTGAGGAAATCGCACGACGGCAGGACTTCGATTGTCAGCGCCTCGATGCGTGGCTTCCCGGTCTCGGCCCGAATGGTCTCGACGACTTCGTCTTGCCTGGCGATCAGTATCTCGATCGCGCCACGGAGGATCGCGGCACGCTCACGCGGCGATCGCGTCGCCCACTCGCGCTGCGCGGCACGGGCGGCGGCGACGGCCGCGGTGACATCTTGCGGGGTACTCACCGCTATCTCGCCGACCGCGCCGCCGTGCGCGGGACTGCTCAATCCGAGTCGGCGGCGGCCGTCGGCCGTGGGCGGCAATGCTTGCACGATCGCCATGTCGATCTCCTCAGCTGGATACGCACGCTGTCGATGCCGATCGGCGACCAGCCGCACGCACGGCACGGCTGACCCGCAAACATTCGGCTGAGCGAATACCGGCGTTGAGCGACAAGCGAACTCGTCGCTGCGGTACCCACCGCCAGCACTGCCGGACAGACATCTGGACAAGTGTCTGAACGGTAACAGATCAACAGGGGGGCGGCAATGCTTTTCGCGCGCCGCAGCGCTGTGACCACGGATTCGACAACCCGGTCAGCGGTGTCGATGCGCCGATTCGATCGATATTCCAAGTTCACCACCAAGCGAAACCATTCAGGCGCACACTGGTTCGATCCCGGACGATATCGAGTAGGGCATTTTTCTGGACTAGTGTCTGGAATGTGGTCCAGGTCATATGGTACGTTCGCCGCAACAGCTCGGCGGACATGCGGAGGTTCGATGTCGACCACTGAACTGGACATGCGCCCCGAGGACAAAAATCCCCACGCCGGGGCGGTACTGCGTCAAAACTTCGCCGACACGGTGCTGTCGAGCCTCGCCACGCTCGGCAGGGCGCTGCGGATGGGGTCGAGCGCGGTCCTCATCGGCGGCACCGATGTCCTGCGCGGACGGTTTCGTACGAACGAAACCCTCACTCAGGCATGGTTTCTCATCAAGGTGACCGCCATACCGAGCGTGTTGATGGCGATTCCGTTCGGCGTCATCGTCTCCACCCAGGTCGGCAATATCGTGTCCGAACTCGGCGCCGATTCGATGATCGGCGCCGCAGGCGGGCTCGGCGTCATCAAGCAGGGCGCCCCGATGGCCACCGCACTGATGCTCGGCGGCGCCGGCTCGGCCGCGATCGCCTCCGACCTGGGCGCGCAAACCGTCCGCGAAGAGGTCGACGCCATGCGCGTCATGGGCATCGATCCGGTGCAGCGCCTGGTCGTGCCGCGCATCGTGGCGATGATGCTGGTCGCGCCGCTACTCAACATCCTGATCATCATGGTCGGGATCGGCTCCGGCTTCGCGGTCGCCGTAACCGCCCTTGACGTGACGCCCGGCAGTTACTGGGAGTCGTTCGGTGCCTTCACCACCTCGCTCGACATCTGGGTATCCCTGATCAAGGCAATGATCTTCGGGTTTCTCGTGGTCGTCATCGCCTGCCAACGCGGGCTGGAAGCACGCGGCGGCCCACGCGGTGTCGCCGACGGCGTCAACGCCGCCGTGGTCATGTCCGTTGCCACGGTCACCGTACTCAACACGGCGATTACCCAGGTGGTCACGATGTTCTTCCCGGTCAGGATGGCCTGATGACCGCGACGCCGTATACGCCGCTCGGCCTCCGGTGGATCAACCGCATACGCCGACGCGTGCACCCGCTCGGGCCGTTCGAATCGATCGGCTTCGTCCTCGGATTCGGCTGGCAGGTCGTGTCGTCACTGCCCTACACCCTCGTGCACTACCGGCGCCAGACGATCGCGGTGATCACCGACATGACCTGGGGCCGTGGATCGGTGATCATCGGCGGCGGAGTGGTGCCGCTGATGCTGTTGATGGGTGCGGCGATGGGTGCGTCCATCGGCATCGAGGCCTACAGCGCGCTCAATCTGCTGTCCATCGGTCAACTCAGCGGGCTGATCTCCGCGTTCGGCGTCACCCGCGAACTCGCGCCGATCGCCGCGGGCGTCGGATTCGCGGCACAAGCCGGATGCCGGATGACCGCCGAGATCGGCTCCATGCGCATCTCCGAGGAGATCGACGCGCTCGAATCGCTGGGCGTGCGGTCGGTGCCGTTCGTGGTCACCACCCGCGTCATCGCCGGAATCATCGCCGTGGCACCGGCATTCGTAGTCGCGCTGATCCTCAGCTACCTGTCGTGCGAGCTGATCGTGACGACCATCCACGGCACACCGGCCGGAACCTACAACCACTACTTCGACCAATTCGTGCTGGGCTGGGATGTCGTCGCGGCGACGATCAAGGTGATGGTCTTCGCGCTCGCCGTCGTCCTGATCCATTGCTACCAAGGCTTTTTCGCCACCGGCGGCCCCGAAGGCGTCGGCATCGCCTCCGGCCGCGCCATCCGCGCCAGCCTGGTCTCGATCATCGCGCTCGACATGCTCGCCACCATCGTTCTCTGGGGATTCCAGTCCCCCATCACGTTTACGGGGTGACGCCGTGCCAGCCTATGCCCTGCCAGGGACCGAAGTCGGACCGGTACGCGCCCGGATATTCGGCATCGGCGCCGTCCTCCTCACGCTGGCGATACTCCTCGCATGGCGCGTCATCCCGGATTCCACACCGGCCGACCAGATCCGCGTCGCTCTCGTCACCGACCACGTGGGCGAGGGTATCGGGGTCGGCACCGATGTCCGACTCGACGGCGTCGAAGTCGGTTCGATCAGCGGCGTCGACCTCGAAGGCCAAGGGCGCCAACGCATCGACCTCACGCTGTCGCGTTCCCAGCTTTTCGGCCTGACGAGCGCCCTGACCGTCGACTACGTGCCGGGAAATCTGTTCGGCATCTCCGCGCTGCAACTGAACTACGGCGACGGCGGGACGACGCTCGCCGATGGCGCGATGGTCGACCTGAGCGGACCCGACGCCGACCGCGTCCGCGACGCCACCCTCGCGCGACTGCTCCGATCGACCGGTCAGCTCACCGACAACGTGCTGACTCCGACGCTCGCCGAGCTACTGAAGACAATGTCACGTGACATCAAGGCGTTCACCCCGCTGCTCCAAGCGATCGGCACCACGACCCGCGCCTTCACCGAAACCCAACAGCTCCCCCCGTCCTACCTACTCACCCAATGGGGTTCGGCGTTGACGGGGGTCTCGTCGATGCTCGACGGCGCACTCGACCTGCTGCACGCGGACCTCACGAACAAGCAACTCGAGTCCGAGGAGAATCTCACGCGCTTCGTCGAGATGTTCGACAGCGTGCGGTACCAACTACTGCCGGTCCTCACCCAGACACTCACCACATCCCGACAGCATTTCGCCGGATTCATCCCCATCGCCAGCACGATTCTCGACCAACTGGCCGGGTCGGTGCGCACGCCCGCACGATCGGGAGAACAACTGACCGAACTCCTGACGCGACTCGACGCGGCATTTCACGACTCCCCTTCGGGTCCGGTGCTCGACACGCGCGTCGAATTGGGTTTCGTCCCCGGCCTAGCGGCGCCGCTGTCGGCCAGCATCGCGCCACCCCCGACGGGAGGGCGTTGATGTCGACTCGCTCATTACTGCTGCGCATCGCCGCCGCGATCGTCGTGATGGCGCTGGCGCTCGTCGGGATCTTCCGCTTGATCGAGCGACCGGTCAGCGGATCGACCGACACCTACACGGCGATGTTCACCGACGCGAACGGACTGCGCCTCGGCGACGACGTGCGTCTGTTCGGCGTTCAGGTCGGCAAGGTGCGCGAGGTCGAATTGGACGGCGCGCTCGCACGGGTGCGTTTCACGGTATCCCGCGACCACCCGCTGTTCGCGAACAGCAAAGTCGCCGTGCGCTATCAGAACCTCACCGGCTTCCGCTACCTCGATCTCGAGCAGCCCGATCAACCGAGCGAAAGAAGAGACCCGGCAACGGTTTTCGGCGTCGATGAAACCGTTCCCGCGTTCGACATCACCACCTTGTTCAATGGACTACAACCGGTCCTCGCGCAAATGTCGGCCGACGACATCAATCGATTCGCCGACAGCATGCTCGCGGTGATCCAGGGTGACGGTTCGGCTACCGGCCCCGCGCTCACCGCCATCGATACGCTGAGCCGCTACGCCTCCGATCGCCAACAGGTCCTTTCGACACTCATCGGCAATTTCGCGCAGATCACCGAGCACCTGTCCGGAAAATCGGGCGACGCGATGCGGCTGATGTCCAATCTGACCGAACTGTTCGTCAGCATCACCGCCGAACTCCCCGGCCTCGTGCAATTCGCGCTGGAAATCCCACCGGTGCTCCGACCACTGCGTGACATGTTGAACGTCCTCGGTGTCACGGGCGAGAAGAACCGAGACCTCGACGCCCTCCTGCACCGAGTGCTGCCCGACCCCCGCCAGGCCACCGCGGTCCTCGGACGACTCCCGAGCCTGATCCAGACGATGGCCTCGACGGTTCCCCCGACCGGACCGGACGCGGCGATGACGTGCGCGCACGGCTTGGCGATCGCGCCGCAACCGCTGGAGATGTTGATCGCCGGACAAAGGATCACGCTATGCAACCGGTAACCAAATGGCGGCGAATCCGTCTGCGCCACATTCATTTCCGCCTGCGCGGGCTTGTCACGAGCACGAGTGAACACGGCAGGGATCTGCGCTGGGGTGTGCTGGGGACCTGCGTGGCATTGGTGGTGATCGCCGCGATCGCCCTGCTGAACGTGGTTGGCACCACGCGGGAAAATACCTATACCGCGGAGATGCCGGAGGCCGGTGCGGTACGCGTCGGCGACGACGTCCGGGTCGCGGGAATCCCCGTGGGCAAGGTGAAATCCCTGACATTGCTCGATGATCGGGTGCGCGTGCGATTCACCGTCGCCGACGATGTCTCGGTCGGCGACGCGAGCACACTCGCCGTGCGAATGCTGACCATCGTCGGCGGGTACTACCTTGCCCTACAACCGGCGGGCACCGAACCACTCGGCGCCACGGTCATTCCGCCGCAACGAGTTATCCTGCCCTACAACCTGACTCAGGCCTTTCAGGATGCCATCACACCCGTCGCGCACACCGACGGCAACGTCGTCGAGCAGGACCTCGCCGCGCTGACCACCGCGCTCGACCGAAGTCCCGACGCCCTGCGCAACGCGGTGCATGCCGTCGGCGATCTGACCGACATCATGGACAAGCAGAACGCGGACATCTCCAAAACCCTCTCGCTCGCCGACGAATATCTCACCGCGCTGAAAACCAATGCGCGAGTGGTCGGGCAACTGCTCACCAGTCTCGGCACGATGGAAACCATCGTCGCCAACAACCGGGATCAGATCAGCGAGGCACTGCACGGCTTGGCCGAGGTACTCCACGAACTCACCCCGCTGGGGCGGGCATGGGACGAGGGGTTGCACGAGCGGGCTCAGCCGCTCGCCGACGCCATCCCCGAACTCCGAAAACTCGGCGACCGGATGGGCACCCTCCTCGACTCGCTGCACACCCTCGAACAGCGCCTCCTTCCCCTCGTACCACCGGACGGTGGGGTGAACGTCGACCAGTCGGCGGCAACGATTTCCGGTGTGTGCGTACCGATCCCGGGCGGAGGGTGTTGATGCTCAGCAAGATTCTCGCCGCACGCGGGCTGATGTCGGCCGCGGTCGTCCTCGTCGTTGTGCTGGCGGCGGGCATCGGATTGACGGTGAGCAAGTCCGCCCCTGCCACCCGCGGCTACTGCGCCGAACTGCCCGACAGCGTCGGGCTGTACACCGACAGCGCGGTCACCATCATGGGCGTGCAGGTCGGCAAGATCACCGCGATCGACCCCCGGGGCCCCACCACCCGGGTCCGCTTCACCGTCCGCGCCGACCGCACGCTGCCGCAGGATGTCGGCGCCGTCACCGTGAGCAACACGCTGATCACGGACCGGAACCTGGCGCTCATCGGCGCGCAACCACGGGGGCAGGGCTGGGACCCCGACCGATGTATCACCAAAACCCTGACGCCCAAGAGCCTTTCGCAGACCTTCGATGCTCTCGCCACCCTCGCCGATCAACTCGGCACCGCCGACGACCCCACCCGACCGCACGCACTCGACACCCTCGATCGAGCAACGGCCGGGACCGGCGACGAAATCAACGCCGTGATCCAACAATTGAGCAAGGCGCTCGCCTCCCCCGACGCCGCCATCGGCCATATCGGACAGTTGCTCGACGCACTCACCGACCTCGCGCACCGAGCCCGCGTCAACTGGCCGGAGCTCGAGACGACCGTCACCCACCTGACGGAGACGTTCCGCGACATCAACACCCTGGCGTTCCCGCCCGTCGCCGATATCGTGACCGCACTCGTCGAATTTCTGCCGCAGGTCAACGACGTGATCATGATGATAGGTTCCCCCGCACTCCGCGAACTCGATACCATCGCGAACCTCCCCCAACTGCTCGCGGCGGGAGTCGGCACGCTCGCCGACGTCATCCGGATGACACCGGCCATCGCGACCGGTTTCGCCGATGCGGTCGACCCCACCACCGGGCGTTTCACTATCGGTTACGCGGCGCCGAAACTTGCTCTACCACAGCAGAATACGGATGTGTTGTGCGCGGCGTTGCAGTCACTTGCCCGGCAACAGTGTCGGCAGGACGCGAACGGCGCGCCGACCGTCCCCGCCCTTCCCGCACTCCTCGCGGCGGTGAGTCGACGATGAGACGCTTCGCGCCCCTGCGCCGCTTCGGTATCAACGCACTGTGCGCCGCCACCCTGGCACTGGCCTGCGCCGGGTGCGACGTGCAACCCGCCGATATCTCCGTGCCGGGAACCGGGGTGAGCGGACCCACGTATCACCTACGGATCGAATTCGCCGACGTGCTCAATCTTCCCCAGGGCGCGAAGGTGATCGCCAACGGCGTCCGTATCGGCCAACTCACCCACCTCACCCTGGTCGATCCGGTCGCGGCGACGCCCTCCGCGCCCGCACGCAACGGACACGTCGTCGCCGACATCGACATTCGCGAGTCGGTGCGGCTGCCGGTCGGCACCACGGCCGAACTGCGCCAGGAGACTCCGCTCGGTGACGTCCACATCGCACTCACCGAACCGACGACGCCCGCCCCCGGCCGACTCGCACCGGAGGCCACCATCCCACTGACCGACACCACCCAGTCACCACCGATCGAAGACATCCTCGCCCAGCTGTCCACCTTCATCGGCAGCGGCGCCGTGACCGATCTCCAGAGCATCGTGCGCACGACGAACGGGATCTTCCCCGCCGATCCCCGAGACACCGCGCGCATCTCATCGACGCTCGGCTCGGACCTGACCGACCTCGCCGAACACCAGGAGTCGATCCGCGCGGTGGTCAACGGCATCGAGGCCACCGTCGACGACGGGTTGTCGCAGAACACCGCGACGCTCGACCCCCTGCTCACCCCCTACGGCGTGCAGCACACCACCGACGTCATCAAGGCCGAGGTCGGGGTGGTATTCGTGCTCACCTCCCTCGGCCCGGTCGGTCCAGCCGCCAGCTGGCTCGGTCCGGCACTGGGTTCGTTCGACGGTGCGTTGCGAGCGGTGGTGCCCATGCTGTTCGGCAGCCATCCGCTCGACACCGGTTCGCCCTCGAATTTCGCCACGCTGGTCGACCTCATCCAGAACAAGCTCGTCCCCTTCTTCGCACGTGGCCCGAAGATCAATATGGTCGGCATCGACATCGCGCAGCCGACGCCGCCGCCAGCGCAGGACGAGCAGACCGGCCGCATTATCGACACTCTCAGGATGATCGGGGCGGTGCGATGAACCTTCGTGGGGCAGTATCTCTTTCGGCGATTGCCGCGGTACTCGTGCTCGGTGTGGCCTACATGGCGGTCGGTGTATTGCATGTCGATCCGAGGCGCTCGTTCCACACCGCCGAGATGCACATCGCCAATTCCGGTGGCCTCGGCCCGAATTCGCCGGTATTGCTGGAGGGCACACAGGTCGGCAAAACGGAGACGGTGCGCAAGATCGCCGACGGTGTGCTCGTGCGCATCCGCATCGAAGATCGGTACCGGATCCCCGCATCCAGCATTGTGCGTATCGAGCAGCTCTCGGCGCTCGGCGAGCCCTACATCGAGTTCTCCCCCACCACCGATGGTGGGCCATACCTGCGCGACGGCGAAGTCATCGCCACCGACCAGATCCGCACGCCGACAACCATCAGCGCGCTCTCGACCCGCCTCGTCGCACTGCTGGACAAGATCCATCCCGACGCCGTCGCGAATCTGGTCGGCACCGCCGATACCGCCCTCACCGGAACGGATGCGGCGATGCAGACCTTGCGGCGTTCGAGCGACCTACTCGCCGCGACACTGCTGAGCCGCAATGCTTCGCTGCGCCAACTGTTCAGCGACATGCAGGCGATGGGCGCCGACATGGCGTGGCTCGGACCGTCGCTGACCACCGCTGGACCACAATTCGGTGAGTTCGGTACCCGCCTGACCGCGATCGTCGAGTCGGGCTCGGTGCTCTCCGGAAAGCGGCCGGTGCAGGACTATTTCACCGGCGACGGGCTCGTCCCGTTCCTCGGAAACCTGACGAGGTTTCTCGCCGAGATCGGACCCGCCGTCGCGCCGTTGGCACCCGCGTTGCAACCCGTGGTGACCCAATCCGTCGGCAACGCAGCCCCGTTCGATATCAGCGCGCTGATCGATCAGGCGCTGCGAGGGGTGGATCCCGAGGGCACCTTGCACTTCCGGATCAACGTCAAGTAGCACGGCAGGAGGACAGAAGTATGGGCACAACGACAGACGAGAAGCACGCCCCGACCGACACCGAGGACGCGCCGACCCCGGTCCCCGAACGCCGTGTCGCGCGCACCCTGGCGATCCGGTTGTCGACGGTGCTGACCACGGTGACGATCACCGTCCTCGTGATCGTCGCCCTCGTCTTCGGCTGGCTGTATTTCTCGGCGCGCGCCGACCTGGCCGACCGTGACGCGCGCGCGGCCGAGGACAAGCACGCCACCGATATCGCGACGAAGTACGCCGTCGACGCCTCGACCATCGACTTCCACGACGTCAAAGGCTGGGTCGGTCGCCTGAAAGCCGGGACGAGTCCGCAACTCGCGGCGAAATTCGATGCCACCGCACCGCAACTCGAACAGATCCTGCTCCCGCTGCAATGGACCTCGCAGGCCACGCCGCTGTCGGCGGCGGTCATCTCCGAATCCGGCGGCATCTACAAGGTGAATGCCTACCTCAACGTGAACTCGACCAGCGCGCAAACCCCCGACGGCGCGCAAACCACGGTGACCTACTCCCTGACCATCGACCGCAACACCGGGTGGAACATCACCGACGTGGGTGGATTGCAGAATGCGCTACCCACGAAATAGCCGAGGGGACAGCCTGATCCGCTGAATCCCACGCCGAAGCGGCCGGGCCGAGGCAAGCTGTCGACGACGAACCGAGGTGATGTGATGGGCTTGCTGAAGCAAGAGCTGCCGACCATCGACTTCGCGACATGGAGCAAGGGCACCCGTGCGCAGAAGATCGAGCCGATGGCAAGGCATTGGGCCGAGACAGGTTTCGGGACGCCGGTGCTGCTGCACCTGTTCTACGTGCTGAAGATCGCGCTCTACCTGCTCGGCGCATGGCTGATCGTGCTCTCCACCACCGGCATCGACGGCTTTACCGACGTGGCCACCTGGTACGACGAGCCGATCGTGTTTCAGAAGGTCGTGCTCTACACGATGCTGTTCGAAGTCGTCGGGCTCGGCTGTGGCTTCGGCCCATTGAACAATCGGTTCATGCCGCCGCTCGGCTCGATTCTGTACTGGTTGCGGCCCAAAACCATTCGGCTGCCACCGTGGCCGAACCGGGTGCCGTTGACCAGCGGCACCACTCGCACACCTTTCGACGCCGTGCTCTACGCGGCGCTGCTCATCATGCTTGGCCTCGCGTTGGGTACCGACGGCACGGGCCCCGTCGCAGGACTCGACACCACCGTCGGCGTGCTACCGAGGTGGGAAATCTGGGCGATCCTCGCGGTTTTGGCCGTGCTCGGCCTGCGGGACAAGGTGATCTTCCTGGCCGCGCGCGGCGAGGTGTACGCCACGCTCACCGTCACGTTCCTGTTCACCGGCGCCGACATGATCCTGGCCGCGAAGTTCGTGTGCCTGGTGATCTGGGTCGGCGCGGCCACCTCCAAGCTGAACAAGCATTTTCCTTTCGTTATGTCGACCATGATGAGCAACAGCCCGGTCATCCGGCCGAAGTTCATCAAACGCCGGTTCTTCGAACACTTTCCCGACGACCTGCGACCAGGACGACTGTCCCGCGTCTTCGCGCACCTCAGCACCGCGGTCGAGATGCTTGTGCCGTTGGTCTTGTTCTGCACCCACGGCTGGCCGCTGGCGATCGCCGCGTTCGTGATGGTGTGCTTCCACCTCGGCATCCTGTCGTCGATCCCGATGGGTGTGCCGCTGGAATGGAATGTGTTCATGATCTTCGCGATCTTCGCGCTGTTCCTCGGCCATCCCGAGCTGGGGCTTGGCGAGCTACGCAGTCCGCTGCCGGTGATCTTGCTGCTCGTCGTCGCCGCGGTAGTCATCGCGGGCAATCTCTTTCCCCGCAAGATCGCCTTCCTGCCGGGAATGCGCTACTACGCCGGAAACTGGGACACCACGCTGTGGTGCCTCACCCCCGCGGCGTCGGCGAAGATCAGCGAGAACATCGTCGCGATCGCCAGCATGCCCGCCGCGCAACTCGAAAAGTTCTACGGCAACAAAGAAGCCGCGCAGATTCCGCTGTACATGGGGTATGCGTTCCGCGCCTTCAACACCCACGGCCGTGCCCTGTTCACCCTCGCCCATCGCGCGCTGGCCGACCGCGACGAAGCCGACTACACCCTGACCGACGGGGAGCGGATCGCCAGTACCGCCCTCGGCTGGAACTTCGGCGACGGACACATGACCAATGAACAATTGATCGACGCACTCCAACAACGCTGCCACTTCGCACCCGGTGAGGTACGCGTGGTCCTGCTCGACGCGCAGCCGATTCACCGACAGCAGCAGGCTTACCGGCTGATCGACCCCGCCACCGGCGAATTCGAGCGCGGGACCGTGCGGGTCGCCGACATGGTCACCCGACAGCCGTGGGACGACACGCTGCCGGTACGGACCACGTGGTCGGCGACCTGAACGGGCACCGCCACCCGCGGGCCGCTCTCGCACGCCATCGATGTCGACAGGGGAGCGCTGGACCTCGATGAGCCGTTCGTGCCGTCGGTATCGCACGCACGACGAACGGCCGCCGTCACACTTCCAGCTGTGGGTGCAGACGGTCGAGCGTCCACACCCGCTGCCGGTGCACGGCCAGCGCGGTCGCCGACAGGAAGACCACCAAGAATCCGGCGAGTACCACGAGGTCGCGCACGAAATTGGCGGTGAGTCCACCGGAGATCCCCACGCGTAGCCCGTCGACGACATAGGTCATCGGAATGAGCGGATGGATCGCACGAAACGGCGCCGGCGTGGTCTCGATGGGATACAGGCCACCGCAGGCGGTCAACTGAATGATCAACAGCGCCAACGACAATGCCTCACCGATCGCACCGAGCGCGACACGCAGGAAATGATCGATCGCCACGAACGCCGCGGCCGCGAGCACCAGTAGCGCCACGACCGCGACCGGATGCAGCGGGTCGAGACCGAGACCGAACTGGACCACGAGATACAGCAGCAACCCACCCACCGCGGCGATGCCCGCGACAGGTAACCAGCCAGCCACCGCCACCACCCACGCACTCACCCGTCCCGCGAGCGCGCGCGGATTGATCGGTCGAATGAACAGGTATGCCAGCAGCCCCACCACCCACAGGGCGATCGCGAAGAAAAACGGGGCAAGACCACGCCCGTACACACCCGCGGGATTCAGGTTGTCGGTCGTGATCCCCACTGGAGACCCGAGCACATCGGCCGCCCGCGCGGTCTGCTCCGGGCTGGTGTCGGGGATCTTCGCGGTGGCGTCGTCCACGACCTGTGTGAGATCGCCCGCGCCACTGTTGAGTTGGTCGGCACCGGTCCGCAACGTGGTACTACCGGATTGCAGGGCCGCCAACCCCGCGGTGATCTGATTGGTGCCGCCGCCGATCGTGCGCGCGGCGGCGGTCAGCGCCTGCAACGGCGTACCCGCACCGCCGACCGCCTCGGCGATCGCCCCCGATTGACCTTGGAGTTCACCGGCACGGTCGGCCGCCTGTTGCGCGGAGCCCTGCGCGCCCTCGGCGGAGGTCGCCGCCGCCGACGCGGTATCGGTGAGCGCCTGCGTATTGCGCCGCAAGGTGTCCAACAGCGGGTCTCGCGCGAGTTCCGGATGCGCCGCGACCAATTGATCGAGCGCGGTGCTGCCCTGGGTCGCGGTTCTGCTCACCAGCCCGGTGGCATCGCGCACCAGGCTCAGGCCCTGCGCCGCGGCGGCCGTCGCGTTGGACACCGTTCCGGTGACCGCCGGTAGCGCCGAACTGCCCGCGGCGGTGATCGCGGCGAGCGCCTGATCGGCCTGTTCGCTCGCGACGGCCAACTGCTCGACACCGTCGCCGATCGCACCGGTCCCCGCCTGCGCGGCCGAAATCCCCTGCGTCATCGCCGCGCTGCCCTGTTGCGCGAGCACACTGGCGTCCAGCAGCCGGTGCGCGCCGTCCGAGGCGATCTCCAACTGTTGCTTGACCGTCGACAGATTCCCGTAGATCGCGGTGGCATACGCTGCGTGCGCGGCACTGTCGACCTGGCTCTGCAGTTCGGTTTTCGCGGCCTCCGCGACAATGCCGACGACGTAGTTGTTGGCATCGTTGAGGGTGATATCCATCGAGGCGCGCTCCGGGATCGGGTTCTGCGCGCTCGCCAATTTTCGACTGAAGTCGGCGGGAATCGCGATCGTGAAGTAATAGCGGCCGTCGCGCAAACCGTTCATGGCTTCGGACTGATCGACGAAATGCCATTCGAAGGCACCCGAAGCCTTCAGTTGCTGCGTGAATTGCGCTCCGGCGTCGACGACCTGATTACTGGCCACCGTCGACTGATCCTCGTTGACCACGGCGACCGGGATCTGGTCGGTGCGCCCGTAAGGATCCCAGTTCGACCAGAGATACAACGACCCGTACAGCAACGGGATCATCGCCAACGCGACCGGCACCAGTCGACGCAGGGGCGTTCGGAAGCGGCGAAACTCCAGCAGTGCCAGGCGTAGTGACGTCATCGCCTCACTCCTCACCGAACGCGATCTGGTCGCGCTGCGTCGGATGTGGCAGTTCGAACACCGGAATGGACTCGTCCTCGAAACACACGGCGGGAACGAGGGTGCTGCTGGCGAGCACGGTGCAACCGTGCGCGGCGAGGGTACGCAGGCCCCACCAGACATGGTCGGCTTCGCGTGCACCGCAACCACGGTCGGCGTCGTCGAGGAACACCGCCGACGGCCATTCCGCGGCCGCCAGCGCCACCGCGAGCAAACTGCGTTGATGCGCCGGTAGTTCACCGACGAACATGGCCGCGGGTGCGTCGACTCGCAACAGGTCCATCGTCTCGGCGACGGCGTCCCCGTCGGCGCCGCCGATGAGGGCGCGCTCGTCCATCAGTTCCCCGACCCGCAATTCGTCGTCGAGATCGACCGCGGGCGCTGCCCGTGCCACCGAAACCAGCCGACGGACCGCACGTCCCGCGCCGGGAATGCGGTGCCCGCCGACCGAGATCGTGCCCGCCATGATCCGCAGCCGACCGGCCAACGCGAGCAACAACGAGGTACGACCCGATCCGCCTTGGCCGACCACCACGCCGAGCCCGCCCGCGGGCACATCCAGCGACACCGCCGAGAACGCGCATCCGGAACGACCGCACGCGGTAATCCCGCGCGCGATCAACTCGACACCCTCGAACCGTCTCGGAGCCTCGTCGGCGAACGACGCAGAATCCGGATGACCGGATGCCGCGCTATTGCCGGATGCTGCGTTCGGTGCTGGACGCGTCACCCTCGGCGCAATACCACCGCATCGCCTCGGCAAACCCGCGGCGGGGCGCGGGTCGGCGGCTACCGCGAGTCGCCCGACCGCATTTCCGCCAACGCCCACTCCGAGGTAGTCACCAATTCCTGTGCCTCCTCCTTGGTACCCACCATCGGTTGCGAACCCTTCAGCGGCAGCAACGACGATTCCTTCAGGAACCACGCCGCCACCATGCCGATGAGACCGGAAACGATCAGGTAGTAGGCGGGCATCATCAAATTGTGTGTCGCCTCCACCAGGGCCGTGTTGGCCAACGGGGTGGTACCACCGAACACCGACACCGCGATATTGAACGAGATACCCATCGCGCCGTAGCGGATGACGGTCGGAAACAGCGCGGGCAGCGTCGCGGCGCTTGGTCCGGCGAATCCGGCGAGCAGCGCGGCGAGCAGTAGGACACCGAGCAGCGGTAGCACCCAACCGTCTTGCTGGATCAGCAGGAAGCACGGAATGGCGAAGACAACCTGCGCCGCGGCGGCGACCAGGAACACCGGACGACGCCCGTAACGATCGCTCGCGCGGCCGACGAACGTGATCAGCACGACCACCAGCGCCATCGAGCACAGCACCAACAGGTCCGAGGTCGTGGTGGAGCGGTTCAGTGATTCGGTCATGTAGGTCGGGAGATACGCGGTCACCATGTAGTTCGTGACGTTGTAGAGCAGCACGAGCCCAATGCAGATCGTCACCGAACGCCAGTGCTGGGTGAAGATCATCTTCACCTCTTGCCAGCGATTGTTGCCGGTGCCCTGCTCGGCCATCTCACGATCGTGGGAATCCAGTTGCTCCTGGTAGGCCGGGGTGTCCTCCAACTTGAGCCGAATGTAGAGGCCGATGGCGCCGATCGGCCCCGCGATCAAGAACGGCAACCGCCACGCCCAATCCTGCACAGCCTGCTCGCCGAGCGTGGCATTGAGCAGGGTGACCAGACCCGAACCCGCCGCATAGCCGGTGAAGGTGCCGAAATCCAGCCAGCTGCCGAGGAAGCCGCGCCTGCGGTCCGGGGAGTACTCGGCGACGAACGTTGTCGCGCCGCCGTACTCGCCGCCGGTGGAGAAGCCCTGCACCATCCGGCAGATCAGCAACAGGATCGGCGCGAAGATGCCGATGGTGTCGTAGCCGGGGATGAAGCCGATCGCGAAGGTGGAGCCCGCCATCATCAACATGGTGGTGGCCAGCACCTTCTGCCGCCCGATCTTGTCGCCCAGCGGACCGAAGTACAGCCCGCCGAGCGGGCGCACCAGAAACGCCGCGGCGAAGGTGGTGAAGGAAGCCAGCACCTGCACGCCGGCGCCGACATCGGGGAAGAACACCTTCCCGATGACCACGGCGAGATAGCTGTACACACCGAAGTCGAACCACTCCATGCAGTTACCGAGCGACGCGGCGACCACGGCCCGCTTGAGCATCCCGGCGTCGACCACCGTGATGTCCTTCAACGCCAGCGGCTTACCGCGCTTACGCAGCCGCCGCAGCGAATCCACCCGCACGTGGCGCGGCAGCGCCTGCACAATCTCGCGAGCCGACTTGCGACCGTCGCTCTGTGGCATCGCCACGCTCCCCAATCTGTACGAGTCATGCTTTGCCGCTATCAACTGCGCATCGTAAGCGCGCGGCGGCGCTGTCGGAGTCAGGCGCACCCGAGCGCTCGCTGCCAGGATCAGCTCTTCGACGCCGGTGGGGTGCGTTGACCGGGTCGCGAGATTCGCGACGCGACCCGGGCGCGGCGACGCTGTCGGGGTCAGGTAAACCCGAGCGCCATCGCCGGGATCAGGTCTGCGGCGCGGTTGGGCGCGTCCACCGGGTCGCGAGATTCACGACGCAGGACGGGCAGTGCGGCATGGTACTGGTGGGCTGCCAACCCCCGGAGCGCTGGATGCGCGGGCAAAACGCGTTCCGCACGCGGACTTGAGTGTGCCGCTGCGGCATGGTGTGTGCTCTATTCATGCGGTTGATGAACAGAGAGCGCGCGGCAGCAGCCGCCACCACACTCGCCCTGGCGCTCGGCGTCACACTCACCGGCTGCGGTACGGGGCAGAACAACCCGACCCCGGCCGTCGCCACGGCCGATAACGCGGTCACCCACGAGCAAAACGATCGCGTACCCGAGGGCGCGAAGTGGACGCAGCACTATTTCCCGTCCTCGGACGGATCCGAGGTGCAGTTGCACGCCGACGTGCTGCGCCCGGAGGGGCTCGCCGACGACGCGAAGGTTCCGGTCATTCTCTCGGCCGGTGCCTATTTCGGGCACTCGGGACAGCAGGCCGACGAGCACTTCGCGCACACCGGGCCTTCGGATCGTTTCGGCGACCTCGTCAACGACGGCGGCCTGCTCGATCGCGGGTACGCGCTGGTCATGGTGGACGTGCGCGGCTTCGGTGGCTCCACCGGGTGCCTCGACTTCGCCGGTCCCGGTGAACAGGCCGACGTCAAGGCGGCGATCGACTGGGCGGCCGAGCAGCCGTGGTCCACCGGCTCGGTCGGCATGTACGGCAAGTCCTTCGACGCCATTACCGGGCTCGCGGGCAACAATCTCGGCCAAGACGCGCTCAAAGCCGTAGTGGCGCAAGAACCCATCTGGGACCTGCACCGCAACTTCCGGTCCAATGGCGTGCCGCGCACGACCATCGTCGCGGCGTCGGGCACCTACAACCAGATCGCCGACCTGCCGCAACTACCGGACGACGACGAGCACTACCGCGACAACGCCGCGTACGAGAAGAAGCACCCGGAATGCCTGTTACAGAACACCACCGATTACCAGATCGCCGACCCGGACTCCGAGTATTGGCGTGCACGCGATTTCGCCGCGAACGCCAAGGGCACCGACACGCCGATCTTCATCACCCAGGGTTTCCTCGAATGGAACACCGAGGCCGAGGGCGTCCAGGAATTTCTCGACAACCACGAGGGGCCCGAGCGCGGCTGGCTCGGTCAGTGGGATCACCGCCGAGGCAATGAGCGTATGCCGGACGGAAAACTCGCCACGGGCAGGGACGGCTGGTTGCGGGAGACCATGTCGTTCTTCGACCAGTACGTGAAAGGTATAGCGCCGCAAGAGAACTACCCTGCCTTCGCCGTCCAGGACAGCACCGGCGCCTGGCGCGCACAGGACACCTGGCCCGTGGTCGAGCGCAACGCCACCACGCGCCTCGGCGGTGGATCGTATGTGGACGACGGCGCGGCACCGGGGGCGGCCAACACCTTCGTGCACCGGTCCGAGCCGTTCGCCCACGACACCAGGATCACCGGAACGCCACGAATCTCGGTACCCACCGAGGGGCACGGCAACCTCATGGTCACGCTCTACGACGTAGCACCGGACGGTAGCGCCTCGGGTTTCGACCGGCAGGTCTCGACGGTGCGGCCGGGCACGACGAATATCGAGCTGCGATCGACCGACTGGACGATCCAGGCCGGGCACTCCCTTGCCGTCGAATTCGGCACCATCGCACCGGGATACCTGGACAACGATTGGATCGACACGCCCTCGAACGAAACGATCACCGTGCGCGATGCCCAATTGGACCTCGCCACGAACGATCCCGCCCATGACACACCGACTCCCGGCGCACGCGCACCGTGGTTGGACACCTACCTGGCGGTGAACACCAAACCGCTGCCGGGGATCGCGCCGACCTTCACGGTCGAGAACAACCGTTGACGACGAGGTCGGCGCCGAACCCAGCGCGGTCGAACCTAGTGCGCGACCGCCTTTTCGGCGCCGACCCCGGTAAGCGAGCGGACCTCCATCTCCGCCGCCTTGCCGGGATCGTCCTTCGGGCCGACCAGCGTCCCGACGATGCCGAGTACGAAAGCCAGTGGGATGGACACGATTCCGGGGTTGGACAAGGGGAACCAGTCGAAGTCGGCGCCGGGAACCATCGCGGATTTGTTTCCCGAGACAGCGGGCGAGAACACGATCAGGATGATGGTGGAGATCAGCCCGCCGTACATGCTCCACAGCGCACCGGTGGTGTTGAACCGGCGCCAGAACAGCGAGTACAGGATGGTCGGCAGGTTCGCCGCCGCGGCCACCGCGAACGCCAGCGCCACCAGGAACGCGATGTTCTGACCGTTGGCGAGGATACCGAGGCCGATGGCGAGAATGCCGATCACGACAGCGGTAATCCTCGATACGCGAACCTGTTTGGCTTCGTCGACCTTGCCGCGCTTGATCACGCCCGCGTAGATGTCGTGGGCGAAGGAGGTCGCCGCGGTGATGGTGAGTCCGGCGACCACCGCGAGAATGGTGGCGAAGGCGACCGCGGAGATGACACCGAGCAGGACGACGCCGCCGAGCTCGAACGCCAACAGCGGTGCCGCCGAGTTCTGTCCGCCCGCAGCGGCCAGGATGCGGTCGGGGCCGACGATGGCGGCGGCACCGTAACCGAGCACCAGGGTGAACAGATAGAAGGCGCCGATCAGCCCGATCGCCCACACGACCGATCGGCGCGCTTCCTTCGCGGTCGGCACTGTATAGAAGCGCATCAAAACGTGCGGCAGACCCGCAGTCCCGAGCACCAGTGCCACACCGAGAGACACGAAATTCAGTTTGGAGGTGGCATTTTCGCCGTACTGCGCACCCGGCGCGAGCACGTCACGGCCCGCGACCGCCGCACTGGCGGACCCGGACACCTTCTCCTGGGCCGAGCGCAGTACACCGGAGATGTCGAAACCGAATTTCGTGAGCACCATGACGGTCATCACGGCCGCGCCCGCGATCAGCAGGACGGCCTTGATGATCTGCACCCACGTGGTGCCCTTCATGCCACCGACCAGCACGTACACAATCATCAGCACGCCGACGACCGCGATAACGATCGACTGCCCGGTCTTGCTGGAAACATCGAGCAGCAGCGCGACAAGTCCACCGGCACCGGCCATTTGGGCCAGCAGGTAGAACAGCGAGACCGCGAGTGTGGTCAATGCGGCGGCCGTGCGGACCGGGCCTTGCCGCAGCCGGAAGCTGAGCACATCGGCCATAGTGAATTTGCCGGTATTGCGCAGCATTTCGGCGACCAGTAGCAGCGCCACCAACCAGGCGACCAGGAATCCGATGGAGTACAGGAACCCGTCATAGCCGTAGACGGCGATCGCACCCGCGATGCCGAGAAAGCTTGCGGCCGAAAGGTAGTCACCGGCAATGGCGATGCCGTTCTGCGGTCCGGAGAAGCTGCGGCCGCCGGTGAAGAAGTCGGCGGCGGTGCGAGTGTTGCGGCTGGCTCGGATCACCACGACCATGGTGATCGCGACGAACGCGCAGAAGATCGCGATATTCGCGGCCGGATTGCCGACGGTGCTTTCCGCCGCGAGATAGGTGGTGTTCACGCCTGCTCTCCTTCGAGCTGGTCGCGGATGGCTGCCGCGCGTGGATCGAGTTGCTTGCCCGCGAACCGGACGTAGAGGCCGGTGATCAGGAAGGTCGAAACGAATTGCGCCAGGCCGAGCAGCAACCCGACATTGACCTCACCGAATACCTGGGTGGCCATGAAATCGTGGGCGTAGGCGCCGAGCAGCACGTAGACGAGATACCAGATCAGGAACAGTGCTGTCATCGGGAAAATGAAGCGCCGCAAGCGATTGCGCAATTCCTGGAACTCCGGGCTTGCTTGCATGTCCGCGAACTCCGCGGCGGTGGGTATCCGCCTCGGTACTGCGTCGGAAGTGTCGACGTCGGTCATCGGGGCGTCCTAGCTTGTGGCGAGCGTGTGGCGAGTTCTCCTTGTCGGCGACGCTACGGCGGGACAGCGGGTGTGGTGGGCGTCACTCGATGAACACGCGTCCCCGTGCGGTGAGCGGTCGCTCCACCGCGACGAACGGCAGACGCATGATCACCGCCGTGTGCGCGCGAGGCCAGGTCTCGCACTGATCTCGTGAGCGCGCAACACCGCACCAACACGAACACCACAGTCCCGCACCGACTCCAGACGACGCTCACGCATCAGGTCGCGCACCATGGCTCGAATCGGTGCGGCAAGCGTGTCGGTAAGGGAGCCCGGTCGCAATGCCGCACACGAGCCGCACCGACGGTGGGGGGTGCGACGCGGCCCGACCGAGGCCACCAACCATGCGGGCGTCGAGACCACTCAACTGCCGCCTTCGCCTCGACGCGCGAAGTGCGGCTGCCGAGGGCGCGCACACTCACCTGGAACGCAGTGTGCGCTCCCGATCGGCCCCGAGACCGAGCCGTTCGGGCGCGTGCATTCGGACGAAGAGCCGGCCCACCGCACGCGGGTCCATGCCCCTGGTGCGCACACTGACAAGCACCATGGTCGCGAAAGCCAGCGGCACGCTCACCGCTGCCGGATAGCCGAGAACAGCTGCGGGCCAACCACCGCCGATGTCGGACGGTATGCCGCCGGACACCGACACGGCGGTGGCGCCGCCCGCGGTGAGCCCGCCGACAACCAGTCCTGCGGCCGCCCCCGTCGCGGTGAGCCGTCGCCACCAGATACCGAGCACCAGCAGCGGACACAGTGTCGACGCTGCCACCGAGAAAGCCAACGCCACCGTCCGGGAGAGGTCGAGCGAGGTAACCGCGACCGACAGCCCGAGCGGTAGCACTCCCCCGCCCAACGCTGCCAACCGGAAATCGCGAATTCGCCCGCGCAACATGTCGGTACCGAGCACGCCCGCGATGCTCACCAACAGTCCCGACGACGTCGACAGGAATGCCGCCATCGCTCCCGCCGCCACCAGTGCCGCGAGCAATTGCCCAGGCACACTGGACAACACCGCGCCGGGCAGCAGGACCACCGCCGCGTCGGAGGTGCCGGTGATCAACAACTGCGGCACATACAGCCGGGCGAACACGCCCAACAGCACCGGAAACAGATAGAACACACCGACCAACCCGATTACCGCGAGCGCCGCGGTGCGAGCGATGCGGCCGTCGGGATTGGTATAGAACCGCACCAGCACGTGCGGGAGTCCCATTGTGCCGAGGAAAGTTGCGATGATCAGCGAATAGACCTGGTAGAGAGCGTGTTTCTGACCGAACCCGTGGCCGGGCGTAAGCCAGCTCGCGCCGTCGCCCGGCGCCCCCGCCACGACCGGAACGGCGCTGCCAGGCTCGAGCGTAAGCCGGGTGCCCGCCGCGAGTTCGTGGGGCCCGTCGAGTAGTTCGCGTCCGTCGACCGCACGACCGTCGAGCGTTCCGGTGATCGACACCGGTTGTGCCACACCGATCTGCACCACTACGTCAGTGGTGATATCCACGGTGGTGCGCTCGGAGACGGTCGGTGGCGCCTGCTCACCGAGCTGTCGGTCTTCGGCGAGAAAATGGCCGAGCAACACCAGCGCGGGCAGCACGACCGCGGTGAGCTTCAGCCAATACTGGAATGCCTGCACGAGCGTGATCGAACGCATTCCACCGCCGACCACATTCGCGATGACAATGACACCCACCACAACCGCACCGACCCAGTCCGGCACGCCGAGCAGAATGCGCAGGGTCAGCCCGGCACCCTGGAACTGCGGAATCAGATAGACCGCGCAGATCACCACCACGATCAGCGCGGCAAGCCGACGCAAAAGCACGGAGCCGAGCCGGAATTCGGCGAAGTCGGGCACCGTGTACGCCCCCGAGCGCCGCAGCGGCGCGGCGACGAACAGCAGCAGCGCGAGATAGCCCGCCGTGAAGCCGACCGGATACCACAGCGCATCGGCACCGAACTTCGCGATCAACCCGGCAACGCCGAGAAATGATGCGGCGGAAAGATATTCACCTGAGATCGCTGCGGCGTTCCAGCGTGGACCGACGCTGCGGGAAGCGACGAGAAAATCCGAGGTCGTGCGCGCGAGCCGCACTCCGTAGACCCCGATTGCCACAGTGGCGACGGCGGCAACCACCAAAGCGGCCACCGTGACGACGGGAATCGTCGTATTCAACGACGGCCACCGCAGGACGAGCGCATCTCAGTCCTCAGTCAATTCAAGGAAGTCGTTCTCATTGCGCTGCGCGAGCCGCACGAAAACCACACCCACAACGAACAGCAGCACCAAGGCGACGACCCCGAGTAACAACCACGGCAACCGAATCCCGAACACCGCTGCCGAGGCCACCGCGTCGATCCGAAACAGCAGCGGCAACGAGCCGAGCGCCACCACGATCACCAAGCTCATCCGCAACGCCAACCCCAACTGCGCCCGAATCAGGCCGTCGATCAACACGACTCCGATCTCGGTCTGCTCGGCCACCTCCACCCGAGTCCGCACCCTGCGCGCACCCCGCCGTTGGGCGAGCACCACCCGTTCGCGGACGGGCCGCCGCTGTGGGCCGGTCATCGCGGCCGCGCAATCGCCGGCGACCGACCGTGCTCGATGACGCCACCGTTCTCGCGTCCCCGCACCCGGCAACGTTGCCAACCGGCGACGTCACGAACCGGAGTCGTCGCGGCCTTCGATATCCTTGCCCCGTCGGCTTTTCGCCGCCGCGCCGCGGCACCGACGATGTGGACCGTGGGCCGCGCGGAAGCCGACAAGACCTCGCCACGTCCGTGTCGACAGGCGCTGCCCGCCGTGGGGCGGATGTGCTCGACGACCTCACCGTCTCGGCGACCCACCACTGTCGCTGGCCCGCAGCGGTCGCACCCACCGAGTTCGTCGCGATACCCGCCGCCCGTGCTACCGCCGGTCATCGTTGCGTCCATGTTCGGCGCGGGCCGCGCACCAGCCGCTGCTTGAGTTCGCGCACGTGGCGTCTGCTCACCGGCAGTTCGACGGTGGCCGTTTCGCCGTCGGCCCGCAGACATACCATCGTCGCGGTGCCTACCGTTCGCAATCCGGTCACCAATCGCAATGCCACCAGATAGGAACGATGCACCCGCAGGAAACCGACATCTTGCCACCGGGATTCCAACGCCGACAAGGGTATTCGCACCAGGTGCGCGCCGGAATCGGTGTGTAGCCTCGCGTAGTCCCCCTCGGCTTCCACCCAACGCACGCTCGACCGATGCACCAGCGTTGTCACACCGCCGAGTTCAACGGGAATGACCTCGCTCTGGTCGCTTCCCGCCGCGCCCTTCGCCGCACCGATTCTGCGTACGGCCTCGCCGAGCCGTTCGCGCCGCAATGGTTTCAGCAGGTAATCCACCGCGCCGAGATCGAAGGCCGAAACCGCGCGATCGTCGTGTGCTGTCACGAACACCATGGCGGGCGGGTGGGCGAATCCGGCGAGGATTCCGGCCAATTCCATGCCGTCCAAGCCGGGCATATTGATGTCGAGGAATACGGCGTGGAATTGGTGCGCGCCGAGCAATCGCAATGCGGTCGTCGCGTCGACGGCGCTGTGTAGCTCGCCGATCTCGGGTTGGGCGCGCAGCAGGTAAACCAACTCATCGAGCGCCGGTTGCTCGTCATCGACGGCGAGCACACGTAGTACGCCGCCCGCCGCATAATTCTCTGCTGTCACAACGAGCACATCCTAAGCACCGGAGGCCGACCGATGACCCCGTTTCGCCGCACCCGCTCAGACCTGAATACCCGCACGAAACTTCGGCACCCGCAGGCTCACCTTCGTCCCCGCGCCCTGCGCCGTTTCCACCACGAGCCCGTAATCGTCACCGAAAGCGGCACGCAGTCGATCATCCACGTTCGCCAGACCCACATGCGCGGATTCGCGAACCGAGCGCTCGGCTCGCCGCGTGGTCCGCACTGCGTCCAGCACGCCCGACCGCAGCAACTCCGGGTCCATGCCTACCCCGTCGTCCTCGACGCTGACCACGCAATCGGTCCCGGCATCGGTCGCGACAATGCTCACGGTGCCGCCACCGGGCCTACCCGCCAAACCGTGCCGAACCGCGTTCTCCACCAGCGGTTGCAGCGTGAGGAACGGCAGCACCACCCCCAACGCCTCCGGCGCGATTTGCAGCCGTACTTGCAGTGCGGCACCGAATCGCGCCTGCTCCAAGGTGAGGTATCGCTCGATATTGCCCAATTCGTCGGCCAATACCGTGAATTCACCCGCCGCACGGAATGAGTACCTGGTGAAATCGGCGAAATCGAGAATCAGTTCGCGCGCACGGTCGGGATCGGTGCGCACGAACGACGCGATGGTATTGAGCGCGTTGTAGATGAAATGCGGACTGATCTGCGCCCGCAATGCCCGCACCTCCGCCCGATCCAGCCGCGCCCGCGAAGCATCGAGTTCGGCCAACTCGAGCTGTCCACAGGCATACCGCACCACATCACTGATCGCGCCGAGCTGGCCCGGCCCCGGCTTACCGACGACCACAACACCTAAAGCGCCTGCGACACCGGAGCTTTCGAGCACCAACGGCTGCGTGATAACCGTTCGATCCTGATATTCGCCGTTCCCCGGCGCGGTGACGAGCACGGCCCGCTCCTCGTCGCGTGCTCGTTCGGCCGCCACGAGGAAGTCGTCCGTACGGTCGGCGTGCGCACCGTCCCACGTCAACAACGCACCATCACCCCCGACAATCCCCAACCCCGCACCACCGGTAAGCGCACGCAAGAACGGCGCGGCTTCCCGCGCGGCCTCCTCGGTCAACCCCCGCCGCAACGCCACCGCGGCCTGCGAGGCGGTATGTAGCGCCACATGCACCGCGCGCTCGGCGGGCGTGGTCACCACCCGCCGAGTCCGCAACCACAGCAGCGCGATACCGAGCAGCAATACCGCCGAGGCAACCAGCGTCACGAGAGCCGTCGTCATTCGTGGCTCTCCACCGGCAGTCGAACGATCACCGCCTGATTATCCAGACAGGTCGCGCCGCCGACGGGTTATCGGCCGAACGAAACGGGCGACGCGGCGTCCGACGTAGCCGAACATTCCTGTTCACTCGCGTCCCCGTCACGACGGGCTTTGTCGGCGACACCCAGGAGCTTCCCCGGGGAATCGAGTGGCGAGAGAGTCGATCTCCGGCGATCCGCGAAGACGCCACAAGACACCTCTGCCGGTCGTTTCGGAACCACGGAGCAACTCGGCCAACGCCGTGTAACGGCCGCGCCGTTGTTACGACAGTTATTCCGAACCCACGGAAGACAGTCGACCGTGGTACCGAAAGAGGGTGGTGCCGAGTGGCACGACGCAGGGGGTTTTTCGCCGAGTTGCAGTATCAGCAGCGGCTCACACAGCAACGTCAGGCACAGCAGCAGCGAGAAGCGATCCGTTCGCACAATGTGGCGGTGCGAGAGTCGCTTCGACTCGCGCGCGAGCAGCAACGCGCCGCCGATGCGGCGATCCGCGCCTCTGCCGCTCAACGCACCGCTGCCCAGCGGGCCGCGCGACTGGCTAACATCGCCGCTCGCGAGGCAGCGGCCGAGGAACGGAACGCTCAACTCGCCGTTGCGTTCGACGAAATCGACAATTTGCTCAACGCGACACTGGACGTCGACGACTGGGTGGATTTGGAGTCGCTACGCGAATCCGCGTCGTCCTTGCCGTTCGATCGCCCCGAATTGCTTGTCCTGTCAGCTGTTCCCCACTATCGCCCTCTACTGGATCGCCCGAGCTTTGTCGCACCAACACCACAGTCGGGTCTGTCTGGCGCTCTAGGCGGGAACCGAAAGCGTTCCGCTCAGTTGGCAACGGCACAGCAAGAGCATCTGCGCCTCGTCAGGCAATGGGAACAGATATTGATCCAGACATGCGCCGCGAACGCGGAACTCCGCGCGCAGTGGCGTCAACGCGAAGCCGCACGTACCGCGGAGTTGGATGATGCGCGCCGACGACATGAGCGGGCCGAGACTGAACGGCGCCACCGGATCAACGAATCGAATGCTCGGCTGGACCAGCTCATCGCCGGTTTGCGTGAGCGCAAGCCCTCAGCGATGGACGAATACGTCGGCATCGTGCTGGCCAACTCGATCTATCCCGAGACGTTCGAGGTCTCCTATGAACATTCGTTCGACGCAACAGATCAGGAATTGCGCATCACTGTGTTGGCCCCGCGCCCCGACGCCTTCCTCACAACGAAATCGTTCCGCTACAACAAAACCAACGACGAGATCACCGCCACCGCGCTACCGATGGCAGAACGTAAGCGTCGCTACGCGTCGGCGATAGCGCAGACAGCCCTACGCACGGTACACGAGGTGTTCGAAGCCGACCGGGCGGCAATCATCGACAGCATCGCACTCACCGTCGCGGTGAACGCAGTCGACGGCGCGACCGGTCACGATACTCGCACGGACCTCCTTCAGCTTGCTACCGACCGAGCAGATTTTCTCGCCCTCGACCTCGCGCGAGTAGACCCTAAACAAACATTGGCTCACCTCTC
Source organism: Nocardia callitridis (assembly GCF_039543305.1). Lineage (NCBI taxonomy): Bacteria > Bacillati > Actinomycetota > Actinomycetes > Mycobacteriales > Nocardiaceae > Nocardia > Nocardia callitridis. Next base: position 179,987 of record NZ_BAABJM010000006.1, on the reverse strand, counting down.
GGCAGCAGTGTCCCCGAACCCCTTCGGGCTGGTTCCATTAGCAGATCACGGAGTGCGTGGATGACCGATCAACAAGCCGTGATCATCGGGTTGCGCAAGATGCTCGTCGTCAAGGAACGCGAATCGGCCGACCTGCAAGATCTCGTCCGAGACCTCACTGCCCAGCTCGCCGCCCGCCCGGCGCATGCTGCCGGACAACCGCCGCCGAACGATCCTCGGCTCATCGTCGTAGACGACGCACTGGTGTTGCAGGAAGTGGGAATCTACGAGTATCACCACCCATTGGAAAATGCCGACGAATACAAGAAGGCTCTTGCCGAGTTGCGCGGCGAAGTCCGTGCGGCGGTGCAGGGTGGAACAGCGATCAACCTCGCCAAAAAATTCAGCTTCAACAACTCCCTCGCGGAGGGTCGCCGATTGACCACGGACCTGTCCAAGCTGATGCTGCGGGCATACAACGCCGAAGCCGAGAACTGCGTTCGCACCATGCGAGCAGGAAATCTGGACACCGCGCGGAGACGGCTCGACAAAGCCGCCAAGGACATCGAAAAGCTTGGTGCGGCAATGCAAATGCATGTCTCGCCCAACTATCACGCGGTGCGAATCAAGGAACTCGAGCTGACGGCCGACTACCTGATGCGAGTTCAGGAAGAACGCGAAGCCGCCCGTGCCGAACGTGAGCGGCTCCGTGAGCAACGCAAAGTCGAACAGGAACTCGCCGCCGAACGTGAACGACTCGAGAAAGAGCAAGCCCACTACCGCGCTGTGCTGCAGCGACTCACGGCAGCAGGGCAAGACACCGGAGACATCAACGACCAGTTAACGCGCATCACAGATGCTATTGCGCAGAACGACTTTCGCGCGGCCAACATCCGCGCAGGCTACGTCTACGTCATTTCTAATATCGGAGCGTTCGGCGCCGATGTCGTAAAAATCGGACTCACCCGTAGACTCGAACCACTCGACCGAGTCCGCGAACTCGGTGGCGCATCAGTTCCTTTCCCATTCGATGTCCATGCCATTTACTTCTCCGACGATGCAGTGACTCTCGAGAACGAACTACACAAAGAATTCGGCGGCCGGCGGCTGAACCATGCCAACCAACGTCGCGAATTCTTCTTCGCCACACCGGAAGACGTTCGGCGGGTGTTGGCCAAGAAGGTGGGGAATCTTCTCGACTACAACGACTCTCCCGAAGCGACCCAATATTTTCAATCGAAAGGTTATTGGCCTGATCGTCTAGCGTGAGGCGGCGCCGCGAATCGCTCGGCAAAGGCGGGATGCGCAGGGACGATGAGGTACCTGCCGTCGTTGCTGCGGCGCACCTGACGTTCGGGACCGACACCCAGATTGCCGGTGAAGGTCCTGGTGATCAGCAGCAAGACCATCGGTATACCGAAGAAAATCACCACCCCTACGGCGTTCGTCACGTACTGCGGGCGTAGCTGCGTTACCGCGTGGCTGTCGGCACTCCGACCATTATGCACGCGCCGAACTCGTGGTCGCGGATGTTGTTGCGGCGACAGTTCAGAATGCTTACACAGACTCGGTGGTAGCGATGCGGCATGCGCGTGTGTTCGCTCCTCCTGCTCGAGCTATCGAACTTCGGCAGCGAGCTTGATGCCCAGTCCGATCAGGACTGTCGCGGTGATGCGATCGAGCCACCGCCGCACCTGCTGTCGTTGCAGCCAGGTCCGTGCCGTCGCCGCCCACCAAATCAGCGTCGGATACCAGGCGAACGTTACCGCGAGGTGGATGGCGACCAGGAGGACTCCCCACCCGGCGGAGCCTGGTCCGACCGGCAGGAACTGCGGCAGCAGACTGATATAGAAGACGCCGACCTTGGGGTTGGGGAGATTGGTCAGCACACCGGCGCGTAGTGCGGCGAACCCGCCCCGTGAGGTCGGCATCGTGGTATCGGCATCGTCGACAGAGCATGAGTTGTTGTGGCCCAGCGTCTTTCGGAGCGCCGAAATGCCGAGCCACACCAAATACGCCGCGCCAGCTACACGTACAGCGTTGTAGGCCACGGTCGAGGCCGCGAGCAACGCGGTCAGACCGATCAGGCTGGCGCTCGCCCACACCAGGCAGCCGAGACCAATGCCGACCAACACCATGAACCCATCACGTCGGCCCCCGAGCGCGGTATGCCTGAGCACCAGCAGAGTGTCGATCCCCGGGGTCATCACACCTACCAAAGCCACCATCACCCAACCGAATAACGCCGCACTCGACATACAACCTCCCCTGTTCGGGCGCGACCACCACCGACATCCTCGAACCCCAACGCCTGTCCAACGGTCTGACCAGACCCGCACAGATCGACGCCGTGACGGCCGATACGCAGTTGGTCACGTTGACCATAGGGGGAAACGATCTCGGACTGATCGGCACGATGATCGCGCGCAGCTGTGGCCCGGCCGTCGCCCCGTATTCCGCTGCCGCCGAGGCGATTTGCCCGGCCGTCGTCGGTGCCTCTACCGCACCGGGACCTGCCGACTTCGATGCGCTCGAACAGAAGATCACCGATGTCGTACGCGCGGTTCAGAACAGAGCTCCCGGCGCCGAAATTCTCCTGGTCGAGTACCTACCGGCGGTCGACCCGCAGGCCACCACCTGCGCCAGCCTCCCACTCTCCCCCGACGACGCCCGAACCACACGCCGCACCTACGACGGGCTCGTCACCGCCACCCGTGCCGCCGCGCTGGCCACCGGCACGACCTCGGTCGGCCACCCCGAGGCCGACCAGCACAAAACATGCAGCGCCGCCCCCTGGATCAACGGCTTCGAAAACCCCCTCACCACCGGAAACATCACCTCGATCGCCAGCTCCTACCACCCCAACCTCGAAGGCATGACAGCGACCGCCGACCACCTCGCACAAACCCTCGACACCTGACCACACGGCGACCTGTCAGCAGGCTCTACCCTGCCCGGTCATGTTCGTGGCCGTCAGCAAAGATCGACCGCGCGGACGCTGACCTATTGGGCCGCAACATATCTCGCGACCGGCAGGCCCGGTCACGATCACTGGATGCGGCGATCCGCACCACCCCGCGCTCAGAACCAGCCAAGCCTCGAGCGGGACGGCAGGCACAAGCGAGCCGGCTGCCGGACGTCGTGGGTAAGACAGCGAGACACCATCAGGATTCGGACCCGAGGACGTGGTCGACGGCCGCGTGCAGCGTCTCGGTTTCGGCGGCCAGGATCGAGTCCTCGGAAGGCAAAGCTCTCGCGATCGAGAGTCCGTTGAGAACAGTCACGAGGAATCTGGCCCGCCGCTGGTTGTCGCCCTCGGCGAGAGCGCCTTCGGCACTCAGGACGGTGAGCCAGTACTCGACGCGACGTTGTGCTTCCCGATCGAGAGCGAGATACTCCGCGCGCTTGTCCTCGGTCGGTTCCGGCTCGATGTATGCCGTGAAGATCTCGCCCCAACCCGCTCGCGCTTGGTCGCCGACTCCGGCGAGCGCGAGTACTTGCCGGAGACAATCGATCAGCCGGTCCCTTGCCGGCGCCGCTCGGTCGTGGATCCTGTCGTCTGGAGCGACCGCGTCATAGACACCGACGAGAACGGCGTCTTGAAGTGCGCGCTGCGTCGGGAAGTGATACCTGAACGAGCCGGTGCTCACCCCGGCTCGCGCCGCAACCGCGCGCACACTGAGCCGCGCACGCGGATTCTCCGCGAACATCGCCATCGCCGCCCGAAGAATCCTGTCCCGGCTGCTGGTACCCGTTTCCCGCTCCACCATGAACATCTCCTCTAACACGCCGTACTAGTACACTGTGCTACTGTCGCGTTCAAGCCTAGGTAACACAGTGTGCTAGATGCCGTGCCGAGATGGCAGCACACGGCAACCTTGAACCCGAAATGGACGTGAACCGCCAATGAACCGCCTCCGCAGGCCGTTTCAGATCATCCGCGCCGACCTTCGAGCGTATCTCCTCGTCAACGTCTTCGTTTATGGAGTGTTTCTCCTCGGAATCGCGCTGGGAGTGCTCTTCCCGAACCTGCACGCCGCGCGAACCACCTCGTTCGCGGACGGCGATCAGGGTGCGCTCGTCGACGCGGTAATCGGCAACGGATGGGTGTTCGGCACGGTCATCTTCCTCGTCAACGTATTCCCGACCGCGCTGCTACTCATCACCCTCCCGTCGCTCGTAATTCCCTTCGCGGGACTCGTGGTCTTCGCGATCAAGACCGTCGACCTCGGCCTCACACTCGCCCCCGTCGACACGACCGCGCAACTGACCCTCATCCCACACTCGCTCACACTGCTCATCGAGTTCCAGGCCTACGTGCTGGTGATGTTCGGCGCGTACCTGCTCGGCAGGTCATGGCTACGACCAACGACAGCCGACGCCCTTACTCGCCGACAGGGCTACGTGCGCGGCCTGAGCCGACTCGGCTGGCTCTGGCTCCCCGCACTCGTACTCTTCGTCATCGGCGCGGTGTACGAGGCCATCGAAATCTACTTCCTCGTGCCCCTGGTGCTGGGGACATGATCCTTGCGCGCCGGATACCGGTAAAACCGTGCCGCTCGCGCCGAGACCAGAGCCACGCCGCTGAATAGCCCTGTCGCACAATAGAAGTACAGAGCTGATGACCACCATATTCCGGTCTCCCGAGGACCTTCATCGGTCGCTCACCGGCGAAGGAGTACACGCGAGACATCCCGCCAATCGCTGTTGCGTACCAGCTTGACGACTGCCCGCGGCATCAATGCGGTTCGCGCCGACCCGGTCAGCCCCGCGCGGCGCGGGAACGTTCGGTCAATCGCTGGTCGGTGCTGATGCGAAACGCTCGGCGAAGGTGGGGTGGACCGGGACGATGAGGTATTTCCTGTCCGCGCTGCGTCGACTCCGCCGGACCGGAGCGACACCGCTGCCGGTAAACAGGGCGGTAAGTATCACCCCAATCACGGGGATACCCCAGAAGAAGACGAACGCCAGGATGTTCGTGAGACCGCGCTGGCCGTACTGCGCGGCAGCGTATAAGCCGATCACCAGACAGATGAACGCGAAAACCAAGAACAGGAAGGTGAACTCGCGAAATTTCTCGGACAGTCGACAGCGACCGCATATCGGCACCACCGCATGTATCGCAGAATCCGCTGCGGGCGGAATATCGTGGTTTCCGACCAACACCCGCGGAAGCTTGAAAGCAAGCCTGGTCCAGACCGTGACCTGCTGTGTATCGAGCATCTGCATCAGTGCTTCGCGCTCGGCGACCGCGCGCTTGCCGTGCTTCACACAGACCGGTGGCAGCGCACCGGCCAGCCGGTAGTGCTGAATTCCCCGCTGATCGACGGGGTTGATCGCCGCGGGGTCGTGGACGAGACGCAGACTCACCTCTGGTCTCCGCCACCATTCGAGCATAAACATCGTTACTCCGGGATCGAGTCGTTGACACCTGCGGATTACTGAAGCCAGCCACGCTGTCGGCGATCCTGGAAATAGCGATCGTCCTCATCGGGCTCATCAGGGGTGACGATCTGATCCCTGTTCGGTTTTCTGGTTCCCGGGATCACGTTGGGGGACGATGCAGGTCACGGTTGTCGACGGAAACCTCGCGGGCGTAGTCGCGCAGGTAATCCGACATGTTCGCGACCGCGGCGCCCGCCTGCTGAACGGCTTTCCAGTCACCGGCGATCTTGTCGGTGGCGTACGTCAGCGGGTCGACGCGGATCGTGTTGCTGAGGACGTAATTGATCCAGTACGACGGAGAGATGGCGTTGCCATTGATCACCAACTCCACTAGATCCGGGATCGGATCGTTCGGCTGTGGTTCGGTGAGCGCGGCGATGGGCGCTGCGGTGGTGGTGGTGTCGGTCATTTCTCGCCGCCGACGTAGGTCTGGTCGAGGGCCGCGGCGGTGGCGTGGGTGGTGGTGCGATACATCTGGGCCGACTTGACCAGCTCGGCGGCCGAACCCTCGGTGACGGATTTCAGTGTCGCGAAGTTCGTTTCCAGCTGGCCGAGCACCTGGTGCAGCGTGTCGATGACGCCGGGCAGGAATGCCCCGCCCGCGGCGTTGTCCACATTCAGCCACTGCTTGGCATACGGCGCCGCCTGCGCGTGCTCGGTGGCCAGTTGGGTCAGTTTCGTCGCGAACGCGTCCAACCGATCGGGCTCGACCTTCAGTTCCTCAGCCACAAGCACCTGTTTTCCGATCCGGGCGAGAACTGGCCCACCGCTACATGTTCGCTCTTCGTCTTGTCAGACGCGAGCGGAGGCGGATCGGTTCCATCGGGCAAGGGTGGGTGCGCACTAGGGCCGGGTGTGGTCGACGTCTTCGGCTGTCACCCCGCCGGTAGTGGGCGGGGTGACAGGAACGTCAGGAGGGCGCGGCGGTCGGCGGTGGGCTACCGGGTTCAGCGTGGTAGATGACCGGGATCTGGCCGTCGGTGTTCAGGGGTGGGAATGAGCGAACCGCGCTGCTGCCGATCGGCGAACTATAGGATTTGCTATAGTTCATCCGTGGGTCAATGGGAGATCTACCAGACCGATGAGGTGGCCGCGTGGATGATCGATCTGCGGCACTCCGATCCCGAAGCTGCGGAGCGGGTCGAAGCGGCCGTCGATGTGCTCGCTGAATGCGGTCCGACCCTGGGTCGCCCCCTCGTCGACACGCTGACCGGTTCGCAACTTGCCAACTTGAAGGAATTACGGCCGAGACAGACGATGATCCGTGTGCTGTTCGCATTCGACCCGTGGCGGTCGGCGATCTTGCTGACCGGTGGCGACAAGACCGGACAGTGGAAAAGCTGGTACGAGCAGGCGATTCCACACGCGGAAGAGCTGTACAGCGTGTACCTGAAGGAACGGGCAGAGGAGGACGGGCTATGAGTAGCTTCTCCAAATGGGATCGCGAAGGCTATCGCCGCCGTGTGGGCGAAGAGGAAGCGGCGCGGCGTCGTCGGTCGATCATGGCAGAGCAGTGGGGTTACCAGCTTGCCGAGGAGCGGAAGCGGCTGGGGTTCACGCAGGCGGGTTTGGCCGAGATCATGGGGGTCAGCCCGGGGCGAGTGTCGCAGATCGAGCACGGTGAAGTCGCGACCGTCGAAGCTCTCGCCGCGTATGTTTCCGCGTTGGGCGGGAAATTGGAGCTGCTGGCGGACATCGGTGGCCATCTACTGAAAATGCCGACCGACCCCGCAGCGTGAGGTGGCCGCCGGAACGAGAATCGGTGTTCGGGGGTGGGAGCTTTTCGTGGCGTAGTTCCAGCGCCCCACCCCGGGGGCGGGCGAGGACGCCGGGACCGGTCAACGCCGGGTCGTCGACGTCGGGACCGACCATCGCGTGCAGCCTTTAACCGGCGGCGACACACCGACGTCCTTGGGAAGTCCGGTGCGGCGACGCTCGAATAAAACTAAGATTCAATCTTAGTTAGACTTGATCTGACTAAGATTAGATCTCACCTAGGAGCCACCGGTGGATTTCGCAGGTAGACAAGCCGATCTCGACCTCCTCGGGCAGCAATTCGACATCGTTGCCCGAGCAAGGGGCGCGACCCGTGGCCGGGCGGTGATCGTGACCGGTCGTCGCCGGGTGGGGAAGTCGCGGCTGGTTCAAGAGTTCTGTGACCGCTCCAATGCGGCGAACATGGTGTTCCAGGCGACGCGCGGGCGCAATCCGAACGCGGAGCGTGCCGACTTCATCGCCGCAACCGCCTACTCGTCTCTCGCCGGGGCCGACCTTGTTGCCGGAATCCAAGCCGACGACTGGAACCGAACTCTGCGAACATTGGCGATCGCATTACCGGATGACACTCCCAGTGTGGTCGTGATCGATGAGGTGCCATGGCTGACCGAACAGGACGCGGAATTCGAGGGCGCACTGCAGACGGTGTGGGACCGCCAGCTGTCCGCCAAACCGGTCCTACTCATCCTGGTCGGCAGCGACATCTCGGTCATGGAGGCGCTGCAATCCCGAGACCGGCCGTTCTTCGGACGAGCGACGAAGATGTCGGTCGACGCGCTCCACGTTGCCGATGTGCAAGCCATGACCGGGTTGCCTGACGCCGATGCGATCGACGCCCTGCTCATCACCGGCGGTTTCCCGGAGATCGTGCAGTCATGGCAGGCAGGAATGAGCCGCGCCGATTTTCTCCGCGCCTCGACCACCGATCCCTTGTCACCGCTACTCGTGGCCGGCGAATTGACGCTGCTCGGCGAATTTCCCGAATCCTCCCGCGCGCGTGCGATTCTCGAAGCGATCGGCAGCGGCGAACGCACCTTCGGCACGATCGCCGCGCAGGCCGGTCGTTCCGGAGCCCTTCCCGCGGGAACACTGGCTCCGCTGTTGGAAACCCTTCAGGCCAAACGGATCATCACCGCCGATCTGCCGCTGTCCACCCGTCCCGATCACAAGAACAAGCGCTATCGCATCGCCGACCCGTACCTGCGGTTCTGGCTGGCCCTACTGCAACGGACGATTCCGCTCGCCGAGCGCGGCCGCCACGACCTGGCGGCGGATCGAATCGAACGGTCGTGGACCACGTGGCGCGGCCGGGCGGTCGAGCCACTCATCCGCGAATCACTGCTCCGACTGCTGCCGAACGACCGGTGGCCGGACACAGACGCGGTCGGCGGTTGGTGGAACCGTCAGAACAATCCCGAAGTCGACCTCATCGGCGCGGACACCGCCCCGGCGGCGAAGTCCGTGCATTTCGTCGGCTCCGTCAAATGGCTCGAGAACCGCCCGTTCGATCGACACGACTATGAGGCTCTCAGCCGGGCCCTGCTGTCGGTACCCGGCACCGAGATCGATACCCCGCTCGTCGCGGTGTCTCGATCCGGAGTCGGCAACGACCTTCCGCTGACCGCACATTGGGGCCCAGAAGATCTCGTCGACGCATGGCGCTGACCGACAACGAAGTCGATGCCGCCAACGGACGGCCGGTTACCCGGCTACGGCGCCACGGATACAGAGCCTGAAGTCATTTGCCAGTGCGGAGGCGTGTCGTTCATCGCGTGCCAGCGCGATCTGGGTCGGCGAGGAGCTGGCCGGTGCGGCGGAATCGGCGGTCCAGGACGCGTTGAATCACACGTCGGGCCGGCTCGACTGGATCAGGTTCGACGTCGCCGCATCTCATCCTTGTCGGGTATCCGGATCATCCTTTATGCGTATTGCGTGTGCCGTTGGGGCACGGTGTGTGATGGATATCGATGGTGCCGACGAAGGGATTGACCGTGGTGACTCGATTGTCCGATGCGGACTACGCGCGAGCCGAACAGATGTTGGCGCCCTACCGCGCGCAGCGGGTGCCTGGTAGCGCGGTGAATCCGCAGTGGCTGACCGACGGTGCTCGGTTCTGGTACCAGGCTGGTACCCGGTTCGTGCTGGTCGACCCGAGTGCGGGGACCCGTCGCGACGCGTTCGACCACGAGCGGCTCGCTGCGACGCTGTCGCGTGCGTCCGGTCATGCCGTCGACGCGGACGATCTGCCGATCACGTCGCTCGAGTTCGAGATCGACGAGGCGCGGCGCTACGCGCAAGACGCGGTGCGCTTCTCGGCGTTCGAGAAGCGGTGGGAATGGTCCGAATCGGCGGGCACGTGCGTCGAGGTCGAGGGTGACGAGCCGACCGCGCCCGACGAGGTCGTCTCGCCGGACAAGGCGTGGGTGGCGTTCCGAAGGGACGGCAATATCTGGGTTCGTTCCCGCACGGGCAGCGAGGAATTCGCGCTCACCGAAGACGCAGAACCACACTTCGACTACGGAAGTCTGCCCGACGCTCTCGGGTCGCGCGCGCTGATGCGTAATCTCGGACTGCCACAGCCGTTGACGGTGTACTGGTCACCGGACTCGACCCGGGTGCTCGTGCACCGACTCGACCAGCGCGGGCTGCCCGAACAGGTCCTGGTCGAGTCCTCGCCGCGCGACGGCGGCCCGCCCGTGGAGCATCGTTCCCGCTACCCGATGCCCGGCGACGAGGCGGTGCCCACCTTGTCGTGGGCGGTGCTCGACCTCGCCACGCGCACACTTGTGCGACAACAGGATGAGCCGTACCCGGTGACACATCCGTTGGCGATGGTCTATGTGTGGTGGTCGGGGAAAACGGGCGACGCCGTCCATTACCTACACCACTCCCGCGACGCTCGCGCCCTGGAATTGCGCCGCCTGAACCCGGCGACCGGCGCCACCACCGTGCTGGTCAGCGAGTCCGGGACAACCAGGGTCGACCCCACACCGCAACTCGGCGAGACCCCGATGGCGCACGTGCTCGACACCGGTGAGGTGATCTGGTGGTCGCAGCGCGAAGGCTGGGGCCACCTCTACCTCTATTCCGCTGATGGACAAGAGGTCTCGAATATCACGAGCGGACAGTGGTTGGTGCGCAAGGTGCTCTGGGTGGACCAGGAAAGACGGCAGGTGTGGTTGCTCGCCACCGGTCTCGACCACGACGATCCTTACGTTCGCCAGATCTGCCGAGTCGGTCTCGACGGAAGTGAGTTCACGCGGGTCACCCGGGACGATCTCGATCACGACGCCGTCAGCCCCCTCGAGGGCGGTTATGTGATCGACCGCGCGTCCACGGTCCGCACACCACCACATTCGGTGGTGCTCGATGCGGACGGAGAAGTCGCGGTCGAGCTGGAACAACCGGACGCGAGCGCGTTGGAGACACTCGGTTGGGCCGCACCGGAACGCTTCCGGACGACAGCCGCCGACGGCAAGACACCGATCTGGGGATTACTTTGGCGCCCATACGGTTTCGACCCCGAGCAGAGCTACCCCGTGATCGACTGCATCTACCCGGGCCCGCAGGTGCACCGCGCCGCGGCCTCGTTCGACAATGTGATGCCGGGCGAGGCGGAATCATTGGCCGCGTTGGGTTTCGCGGTCGTCGCCGTCGACGGTCGCGGTACGGCGGGGCGTAGCAAGGCTTTTCACGACCGCTCCTACGGCGCCCTCGACGACGCCGGGTCGCTGGTCGACCACATCGCCGCTATCCGCGAACTCGGCCACCGGTATTCGTGGTTGGACACCGACCGAGTCGGCATCGTCGGCCATTCCGGCGGCGGATACGCTACTGCCAGAGCACTTCTCACACACCCCGAGTTCTATTCCGTCGGCGTCGCGGTGTCCGGCAATCACGACATGGGCATCTACGTCCCGATGTGGCCAGAGCAGTACCACGGCGATGTGAGCGAGGAAGCCAAGCGCGCCATGTCGAACGCCACCCTCGCGGCGAACCTGCGAGGAAAACTCCTACTCATCCACGGCGAACTGGACGACAACGTCCTGCCCGCCCAAACCCTGCGCCTGGTCGCCGCCCTCATCGAAGCCGACAAGGACTTCGACATGCTCCTGATCCCCGGCGCGGAACACGCCCTCCTGGGCCACACCCACTACACAACCCGCAAAACCTGGGACTACTTCACCCGCCACCTCCACAACACCACCCCGCCCACCCATCGCGTGAAACCCCTCCCCCTCCCCGGCTCCACATCCACCTAACGCAACCACCCCAACCTCAACCAAGATCACCAGGACCACAACCCATCAGCACCCTGCGGCGACCGAGCTGATGTCCTGGTGATCTTGTCGGCACACGGGCTGACTGCGCGAGCCGCGTCAGTGCTGGCGGTCGGGGGTCTTGGTTGCTGCGGTTAGTTGCTCCCATAGGGGGCCGAGGACTAACCAGATTGCGACGATCGACCACACTCGGCCACCCCAGGACAGCAGCGCCGAGGACTGCTCACCGGTGGCGACGGTGAGGGCGAGTAACCCGAGCACGGCGGAGGCGATGAGCGCGGCGAGCACAACGCGCCCCCATTCGCGCCACGTCGCCGCGGTTCGCGCCTTGCTGCCCTTGGCGGGTTTCACCGGCGCGGGGCCACCGGCGAAGCGGTGCGCGAAGCGAATATCGGCCCACCGGATGAGCGCGGGACCGAAGGCGATGCTGGCGCCGAGGTAGATCGCGGCCAGGCCGTGCACGGTGCCCGGCTCGGTCCCTCGGTTCAGATCGAAGGCGGCGGCGACGATCAGCGCGACATCGAGCAGCGGGATCCCCCACAGCAGCATCGCGCCGAGTTGCGGCCGCCGCAGCGGGTAGCGTGCCGTGAGCCCCACGGCGAGCAGCACCCACAGGCCGACCTCCGATATCACGATCATCGTCGCGACAGGATTGTCCCGAACAACACCGAACATGCGCTGACCTCCGTGATCTGGGTGACCTGCGGCAAACCTATGTTCGCGCCGAGCACCAACGCATCCGCCGTTCGGAGGATCACGGGACTACCCGAGGAGGACGGTGCGGATTATCCCGACCCCGGCGGCCCGATGACATCCGGCACCGCCGCCGCGACGCGGTCGGCGAACAACCGCGCGGCCGGGGTGAGCGGTCGATCGGGGAGGTGCACCAAGCCCAAGGTGCGGTCGACGGTGGGGTGCACCAGTGGCGCGGATTTCAGGTCGGCGAACAGCATCAGGGGAAGCGCGAGCATGGGTGCGGCGGCGACGCCGAGACCCGCGGCGACGAGACCGGCGATGACGGCGATATTGCGTGCTTCGACGGTGTGTTCCGGCGCGCGGCCGAGGTCGGCGAAGGTGGCGTCGGTGAGCGTGCGGATACTGCTCGAGACGCCGAATACCGCCAGCGGCTCGTCGACGAGTTCGGCCCACGCCACCTCGTCGCGACCATGGAAGGGGTGGTCGGCGCGGAAGACCACTTGGAAGCGGTCGCTGGCCAAGGGGGTGAACTCGACAGTGTCGGGGAGCCCGTCGTCGACGGTGATGGCCAGGTTAACGTGGCCTTCGAGTAATTGCTCGATGGCGATGTGCGCCAGGGTGTCCTCGATATCGATGTCCAGTCCGGGTGCCTCGTGCTTGAGTTCCGCGACCACCGAGGGCAGCACGGTCGCCGCGACCGACGGCAGGGTCGCTACCCGCACGACCCCACCGAGTCCGTCGCGATAGAGCGCGAATTCGTGCAGCCCACGCTCGTAATCGGCGAGGATCGAGCGGGCGATCCGGAGAAATTCCTCGCCGACCGGCGTCGGCTCGACGGAACGGGTGGTGCGGTGGAACAGCCGCGCATCGAGCCTGCGCTCGGATTCGTTGACGGCTCTGCTGAGTGCGCTCTGCGACAGGTGTGTGGTCTGCGCGGCCTCGGTGAAGCTGCGTTTCTCCGCGACCTCGAGGATCAATGCCATATCGCGGAGGCTGATTCCGGGGAGGTGGACGACCACGACGCAGCTCTCATTCATGTAGTGGACGCATCAATGCATGCAAATCATGCGGTGCGGACGCATTAGTGCCTGCCATATGGTAGCTGGCGTCGCATCGAGATGTGTTCCCGGTCACTGATGAGGGGTCACCGAACGCGGTCGATGCGGCGCCGAGCGCTACCAGTCGAGGAGTCGAATTCGCATGACCCGCACACCCCGCACCACGGCACGCGGCCCGATCTGATGGACGAGACCTTCCGCCCGCTGGCCGGACTTCGCGTCGTCGACTTCACCAGGGTGCTCGCCGGGCCGTACGCCACGATGACGTTGGCCGAACTGGGTGCGGACGTGATCAAGGTGGAGATGCCCGACCTCGGTGACGAAACCCGCGGCTGGGGGCCGCCCTTCCTGGACGACTCCAGCGCCTACTATCACGCTGTTAATCGTGGAAAGCGCAGTGTCGCCCTGGATCTCAGATCCGAGGAGGGCCTCGACGGCGTCTATCAGCTGTTGGCGTCCGCCGATGTGGTGATCGAGAACTTTCGACCAGGCGTCACCGACCGCCTCGGCATCGGCGCGGACGAGGTGCTGCGCCGCTTCCCCGCCATCGTGTACGCCTCGATCACCGGATTCGGGACCACCGGACCGATGGCGCGGCGACCAGGCACCGAGGTGGTGGTCGAAGCCGAGTCGGGACTGATGAGCATCACCGGTATCCCCGGTAGTGAGCCGGTGCGGTTCGGAGTGGCGATGGTCGACATCGCGACCGGGCTTTCGATGATCAATGGCGTACTCGCCGCACTGGTGGAGCGAGCGCGCACCGGACGTGGTCGGCGCATCGACGTCTCGCTCTACGCGACCGCGGTCAGTGCCCTCGGCACCGTGATCACCAGCGCCTCGGCTGGAGGAGGCGCGCCGCGCGCGTGGGGCAGCGCGCATCCCTCGATCGTGCCGTATCGGGCCTTCGCCGCGAAGGACGGTCACGTTGTGCTCGGGGCGACCAATGACGCGATGTTCCAACGGCTGATCACAGCGCTCGAACTCACCGATGAGCTGGGCGGCGCCGAGTGGCGACGCAATGCGCAGCGCGTCGCCGACCGGGAGCGACTGGAAGCGGTTCTGCACGAAAAACTCTCGGCGTGGACGGTCGAGGTGGTGGTCGATCGACTGCAACAGCACGGCGTCCTGGTCGCGCCCGTTCGCGGTCCCGAGGAGGCGGCACGCAGCGCGCAGTCCGCCGCACTCGGGATCGTCACCGAGGAAGACGGTGTCCTGGTGCCGCGCTCGCCACTGAGCCCGAACGGCACCCGCACCCTGCGCCGCGCCCCCGGCCTCGGCGAGCATACGGTCGAGGTGTTCGCCGAGCTCGCCGGTGTCGAGCACAGTGACATCGCTGAGCACGACCACGCCGGGCGTCAGGGCGCGGCGGCTATCCCACTGCCCGAAGGCGGACATTGATGAGAGCGAGCGCCAGCCGCCTCCATGACTCGAATACCGCAACCCACCAACATCACGTGACACCACAACCAGAGTCGGCCCGACTCGGCCCCGAGATTCGCCATGTCCGGCAAGAGGAGAAGTAGACCATGACCTCGACAATCGAGACAGGGCGCGCGGCGGTGCTGCACGATTATCGCGCCGATTTCGAGATCACGAATTTTCCGAAGCCGAAAGCCGAGCCCGGTGGTCTCGTGGTGGAAATCGAGACCGCGACGGTGTGCGGTTCGGATGTCCACGTGTGGCAAGGCGACATGGTCGGCGTGCTACCGATCAGTCCGCCGCTGATCCTCGGCCACGAGATGACCGGGCGAATTACCGAGATCGGCGCTGGTGCGGATATCGACAGCGTCGGGCAGCGATTGCGGGTCGGTGATCGCGTGGTGTGGGCGCACATTCCGTGTGGGCGCTGCCATGAATGCACCGTCGAACGCGAACCCGTGCTGTGCTCGCGACGCTACATCGGCTATCTGAACGATTGCTCGGCGCCACCGCACTTCACCGGCACTTTCGCCGAATACGGGATCGTGCGGCCGGCGGCGGGACGGGTCAGGGTGCCCGACAATGTCGAATCCGCGTGGGCTTCGGCGGGCAGTTGTGCCTTGCGCACCGTGGTGCGGGCGCTGTCGGTCGCCGGACCTATCGATCGGGACGACACCGTCGTGATCCAGGGCGCCGGTCCGCTGGGATTGTTCGCCACCGCACTGGTTTCCCTACACAACCCCCGTCGCCTGGTGGTGGTAGGCGGCCCGGCCGATCGGTTGCAACTGGCCAAGGAATGGGGTGCGACCGACACGGTCATGGTCGACCCCACCGCCGACCCCGCCGAACGCATCGACGAGGTACACCGGATCACCGGGCGCGGCGCCTCGGTCGCCTTCGAACTCGCCGGGGCACCCGGCGTGCTGTCGGAGGGCATCCAGATGATCGCGCGCAACGGTCGATACGTGGTGATGGGCACGCTCGGCGGCCCACCCCAGCCGGTGAACGCGGCGACGATCGTCACGAGAGGCATTCGCGTGCTCGGCTCGATGAGCGGCGACATCGGCGATTACCACACCGCACTGCTGGCGCTGGAGCGCTACCGCGACCGATTCGACTGGAACCGCATGCTCGGCAACACCTACGACCTGGACCATCTGGCCGACGCGATGGCGGCGATGCTGCGCATGGACGAGATCAAACCGATCATCCGTCCTCGACCCAGCGCATGAGCCAGTGCACCGAACACCCTGCGGCAGAAAGAAATTCACTATCATGTCTCTAACAAGCACGGCCGCCGAAAGCGCAGCGGCCGATCTGACAGTCCTCGACGAAGAGGCGCTTCGCCACGCCCTCGACGACCACGAAGCGGCGATCCCGCAGCGCTTCCCGCTCGACTTCGGTGGCGCACTTCGTGAACCCACCCGCTGGGTCGAGGACATCGACCCGGCCACGGCCGGGGTGCTGGCCACCGTCGGGTCCGCGACACCCGAGGAAATCGGCGAAGCGGTAGCGCTGGCTCGTGCGGCGGCGCCGGGCTGGGCGGCGACCGCACCGAGTACCCGTGGCGCGTTGCTCCGGCGACTCGCGGAACTGGTGCGTGGCAACGCGGAGGTGCTCGCGCGCCTGGAAACCAGGGACACCGGCAAGCCACTGGCCCAAGGGCGCGCCGATATCACCGCCGCGGCACGGTATTTCGAGTTCTACGGGTCGATCGTCGAAGGGTTCCTCGGTGATTCGATCCCACTGGGGCCCGGTTCGCTCGCCGTCGTCGAACACGAACCGCACGGAGTGACCGCGCACGTCGTTCCGTGGAACTATCCCGCGCAGATCACCGCACGGTCGGTGGGCGCGTCGTTGGCCGTGGGCAACGCGACCGTGGTGAAGCCCGCCGACGAAGCACCCTTGGTCGCACTGTGTTACGCGCGCCTGGCGCGTGCGGCCGGGTTCCCGGCCGGGGTACTCAACGTCCTGCCCGGTGGCGCCGAGGCGGGCGCGGCACTGACCGCCCACCCCGATATCGACCACGTCTCGTTCACCGGTTCGGTCGCCACCGGTCGCACGGTCGCGCGGGCCTGCGCCGACCGTGGTCGACCCGCGCTGCTCGAACTCGGTGGGAAGTCGGCCCATCTGGTGCTCGCGGGCGCCGACATCGACCGGGCCGCGCCGGTGATCGCGCGTGCGCTGCTGCTGCACGCTGGGCAGACCTGCACGGCGGGTACCAGGGTGATCGTGCACGAGTCGCTGCACGAGGAGCTGATCGCGGCGCTCACACCGTATTTCGATAACGCGACGCTCGGTCTCGGACTCGCCGACCCCACCGTCGGACCGGTGGTGTCGGCGCCACAGGCCGAGCGGGTGCGCGGTTTCATCGCTCGCGCCAGCGCCGAGGGTGCCGTGCTCGCCGGGCGCGCCGAGGAAGCCGACGGTTTGTCCGGCTACTTCGTCGCACCCGTGTTGTTCGATCAGGTCTCCCAGGACAGTGAGCTGTTCGCGGAGGAGGTGTTCGGTCCGGTGCTGGCGGTGACCACGGTCGCCTCGGACGCCGAAGCCGTCGCGGCCGCGCACAACAGCCGCTACGGACTCACCGCGGCCGTGTGGTGTCGCGACATCGACCGGGCCGTGCGCACCGCACGCGCGCTCGAAGTGGGTCAGGCCTATATCAACGGTTACGCACCGGGTGGTGGGGTCGAGTTGCCTTTCGGCGGCACCCGCGACAGTGGTTACGGGCGGGAGAAGGGTGTCGAAGCGCTGCGCGAATACACCCGTCCTCGTACGCTTTTCGTCGATCTCTCGGGTGCGTGAGTGCCGTGTCGCAGGTCGAACCGGCCGCGCCCGAGACCGAGGGCCAGCTCGTGGAGGTGTGGGGCGACACCGTCGACGAGCGTCATGTGAAGATCGCGGTGCTGCTCGGTGTCGTAGTGAGCGCGCCGAGTTTCCTGCTCGCCCAGTCGGTGTTCACCGCCACGATGGACAATCGGGACCTTGCCCGCACCTACGCGATGCTCGTCGGGTTGGCGGCCTGCCTGGTAGTCGCGGTGGTGTGCGCGCGACTGTTCCCGCCGAAACGGATCGTCACCGAGCGTGCCATCGTCCCGGAGGAACAGATGGCGACGGTCATGGAACTGGCCCGTCAGCCGGGCGGCATCGGCGAGTTGGCGTCGTTGAGCGAGGCCGAGCGGGACGAGATGAAACGCCTCGGCCTGTATGACCTCTTCGCCGAGGCCGAACGCAGAATCTCCACGGAAGGTACTGCCGCGCTGGCGAATTCGAACCCCGAGGACTCGGAGGACTCGGGGAACCCGGCACCCTTCGAGCCCTCGGCAACCACGGAAACAACCTCGGGAGAACAACGATGAGCGCCGCGTTCCTCGACGCACTGCTGGCCGCGGTGCTCGCCGGCCTCGCGGGTGCGGTGATTTTCTCCCTGCTCGGCCTGGTCTCCGGCACCGACGAGACCGCGACACTGGCACCGTTGACGCTGGCCGTGGTCCTGCTCGGGGTGCCACCCGCGGGGGTACTCGCCTTCTTCATCGCGGGCGCGACCGCCAAGCACATGACGCACGCGGTGCCGACAGCCCTACTCGGCATTCCCGGCGATACCATGGCCATCGCCTTGATGGAGGAAGCGAATTTCCTTCGTCGCCTTGGTGTTCCGCACATCGCGTTACGCAAGATGGTCTCGGCGGGACTGTTCTCGGCCCTGCTCGCGGTGCCGATCTCGGTGCTCGCGGCAAGCCTGCTCGCCAATGCCGCCGACAGCATCCGCACCGTGGTGCCGTATCTCTTCCCGCTCATCGCGCTCGGTATCGCCTATCTGTCGCGCGGACGGTGGGCGGCGGTGCTGGCCATGGTCCCGTTCACCGCGATGATCACCGCACTCAACGCCTACGTCGAGACGCAGATCGACAAGACCCTGAGCATCAGCTTTTTCGTCGGTCTCGCCATCGGCCCGATGATCATCGATCTCGTCGGCCTCTCCTCACCCACCACCCGCACAACCCTGCTCCGCGAGCATCGTCCTCGGTTCTGGCTGGCACCGGATCAACCGTCGACGACGGCGAAGCGTTGGTCGGGCCCCACCTCGGTGCTCAATCGCAAGGAAGCGGGCACGACCGCGGCGGCGGCCACGGTTACCAGCCTCACCTTCGTCGTGAGCCCGATGGCGATGGCGATTCTGGTCGGCGAGGTCGTCGGGTCCAGGGTCAAGCAGGGGTATCAGCGCCTGACCAGGGTGATCTCGGTGCGCAACGGTGTCACCGATTCCACCTACCTGGCCGAGACGTTGATTCCCCTGGTCGCCGTCGGTTTACCGTTGAGTCCGATCGCCGCGGGCGCGGCGGCACCCTTGTTCAACGCGCCGCCGGTATACAGCGTCGGCGACGATCACGGCGGGCAATTGCACAACCTGCATTCATTGCTCACCGCACCGGAGTTCTTGGTGTTCAGCATGATCGGCGTCATCGCCGCCGGGCTGATCGCGTACCCGTTGACGATGAACTACGCACGTCAGGCCGCGCTGTTCGTGGCAAGCAAGCTCAGTCACGAAGCGGTGGTCGGCGCCTTCGCCGGACTGGTGTTGGTCGTCACGCTCTACGAAGGCGGCGTGTGGGGCGTGATCGTCCTGCTGACGGTCGGCCTGATCGGCGGCATGCTGAACAAGACGCTCGGCATGCACGCCGGGGTGCAGTGCATGGCCTATTACGTGTCCGTGCTTTCGGTCCCGGTGCTGTTCGGGTAAGGAGAACGATCGTGTCGAATGTGTGGTCACCACAACCGATTCCGCATACCGATCCGCGTGGCGGCCTACCGAGCCGGGTGCGGGTCTACGAGGTGGGCCCGCGCGACGGTTTGCAGGCGGAAGCGGCGACGGTGCCGGTGGAGATCAAGGCCGAGTTCTGTCGACGCCTGGTCGCCGCCGGTGTCACCGACCTGGAACTCACCAGCTTCGTGTCCCCGAAATGGGTGCCGCAATTGGCCGATGCCGAGGAGCTCATGCGGCGCGTGGTGTCCGATCCGGCGACGGCGCTGCCCGAGTCGGTGCGCACCGTGGTGCTCGCGCCCAACCAGCGCGGTCTCGACCGCGCCTTGGCCTGCGGCGCCACCGAGATCGCCGTCTTCGTTTCCGCGACAGAGACATTCGCCCAGCGCAACCTCAACACCACGATCGCGGGAGCGTTACGCTCGGCCGAACCCGTGATCGCGGGAGCACGCGCGGCCGGACTGCCGGTGCGCGCGTACATTTCGATGGCTTTCGGGGATCCGTGGGAAGGTCCGGTCCGGCTCGACGCGGTGGTCGCGGTGGCCGAGCGACTACGGGAGCTCGGGTGCGCGAGCCTCTCGATCGGCGACACGATCGGTGTCGCCACCCCGGGTCACGTGCACGCCCTGATCGATGCGCTGTCCACAGCCGGGGTCCCCACTTCGGCGTTGGCGATGCACTTCCACGACACCTACGGCCAAGCATTGACCAACGTCTACGCGGCGCTGACCGCGGACATCATCGAATTCGACAGTGCGGCAGGCGGACTCGGACGCTGCCCGTACGCGAAGGGCGCCACCGGAAATCTCGCCACCGAGGATCTGGTGTGGATGCTGCACGGCCTCGGCATCGCGACGGGTATCGACCTGCACGCGTTGGCCAGCACCTCGCGGTGGATCGCCGACCACGTCGGGCATCCCTGTCCGTCCCGGGTCGTCACCGCACTCGCGGCAGCGGGGCGCGACTGAGTCGTGAGTCGAGCGCGGCGTCATGAGTCGAGCGGCAGAACCTCGCACGACCGAGACTGGTCGCCGTGACCCGGTTTGCCTCGCGAGCTGCCGGGTAGACGCCCGAACAACACAATCCGCGAGCAGAAAGGTCCCGACCCGACATGGTGATCACCCCCGGCGCGAGGATGGTTCGTCGCGACAACGCCGAAAACGCGATCCGTGTGACGGCGATCCGCCGCAATCCGATCCCGTACGCCGAGATCGAACCCTTCCAAGGGGGCCATCGGCGTGTTCTGCTGTTGCAGGAGCTGGAACGCGACTTTCGCGTCGAACCGGCTCTCCCCGCGCCCGCCTGAGGCGCAGGACATTCGACCGAGAAGGGCGTGCGCCCCATGACCGACCTGCGCGTTCCGCACCACAACGAACCGGCAGCGTCCGATTCGCCGATGCTGCCGAATCCGCGCGGTGAGCTGTCGGCGCTGGTGCTGGGGATGCTTCGCGAGGAGCTCCCCGCCGGATCCGCGCTGCTCGATTTGGCGGGCGTCGACCCCTACGGCGACGACCTCCAAGTCGCGCTGCATCTGTGCTACGAACTGCACTACCACGGGTATGCCGGTGTCTCGGCGGAGTGGGAGTGGGCACCCGAACTGCTGCGCGTGCGGGCAAGCCTGGAGCGGCATTTTCTCGATGCCCTTCGCCGCGAGGTGACCGGTGGCGCGGACGTGGACGACGAGATGGGCGAACTGTTGGCGCCGTCAGACGGCGGTGGCGTCGGCGATTACCTGCGTGACGAGGGTGGATGGACGCAGGTGCTCGAATACTTCGTGCACAGGTCCATGTACCACCACAAGGAGGCCGACCCCTACGTGTGGGCGATCCCCCGCCTCTCGGGCCAGGCCAAAGCTTCGCTGGTCGCAGTCGAATTCGACGAGTTCGGGGGCGGGCACGCCGAGCGCGTGCACGCACGCCTGTACGCCGATCTGCTGCACGCGGCGGGTCTCGACGACGGATACCTGCATTACTTCGACTCCGTGCCCGCGCCGATGCTGGCGATCGTCAACATGATGTCGTTGTTCGGTCTGCATCGAAACCTGCGCGGCGCGCTGGTCGGCCACTTCGCCACCGTCGAGATCACCTCGCCGCCCGCATCGCGACAACTCGTCGAGATACTCGAAAAGTTCGGTGCCGCACCGGAATGCATCCGGTTCTACACCGAACACGTAGAAGCCGACGCGGTACACGAGCAGGTGATGCGCCGTGACGTGATCGCCGACATGCTCGCGCGCGAACCCGAACTCGCGGAGTCGATGGTCCTCGGGATCCAGGTCACGAACCTGCTGGAAGATCGGCTCGCCAGCCATCTGCTCGAAAGCTGGCAGTCCGGGCTCAGCTCGCTACTGACCCCGCTCGCCGTGGGTTGACTCGTCGGTCCTGCGCCGACGCTTGCGGTGGCTGGTATCGCACAACGGGTAGGTCTTGCTGCGTCGACACAGGCACACCGCCACCAGAAACCGATCCGAGCACACGCTCGTGCCGTCTTCGCGCACCAACTCCACCGGTCCCTCGACCAGTGCGGGGCCCTGGGGGACGAAGGTGATCCTGCGACGGTCACCGTTCGATGCTTTCGGCACGGATCACCACCAATTCCTCGAAGCGTTCGCCGCGGCCGATCAGCCCGCGCTCCTCCAACCACGCACTGCGCTGCCGCAACACCGGGCCGAACGGAATCGTCTGCCTGGCCACCACCGACGCCTTCAAGCCGTGCGCACGTAAGGCGCGCACCGTCTCGTGCGTGCCGCACAGTGCGGAGTGCACGATCAACGCGACCCCATCGCGCGTGAGCAGACCGGGCAGCAGCGTGCACAGAGTGTCCACGACAGTCCGGCCGTCGGTGCCACCGTTCCAGGCCCGCGCGACACCCGAGGTCGCGTCCGAGTCGGGACACGGAATATAGGGCGGGTTGGCCAGCACCACGTCGAACTCGCGTCCGCCGAGCACGTCCGCGAAATCGCCGCGCACCAGCTCGAGCGAAACACCGAGTTTGCGACTGTTGAGCCACGCGGCGGCGATCGAACGCCACGACACATCCACCGCGGTCACCGTCGAGGCACCCGAACGCGCGGCGCCGATAGCCAACGCACCCGATCCCGTACACGGATCGAGAACGCGCGGCCGGTGCGGCAGCGCCGCCTCTCTCGCCGCTCGCTGCAACAACCGGGTATCGGCTTGCGGCCGGTACACACCGGGCGGACAGAACAGGCTCATCCGCTTCGGATACCTCGGTTCCGTTCATCGAAACCGAGGCCAGGCAAGCCCTCAGTGCGCCTGCCCACCCTGTCGCACACGCTCCCTGTCGCACACGCTCTACGAATCGCCCGCACCATGGGCACGTCCCCTCCCGCTGGACAACGTCGTCCGCTGGAACAAGTGGCGGCGAGATAGCACAGAACCTTCAAGGCGCACGACGAGTTCACACTGTTTCCCTAGGCCGAATCCGGGTAGCGCGGCAGCACGACCCCCACAACGAGGAGGTACCCATGCCGCAGCAGCAATGGAGCGACAAACGCGAACGCGAATACGAGCACATCAGGTCCTCGGAACGCGAGCGCGGAGCGAGCCAACGCAGGGCAAAGGAGATCGCCGCGCGCACGGTGAACAAGAACCGGGCGCAGAGTGGTGAGGCCAAGCAGGCCAGCAAGACCTCGACCAGGGACATGTCGCCGCAGAAGCGCGGTGGTCAACGCGCGGGCAATCGCCTCGGCCCCGGTGGCCTCACCAAGGACCAGCTCTACAACGAGGCCAAGGAGCGCGGGATCTCCGGACGTTCGACCATGACCAAGGGACAGCTACAGAAAGCACTCGACAAGCCGTGACAGCCGGGTCATGACAGGACAACCACAGCATGAGCGAACACCCGATGAGCGACAACGATGTCGAGAAGCGTTGGCACGACCCCTCGGCCTCGCGGCACGCGGGCATCCTGGTCCTCGGCGTCGTAGTCGCGGCGCTGATCGCCATGGTCGTGTTCGGGGTGTGGGTTTCGCCGCGCTATCTCGTCGCCGTCATCCCGTCAGCGATCCTGCTGGTGGGCACGTTGACGGCGTTCACCCAGACCATTCGCACGTGGCGCCGCGGCGGCGCGTGGCCGATCTGGCAGGGCGCAGGCTGGTTCCTGCTCACCTTCGCGCTGGTGTATCTCGTGCTCGCGAGCGGTTTCGTCGCCCATGACGGCGAATGACCGAAGCCGCGACCGGGCTGATCGCCGAATCGAGTTCGCTCGTAGCGATTGCTCGGCGAAAGTTGGGGTAGGCGTCCCACGTCCGTGCAAGACGACAGAAAGGTGACCCATCGTGGCCGAACAGGAACGTGGCGCGCAAGAAGGCGTCGAAGGCATCGTCGAAGGCGTCAAGGGCAAGGCCAAGGAGGCCTTCGGGGCCGTCACCGACAACGACGAGCTGCGCCGCGAAGGCCATGCGCAACAGGACAAGGCCGACGCTCAGCGCACCGCCGCCGAAAAGGAGGCCGAGGCGAAGAAGGCTCGCGCCGAAGCCGACGCCAACGAGGCACGGCAATCCAGCCACGAACAAGATCGGTAACCGAATCGGCGCATGATCGCAGGCATGCGCCGAAGGGTGATCAGGCAAGCTGACATCCATGTTCGACACCACCCCGCCCGACACCCTGATCGCTCGCCTGCTGGCCGACATGGTCGGCGGCGACGTTCAGGACGGCGACATCCCGGTGGCGGTCGAACAACTCGGCGGCACCGACCGCGAACGATCGGAGCTGAGCAGGGTGCTCGGCCGCCTACACGGCGAGTTGTCACGGTTACGACGACGCGAGCATGAGCTGACGGTGTTGTTCTCCAGCGCTCGCGAGCTCGCCGAGTCCCGCGACCTGGACACCCTGCTCACCCGCGTCGTCACCCGCGCACACGAGCTGATGGGCACCGACGTCACTTACCTGTCGGAATTCGCGCCCGCCACTCGTGAGCTGCGGGTGCGTA
The DNA here is from genome assembly GCF_039543305.1 of Nocardia callitridis. NCBI lineage: Bacteria > Bacillati > Actinomycetota > Actinomycetes > Mycobacteriales > Nocardiaceae > Nocardia > Nocardia callitridis. Next base: position 155,616 of record NZ_BAABJM010000006.1, on the reverse strand, counting down.
AGACCGTCGGCGCGGTCACCCCGCAGTTCCAGAATCTGCGGGTGCCGCCGGGCAAGGGCCTGGCCTCGGGAATCACCGCGTCCCGCACCGCGCAGTGGACGCAGCGCTACCGCGACTACGCGGGCGACCCGCACGACCTGGCCATCGATGACGCGGTGTCCGCCGAGGGCATCGTCTCCATTCTCGGCGTCCCCATGCTCACCGAGGACACGGTGCTCGGCGTGCTGTTCGCCGCGACCCGACACGAGCACGTCTTCACGGCAGAGGAGACGGCGCTGCTGTCGGCGTTGGCCGATCACGCGTCGGTGGTGATGCAAACTGCGGGAATTCTGAAGCAGCTCAGGGAATCCGAGGACGACACGCGCCAAGCCTTCGGCCGGTTGAGCGAGCACGTCGAGGCGCGCGACCGCTCGAATATCGTGCACCAGCAATTGATTCAGATCGTGTTGACCGGCAAGGGATTTCCCGCGCTCGCGAGTACGGTCGCGCAGGCGCTGGGGCGCAGTGTGACGATCATCGACGCCGACGCGAACATCACCGCGCGATCCGGTCGCCCCGACGGGATCGACACCGCCGCAGCACGATCCGCGACCGTTCGCACCGCGCTGCGACGCAGCCGCGCGACCGGTCACTGTTGTGTCGTCGAGCGGCACGCCGAAGTCGAAGCCGTCGCGGCGATCACCGCGGGTGCCGACTACTACGGCGCACTGCTGCTGAGTCACGGCGCGCTGGCGATGGGCCCGGTCGACAAGCGGACCATCGAGCGCGCCGCGCAGGTGTGTTCGCTGCTCACGTTGCAGCACAATGCCGCCGACGACGCCGACCGACGCACCCGCGCGGAGTTGGTCGCCGATCTGCTCGACGCGGCCCCGGAACGTCGACGCGATCTGGCTCGGCGGCTGCGCAACCACGGTGTCGTGCTCGCCGAACTGAACACGGTCGTCACCCTGGTGATCGATCCCGACCTGCGCGGCGCGCTCGCCCGTCATCTCACCCAGCTGTCCGCACCGGGAACGATGATCGCCGAGGTCGCGGGAACGGTTGCGGCGGTGACACATTCGGACGATCCTCGAACCACGGCGGCGACCATGCGCGACATCGCGATCCGCGACTTCGACACCCAGGTGCTCGCGCTCGCACCACCACTGGCCGCGACGCCGGACGATCTACCCTCGGCGTTCGACACCACACTGCGCACCGCGCGCCTGCTCGACGCCCTGCGGATCACCGACGCCACCGTCGACACCGCCGAGTACGAGATCTTCTCGGTGCTGTTCGCACACAACCCGCAGGGTCTCGCACAGTTCGTCGACGCGACGATCGGGCACGTACTCGCCTACGACGCCGCCCACAACACCGACCTCATCGCCACCCTGCGCGCCTTCGTGCGCAACGACGCCAGCCCCACCAAGACGGCGCGAGCACTCAACTACCACCCCAACACCATCCTGCAACGGCTCGACCGACTGAAGGCGCTACTCGGCGAGCAGTGGCGCACCGACCAGCAGCTTTACCGGATCTCCACGGCCGTCCGACTGGAGGAGCTACGCGCACTCGGCGCGCGACCCCGCACCTTCGGCGATGGGTGAACACCACATACATCGATCCATACAACGGGTGCACAACACATAGTGGTGTGTCCTAGCGCACTCTAGCGTCGAGCAGTGTGGCGCAGCACAGAGCAGCCGCTGCTCCAGGGGCCAGCGCCACGCACCCGGTGGGCGAAACATGTTGTGGAGGAGTCGAAGTGGGCACCAGTAGCAGAATCCCCGGATTCAAGGACGCGACGGTCGACGAACGCCGTGCGATCGTCGCCGAACGCCGGGGACTGTCGGCCGATGAGCTCGCCGTGTTCGATCCGAGGTCGGGGCTCGATGTGTCCTCGGCCGATCACATGGTCGAGAACGTCATCGGCACGCTCGCGGTCCCGGTGGGCATCGCGACCAATTTCACCGTCAACGGCGTCGACCGGCTCGTGCCGATGGCCACCGAGGAACCGTCGGTCGTCGCGGCCGCCAGCAATGCCGCACGAATGGCACGGGTACACGGCGGATTCCACACCTCGCACAGCGGGCCCGTCATGCAGGCGCAGATCCAACTCGTCGAGGTCACCGACCCCGAGGCGGCCCGGTTGCGCATCCTCGAGGCCACCGAGGAGATCGTTGCGGCCGCCGACGCGCTCGACCCGAAGCTCGTCGAATTCGGCGGCGGCGTGCAAGGACTCGACGTACGTCTGGTGGCGACCCGCACCGGCACCCACGTGATCGTCCACCTGGTGGTCGATGTCCGGGACGCCATGGGCGCCAATGCCGTGAACACCATGGCGGAGGCGGTCGCGCCGCGGCTTGCCGAAATCTCCGGTGGCCGCTCGCTGCTGCGCATTCTGACCAACAAGGCCGATCGCAGACTGGTCAGGGCGCGCGCGATCTTCGACAAGGATTTACTCGGCGGCGCGGAGATCGTCGACAACATCGTGCACGCCTCGGCGTTCGCCGAAGCCGACCCCTACCGCGCGGCGACCCACAACAAAGGGATCATGAACGGCATCACCGCGGCGGTACTGGCGACCGGCAACGACACCAGGGCGGTGGAGGCGGGCTGCCACTCGCACGCGGTGGGCCCCGATGGTCGCTATAGCGCGCTGTCGCATTTCGAGCGCACCCCCGAAGGCCACCTGTCGGGAACATTGGAGACCCCGATGGCGGTCGGCCTGGTGGGTGGCGCGACGAAGGTGCACCCCGTCGCCAAGGCGGCGGTGCGGATTCTCGATGTCGCCACCGCCACCGAACTCGCGGAGATCATCGTGGCCGTGGGCCTGGCGCAAAACCTCGGAGCGTGCCGCGCGCTGGCCGCCGAGGGCATTCAGCGCGGACACATGAGCCTGCACGCCAGAACCATCGCGGCCACGGCGGGTGCCACGAGCACCGAACTCGATCGGGTGGTCGAGCGCCTGATCGCCGATCAGAACATTCGCGCCGAGCACGCGAAGACCATCCTCGCCGAGCTCCGCGCCACGCGCTGACCGCCGAGCCGAGAGATTTGAAAACAAAGGAGTTCTCATGTCCATTCATGTCGGCATCGACGTCGGTGGCACCTTCACCGACGCCGTAGCGATCGCCGATGGCCGCGCGGTTCGCGGCAAAGCGTTCTCCACCAAGGATGTGACGACCGGGATCAGCGGTGCGTTGGAGGTGCTGCGATCGCGCCTCGACCTCGACGAGTCCGCGTTCTTCGACAACATCAGCCGGTTCGTCCTCGGCAATACGATCGTCACCAACGCCGTGGACGAGCGGAAGTTCGCGCCGATCGGTTTGCTGACCACCGCGGGCTTCCGCGATTGCCTGCGCATCAGTCGCTCCGCGCGTGGCAGCGCCCGCGACCCGCACGACCTGCTCCCCCGCGCGGATATTCTCGCGCGCGCGGATATCCGGGAGATCACCGAACGCGTCGACGCCGACGGACACATTCTGGTCCCGATCAAAGAGGACGACATTCGCGCGGCGGTCGAAGATCTGCTCGCCGGAGGAGCCGAGGCGATCGCGGTGTGTTTCCTCTGGAGCTTCCGCAACGCGGCGCACGAGCAGGCCGTCGCCGACTACCTCGACAAGCATCATCCCGACCTGCCCTACTCCACGTCGTCCGCGCTGACACCCGTCTACCGCGAGTACGAGCGAATGGTGACGACCACGCTCGACGCGGCCGTCAAACCCATTGTCAGCAGCCATTTCAGCCAGCTCGCCAATGATCTGCGTCACCGCGGCCTGCGCTGTCCGGTCCAGATCATGCAGGTGCACGGCGGGTTCCTCTCGGTAGAGGAAACCAGCAAGGCGCCGATCGCGATGTTCAATTCGGGCCCGGTCGGCGGCGTCACCGGCGCGCGCCTGGTGGGTAACAGCCTGGGCTGGAACAAGATTCTCACCGCCGACATGGGCGGAACCAGCCTGGACGCGGCCGCCATCGTCGACGGCGAGTTCCGGGTCTCGCCGCGCGCCATGGTCGGCGAATGGCCGACCAGCCTGACCGCGGTGGATATCGAATCCATCGGCGCCGGTGGCGGTTCCATCGCCTGGGTGGACGAGCGCGGAGTCCTGCGGGTTGGCCCGCACAGCGCGGGTTCCACGCCAGGGCCCGCCTGCTACGGCCGTGGCGGCGAGCACCCGACCGTCACCGACGCCACCTTGACGATGGGACTGCTCAACCCCGATTACTACCTCGGCGGCACTGTCGAGCTCGACGCGCACAGCGCCGAAGCGGCCATCGCGCACCATGTGGGCACTCCGCTCGGTGTGCCGACTGACCGTGCGGCGCAGGGGATCTACCGCTTGACCGTGGCCCAGATGGCGAACGCGCTGCGCAAGATCACCGTCAACCGGGGCCACGATCCGCGCGAATTCGCGATGATCGCCTTCGGCGGCGCGTGCGGACTGTTCGCGGCGGCGATCGGCGAGCACGTGGGCGTGCGCAGCGTGGTGATCCCCCGCAACGCGGCGGTGTTCTCCGCCTACGGACTCATGCACGCCGACAGCATCTACTCGATCGTGCAGACGAGCCCGTGGGACTTCGGTGCTCCGGCAAGCGATCTGGAACGAACCTTCAGCAGGTTGCAGCAGCGCGCGCTCGACTGGTTCGAGGCCGAAGGCGTACCGGAGGATCGCCGCGAGGTCATCAGGGAAGCCGACATGAAGTTCTCGGGCCAGATCTTCGAGGTCACCACCCGGCTGCCCGCCACCACCTTCACCGACGCCGACAAGGACGCGCTGCGGCAACGATTCATCGAAGACTACGAGTCGGAATTCGGGCTCGGCACCGCGTGGACCGAGGCCGAGATCCTGCTCATCAACGCGCGCGTACGCGCGACCGGTTTCAGCGATGTGCAGGCGGTGACCCACCAGGTCGACGATTCGCGCGAGGTGACAACCACGCGGCGCGAGATCATCGATCCGACCACCGCCGAACGCGTCGAGGTCGACGTGCACCGCGACATCTTCCATGCCAGCGCACCGATTTCGGGTCCGTGCGTGCTGGAGGAACCCGACACCACCATCTTCGTTCCGCGCGGTGCCACCCTTCGAGTCGCCGCCGACCATCTGCTCATCGAACTCGGCGCGCAGTGATCTCGCGCCGACCGCGTTCGCGCCGACCGCACCGACTCGCACCAGGAGAAATGTCATGACCGCTGCCACCAACGACCCGGTCACCCTCGAAGTCATCCGCATGCGCCTGGATGCCATCGTCGAGGAAATGGGCATCGCGATGATCCGCTCCAGCGGTTCACCCGTGATCACCGAGGCGGGCGATTTCAATACCGCGCTGTTCACCCCGGACGGTCGGATCTACAGCTACTCCGATTACGTCCAGTTCCACATCGGCTCGGGCGGTGTAGCCGTCCGAAACTTGATCAAAACCATTGCCGACGAACAGGTTCGGCCAGGGGACGCCTTCATTTGCAACGACCCACACACTTCTGGTTCGAGTCATCCGCCGGACACGACGGTGATCTCACCGGTGTTCCACCGTGGCGAGCTGATCGCGTGGGCGCAGTCGCAAGCCCATCTCGTCGATGTCGGCGGGATGACACCGGGTGGATTCGCGCCCGCCGCCCTGGACTGTTACAGCGAGGCTGTGCGAATTCCGCCGGGGGTCAGGGTATTCGAGCAGGATAAGCCGGTCGAGTCGACCAAACGCCTGCTGCTCAACAATGTTCGCCAACCGGTGCTGTACTGGAACGACGTCCGCAGCCTCGTCGCCAGCAACAACACCGGTATCTCCCGCTTACTGGAGGCCGTCGAGGAATTCGGCCTCGCGGACTTCCGCGAGTACTCGGAGCTCAGCTTCCGCCTCGCCGAACATGTTGTGCGCGAACGGGTACGGTTGCTGCCCGACGGCGTGTGGCAGGCCGAGGAATGGACCGAGCACAACGGTCACGAGAACGGGCTGTATCGGGTGCACTGCACGCTCACCAAGTCCGGTGCCGACATTTCCTTCGACTTCACCGAATCCAGCGATCAGACAGCGGGATTCGTGAACTGCTCCTACGGTGCGCTACTCGGCAGCGTCGCGAGCGCGCTGGTGCCCATCCTCGCCTGGGACGTTCCCTTCAACGAGGGCGTGGTAACGGCCTTCGGGGTGCGAACTCGGCGCGGCAGCATCGTCGACCCGGTGCCACCGGCACCGATCAGCAACGGGCACTTGACGACCGGCGCACGGGTGAGCCGGGTGGTCACCAAATTGCTCAACGAGTTGTGCAGGACCAGCGCCGACGAACAGATCCGCAAACGCACCCAGGGGCTGTGGGCGGACTCGTGGACCGGCGGCATCTCGGCGGGCGTCACCGACAAGGGCGACTACACCGTGCTGTTCAACATGGACGGTGGCGGTGTCGGCGCCGGCGCGCAACCCGACAACGACGGCCTGGATTGCGCGGGGATGATGACCCAGGTCAACAACATGCTGCCGGACGTCGAGATGAACGAAATGCTGTACCCGGTGCTCTACCTGTGGAAACGGCTGTCCTTGTCGAGTGCCGGTCACGGCCGCACCCGCGGCGGCCTCGGCACGGAGTTCGCCTGGACCCTGCACGGCGCGCGATCGGTGGTGCAAACCGTGTTCGCACCCACCGCGCAGGTTCCCGCCGAGGGCTTCGGCGGCGGCCTGCCCGGTGGCGGCAGCGGGCACGAGGTATGGCGAAACACGAACGTGGGCAACCTCATCGAGGAGGGACTGGCATTGTCGCAGGGTCATTTGGAGACCGACGAGCGGCAGCTACTCGACATCAACCACACCGGGTTGACGGTCACGGCGGGCGACGTGTTCGTCCAATGGTGCGCGGGTGGTGGGGGTTATGGCGATCCGCTGCTGCGCGCGGCGGATGCCGTCGCCACAGACGTACGCGACGCCTACATCACCGCAGAGGCGGCCAGCAGTGTCTACGGCGTGGCCTTGACCGACGACGGCGAGGTCGATCGCGCGGGGACCGAACATCTGCGCACCCACGCGCGCACTGCGCGCCTCGGTACCGCACCGACACGCGAGGTCACCTCGAATTCGGCGGTTTTCGTCTCCCCCACGCTCGACGCCGACGCCGCATGGCGTTGCCCCGCGTGCGCGGCATCGCTCGGCACCGACACCGCGTGGGTCGGCCGCTGCCACACCGTCAGCGGGGTCGCATCCGACACGCTGGGCGCGCTCGGTGTCCGTATTCGGGGTCGCGACGAGGACGGCCGGGTATACCTCGACCAGTACTACTGCCCCGAATGCGGAACCCAGCTCGATGCCAGGGTGCGCGTCGAAGGTGCCGCGACCACCGTCAGCACACAGGAGCCCGCACGATGACCGGTCTGGAAGAACTCGTCGGTGGCGGTGCGGGCGCGCTGCGCGGTGTGGTGGTCCTCGATATCTCACGGGTCGTCGCGGGACCGTATTGCTCGCAGATTCTCGCCGACCTCGGTGCCACGGTGATCAAGGTGGAAAATCCGCGAGATCCCGACTACACCAGGGACTTTCCGCCCTATCTCGACAATGGGACGACGAAGTTCAGCGCGTTCTACGGTCAATACAACCGCGGCAAGCTGGGTATCACCATCGACCTCGGCACCGACGACGGCAAGCGGGTCCTGCGTGATCTGGTGTCCGAGGCCGACATCCTGGTGGAGAATTTCCGTCCAGGGACCATGGACAAACTCGGCGTCGGATACGACGTATTACACGAACTCAACCCTCGGCTGGTCTACACCGCGATCTCCGGATACGGGCAGACCGGTCCGCTGAGTCGACGCCCCGCCTACGACAACACCGCGCAGGCTTCGGGTGGGTTGTGGTCGATGAACGGCTACCCGGATCAACCGGCGGTGCGCGTCGGCACCATCATCGGCGACTTGTCGGCGACCCTGTTCGGTGTCATCGGCACGCTCGCCGCTTTACGGCACGCGGAGCAGACCGGACACGGGCAGTTGGTGGATGTGGCGCAAACGGATTCGGTGGTGGCGATGACGGAATCGGCGGTCGTCGATTACACCGTGACCGGCAAGGTGGCGGGTCGGCTCGGCAATCAGCATCCGTTCGTCCGACCCTACGAGTTGTTCCCGTGCAAGGACGGACACGTCTTCTTCGGCGGCTACACCGACAAGTTCTGGCGGATCGCGTGCGGCATGTTCAACGACGCGGATGCCGCGAACGACCCCGACCTGGCGACCATGCCGCAGCGCTTCGACACCGACATCTACCAGAGCAAGGTGCGGCCGACGCTCATCCGGTGGTTCGCCGGGTACACCAAGCGGCAATTGGAGGAGATGGCCGGTGATCGCGTGCCGATGACCGCGGTCAAGGACATCGGCGAAGTAGTCGAGTCCGAGCAGACCAAGGCGCGGGAGATGATCGTGCGCGCCGAGTACGGCGAACTCGGCGACCTCGAGATGTTCGGGCAGCCCATCAAACTCAGTGCGACACCGGCGAATCCGGGTCGTAGGGCCAATGACGTCGGCGAGCACACCGACGTGGTCCTGCGTACCTTGGCGGGATACTCCGAGGCCGAGATCTCCGCGCTGCGCGAAAGCGGAGCGATCTGATGACCGTGCGCTACGAGAAACACGGCAGCACCGCCCTGGTCACCCTCGACCGTCCCGACAAGCTCAACGCGTTGACGCTCTCGATGTACGACGAACTCGCACTGGCTTTCGACACCGCGCGCGACGACGCGGCAGTCGCGGCCGTGGTGCTCACCGGCGCGGGACGTGCCTTCTGCGTCGGTGCGGATCTCACCGAGTCGATCCCCGCACTCGCACAGGGTCGCTTCGATATCTCGGCGTGGGATGGTGCGCACCAGAAACACACGCGCCTGTTCAAGCCCGTCATCTGCGCGATCAATGGGCTCGCGCTCGGCGGCGGTTTCGAGATCATGCTGTCCACCGATCTCCGAATCGCCAGCACCGAGGCACGATTCGGCTTGCCCGAACCTGGAGTCGGTGTGGTGCCCGCGGGAGGGACACTGGCGCGACTGACCCGACAGATCTCCTACGCGCGCGCCATGGAGCTACTGTTGCTCGCCGAACCGCTCGATGCCAGGACGGCGCTCGAATTCGGACTGATCAACCGGGTGGTCGCGCCCGACGAGGTCCTGGACCGCGCCATGCGGTGGGCAGAGCACCTGGCCACCTTGTCCGGCAACGCCCTCGCGGTGATCAAACGAGCGGTACACCAGCTGTCGGATATGCCGCTGGACGCCGCCTTCCACGCCGAGGCCCTGTACGGCCAACAGGCATTCGCCGCACCGGACGCACACGAAGGACTGCGGGCGTTCACTCGGAGGGAGACCCCGGAATTTCCCAGCCGCCAACAGGATTGAGCGACCGCGACATATACTTCCTGGTCCAGGGGTACGTTGCTGGTCGCGCCACGGAGTTTCTCCGACTCGAGCGCAGGGGCGTAGCCATGGCCACCAAGCCGCCGACGGTCCTGACTGCCGGAGGATTCTTCTCGCACAGAGTAGCGTGACGTGCCTTCGGAACGGAGGCAGAAAATGACCGACGGGCTTATCGACGTCCACGCGCACTTCACCACCGACGACTACATCGAGGCAGCCAAGACGGCGGGCAAGCGCGAGCCCGACGGCATGCCCGAGGCGTACTGGCCACGTTGGGACGCGCACACGCACCTCGACTTGATGGATCAGGCGGGCATCGCGCGTTCGGTGCTCTCGCTGTCGTCGCCGGGCGTGCATCTCGGTGATGATGCCGAGGCCAAGGCATTGGCACGCACGATCAACGAGTTCGGCGCCGGGGTGCGGCGCGAGCATCCGGATCGGTTCGGGCACTTCGCCTCGCTTCCACTGCCCGATGTGGATGCCGCACTCGCCGAGATCGCCTACGCCCTGGACGAACTCGGCGCCGACGGAGTCGCGCTGATGACGAATGTGTCCGGTATCTACCTGGCCGACAAGCGTATTCAGCCGGTGCTCGAGGAGCTGGACCGGCGAGCGGCCGTGGTCTTCCTACATCCGACCAGCTGTGTCGGCCACGAGGAGGCCGCCCTCGGCTATCCGCGGCCGATGATCGAATTCATTTTCGAAACCGCCCGCACCATAGTCGATTTCATTCTCAGCGGGGCCGCGCAACGCTACCGGCACCTGCGGCTGATCGTCCCGCACGCGGGTGGCGTGCTCCCCCTGCTCGCCGACCGACTGGAGCTGTTCCGCACGCTCGACCCGAACAACGGCGGCCCACCGGTGCGTGAGTCGTTGCGCGGCTTCTATTACGACCTCGCGGGTACCGCGTTCGATCCGCAGCTCACCGCGCTGGCCACCATCGCGGAGACCGACCAACTGCTCTACGGCAGCGACTACTGCTGGACGCCGCCCGCCGCCGTGCTGCGCGCGCTCACCGACCTCGACAAGGTCGAGCATCCTTCGGGGCGGCGTTGGCGAGCGAGTACCACCCGCAATGCCCGCTACCTGCTGGGTTTGGCTGAGTAGGTAGCACTTTCGCTGTGAAACAGACTCCTCGCGGAGCGGGCTTCGGCCAGGAACACACCGCGTCGGGAACAACCGCCGAGGCGCGGGGTCGTTCGGCCCCGCCTCGGTTCACGGAGGACCCGGCGAGGACGGTTCCGCCCTGTATGCGACGCCTTTTCGACGGCACGCTACGTCGGCTGCGACCACCTCCCGGCGTGGACCTGGTCACTGCCGGTAGGTTTCCAGAAACCGCCCGATGCGGCCGATGATCGCTTCGAGATCGTCGGCGTGCGGCAGGGTGATGATCCGAAAGTGGTCGGGGCGCGGCCAATTGAAGCCGGTGCCCTGCACGATGTGGATCTTTTCCCGCAACAAGAGGTCGAGGACGAATTGTTCGTCGTCCTCGATGCGGTACATGTTCAGGTCGATGCGCGGGAAAGCGTAGAGCGCCCCCTTGGGCTCGACGCAACTGATCCCGGGAATCGCGTTGAGCGCCTCGACCGCCCGGTCGCGTTGTTCGCGCAGACGCCCGCCGGGCAGGGTGAGGTCGTAGATGCTCTGATGGCCACCGAGGGCGGCCTGGATCGCTTGCTGCGCTGGAACATTCGCGCACAACCGCATACCGGCCAGCATCGTGAGCCCTTCCAGGAAGCTCGCCGCGTGCTGTGTCGGCCCCGAGACCACCAACCAGCCGGAGCGAAATCCCGCACAGCGGTATGACTTCGACAACCCGGAGAAGGTCAGGCACAACAGGTCCGGCGCGAGCGCCGCCGCTGCGGTGTGGGTGGAGCCGTCGTAGCGGATCTTGTCGTAGATCTCGTCCGACAACACGATCAGTTGGTGTCGGCGGGCGATCTCGAGCAGTTCACTGAGCACTTCCGGCGGGTAGACCGCGCCGGTCGGGTTGTTCGGGTTGATGATCACCAGCGCGCGGGTGCGGTCGGTGATCTTGGCTTCGATATCCGCCATATCGGGATACCAGTCGGCGCCCTCGTCGCACAGGTAATGCACGGCGCGACCGCCGTTCAGTGTGGTCGCAGCCGTCCACAGCGGGAAATCCGGTGCGGGGACGAGGACTTCGTCACCGTTCTCCAATAATGCGGTGAGCGTCATCATCACCAGCTCCGAAACGCCATTGCCGAGGAACACCTCCTCGACGTCGACCTCGGTCAACCCGAGGGTCTGGTAGTACTGCACGACCGCGCGCCGCGCCGAAAGCAGGCCCTTCGAGATGGAGTAGCCACTGGAGGCGGGCACATTGCGCACGATGTCCTGCAAGATCTCCGGCGGCGCCTCGAATCCGAACAGCAGCGGATTGCCGGTGTTGAGCTTGACCACGTGATGGCCCTCGGCCTCCAGCCGCGCCGCGTGTTCGGCCACCGGCCCTCGGATCTCGTAGGAGACGCCTCGCAACTTGCTGGACTGCTTGACCTGCATGAACAACCCCTTCTCGGTAGGACTCCCACACTGTACTTGGAAATTCCAAGTATGCACTTGGAATTTCCAAGCAGAGCGTTAAGGTGGGGGTGTGCCACGCCGAAGTCACGATCACTATTGCGCCGTCAGCCGAGCCCTCGACGTCGTGGGCGACCGATGGAGCCTGCTGCTGGTCCGCGAATTGAGCTCGGGCCCACGCCGTTACAGCGACCTGTTCGCCGACCTCCCCGGCATCAGCACCGACATCCTCGCCGCCCGCCTCAAAGACCTGGAACGCGACGCCATCCTCACCAAACGCAAGGTCGGTGCGCGCGCGAGCACCGTGGTCTACGAACTCACCGACGCCGGATCGGCATTACGCCCGGTGCTCGACTCGCTCTCGGAATGGGGAACTCCGCTGCTAGGGCAGCGCCGACCGACCGACGCGATCCGCGCCCACTGGTTCGCCCTGCCGATCGGCCGCGCACTGGCCCAACAGGTTTCGGCATGCACTGTCGAAGTCCACGTCAGCGACAACGTCTTCCATGTCGTCATCGACGCCGCGCGCACCGTCACCCATCACGACGGCCCCGCCGCCGAGCCCGATCACCGACTTCACCTGGATCTGGATACCGCGATCGGCGTCGTCAACGGTGCGGTGACACTGCCCGACGCACACCCCGTCGACCACGCGGCGAAGACCTGACCGGGCGTTTCCTCTCGTGGTGGCGTGGGCGAAGAACACCGGATTCGACCGCCCGCGTCCGAACTACCGCGTGGTCCGGCGTACAGCAAGCTCGCCAGCGCCATCATCAGCGACCTCACTGCCCGGCACCGGACCAGAAAGCACAATGGTGCGTCTCGGCGAGATTCACGCGCGCCACGCCGTCGCGTCCGGGAGCCAGCGCCTGGGTGTGCGGCGGGTTCGCGTCGGCGCGAAACGCTGGCCACTTCGGGCGATCGGGACCGTTCGGATCGCCGGTTCTCGCGAAACCGGTCCAGTAATCGATCATCAGGTCCGAAAGCCGTTGCTGCTCAGGAGTAAAGGTGGCGGAAACACCCACGAGATCGAACAACGACAGCACGTCCGAGGAGTGGTAGGCGCGCAGCGGCATACCCAGTGGCGGCGGCAGGATCGACGGCGGGTTGGGATCAGCGAACTCGTACTCGTAGACGGTGGTGCGTGCCGCCAAGTCGCGTGCGGTGTGCTCCTGCGGGCACGCCCACTTACGGTCGGTGACGATGGCGGCGAACGCCAAGGCGGCCGAACCATAGGCGGAGCGCGGGTATTCGGTTTCCACCGCGGCACGACGAGCACCGAATGTCTCGCTGAGCACGGCGTCGTAGTCCTGCTCGGTGATGGGGTCGGGGTAGTCGTAGTACACGGTTTCGAAGGTCGCCTCGTCGCGCGTATTGCCCGACAGCACCGGAACCGGTGCGAACCGTCCCGCGTGCAACGCCGCACTCGGATCACTCGGCAGGACGGGCGTGCCGAACGCGGGATCGGAGAAGGTGTTGAGCACGGGTCTCAGCTTGTCCACCGGCAAGCCGCGCAGACAGTCGACGATGGTCGATTCCGCGCCGACGCACCCCAGATCCGTGGCGGTGCGTCGTCCGGTCTCGGCCACCTCGTCCAGCGGAAGGAACACCCGCCCCTCGGGCTTGTGTCGTTCACCGAAGTTCGTCAACCAGCTCACCGCGCACGACCCGCTCTGCATCACCACCTTGTCGAACAACCCGGCGGCGGTGGGCGAGGTGAGGTGCGCGCAGTTGCTCATCGCGCCCGAGGACTGGCCCGCGATCGTCACATTGCTCGAATCACCGTGGAAAGCAGCGATATTACGACGCACCCAGGCCATCGCGGATTGTTGGTCGCTGAGCCCGAATGTGCCGGAGCCGGGCAATCCCGGCAAACCGAAGAAGCCGAACATGCCGAGCCGGTAGTTGATCGTCACCACCACCACGTCACCGCGACGCGCCATGGGCTCGGCGTCCATGCTGGCACCGGTGCCGGTCTGGAACGCGCCGCCGTGAATCCACAGCACCACCGGTTTGCGATCCGCACCGCCGGCGGGTGCCGTGACGTTCAGGTAGAGGCAATCCTCGGCGGCGGGACCGCGCAATGCCACGCCGGGACCTTGCGCACACGCGGGTGGCGGTCGCGTGGCGTCGCGCTCACCTTGCCACGGCGCGGCGGGTCGCGGGTTCTGCCAGCGCAACGCGCCGACCGGCGGCGCCGCGTACGGGACCGCCTGGAATTCGCGTAACCCCTCGCGCACGGATCCACGCAGCAGGCCGCCCTCGGTGCGTACCACGGCGGGATCATCCGTGCCTTCGGGCGCTGCCGTGGCCTCGCACCCGGCCGCGCCGACGATCGCCGCGGTCGCCATCAGGGCAAGCGGCACACGCCATTTCCTCTTCATGATCAACTCTTCTCGTCGAGTGTCCAATCGCGGGGGCCGTCAGCCGTGCTGACCGCCGAGCATCGCCGCGCGCGCCCACGCCTTGCGACGCACCGTGGACTCCAGTGCGGAAACCACCGGCCGCGCCTGCGCGGCAACCAGATCCAGGCGCGCTCGATGCCGTCGACGGTCTTTCCTCGACAGCACATGCCGCAGTCGCGCGGCGGCCGCGAGCGCGGCGAGCACCGCGTCGTCCGAATCGACCGGCCCTCGGTCGCGCCGCGCGCGCACCACCGCGTCGACGGCGGCGTGTGTTCGCGCGAGACGCGCACCCGCGCGGGCACCAACCACCTTGTGCGGCAACGGAATGACCCGCATGGGCACGCTGACCAGTACGCCTTCGGCGATCAGTGCCGCCTCCACCAGACCCAGCGCGGCTACGGGACGTTTACCGACCCAGTGTCGCCAGGTGCGCGGCGCAGCGGCGCGAATGTTCGTCAGGGTGTCGTCGAGCAGGGGTTCGCCCGTGCTCGCCCCGTTCGCGACCGCCTCGACTCGACCTCCGACATCACGGACCAGCCCGCGCGCCAACAGTTCCGCCAACGCGGCGGCGCGTACGAGATACCCGACGCGCCGCCGGTCCCGCACCCGGCTGGTATCGGTGCGGTAAGCGAGCAGCAGTGCTTTCGTCGGCAGTGAATCCGTCATGCACCGATCATCGAAAACCGGGCGGCACCTGGTCTTCGGCACAAAGTCGATAGCGAGTGCGACTTCGGTAGGTCAGCGACGGCCGAAGGGTCGGCACGCGGATTCGTGAGCGCAGCGCAACTGGCTTCTCACCAGCACGCACGCCGGTGGCTGAACACCCGGCCGGAACGTGCGTACGCCACCACCCACGCCAACCGATATCACGCACCGCCGAGGCCGGTTGGCGGTGGCCGGGCCCGCGATGGAGGCACGCGCCGGGGCGATCACTCACGCCAACCCGGCATCGTGCGCCGCCAAGGCGATCTGCGTGCGATTGTCCACCTCGAGCTTGGTGAGGATATGCGAGACGTGCGCCTTGACGGTCGCCACGCTCATATAGAGCTCGGCCGCGATCTCGGCGTTCGGTTTGCCGGACGCGATCGCCAACGCCACCTCGAGTTCGCGGGCGCTCAGGCGGGCGAACGTCGTCCGCGCCCGCTCGAAACCACCGGCGTCGGCGGTGACCTTGTCCATCAACTTGCGGGTCACCTGGGGCGACAGGATCGGATCCCCCGCCGCGACACGGTGGATGGCCGCCACGATCTCAGGCGGTGGAGTGTCCTTGAGCAGGAAACCGTCCGCACCCGCGTGCAACGCGCGCAGGATGTTCTCGTCGGTGTCGAAGGTGGTGAGCACGATGACGGCGGGCGGGTTCGCACCACGAGCACGCAGGCGGGCGGTGGCGGTGACGCCGTCCATCACCGGCATCTGGATGTCCATGAGCACCACGTCGGGGGCGTGCGCGGCGACGGCAACCAGTGCGGCGTCGCCGTCGGCGGCGGCACCGACGACGCTGATCTCGGACGCGCCGTGGAGCATGAGGGTCAATCCGGTGCGCACCAGCGCGTCGTCGTCGACGATCAGGACCCGGACACCGCTACTCACCCGGGCCAGGGTAGCGAAGCACGCATGCGGAATTCGCCGGTCTCGGTCAATTCGTGGTCGAGTGTGCCGCCGGTGAGCCGGGCGCGCTCGGTCAGGCCGACCAACCCGGTTCCGGTACCGGGCAGCGACGCGAGCCCCGGGTGCGTGCTGCCTTCGGCGATCGTCGGGTTACTGACCTCGATCGACAACCCGGCGCCCGGCGCACCGGCCACGACGACCCGAACCGGTGCTCCCGCAGCGTGTTTGCGCGCGTTGGTCAGCCCTTCCTGCACCACGCGGTATCCGGTGCGCGCGACGGCGGCGGGCACGGACTCCTTGTCGATGACCCGATCGTCCAGTTCCACGACGAGATTCGCGGCGCGCGCCTGCGTGATCAGCTCGGCCAATTCGGTGAGACCCGGCTGGGGACGATCGGGCGACTCGTCGTCGGCGCGCAGCACGGCGATCACGTCCCGCAATTCGCCGAGCGCTTGGTGCACACCGGAGCGAATTACCCCCGCCGCCGACGAAACCTGTTGTGATGTCATGTCTTCCCGGTACTCCAGCGCGCCCGCGTATGTCGCGACCAGGGAGAGCCGGTGCGCGAGCACATCGTGCATCTCCCTGGCCAGTGCGGCACGCTCGGCCGCCCGCGCTTCCGCGACCCGTCGGCCTTGCTCGGACTCGGCTCGCCGGGCGCGCTCGCGCAACGAGTCGATCAGCGCATGTCGCGCCCTGACCAACAATCCCCAGCCCACCAGCGCCGCGTAGGTCAGCACCACCAGCAGCAGCCACCAGTAGTACGGCAGTTCGGGGATCGGCCGCCACAGTCCGTACACGGCGTGGCCGACCACCCCCGCCGTCGCCGCCACGGCGACCACCGCGGGCGGTTGGCGCCGCGCGACCACGATCACCACCGCGGTGGACGGCGCCGTCACCGGCCACGCGACAGCGGCCAGCCCCGCCAAGGTCAGCGTCACCGCACGCGGCCAGCGCTCGACACCCGCCAACACCCCGCAGGCCAGGAAACCCACGACGACGTCGAGCCACAGCCGATCGCCCCCGCTGCCCGACTGGATCTCACCGAACAGCGTCAACGCCGTCAGCGCCGCACACGTCAGCACCAGCACGACGAGCCACCGCGATGACCGACGAGCCGGGTCCGCGACCGAGACGACAGGATGCAACACGCGTTGCAGCGTAGGGCGCACAGCCACCGCGCAGCCATAGACCAAAGTCGATCGGCTCCGCGACCAAAGGGGCCCACGACTGGCCGACCCTGGAGCCCCAGCCTTACTCAACGGTTGGCTCGACCCAAGCCACACGGGGCCATTGTCCCCGCCCGACTCAGCTCATGGTGGTACTCGACTTCGCGATCGCGAAAGCGCCCGGAAGTTACTGTGACTGGTTCCAGACTCCCTGGCCGCGACACGACATCGCTGATCTCGCTCGGCGCCACCAACTGCACCGCCCCCGCGCAATCACGACCTATGTGTTCGAGCAGTGCGGTCGCACTGTCGGCGCGCGCTCCGAAGTCCCTGGCGAGTCGTTCTCGCACATTGGCGTCGTCAGGTAAAAGGTTCGCCAGCCATGGTGCGGTGACCCGATGGTCGTAGCCTCGCGCTACCGCCAGCGGCATCGACAATGACAATGGTGTCGCCTCGAAGTCGGCGGCGTAGTCATCGACGTAGGTGAAGCGTGGACGCCCGGAGACGTGTGTAATCACCCCTGCTGGAACACCGTTGAGGACCACGATCAGATCAGGCATGCGGCTCCGTCGTCGGTGGGATCGAACGGTCTTCGCCCCGAATGCGGGCGAAAGCGTTCTGGATCGCCTGCTGTTCGCGAGATGCGGCGGCGCGGCGCGGCCGGGGCTCGGCGACGAGACGCAAACCCAACGCGCTCGCGATCTGGATGACGCGACCGATCTCGCCATGTGGACTTCCGGACTCGAGGCGACCGATGAGCTGCCGCCGCCGTCGGCCACAGCACCACCGAACACCGCCGCGCTACCCACACACGAGCTCGCAGGGCATATCCCGCCACGGGCCTTGGCCGAGTACAGCGGGACAACGACGCGAGAACCGAGAACCGAACTCGGCTCGACACTTCGCCAGACATACGCCAGAACAACCCGCCTGACAACTCGAGACCACACCACTGAGACCGAATTCACTGTGCGACAGTCGATTCCGGCATATAGCGCATTCGCCGCTTTCGGGACTTGCGTTGTGCGCGTGCAAGACTCATCACTGTGCTCACCTACTTTCAGGCCGCCGTGATCGGCGCGGTGCAGGGTGCTACCGAACTCTTCCCGATTTCGAGTCTCGGCCATTCGGTGTTGCTGGCCGAGTGGCTCGGTGGGGACTGGCGGGGGTTGATCGAGCACGACGAGTCGCAGTCGGGCACACCGTATCTGGCATTTGTCGTCGCGTTGCATGTGGCGACAGCGGTAGCGCTGCTGTGTCATTACCGGCGTGATTGGTACGCGATAGCCGCCGGATTCGTCGACTTGCTGCGCACTCGGCGTACCGAGACGATTCCGCAGCGACTGGCGTGGTTGATCGTCGTGGCGACCCT
Source organism: Nocardia callitridis (assembly GCF_039543305.1). Lineage (NCBI taxonomy): Bacteria > Bacillati > Actinomycetota > Actinomycetes > Mycobacteriales > Nocardiaceae > Nocardia > Nocardia callitridis. The sequence continues at coordinate 137,163 of NZ_BAABJM010000006.1, read as the reverse complement.
GCCCGTTGCCACGCTCGGCCCCTTGGTGCAGCACCCGCTGCACGCGGTGTTCGCCGCGCCGATCTACGCGAGTGTGTTCCTGTCCCTCAACGGCGTCGTGCTGCTGCTCGGCGAGCGATTTCGCCGCCGCAACGCGCCGACACTGGCCCAATACGGGCGCAGATTCGCGCTACGTCAGGCACGCGGCGCCACGTTGACCGCCGAACGAGTGCCGCTGACACGTTCCGATCGCCCGCTGACCGCACTGGGAGTCCGCGACGCCATCGGCATCGGTTTCACCCAAACCGGCGCGCTGCTCACCGGATTCAGCCGTTCGGGACTCACCATGGTCGGCGGCCTGTGGCGCGGACTGGAACACGAGCACGCGGCCAAATTCGCGTTCCTGTTGGCCACCCCGGCGATCCTCGGCGCGGGCCTGCTGGAACTCCCGGAACTGGTGGGCCCGGCGACCGAGGGTATTCGCGGCCCGGTCTTGTTCGGCTCCGTGATCTCCGGGGTTTCCTCCTGGCTGACGGTGCGCTACCTGGAACGCTACTTCCAGACCCGCACGCTGCTGCCCTTCGCGTTCTACTGCCTGCTCGTCGGCGGGGTGTCCATCCTGCACTTCGGTTGAGCGCGCCACCGAAAAACAGTGGCGCGCGGGCACGCGCGCGTGAATCGTGGTGGAGCACGCGATCGGCGGCGGTGAGGAGGCCAGATGTTTTCGGTGTCATTGGGTGCGGACGGTGCGCACCTTGGTCCATTGGAGCCGTGGCAAGCCGAGGAATTTCTCGCGCACATCGACCGATCCCGCGAGTTCGTCACGCCCTATGTGGCGATCCCGGATGTCGTGACCGACGTCGACTCCAGCCGAAACTACCTGTTGGATTATGCCGAGAAGGCCGCCGCGGATACCGGGCGGCTCTATGGGATTCGGCTCGACAGCACGCTGGTCGGCGGCGTCCTGTTCCGGACGATGGACGCGCGGCATGGCAACGCCGAAGCGGGCTGCTGGTTGGAGCCCTCGGCGGTGGGGCGAGGGCTGGTGACGCGCGCCGCCACCACGATCATCGATTGGATCATCACCGAACGCGGCTTCCACCGGGTGGAATGGCTGGCCGCCTCGGCGAACACGCCGAGCATCGCGGTGGCACGACGGCTCGGTATGACCAGGGACGGCGTTTTACGCGAGCACATCGCGCGCGACGGAAAGCGGCACGATATGGAGATCTGGTCGGTGCTGGCACCGGAATGGCACGCACACCGTCAGCGAGTCCGGCCGGTCACGCCGACCTGAGTGCCCCCTCGCGCGACGGCTGTCATCGCCAGCGACAGCATTCGCGCCGATTCCGCCGATCCCTCGTTGCCGCAGCGCGCACGTCGAGCCGGACATCCCGGCGGCACAACTAAAAGCGTTGTCGGTCAGACGGATTCGGCCTGCTCGTGGGTTGACGGTGCGCGATGTCCGAGCGTTTCGACATTCAGTGGCCGCCGGTGCGCGGCACCGAAGTAATCCGACCAGGAGCGATTCGGGTTGTGCGGACGCGCCGCCGCGACGGCGAGGTACGGCCGCACGACGCGAGAAATGTTGGCGGACACGTATTTCGGCGGATCAGGCAACCGGTGCACGGCGCGCAGCGGCTCGTCGAGCAGCGCGAGCATCACCGGGGCGGCGAAGCGCCGCAGCCGGGGAGGAAACCAGCGCTGTTCCCAGTCGACGAGCAACTGCGCGACCAGCGCCTGCCCACCCTCGGTGCTCGCGTAGTGGCGGCGTTCGTAATCCAGGGTCCACGCGAAGAATTCCGCCCGCGTCGCGGGGACATCCAGCCCCATGCGTTCTCCCACGCCGCGCCAGAACAGGTAGCGCGCGAGCCGTTCGGCGCCGGTGAACACGTCGAGATCCAGGCTCGCGAGGATGCGGTCGGCTTCGAAGGCGAGCGAGCCGAGCGTGTAGAGCTTGTCGTCGTCGGTGATGCCGAAGCGCGCGTGAATCTGTTCCATCCGGTCGATCACGGCGCGACCGTGCGCGCTGCTGTGGCCGTTGCGCAGCATCTCACCGAAGAACAGCAGGGTATCGCTGTTGCGCTGGCGCACGTTGCGCATCATGTCGCCGGTACCGGCCCGGTAGACGATGCGCGAGATCGACGGAATCGCGACCTGCCTGGCGAAGGCAATGGTGTAGGCGGCGTGCACGAACAACGGATCGCCGTACCGAACACCGGTACTGAGATGGGTGATCTCCTCGTGGTCGATGACAGGGTCGAGTGCGGCGATGCGGCGGGTCATCGCGCGGCCGGTCATGAAGCGGCAGTCGCCGTATGCGGATGCGGGGGTCATGGCGGTCTCCGAGCTCGAGGTGTGGGGGCGGTCGCGACGGCATGCCTCGGCGGGTGGCCGCCCGTGTCATCGATGTCGTCGCAGCACGGCGCGGCGTCCGGCGAACCGGGGATTACGCGTCGAGATGTCTGACATAGTGTCAGGTAAATCTGACATACTGTCAATAGCGGGTAGTCTGAACCGTCGACCGTCGCGCGACACGACACGGCAGGAGAGGATGTGCGGATGAATCGGACCCGCGCCGTCGTCGGCGATCGCCGACCGCCGAGCCGAGGCGACCAACAACGCGGCCGCATCATCGACGCGGTGGTCGACCTGCTCGAGACGACCTCGATCGCCGAACTCTCGGTCACCAGCATCGCCAGGCAAGCCGGGGTCGGGCGACAGGCGTTCTACTTCTACTTCGAATCCAAATACGCGGTCGTCGCCGCGGCGCTGGAACAGGTGTGGACCGAACTCGACACGGCGACCGCCGAATTGGCCGACTACGACTTCCAGGAACCACCCGCGCCCTTCACCATTCGGATGATCGACGACGCTGTCGTCGTCTGGGAACGCCACGGCGCACTGCTCAACGCCTGCCTGCAAGCGCGCCCGTCCGACCCGCAATTGAGCGACCTGTGGGACACCTTCCTCGCCAACCTCTCCGGCAAGCTGGCCACCTTCATCGCCACCCTGCGCGACAACGGTCACGCCGCGCCCGCCACCGTCGACACCCCCGCCCTCACCCACGCGCTCGTCGGCCTCACCGTCTGGACGCTGACCGAGAAGTGGGCACTGGCCGAGAAATCCACAGCCCCCCAACCCCTCTCGGCCGAACGCCTGATGGACGCGACCAGGGCCATCTGGATCGCCAGCATGTGGGGCGACTCGCGGTAACGCCGCCCCACACGCGGCCAGCGCGGCCGCCCTCGATTACCGGACGCGCGCACTCCCGCACTTCAGCATCTGCGACGCCGGGGAGAGCCGGGCGCCGAAGGCTGTCCACAACGAGCCGTCCGAGACTCGCTGCAAGGTGAACCGGTGCTTGCCGTAGCAGGCACGCGAAGCCACCGCCAGCCGCGCCTTGCCGATCACCCGATACGGCTGCCCGCCGATGCGCACTGTCTGATCCATGTGCCGATCACCCTTTCGTCGTCTGGTTACGACCTCGAACAGGGACAACGTTCGCAAGGCTTCGCTGAAGACAGCCTGAAGCGACCTGAAAGCGGCTTCAGTGACGCACCGGACGCACCGGACACGCCGAAGACGGCGGACACGCTCGAATCGACGCCTGGAATATTTCGTCGCGAGCAACGAGTTCGCCCTCACATGAAGATCGGAATCAATACGTTCGTGACCGATGAGGCAATCGGCGCCGCGGCGCTGGGCCGCGCGCTGGAGGAGCGCGGCTTCGAATCACTGTTCCTCGCCGAGCATTCGCACATTCCCGCCAGCCGCAAGTCGCCGTATCCCCGCGGCGGTGAGCTCCCCCGTCAGTACTTTCGGACGCTCGATCCTTTCGTCGCGCTGGGCGCGATCGCCGCGGTGACCGAGCGGCTACTGCTCGGCACCGCCGTCACCTTGCTCATCCAGCGCGACGTCATCCATACCGCGAAGGAGGTCGCTTCGCTCGACCATCTGTCCGGGGGCCGCGCGGTGTTCGGCGCCGGTGTCGGCTGGAATCGCGAGGAGATGGCCGATCACGGCACCGATCCGCGCACACGAGGCGCGTTGCTGGACGAGCAACTGGCGGCCATCCGCGCGATCTGGACCGACGAACTGGCCGAATACCACGGCGAATTCATCGATTTCGACCCGCTCTACGCGTGGCCCAAGCCGATTCAGCGGCCACATCCGCCGATCTACATCGGTGGAGCGAACGCCGCAGCCGAGCGCGCGGCACGACACGGCGTCGGTTGGATTCCCAACGGCGTCACCTCGGCCACCGAAGTCGCCGAGCAACTCGCCGTGCTCGACGGCCGCGACATTCCCGTCACGGCGTGTCCGGTACCGGCGGATCCCACGGTCCTCGACGCGTATGCCGAGGCGGGAGTGGAACGCGTAACCCTCTCGCTACCCACGCACCCGGAAGCCGATGCGCTGCGCAAGCTGGACGAGTTCGCCGAACTGGCGCAACGGTACGCGGCGTAGCTGGCACCGAACACAGACGCGTTCACGGGGTCTCGAGCGCTGCGCCGTCGACGACCCAGTGCGAGCCGACCGCGCTGGGCATCGTCGGCGGGCCAGCAGGAGCACCGCGCGAGCGATCTCGTCCGGTTCGATCAGCTTGCCGGTCACCATTCCCGACTGTTCCGGCATGGCCGCGACCACGGTTTCCTGGTCGACGGCGATCTCCGCCGAGAGCCTGCCGACGTAGCCGTCCGCGCCCGTGAGCATCGGGGTGCGGGTGGAGCCGGGGGTAACGACATCGACCCGAACGCCCTGTTCCGCACCCTTTTCCGCCAGCCCTCGGGAAAGGCGTCGAGTCCGGCCTTCGTCGCCGCGTAGGACAGCGGCACCCCGCGCGGATCGCGGGCCGAGGAGGAGCCGGTGTTGACGACGGCGCCTCGTGACCGCGTCAGCGCTGGCAGTGCGGCCCGCGTCGTCTCCACCGCGGCGAGGAGATTCAGCCCGAGCACGTGATCCCAGGCTTCGGCCGAACCGCCGAAGGGGTCGACGAGGTCGGCGCCGGACGCTTCGCCGCCGACGACGTTGTTGACGAGCACGTCCAGCCGCGGATCGGCCGCGAGCACCTCTTCGACCATCTCCCGCGCTCCACACGCGGCACCGACCCGCCGTATGCTCGGCCTCGACCGCTGATCGTGTCGAGGAGGGCCCGTGCGCAAGTTCGTTCGTCTGCTGTTGGTCGTGCTTGCCTGTGCCTGCGCCATGACTCCTGCGCTGACGGCTTCCGCCGCACCGGACTCCGCGACCATCGACGAGTTCACCGCCGCCAAGATCGACAGCCTGTCGGCCACCCGCGCCGCGGCGGGCGATGCGAGCACGGGCGAGTTGATCGAACAGCTCTCGCGCCCCTTCCTCGGCACCCCGTATGTCGCGGATACGCTCATCGGCTCCACCACCGAACCCGAACAGTTGGTCATCGACTTTCGTCGGGTCGATTGCTTCACCTACCTCGATGACGTGGAGGCGCTGCGCCGGTCGACCACCCGCGACGAGTTCATCGCGAATCTCATCCAGACCAGGTACGCCGACGGCGTCGTCGATTTCGCCCACCGCAAACACTTCTTCACCGACTGGGCGCACACCCCGCGCATCGCCGCCGCCGACATCACCGGCTCGCTGAGCCCGGCCGCTACCACCGTCACCACCCACTTGAACGCGAAAGCCGATGGGAGCAACTATCTTCCGGGACTTCCGGTGGTCGACCGCGATGTCACGTATCTGCCGGCCGACGCCGTGGACGAGACTGTGATCGGTCAGCTGCGTACCGGTGACTACATCGGCGCCTACGCCGATCGACCCGGCCTCGACGTCACCCACGTCGGCATCTTCGTGCAGACACCCGAGGGGCCCGTCTTCCGCAACGCCTCGTCGTTGGCCGCCAACGAGCAGGTGGTCGACTCCTCGTTCGCCGAGTATGTGCGGACCACCCCCGGCATCGTCGTGCTGCGCCCCTCCTGAACCTCGGGTCAGGAGGTCCCGACGCGTGTGCGAGCGAACCCGCGACGAGTCGAGCGATCTCGGCGTACCGTTGATCCCGCTCGGCGACGAACCTCCACGCCTGAATCTCCACGAGAAGGGGAACAGTGATGCTTGGACCGAGTACTCCCGCTCGTGTGCGCACCGCCGCCCTCGGCGCGGCGACGATCCTGTGCGCGGTCATCGCCCCGGCTACCGCGGCGCCGTCGATCGATACCGGCTCCTCGGCGCAACCCACAGCGGTGGTCGGCTTGAACGACTACTGCGAAAACCCCGGAGCGACCGCCACTGTGGACTCCGGCCGCACCGTCTATTGCAGCCGCGTGCAGGGCACGGACTCCTACGTGTGGTCCTATTCGGCCAGCCCGATGGGCCACGACCCCAACGACCGCGGCTACACCTGCGGCTCCGACGGCTGTCGCTGGCCCGACGGCAGCGAGGTCCCCGACTACCGCCGCTGCGGCCTTCTCTGCGGCGAACCTCCCACCAGCGGCGATGTCCAGAGTGGACTCGCGGATTGCTTCAACGAAGGCACCGACTTCGAAGAATGCGAACGCAGGGTCTACCAGGACAGTTGAGCTTCTCCCCGGCCATGCTCCGGTCCGCGTGCTACTGGTGGACTAATTCGCCCACATCGTGCTCCCCGGTGGTGCGGCCAATGTCCTGATCAATTCGACGCCCGCGACCACTATCGCGGGACCGCCGACGGCGATCGTCCCGACGACCGTGCCGATCAGGCTACCGAGGCCGACGCCACCGAGTGCGGTCAGGAGAGCCGCTGGCCCGGCGGGGATACCGCCGACGAAGCCGAGCACCAAACCGATCGTCGCACCGATCAGGCCGCCGGTGAATCCGCCGATCGTCCCGGCGATGCCGACCTGTGCGCCGAATTGCTGGAGTGCAAGGCCGTTTTCGGCACCCGAGGCGACCGGTCGAATCACCGGTCGCGCCTTCGCCTCCGACAGGTCCGGCCGCAGTTCCAGGGTGGTCGCGTCGTCGGACACCTGAAAGTCGTAGGGATGGCTCACATTGTCCACCTGAAATGCCAGCGGCAGGGTGAGAATCTTTGCCCCGGTGCGGTCTTCGATATCGACGACACTGCCGTCGGCGTGCGCGCGGAAGAATCCGCCGTCGAGCGTGGTCACCACGGCGTTGTTCACCACGTGCGACCGGTATTCGATACTTCGCACGGGTTGCGCGGCGGAACTTCCGGAGGCGACTATCATCGCGCCGACGGCGAATGCCGCTGTGGCGGTGAGCTTTCGCAGGAACATGAGCTACTCCCCTGGTGTCATCGAGCGAATCGGGTGGTCCCCGGTGGTGCGTTGAACGTGGTGATCAGGTCGATGACGCCGATCACCAGTGCGGGCCCGCCGACGAGCAGCGTGCCGATAACCGACCCCACACCGGCGAGCGGCACCGCGCCGGGCAGGCAGCCCAGGGCGAGCGCGACCAGGCATCCGAATGTGGCGCCCACGACGAATCCCGCGAAGGCGCCGAGCACATTCGCCAAACCCAGTTGCCCGGCGACCGCCAGTTGCGCGTCGAGGTTTTCCTGCGGCGAGGCCACGGGAGTGACTGGCGCGCGTGCGATGTCGGCGGGCTCGAGACGCGGCGTGAGGCGCAGCACCGTCGCGTCGTGATCCACGACGTAGTCGAACGGTCGCTCGGAGCCGTCGAGCCGCAACGACAGCGGGAGGGTGAGCACCGGATGACCGGCGCGGTCGGCTACCGCGACGCTCGCGCCGTCCTTGGCGACCGCGAAAGTACCGCCCACCAAAGAGGTCTCGATCGTCGAACCGGCGAGCGCTGTCGTGAACTGGATCGTTGGTGGCGCGGGCTCGGCGTGCGCGGGTGTGACCGCGAGCGAGACCAACGCGAGGGCGAGTGCCGACGTAGTGACCAGATGTCGAATCTGCATGGGTGCATCCGTTCCTCGAAAAAGCCGTGCTCGCATGACCGCCGGCGGTGGGCGGGCATCGGCCGAACGTCATCGGCGACGGTGGGGTCGGGGTGCGCGGAGGGTAAAGCGGTGTGGCGGGGAAGATTCGAGTAGTTCGCTACGTCATACCCTACCGACAGCACGGGCGCGGCACAGGAAAACGGCGGATGCCGTCTGCGAATCCACCGAATTCGCGGTATTACGTTGTTGGCCAACGCAATACCGACCGGTCGACTCGCAATCTCAGCCGGGGAGATCGAAGAGGTTGAGCTTGTAGCTCTTGATCACCGGCGGCACCAGTCGCGCCATGATCGGCATGCCGTATTTGTAACGCCACGGCCAGTTGTCGGCGAGACCCGGCTGTGGGGTGGCGAAGGTGCGACTGTCGAGCAACCGCAGCCCCCACGCTTCGAGGTCGTGCGGGTCGTCGCAGATCCAGGTCATGCGCGCGGGCAGCGCTTTGAAGACCGCGTTGCGGTCCTGGTTGTTCATCATGGCGCGACCACCGGTATCGAAGGACATCCGGTGACCGGGGAACCCGGCCGCGATCTGCTCGATGACGGTGCGCACCTCGGCTTCGCCCAAGTACAGCAGCACGGCTTCGCTCACGAAGAAGTACGGTCCACCGGTGGCGGCGACCTGCTCGAACCAGTCGGTGTCGAGTACCGAGCCCGCGATCATGGTGGTGCGCTCGGAGTCGTCGAAGAACTTGCGGCGCAACGCCATCGTGTCGGGCAGGTCGAGATCGAACCAGTGCGCCGTGCCGTTGTCGAGTCGGCTGGAGCGGTTGTTGAGGCCGGCGCCGAGCTCGATCACCGTGCCGGCGGGGTGCTGGTCGAGGAACTCGCGCACCCAGGCGTCGAACATGGCGGTACGGAGCACCGAACCCGCCAGCGAGGGCCCGGTGAACTTGGTGAAGTCGTAGTCGATCTGCGCGACCAACTCGACCGAGGTGGCGTCACCGAGGATGGGCTTGCGCGCCTTGGCGTCCCGCGCGCGACCGTAGAGCGGAATGAGCAGGGTTTCTTGCACATCCCCCAGCTGAACATCTTCTCGATTCATTCCACTCTCTCCCATTGACTTAGGCTAACCTAAGTCACTTTCGATCGGTGGTCAAGACTGGACAGCGGGGCCCACCCCGCAAATTCTGAATGCCGTTCAGAAACAACCCGCTGCCAGAACTGGTGCCGAGCGGGTACCAATGACAACGTGATCCCCTACGGACAAGCGCGCCGACGCGTCGACGACCGGTGCGGACCGTGCGCGACAGCGCGGTTCGAGACCACCACTCGGCCAGCACCGGTGGTCGCGAGCCCGGCTACCGAGCGCCTGCTGGAGTTCCTGCCCGCACCCACGCGAGGAAACAACCGGATCGTGTCGAGCCACTGCGCGGCCATGCCGTGACCCCGGTGCTCGCGGTCGATCTCGGCAAGACGGGTTGTCGCGGGTCACTGCGGGTCGACGGCGAGCAGGCGGTTCTCGTCGAAGCCGAAGGGGCGCCCGGCCTCGCGAATACCGGGGGTGTCGCCGCGGCGGCACGCGCGGTCCGAACGGTGATCGATCGAATCGCGGCACGCACGGGCGATCTCACGGTGTCGGTCGGCGCGGCGGGTGCCGCCTCGGCACCGGACGCCGCGCGACAACTCGCGCGAGAACTGGGCGAGATCGAGGGCGTGCGGCAGGTCGCGGTCACCTCCGACGCGGTCACCGCGCACGCGGGTGCCCTCGGCGGCGCGTGCGGTGTCGTCCTCGCGATGGGCACCGGTGTCGTCGCGACCGCGATCGACACCGCGGGGAATTTCACCAGGGTCGACGGGTGGGGACCGCTGCTCGGCGACGAGGGCAGCGGCGGATGGATCGGGCTCGAGGGCCTGCGCGCCGTACTGCGCGCCCACGACGGGCGCGGGCCGGTCACCGAGCTGACAGGGAAGGTGGGCGAGCGTTACCGAGTTTCGGTCGACGAACTGCCGAGATACCTGGGAGCACAAGCTAGTCCGGCTTCCGTGGCGGCACGGTTCGCACCGACGGTCGCCGCCTGCGCCGCGACCGACGCGGTCGCCGCGCACATCACGGCCACGGCGGGGCAGGCGCTCGCCCGCACGGTACTGACCGCGATCGAACGCGCAGGACTCCCACGACCGGTGCCGTATGCGATTGTCGGCGGCCTCGTCGGTCTCGGCGCGGCACTGCTCGATCCGCTCGATACCGCGACCGCCGGCGCGGTCGAGCGTCGAACACCCTTCGGTGATCCGATCGACGGTGCCGCGCTGCTGGCACTGGATCCGACAACGGTTTTCGAGCCACTGCTGACACGGGTATCGACCCCCGGTTAGGGCTGCGATGCCGCCCCGCGCGGGCTCGACCGATCCGGGCGCCGCGCGCTGCCGATCCGTGGCGACTGCGCGGGCTCCGGTGCGGAGGTAGCCGTCGTCGGCAGTCCGGCTTTCGCGGCGCCGAGGGGGAGCTGAGCGAGGAAACCACATCTGGCACAGGCACCTACGGGCGCCGAACCCGATCCGTCGGCGAACCGCACACGAAAGACCGGGCCTGGTTCGCGTGGTGACTCGCGACCGTCACCGTGAAATCCCTCCGAACCAGGTCGCCTGCGGCAAGCACCACCTTCGGTGGCCGACGCCGCGGGCGGTGGGAATCCCGCCCGTCACGACCATGGTCTCGCGCGCAGGCCGAACCACCCGTTGACAACTATTGACAGCATTACCTTGAAGCCTGACACTATCTTGCAACCCGCTCGCCGCGTCACCCAGGAGTTGCGATGAACGCACTCAATCTCGCCGTCATCGTTGTCTACCTGGTGGTCATCGCGTGGATCGGTCTACGCCTGTCGGGCAAACAGAAATCCAGCCGCGACTACTTCGTCGGCGAAGGCCGAATGCCTTGGTGGACAGTGTGTTTCTCGGTCATCGCCACCGAGACCTCCGTGCTCACCGTCATCTCCATTCCCGGCGGAGCCTATACCGATCAGGGCTTCGGCAATGTCGAGTTGGCGCTGGGCTACATCATCGGACGCACCGTCGTGGCGATCGTGCTGATCCCGCTCTACAAGCGGGGCGGCTTCGTCAGCGCCTACCAGTACCTCGAACTGCGGTTCGGCCGATACCTGCAGGGGGTGGCCTCGATTACGTTCGTGTTCACCCGATTGCTCGCCGAAGGTGTGCGGCTGTTCGCCTCCGCCATTCCGATCAAGTTGCTGCTCAGCGAGTTCGGCCTCGATATCGGTTACGGCGTGATCATCGTCGTGCTCACGCTGTTGACCGTCGTCTACACCTACCTCGGCGGCATCAAGGCCGTCATCTGGACCGACGCGGTACAGATGGGGCTCTACCTCGTCGGTGCGATCGTCGCCATCTGCGTGCTCACCGGCCACGTCGGAGCGTCGGGCTGGTCGGATGCCCTGCACAGCGACAAGTTCCGCGTGTTCGACACCGACTTCGGTCTCGCGCACATCCTCACCAACAGCTTCGCGTTACCCACCGCCATCATCGGCGGCGCGATCTTCGCGATGGCCTCGCACGGCTCGGATCAGCTGATCGTGCAACGCATCCTGGCTACCAGGTCCTTGCGCGACAGCCAGAAGGCGATGATCGGGTCCGGCATTTTCGTCGCCATCCAGTTCGCGGCGTTCTCCCTGGTCGGCGCACTGCTGTGGTCGTACAACGGCGGCAAGAGCCCGAAGGAACTCGGCCTGTCCAGCTCCGATGACCTGTACCCGAACTTCATCCTGCACGGCCTGCCCGTGGTGATCTCCGGGCTGCTGGTCGCCGGAATCCTCGGCGCCGCCATGGGTTCGCTGTCCTCGGCACTGAATTCGATGGCCAATTCGACCGTCGCCGACATCATCCGCAGCTTCACCCGCAAGGAAATCGCCGACGACACCCTGCTGAAACTAGCCAGGATCATGACGCTGGTGTGGGCGGTACTGATGGCGGTGTTCGCGATGGGCTTCAGCGCAACCACGGGCAATGTGTACCTCACCGCACTGGCCATCGCCGGATACACCTACGGCGCCCTGCTCGGAGCCTTCCTGCTCGGACGGCTTGTGTCACGCGCCAACCAGTTCGACGCCGTGGTGGCGTTCGTGGTGACGGTGATCGTGATGACGCTGGTGGTGCGAGTGGTGAAGATCGACGTCACCGTCGCCGGTGCGACCACGTCCAAAGCTATTGCGGCACAGTGGTTGGTGCCGATCGGCGTGCTGGTGACACTGGTGGTCGGCGGACTCACCAGCCGCTTCCATCCCGCACCGGCGCCGACACCGCCGAAGGAACCGGTCGAGGTGGCGGCCTGATGCGCGTCATCGGGCTGATGTCGGGGACCTCGCACGACGCGATCGACGCGGTGGCAGCGGATATCGTCCAGCGCGCGGACACTCTCGACGTAGCGATCGCGGGCATGCTCAGCCGCCCTTACCCCGCTACCTTGCGCGCGCAACTGCTCGCGACACTGCCACCGAATACGACAGACATCGGCGCGGTATGCCGACTCGACACCGCGATCGGACAAGAGTTCGCCGCGACAGCCGAAGCGGCGAACAACGAATTCTTCGACGGCACAGCGGAACTCATCGCCTCGCATGGGCAGACCGTCTTTCACTGGGTCGCCGAGGGCGCGGCATTGGGCACCTTACAATTGGGCCAACCCGCCTGGATCGCGCAGCGCACCGGACTCGCGGTGGTCAGCGATTTTCGCGCCCGCGATATCGCGGCGGGCGGGCAGGGGGCGCCGCTGGTCGGTTTGTTCGATCTGTTGTGGCTCAACGGTCGCCAGGGGCACACGGCAGGACTGAACATCGGCGGCATCGCCAATGTGACCGTGACCGGCGATCATCCGTCCGCTTTCGACACCGGCCCCGGCAACGCGCTGATCGATGCGGCGGTCGAACGCCTCAGCGCGGGCACCGAGTTCTTCGACCACGACGGCACGCGGGCCGCGCGCGGAACCGTCGACGACTCGTTGTTGAAAACCCTGCTCGCCGAACCGTATTACCGCAAGCCGTCGCCGAAGACCACCGGCAAAGAGCTGTTCAACGCCGCTTATCTCGAACGCTTACCGCCCATCGATCCCGACGACCTCGTGGCGACTCTGACCGCGTTGACCGCGCACACCATCGCCGACGCACTCGCCACGCACTCCCCCACCGAGGTGATCGCCTCCGGTGGCGGCACCCGCAATCCGACCTTGCTGACGATGCTGCGCGAGCGACTGGGACACGCGAAGCTGCGCACCTCGGACGAACTCGGCCTGCCGTCGGCCGCGAAAGAGGCCGCCGCGTTCGCCGTGCTCGGGTTCCTCACCGTGCACGGGCTCGATGGCACCGACCCGGGGTGTACCGGAGCACGCGAGGCAAGCGTGCTGGGCGCGATTACCCCTGGCGTCAACGGCTTTCCCCGAACCGAGCGACCAAGCGTCGCGCCCCGACAACTGACGGTGGTAGGCCATGGCCAGGCATGACGATGTGCGCGCACGGCTGCTCGCGGCATTACCACAGCTGTCGCCCGCCGCGTCCAGAGTCGCGGTCATCGTCCGCGACGATCCCTCCGGCGCGGCGCAACTCACCGTCAGCGAGCTCGCCGAACGCGCCGAAACCAGCACCTCCGCGGTCGTGCGATTGGCGAAAAGCCTTGGCTATGAGGGCTACCCACAGCTGCGCCTGGCACTGGCCGCGACCGGCACCGAGCAACGAACCCCGGTATTCGCCACCGACATCACCGCCGACGAAGCGCTGGCTAAAGTTCTGCACAAGCTCACCGTCTTCGAGACCGAAGGCATGCTGGCGACCGAGCGACTCGCCGATCCGGAGACCATGGCGGCCGTCGTCGCCGCGCTGGTCGCCGCGCGCAGGGTGGAGCTGATCGGCGTCGGCGCATCCGGCCTGGTCGCCATGGACATGGCGCAGAAGCTGAATCGGATCGGCCTGTGGTGCGGTGTCGCCACCTCGGAGGACGACGCATTGGTGCACGCGAGCCTGCTGCAACCGGGCGATGTGCTGGTGGCGTTCTCCTACTCCGGACAGACCGCCGCCGTAGCCGAAGCGGTGCGCCGCGCGGCACACGAGGGCGCGACAACGGTGGCCGTCACCGGCGGCTCCGGATCGAAACTCGCACGGGCAGCCGAACATACGGTGCTGGTGGCCGGTCGTGAGGACGGTTTCCGTTCCGCCGCGATGGCGAGCAGGATGAGCCAGTTACTGGTGGTCGATACCCTCTACATCGGTGTCCTACAGCGGACACCCTCGGCGCCGAAGGCTCTGCGCCGAACCTACGACGCGGTGGCGCAACGGAGGCGAAACGAGTGAGCGGCGAGATCGGCGCACTGTCGACGGAACGATCGAATCCGCGCACGGTCGACCTGGACTCGCTACCGGTGGCCGAACTGCTGCGGATCATGAATGCCGAGGACGCGACCGTCGCTTCGGCGGTGGCGCAGGCGATTGCGGATATCGCGGCCGCGGTGGAGTTGATCGTCGCGGCCAGGCGACGCGGCGGCAGACTGATCTACGTCGGCGCTGGCACCAGCGGAAGGCTCGGCGTACTGGACGCGGTCGAATGCCCGCCGACCTTCGGTACCGAAGCAGGCGAGGTGATCGGACTCATCGCTGGCGGCGAGCGAGCCTTCGTCCAAGCGGTGGAGGGCGCAGAGGACGAGCCGGACCGCGCCGCCGCCGATCTGACGGCGATCGACGTGGGCCCCGCCGATGTCGTTGTGGCACTGGCGGCGAGCGGTCGCACCCCGTACGCCGTCGGCGCCCTCGACCACGCACGCTCGGTCGGCGCATCGACGGTATCGGTTTCTTGTAACCGGCAAGCCCTACTCACCGAGCATGCCGACGTGGGCATCGAAATCGACACCGGCCCAGAGGTTTTGACCGGATCCACCCGGCTCAAGGCAGGCACCGCGCAAAAGCTCGTCTGCAATATGCTCTCGACCGCGACGATGATCCGCTCCGGCAGGGTCTTCGGCAACCTGATGGTCGACATGACCCCCACCAACGCCAAACTCGTCGACCGCGCCCACCGCATCATCGCCGAGGCCACAGGCGTCGACGCCACCGCCGCCGCCGCGCTGTTGAAAGCGGCGGACGGGCACGCGAAGACCGCGATCGTCATGGAGTTGGCCGGAGTGGACGCGGCCACCGCGCAGCAGCGCCTATCGGAGGCGAACGGCTTTGTGCGCGCGGCAATTCGCGTCGCACCGCACTAGAAAGCCATGTCGTCAGCCGGTCGCTGGGCGGCAATGCGAGCGGTGTCCGCAGAACCGGTCGCTCAGCCACTTGCCCGAGTTCCGATGTCCGACCTAACGATTCGCTGATCGAGCGGCTCGACCCGCGGACCCGCGGACCCGCGGACCCGCGGACCCGCGGACCCGCGGTGGCCGGTGATGCGTAACCATCCGAAAGACACCACATGCTGATCGGGCACGGCCACGCATACTCTGCCCAAAGCTCGCGCAGGCGCCCGTCGACAGTCGGTCTTTTCCGAAAGGTATCGCGACAGGATTCGCTCACATCACCACTATCGCCGAGTCACGACCAGCTAATGGGTGCCGCCCGTTTCAGCCGACCGAAGCACTCGGCGTGCATGCTCGTGAAGTCCCGGGCGCAGACCAGGGCGACGCTGTTGGCTCGCACCAGCCTTCGCGTATCGACCGAGGGTCTGGACGGCTCCTTGCCCCTGGCCGGGATCAGCCGCCGCGGACACGGCGCGTTCTCACGGCGCGAACAAGCTCGAACCCCAGTAATCCTCCGGTCCCAATCCCGGCGGCACCGCGAAGACCGCCGAGCCGACGTGCTTGATGTACTCGTTGAGCGCATCATTGCGCGCGAGATTGCGTTGCATCGGCACGAATTGGCGTTGCGGGTCGCGGCAGTAGGCGATGAAGAACAGTCCCGCGTCGAGATGGCCGAAACCGTCGGAACCCTCGGTGAAATTGTAGCCGCGACGCAGGATCTGGATGCCGTTCAGCTCCTCGGCCGAGGCCAATCGCACGTGGGCGTCGCGATCGATCAGCGGTCCCGACGCACCCGCGGCGGCGAAATCCGGCTCATCGAATTCCTCGGAGCCACCCAGCGGCGCCCCGGACCCCTTGGCGCGGCCGATCACCCGCTCCTGTTCGTGCAGTGTCGCGCGGTCCCACGGCTCGATCAGCATCCGAATCTTGCGAGCCACCAGGTAGGAGCCGCCCGCCATCCACGCCTGATCGTCGTGGCCGTCGACCCAGACCGACCGATCGACCTCGGTTTCGTCCTCGGCCTTGATGTTGCGGGTTCCGTCCTTGAACCCCAACAGGTTTCGCGGCGTCGTCTGACTGGTCGAGGTCGAGGAGGTGCGACCGAAGCCGAGTTGCGACCACCGCACCGACACCTTGCCGAAGCCGACCCGCGCGAGGTTGCGGATGGCGTGCACCGCGACCTGCGGGTCGTCCGCACACGCCTGGATGGCGAGGTCACCGCCGGAGCGTGCCGCCTCGAGTGCGTCACCACTGAACTTCGGCAGGTCGGCCAGCGCCGCCGGTTTGCGTGCCGCGATGGCGAACCGGTCGACACCTTCGGCGGTCGTGAACAGCGAAGGGCCGAAGCCGATGGTCAGTGTCAGGCCGGAAGGACCGAGATCGAGTGCTTCGCCCGTGTCGCTCGGCGGCTTGTACTGCCCGTCGCCGACGGCACCATTCTCGGTCGTCTCCTGCCCGCCGGTCATCCGTTCGGCCATGGCGGTCCAGGTGCGGAGCAGTTCGATCAGCTCAGCACGGGTTTCGGTGTGCACGTCGAATGCCGCGAAGTGCAGGCGGTCTTGGGCGGGTGTGACGATCCCGGCTTGGTGCTCACCACGAAAGGCGAAGGCACCGGCCGACTCCGAGGCCGAACCGCCCGACCGCGACGCGCGACCCGCGACAACCCCGGCTCCCGCCGCGACAACACCGACACCCGCGGTGCCCAACCACCCGCGCCGCGACACCCCGCCTCGGTCCGGCCGGTTGCGCGAACCAGGCTCGGCGGCAACAGGTTCCGAGGTACCTGTGCCCCCAGCATCAGGCTCCTGCGACAACGCCCTGCACCTGACTGACCACCGCCGACAGCGCGTCGATCCGCCGTGCCAGCGACGCGCGCTGCGGCTCGGTCACGGTGTCGTAGCTGACGTGCCCGTCGCCAGCGATGTACTGCGACAACTCGGTATTGAGCCCGGCGAACTGCTGATCGATCTGCTTGCCGAGGTCGGGGTTTCGTTCATCCAGGATCGGGCGAATGCTGGCCACGGCGGCCTGGGAGCCGTCGACATTGGCCTGGAAGTCCCAGAGGTCGGTGTGCGAGAACAGGTCCTCCTCGCCGGTGATCTTGGTGCGCGCGATCTCGTCGAGCAAGCCCTGCGCGCCACCGGCGACCTGGATCGGGTCGATGGTGAAGTCGTCGGCGTTCACGCCGTCGACCAACTCATCGATATCCGCGACGAGTTGATCGGCGACCTTGTTCGTGTCGGGCTGAAGGCCCTGGGTCCACAGGTCCTTCTCCAAGCGGTGGAACCCGGTCCACTTCTCCCCCTCGGCGAGGTCGGCTTCGCGCAGATCTATCCGTGGGTCGAGATCGTCGGGGAAGGATTCGGCGACCGGTTCGATGCGCTCGTAATAGGTGCGGGTCACCGGGTATTGCCGTTTGGCCGCCTCGATGTCCCCCGACTTGACCGCGTCGACGAACATTTTCGTAGTATCCCGCAACGCGGTGACCTGGCTTTGCAGGTAGCGCTTGTAACCGGAGGACGCCTCGGCGAGCTTGCTGTCCTGATCGCGCTGTTGCGCCTGCCCGGTGACGGTGAAGTCGTGCCGGATGCCGTTGCCGACCATGCCCGGCTTGCACGCGGTTTGGTAGGTGCCGGGATCGGGCAACGCGACGATCAGCTGCCTGGTGATTCCCGGCCCGATGTTCTCCACTTCACCGAGCACCCGGTCACCGGTGCCGTAGACGTAGAACTCGGTCACCTTGGCGCCGTTGTTGGTGACGGCGAATGTCGCGGTGCCGGTCGCGGCGGTGTCGCGGGCGACCTCGCAGTTCGAGTCGTCCGCGGTGACGGTGATCGCGCCGTCCCCGCCCGCGTCCTTGCTGGTGCACGCGGCGAGCAGTGCTGGTAGCGCGAGTGCTGCGGTGAGCACCAAGACAGTAGAGCGCATGGGTGGAACCTTTCAGGAGTGCGGAACTGCCGCGGGATCGGCAGCGGGTGGTGTGCCCGCCTTGGCGGACCTCGACGCCGAGGTCGGCCGCAGGAACAGCACAAGCACCACGACCACGTAGCTCAGCCAGGCGATCGCCTGGAACAGGGTGGGATCGGCGCGGAAGTTGAAGATCCCCTGCGCGACGGTGCCGTACCAGCTCGACATGTCGAACCAGGAGGAGATGTCGAAGGCGAGGGTGCTCGATCCCGGCAGCCAGCCCGCGGTCTGCAGGGCCCGAATGCCGTAGGCGAGAATGCCGCCCGCGACCACGATGAGCAGCACGCCGGTGTATTTGAAGAACACCGCGAAGTTGATCCGCACCGCGCCGAAGTACATCAACACCGTCAGCAGTGCGGCGATCAGAATCCCGAGCAGCAGTCCGATCAGCGGCCACGAACTGCCCCCGGCGTTCTCCGCGTACCCGACCATGAGCAGCGCCGTCTCGACGCCCTCGCGACCCACCGCGAAGAACGACAGGGCGAGCACCGCGAAAGGACCGACCGCGACGGCTTTTTCCATCCCCGCGCGCAGCTCACCGGAAATCGAGCGCGCCGCGGTGCGCATCCACAACACCATCCAGGTGACGATCACGACCGCGACCAGCGAGGCCAACCCGGCGATCAGCTCCGCGGCCATGCCCGACACCGTCGAGGTGCCGTAATGAATGCCGAGAAAGATCGCCACGACCATCGCCACCGCGGCGCCGACACCGCCCGCGACCCACTTCAGCGCCGAACGCCGATCGGACTTCACCAGGAACGCGACGAGGATCATCACCACGATCCCGGTCTCCAGGCCCTCGCGGACGCCGATCAATCCGCTGCCGAAGATCTGCGTGGCCACCGAGGGCGCGGTGGATACGGAAGCCAGAACCGTCACCACGCACACCTCCACCGGACAAGAATCAACCCCACCCAGTACGGCAAGGCAAGGCTATTCTTACATAGGACGTTATTGCGCCGAGCGCGGATGCGGCAGTCCGGTCCCGCCGTGGAGCACCGCCAACATCTGTATCGGTGCAGCGTATCGCCGTGCGGCAGCAACCAGCGCGCCGCACGAGCCGACGCTCCGGCCAAGCGCTCGATCACTGCCACGCGCGGTTTCCGCAATACTGCTCGCGCAGTTCAGGTTCGATGATCTCTCGGCCACCAGCGCACACGCCGCCAACACGTCGGGCAACTCGATGTCACCCTCGACCACACCACACGCAACCTTCGTCGCGCCCCGCCCAACCCCGGCGCGATGCGAGCCGCCGCGGGGTGGATGCGCTCGACGGCGTCGCCCGGGCGCTCGGTCAAGGTCGCAGTGACGCTGGTCGCCAACACGGCCACCCGTTTCCGTTCATCGCGCGGCGTCCGAACAGTGTCGTCGGCGCTGATCTTGCCCGACGTCGCGAGCGAGAAAGCCCACTGCTGCCGCATCGCTTCTGGCAACGCGGTTCGGCGACGGCACCCAGCTCTCAGTTCACCTGCCGCGCATGGTCTCCCCAATACTTCTCGCGCAGTTCGCGTTTGACGATCTTCCCGGCGCCGGAGACGGGCAGCTCGGTGACGACCTCCAGGCTGCGCGGCGCCTTGTATCCGGCGATCAATGTCTTGGTGTGCTCGCGCAGCTCCTCGATGCTCAGCTCGGCGCCGGGCTGACAGATCACCACCGCGTGCACGCGCTCACCCCAGTCCTGATCGGGTACGCCGAGCACCGCGCAGGCGGCGACCGAGGGGTGGGTGGCGATGGCGTTCTCCACCTCCGCGGAGTACACGTTCTCGCCGCCGCTGACGATCATGTCCTTGATCCGGTCGACGACGAACAGGTACCCGTCATCGTCCAAGTAGCCGCCGTCGCCGGTGTGCATCCACCCGTCGCGCAGGGCCGCGGCGGTGTCGTCGGGGCGGTTCCAGTAGCCGAGCATCACGTTCGGCCCGCTGGCGACGATCTCCCCGACCGTGCCCGGCGCCACCTCGGCGCCCTGTTCGTCGACGATGCGCACCTCGACATGCGGAGCGACCCTGCCCGCCGAGCGCAGCAGTCGCGCGGTGTGGTCCTGCGGTCCGAGCAGGGTGGCCACGGGAGCAAGCTCGGTCATGCCGTAGCACTGGGTGAAGCCCGCGCTGGGGAACACCTTCATCGCGCGCTCGAGCAGCGCCTCGGAGATCGGCGAGGCGCCATAGATGATGTGGCGCAGGCTGCTCAGGTCGTAGTCGGCGCAGGCGGGGTGGTCCACGAGTTGCTGCACCATCAACGGCACCAACAGCACATCGGTGATCCGGTGGGCGTCGATCGCGCGCAAGACCGCGAGCGGGTCGAACATCGGGATGATCACGTGGGCACCGCCGAGAATGACCTGTGCGTTCCACCCCGCGAGGTCGGCGAGGTGGAACATCGGTGCGGCGTGCAACCAACGCGCACCGAATTCGGGCAGGTAGCCGGTGGCCAACGCGCCGAAGGCGGAGCTGATCAGGTTGGCGTGACTGAGCATCACCCCCTTCGGGAAGCCCGTTGTGCCACCGGTGTAATAGAGCCCGGCGAGTTGGTCGCCGCCGCGACGAGCGTCGGGCACGGGTGCGGAGGCGGCGATCAGTTCCGCATAGGAAACTGTCGAGGCCGGGGTCGGTCCATCGCCGTAGTGGATCACCGTGCGCAGACCGGGATACGCCGCCCGCAGCGCGGGCAGCAGCGGCGCGAAAGCGTCGTCGACCAACAGCACGGTGCTCTGTGAATCGCGCAGCGAGTAGGCGATCTCGGCAGCACTCCACCGGATGTTCACGGGGTTGAGCACCGCGTTCGCCCAGGGCACCGCCAGCAGGTATTCGCCGTATCTGTCGGAGTTGAGCCCGAGGATCGCCACCCGGTCACCGTCCTGGACGCCGAGATCGCGCAGCCCACCCGCCAGCCGGGCCACCCGGTCGGCGACCTGCGCGAAGGTGCTGCTGCGCTCGCCGTGGACGAGCATCACACCGTCCGGGTGCTGTTGCACGGCGCGATGCAAACCTTGGGTGAGGTACATGAGGACAGGCCTTTCCTTTACACCGCGTGCGCGGTATCGGATTCGAGACTCGCGCTGATGAACCGCGCGGCGGCCCGATAGGCCGAAGACGCCTCGGGCGCCAGCACGGGTAACGCGTGGAATACGTGCAGCTGATCCGGCCACATCTGAAGCTCGCTTTCGGCGCCGACGGCATGCCATCGACGGGCGAGTTCCACCGCGTCCGCGGCGACGAACTCCGCATCGCCGACTTGAATCAGCATGCGCGGCAGCACCATTCCCTGTTCCGGACGTAACTCGAGCCGAGGGTGCGCACTACCACCGGTATACATCTCGACCAACGAGCGCACCTTCGGCACCGAGATCAGCGGGTCGCGGCGGGTGCGCTCGTGGCGCGCGGCGATCGTGAGCGTCAGGTCGACCATCGGCGAGAACAGCACCAGCGCGGCGGGTTGCGGTGTCGCGGCACGCGCGTTCGCCAGCACCAGATCGGCCGCCAGCTGACCGCCCGCCGAATCGCCAGCCAGCACAATGCGATCGGGCGTGAACCCCTGGCCGAGCAGCCACCGATACGCGGCCGCCACATCGTGCACGGCCGCGGGAAAGGGATGCTCCGGTGCGAGTCGGTAACCCACGGCGAAGACCTTCATGCCGGTCGCGGCCGACAACCGCGAGGTGATCCCGCGATGGGTGCGCGGCGAACACGCGACGTAGCCGCCGCCGTGCACATAGAGGATCACCGCGTCGAGCGCACCGAGACGGCGCGCGTACACCCATTCGCCGCGCGCCCCGTGGTCATCGACGGGTGTCACCGTCGTTCCCGATAGCGGCGGTCCGAGCATCCGCATGGCACCGGCAAGCACTTCGCGCGCGACCCGCACGGTGTCCGCGTTGCTCGGAGCCAGTTCGAGCAACGGACGCACCGTCGAACCAGCGATCCGACGAATCATCCTGGTCCGCGACGAACCTCGCACGATCACGCGCCAGCGCGGCGTTCGACCTCGCGCACCAGGTCGTGGATCCTGCTGTCGTTGGCGAGCCGACTGTCGAGCGCGACATTCACCAGGCCGCGCAGCAACGCGTAGGGCTGCCAGCCCTTCGGCGCGAAGGTGCGCGGCGCGCGCCGCGCGATACCGTCGGCGATGGTGGTAGCGGCCTGCGCGGGACTGATCCGCACATTCAGTGGCCACGGCAACAATTCGGCCAGCTGACCGCCGAGTTCGTCGTCATCGAGTGCGTCGCTGGTCATCGTGGTCTCCACGACGCCGAAGTAGGCGACACCCGCGCTGGCACCAGCGGCCGACAGTTCGATACGCAGCGCCCTGCCGAGTTGCTCGACCGCGACCTTGCTGATCATGTATGGCGAGCCGGTGGGTCCCGGCGTCAGTGCTGCACCCGAAGAGACCACCACCACATGGCCTTTCGCCGCGACGATGTGATCGAGCGCGGGCCGGACGGTATTGAACACACCGGTCAGGTTGATGCCGATCACCCGGTCGAAGTCGGCGCCGTCGAGCACCCGCAGCGTCGACATCGCCGGGACCACCCCAGCATTGGCGACCACCACGTCGAGCTGCCCGAACCGTTCGACCACGCGGTCGACGGCGTCGCGCATCCCGGCGCGATCCCGGACATCGGCGACCACAGGAAAGGTGCGCTCTCCCAAGGCTCTTGTGGCGTAATCGATTCCGTACTCGTCGACGTCGACCAACGCCACCGAGGCGCCCCGCGCCACCAGAATCTTGGCCAGCTCGAAGCCGATGCCCTTACCAGCGCCGGTGACCATCGCCACCTTGCCGCGCACGTCGTAGCTGGGGTCGCCGGTAGGCAACAGTCCGAAGACGTCCAGCTCCGCCGCACCGGGAACCCGCGCGAGCAAACGGCCGATCATGCGCTCACCTCGTACGACTCGACATCGAAACGGCTTGTCCTGCGCCGATATTCGAAGCTCCAGTTGGGATACAGACCGGCATTGCCGCCATCCGCCGTTGTGTAGTAGCTCTCGCATCCGCCGGTCAACCACACCGTGGAGCGACTGCGCTCGGCCATTTCGCGCACGAACGCCTCCTGTACGTCCGCGCGCACCTCGACGCGCTGGGCGCCGCGTGCACGCATGGTGCGCAGCGCATCGACGATGTAGGTGAGCTGTGACTCGATCATGTAGATCGCCGACTGATTGCCCGCGGCGCCGAACGGGCCGAGCGTGCAGAAGAAGTTCGGGAAACCCGCCAGTGTCGTCCCCAGGTAGCTTTGCGGTCGCTGCTCGTATACATCTGCGGCGCTACGGCCTTCGCTGCCGAAGAACCGTTCGAACGCGCCGGGGGTCGACTCGAATCCGGTGCCGAAGATGAGGGTGTCCACCTCGTGCTCGACACCGTCGCGGTCGATGATGGAGTGCGCGCGGACCTCCGCGATCCCCGAGGTCACGACCTCGACATTGTCCTGAGCCAGCGCGGGCAGATACGCGTCGGAGAAGATCGCGCGTTTGCAGCCCATCATGTAGTCGGGTGTCAGTTTCGCGCGCAGGGCGGGGTCGGCGACCTGGCGACGTAACTGCCATTTGCCGAGCAGTTCGTAGGGGTGGCGGAAGCGGGTGTCGACGAAGCCGATCAGGCCGAAGCCCTCGATCATCGTGTAGTAGCCGCCACGAATCGCCTTACCCACCAACGGCATTCGGCGCAACAGCAGGCGCTCCAGGCCGAGTGTCGGCCGGTCCATCCTCGGGACGATCCACGGCGCCGACCGCTGGAACAGCGCCAGTTCAGCCACCTCGGGCTGGATCTCGGGTACGAACTGCACCGCCGAGGCCCCGGTGCCGATCACGGCGACCCGTTCCCCCGCGAGGTCGTGTTCATGGTCCCAGTGCAGTGAGTGAAAGGTCTTGCCCTCGAACGAATCCAGGCCGGGCAGGCGCGGATACTTCGCGTTACTGAACACCCCGGTCGCCGAGATGAAGAAGTCCGCGGTCATGACCCCCACCGCGGTCTCGATCCGCCAGAGCGCGCGCTGTTCGTCCCATCGCGCGTCCACCACTTCGGCGCGGTACCGAATATGGGAGTTCACGTCGTGGGTTTCGGCGACGTGGTGCAGGTAGCGCAAAATCTCGCGCTGGGGTGCGTAGGTGTGTGACCAGTTCGGGTTCGGCGCGAACGAATAGCTGTAGAGCTGAGAGGGGACGTCGCAGGCGCAGCCAGGGTAGGTATTGGCCTGCCAGGTGCCGCCGAGTTCCTCGGCACGCTCCAGGATGACAAGATCGTCGAATCCCGCCTCGCGCAACTTGATCGCGAGGCCGATGCCCGCGAATCCGGCGCCCACGATCACGATGGCGTGGTGTTGTTCCTGTGCTGTCACGATTATCGGACCATCCAGTCGTGTCGGCGCAGCAGCCGCGCGTAGACGCCGCTGGCGATGGTGGAGGTGATGAACCGGCTCACCGGGTTCACCAGTTCAACAAATTGACGCAGAGGCGTTTCACCCTCCATGGCGAACGTCCACGTCAGTCGCGTTCCACCGGCCTTGTCGACGAGCCTGATGTCTTCGGCGAGTCGGCGCATTCCGGGGATCGAGGCGGTGTCGACGGTGAAGCTCATGCGCTCGTCGTCGTCCCAGCGGTACAGACGCTCGGTCACACGGAATACATGCCCATACGTCACGTTACGGGTGGCGCCGACACCGAACGGACGCGGCGAGGTCCAGTTCGCGTCGGTCACCACCGGCGACCACGAGACCAGGGCGTCGTCGGCGACCAACGCGTCCCACACCCGAGGTACCGGTGCGGGCAGGTCGACGATATGCACGTGCCGGCACGTCGCGTTCGCGAGAAACGTGTCGTCGGCTTCGTTCAGTGGATAGCTGGACGCGAGGGACAACGTTGTCCTTTCGATGGCTTCGTGCTTGTTCACAGATCTGCCTGTTCACAGATCCAGGACCAACGAATCGCCCGCCGCGCGTGAGACGCAGGTGAGCATTCGATCCTTACGCTCGGCATCGAGCAAGATCCGATCGCGGTGCTCGACCTCGCCCGCGAGTACCGCGACCTTGCAGGTGCCGCAGAATCCTTGCTGGCAGGAGTAGGCGACGCCGGGAAACACCCGACGCACGGCGGCGAGCGCGGTCTCGTCGGCGCCGACGGTCACCGTGGTTGCGGTGCGCGCCAACCGCAGTTCGAACGGCTCGCCGTCGAGTACCGGTGCGGCAGAAAAGCGTTCGGTGTGCAGCGAGGCCGTCGGGTTCACCGCGAAGGTGCAGCGTTGTGCCGCGGCGAGCACGGGCGGCGGACCGCAGACGTACACGGCCGCACCGGGTTCGGCACGCGCGATCACCTCGGGGATGTCGGCGATTCCGTACTCGTCGTCGGGGTACACCTCGACGTTGTCACCGTAGCCGACCAGTTCAGGGAGAAAGGGCATCGTCGCGCGAGATCGCCCGAGGTACACCAGCTTCCAACGCGCACCGGCCGCCGCGGCGACCCGCACCATCGGCAGGATCGGCGTGATCCCGATGCCGCCCGCGACGAACAGATACGTCGGCGCGGTGTTCACGAAGCTGAAGCCGTTGCGCGGACCACGGATACGCAATGCGGCGCCGGGCAGCAACGCCTCGTGCACCTCGCACGAACCACCCCCGCCGTCGGCGATCCGCCGCACGGCGATGCGGTACTGCCGCCGGTCGGCGGGATCACCACACAGCGAGTACTGCCGCTGCCGTCCCGACGGTAGGAACACGTCGAGATGCGAACCCGGCGTCCACGTCGGCAACCGCCCGCCGTCCGGTGCCACGAGGTGGACCACGCGCACGTCCTCGGCTTCGGTGCGCACCGACTCGACAACGACATCGAGATCGAATCCGCTGCGCCGCACCGGATTCGACCGGGACAGCAGGGGCGCGCTCGGACCGGCGACGAAGACCCGCTTGTAGACGTCCATCGCCGCGGCCAACGCTCGCAGCCCCGACGACGGGGTGAACTCGGGAGCCATCACACCCACCGTCATCGGTGCTCGGCCGCGCGCGCCGCAGGGGACTGCGCGAGGTATCGCAGCGCCGCGTCCATGGAGCCGAGCTGGGAAGGATGAAAACCGGGCCGCAGGTAGCGCGGCAGCTCGGTGAAGAACACCGTGAACTTCGGAATAACCCCGCGTGCGGTGGCATTCGCGAACTGCAGTGGCCAGAAGCGGCCCTTCTTCGGCTCCGGGTCCTTGCGGTAGAGGTAGGCCGTCGACGCGATGAACAGCGGAAGCAGCGTCATGGCGGCGAGCACGCCGGTCCGCGCCTTGCGCGCGTAGCTGCCGTCGACATACATGAACGCGTCGTAGACGACGCTGCGGTGCTCGACCTCCTCGGCGCCGTGCCAACGCACCAGATCCAGCATCGTGGGGTGCATTCCCCTGTCCTCCAACACCTTCGCCTCGAGCAGCCATTCGCCGATCACCGCCGTGTAGTGCTCCATGCCCGCGAACAAGCCGAGGCGTTCCTTCAGCCATTCGTCCTTCGCCTTGCCGGTGAGACCGTGGTCGCCGAGCAGGCGGTCGGTCAGCCACGCGACCGCACCGACATACGATTCGACGTCGAGGCCGATCGATTGCAGGTGGTGACGAGCGCGTTCGTGGCTGCTCGCGTGCATGGCCTCCTGGCCGACGAATCCCGCGACTTCCTCGCGTAGTCGCTCGTCGGTAATCAGCGGTAGCGCCTCGGCGAGGGTGTTGGCCATCGCCCGCTCGCCCTCGGGGAGCACCAGGTGCATCACGTTGACAATGTGGGTCGCGAGCACCTCACCGGGGATGTAGTGCATGGGCACGGAATCGAAGTCGAAGTGCACATCGCGGGGGTTGATCGCATGCGCTTCGGACGCATAACGATTCGCCGCGTCACGCCCACTGGTCTTGCCTCGAACTGCCATACCCCGAACGTACAGAGCTACAAATCACATTGCAATGTTGCAGCAACAAATCAATCGAAAATGTTGCACGAATGGAGTCCTCTGTTAGCTTCAATGGCGTGACCTCCACGTCCCCCACCTCACCGAGCGCGGGCGAAGCCGAGCCAGGCTCGCTCGAATCGCGCATCCTGGACGCCGCGCTCGACCAGTTCGGACTGGTAGGCATCAAGAAGACGACGATCGAGGACATCGCCCGTCGAGCGGGCGTCGACCGGGTCACCGTCTACCGCAGGGTCGGCTCCCGCGACGACGTCGTCAAAATGGTCACCACCAGGGAGGTTGGCCGGGCACTGGCCGCGCTACAGGACATCCCCGACCGGCACGACGATCTCGCCGACCTGGTCACCGACATCCTGCGCACGGTGTACACCCTCTGGCGCACCCACCCATTGGTCACCCGCATGCTCGACGTCGAGCCCGACCGCGTGTTACCGCAGCTCACCACCGAAGGCGCACCGGTCTTCGCGATGTGCGTTTTCACCGCGACCGAGGTGCTGCGCCGAGCCGTCGACAAGGACCTGCTGCCCGACTCCCCCGACCTGCCCGCGCGCGTCGAGATCATGTGCCGCGTTGTGCATTCGCTCATCCTGCAACCACACGGCGCGATCCCCTCGGAAACCGACGCCGAACTCGACACTTTCGCACGCACCTATCTGGTCCCCATCCTCCGGGGCTGACGTCGATACACCTGGCAGAAGCGATAATCCACCGAGAAATTTTTCGGCAGATCCACAACCGAACACTCGGCCGATCCACTACGCGGTGTTCGGCAGATCCACATCAGTGGGTACGATGACCCCCTGCGCGAAGCAGTCGATTATCTGCCACGGCGGGCCGAACAGCTGGTAACCGAAGCCATGGCGGACACCGAGACCGCGACGGCAACGAGGTCGACGCGATCATGGAAGACAGTGCGGGTCGGATCGTCGCCATCGAAGTGAAGGCAGCGGAAACCGTACGCGCGGAGGACTTTCGCCCGATTCGCCTGTTACAGCGTCGACTCGGCTCTCGGTTTCACGCGGGCTTCGTCCTCTACTGTGGCAATCAGCAGCTTCCTTTCGGCGACCGCCTGGCCTGCCTACCGATCAGCGCCCTCTGGCGAACCGCGGCGCCCGGAACTTGATCGCACGCTCGGCGACCAGGCGGCCGGGAATCAGTATGTGTGCGTGTGCGAGTACGCAAGTCGAAGGTTCGGACTCGGGGGCTCGTCTATGCTGGGGCGCGTGAACCAGCCGGGGACATCACGGTTCGCGGCTACCTACCCCCCGGAGCAGCCAGGACTGCCACGTGGGCGTAGCCGACTTCCGGTGGCCGTCGCGCGTGAACGCCAGCACGATCGACTACTGCGCGCGGCGATCTCGGCTATCGCCGACAAGGGGTACATCGACACGAACGTCGCCGATATCGTGTCGCGGGCACGGGTTTCACGGCGCGAGTTCTACACCCACTTCGGCAATATCGAAGACTGCTTCCTTGCCGCCGCGACTGCCAGTGCCGCAACGCTTTTCGACACCATGAGCAAAGCCACCGCCGAGCTTGCCCCACTGGCCGCCATGCGCGCCGCCATCGGCGCGTACCTCGGAATGTGCGCGGGCGAACCGGAATTCACCAAGTGCCTGATCATCGACCTGCCCGCCACCGGTATCCGCGGCGCGACGGACAGGCTGCGCGGCGACCGGAAGTTCGCGACGATGCTGCACACCCTGCACGAGGCGGCGCGCAGCGAACACCCCGGGTGGCCGCCCGCGCCCGATGAGGCATACCTCGCGGCGGTCGGCATGATCGTCGAGCACGTCGCCGAGCACCTCATCAACGGCGAGGTGCACCGCCTGCCCGCACTCACCGACCGATTCCACGGCCTCACCCTGCGCCTGCTCGGCGTCCCACCACACTAGGCAAACTGCCGCATAAGCCCTGGTCAACGGCATTCATCCGCCCGGATAAATATTGCAGTATGCGAAATATTGCAGTTTGTGTTAATTTTTCGCCATGGCAGAAGACACCGCCGAACCTCCGATCGGCTTGCGTGAACAGAAGAAGCGCAAGACCCTGCTCGATCTCTGCCAGGCCGCGCGCAGATCGGTGCTGGAGCACGGACTCGACGCGACAACCGTCGAGGGCATCGCCAAGACCGTGGGCGTTTCCCCCCGAACGTTCTTCAACTACTACGACACCAAGATGGACGCGGTGGTCGGTCCGATCGAACTGATCGGCACACCCGAAACGCGCGAGCACTTCATCGCGGGCGGTCCTACCGGTGTGCTGATCAACGACCTCGTGGAGCTTCAGGTCCCCGACATGGAGTCCGAAGGCAGTGTGCGCGAAGGCATCATGATGGTCACCGAGATCGTCCACCGCGAACCCCGCGTCCTCGCCGCCTTCATGGCCGCTGGCGCCGCGCACGAGGCCGAGATCCACGAGATCCTCAATGCCCGGCTCGGCGAGGAGGTTTCCAGTGACCTCGCCGCGATGGCCGCCTCGATCATGACGACGATCACCGTGCGAGCCGCCACCATGATGCTCGAAGACTCCACCACCTCACTGCGCGAGGCCATGCAGGCGCACTGCGCCGCCGCGGCCCGATTGTTCGATCACCCCCACAACAGCGAGAGCGGACGTGCCGAATGACCACCGTGACTGATTCGCCGTCAGCACCGATCGTGCTGACCCAGAAACGAATCTGGCTGATCTTCTCCTCGCTGATCGCGGCGATGTTCCTGGCCAGCCTCGATCAGATGATCGTCGGCACCGCCATGCCCACGATCGTCGGCGACCTCGGCGGCGTCTCCGAAATGACGTGGACCGCGACGTCGTACCTGCTGGCCACCACCATCGTGATGCCGATCTACGGCAAGATCGGCGACCTCTACGGCAGGCGCTGGCCGTTCCTGTTCGCGATCACCGTGTTCACCGCCGCCTCCATCGGCGCGGCGGCGGCGACCGGGTTCTGGGAGTTCGTCGTCTTCCGCGGCCTGCAAGGCGTCGGCGGCGGCGGGCTGATGATCCTGGCGCAGGCGACGATTGCCGACGTGGTCCCGGCCAAGGACCGAGGCAAATACATGGCGCCGATGGGCGCGATCTTCGGCATCACCTCGGTGGCGGGCCCACTGCTCGGCGGCCTGTTCGCCGACCATCTCGACTGGCGGTGGTGCTTCTGGATCAACGTCCCCATCGGAATCATCGCGCTGCTCATTGCATTCAAGTACCTCACCATCCCGAGCCACCGGTCCACGGTGCGACTGGATTACGGCGGCGCGGTACTGATGTCGGCGGCCACCACGCTACTGATCCTGATCACCGACTGGGGTGGCAAGCGCTACGCGTGGGATTCCGCGACGATCCTAGGCATGGGTGCGACACTGGTGCTGGCGATCATCGCCTTCATCGTGGTGGAATCCCGTGCGCAGGAACCGATGCTGCCCCTGTGGCTGTTCCGCAACCGGACTTTCGTGCTGACCTCGGCGATCGGGCTCGTCGTCGGCCTCGCGATGTTCGCGGCACTGGCGTTCATCCCCACCTACCTGCAAATGGCCACCGGTGCTTCGGCTTCGGTGTCCGGTCTGCTGCTGATCCCGATGATGGTCGGACTGATGCTTTCGCTGGTGACCTCCATGGCGGCCATCACCAAAACCGGGAAATACCGGATCTACCCGCCGCTGGGCTCGCTGATCATCATCGCGGGCATGCTGTGGCTGACACAGCTCAGCGCGCAGACCCCGATGTGGGTGGTCGGCGCCATGCTGTTCGTGATGGGTGCGGGCCTCGGCCTGATCATGCAGATCGTGGTGCTGGTGGTGCAGAACGCGGTCCAACCCGACCAGATCGGCACCGCCACCAGCGCGAACAACTACTTCCGCGAGATGGGCGGCGCGATCGGAATCGCCGTGTTCGGCAGCATTTTCACCAGCCGCCTCACCGAGGGTCTCACCGACGTGTTCACCGCACACGGCCCACAGGTGGCCGCCGCCCACCTCGACCCCGGCGCGCTCATCCCGCAGGTGGTGAAAAACCTTCCCGCCGAACTGCACGACGCCATCGTCGGCGCCTACGTGCACGCACTGGTCCCAGGTTTCTGGTACCTGATCCCCGGCGCGGTGATCGCCCTGCTGCTCTCGCTGTTCATTCCACACCTTGAACTGGCCGACGAGGCGGGCATGGTCGCCCGCGGCGAAGCGGTCCTCGCCGACGAGGACCCCGCCCCCGAGCCGGAGGCAGCCACTACTTCGTAACGACAGTCATCGCCGTCAGCCCCGAATACCCTCTGCCAGAGGGTATTCGGGGCTGCCGCCATGAATGACCCACACCGACCCCCCTCGGCCAGCAGCTCTGCGACGCGAACGGCAAAAAGATAGAACTATACTTCTTAGATGTATACTTCTATCTTCACTCGGTGAGGTCGGACGGCCACGGCACCCACGAAACATGCTGCGCACCAAGCGGTATGAGGCCAATCGACGATCTCACGGCCAAGCCGTCAGCAGCGACTCCGGTCCGATCAGTCGCACACCCTCGACAGCGCCGACATTGCGAACCACGGCAAGCAGATCGGTGTCCTCGTCTGCGCCGGGCAGTTGCGCTCGGTGGGTGGCGAGGCGAGCGATATCGCGGTGATCGAAGGTCGCATTGTCTCGCCATTTCACGGAGCCCACACAGGTGATTCGCTTGGCGACCGGGCCGCGGTCGGCACCGACCACATCGATCTCGGGATCATTGGTGCGGGTCCAATAGCCTCCGACGACCCCGGTCCCTTCCGGGAGATAGTCGTCGGCGATGCGCCATAGTGCTTCCCGGACAACTGGTTCGATTGCCCGCCCGCGCCAGGATGTCCAACTGGTCCGAATGGTCTCGACCACACGATCACCACGGCCCCGTTCCACCGTGGGAAGGCCGGGGCCGAGAAACGACAGCCAGAACCGCAAGTACGGGTCTTCGACGCGATACCGGGTCTCGCGACTCGGCCGAACCGACAGCGGGCGTTCCGCCGCGATGATCCGACGACTTGTCAGGATGTCGAGTGCTCGAGTGAGCGATGCGGGTTGCAGGTCGCCGGCAGCGCGACCGATCATCGTGAATGTGCGCCCACCGTGCCCGACCGCGCCGAGGACGGTGCGTGCCTGTGCCTCGGTCGGAAACTCCGCCGCCAAGACGCGTTCCCCGCTGACCAGCAGCGCGGAGGTCGGCCGACGCAATGCGTAGTCCAGGTATTCCCAGAGCGTCGCTCCACGCGGCCACTCCGCCAGGACGAGAGGAAGCCCACCGGTCACCAAGTAGGCATCGAACGCGTCGGCTGGAGCAAGGCCGAGCATGGATGCGACGTCATTCGGATTCAGTGGTGGCACAACCATTTCGGTGCCACGCTGATAGAACGGACGCCCATAGGTGTTGAGTTGTTCCATCATGGCGACATCGGAGCCGACGAGGATCAGTAGGACCGGTAGTTTCGACAGAACGCGGTCGAAGATCTTCTGCAGGGTCCCTTCGAAAGTCGAGTCCTCGCGCACGAGGTAGGGCATCTCATCGAGGACGACCACACTCGGCTGATCAACCGGGAGCACGCCGGCGAGCATCTCGAGCGCGGCCCCCCAGGTCGGCGGGGCGGCGAACTCGGCCACCCGCCGGGCAGCGGGAAGATCTGATGCGGCGAGTTCAGCTCCGAATGCCGCCAGATCCGCCTCCCGGGAACCGCCGATCGCGGTGAAGAACATGTACGGCACCTGGGACCGTTCCACGAACTCTTCCACCAGCCGGGATTTGCCTACCCGCCGCCTACCACGCATCAAGATCGCCCGCCCGGCTCGCCCGGACCGACTACCACCGCGGACCGCATCGAGCGAATCGGCAAGGGCCTCGAGTTCGCGACGACGTCCGATAAATCCGTCCACGCACTCCTCCTACCCAAGCCGCTGATGATACTTCAGTCGATGAGACTATCATCTATGAAACTATCATAGATGATAGCAACGCCGTAGGCCGTCGACCACCCGTTATGCCGCGCGAGCCTCGTCGACGATGGCGCCGGGCATGGACCGGAGCATCAGGCGGTCGTCGCCACCGAGTCGTTGATCGACTTGATGACACCGACCAGCCGTCGCGTCTGCTCGGGGGCGAACAATCGCGTCGGCCCCTGCGGCGCCGCGTCGGTGAACGGCGCTTCGAACAACAGCTTCGGGTCCATTTCGCCGTGCCGGGTGAGGTGGCCGATGACGAGGTTGACGAAATCGATCTGACTTGCGGTGGCGGTGCGTTCACCGAGGAATTCCGCGAATGCTTCCTGCACGGCCTGCTGATCGAGGCCGACGAGCGAGCGGATGAATCGCCCGAGGCCATGGGCGTTGGCGACTGCGCGTGCCATGTCCTCGGGTGCCCCGACACCGCTGCGGGCCAACAGTTCCTCGAGCGATGCCAGATCGGCTGGTGTCAACGACTTCCCCGAACGCAGCTTCCGTAACGCGAGGTTCTCGGGCTGGCGGCACAGGTAGTCACGCACCTTAGCGGTGTACCGCTCGACGTCGGTCCCGGACCGCATCTCCGGCATATCCCGTTCAACGACCTCGCCACGGGTATCGGTGAAGTCGGTGTAGACGACACTCTCGAACCAGCCGGGCCCCAACCCACTTCGGCACCGCTCACGGCATTGTCGACCGACCGCTGACATCCGGTCCGCCTCGGCACCGAGGTTCATCCGTCGCTGCGGCCGACGAAGATCGTCCAACTCACTTCGTTTCACCAAGATCATCAGGACCTGCGGGTGGCATCCATCGGATAGAGGCTCCGCGATGTCCTGTTGATCTTGATTCGGCGATGACGCCGCCGTTGGACGAACGGCGCAGGCGATGGGGTGCACGTCAATGACGGGTACGGGTGGGCGCTTGTCGCGCAGGTGCGGTGCTTCGGGATTGTGGGGTGACTGCTCGTGCAGGCGCCGAGGTCGACGCCGGCATTGGCAAGGGGCTTCCTCCGGTTTGCTGGGCGGCGGGCGCCACTGGTGAAGATTTGGTCGCGGCTATCCGACTGCTGCGGGCCCGCCGTGCCGACCGACTAAGGACACCATCGAAAGCTGCTTCGGACCTCGCAGCAGCGTGTACGCCGTCCGCGAGGTCTCCAACAAACCGCATATCCGCGCCCAGTTCGCTGACGTGCTCGATGAGTGAAGACCCGGACGCGGATAGTCAGGCGTTCCCTGCCGCTAGGACCTACCCGAAGAGCCGTCGGCGAGGCCACCGAGAAAAGCATCCCACTGCTCCGGTGCGAACACCAGCGCCGGTCCGGCCGGGTTCTTCGAATCGCGCACGCCGACCAGACCACTGGCCAGGTGCGCGACTTCCACACACTCATGCCCGTTACCGCTGCGGGTGCTCTTGAACCACTCGGCGCCTGAAATATCAGTCTGCATCGCGAAACTCCCTCGCAGCTTGGGTGATCCGGCGTTCGCTACGACCGCTGGGTCTTGTCGAACGAACCGTCAGCGACACCACTGAGAAAAGCATCCCACTGGCCCGGTGCGAACACCAGCGCCGGACCGGTCGGGTTCTTCGAGTCGCGCACGCCGACCAGGCCACTGTCCAGATGAGCTACCTCTACGCATTCTCGACCCGCACCACTGTAGGTGCTTTTGAACCACTCGGCTCTGGACATATCAGGCTGCATCGCGAAACTCCCTCGTAGCATGGGTGATTCGGCGTTCGCTACGGCCCCTGGGTCTTGTCGAACGAACCATCCGCGACACCACCGAGAAAAGCATCCCACTGACCCGGCGCGAACACCAGCGCCGGACCGGTCGGGTCCTTCGAATCGCGCACGCCGACCAGGCCACTGGCTAGGTGAGCAACTTCCACACAATCGCGACCAGCGCCGCTACGGGTGCTCTTGAACCACACGGCGCCTGATGTACCAGTCTGCATCGCGAAACTCCCTCGCAGCTTGGGTGATCCGGCGTTCGCTACAACCCCTGGGTCTTGTCGAACGAACCATCCGCGACACCACCGAGAAAAGCATCCCACTGACCCGGCGCGAACACCAGCGCCGGGCCGGTCGGGTTCTTCGAATCGCGCACGCCGACTAGACCACTGGCCAGGTAAGCGACTTCGACGCACTCATGCCCGTTACCGCTGCGGGTGCTTTTGAACCACTTCGCCCCCGTTAGGTCGCCATTCACCGTCATACTCCCTTGCAATCTTCCTGATCAGCATCTTGCTGTCGGCTTGACTCAACGCTACGTGCTCGAGACTGCTATACGCATCTCTGTACCGCTGAACGATCTCGGACTCCTCGTAGTAGAGGGCGCTGCCGTAGGCCTCGGCGTAGACCGTGGATGGCTCAGCAGTGTCGAAATCGAGCAGCACGAAGGGACCAATGTTGCTGCCGAGTGGATAGTGGGACCTCAATGGGATCACGTGTACCGCAACATTTCCTGGCAAGTCGGCAACAGCTCTGAGCTGGTTGGCCATGACCTTCGTGCCCCCACTACGCGGTGCAGCACAGCTTCATCGAAGATCAAACGCAGCACAACCGGCGAGTACTTTCGGTGGATGATCCGTTGGCGCTGCGCGACTACCCCAACCACGCTGGCCGTGTCAGTGCCGTAGCGGCCCGCCCAGTGGGACCTGCAGAGCCTCGACATAACTAGGCGTCTGCATCAGTCCAGCAAAGAGGTACGGCTGATGGATCCTGATCTCCGTCGCGCTGGACTCGAGCGAGAGGTAAAGCCCGAAATCGTCGGCAACCGCATCGCGGTATCGATGCCACCATCCTTCGCCGCTGGCGTTCGCCTCCGCCGCCAAGGCTTTCAACCGCCGAACCTGCTCGGGCACCCCGTAGAGCTTCGCGAGCGCGTCGATGTCTGCCATTCGAACAACTTGCGCTTCACCTTTTTCCAGCCGCTGCACCGTGGACGCCCCACGCTCGATGAGTCGCGCCACGTTGTCGATCGTCATTCCCGATTCCTGCCGCAGTTCACGCAGCTGTCGACCGAGCTGCCTACGCGGAATGGTGGTTGTCACCTGCCGAGCTGCCATATCTGTCAACGACTCCCCTCGTGCTGGTTCATCCGTGGATGATGTTGTTCCGCTCTCGTGGATAACTTTTCGATCCGCCCATGGGTGACGACTCGCGCCGCTCGTGGGTGACCCACAGGGGGTTCGTCGAAAACTCTGCGGATGACCCACGATCGCTGGAATTAGCCGATTACCACGTGCTTCAGTAGCTCCCGTCGCCAGAGGTCAGGAAGTCGCTCCGACACGGTCGCCCTAGGAAAGCACTGTCGGAGTGGACATCTCGGAAACGGTCCGGAGTACCTATCCGGGATGGCGGGAGTTGCGCGCCTTGGCCCCTGGCGGCCCCAGAAGCACCGTAGCAGGGGGTATCAACATGCTGGAAGACCCGATTGCCGTCGCAGTGGTGATGATTCGGGAAAGGGCGTTACGGGAACATAGTCGATTCGCCGTCGCCAAAGTTGTCGGCGTTGCCAGCCGCCTCGGCTACACCGCGAGCCTGCCGTTGGTGATTCCCCTTGACGAGGATTGGAATTGGCGACACCGGCTGATCAGCGTCATTCAGATCGAGCACCCAGAAGCGGTGCTCGTCCCGAGCATCGGACATCTGAACCACAGTCCCGAATCATTCACGCACTGGTGCGATTTCATCACCTGCGATCCGGAACGAACCTATTCCAGGCACGACACCGGGGTTCCGTCATGGATCTGACACGTCTGGATCCCCTCCTCGGCGGGCACGCCCCACTTCCGGTGATGGATCTCGAATCCGCGCACATCGTCATGCGCACCCGCATCGACTGCGCCACCACGCTGTGCCGAATCCGACATCAAGCCAAACTACGACTGGTCGATGCCGGAGTACTCGTCCCCGCCGCATGGCCGAACATGGCCCGCCTCGCCCCTTTGACCAGCTGGAGCGGCGGACATCGGCACAGATCGACCCTCCGATGAGCGCACGGCGGTACCCGCTGGCCACCCGCGGTCGGCTCCCGACTGCCGAAGCCGTACTCGCGCCGTGTCAGTACCCTCCTGGTCTGGAGTATGTTTTTCGCGGATCGTGGGAGGGGGCGTCGATGATGTCCGTCGACAATGGCCTGGCAGATTTGCGGTCGGAGATTCGGGCGTTCTATGCGGGGTTCGGGCAACCAGACCTGCTGATGGCCGCATTCCGCAACGCGGCCTTGTATGTGCCGTTGACCGAAGACGATCGGATCTGTACCCATGTGGTGGGTGGGGTGCGGTGGATCGGCGCGTTCACAGGTGTCGAGGAATTGGCGGGGTGGCTGGCCGAGCGTGGTGTGCGGCCGGATGGGGAGTATCGGTATCACACGCTGTTGGGGTGGCGGCTGGCCGACTGCGATGCGGGTGCCGAGCCGGTCGGGGTGGTGGTCGACGCGATGAGCGCGGCGCCGATGGCGTTCCCGCCGAAGATAGATGACACGGAGCTGGCCGTGGACGGGGTGCGGTAATGGCGGAGCAGCTGAATGTCGAACCGGCGGTGTTGCAGGCGGCCGCGGACGGGATCAACGGCATCATCGAGCAGTTGTCGGAGATGGGCATCAAGGAGACCGGCGCGGTGGGGCGTGGATTCTCGCTGCTGGCGTTGTCGCCGCTGGAGGCGGGCAAGGGGTCGGTGCAGAAGGCACTCGAAACGTTCACCGAGCGGTGGTCGTGGGGTGTGCGCACGATGGTGCAGACCGGCAACGAGATCGCGCGAACATTGAATTTGGCGGCGGGCCGCTACCACGAGATGGACCAGATCTCCTCGAACACGCTCAAAGAAATGTATTCCCACATCGCCGGTAATCCGCACCTGTCCGCCCAGGAGATCGACGGCCGTTCGTGGGGAGATACGTTGTCGGACAACCCGGTCAACCAGACGCTGCATCCCGACTACAGTGCTCAGTCGCTCGCGGACGCCCAGCAACACATCGACCGTAATGTGCAGGCGATCCAAGCGATCACCCCGGACGTGCTGGCCAATATCGGGTATCCGAGGGAATGGAACACCGGTGCCGCAGAGGAGGCGGCACGGATCATTCAGGGTGAACAGGCGCCCTAGTTGTGGGGATCTTCGATGACATAGGCGACGCAGTCGAGGACGGGATCGAATCGGCCACCGAGAAGGCCGGACAACTCATCGACTCCGGCCTCGACAAGGCGGCGTCGGCGGCGCGTTGGGTCGGTGCGGATAGTGTCGGCGAGTATCTCGACGACCTCGGCGATAGTTGGGTCGACGCGACCGGTGGTGAGGTCGACGAACGCGAACTCGGTACGACCGAGGACCCGAAGGAATTGGTGCGTGGCGAGCCGCCGGCGATCACCGGTGTCGTCGAGAAGCTCGTGCAGATGGGTAATTCCATCAACCAGGCCGGTGACGCGCTGCGTAAGATCGACGTCGCGGATTGGCGCGGCGAGACCGCCGACGCGTTCCACGCCGAATTCGCCGAACAGCCGAAACTGTGGTGGAGCGGCGCCGACGCCATGCATGCCGCCGCCGGGGTGCTCGACACGTGGTACTACGAGGTCATCGCCGCACAGTCCAAGGCAAGCGATGCCATCACGCAGTGGAATCAGGCCGACGCGGAAGAACACGCGAAGAAAACCGCGTGGAACGCGCTCTCCGACGACCAGAAGAAGAACACCCCGCTGGTCGACACATGGACGGCCATGCGGGATGCGGCCAGGGAAATCCTGCGGGGAGCCAGGACTCAACGCGACAATGCCGCCGCAGCCGCGGTCGCCGGACTCACGGGCGCGACGGAAACCGCACCCACCGAGCCCTCGTTCACCGACCGCATGACCGCCAATATCTCCGACGCCAGCGCCGCCGAACAACAGGCCGAACTCAGCTTCAACAAAGGCTTGTTGACCAGCTTCACCGGCATGGTGCAATTCGTGCGGACGGTGTCCCCGAACGACACCTACAACATCACCCACCCGGCGGCATACAACCAGGGCATGTCCGACCTGGGAACCGGGATGGTCATCGCCGCTGCCGACCCGCACGCGACCCTCACATCGTTGATGTCGCATGCGCGCAAGAACCCGACCGAGTTCGCCGGCGCACTCACCGGCGACCTCGTCACCAGCGTCGGCACCGGCGGCGCGGGCGCCGCCAAGCCCGCACTGTCCGCCGTCCGTGAAGTCGGCGAAGTGTCCCGCGTCGCCCAGGCCGCCGGCCGAGGTGCCGAAACCGCCGCTACCACAGCACAATCCGCGACCAAAGCTGCCGATGGTGCGGCTGGAGCCGCAGGATCAATTGCCAGGCCCGTACCGGAACCGCCCGCACCACGACTGCCCGACTCTCCGTCTGCGGGTGGACCCCAACCCACGGCACCACAGGCACCGCCAGGGTCCGCTCACAGCGCACCGGAAGCGCCCGGCGCGCAACCGGCCGGCGCCGGTCACCCCGAACCCACAGCACCGACCACACCCGAACCGCCACGCCCCGAACCCAGTTCACCGCATCCACCCGACGCAGGCCCCACCCCCGCACAGCCCACCAACACCCACCAGGAACCGGGCCGCCCCGAGTCCCCCGGCGCAGCGCCGGACACCGCCGCACCACAACCACATCCCGGCGACAGCACTCCACCCTCCCCGGCGAAACCCGAGCCACCCGCCCCCGACTCCGCCGCCAACCCGGTCGGTCAGACACTCTCCGCTCCAACACAACCCGTAACCCACACACCCGAATCAGGAAACCCGGCTTCCTCGAACCTTCTTCGCCCCGACACCACACCCCCGGCCGAACATCCACACGCACAGTCACCGGGACAGACCAACAACCTCACCAACCAAACACCTTCTGAACCAGCGCGGCCAAGCGCACCAAGTCTCGACACCGCACCCCCGCACGCATCTACACCCAGCCAAGCCGCCAACCCGTCCGGCCACCCCGGCAGTCAAACACCAACCGCACCAACACAACCCACCCCACACACACTCGACTCCGGGAAGCCGGAAACCTCGAACCTCCTACGCCCCGACACCACACACCCCACCGGGCCCCCAAATGGCCAACCGCCCTCCGCTCCGGCACAACCCATCACCCACACACCTGACCCGGCGCGACCGACCCCACCGCACCCCGACACCGCACCACCACCCGGATCGACACCCAGCCAAGCCGCCAACCCGTCCGGCCACCATGGCGGACAAACACCTTCCACGCCGGCGCAATCCGTCACTCACGCGCCCGAACCCGCACGGTCAGGATCACCAACCCATCCACACCCCGAAGCCACGCCGCCCACCGGACCCACACACAGCCCGACCCCAAGCCAAGCCCCCAGTCCCAGCAGCCATCCACCAGCCGCGACAGCACAGCCCGCCGCCCGTACACCCGAACCAACGCGACCAGGCGCACCGAATCCGCCCCATCCCGATGCCGGACACCCGCACGGTTGGGCTCCGCGTCGGCCCGCCGAGCCCGGTGGCCATCCGGGAACCCCGACACCCTCCACACCACCGCAACCCGTCACCCACACACCTGCCCCGGTAAGGACCGGTACGCCGCACCCCGACACCGCACCACCACACGGGTCGACGCCGAACCAGGCCGCCAACCCCACCGGCCACGTGCCCCCTCGAACAACCACCGCCCCAGCACACCCCGCAACCCACACACCCGAACCAACGCGACCGGGATCACCGAAGCCCGTACAGCCCGACAGCGCTCCTCCATCGGGATCCGCGCACCGTCCGACACCGAGCAACCTCACCAGTCATCCCGGCGCCCAAACGCCTTCCACTCCAGCGCAACCCACCGCCCGGACACCCTCTTCCACTCCGTCGAGGACGGGGTCGCCGCAGCACGATGACCCCGGTACCGCACAGCCGCGACAGACCACCACACCGCACCCACCCGATGTTCCACCGCGACAGCCACCCGCCGGTACCCCGCACGAGACGCCCGCGCTACGTGATTCACCGAATCCCAGCGAGCACGCCCCCGCCAAGCCACCGGAACCTACGCGCGCCACCCCTGATTCCCGCCCCAGCGAACCGCAGCCCTCAGCGCGAAACCAAACCCCCGAAGGTGGTACGCGGCCACCGCACTCGAGTCCTGCCACACCCGAAACCCCCTCCGGCACACGCCCTACCGACAGGCCCAGCGCCGAGACACCGCGCAGTTCGCTCGACCTGCCCGACCCGACCACCGGCACCCCGAGATCAGGACCTCGGCCAGCCGAGCCGCCGATCGATCCCCACCCGAGGAAGCACCCCGCACCCTCACACCCACCGGAGCGGCCTACCGCCGCGCACCCCGAAAGACCGGTACACGAACCCACTCCCGGACGCGACAGGCCCGACGAGCCGACACGAGACCCGAGCGGGAAGAGGAATCCAAACGAGCCCGGAGATCCCCATGCACCACGGACCCCTCGGCCCGAACCCGAACCACGACCCGGCCGCGAACACCCCGAACCAGAACGCCCGAAATCCGAGCCCGAACCTCGTCCGGGCCACGAACACCCAGAACCGGACCATCCGAGACGTGAAGTCGCACAAGATGATCCACCGTCCGACCCACCCGGACCACCTGATCACCCACGCTCCCCCGACCCGTCCGAACCACCCGAGCCCCGGCCGAATCTGCGTGATCTGTTTCCTCCGGACGGCATGCCCGTCGACCCGGCGCGAGTACTGCCTCAGCTTCGACAGGCCATCAACGGCGAATATGGTGGCCTGCGTGTCGATGTCACCGGAGTCACGGGCGATTCGCAACGATTGTCGATGAGTACCAAGATCTACGACGAAAACGGCATCGAAGTTGGGCACGCGAACCGGACGTATTACAACAACCCGGAAGGTCTGATCGCCAACCACTCCAGCTTCTTTCTGCAGTCACACGTCCGTGGTCAGGGGTGCTCCACCGAGTTCAATAACTCTTTATTCGCCTGGTACGAACAGTCCGGGGTTTCCAGTGTGACATTGAAAGCCAATATCGACGTCGGAAGCTACGCATGGGCACGGCAGGACTTCCATTTCGCCAATCAGCAACAGGCCGTCGATGTGATTCGCCCCCGACTGAACAGGGAAATCACCAATGCCAAGAGCGAGCTCAAGCAACTCGGGGATGAACGTGACTTGCTGCCACAGGGACCGGAAAGGGACGCTCTGAACAGCCGGATAGGTCAACTGGAGGCAGAACTCCAGCCGGCCGAAAAAATGCGCAAAAATTTCACTGTTGGTTCGCCCGATTTCCCTACCCCCAGGGCGATTACGGAACTAGGTAGGCCGCCGGGGCTGCTCCCAGGGCAGTCGCAAAACCATTCGTGGCTGGGTAAGCGAGTGTTCATGGAGCACGGAGCAGAAATTCATTGGCACGGCGTGAAGAGTATTGGATAGGAGTGACTGTGAGAGACCCTCGGATTGCGGCGAAGGGTTGGCCGAAAGCGAGAACGGACCGAATCAGCCTGAAGAACGGCAACTGGTATGCCGCCTGGTCAACACGCTGGCGCAATCGGGTGCCGTTCCGACCGGACAGCCGCGCCGTCGAGAACAGCGACTACAACCTGCACTACGTCGACGTAGAAGCACCGGTGGAAGCCGAGGTAGAGTTCGGCGATCGGGGCGACGAGATCAACCTGAAAAGTCCGCGGGATTTGTTGCGACTGCCATTGCCGACCGGTGCCGAGCGATTGCGGGGGGCGTTGGTATCGGCCGCCGTCGGTGACGCGTTCGCGGGCTCTCGCGATGGGCTGACAACATACCGATGGAATTCCGGCCACTTCCCGGGACACGAAGACAAACTGCTCGACTACCTGCCCAAAGACATGATGTGGTCCTGCTGGATCAGCCAAATGATGACCTACACGGGCGAGGGACTGGTCCGTGCACTGACCGGACGGCGCAGCGGGCATCCTGTCGATCCGGTATCGACCGTGCAACACGCGTACCAGCGGTGGCTCTGCCACATGGTGGAAGACCTGGATGTGCCGGACCATTGGCGCACATACGGAGGCCAGTACTCTCGAACTGCAGGCGATTACGCAAGCCCCGACGGGCCCCTGTCCGACGAACTCGAGTTCGTTGTAAGACGGAACCCCGATCCCGCCGTCATGGAAGCCCTGAAAACCTTCGCCGCCACGGGAATTCGCTCAACCCCAACAAATCCCCGCAGCACAGCACGCGGCGGAGACGTCCTGGTACGTGCCGCCCTGGCCGCAGTGTGGTCGGAAGACCTCTCGGAAACCTTCGATCTCGCCGTGGCCATCGCCGCACTGACCCATCCTCAACCTGAGGACTATCTCGCCGCGGGGACGCTCGCGGTGGTCCTCCATCAGCAAATCCGAGACCACCCGTTCTTGGACTGCCTCGCCGCAGGCTATCAACAGCTAGCGACCCGCCCAGGCCATGAGCGCACGCTCGGGATGATCGACCAAGTCGTCGGCCTCGTACGCAACGTCCGCGCGCCTATGCAGGCAGAAAACCTGCGCCAGCACTTCCCCGGCGGCGGCGCGGACGCCACCGAAGTACTCGGCATCGGCCTCTACAGCGCCATGGTCAGCGACTATCTCCGCGAGGCCCTGATTCTGGCACTGAACTATGCGGCCGAACCGCGACCGGTCACCGCCGTAGCGGGAATGCTCATCGGCGCCGAATACGGAATCCGTAGCGTCCCCAAAGTCTTTCGTGATCCCGTGAAGTCGGTCGACACTATCGACATGCTCGCGACCGACATCGCCACCGAACTACGCGACGTACTCACCGACGACGAATGGCACCGTCGCTACCCACCGACCTGATGTGGCGCGGCTGGTGCCGCGAATTCAGCAGATCATCGTCAGTTACTCCAAGGAACCACCGCAATGATGTCGGACTCCAACGCAACCGCCCCCGGTGATCCCGTGAGACCGGTTGGCGATAACGATCATTCACCGCAGAGCCGAGCCGACGCCGACCGGGGCGCCCACGCCGTGGCGGCCGGATCGGGCGCCACTCACGACCGCGCCGAGGACGAGAAGACGATCTCCGACGGCTCGGTCGATATCGCCACGGGCGAGTTTCTGCTGCCGACCGTCGATGTCGAACTGCCCGGTGTGCTGGCGCTGGTGTTGCGGCGCACGCATTTGTCGAATTATCGGTTCGGGCGCTGGTTCGGCCCGTCGTGGTCGGCGACATTGGATATGCGCCTGGCGGTCGAGGACGAAGGGGTGAGCTTCTTCGGCGAAGACGGTGTGCTGCTCGCGTATCCACGCTCGGAGACCGGCGTCGCGGTCCACCCGGTCACCGGGCGGCGGCGGTGGATATTGACGCCCACCGAGACCGGCGGCTACCAGGTGTGGGATCAACGGCGGGAACTGATTTGGCATTTCGCACCCGAGGCCGAGTTGGCGGGTGCGGACGCGCGGTTGGGCAATTTCGCGGTCTCGGCGATCACCGATCGGTTCCGTAATCGGGTCCGTTTCCACTACGACGAATACGGTGCACCGGTGGAGGTTACGCACTCCGGCGGCTACCGGGTGTTGGTCGAGACGGCCTCAGGCAGGGTCACACGATTGTCAGTGCGCGACCGAGGAAC
This sequence comes from Nocardia callitridis, assembly GCF_039543305.1. Lineage (NCBI taxonomy): Bacteria > Bacillati > Actinomycetota > Actinomycetes > Mycobacteriales > Nocardiaceae > Nocardia > Nocardia callitridis. Next base: position 92,601 of record NZ_BAABJM010000006.1, on the reverse strand, counting down.
AACCGTCCAGGTCCGCGGATTCGCTTATCGAGCTGGCGAATTGACTTCTGTCGCGAACGCGGCGGGCGCGATCACTCAGTTTGCCTACCACCGGCACCGGATGACCGCGTGGACGGACTCCAACCGCGGCCAGATGGTCAACACCTACGACGAGTCCGGTCGCCTGCTGTTCCAACGGGGCACGTCCGGCATCGGCGACAGCGACTTCGACCACCGCGAATTCCCCGACGGCACCGGCTCGCTCACCACCGTCACCGATGCCACGGGTGCGGTCACTCACCACGGCTTCGACCGTGATCTGCGGCTGCGGGATCTGATCGCCCCGTCGGGCGGGCGAACCCACTACGACTACAATCGAGACCGCCGCACGTTGCAGGTCGTCGGCCCCGACGGCGCGGTCACCCGCCACCGATACACCGACGAAGGCGATATCGCGCACAGCACGCGACCCGACGGGCGGACGATCTCGTTCGAGTACGCGTTCCGAGGCAGGCCCTCGAAGATCACCGAATCCGATATGGTTGTGCGCCAACAGGACTGGGACAGCACGGGAAATTTGGCGGCGATCACCGAACCGGGTGGCTCCCACACTCGATATCGTTACCACCCCAACGGTGCGATCGCCGAGATGATCGATGATGAAGGGGCGCGCACCGCTGTCGAGGTCGATGCGGCCGGCCTGCCGGTGCGGTTGACCGACCCGGAGCACAGGATCAGCCGGCTCGAGCGTAATGGCTTCGGCCGCCCGATCCTGTACACCGACGCCATGGGCGCGCAGACCCGCTACGAGTGGTCGGCCGCCGGATTACCGTTGCGCCGAACGGATCCGGACGGCGACGGCGAATCCTGGACCTATGACGGCGAAGGCAATCTGCTCACCCATACCAGCCGTGGCGGCACGATCACCCGATACACCTATGGTGCCTTCGTTCCGGACATGAACGAATCCGGTCAGCCGACCATCGACGAGATCGAAAAGCGTTTCGTCGACCTCGTCGCGGGGCGACTGACCCGAGACCAAGCCGATCGGTGGACGGCCAGGTGGGTGCGGATGACGAGCTCAACTGGGGCGAGCCGTTCTGGTGGGCACTGAATCTCCTGCACAGAATCGACATCCCCGACGACAGCCGCGACAGCTTCCTCCTCGATGATGACGCCAGGGGCGCGGAACGAGGCTGCGCTCAACAGCCCGCACTCGGGACGACCGCGCCACGGAGACAAGCCCTTGACCTCGAGCGCAGTTGAGGCAATAGCGTCCCCGAGGTCTGATCGAGTATTGGAGGACTGATGACGGGTGTATACCGCGTGGACAAGTTCGTCGTTCCGGAGGCGGCGCGCACAGAGTTCTGGAGCCAGGTCCGCCGAACGCACGCCGTGCTGCGAACCCTCCCCGGATTCGTCAACGACAAACTGCTGGAGCAGATCTCGGGTCCCGGCCGATTCAATGCCGTGACGATTGTCGAATGGTCGTCGGAAGACGCTCTCGGCCAGGCTAAGACCGCTGTCGAGAAGTCTCACCGCGATGCGGGTTTTCAGCCGAGGGAGTTCTTCGACCGCGTTGGCATCCAATCGGACTTGGCGAACTACGCGGCGGTCGGCAGCGTAAACGCCCTATCACCGAGGCCCGAATACCGGTGAGGCTACTACCACTTGTAGTTCGAATCGAGGGTTGAGATCACCCTGGTCGGATACGTATTCAGCCACGGGACGCGAACGTAGCTTGGTGGCAGTACGCCGCCGAATCGGCGGACCACCCGTCCGCTTGGAGGATCACCATGTCAGCGCCACTGCGGTTTTCCGCATTCGTGATGAATACGACCTCGCACATCCTGCACGGGGCCTGGCGATTGCCGGAAGCACAACAGACACGGTTCAATTCGCTCGACCACTGGGTGGAGCTGGCGAAAACGCTGGAGCGCGGCAAGTTCGACTACATCTTCTTCGCGGATGTGGTCGGGCTCTACGACGACTACCAGGGGTCGTGGCGGAAATTCGTGGAGAGCGGCCTACAGATTCCGAGCAATGATCCGACGGTGCTCGCCTCGGCACTGGCCTACAACACCGAGCATCTCGGCATCGTGCTCACCAATTCGATCCTGCAATCGCATCCGTTCGATTTCGCGCGCAAGATCTCCACCCTCGACCATGCCTCGAACGGCCGCATCGGCTGGAACATCGTCACCAGCCTGTCCGGAAATGCCTGGCGCAACTTCGGTTTCGATGAGATCACCGCGCACGACGAGCGCTACCGGTGGGCCGACGAATACGTCGATGTGGTCTACAAACTGTGGGAAGGCTCATGGGACGACGGCGCACTCATCCAGGACAAAGCGTCGGGACTGCACGGCGATTTCGACAAGGTGCACAAGATCAATCACGACGGCAAGCGCTACCGCGTGGAAGGCCCGCACCTGGTAGCACCGTCGCCGCAGCGCACGCCGGTACTGTTCCAGGCCGGTTCCTCGGCGGCGGGACGGCGATTCGCGGCCCGGAACGCCGAAGGCCAGTTCATCGTCTCGCCGAACCCGGCGGCGGCGAAGGCATTGATCGACGACACCCGCCGCCTGGTCGCCGAGAACGGGCGTGCACCAGAAGATCTGCAGTTCTTCCAGGGGCTCTCGTTCGTCATCGGCAGCACCGAGGAAGAAGCGAAACGCAAGGCCGCCGAACTGGACGAAGTACTCGACCCGAACACCATCATCGCGCACGCGGCAGGCGGACTCGGCCACGATCTCGGCCACTACGACCTGGACACCCCCATCGGCGACATCGAGACCGAAGGCACCCGCAGCACACTCGCCTGGCTGCACGAGGCCGTACCCGACCGCGAGCCCACCGTCCGCGACCTCGCCCGCCTCCGCAGCCATCACGGCAGGATCGTCGGCACCCCGGAGCAGATCGCCGACCGACTCGCCGTCTGGCGCGACGCCGGAATCGACGGCGTGAACGTCACCAACGCCACGATCCCCGGCAGCTTCACCGAGTTCATCGACCACGTCCTGCCCGTCCTCCGTGACCGCGGCCTGGCCCGAACCGAGTACGCCGAAGGCACCGCCCGCCGCAAAGCCACCGGCCGCGATCTCCTCCCCGACTCCCACCCCGCCGCTACCTACCGAGGCGCCTTCACCGATTCCTGACCACCAGCCGCGCCACCAGTGCCCGAGGTCCCTCGAAAACCGAACGAAATCGGTTGCGCTCCGCTGCGGAAATGCCGTTTGCCGCTGCCGCTGCTTCCCAACGCTCAGTCGCGGCGAATACTTCGCCCAGCGCTGCGCGCGCTCGCTCGACCGAAAGACCGAAAGCGTCGGCCGCTTTCAAGAGTGCATCGAGTTCCTCGGCCGGGTCGCTGGCACCGCCGATGGACGTCACACGTTGCTCCGCGAGTTCGGGGTTCGGGTTCACGTCGAACGCCGGGGCAAGTAACCATCCGGCGTCGCCGCGGAGAAAGCCGTGATTCCGCAGATGGTCGTCGGTGTTGTGGACGGCGATATTGAACGCGATCCGCCGCCACAGTTGGGCCAAGTCGGCATTCGGCCTGGCCGCGCGTTCCGGGATAGCCTCGGCCAAGTCGAGGTAATCCACGCTTTGGCCGTCGCGAGCCTGCAGCATGGTCATCGCGCTGATATAGCCGATCCGGGTGCCGGAGTCGCGGTCGAATCGTTCGAGGATCAGGACTCCTTTCCCATCGACTCGCTGTAGTGAGCGGACCGGCACACTGATGCCTGCGTTCTCCGCGAGATCCAGGACGGTCTTCTCCCACGCCATGACATCCCAGCGGTCAGCGTGATGCGGAAACTTCGCAATACACAACCGGTCGCCGTCACGAACGGACGCCTTGGGGCGCGCGCCGCCGAGCGTTGCCGTCCCGGCCGCCAGCAGCATCTTCACGTCATCGAAGCCATCGTCACGAGCGACATGCTCGGATGCGCGAAGCAGCGCGGGAAGTTCGATCGCTCGCGGCACCTCCGAGTCCGGATCGAGAAACAGATCGCTGTCCGGCACGGCGAACCGCAAGGCGCCCTGCCGAGTGAAATCACTGACCCCGGTCATGTAATCGACGTCGGTGACCGCTCGGCTCCGCGCCTTGGTGGAAGACTGCTCCGATCGGATCCGACGGCGAATCAGGTTCTGTCCCCACCGGTCGGGCGCCACAGTCGGCGAATGCACCCGGAAGCCCCGCGACGTGGTGCTAGCCCTGGTACAGCGGCAACGCCGGATCGAGCTCGTATGCGCCCGGCAACCGCAGGTAGTCGTGGCTGTAACGAAATGCGGTGGTCAGGGCGCCACGATGCGTGAAATAGGCGACCCCGGCTTCGATTGAGCGGCCAGCCAACTCGACACAGACGCGCAAGGCCTCGGTCATCGACGGACACGCTCCGGAAGGCGCTGGTCGGCCCTGGCACGGCCGAGGTCGGTTTCGTACGGGTCGATGGCGGTGACCACCTGGTCGAGCTGACCGAGCACGCGCAGCACGTTCAGATATGTCTCCATGGACACCCCCAACTCACCAGTTTCCAGCCGTCTGTACGTGGATCTGGCAACACCAGCACGTTCGGCCACCTCTTCGGCGGTCAACCCGAGCAACTTGCGCCACGCATTCAGGTACGCCCCGATCTCCCTGGCCGCCCGAACGGTGCGCGCCGACGCACGACGCTTCACACTTCCTCCTTTAAGGATCGTAGATGACTCACTATACCGTTTACCGGCTCACATATGAGTCGGTAACTTTCCGAAACCGCGTCCGCGCCGAGAGAAGCCAATGGTTCACATATAAGACGCTAACCACCTCGAGGAGTGATCTGCGCGCCGTTGAGATCGGCCCGCAACGCGCACCGTTGCCCCGGCTGCCGGATCGGTCACCAGGACACCGTGAGCACCAGCCGAAGGTGCGGCCACGCAAAGCCACCTGTTGCCACCCTGCCTCGAACCCACCTACCGAAGGCGCGCCTTCACCGACCCCTGACCTGCTTAGATCGGGCACTTCAAGAAGACGAAGCGAAAGCCGCCTTCGACCGCGTGTACGACTCCGTCGCCGCGAAATGGCCGGTGCCGTCGACCATTCGTGACATCGAGACCTCGTTCGGCACCACCAGGGTGCGCGAATCAGGCAGCGGTGAGGGCGCGCCGATCATGCGTTTGCCGGGCACCATGGGTAACGGTCAGATCTGGATCAGATCTGAGGTGGGTTCACCGAAGCGCTGTCGCGTGAGCACACGGTGTACACACCGGATGTCATGGGATGGCCGGGGCGCTGCCAGCAGACGGTGCCGCTGCACGACGGCGCCGACATCGCGAAGTGGAGAGCGAGGTGCTCGACGGACTGGAGGTCGAACGGGTGCACCTGGCCGGAAACTCGCTGGGCGCCTGACTGACCACCCTGGTCGCAGTGCACCGCTCGGACCGATTGGCGAGCGCGACACTGCTGGAGCCGGGCGGTGCGACATTCGGCAAGCCGGACTGGCGCGTACTACTCGAGTTTCTGGCAGCGGGTATCCGGCCGACGCCGGAGCGGATGCGGAAGCTCAACCGGTGGCTGATGCCCAGGTACGACATGGATGACGAGTCCTTCGCCATGGCGCAGGCCGCGGCGAAATTCAAGCCGGGGATGCCGTGGGAACGCACGCTCACCGATGACGAGCTCGCCGAGATCTCCGCACCGATGTTCGTGCTCTTCGGCGCCGAGACGGTGGCCAACGATCCGGAGATCGGGGCCGCCCGCGCCCGAAGGCACATCCCCTCGGCTCAGGTGGAGATCATGCCGGACATCGGCCACGACCTACTGTGGGCGAACGCCGACGACGTCATCCCCCGGTTCCTCGCCTTCGTCGCCAGCCACGACCAGGTCGAGGCATAGCCGAACCGAATACTTATGTGAGAGTTCGCGTTCGGGGCCGACCCGGGAAGATCGCGGGAGCACCCAGGAGTGGTCTCCGCGCGGCAGCAGGTCGGCCCGAACGCTGTCAGAATCGGATCATGATACGAATGCCGTTGCGCTAGGACGGTATTCGTCTTCGCACCCAGCGCGATCGTCGGGTCAGCGTAGCTCCACGGGCGCGGATCGATGGTTCATCGTCACGTTCCGACTGACGCTCGCGCGCGCCGAGCGGCGTTGCTGGCGCGGATGGGTGATGCCGACCAAGGCGTCCGAGAGGAAATCCGACATCTCGATGCCGAGCTTGTCGGTGACCTTGCGCAGGACGAGGGCGAGGGCGCGGCCCGGGGTGCTCGCGTTGCTCTGCAATCTGATCGGTGCGGGAGCCATGCCTTCGATATCGACGTGACAGAGATAACCGAGGTCGAGCCCGAGCGGATCGAGCCGGGGTGTCGCGACGGTGACGAGCACTCGCTTTCCCGCTGCAGACAGTCGCCTGGTTGCCAATACCGAACTTTCCCCAAAAGTCATAGCCACACCCTATGGCAATTCACAGTTCTCGCGCGCAACATCGCGGCGTGGCGACACGCGATTACCGGAAACTGAACCAAAGTCCAGCTGGTACATGTCCATTTCACTTGTGCGAGAGTATGTTTGGCATGCTGCGGGTGGCCCATTAGATCGATCGCCCCGCACCGGGGACAGCAAGCTCAACGGGCGTGGCGCAACCGGAGAGCAATCACCGAGTCGACTAATTTAATTGCGCTGGAACAGATCACAGCAACCGAACGCTCGTCCTGGTATTTCGGTGTCGCGAAGGCCTCGATCGCGAATTACCGCCTGGTCACGGATCTGAAATCCCTGCCGCAAAACCCGACACAACAGACCATAGGGACCGCGCGGTGATTATCCGAAACCACGGCGGCCCAAGGCTGTTCAGGACAGCCGCGCACTACTCAACGCTGCGGATCGAGCCGATACCCCAGACCACGCACCGTCACCACAATGCTCGGATCCGACGGATCGCGCTCGATCTTGGTGCGCAGTCGACGCACATGCACATCGACGATCCGCTCGTCGCCGAAAAATCCGCGATCCCACACCCGGTCCAGCAGCACCGAACGACTCAACACCCGCCCCGGTGTCTCCGCCAGCTCACACAACACCCGAAACTCGGTGTGCGTGAGGTGTAGCTCCTCCCCGCCGCGCGCCACGATCCCCCGATCCGGCCACAGCACCACCGGCGCCGACTCGTCGCCGTCCAGGTCGGCGTCGAGCACCACCTCGTTCTCCTGCGGCGCTTCGCGCTCGGCGGCCTGACGTGCCCGCCTGCGCAGCGCACGCATGCGCGCGGTGATCTCCTTGATCTCGAACGGCTTGGTGACGAAGTCGTCGGCGCCCGCCTCGAGCGCGGCCACCACATCGTGGGTGTCGTCGCGTGCGCTCACCACGATGATCGGCACATCGTGCTCGCGGCGGATCTCCCGAATACAGGTGAAACCGTCCATCCCACCGAGCATGAGGTCCACGATGATCACGTCGGGCGCACCGTTGTCCCGCAGTTGAGCCAGCGCGTCCTCGGCCTCTTCGGCCTCGGTGATCTCGTACCCCTCGTCCTCCATGGCGAGCCGTAGCGCGCCACGAACCCGAGCGTCGTCTTCTACGATCATCAGGCTCGCGCCCATAAGTCATTCCCATCGACAATGGACTCGGCACACGGGCGAGTCGAACCGCCATCGGAGTGAATCGACCACAGCGACTCGACCCTCGACATCGACCCCAAGCAATTCTCCAGCATATCGGCGCCTCGGGCAACCCGCCGCGAGACCGGCGATCACGCCGATGTCGACAGGAATTCCCACGTCAGAGCGCTGGAGGCGGCGCAGTCCCCCGTGGATCGTTGGCGCCAGCGCTGGCAATGCCATGCGTACAGTGACGTGCCGACCGTCCGTAGATCGGCAGGCGGTTGAGCTGGCGTCACCCCACATACCACCTGGGCACACAACGCGCAGACCAAGCGAGCAACCACACGTTGTGCCGCTCCGATGGACCGAGAAAACTCCTGAACACATCGCGTTACCGGAGAACTACCCGGATGCGCCGCGCTGGTGGGGTGTACATGGTCTTCTGGTCGCTGCCCGGCGCGCGGCCGAGGCCGAGCTCGGCGTGCCGGCCAGGCCACCGACAGCCGGGTGGGAAAGCCCGCACTCATGAAACAGGCACTGGCTCAGCCGGATTCAGCTGAGCCAGTGCTCTCGTGGATTGAGTGGTCGAACCGGTTACCTACCGATCGCGACCGGACTGCTGCGACAACCGCTGCCTGCTGGTGCGGGCCTTGCGGCGCTGCGCCTGCAACTCGGCGAGCTCCTGCTCCAGAATCTCGGCGATGCGCAACTGACCGGTGTCGTAGAGGTCCGACGGCGCCGACGCGGAGTCGGTCCCCAGCCGCTTGGCCTCGGCCTTCTTGGCCTCGGCCGCGCGCTTGGCGTCCGCGGCGGCCTGCCGCTTGGACGGCGGGGTGCTCGGCCGCTCGACCGGCTTGGCGGTCCAGATATCGGCCGCGGCCGAAGCGTCGATCCTCGGGCTCGTCGGCGTGGGCTGCCGCGCGGCGGGCTGCTCTTCGAACCGCGTGGCGGCGGGCTTCACGACAGCTTTGGACGGACTCGACCCGCTCGCCGGTGTCGCGGCGGCGGGTCGGCTGCTCGGCTCGGGCTTCTTCGGCTCCGCAGGTCTCGCGGGACCATTGCTGCTCGAGGCACTGCTCGACGACGCGCTGCTCGTGGACGCGGCGGGCCGTGCCGCAGGCTCCGGTGCGGCGGCCTTGGGCACGGGCTTCGTTGGCGCAGCGGGCTTTTCGGTGCGCTGCGGGCCCGCCGACTTCGATGCCGCGCTCGACTTGGCAGGCTTCGCCGCGGCCTCGGCGTTCTTACTCGCCGCGGGCTTCGCGGTGGCCTTGGCCTCGGCCTCGGGGACGCGCTTGGGAGTCGATCCCGACCGCGAAGCGGAAGTGCCTGCGGCAGCGGACTTTTGCGCCGCTGCGGTCTTCTTCTCCGCCGCCACGGAATCGCTCTTACTCGACGCAGCGCCGTCGGAGCCCTCCGCCTTCGCCGAACGCTTCGAGGTGGCGCCGCTGTCCTGCGCCTGCGAATCCTCCGACCCCGCCTCCAACGCCTGCACCGGCGCGAGTTCGGTGATCTCGGCGTCCTGTGTGTCCTGCGGCGGTATCCGTACCTCCGAAGGCACCCGAACCCGGTAGCTCGACGCCGAATTCACGGTGCGGCGAATCTGCTCGGCCGGATCAGGCATGTCGCGCACCTGATCGGTCGCACGCGAAATGGCAAGACCGAAGCGACCACTCGCCGCATTGTGAATGAGCAACGCGACGCCGATCATCACCGGCGCGATGGCGTGCACGGCGGCGTCGTACCACAGCCGGTCGCGCATGTACGGGTAGGTGTTGAGGGCAACGGTCAACGCGAGCAAGCAGAACTCGGCGACGGCGACCTGGCGGCGGTTGTCCACCACACCCCACTCGGCGACCTTGTTCGTGCCGATCATGATGATGATCAAGCAGACACTGATCATGCCTTCGAGCAGGTAACTGAACCAGTACAGCGGATCACCCGGACCGCCGGGAGCGATGTTGTGCTGAACGTTGACCGCCGACCACAGCATGCCCGCGCCCACCACGCCCGCCAACGCGCGCAACGACCACGACCGATGCCGATACAGTGACGCCAGTTTCGCGTGCGGGCTCGATTCCCGACGCTGGGCGGCGATCGCCTTCCTGGCTACCAATAAGTCTCGAATGTCGGCCTTCTCGATCTCTTCGGTGGTCTGCCTGGCCCGATCGGCCGCCGATGCCGAGGCCTGCGCTTGTTTCCAGCGCTGGCCGCGCTCCTGTCCACGAATCCGTTCGGCCAGTTCGCGTTCGGCGTGTAGCTCGTCTTCCGAAAGCGCCTCGGTCAGCGCGGGGTCGAACTGGTAGGCGAGCCTGCCGCGCGCCTTCTCGACTCGCTGCGCGAGCTGCGTGACATCGTCCTCGGGGTGCTCGATGGTCATCGCGACTCCCGCCGAGGGAGATTCGATGGCAGACAAGTGATCACGGGTGGGAACGGCACATCCTCATTCATAGTCGATGCACCGTGGTCGGCGAAACTACCGATTTGCCACCGCGGCGAACAAATCGGCGTACCGCGCACGCCACGCGCGCGGCGATGCGAACCCACCGCCTCGCTTCGAATGCTGCGGCACCGCGCTGACGACTGCGGAGACGCCCCGGTCCGTACCATCACGACGGAATCTCCCACCTATTTCACTGCTTTCGTGGCTCTCGTTTCTACGACCTGTGTGCACGGCCCGAGTCCGCTGATCGGCCGAGCCGACAATCCGACACGGTAATGATGTCCGCACAACCCATAATCATCAACTTCGGGCGCGTCGCGACCGGTTCGCCGACCGAATCCGGCACCCGTCAGCGTATCCGCGCATCGCACGGGCAAATGTACTCTCCCCGAAAACATTCCGCGCGGTCCCACCGACATTGTCGGTTTCGGACAGAATTGGGCACCGGTTCACAAAGTTCACCTCGTGTCGAGCCGTTCGCGCTTCCCGGGCGCCTCGGTCGGGTACACAGACCTCGAGCACCGACTTCGTGATCGACCGATTCGAGCGGACACACGTAGCCTGGGTAAGGACGAGTGGGCACGCGTTCGGCAGCGACTTCTTCCCTCCCCAGGTCACCTGACCAGCAATCTTCATGTTCAACACAGCCACGCCGTGCCCCCACCGCATGTCTTATGGATAATCGACACCCGTGTCTTGTTGTCCTCGCCGATTCGGCCGAGTCGGTTCGGCGAGCTCACCCGAGCTCTGCCGGATCCAATTCGGTCGTCGCTGACATCGGGATCGAAGCCGACATGCGACGAGAGGAGCGACACCAGTGTCGAGACCAGCGGAGTCCCGAATCGAGCCGGCGGTGACCAGCGCCGTACGCCCACGGGCGCGCGCGCAGTACCGCAGTGATCTCGACGGGCTGCGTGGCGTCGCGATCGCACTGGTCGTCTGCTTCCACGTGTGGATGGGCCGGGTCTCCGGCGGTGTCGACGTGTTCCTCGTGCTGTCGGGCTTCTTCTTCACCGGCATGCTGCTGCGCCGCGTCGAGACACACGAGGCGGTCGGTTACCTGCACACCGCCCGGCGCACCGCACGCAGGCTGCTTCCGGCGCTCGCGGTGGTCTTGACCGCAGTAGCGATCACGACCGTGATCGTGCGACCGTACACTCAGTGGGGCGATATCGCCGCCCAGACGGTCGCCTCGGCGCTGTACTACCAGAACTGGCACCTTGCCAACGCGCAGCTCGACTACGCGGCGGCGGACCCTTCGGTCAGCCCGTTGCAGCATCTGTGGTCGATGTCGGTGCAGGGCCAGTTCTACGTGGGGATCGTGATCGCCGTCGGACTGTGGGCGTGGTGGAGTCGCCGCCGTCAGCTCACCGACAGCACGCGCAGGACCACCCTGTTCGGCGTGCTGCTCGTGATCGGCGCCGTCTCGCTCTGGTACGCGATCGAGGGCGCCCAGCAGCACCAGTCCTGGACCTACTACGACACCGCCGCCAGGGTGTGGGAACTGCTCGCTGGCGCCGCGCTGGCCGTAGCCGCGCCGTGGATCAAGCTGCCGAAGATTCTGCGTACGGTGTTCGCGCTTGCCGGCATCGTCATGGTTTTCGCCTGCGGGCTACTCATCGACGGCGCCGCCCACTTCCCCGGCGCCGCGGCGCTGTTCCCGGTTGCCTCCGCGGTGTTCTTGATCACCTCGGGCATGAACGTCGACGCCGAGCGTCAGCCCTGGGTGAACCGGCTCCTCGCTACGAAGGCGTTCACCGAACTCGGCGCCATCGCCTACGCGCTGTATCTGGCGCACTGGCCCATCCTCATCTTCGTTATCGCCGAAAGAGGAACGGCATCAGCGGGATTCGGCGGCGGACTGCTGATCATCGGTATCTCGCTCGTGGTCGCGTGGCTGATTCAGCGCCTGGTGGAGACGCCGCTGCGACGTAAGCAGGTGACCGACGCGACGACCGAGGCCCGAACTCCGCGCTATCGCAGGTCGGTCGGCATCGTTGTCGGCGTGGCCGGTGCCGCGGTGCTCATCTCGACGATCGGCTGGCAAGTGGTACTGAAGGTGAACTCGGCCGAACCGCCCGCCGCGCTGGACAACACGCTGTATCCGGGTGGGCAGGCGCTGACCGACGGTCTGCCGGTCCCATCGGCGACCATGCGACCCTCGGTCTTCGAGGGCGGCGCCGACGCGCCATCACCCACCTACGACGGCTGCATCACTCCCGACCGTGAGGTACGCACCTGTATCTACGGTGACGCGGACGCGACGAGAACCATCGCACTGGTCGGTGGTTCGCACTCCGAACACTGGCTGCCGGCGCTACAGACCCTCGCCGACGAACATTCCTTCCGCATCGTCACCTACCTCAAAGAGGGCTGCCCGCTGGTGCTGGTGGATGAACCCTCCTACGCCGAGGCGCCGTTCCCCGAGTGCCACGAGTGGACGACCGAAGTGCTCGACCGGCTCACCGAAACCCGTCCGGACTGGATCTTCACCATCTCCACGCGCTTTCGCCCGCACGAGGACGGCGACTTCGTGCCACCGGAGTGGTTCCCGATCTTCTCCGAACTCCAGGACCGCGACCTGAATGTCCTCGCCCTGCGCGATACCCCGCGACTGCGGCGAGCCGGTGTGTTCTACCGCGCCGTCGATTGCCTGGCCCACCACGGCAACTCGGACAGTTGCGGTATCGACCGCAGCGTCGCACTCGACCCCGTCGACCCCGGCGCGGAACTGGCCGCCTCCTACCCGAACGTCTTCCCGTTCGACCTCTCCGACGGCATCTGTCTGGCCGAACGCTGCCGCGTCGTCGAAGGCAACGTGCTGGTCTACCGGGACGAACACCACCTCACGGCGAGCTACGCGCGCTCGCTGGCACCCGCGCTCGGGCGCCACATCAGCGAGATCACGCACTGGTGGTGAGCTCGAGCTGACGCGAGCGCTGCTGGCGACTGGTCGAGAACGCGGTTCGGCCAGCGGGTCGGGTCAGCGTGCTCGAAGAGTCACCGGTATAGCCGAAGGCGACAGCACGAAGTCTCGATTCGAGGCGCGCACCACATATTTCGGGTCCGCCGTCGGATGCCAGCGGGCCAGGAATGCCGCCGAGGCCAAGGTGATCTCCAGCAAGGCGAAGTGATCGCCCATGCACCGGCGGCGTCCGACACCGAAGGACAGGTTGGCTTTCTTGTCGATCTCGTCGGCGCGTTCGGGCGACCACCGGTCGGGGTCGAACACCTCGGGATTCGGGTAATACCGCTTGTCGTGCTGAATCATGTAGGGGCTGAACATGATCGCCGCGCCATCGGGGATGACGATGCCGCCCACCTCGGTGTCGCCGTCGGCGGTTCCCGCGCTGATCCACGGCCCCCAGAACCGCAGTGTCTCGGAGACAACCTGTTTCAGGTAGGGCAGCTTGCCGATGTGCTCGGCCGACACCGGACCCGAGCCGATGACGACGTCTAGTTCGGCGTAGAGGCGCTCGGTGATATCCGGTCGCCGCATCACCTCGTGCCACAACCACCCCGTCAGCGAGGCCATCGAACCAACGCCACCCGCGAGCATCAAGATCGCCTCGTCGATGATGTGCTCGTCCGACAGCGTTTCGCCGGTCTCCGGATCGGTATGCCGGATCAGCGCCGAGACCACATCGTTGAAATCCTCGTCGCGACGGCGATATTCCGACACCACGTCGCCGATCGCCGCCCGCAGATGGCCCGCCTTCTTTCGCCAGCGGTAATTCGCGAGCACCCGCAGCCGACGCACCTGCGGAGGTAGCGCGGTCCGCACGATGACCTGGCTGAGCAACCACGGCACGTTGTCGCGGATCTCGCGGCGCGCGGTGTCGCTGAAGCTCGCGGTGAACAAGGTCGAGGACACGGTGTCGAGTACCAGCCCGTGCACCTCGTCCATCAGGTTCACGCGCTGTCCCGCTGGCAACCCCGCCGACCATCGTTCGGCGATGTCGGCGGCGGACCTGGTGTATTCGACCAACCGAGTCTGGCGCAGCGCGGGCGCGATCATCCTGCGCCGCTGCTTGTGTTCGGCGCCGCGCAACACATTCACCGATCCGCCGGCGACATCCTCGATGGCCTCGCGCAGGTCGTCACGATTGAGTTGGGCCGCACCCAACCCGACCTCGCGCACCAGATCCGGGGTGGTGAGCAGGTATCCGGTCTGCTGACCGAAATACACCCGCACGATCGGCCCGAGCTGCGACAGCGGCGTCACGAATCCCGGCGCGTCCAACAGCGAGCGCACACCGTGGCCCACCAGCGGCAGCCGCCCCGGCGCGGTGGGCACCTCGGAAAGGCTACGGGGCAGCGGGAGTTCGGGCGCGTGTGCGGCCTCGTCAACGGCTTTGCGATACACCGCGACGGCCGCCTCCACCTGACGGGATTGGCGCACCGAGTCACGGTGGGCGTCGAGGGCGGCGCGCATCGCGGAGCGCGCGGCGGGGTCGGCGGCGAGATCGGCGAGTGTCGCGGCGATCGCTTCCGGCGAGGCGTCGGCGGTGCGGACACCGCCGCCCGTCGGCACCGTTTCGCCGAGCGCGGGATCGCAATAGACGACGGGCAGTCCGACGGCCACCGCCTCCAGCAACACCATGCTCTGGGTGTCGCTGCTGGCCGAACTGAGCAGCAGCGCGTCCGCCGTTGCCATGGCGGCGAGCACTTCGGCCTGGCTTACTCTGCCGTGCAGACGGATTCGGTCGCCGCAGCGGTATTCGTCGACCAGGCGTTGGGCCACATCGTGCAATTCACCCTCGCCGTAGACCTCGAGGACGCAGTTCTCGACGCGGCGCACCGCGTCGATCGCCTCGAGCACGCGCTTGTCGGCCGACATCCGGCCACTCCATACCAGGCGAAGGCGAGCATCGGGCTGCGCGAATACGGTCGGCGCAGTAGACGCAGTGCGCGCGAGAGCGTCGAGTAGGTCGTCATCGACACCGTTGGAGACCACGTGCAGTGGCTTGGTCAGCCCGTGCGCGAGCATCAGATCGGCGAAGTGTCGGGTCGGGGTGATCACGTGGTCGGCGACCTGCGCCTGCGCCACCATCGTGCGCCAGGCATGGCGGGCCGCACGGCTTTCCACCTCCTGCGGGCGATGCGGCATCTGCCCGTCGTGCGAAACGAATCGCCCGTGCAGCGAACGCATCGCGAGTGCCGCGAAATACGGTGCGGGAGAGTTATTTTCGATGAAGGTATCGTCGCGACTCTGCGCCGTGTGCACCAGCGGAAGGCCGTGTCGACGGGCCGCGCGCATTCCGGCGATCGCGACGCCGTAGGTGGTCTGGGTATGCACGACATCGACCGGACCGCGCTCGGCGAAGGCCGCGTCGATCAGCGCGGCATTGCGCTTGGACGGCAGCACCACGGGAAACCCGTTCACCACCGACGAGATCGGCTCCAGCGTCACCACATTCGGCGAATCATCCGCCGGTGCCCTACCCGCCAACGGCGCGACGAACAACGTCACCCGATGACCCGCGCGTTCGATTCCCCGACACAACGCCGCCACCGCGGTCTGTACCCCGCCCAGCGTGGTCGGGTGATAATCCATGAAGATCGCGATGTGCACAATCGCCACTGTAGGCGATCACCCACCCCCACCGGAGCCCCCAATTCTGCCTTTGAACGGCGATGCCACGGTGTCATCGAACCCGCGCGACAGAGCACTCCAATGCCGCGCGGACCTGCCACACGAGCGGCTACCGACCGATGCACCGAGGGCAGCCACCGAAACCCCGAAACGAACCAGCCGCCGCGCGGTGTGAACAAATCACGCGGACGAACGATGTCATGTAGGAAGCGACCACGAACAACAACAGCGTCAACGCACCATGGCAACACCACGCGGCCCCCGAACAGCACACCCGCCCACGACAGCCCGCAACTCCCCCAGCGCACCACTCTGACAACGCACCCCACCCACCACTCGCAACTCCCGCCACGCAGCCCCCACCCCGACGCGCCACTCCGACACCCCGGATGCGGTACCTCCTCTCCTCCAACTTTGCGTTCAAGCCGGTGCGGCGCCCATTCCACCCCGGCATAACGACAACACCCCGCAACCCACAACCGCCGCACCCACCACTAACCCACCACCTCAGGAGCCGCCCGAACACTTGTTCCGAGCGTCAGCGAGACCGGCACGGTAAGTTCGCGGCCGTCTCGCTGTTGAGTGCCCGTTTCGTAGGCGACGCAGGAGCAAGAAACGGGTACTCAACAGCGAGACTCAGGGCCGCGAACCACGCGGCGCCAGCCGCCAAAAAACACAGCGAGGAAGCACTCGCCCCCGCGTACCACCCCGTCCAACCAGACCACCACAAGCACACCCCTACCACCCACACCACTCCAAAACACCGCGCCCAGAAAGAGAATCGAGCACCGTTGAAAATAGCGATCCCGCTCACCGGCACCCGCGGTGACGTCCAGCCCGTGGTGGCACTCGGCGTAGAACTGCGCCGCCGCGGCCACGAGGTCCTGATCGGCGCCCCACCCAACCTGGTGGACTTCGTGACGGGAGCCGGACTCGACGCGCGCGCCTGCGGTCCCGATATCCAGCAGCTCTACAGCTCCGAGCAAGGCCAGAAAGCACTGGCGGCGGGTAACACCTTGCGTCTGATGCAGATGGTGGCCCAGCAGATGTCGGGCTACGCCGAGCAGATGAACAGCGAGGTCATCGACGTGTGCGCGGGCGCGGAGCTGATCGTCTCCAGCACGGTGACCGAAGACCGCGCGAGTTCGGTCGCCGAGGCGATGGGTGTGGCGCAGGTGAGCATGCATTACTATCCGTGCCGCTACAACAGCGCCTATCCGTTCCCCGGCGCGCTGCCCGCGCACTGGACGCCCCCCGCCATGGTGAACCGCGCGACCTGGGTGTTCGCCGAAAATCTGCGCCGCGTGGTGTTCATGCGGTACCTCAACGACCTGCGAGCGAAGCTGGGGTTGCCAAAATCCTTCGAGAGCACCGCCGGTGTCCTCGCTCGACGCGGCGTCCCCGAGGTGCAGATATACGATCCCGCACTGGTGCCGGGGCTGCCCGAACAGTGGGACGAGCGCAGGCCGTTCACCGGATTCCTCACCCTCGACCATGCCACCCGCGAAGCCGTCGGCGACCTCGCCGGTGATCACGCGAGCATCCTGTCCTGGATCGATGAGGGCGAGGCTCCGGTGTTCTTCGGGTTCGGCAGCATGCCGATCAAGGACACCGCGGCCGTGCTCGCGATGGCCGACAAGGTTTCGGCGCGATTCGGGGTTCGTGCACTGGTCAGCGCGGGCTGGAGCGACCTCGACGCCGCCAATGCCCAGGTCGGCTCGCACGTGAAGGTGGTGGGGCCGTTCGCCTACGACCGGGTGTTTCCCCGGTGTCGCGCGGCGGTGCACCACGGTGGCATCGGCACGTTGTTCGAGAGTTTGCGGGCCGGTCTGCCGACGCTGGTGTGTTCGGTGTCGTTCGAGCAACCCATGTGGGGTGGGCAGGTCGCGCGCCTCGGTGTCGGCGAGCATATGCGCTTTACGCAGCTCACCGAGCAACGGTTGGCCGACGGTGTCGCCACCCTGCTCACCCCCGAAATTCGCACGCGTGCGGAGGAATTCGCGAAGACGCTGAGCACAGCGGATGCCTGCGCGCGCACCGCCGACATTATCGAAGCCGCGGCGGGGTGAGCGGGGCGATGGGCTACGTCGTCGCGGACTCGATGACGATGTCGCTGCGTTGCGCACGCCACACCCTGCGCAGCCGCGACACCCTGGTGATCTCGATGCTCATGCCGGTGCTGATGATGTTGCTTTTCACCTACGTCTTCGGCGGGGCGATCGATGTCGGCGGACCGTACCTGGATTACGTGGTTCCGGGAATCATGTTGTTGTGCACGGGGTTCGGGTCCTCGATCACCGCGACCGCGGTGTCCACCGATATGACCAGGGGCAGCATCGACCGCTTCCGCACCTTGCCGATGTTCCGCCAGGCGGTGTTGGCGGGACACGTGATCGAGGGGCTCGCACGCAATCTGGCCGCGATCGTCGTCGCGGTACTGGTCGCGATCGTGCTCGGCTACCGACCGCAGGCCGGGCCGGTGGGGTGGTTGGCGGCACTGGCACTGATCACGCTGTTCGTGTTCGCGATCTCCTGGGTCGCGGTGGCCATGGGTCTGCTGGCGAAGAACCCGGAGGCGGCGGGCGGCCTGACCTACGCGATCATGTTCATCCCCTACATCAGCAGCGCGTTCGTGCGCACCGAGTCGATGCCGGGCTGGCTGCGTGGTTTCGCCGACTACCAACCCGCGACCCCCATCGTGGAGACCGTGCGCGCGCTGCTCAACGGCACCGGCACCGCGCGCAGCGTGGACCCCGTGTTCGCCGTCGGCTGGTGTGTCGCGCTCGTACTCGTGGGATTCGCCTGTGCCAGCGTGGTATTCGGTCGACTGCCGCATCGCTGAGCAACCCCGACCCGGCGCAGGACTTTGTCGCGGCGTGACCCGTGCGAGACCCAAAGCCCTCCGCGCCCGCCCGTACCGGCAGTAGGCTCGACTCGACCGCATATCAGGGGCGTGCGGTGACATCAGCTTTTTCGTGGGAGACGGCGCCAGGGGGCCAACCCGACGACAGGAGCACCATGGATCTGGGCTTGCATTACTGGAACTATTCCACCCCGTCCGAGCCGGAACTGATCGCGAGCACACTGGCACAGACCGCGCGGATCGCGGAGCAGGCGGGGTTCGCGCAGTTCACCGTGATGGACCATTTCTTCCAGATGGAACAGGCCGCCGAAGCCGACGAGCCGATGCTGGAGGGCTACACCACCCTCGGTTATCTCGCTGCGCTCACCGAACGAATGCGGTTGGGACTCTTGGTCACCGGCGTCATGTATCGCTACCCCGGCCTGTTGGCGAAGTTGGTGACCACGGTGGACGTGCTGTCGGGCGGCCGGGCCGAATTCGGCATCGGCGCCTCGTGGTATGAGCGTGAGCAGCGCGGGCTCGGAGTTCCCGTGGTGCCGGTCGCGGAGCGGTTCGAACGGTTGGAGGAGACGCTTCAGATCTGTCTACAGATGTGGAGCGAGGACAACGGCCCGTACAAGGGCAAGCATTATCAGCTGGCGGAGACGCTGTGTGTGCCCGCACCGCTGGCACGGCCGCGGCCGCCGATCCTGATCGGCGGCGGCGGTGAGAAGAAGACCTTGTTATTGGTCGCGCGCTACGCGGACGCCTGCAACCTGTTCGCCTCGTCGCCGGAGGATGTGGCGCACAAGCTCGAGGTGTTGCGCGCCCACTGCACGGCCGAGGGGCGTGACTACGACGCGATTCGCAAGACCGCGCTGTATCTGGGTTCTCCGCTGGATGCCCCCGATGATTTCCTCACGGCCACCGAGCAGTACACCGCGCTCGGTATCGACCAGTTGGATGTGATGCCCGACCGGCACCCGGTGGCGTTCACCGAACAGCTGGCCGAAAGGGTGGTCCCCCGGGTGATCGGCCGCTGACGGTTCGCACTCCGTCACGCATCGACGGTTCGATCAAGCCGTGGGACCGGACGCGGGATCCTGCGGCGAAGTGGGAGCGTCTTCGGCACTGAATACGGGGCGATGATGCGCCTCGCTCGGATCCGTGGCGGTGTACACCTCGATGGGAATGGTGTCGTGACTGAACAGCCCTGGCACAGGCCCATTTTCCTGACTCATCCATCGAGCGTCCTCCCTCCGGCCGCGAATAGCCAATCGGCGCGGCTTCCCGGCTGGTCGCGGCACCACTCGTCCCAACAATGCGCCCTTCGCACGGTGGTAGCGTGGGAGGCGGAATCTCGGATTCGCCTTCCTTGCCTGCGGCTTCGCCTCACCGTCGTCGGCCTCACCCAGCGACTGACCACATCGCGTCCGACCACATCGCGTCCGACCACATCCAGGGTCGCCTACCGCGAGCGACTCCCCCGCGCAGCCGATCCGCCCGAAGAGGACACATGGCAATCACCGACGTCCCCGTCTACGCGCACCTGAGTGCCGACGACATCGCCGCACTCGGCGCCGAACTCGACGCGGTCCATCGCGATATCAGCGATTCGCTCGGCACCCGCGACGCCGCCTATATCCGGCATACGATCCAGTTCCAGCGCCTGCTCGACGCCGCGGCGCGGCTCGTGATCGGTGTCGGACGCGGCAAGACCAGCCTTACCGTCGGGACGGTGGCGCTGGCCACCGCGAAGAGCATCGAGAACATGGAAATCGGGCACAATGTCTGCCACGGCCAGTGGGACTGGATGAACGACCCGGAGATTCACTCCGCCACCTGGGAGTGGGACATGGTCGGGGTGTCCAGTCAGTGGAAGCACGCGCACAATTACCGTCACCACGTCTACACCAACGTGCTCGGCATGGACGACGACATCGGTTTCGGCGTCATGCGGGTCACGCGTGATCAGCGCTGGCGGCCGAGTCATCTGCTGCAACCGGTGCAGAACCTCCTGCTCGCCGCCACCTTCGAATGGGGCATCGCGTTCCACGATCTCTACGCCGATCGTGAACGGATCGCCGACCGCGTCGAGAAGATGACGATGGCGAAGGCGTTGGTGCGCAAGACGCTTCGTCAGGTGAGTAAGGATTACCTGGTGACGCCTTTGCTGAGCGGTCACCGGTGGCGACGTACCCTTTCGGCCAATGCCGCCGCGAATATCGTGCGCAACGTGTGGGCGTATGCGGTGATCTTCTGTGGGCACTTTCCCGACGGCGCCGAGAAATTCACCCCCGAGGCGTTGGCGGGCGAGACCAGAGCCGAGTGGTACTTGCGCCAGATGCTCGGCACCGCGAACTTCGACGCGGGACGGCTGATGGCCTTCGCCAGCGGGAACCTCTGCTACCAGATCGAGCATCACCTGTTCCCCGACCTGCCGAGCAACCGGTACGCCGAGATCGCGGTGCGCGTGCGCGCGTTGTGCGACAAGTACGACCTGCCCTACACGACGGGGCCACTGTTGCGGCAGTACCTACTCACCATGCGCACGATCCATAAACTCGCGCTTCCCGACAACTTCCTCACCGCCACCTCCGACGATGCTCCCGAGACCGCATCGGAACGCAAGTTCGCCGACGCGGGGCAGCTGATCGGTGCACCCACCCACGGGCTGGTCACCGCGTTGCGTGCGGCGAAGCCGAAGCTTAAGCAGCGCTCGCGGCGCAGAGCGACGCGCGTAGCTCGGGTGCACGGCGCCGGTGCGGGTGTATTGCGCGCACTGCGCATGCTCACCATGGCGGGCACTCCGGTCACCGGGTAGAGCGAGCGGCGCGCGGACACACCGTCACGTACCCGCTCGAGGCGTCGAACGCCGGGGGCAACCGTCGGTCTGATCAGAACAGCGTCATGGGTTCGGTGTGTTCCGGCTGAGGTAGGTGCTCCAGTTCATGGACGCTGGCACGCACTTCGTCGTGGAAGCGCCGCGCCAAGCGCAGCGAGCTCGCGTTGTCGGGCGTGTGCACGAAGACCGTCGGCGAGCGCCCTTCGCGCAGCCACTCGGCCGAGGCCGCCACCCAGGGTTGCCACCCCTCGACGGTGCGTTGTTCGTCGTCGCGGCCGTGATATCGCACGATCGGGAATTCGGTGAGCGCACGCATCCGCCTCGGCACCCGTGGCTTCTTCGTCCACGCCTCGCGCTCGGCCGCGCTGGTGGGTCGAGCGCCGAAAAGCGTTGTGGTGTCGAACGGCACCCATTCGGCGCCGACGCGCGCGAGCACTCGCTCCAGGTCGCTCGCGCGCCGCTCGTCGTGGAAGAAGTCCTGATGACGGACCTCGACGGCATAGCGGTAGGAACGCGGAAGGGCGCGCAGGAAACCGGCCAGCGCACCGAGATCGGTGGGACCGAACGCGGCCGAAAGCTGGATCCACAGCGCGTGCGTGTGCGGCTCGAGCGGTTCCAGTGCCGAAAGAAACGCGCGCAGCCCGGCACTCTCACCGCGCAATCCTTGGTCGTGGGTCACGGTTTTGGGCAACTTCGGCAGGAAACGAAACTCCTTCGCCCCCGTCAACTGCTCAGCCCAGGACTGCGCGGTCTGGCGTGACGGTGTGGCGTAGAAGGTGGTATTGCCCTCGACCGCGTTGCACCAGGTCGCGTAGGACCGCAGTCGCTGCCGTGCCGAGGTCTCTTGCCATGCCGGGTGCGCCCACATCGCGCAGCCCACGTGAAGCCGCATCCGGCGACGGTAACGCAATGGCGCGCGCGGACTGTAGTCGACGAGCTCCCCGCAGCGCCAGGAAAACCCCGAACAGGTTCGATAGTACTGCGGCACAATACTTTTCCGATCACGCTCGGCCGAGCGACGGTCGACCGACAGCACCGTTGACCTCGAGTGCGGTTGAGGGTGCATGCTGACGATATGACCAACACCGCGGAGTTCTGGAATACCGTCTACGACAACGACACGGCCCCCTGGGTGATCGGCCGCCCGCAGCCGCAGATCGTCCAACTCGAGCAGGACGGCCTGATCCGAGGCCGCGTACTCGACCCTGGCACGGGCGCTGGCGAGCACACGATCCTGCTGACCGAACGCGGCTACGACGTGCTCGGCGTCGACCTCTCCCCCAGCGCGGTGGCGTACGCGCAGCGCAATGCCGCCGAAAAGGGCGTGCCGAGTGCGCGCTTCCAGGTGGCGGATATGGTGCGCGTCGGCACGGAGCCGGGCATCATCGCCGAGGCCGACGGCACGCCGCTGACTTTTGACACCATCATCGACAGCGCGCTGTTCCATGTCTTCGGAGCGGGCGAGGACCAAGCCGCGATCGCGGCCTACGTGCGCAGCTTGCACGCGCTGCTGGTTCCCGGCGGGCACTTGCACGTCCTGGCCCTGTCCACTGCCGAGGAAGGCTTCGGCCCGAGGATCGGTGAGTCGGTGATCCGCGACGCCTTCGCCACCGGCTGGGAGATCGAAGACCTGCGGCCTTCCACCTACCTCGGTCGCGTCACCGACCTGTTGCCGCAGGAGGAACTCGCACAGGTCACGGTCGCCGAGGACGGCATCGTCGAGGCCGCCGCCTGGCTCGTCCGGCTGCGCCGCCTCTGATCGCAGACCGCTGCGCCCGCTCGCCGTCCGTCAGCCAGCACCCAGTGGGAAAGTGCCAGATCACCATTGCTGGCGATCCGGCCGTGGCGGCCCGGGCGGCGTCGGCGTTGTCGACGTCGTCGTAGCGCGTCGAAGCGCGGGCGGTAACCCTCGACCGAATCGAGGCCCTGCACCTCGACCTCGGCCCGCGCCAAACTCCTCGTCCGCGAGCAGCCGCCGGATCTCGGCGATCCGCGCCTGCACGAAGTCGCGATCGTGTTCTCCGGTGAAGGCACGCAGGAGTGCGGTTGCCTCGACACCGAGCAGGTATGCCAACGGATGTTCGTAGATCATGGGCGCCGACGCTGACCGCGCTGGCGACGGCGATCCACCGAGTTCCACCTGCCCTGCTCGCACACGGGCAACACCGCGACGCCCAAAGATTGCTAAAAGTTAGCCATGTCCATAGGCTGCCTGCAGGCTCTGTGGAAACCACCACAGGGGCGCCCCTGCCGACACCGCACCGGATTCGCGCATTCTTCTCGAACACCGGATGCCTCGAACGCGATCCGGCCGAAGCGGTTTCGACCAGCAGCACCGTCAGAGCCGAATTTCCCGACAAAACTGGACAAACCCAACTTGCAGAACGGTATCCGGTTCCGGATGCGTAACGACGATCCGCCGGGAGCGGATGCACCTGTCGGGCCGGTAAACTACGGCGCGGGATAGTACGTCAGGGGTGCGTCACGGGGAAGCGCACGGTTAGCACAGGAGAAACATGTCGAGTCGCCGCTTCCGACCCAGTGTTGCCGGAGGTTTCCTCCTGGCAACGGTGCTGGTGGTTGCAGCATGTTCATCGTCATCCACCGAGTCGAAGGCACCGGCATCCACCGGACCGTTACCCGCACCGATCACGGTGACGCCGGGTGGCGACACGAACAATGTGGACCCGCTGACGCCGGTTCAGGTGACCGCGGGCGACGGCATGCTGACCAAGGTTTCCATGACCAACGAGGACGGCGCCCCGATCGAGGGCATCCTCACCCCGGACAAGACCGCATGGAAGCCGACTCAACCCCTCGGCTACGGCCACACGTATTCGGTCGCCGCCGAAGGTCTCTCGATCACCGGGCCCACCAGTGCCAAGAGCAGCTTCGCCACCCTGAGCCCGGGAAATCAAACGAAGGTCTACTTCACCACCAGCGGCGGCAACGCGTTGACCGACGGCGGCACCTTCGGCGTCGGCACGGTCGTCGTCGCGCACTTCGACGAGGCGGTGCCCGACCGCGCGATCGCGGAGAAATTCCTCTCGGTGAAAACCGATCCCGGCGTGGAAGGTTCCTGGTACTGGCTCGATGACCAGAACGCGCATTGGCGCCCCCGCGAGTACTACGCGCCGGGCACGAAGGTCACCGCGAGCGCGAATGTGTACGGCCAGGAGCTAGGCGGCGGCCTATATGGCCAGGAAGACACCAGCACCAGTTTCACCATCGGACCCTCACACGTCTCCATCGCCGACGACAACACCAAACAGGTGTCGGTCTACGAGAACGGCCAGCTGATCAGGACCATGGCGACCTCGATGGGCAAGGGCGGCACCGAAGTCGTCGGCGGCACCACCTTCAGCTTCTGGACCCAGCCGGGTGTCTACACGGTGATGGACAAAGCCAATCCCGTGATCATGGATTCCTCCACCTACGGCCTGCCGATCAATTCGCGGCTCGGCTACAAGGAGGAGATCTTCTACGCGACTCGCATCAGCACCGACGGCATCTATCTGCATCAACTCGATTCCACCGTGTGGGCCCAGGGCAATACCGACACCTCGCACGGCTGTCTGAATCTCAATGCCACCGACGCGAAATGGTTCTTCGATTTCGCGGTTCCCGGGGATGTCGTCGAGGTGCGCAATACCGGCGGCGCCCCGCTCGAGGTCTGGCAGAACGGCGACTGGGGGATGCCGTGGGAGGAATGGGTCGCCGGCAGCGCGCTGGCCTGACGTACGCGAAAGTAATCCTCGCCACGCGGGAATTCGCGCGCACTTGCGTAGGCTCATGAGGTTCATGACGAGCCGAGGTAGCCGAAAACGCGAGGAGTAACCCGGTGGAACGAGCGCCGAGACAAGGGCGTGGTGGCAGATCCGCCCCGACGATGGACGACGCCACAGTCCCGATCCCGCAGGTCGGCGACCGTTGGCCGCAGCGTCGCGAGCCCACACGGGCGGCCAAACGGCGCGCGGCACCCAAGCGGCGGCGTAGTCGCGGCGCCCGCGCGGCACAGGTCGGCATTCGGGTGATGTCGGTCGCGTGCGCGCTGACTGTGCTCGGCGGGACCGGATTCGCCTGGTCGGCGAAGTCGAATTTCGATCAAGGCTTCACCCGGTCCGACGCCATCGGCGCCGACGAGCCCCACTCGCTCGGTGGCGACCTGAACGTGCTGCTCATCGGTCTCGACACCCGAAAAGACCTCAACGGCAACGATCTACCGCAAGAAGTGCTTGACCAGCTCCACGCGGGTGACAGCGACAACGGCGGCTACAACGCCAATTCGCTGATCCTGCTGCATATTCCGGCGAATCTGGAGAAGATCGTCGCGTTCTCCATCCCACGCGACAACTACGTGCCCGTCACCGGGATCCCCGGCTACGATCACGCCAAGATCAAGGAGGCCTACGGCCTGCGCAAGGCGGTCGCACAGCAGAAGCTGGCCGACTCGGGCGAGGACGATCCGGTCGAACTGGAACGCCAAGGCAGGGAGGCGGGCCGCGCCTCGATCGTGTCGACCGTGCGCAACCTGGTCGGTGTGCCGATCGACCGTTTCGCCGAGGTCTCACTTGCCAGCTTCTACGACTTGGCCACCGCGCTCGGCGGAGTGGACGTGTGCCTCAATCACGCGGTCGATGACAGCTACTTCTCCGGAGCCGTGTTTCCCGCGGGGCCACAACACCTCGACGGCGCCCAATCGCTGGCATTCGTACGCCAACGCCACGGCTTGGAGAATCAGGACCTGGATCGCACACACCGCCAGCAAGCCTTCCTCACCTCGATCGCCAAGTCGCTCAAGGATTCCGGCACCCTCACCAACCTGAGCAAGTTGTCGGACCTGATGGATGTCGCACACCGTGACGTGGTGCTCTCCGACGGCTGGGATCTCCTGGATTTCGCGCGCACGATGGGCTCGGCGGGCGCGATCCCGGTCGAGTTCCGCACGCTTCCGGTGTTGCGCTTCGACGTGGTCGACGGCCAGGACGTGAACATCATCGACCCCTCGGCGATCCGCAAGGAGGTGCGCACCGCGTTCGGCGAGCAACAACCGGAGGCCGACGTGCCGCACACGCCGACCAGCACGGTCGATGTGTACAACGCGGGCGGCGTCAGCGGATTGGCGGGCGAGTTGTCGAGCGCGTTGACCGAAAAGGGTTACGAACCGGGCGAACTGGTCACCGACACGATCCAACCCACCTCCACCATTCTCTACGGCCCCGGCGGCAAGGACGACGCCGAGCAGTTGGCTTCGACGCTCGGTGCCGTCGCGCTCACGGAGTCACCGAAAGTGGAAGCGGGACATGTGCGGGTGGTAATCGGCAGCGATTTCAGCATGCCGAGCGAACTCACCGCGGAATCCACCGGCGTCGGCGCGGAAACCAGCACGCAGACAACGGCGAACGAGCCGGCGCCCGATCACGGCACACCGGTGACCACCACCATCGGTAACACCGTGCCCTGCGTCAACTGACTCGGGCGCGAGCGACTACACCGTCGACCAGCTCGAATTCCGGCGCCGACGTCACCGAGTCTTCGAGCTGGAGTACTCGTTGCGCGACCGGCTGGACTCCTGGGCTCGCGAGGCGGGATCCTTCGCACCGGCATGCGCCAGACCCTCGAACGAATCACAGCATTCGTCGGGCCAGAACTGACGGCCGAGCCGCAGCGTCAGACACCGGTGACCGTCGCGGCGGGTCGGTCGCGATGTACCGGTCCGTGCGGTTGCTCGCAGTGCGTTTCGAGCACAGGCAACAGGCTGTGTGATCGCTGCGAGGTCGAGGAGACGAGCGCGCTGCTGTGGTCGACCTGCAGTGTGGTGTGGGTGATGTCGTAGTCCCGCGCGAGGGCACGCTCGATCTGCTGGCGCAGGCCGTGGCAGTCGGCGCCCGATTCGACGAGCACGTGCGCGGACAGGGCGATCTCGCCCGAGGTGATCTGCCAGATGTGCAGGTCGTGCACCTCGTCGACGCCGTCGAGGTCGATCAGCCCGCGCCCCACCGCATCCGGGTCGACACCCGAGGGTGCGGCTTCGAGGAAGATGCGCGCCGAGTCCCTGGCCAAGCCGTACCCCGCGCGGACCATCAGCGCCACCACCACGAGGGTGGCGATCGAGTCCGCGCGCGCGAATCCCGTTGTCAGCACCACGATCGCGGAGATCGCCGTGGCGATGAATCCGTACAGGTCGTTGACGACGTGTTGGAAGGCACCTTGGACATTGAGGCTGGAACGGTTGGCCTTGCTGATCGCCCAGACGGCGATGACATTGACGACCATGCCGACCAATGCGGTCACCAGCACCAGTCCGCCGGTGACCTCCGGCGGTTCGAACAGTCGGCGAATCGCCTCGTAGGTGAGCCAGCCGCCGAGCAACAGCAACATGAATCCGTTCGCCTGGGCGGACAGGATCTCGACGCGTTTGAGCCCGAAGGTGTAGAGCCCGCGCGCGGGTCGGGCGGCGAGCCGAATCGCGGCCAGCGCCAGGACGATCGCCGCGGCGTCGGTGAGCATGTGCGCGGCGTCGGAGAGCAACACCAGCGAGTTGGCCATGACCCCGATGACGACCTCGACGGACATGAACCCGAGAATCAGGCACAGCGCGACCGTCAACCAACGCCGATCGGCGTTCGCCGCAACGCCGTGATCATGACCGTGGTGCTGTCCCTCGGCCTTGTGCCGATCGTGCGCACCTGCGTGCCCATGCCTCGACACCGGCCGTTCCCGTCCAGACGCCCCGTCGATCGTCATCACCACCCGCTCTCTCGCCAACAAGATCCCTGACACCACCATTATGAACCATTCATGCGCATATCTGCATCCATGACCGACCTTAGCGTACCCTACATTCCCCGCAAGCCCCAGACCCTAGAGCCTGCTGCCGCAGACATACCCCGATCCCACCCACACAGAGACACACACCGCCCCAACACCAGTGCCAGTGCCAGCCGATACACCCCCATCCCCACCCGAACACGCCCGGCAAACGCCCACCACCAACCATCAGCGGCAACGACGCTCACCGGGCGCTCGAACCAACCCCAGCACTAACGTCAGACCGTGACCTCGACCCGCTCCGGCACCGGGTTCGTGCTCACAGTGACCTCCACCCGACCGGCACCGGAGTTGAAGTCGACGTACCGATAACCGGCGACGTCGGCCTGATCCACGTCGGCGGGATCAGCCGGTTCCGCATCGTCACGCTGCTCACCGATGGCGGCGAACGCCGTGTCCTCGTCGGCCACCTGCGCCGCTGCCGCCGAAGCGATGGTCAGGTCTCGGCTGCCCGTCTCACCGGTGTCGAGATTTCGCCAGGTCGCGGTGACCGGCGCCGCACACGAAACGTCTTGGTTCTCGGCGACGAACCGCAGCACCACCCGCACGTCGGCGGCCGAGGGCTCCTGCTGCGCCTCGACATCCGCAGCCGGTGCCATGCCCGCGACGGCGCTGGCGGTGCCGACACAGTCCGGCGCGACCGTCACGAGGTTGTCGTCGAAACGGGCGCGGTTATCGGCGGGATCGCCGAGCGCGGGCCCCGCGGCAACGATCAAGGCGGGCACCGCGAGAATCCCCACACCGAAACGGCGAGCGAAAGTACGCACATCGGTCATGAAAATCGATCCTCCTGAAATCGTTGGAATGTTGGCATTTCACGATGGTCACCGGAGGTTCGGAGCACAGAGCTCTCCCCGAGATCGTCGAGCACGACTTCGGGGTTCGCGGAATCGCTCGGATCGAGCGCATCGGACTTGTTCGCACACCGAATCATCCGGATGGGCGGATCAGCGGATCGCTTCCGAGCCTATCTCGGCCCGCGCACGCCAGGCAGGCGATCGCTCGAGGTCCGCTCAAGGTCGTGGACTGACCAGGCCAGAGGCGTGCGAGGTCAATTCTGATACGAGGCGACACCCACCGGGCCGGTGCCGACACACAGGTCGAGACCGGGCGTCGCGGCGTCGACGACGAGGCCGGAACCGGCGCCGGTGACCCGGACGAAGACCGTGTTGAGACCCTGGTAGACCGGCACCGTCACCGGATCACCTCGTTCGTCGAAACCGATGTCGATCGCGCCGTCACGGTTGGCCAGATAGTTCAGCTGTGCGGTCCACCCATGGTCGAGCATGGGACCGTCGAGCGCGAGCCGGGTGGGGTGTCCCGCCGCAACGCGATACCCGCAGTCGGGATCGGGGCCGGGCACGATGCCGCGATTCCACCAGACCTGCGCGTCGACGAGCCGGCCTTCGTTGGTGATCATCCGCAGCCGTGGTGTCCAGTCGGCGAAGGTGCCGGCTTCGGCGTACGGACCGAATACCGTGCTGGTGAGATTTTGCGGAAAAGCGATGGGGTTCAACACATTCCACGGCATTTCCTGGTCGAGGATCGGTGCGCCGTCCCACTGATCGAGTGCGGATTTCACGTTGCCGACGTAGTCGTCGGTCGGGTTGTCCGACCACGAACGCACGAAGGTGTACGTCGACCACAGGCTGCTGGCGGTGAACAGCATCGTCACGGTGAGCGCGACGGGCGCGAGCGCACGCATCGGCCGACCGCGTGGGCGAGCCAGCAACAGCAACGCACCCGCCGCCGTGAGCACCACCGCGACGTCGGCGAGATACCGCAGTGACTGCATGAGCTCGGCCGAGGTGTCGGGCCCACCGCGCAGCAGCGCGATCGGCACCTGGGCGCCGAGCACGTAGACCGCCAGCAGCAGCCAGACCGGCCACACCCGGGCTCTCGCCCGAATCGACAGCGCCACAACCACCGCCAATACCGCCCAGCCCAAGACGACGACCCATCCCGGCGGGTCCGCCCACGGCGTCGACGGCAACCACCGCTCCCACGCCCACGGCCCGCCGAGCAGGGTCGGCACCACCCCCAGTGAGGTCGCGCTGTGCAGCAGATCGCGCAACCCGTCGCCGTTGGTGCGCACCGCCGACACATCGATCATCAGGTAGCCGACCAGCCAACAGATCAGCGCGAGAGCCGATCCCGCCCACAGCAGCGCACCCCGGTGCGCGACCGTCCGCAGCGGGGCCGCGCCCGCCTCGACGTAGCGCGCGAGCGCCGCGACGGCGAACGCGACGAACGGCACCACCACCGACTTCTCGAAGAACAGCAGTGCGAGCACCACCGCGAGGATCCCCGACAGCGCGTAGCGCCGACGCCCGGTGCGCACCAGCAGCATCGCGTCACCGATCACCCAGGCGAGCGCGATCTGCAAAGGCAACGCGTTCAATGCGGCCGCCCACCAGGTGAATGCGGGCAACGTGAGCGGACAGAAGAGATAGAAGGCGAAGGGGACCAGGATCTTCCATCCGGCTCGGTTCGCCGCACCGCGCGCATCGGCACTGTCGGAATCCGCACCGCGTGGTGCGCCCACCAGCACGACAAGCATCCGCAGTACCGCCACCGACGCCGCCAGTTGCAACAAAAGCATCGACACTACCGCGGGCGCCCATCCCAGCGGCGCGATCGCGGTCACCAACCAGGCCAGCGCGAATGCCAGCGGCATGAAATGGCCGTCTTGGTTGTGCAGCAGCAGATCCGCCGACAGCAGCGGATAACGACCGGCACGCCCGATGAGAATCAGATCGTCCCAGTAGAAGTAGCCGCTGCCCGCGACGGTGCCACGGACCACCAACTGCACGACGATCAGCGCGACCGCCGCCGAGAGCACGGGTCGTGCCAGCAGCATCGTGCGTACCGATCGATTCTTCGGCGTCGGCTCGACCACCACCGATCGTGGTGGGGCGTCCAACGTCTGATCCATGGCACCCCACCCTAGTGTGGTGTGCGGCGTTCCCGACCGGGGATTCGAGACCGCGCACCCCGCCACCCTTTCGGTGCACCATCCGCGCGATCAATACAGTGGTCTCGTGATTCGCACGGCAGCACTGGCCCACGTTCGGGACCGTCGCCTGTTGCAGGCGCGTTCGATCGGCAAAAACGTCTTCTACATGGCGGGCGGCAAGATCGACCCCGGCGAGACCCCGGTGCTCGCACTCCATCGCGAGGTCCGAGAGGAACTGGGTGTCGGGGTGCGGTCCTACACCGAACTCGGCATTTTTCGAGCCGAGGCCTATGGCCATGCGCCGGGCACGCCACTACACATGACCTGCTTCACCGCCGAACTCGACGGTGAACCGACGCCGACCAGCGAGATCGCCGAACTGCGCTACTTCACCATCGCCGAATACGCGGCGATGGAGCACGTGGCGCCCGGTTCGATGCTGGTGTTTCGCAAACTCCGCGAGCTCGACCTGATCGACTGAGCCCGCGGTCACGGATACCGCGGGAACGCCGCACGAGCGGTAGCCGCGGCCGACGACATGCGACAGGACCGGCTGGATGAGACGGTCCTCGGCGTCACCGCTGCCCGCTGAGCGATTCAGCGCATCGCACAGCGCGAGCTCGCGGTGTCCCACAGCGCCTTCTCCCAGTCGTCGGCCGCCGAGGCTGGAACTACCTACGCCGCAACAGGATTCCTCGAATGAACGCCGCTTGGCCCGCGTGCTGGATGTCGTCGTCGACCACGCTGATCAGTCGCACACCCAAGGTGACCGGCGGGTCCCAGCGGGTATCGATGACCTGGCCGAGGTCCGCATCGACAAGTCCGGTGACGTAGTCGATCGTCCTGGTGTGTACGTCGTCGTAATAGTCGCGCAGCAGTTTCGCCGAGACGCCACCGAGACGGCCGACGTCGTCGGGGTCGTCGCCATATCCCGTCGCCGACTCGTCGAAAGGCAGATCGAAGCGCTGCTCCCACTGCGCGGCGATCCATGCCTGCTCGGTGCCAGCCACGTCGGCGACGTGATCGTCTTGCACCCTGGTCAGGTGCCAGACCAGCCAGGCGATGGAATTGGCTTCCTCGTCGAGCCGGGCAGCCAGCTCGTCCTGGCTGAGCCCCTCCAGTACCCCGTGCACGTGTTCGCGGACCCGACCGAATGCGTCGACCAACAACTCAGCGCTCGTCATGACCCCATGTAATCACTCGGTCGGCGCGCGTCATCGAAAATCCTTGGAAGT
This sequence comes from Nocardia callitridis, assembly GCF_039543305.1. Lineage (NCBI taxonomy): Bacteria > Bacillati > Actinomycetota > Actinomycetes > Mycobacteriales > Nocardiaceae > Nocardia > Nocardia callitridis. Next base: position 60,299 of record NZ_BAABJM010000006.1, on the reverse strand, counting down.
CGCGCTCGGCATTCGCTAACCTGCCGTGCGATGAAGTGATGTCGATACGCCCTCGCTCGCACACGACACCGACCGGACGCGGCTCGAGCGTCGTGTGTTTCGCCTATCCCCATCACAAAGATCGGATCACCATGACCGACACCGATTTTCCGTACCTCGTGGCCGACCGGTTGGCCGCACTGCCACACGTGCACGCCGTCGCGTTGGGCGGTTCGCGCGCCCAGGGCACCCACACTCCCGACAGCGACTGGGATTTCGCCCTCTATTACCGAGGCACGTTCGACCCCGAGCACCTGCGCGGAATCGGCTGGCCGGGCGAGGTCTGCGAGCTGGGCGCGTGGGGCGGCGGCGTGTTCAACGGCGGCGCCTGGCTCACCATCGAGGATCGACACGTCGACGTGCACTACCGCGACCTCGACGCGGTGGAACACGAGATCGACCGCGGCGAACAGGGTCGATTCCACTGGGAGCCGTTGATGTTTCATCTCGCCGGTATCCCCAGCTACCTGGTCGTGGCCGAACTCGCGCTCGGGCAGACGCTGCGCGGCACACTACCGCGACCGGGATTCCCCGCAGCGCTGCGCTCGGCAGCGCACACGATGTGGCGTGATCGTGCCGTGCGCACTCTGCGCTACGCGGAGGGCGCTCACGTAGCGCGCGGGCACGCCACGGAATTCGGCGGGGCCGTGGCCGTCGCCGCACTGGAGAGCGCACACGCGGTGCTCGCGGCGCGCGGCGAATGGGTCACCAACGAGAAGCGCCTGCTCGAGCGCGCGGGTCTGCGCGAGATCGACGAGATCCGCACCGAGCTGCGCGGTGATCCGGCGGCACTGGCGCGCACGCTGACCGCGGTCGAGGCGGTACTGGTCGGAGCGATGCGGTGCGCGGTCCGCGACGGGAACAACCGCGAATCGCCGTACGCCGCCGACGAATAAGCGCTGGTAACCGGGGCATTGCCGCACCGTTCACCGAATGACCAGCAAGTCTGGTGGCGCTGGCCCTGCCCCGCTGCCAGACTGGTGGCCGTGAATCGCATGTCCATTCGTTCGATCACCGCAGACCGGGGAGGCACATGGTGAGCGAGCTCGCTCGCGGGGAGAATCGTCCGGCACCCGCCGATCAACTGACGGTCACGGTGCGCAGTTCGGTCGGCGTCGACGTCTCGGCACTGTTGCTCGGCACCGACGGCAGAGTGCGGGCCGACGCGGATTTCGTCTTCTTCAATCAACCCGCCGCGCCGGGGGTCACCTATCGGCACGGTCGAGGCGCCGGCGACATGGTCGACGTGCGGACCGGCGAGGTTCCCGCCGACGTCGACAAGGTCGTGGTCACCGCGAGCCTGGACGGTAGCGGCCCGACCACCTTCGCCGGTGCCGACACCTTGGTCGCGACCATCGGATCCACCTCGGGCACACTGACTTTCCCGATGGCGGGCTTGAGCACCGAGACCGCCGTGGTGTGCGTGGAGATCTACCGCCGGCAAGGCGCGTGGAAGGTGCGCGCGGTCGGCCAGGGCTACGACAACGGGTTGGCGGGGATCGCCACGGCGTTCGGCGTGAACATCGATGACGAGCCGCAACCGGCACCGAACCAACCGGCACCGCAACAGGTTCCGCCGCCACCACCGCAGCAACCCCGCGCGCAGGGATATCCCGCACAGCAGCCTCGGCCCGTACCCCCGCCGCAGCAGGGCTACCCACCGCAACCCGGATACCAGGCCCAGCCCGGGTACCAACCACAGCCGAGCCCCGGCTACCACCCACCGGCACCCGCATTCCAGCAAGGAGCACAGCCCATGCACAGCGAGCTGTTCGACCCCGCCCACGCCGAAGTCAACGGTGTCGGTATCCAGAAGCAGGGCAGCAAGATGGCCAAGGTCGGACTCAACGGTGAGGTCATGGCCCGCGCCGGTTCGATGGTGGCCTACCAGGGCAATTTGGAATTCAAGGCGCTCGGTTCCGGTGGCATCGGGCGCGCGATCCAGCAGCGACTCACCGGCGAAGGCGTTCCGCTGATGCGCGTCACCGGGCAGGGTGATCTGTTCCTCGCCGACGCCGCCGCCGACGTGCATCTCATCGACCTGGACGGCAGCGACGGACTCACCATCAATGGCGCCAACGTGCTCGCCTTCGACTCCTCGCTCACCTACAACGTCCAGCGGGTGCAGGGCGTCGCGAGTGTCGCGAGCAACGCGGGGTTCTTCAACTGTGTGTTCTCCGGACGCGGTCGCATCGCCATCACCACCGACGGAGCACCGGTGGTGCTGAACGTCGACCAGCCCACGTACGCGGATCCACAAGCGGCCGTTGCCTGGTCGTCGAGCCTGCAGACCGGGATCAAACGCAACGACTCCTTCGGCCTGGGCAGGCTGATCGGTCGCAGCACGGGCGAGGGACTCACATTGTCGTTCTCCGGACGAGGTTTCGTCATCGTGCAACCCTCGGAATTGCCACCGGGCGGCCTGATCGGTGGCACCGGCGGCGGGCAGGACGCAGGCCAGCGCGGCGGCCTCTTCGGCTGAGTCGCGCACGCGTCCGCACCGCGCGCGACACGTACTGCGCTGCCGAAAACCCTGCGAAAGAACAGTATTCGTTGATCTTGCAGGGCGCGTCGACAAGGGAATTCCGCGAAATGAGACCGGGCATTCGGTCTCATTTCACCCAAGGTTCCGTAACGGCTGACCCCGAGTTTCCATAAATAGGGTGATGCTTCATGAAAAGCACTGGCGTTTCCGAATTTGGATATAGCCTCGTGGAGCAGCCGCTCCTGGAGGAACGACATGTCCACCATTACCGTCATCCGGCCGCTGGCGCCGAGCGAGGAGATATTCGCGAGTAGCCAGGTCCTCGTCGGCTACTGCACTCGAGTACTCGGCCGCGTGGATCTTCCCGCGCTCACGCGCGCGTTCGCCGCGCTGCATCAGGCCTATCCCCTGCTCGCCGCCGGATTACTCGAAGACACCGACGGCCGCCACATTCTCGTCGAATCCCCCGGTCCCGCACCGGTCGTCGATATTCGCGAGGGCGACCCCGACCAACTGCTGGTCGGTGCGCGCCTGGATCAGCGCACCGCGCTGGCGGCACTGTGTGTCGTACGCGCCGTGGACAACCCCGAGGATGCCAGCGTCACGCTGGTCACCCACCACGCCATCGCGGACGCCGCGCACTCCGTGGCTCTGGTCGGCCAACTCTGGGCCTGCTACACCGAATTGACCGAGGGTCGACCAGGAAATATTGCCCCACAACCATATCCGGGCACGGTCGAGCAACTCCTCGACACTCGCGGTGTCGCCAAGAGCGGCGACCCGACACGACGCGTGCGCGCGGCGGGCCCCCTGGTCGCCCCCGAGGTCAGTGACGACACCCCCTACGTGCTGCCGAGGACGGCGCGGTGCCGACTGACTCGAAGCCAGACCGCCGCGCTGGTCGAACTCGGACATCGCCGCCACACCACGATGAACGGATTGGCTTCCGCCGCAATCCTGCTCACCGAGGCCGAACTGCGCGGCCTGCCCCTGCACGAACTGAACTACACCTACTCCGTCGACCTGCGCACGCGCGTCACGCCGCCGATCGGTGCCACCGAGGGCACCAATGTGCTCGGCTTCGCCGACTTCGCGCCGACCACACACACCGGTGCGAACCCGGTGGAGTTGGCCCGCGCGATCAGCGACACGCTGTACGACGAACTCGGTGCGGGCCTCGTCCAACAATCCCCACTGCACATTCCCGATATCACCGCAGGTCCCCCGCCCGCCTCACCCGGAGTTGTCCTCACAACCAACTGGGGTCGGGTCACCGCGCCCCCGGTGCCACCGGCGTTGCGGGTCACCGATTTTCGCTCGATCATGATCGGCAAACCGGACAAGACCGGACATCGACTGCAACAACCCAGCGGCACCATCATCATCAGTACCTTCGACGACCGCCTCAGCATCGAGATCCATCACCCCGTAGAGACCACCGAGGAACAGCGACTGCGCGTCGGCCTGCTGATGACCCACCTGTGCGCGGCGCCACGCCGATGAAGGCGGCGCATCGCCTAGCGCTGCCCTGCGGTGGGAGCGCGTCGGGCGTGCGTATTCTTCTCGCGATACATCGCGGCGTCCGCGGCGTGCATGAGTTGGTCCGGCGCCGAGGGTAAGTCGGTGACGAAGACGGTGCCGATGCTGGCACCGACGCTGACCGCCGTGCCACCGATACCCATCGGTCGGGTCAGCGCCTTGCGCAGCGCGGCCGTGACGTCGGCCAAATGATCTTCGCTGGCGCACTTTTCGATGAGCACGATGAACTCGTCACCGCCCAGCCGCGCGACGAGGCCACCGATCGGCTCGACCACCGCTTGTAGCCTGCGACCCACCAGCCGCAGCACCCCGTCACCGATGCTGTGGCCCCAGTGGTCGTTGATCGCCTTGAAGCCGTCGAGGTCGAGGTAGCACGCGCCGACCGGTGGCATGGCTTTGGCGAGCCGGTCGAAAAACAGTCCGCGGTTGGGTAGGCCGGTGAGGCTGTCGTGATTGGCGTCGTGCCACAACCGGTCGGCGAGTTGCTTGCGTTCGGTGACGTCGACGGCGACGCCGATCAGGAATCGCACCCGACCCGTACTGTCGCGCACCGAAGACAGCGAGAGGTCGATGCTGGTCATGGTCCCGTCGGGATGCGTGTGGTCGGTTTCGAATCGAAAGCGATCGATCTCCCCGGTGAGCAGACTGCGCATTTTGCGGTAGGCGTCACGGGTGTTGCCCGCGGGCCCGATGAGGTCGCCCACCGAACGTCCCGGCATGAGTTCGGCGGGCATGCCTAGCATTTCGGCCAATGCCGCGTTCACATCGAGCACCCGGCCGGTGATGTCGACGGTGCCGATGCCGACCGACGCGCCCGCGAAGACGGCCTCGAACCTCGCCTCCCACAACTGCCGCCGCGATTCCGCCTCCTGCGCCGCCACGACCGTCGCCGCGAGGGTCGCTTGCTGCTCCGACAGCGCCGCGGCACGCAGTGCGCCGGTGAAACCCGCGGCGAACTCGGCGGCGACGACCACCGCGCGATCGCGGATGCGCCCGAATTCCGGACTCTGCTCGTCGGGACACAGGTCGCGCACCAGATCGCGACAGATCACCGACACCGAACGACTCACCGCCACCGCATCGCGATAATTCGCCGCGACAAGCACGGTCGCGACATCGCGGGCCAACGAAAGATCCGCGCGCTCCTGCACCACCGCGGACAAGGCACCGCAGAGATCGGCGAGGATGTTCTCGACCTGGGTTCGGGTCAGGGTGGGTGCCACCGCGCCGTCCAGTGCGTCGGCCCACCGCACCGCAAGCTCACGCGATCCCACTCGACAACTCCCTGCCCGATCCCGCTGGCGGGTTCAGACCTTACGTCCGGCGCGTGCCCCGTCAGGCACCCATGACGGCCTGTTCATCGAAACCCCTTGCACTCGCGATCGAACCGCATGCCACTCCAGGCAATTCACAACCATGGACCACCCGAGCGGCGCAGAGCGAATAATAGCCGGGATCGCTCACCGGCGACGACCACCGAATCAGCGTTACCGATCATCGAATTATCGACGTCGCGCCCGCACCCGCCGCGAGGTCGCCAAATATCTTGGAAACACCCACATCTCACTCGACGTCGAAATATGGCCGGTCACGAATCGGCGTGGACGTTTCTCGCCAGCGTCTGCAACGGGTCGGTCAATACCGCGGCGAAGGCCAGTTCCGCCGCGCCGATCAAGGTCGAATCGCCACCCAGCGCACTGGTGCGCAGCCGCACGCGCTCGCGGACCGCGCGCAATCCGTCGAGGGCCACCCTGCTGCGCACCTGCGCCGCCGAGGCGAGATAGATCTCGCGCAGCACGCCGCCGAAAACCACCATCGAGGGGTTGAAGATATTCACCAGGTTCGCCACTCCACTACCGAGCTGATCGCCCACGTGATGCAGGGCGTCCCGCGCGGTGACATCGCCGCGTGCCGCCGCGTCCACGATCGCCTCCACCGCGGCACGCCCCGGCGGGTCCGTGCGCTCGGCGGCCTCGATCAACGCCAGCTCCCCCGCCTCGGCCTCCAAGCAGCCGCGCGAACCGCAGGCGCAGGCCCGACCCCCTGGGCTCACCACCATGTGCCCGACCTCGCCGCCGTAACCGCCCTCGCCGCCGATCAGTTCACCGCCCATGATGATGCCGCCACCGATGCCGACGTCGCCGTGCAGATAGATCAGATCAGCCAGCCCGGCGCCGACACCGCGCTCGCGCTCGGCGAGCGCACCGAGATTGGCGTTGTTACCCACCAGCACCGGCACCCCGAGATCGAGTTCGCGCGTCATATCGGCACCGAAAGGCACCTCGGCCCAGCCGATATTCGGCCCGTAGCGCACCACACCGTCCTCTTGCCTGACCATGCCGCAGAAGGCGACGCCGGCACCGACACACACCGAACCGGGTGCGGCGCGGGCGATCAGCGCGCGAGTCATCGCGGCGAGCGTCGCCCGCACCTCGTCCGGATCGAAAGCACCTGTCGTCCTGGCCTTCTCGGTGCGCGCGAGGATGGCGCCGCCGAGCCCGACCGTGGCCGCGGCCAATCGGTCGGCGCCGACATCGAGTGCGATGACGTACACCCGGTCGGATTCCGGGCGTACCACCAGCGAAGGGCGCCCGGCCTTCCCGGTCTGGCCTGGCAGTTCCTCACTGACCAGGCCCGCCGCGGCGAGATCGGCGGTCAGCGCCAGGATCGTGCTCCGGTTGACCCCCATTCGCTCGGCGAGCACGGTGCGCGAGACCGGACCGTCTCGGTGCACATGGCGCAGCAGCACCGCGAGGTTGCGTCGTCGAATCTCCTCGGGCGATGGCGCTGCTCGCATGCTCGACCCGCCCGTCTCTCCAGTTCACCGATCCCCGCCGAATACGCACCGCGACGCTAACCACGCCGTTGGGTGCGTTTGCGCGAGAGCGCGTCCACGCCGGCGGCCAGAAGCAGCACGAATCCTGTCACAACGAATTTCGTGCCCGCGCTGTAGCCCATCAGACCCATCCCGTTGTTGATCACCGCGACCACCGCCGCACCGAGTATCGCGTCCAGCATCCGGCCACGGCCACCGAACAGGCTGGTGCCACCGATCACCGCGGCACCGACCGCGGTAAGCAACACATCGCTGCCACCGGTGTTCGGGTCCACCGAATTGGCGCGCGAGGCCGCGATCAGACCACCGACCGCCGCCATCGTCGAACACAGCACGAACGCGGTGATCTTCACGCGGTCCACCGCGATCCCCGCCCTGCGCGCGGCCTCCTGGTTCCCACCGACGGCGTAGATGTGGCGACCGAACGAGGTCCGGTCCAGCAGGAATGTCCACAGCAGCAACAACACCACGATCAGCACCACCACGATCGGCATGCCGCGCAACGAGTTCAGTTCCGGGTTGCGGCTGCGCTCACCGTTGAGCACGAGCACGGCGAGGCCGAGCACCACCGCGACGGAAACCACCCGTACCGCGATGACCGGCGCACGATCACCCGTGAGCCCGAGTGCGGTGCGCGCACGCAACTTTCGGTACTGCATGAGCGCGTATCCGGCGACGAGCACCCCGTACAGCACCCAACCCACCGCGGGCGGCACGTTCTTGTTCGCGATCGCGAGCACGGTGTCGTCGTGGATGGAGATGTTGCGCCCGTTGTCCATGATCTTCAGCGCGACACCTTGCAAAGCGAGGAACGCCGCCAGGGTGACCACGAACGAGGGGACGCCGACCTTCACCACGATGGTGCCGATCGCCAGCCCGATGACGACACCGGTGAGCAGCGAGGCCAAGACCGCCGTGTACCAGGGCCAGCCACGATCGGTGAGCAGTACCGCGAGCACCGCGGCGCACACACCGCTGGTGAACCCCGCCGAGAGGTCGATCTCGCCGAGCAAGAGAACGAAGATCAGCCCCATCGCGATCACCGCGATCGCCGCGCCCTGGGTGAACAGGTTCGCGAAATTGGCTTCGGAGATGAACACCGGGCGGGCGATCCAGAAGACCACCGACAACAGGATCAGCGCCAGCACCGAGGGCAGCGCGCCCATGTTTCCGGAACGCAACCGCCCGACGTAGGTTCCCACCAGCTCCGAGACCGGTGCCGCCGTGGGTTTTTCGATCAGTACCGCGCTCACTTGACTGCTCCGTCCACACCGGGCCCACCGCTACGACCCGCGGTGATCAGTTCGACCACCTGGGCGTGGGTCACCTCGCAGGTGCGCACCTGCGCCGCCATCCTGCCGAGATACAACGCGGCGATCCGGTCGGACACCGCGAATACGTCGTTCATGTTGTGCGAGATCAGCACCACCGCAAGGCCCTTGTCGGCCAGGCGGCGCACCAGCTCGAGCACCTGCTGGGTCTGCGCGACCCCGAGTGCCGCGGTCGGCTCGTCGAGAATCACGACTTTGCTGTTCCACAGCACGGCCTTGGCGATGGCGACGGTTTGGCGTTGCCCACCGGAGAGGCTCGACACCTGTTGGCGCACCGATTCGAGCGTGCGCACCGAAAGCCCGGCCAGCGTCTTGCCCGCCAACTCCTCCATCGCGTACTCGTCGAGGACGAGGCCGCTGTGCTTCTCGCGTCCGAGGAACATGTTCTGCACGACGTCGAGGTTGTCGCAGAGCGCGAGGTCCTGGTAGACGATCTCGATGCCGAGGGCGGCGGCGTCACGCGGACTGTGCACCTGGACCGGTTGCCCGTCGAACAGGAATTCCCCCGCGTCGATCGGGTGTGTTCCGCCGATGCACTTCACCAACGTCGATTTGCCGGCGCCGTTGTCACCGACCAATGCGGTCACCTCGCCCGCGTACGCGCTGAACGCGACGTCGTGCAATACCTGCACCGCGCCGAAACTCTTTTCCAGCCCGCGTAATTCGATAACCGGGGTATCCGGCATGGGTGCGTCTCCTCAGAAAGGGTTGTACCCCTTCCTCCGTTCCCTCATCGAACGGAGGAAGGGGCCGGTGCGTCAAATCCCGTTTTCGGCGCACAGCCGCACGAATTCACCCGTGCACAGTTCGTCCTTGCTGACATATCCGTCGGCGACCACGTCTTTGACGTCGGCGACATAGATGGGCTTGGGCTCCAACAGCACCGAGGGCACGTCGGTACCGGACTCCGGGTCGTGCACGGAACCGTTCGCCTCGCCCTGTTCCCCCTTGGCGAGCCCGACCGCGAGCTGCGCCGCGGCGGCGGCTTCCTTCTCGATCGCCTTGTACACGGTCATGCACTGGTCGCCGCTGAGCACGTTCTGGAGGCCCTGCACGGTCGCGTCCTGGCCGCTCACCGGCACCTGGCCGTTGAGTTTCTGCTTCTTCAGCACGGCGATGGCGGCGTTGGCGAGGCCGTCGTTGGCGGCGACGACACCACCGATGTTCGGTGTGCCGGTCAGCATCTGCTCGAAGATGGTGCCCGCCACGGTGTTGTCCCACTCCGGGACCGCCTGTTCGGGACCCTTGTGGAATCGGCCCGCATCGAATTTCGGCTTCAGCGCGGCGTCGTAGCCGCTGTGCAGCAGGGTCGCGTTGTTGTCGGTGGGCCCGCCGTTGAGATAGGCGACGACAGGATCGACCGCGTTGTTGGCGGTGAGGCAGGTGGCCACACCCTCGCCGAGCAGGGTGCCGACCTTCACATTGTCGAAGGAGACGTAGTACTGCGCGCCGCCGCCGAGGGTGAGTCTGTCGTAGTCGATCACGGTGACGCCCTGGGATTTCGCCTTCTGGATCACCGCTTTGCCGGTGCCGCTGTCGAGGTTGGTCATGAGCAACACGGAGACGCCGTTGGTCATCATCTGGTCGGCGATGGTTTGGAAGGCGTTCTTGTCGCCCTGGGCGTTCTGGATGTCGGCGCGCACTCCCGCCGCGTCGAAGGCTTGCTGGAGGTACTTGCGGTCCGCGGTTTCCCACCGTGCCGAGGTCTTGCTGTCGGGCAGGATGACGCCGACCTGGGCTGCCCCGCTTCCGGATTCGGTGGTGTCGTCCCCGCAGGCGGTGAGCGAGGCGAGGAGTGCGACAGCGACCGTCGCGATGCTGAGCATGCCCTTGCGCATGATGGGCCTTTCGTGAAACCGCCGGCGCGAGCTGCGTCGTCCGGCCTGGTCTATCGAATGTTGTTCGCTGCAACATATGCGCGGTGTGACCTGTCGCACAATAGATTCCAGGAACGGATTTGTTGCCGCACATAACAATCCAGCTACGTGAGCATCTGCTCACGACACGGGGGGAAACGCCAACACCCCGCGACGACACTCCGATGGTGGAAAAAGTTGAAAAAACGACCGCTCCATCGCGCGCGTGTCGCCGGTCGCGCACAGTAGTCTTGGACGTGAATCATGCCGGGATGGCTCAAGACTGGGACGCGGGAGGGGCAACGTGGACACGCTCGAACTCGATCCGGCGGCAATGGCCGCATACACCGCGATAGCCGAGGCGGTATCGCAACAACTGGCATCGGCCTCGGCGGTCGCCTCACGCGCGATCGACCCTGGGCAACTGACGACCGATCTCGGCATACTCGGCGCCGAATTCACCGCGCGGTTCTCCACCGCGGTGAACGAACACGCGCAGGCACTGTCGACCGCGGGCCAACTGGTCGGCGCCTACGGCCAGGTGTTGCAGGGCTACACCACCGCGGCGCAGGATGACGATGCCACCACCGCGCAGGCGATCACCCGCACGCAGGAAGGTCTCACATGAGGCGACTTGCCGGGCTGCGGCGACGCCCGCAACAGCAAACCCCCGCACCGACGAACACCGCGGGCCCCGCCTCGGTCAGCGATCCGAGCGTGGACCCACCCATCGTCGCCGCGCTCGTGCGGCCGCTGCTCGAACTTCGCGCGGCACTCGGCAGCGGGGTCGGCGTGCCGAATCAGGCCGCGACCACCGCATTGTCGTCGGCGACCGCGCAAACCGCCGATACCGAGGCGCCGCACCGCGACGGCCTGCACGCGCTGGAATCCACCTGGACCTCGCGGGGCGCCGGTGCCGCGGTCCCCGCGCTGCGCAACACGCACACCGAGATCGGCGAGATCTCCGACCGAGGACCGCAATACCTCGCCGTGCTCGGCGACGCACACGCCACCAGTGCGCGCGCCGCACGCAATGTCGACAAGATCATCGCCGACTTCCGCAGCGACGCACGCGAGATCATCGGCAACGCCTCCTCCGCACCCGACACCGACGCGGTGATCGAGCGCGGCGCCCAGGCCCTACGCGACGCGCTCACCGCCGTGAACTCCGCGCGCACCGAGATGAGCGACCACACGCGACGGCTCGACGAGATGGGCCCGCTCACCGTCACCAAGCCCGTCGCGCTCTCCGACGACTCGGACACCTTCGACTTCGGCGACTCCGACAGCTCCGGCGACTCGTCCAGTTTCGGCGGTTCCGACACCACCACCAGCTCCTTCGGCGCGCCCCGCACCTTCGCCCAGCCCGGTGCGCCAACCCAATTCGCGCCGGGCGGCCTGCCCGCGGGTACCGGGCAGCCGATGGACCCCGCCCTGATGGCCCAGATGCAGCTGCAACAACAAATGGTCGCGGCAGGAGTCAAGCTCGGCTCGACCGCCATCAGCGCGGGTGTCGACATCGGCACGCACATCATCGACAAGATCGCCGAAGTCGGTACGCACACCATCGACAAGGTCGCCGCCGCCGCGGACAAGGCCATCCCCGAGTTGATCAACCCCGGCAGCACCAAAAACGGTGAGAACGGCAAAGACCCGAAGAGCGAGAACGCGCTGTTCGACTTCGGCGGTGACGCGGGTGGTTCGACCAACTCGGACAAGCCCGCGCCCGGCACCGACTCCGGCGACTCGAACAGCACGCAGGACAGGGAACCCGCGTTGGTTCCGCCGAAGCCGCAGTTCCGCCCCGCACCGGCCCCCTCGCTACCCTTCCACGCCGAGGAACCCGCGACGCCGCCCGCACCGAAGCCGCAGGAGCCCGCCGCGCCCGCACCGCACGGCGGCATGGTCGTGCCGCCGACGCCGCCTTCGGGTGGCGATCAGGAACACAAACCCCGCGAGGGCCAGCTAGGCGTCACCGTGCCGAGCGCAGCCACCTCGGTGGCACCCGTTGTGGGCGAATTCGACCTCGACGATGACGAACTCTGATCGCGACAAGCCGAATCAGGAACCAGCACAGGACAATCCGTTCGACACCGGGCTGCCCATGCTGCGCACCCCGTCGGGTAAGACGTCGAAGCGACGGCGACGGCCGGGGGGCCGCCGCAAACCCGTGCGGCGCGAGCCCGAGGTTCGGCAACCCGAGAACGAACCGGTGGCCTATCACGCGGAGCCGACCGGACCGACACCACCGCAGGACGGGTTGACGGACAAGGCTTTCGACGTCGATGAACAACGGTCGGGCAGCTGGGAACAATGGCTCGACCAGGAACAGTCCGCGGCAACCAGCGATACGACGGACTACCTGACCGATGAAACCGGTTATGCCGCAGGGCTTTCCGATCGCCCGGCACACGAGGAAGCGCAAGGGTACGAGGATTACCAGGAGCATGCCCCCACGATCGTCAATCGTTCCGGGCTACAGCCGGGAACCCCGCTGCGCCATCCGCGTCGCAACACCGATCAACGGCGCAGCAATCGGCCGCTCGGCATCCTCATCGGCGTCGGCATCGTGGTCGCCGCCGCCGCGATCACCCTGGCACTGGCCAATGTGATCAACGGCGACACCGGCACCGCCGCAACGCCGGCGCCCACCAACGCGCGCCTGCCCGACACCGCGGGCCTCGCCTCGCCCAGCGGCAAGCCCGCCCCACAGGCGACGAACATCGCGACGGCGGACTGCCGACAGCAGCGCACCGCACAGGTGGTCTCCGGCACCGACCCCGGCGGCACCGCCAACGGCGCCGACGCCATCCTCGCCTTCGAATACGCCTACTACGTGCAGCGATCCGGCTACCGAGCACGTGATGTCGTCGCCGAGGACGCCTCGGTCTCCCCCGCCGAACAGATCCAACGTGGCATCAACCAACTCCCGATCGACACCAGGTATTGCGTCCGCATCACCCGCGCGGGGGTAAGCCAAGACGACTGGGAAGTACAACTCACCCAGCAGCTGCCCGGCGATGAACCGGAAACCTTCACCCAGATCGTCACCACCCGCACCACCGCCGACCGCACACTGATCACGGCGATTACCGGCGCATGAGCCAGGTGCGCCGCATCTCGGCTCAGGCCGGGGTGAGGCGCACCGCGGGAATCACCCGATCGGTCTTCTTCTCGTAGTCGGCGAAGCCTGGCATCTCCTCGACCATGGCGGCGTAGAGGCGATCGCGCTCGGGGCCTTCGGTGACCGGGGTCGCGGTCGCGTGCAGCGTCTCGGTGCCCACCTCGAGGGTGACATCCGGGTTCACGCGCAAATTCGTGTACCAGGCGGGATTGCTGTCGGCGCCCGCTTTCGACGCGATGACCACCAGGTCGCCGCTGTCGCGGACGAACGCGACGGGACTGGTACGCGGTTGCCCGCTCTTCGCACCGACCGTGGTCAGCAGGAGCAACTCGTGGCCGTCGAACGGGCCGCCGACCTTGCCCGCGTTGGCTCGGAATTCCTCGATGATCTGGGTATTGAAATCAGCCATGTCTTCCACCCTTCGGGGTATCGCGGTCACGCCGGATGTGGCCAATTGCACAGACAGCCGCGTGCGAGCTTACCGCCGGACGCGGCTGTACCGCCGTCACCTGGAAAAACGGGTGCGCACCGGCGCTGCATCACGGGGTGCGCACCGGAAAATTCCTTGCCCACGATGGAGTCCGCTCGTAGCGTCGGAAAGGTTTTGTCCACGCGTTATTCGGAAGGAATCTCATGGATCCCCTCACCGAACGCGACATCAGGTCGTCGTTCGTCAACTGTTCCAAAGGCGATGCCAAGCGCCTGCCCGTCCCCCGCGATCTCGACAATCGGCCATGGGAGGACCTGGACTTCCTGGGGTGGAGCGCACCGACCCTGCCTGGCCGGTGTTATCTCGTCGCGCCACAGGAAGATGGCCTCGTCGGGGTCGCGCTGCGCTATGAAACCGGAGGTACCGGCAACGCGCAGATGTGCGCGATCTGCAAGACCACCCATACCGGCAGCGGAGTCTCCCTGATGACCGCGAACAAGGCGGGCGAATCCGGACGCAAAGGCAACACGATCGGCACCTACATGTGCACCGATCTGGCCTGCTCGCTGTACGCGCGCAACAAGCGCCGACCGGCCGCGGGCAGCAGGTACCGCGAAGACCTTTCCGATGAGCAGAAAGCCGAACGGGTCCGCGAGAACCTGAACGCGTTCCTGGCCAAGCTGTACCGCTGATCCGAGACAACTGATCCCGCGCCGCGATCGCCGCGGCGAAGAACGGAGGTAGATGCCATGCGCCGACACTCAGCCCCGCACCACCACGTGCACCCCGAGTTCCCGTGCACTACAAGAGAGTTCGGGGTGCGCACGCCCCTCGCCGGTTGAGTCGGCCAGGATTTCCTGGCCGTCCCATCGGGCGAGGGTCGAGTCGAACGGTGCCGATCAGGGCCACAGCCGCGCCGCACCGCGCGCGCCGTTCGCCGAATTGAGGTCGATGTCAATGCTTTCCGCGGTGACCGAGTACGGCACGAGCACGTCCAGCGCGACACCGTCGCGATGTTCCAGCACCACCTTGATCGCGTCGCCACCGACCGGCGCCGCGGCCGTGACATCGAACACCGACACCCGAGCACGCAGCAGCGCGCTGTCGTCGGCCGCGGCCAGCGCGGCGATGATCGACTCCTGACCACCACCGAAACCGTTGGGCGCCAAGCGCATCGACTTCCCGCCGGAATTCTCGATCACCAACATGAACGGGTTGAAGGAGTTCGCGGTGCCGAGCATCCTGGCCACGGCGTTCACACTGTCGCGCAGCAGCCCGTCGAGGTCGTCCTGCACCTGCTGGGAGGCGGTAGCTCGCCAATCCATCGAATATCGAACCTTGATCTGTGCGGCGTCGGGTCGTTATCGTTTCAGATAGGCAGGGGGATGCGGCGATGACCGCACGAGTCTACAAGTAGACACCCCCCGCCGAACACGCCGACCCGACGCAGTCCCGGACCGGCTCGCCCGCCGACCATCTCGGCGCGACACAGGACGAGATACGCCCCCGGATCGAGAGACTCGGCGAGTACCCCATCGCGCTGGCCGCATCGGCGAATGCCTATGTCCCCCAGGATGATCAGCACCCGTTCGCCACCACGATCACTCCTGGCCTCGATGTCCCTGATCCGCACCGCGCTACGACCGCGACGGCGGAAATATTGCGTAGTGAGTATTCACTACGTACAGTCGGTGGCATGCCTGACCAACAACAGCAGCGGCAACGCGCACCGAGGAAAAGCATCGACGAACGCAGGGCCATGGTGGTCGCGGCGGCCATCCCCCTCTTGGTCGAACTCGGCCCTTCCGTGACGACCGCGCAGATCGCCCGAGCGGCGGGGATCAGCGAGCCCACCATCTTTCGCGCGTTCACCGACAAGAACGAAGTACTGGCCGCGTGCATGGCGGAGGTCACCGATGGGCGCCACGTGGCCGATGAGTTGGCGGCGATCGAGCGCGACGTCTCCCTACATGATCGCCTCACCGCCGTCATCGAGGTGATCCGCGCGCAGAGTCAACGCACCGCGGCGGTGATCAATGCGGTGAGTCTGGCGGGACAGGCCCGTCTCCGGCAGCGCGAGTCGATGTCCGACGAGGAGCGAAACCGGCTGCCCGAGAGTCGTACCGAGTCCTACACTCGCCTTCGCGACACGGTGGTCGGCATTCTCGAGTCCGACGACACCGCCCTGCGCACCTCCGCGGAGGAAGCGGCGACCCTGATCCTCGCGATCGTGTTGTCACTCGGCCGAGGCGGCGGTTGGGACACCGGCGCCGCCAGCGTCACCACGGCGGGCTTGGTCGAGATGATCCTGCACGGAATAACAGCCTGAACCGCACATCCACGCCGAGTCTCAGCGGGCCGAGGACAACTCCGGTTCAGTCCGCGCCTTGCGCACCGGCGCGAGCGTCTTGTTCAAGTCGGTGCGCAGGGTGGTAGCGGAGTCGAGCAGGTAGTTCTGGCGGACCTTCCACGGGTGACGATCGCCCTGGCGGGGGAAATCGCCGATCGAGCGTTGGATGTAGCCGGAGGCCAGGTCGAGCAGGGGGCGCTCGTCGAGGGTGCCCTTGGGCTCGGGTACCACGGCGGGGTAACCCTTGCGGTCGAGGTGGTTGATGACCTTGCAGACCAGTCGGGAGGTGAGGTCGGCGCGCAGGGTCCACGAAGCGTTGGTGTATCCGATGCAGACCGCGAAATTGGGCAGGCCGGTGAGCATCGCACCCTGCCAGACGAATTGTTCGGCCAGATCCACCGGCTGCCCGTCGACGTACGGGGTGATGCCGCCGAACGCGAGCAGTTGCAGTCCGGTGGCCGAGACCACCACGTCGGCCTCGAGCACCTTGCCCGACTTCAGCCGAATGCCCTCCGGCACAAAAGTTTCGATGTGGTCGGTAACTACCTCGGCCTTACCCTTCTTCATCGCCTTGAAGAAGTCGGCGTCGGGCACCGCGCACAACCGCTGATCCCAGGGGTTATAGCTGGGGGTGAAGTGTTCGGCGACCACCTTCTCGTCTTTGAGGATGCGAGTGGCGAAACCGGTGAGCAGGTTGCGCGCCGACTCGGGACGGCGCCGGCAGTACTGATAGAAACCGATGCTGAACAGGATGTTCTTGGTGCGGATCACCCGGTGCGCCAGGTTCGGCGGGAGCAGTTCGCGAATCTTGTCGGCGTGCTTGTCGCGGCCGGGCACGGCACTGATCCAGGTCGGCGAGCGCTGCAACATGGTGACGTGCTCGGCCTGCTCGGCCATGGCGGGAACCAGCGTCACCGCCGTGGCACCACTGCCGATGACCACGACCCGCTTACCCGTGTAGTCGATGTCTTTGGGCCAGAACTGCGGATACACCATCTGGCCGGAAAATTCGGCGGCACCGGGGAATTCGGGTGCGTGGCCGTGGTCGTAGTTGTAGTAACCGGCGCAGGCGTAGAGGAACCCGCAGGTGAGTTCACGATGCTCGGTGTTGCCCTCGGCGTCGCGGTGCTCGAGGGTCAGCCGCCAGTGCGCGTCCGCGCTCGACCAGTCGGCGGAGACCACCTTGGTGCCGTAGCGAATTCGGCGGTCGATTCCGAACTCACGCGCGGTCTCCTCGATGTAACGCAGGATCGAGGGCCCGTCGGCGATAGATTTGGCGTCGCGCCACGGCTTGAAGGGGTAGCCGAGGGTGAACATGTCGGAGTCCGAACGGATTCCGGGATAGCGGAACAGATCCCAGGTGCCGCCCATCGCCGCACGGGATTCGAGGATCGCGTAGCTCTTGCCCGCGCACTCGGTTTGCAGTCGATAGGCGGCGCCGACGCCGGATAACCCCGCGCCGACGATCACCACGTCGAGATGTTCGGTTGCGGTCGCTGCGGGTTTCGCGTCGGTCATGCCTCCAGTGTGCGACAGGATCGATCCTCGGTGTTGACTTTGTACGACAAGTATTTGATTCTGAGCGACATGTCGGTGATTCGTTCCGCCGGGCTGCGTGGCTTTCGCGCCACCGTGGCCGAACTGGGCGGCGATGCCGAACAGCTCGCCGTCGCCTGTGGCCTGCCGCCCGCGGCGCTGGACACCGACGACCTGCTCATTCCCGACAGCGCCGTTGCGGCCGTGCTCGAGCTGGCCTCCCATCAGCTCGACTGCCCCGACCTCGGCCTGCGCGTCTCGCGACGACAGGACCTGGACATGCTCGGCCCGCTCGCGCTCGCCATCCGCAATTCACCGTCGTTGGCCCATGTGCTGGAGTGCCTGTCGCGCTACCTGTTCCTGCATGCCCGCGCGCTGAGCGTCACCATGGAGCCCGACCCGTACGGTGACCGGCGGGTGATCGCGTTGCGCTACGGCGTAGCGCCGGGGCTACCCACGCCCATCCAAGGCACCGACCTCGGACTGGCCTTCGTGCACCGCGCGATCCAGCGCCTGGTGCTCGAGCGCTACGGACTGCGTTCGGTCGAGCTGCCCTACCACCCCGCCGCGCCGATCGAGACCTACGAGACGATGTTCGGCGCCCCGGTCCGCGTCGGGCGCCCTTCGGCGGCTTTACGGGTGCCGCGCAGCCTTGCCACCCGCCCACTCAGCGGCGCGGACGAGAACCTGCACCGCCTGGCGATGGCGTTTCTCGCCGAGCAGTCCGGTGGTGCGGACGCGGCGATCGCGCCGAAGGTACGCGCGGCGGTGGGACAGCTACTCGGCACCACTCCCCCGGAAATCGGCGCCGTCGCAAGGCTTTTGACCGTACACCCGCGCACGCTGCAACGTCGGCTCGCCGCCGAGGACACCAGCTTCGCGACCATTCTCGAGCAGGTACGTCGCGACGCCGCCCGCCGCTACCTGACCACCACCGAGATGCCGATGAACCAGATCGCCTCGCTGATCGGACTCGGCGATCAGGCCACCTTCACTCGCAGCGCCCGAAGGTGGTGGGGCACAACACCGACCGCGCTGCGCCGAGACAGCATCCACCGACACGGATAGGCAAGGGGCGCGCCCCGCCCGTGCGATTCAGCTGCGGTCTCCGCCGCGAGGCACCCACCGTTCGACCCATCCGGCGACTACGCCGCGCGCCGTGCCCACGGTCGGCCCCACGCACCGGCGCATCGTTGCCGGATCGAGTCCACACCGTGTCCGGATCATGGGGCTGACCGTGGCCTTCGCATCGGTTCCAGCATCGGCTGTGCACCGGAGAGTCCTGCGCATAGACTCCTCTGCGGTATCGACTCGGAAGGCGGTCGCATGGACGCGGTCATCAAGGAAGTCGCCGAGGAGGGCAAACGCCTGATCGATCGGGCGTGGCTCGGCGAATTGAGCCACGACCAGGCGGTACACCTCTTCGTTCAGTTCGGCGACGGGTTGGTCCACCAAGAAATCGCGCACGACATCATCGATGACGGCGTGCGACGCCTCAGCGACGACGCCAAACGACTACGCCTCCTGCGCTGGTGCGCGGTGATCCAGCTGCCCGTCTTCGGCGGGTTCGCGATCCTCGCCCTACTACTCGGCGAATACGCCACAGCCGCGCTCTCTCTGACCTTTCTGGCGATCCTCCAGATCATGCATTACCGCTTACTCACCCGCCCCGCGCCACGGGACCCACCGCAGTAGAGCTCCGCTCCTCGGTACGCGCCAAGACCCCGCTCCCGCACAACCTCTGGACCTGCCGGTTCGCTACCGAGCCACTCGGTGCGAGGATCGGGTTTCGTCCATGAGGGGGATTCCTGTCCGCCCGCATCGCGCCATAGGCGAGAATCTGACTAGTGCGAACCCAGTTCACGCGCGAACTCAATGCGCTGACCGATGATTTGACGCTGATGTGCCGACATGTGCACGATGCGACCGCTCGCCTCACCGATGCCCTCGTCGACGCCGATCTCACCGCGACCTACGAGGTGTTCGCCCTCGATGAGCAACTCCAGAAAATGTACGGCGCGTGCGAGGCGCGCACCGTACTCCTGCTGGCCTTACAAGCGCCGGTCGCCCGCGACCTGCGACACGTGGTGACAGCTATCCAGATCGCCACCGAACTCTCCGACATCGGCACGCTCACCAACCGCGTCGCCAACCATGTCTACCGCGCCCATCCCGGACACATTGCGCCCGAGCCGATCCTGAACATTCTCGCGGAACTCGGCGCACTGGCGGTGGCGCGGGCGGCAGACGTCGGCGACGCCGTCGCCACCGGTCATCTGCCGCCGGTCACCGAATTGGACACGGGCGCACAGGAAATAGCGGCACTGCGGCTGCGGCTGCGCGCGGCCCTCACCGACCCCGCCGCGACACAGCCCACCGAGTCCGCGATCGACGTGGTGCTCGTCGGCGATCACCTGGAACGCTGCGTTCAGCACACCGCGCGCATCGACCGACTGATTCGCTTCCTGGACACCGGCGTTCCCCCGACCGCCCAACCCGCCGACAGCGAGTGACACGCCGAAACATTCATAGCGAAACGGCATCATAGGTGTTCACATGCTGCCCCACGGGCTGTGCCGAATTTCATACGCGACAATCGGTTCCGCCGGACGCCCCGCCGGATAGGTTGTCGCCGAATATAGTTCAGCAGAGATCTATGCAGGTCTGCGTCACGCGCCCGCCGATCTGTTCTTCCGCGAGGCACACGCTTCGCCCGACTCGGCGCGCGTGGTTGAGGTGTTTGCCGTGAGGTCGTTGTTGTCCAACACATCTCGCCTTGTGCGTCGCGCACTGGCGGTAGGTGGAGCCGTACTCGTCGCCGTGATCGTTGCGGTCGCCTTCCTCGTCGTCGACGAACTGGCCAAGGACAAGGGACCCGATTCGGTCGCCGCGTCAACGGTTTCCGGCGACATCAACGAGCTGTTCGGACAGCTGAAGGTCGGCAAGGAAAGCCCGATGACGGGCTACGACCGGGACAAGTTCCCGCACTGGGACACCAACAAGCCGGGGCACGGCTTCGGCGACAAGTTCGCGCAGTACAGCAAGTGCACCACCCGCGAAGTGGTGCTGCTTCGCGACGCCACCGGCCCGGTGACCCTCGACCCCAAGTCGTGCAAGTTCACCCTCGGCACCGACGGCGGCTGGCGCGACCAGTACGGCGTGCTCGACCGCAAGTCCGGCGAGCTGAAGCCCTACAAGTGGGTCACCAATCCCACCTCGCTGGATATCGATCACATCGTGCCGCTGGCCGAGGTGTGGCGTTCGGGCGCCGCGAAACTGTCGCAGGACACCCGCCGCGATATCGCCAACGACGCGGTCAACCTGGTGGTCTCCGACCCGTCGGCGAACCGGTCCAAGGGTGATCAGGACCCGGCGGACTATCTTCCTCCCGGTGGATTCCGCTGCGCGTACATCGATCGGTACGTGCGGATCAAGGTAAAGTACAACCTGACTGTCGACCCCGACGAACAAGCCGCTCTGCGCACCGCCATCGATGGTTGTGCTCACGCATAACGTCCATCGATGACCGTGCCCGCCGGTGACAACCTGTCACCGGCGAACGCGTCCTTCGAGGAGAGTCCCATCAGCGACATCAGCGAGCTATCCGTGCAGGCCTCGATCATGACCGAGGAAGAGGGAACGATGTCCGGCGAACTCGACGTCACCGTCGACGATTCCGGCAAGGGCATGGTTCGCTACCGAGGCACCGAGTCATGGAACACCATAGGCAACATCGACGCCGAACCACCCCGCACCTGGGAAAAGTTGACCGACCTCGTCGCCGCCATCGAAGCGAATGTCGGCGAGCGCGACGCCGCGGGCAATACCCTGCCGTTCGAGGCGTGAGCGACTACCCGACCCTCGTGACTCGAACTGTTGGGCGGGGCAGGTACCGAGTCGCCGACCAGCGCGATCCGGCCGCGACGCCAAGGCAGAGTCAACGGTATGACCGGCAGTGTGCCGGAGCCTCCAGCCGGCACTCGGTGGTGCGGCGCGTGTTCGTCGCCGGGAGTATCCGCGCCGCAGATCTCGCGCGGGGTCTGCGAATACACGTCGACGAGGACAACGCCACAAGGTCAGGCGGGCACCAACTCCGGCTCGCGCGGTTCCTCTTCGAGCAGCTTGGCGGCGATGTTGCCGAGGGCGGCGTCCAGCAGCGCGCGGTCGACGGGGTCGTCGTTGTCCCAGTCGACCAATCGCTGATCCAGCCAGCGCCGCCACGCGGCCTTGACGCGCTCGACCTGCTCGGCGCCAGCGTCGGTCAGCCAGAGCACCGCCCCGTCGGCGCGCAGATACCCCTGACCGACCACCCGCTGATAGATCGGTTCCAACACCTCTTCGGGCAGCTTGTGTGCCCGCGCGATCGCCGCGAGCGTGGCCTCCCCCTTGACCCGCTCCCGCACATGCACCTGACCGATCGCCCACGCCTCACCCCGGCTGAGCGGGCTGCGCGCGTCGGCGAGGATCATCGGCCCGATCGGGCCTTCGGCCCGCGCCGTACGCATTGTTCCAATGATCGCCCGTTCCAACAGCACCACCCGATCCGAGGATTCGGGCATCGAGAACCCTTCGCCCACATCGCCCGCACCGGCACGCGCACTGTCACGCAGGGGGACCTCCTTCAGGAACCAGGCGATCAGGAACCCGACCAGGGCGATCGGCACCACCCACAGGAAGACCTGGTCGAGCGACTTCGCGTACGCGTCGATGATCGGAGTCGCCTGCTCGGTGGGCAACGCCCGTAGCGATTGCGGGTCCGCGGCCGCCGACGGGGGCACCCTCGCCTCGGTCAACGCACCGGCCAGGTTCGGGCCGAGTTGATTGTCGTAAATGGTTCCGAAAATGGCTGTGCCGAAAGCACTTCCGAGTGTGCGGAAAAACGTGACGCCGGAGGTGGCAGTACCCAGTTGGGCGTAAGGCACGGTGTTCTGCACAACGATCGTCAGCACCTGCATGGTGAGCCCGATGCCCAACCCCAGCAGCAACATGTACAACGATTCCAACCACGCGCTCGTCGTTCGCCCCATCGTCGACATCAGCGCGAGGCCCACCGCCATCACCAAGGTGCCGACGATCGGGAAATAGCGATAGTGGCCGGTTCGCGCGACGACCTGACCGGACAGGATCGAGGTGACGAACAGTCCCGCGACCAATGGCAGGGTGCGCAGACCCGAGGCCGTCGCCGAAACACCGTCCACGTATTGCAGATACGCGGGCAGGTAGGTCATCGAACCGAGCATGGCGAAGCCGACGATGAAGCTGAGGATCGAACACACCGTGAAGACGCGACTACTGAACAGGGCCATCGGCAGCATGGGTTCCTCGGCCCGCAGTTCGACCGCCACGAAGGCGACGAGCAGCACCGCGGCGGCGACGAACAGACCGATCACCGTCGGCGACCCCCACGGGTACTCCTGCCCGCCCCATTCCAGTCCGAGGATCAGCGCCGAGACACCGAGCGCGACCAGGCCGATGCCCGCGTAGTCGATGATCGGCTTGGCTGCCGCACGCACCCGAGGCAATGTGCGGGCCGCGAGCAAGACCATGATCACGGCGATGGGCACGTTGATGTAGAAACACCACCGCCAGGTCGCATGGTCGGTGAACAGACCACCGAGCGTGGGTCCGAGCACCGTAGTGACACCGAAGACCGCACCGAGCGCGCCCTGATACTTGCCGCGCTGACGCAGCGGAATGGTGTCGGCGATCAGCGCCATCGCGGTGACCATCAGTCCGCCCGCGCCGACGCCTTGCACGGCACGCGCCACGATCAGCAGCAACATCCCGTTGGCCAAACCGGCGAGCATCGAGCCGAGGATGAACACGACGCCGCTGATCTGGAACACCAGCTTGCGGCCGAACAGGTCGCCGAGCTTGCCGACCAGCGCGGTCGACACCGCCTCGGCGAGCAGATACGCCGTGACCACCCAGGCCATGTGACCGGCGCCGCCGAGATCGGCGACGATCGTCGGTAACGCGGTGGCGACGATGGTCTGGTCCAACGCCGCCATCAGCATGCCGAGCACGATGGTGGCGAAGACGATGTTGGTCTTGGCCCTGCTCATGGGCTCGGGCGCGATCTCGGTAACAGCTACTGCACCGGTCATCGGGTCAGTATGGCTGGATGCGGTGCGCGCTCCCGGCCAGCGACACGGCAGCGAACCCGGCCATACGCCGTCTACCGGAAATCTGGCAACACCTTCCGCCAGAACTTACCCCAGAGTAAGGTCTGCGGCATGGCGTGGAACCCCAGCAAAATCGCGGACCAGACCGGGCGAACCTTCGTGATCACCGGCGCAAACGGCGGAATCGGCACCGTCACCACCGAGGTGCTCGCGGCCAAAGGCGCGACCGTCCTCATGGCCTGTCGAAATACCGACAAGGCCCAGCAGATCGCCGACGGCATCACCGGCGACGTGCGAGTCGCCGCGCTCGACCTCGCCGACCTGGCCTCGGTCCGCGAATTCGCGGAGAAGACCACCGAACTCGATGTGCTGATCAATAACGCGGGCCTGATGAACCTGCCCTTCTCCCGCACCGTCGACGGCTTCGAAACCCAGTGGGGCGTCAACCACCTCGGCCATTTCGCGCTCACCGGCCTGCTGCTCGACCGGATCACCGACCGCGTGGTGACGCTGTCGAGCGTCGCGCACAAGCAGACCCCGAAACTGTGGATCGACGACCTCGACTACCAGAACCGCCGCTACCAGCGCAACCTCGCCTACGCCCAGTCCAAGCTGGCGAACCTGATGTTCGCGCGGGAACTCCAACGCCGTCTCACCGAAGCGGGCTCGAACAAGCGCTCCTACGGCGTGCACCCCGGCGTCTCGGCCACCGACCTGTTCGCACGCACCGAAACCCCCATCGACCGGATCGCCAAGCCGTTCATCCGACTCATCGGTCATCCGCCGGCGAAGGCGGCGCATTCCTCGCTGTTCGCGGCCACCGTCCCGGATGCCGACCCCGAGATCTACTGGGGTCCGACCAGGTTCTTTCAAACCCAAGGACCCGTGGAACCGGCGCCGTCGACCACGTTGTCGAACGACAAGGACCTGTGGCAGCGACTGTGGAGCGAATCCGAACGGCTCACCGGCATCACCTACCGGTTCTGAGCCGCCCCACCTGCCCCTACGTACCGTGTAGTAGACGGGTACCGTGGTAGCCGTGTCCGCACCACCCCGCCGCTCGGAACACAATCGACCCGCGCTCATCGCGCTGGTGATTGTCGCGACTCTCGGCTGCCTCGCCTTGGCATGGTGGCAGTGGGAACGATTCGAGTCGGCCAACGGCACCGGCCAGAACCTGGGTTACGCCCTGCAGTGGCCGTTGTTCGCCGGGTTCGCGGTGTTCGCGTACTTCCGGTTCGTCCGCCTCGAGCGCGAGGCGGGCGAAACCGGGGACGTCGGCGAACCCGAGGCACACCCGTCCGCGCCGACCGGCAGCGACCGCCGCCGCGCCAAGCGCGCCGCCGAGGCCGTCGCGCCGCGCGAACTTCCGGAAGGTCTGCTGCCACAGCGCCCGCAAGCGACACAGGACGAAGACCCCGCGCTCGCCGAGTACAACCGATATCTTGCCGCGCTGCACGCCGCCGACGTCGACGAACATCTCGACGCCCTGATCCAACCCGCCGACGCGCGCACGGCACCCACCGAAAGGAGCGCGGGTTGACCACCAGCGAGAATTCCACCGAGGCCGCCGACACCACGGCCGCGACGAACACCCCACCCAGCGCCACCCCCGTCGCCAAGGTGAACTCCGCACTGCTGCGCTACCGCGCACTCGCCTGGTTCACCGGCCTCTGGCTGCTGGTGCTGACCGTGGAAGTCATCGCCAAGTACGGCTTCGACGCGAGCACCCCGAGCTGGATCGCCGTCGTGCACGGCTGGGTGTACTTCGTCTACCTGCTGGTCACCGCCGACCTCGCGGTCAAGGTCCGCTGGCCGGTCAAGCGCACCGTCGGCACCCTCATCGCCGGAACCATCCCGCTGCTGTCGTTCTTCGTCGAGCACACGAACGCGAAAAAGGTCAAAGCAGACTTCAGCCTCTGAGTCCGTGGCGTCCTCGGCGTCCTCGGCGACCGGCGCCGCGGTTGAGTACCCCCGAAGCCGGGCTCTTCACCCAACTCCAGTGCCGAGGACAATCTCGGCATTCAATGGTTCTCTCGCCGTGCACACACCCTGCACCCGGTGAAACCCCCACCACCCCAACAAAACCCAACCACTCAACGAGCCGCCCAAACACCTGTTCCGAGCATCAGCGAGACCGACACGGCAAGTTCACAGCCGTCTCACCGCCCGAGCGCCCGGCTTCATAGGCGCGCACCCCGACACCCGGCGAAACCACCACCGCCCATACCCAACTCAACCCACCCCACGAACCACCCAAACACCTGTTCCGAGCGCAGCGAGCCCTGCACGGCAAGTTCACAGCCGTCTCACCGCCCGAGCGCCCGGCTTCATAGGCGCGCACCCCGACACCCGGCGAAACCACCACCGCCCATACCCAACTCACCCCACCCCACGAACCACCCAAACACCTGTTCCGAGCGCAGCGAGCCCTGCACGGCAAGTTCACAGCCGTCTCACCGCCCGAGCGCCCGGCTTCGTACGCGCGCACCCCGACACCCGGTGAAACCGCCACCTCCCGTACTCAACTCACCCCTCCCTACGAGCCGCCCGAACACGTGTTCCGAGCGCAGCGAGACCGGCACGGTAAGTTCGCGGCCGTCTCGCGTTCGAGTGCCCGTTTCGTAGGCGACGAAGGAGCAAGAAACGGGTACTCGAACGCGAGACTCAGGGCCGCGAACCACGCGGCGCCAGCCGCCAAAAAACACAGCGAGGAGACCCTCGCCCCCGCGTACCACCCCGTCACACCGGAACCACCACAAGCACACCCCGCTTACACACAAACCTATGTGCGGTGTCACCCTTCCGCCAGAGCCGCCGCACTGGCAGCCCGCGTTTCACAAGTGGTCGGCAACCACCACACAACACACCCCGCTACCCCACAAACCTTTGTGCGGTGTCACCCTTCCGCAAGAACAGCCAGCGCCGGCAACAGCAGCCTCAGCGCGCGACCCCGGTGCGAAGCCGCGTCTTTCTCGGCGGGCGTGAGCTGAGCAGCCGACACCGCACCCCCATCGGGAACGAACAGCGGGTCATAACCGAAACCACCATCACCCAGCGGTTTCCGTGCGATCGCTCCGGGCCATTCCCCGCGAACCACCGCCTCCTCGCCGCCGGGAACCACCAGCGCACACGCCGAAACGAAGCGCGCCCCACGACGCTCGTCGGGAACATCGTTGAGCTGGGCGAGCAACAAGCTGTTGTTCGCGTCGTCGCGCCCGTGCTCGCCCGACCACCGTGCCGACAACACACCGGGCATACCGTTGAGCGCATCCACCTCGAGGCCGGAATCATCGGCGACACAAGCCATTCCGGTGGCCGCCGCGCCGTCATGGGCCTTCGCGACGGCATTGCCCTCGAAGGTCGGCGCCGTCTCCGGTGCCTCGTCGTAGGCGGGCACGTCGTCCAAGCCGACGATCTCCAGTCCGACGATTCCGGCGCCGTCGAGGATACGGCGCAACTCGTTCAGCTTCTTGGCATTGCGACTTGCCACCAGAACACGACGGGTCATTACTTCTTCTTCGACTCGGACGGCTCCGGCAGGACACCGGGATACGGCAGCGCCAGGGCCTCTTTCTGCACCGTGAACAGTTGCTCGCACCCGGCCAGCGCCGAATCCAGCAGCTTGTCGAGGGTGGAACGCGGGAAGGTGGCGCCCTCGCCGGTGCCCTGGATCTCGACCAGCGTCCCGGTGTCGGTGGCGACCACGTTCATGTCGACCTCGGCGCGCGAATCCTCCTCGTAGGGCAGATCCAGGCGCACCCTCCCGTCGACGACGCCGACGCTGACCGCGGCGATACCGCACGAAATCGGTTGCGGGTCGGCCAAACCGCCCGCCGCGCCGAGATAGGTGACGGCGTCGGAGAGCGCCACATAGGCGCCGGTGATGGCCGCGGTCCTGGTCCCGCCGTCGGCTTGCAGCACGTCGCAGTCGAGGGCAATCGTGTTCTCGCCGATCGCGGCGAGGTCGATGCACGCGCGCAGCGAGCGGCCCACCAGCCGGCTGATCTCCTGTGTGCGCCCGCCGACTTTGCCCTTCACCGACTCACGCCCGCTGCGGGTATGCGTCGCGGCGGGCAACATCGCGTATTCGGCGGTGAGCCAACCCAGTCCGGAATCACGACGCCACGGCGGCACCCCCTCGGTGACGCTCGCCGTGCACATCACCCTGGTCTGCCCGAACTCCACCAGCACCGAACCCGCTGGGTGCGTGGTGAACCCACGGGTGATCCGTACTTCGCGGAGCTCGTCGTCCGCCCTGCCATCAGCTCGTCTCGCCACGCGCGACAGCCTAGTGGAGAGCTCAGATGTCGAAGGTCTCGCCCGGAGCCACGGCGTGTACCGGGCCGGAGAACTCCGCCTTGGCCTCGGCGATCACGTCCTCACGGGAGGTCCACGGCGGGATGTGGGTGAGCAACAGTTCCTTCACCCCCGCCTCGGCGGCGATCCTGCCCGCCTCGGCACCCGAAAGGTGGATACCGGCAGGACGATTCGCCGGGTCGTGGGTCCACGACGCTTCGGACATCAACACATCCGCGCCCTCGGCGAGCTTGTTGACCTCCTCGCACATCGCGGTATCACCGGTATAGACAAAAGTACGGCCCGCCGCGGTGACGATGCGCAGGCCGTAGGACTCGGGAGGGTGATACATGCGACGGGCCGTAACCGTATGGCCGGGGCCGAATTCGACCGTCTCGCCCGCCGCCCACGGCCGATGATCGATCACGTCCGACCAGTCGTCGCATTCGCCGCCGATCTCGGCGGAGGCATTACCGATCCGCAATCCGGCGTCGGAGGGACCGCGCACGATCGCCTTACCCACCGGCGGTGTGGGGTGATAGCGCCGCCACACGAGCAGACCGGGTAGATCGAGGCAGTGATCGGCATGCAGGTGAGTGAGGAAGATGTCGACTTCCCCTGGATCGGCATAACGCTGCAGCGCCCCCAGCACACCCGGCCCGAAATCGATCACCACGGGGGTCATGTCCTGGCCGGTGAGCAAATAGCCCGATGCGGGCGAGTCCGGGCCGGACACGCTGCCCGAGCACCCGAGGACGGTAAGGCGCATTCCCCCATGCTGCCACGATGATTTCTCGCTCAAGAACCGATCCCCCAACTTTCCGGACAGGTCGCACGCTCACCGTGGTGACGCGACGACTCCGGCTCGATCCGCTCGGCGCTGTCGACGTTCATCTCCAGAGAGTACCCATCCGGCGAGCAGTCCACCCATCGCGCCGAAAAGATGTCCCTGCCAAGAGATTCCGTTCTGGCCAGGCAGCACTCCCCACAGCAGTGAGCCGTAGACCACCAGCACCACCAGGCCCACCACGATCTGGCCGACATGGCGGCCGAACCAGCCACGCGAAATGAGGAAGGTCAACCAGCCGAACACCAGCGCCGACGCACCGAGATGCACGGTGCCCGAACCGCCGGTGAGCCAGGTACCCGCGCCCGCGACGATCCAGATGATCGCGGTGGCCGCCAACCCACGACCGATCCCCGCGAGCAGCGCGAGGAATCCGAGCACGAGCACGGGCAGCGTATTGCCGATCAGGTGGTCCCACCCACCGTGCAGTACCGGGGCGAACAGGATTCCCCACAGTCCGCCGTCGGCCTGCCTCGGATGAATACCCGCCTGATCGAGGCGATGATCATCGAGGGTGTCGACGCCCTCGATGCCGTAGAGCAGGGCGACGAAGCCGGCGATCAATACCCCGGCTTGCAACCACAGTCGCCGCAGCGCACCGAAACGATCGGGGTGCGAGCCCGAACCGAGCGAGCCCGGCGCCTTCCCCTTCGTCGCACCACGTAACGCGGCGATCCGGTCCGGGTCGAACGACGCACCGAGTCCAGCACCGTCGGTCATCGCCACCTCCTCGTCACGCGGGGCACCGAGTCTGCCGGTGCCTCGCTGCTTCGAGAGTACCGGGGCGATCAGGCCCAGAGTTGTCCGTCGAGCCGTTCCTCGGCTTCTTCGAGGGTGCCGTCGTAAGCACCCGTGGACAGGTATTTCCATCCGCCGTCGGCGACGACGAACGCGATATCGGCGCGCTTACCCGCCTTGACGACCTTGCGGGCGACGCCGAGCGCCGCGTGCAGGATCGCGCCGGTGGAGATGCCCGCGAAAATGCCTTCCTCGGCGACCAACTCACGGGTGCGGCGCACCGCGTCATAGGGGCCGACGGAGAAACGGCTGGTGAGTACGGATTCGTCGTACAGCTCAGGGATAAAACCCTCGTCGATATTGCGCAGCCCGTAGACGAGTTCGCCGTAGCGCGGCTCGGCGGCGACGATCTCGATATTCGGCACGTGCTCCCGCAGGAAGCGGCCGGTACCCATCAGGGTTCCCGTGGTGCCGAGACCTGCGACGAAATGCGTGATCTCCGGCAGGTCGGCCAACAATTCGGGCCCCGTGCCGGTGTAGTGCGCGAGCGCGTTGGCCGGATTGCCGTACTGATAGAGCATCACCCAGTCCGGGTTCTGCTCGGCGATCTGTTTGGCCTGCGCCACAGCCTGATTCGAGCCGCCCGCCGCGGGCGAGGTGATGATCTGCGCGCCATACATGGTGAGCAGCTGACGCCGCTCCACCGAGGTGTTCTCCGGCATCACACACACCAACCGATAACCCTTGAGCTTGGCAGCCATGGCCAGGGAGATCCCGGTATTACCGCTGGTCGGTTCCAGAATCGTGCAGCCGGGCCGCAACACACCGTCGGCCTCGGCCTGCTCGATCATCCGCAGCGCGGGACGATCCTTGATGGACCCGGTGGGGTTGCGGTCCTCCAACTTCGCCCACAGTCGCACCGGCGTCTCGCCCTCCCACCGCGGTGAGAGATTGCGCAGGCCGACCAAAGGGGTGTCGCCGAGGGTCGCGATCAGCGATTCATAACGCGCCACGCCGGATACCTCAGCCGCCGGCGACGGCAGGCAGAATCGTGACACTGGCGTCGGAGGGCACCTCCGACTCCAGGCCGCCGGAGAACCGCACATCCTCGTCGTCGACATAGATATTGACGTACCGGTTGAGTTTGCCGTCCTTCAGCAGGCGCTCGGCGAGGCCGGGGTGATTGGCCTCCAGGTCGTCGATCAACGCCGAGAGCGTCGACCCGTCGGCCTGCACCCGCTTCTCACCTCCGGTGAGGCCGCGCATGATGGTCGGGATGGAGACGGTTACCGCCATGATTACTCCTCTTTCACGAAAGACGACTGCACGAAAGACGACTGGGCGCACACGAACCCGTACGCGACAGGCTCATTCGTAGTGTTCGACGATCCGCACCTGCTCCTCGGTGACCACACCGTCGACGATGCGGTAGCTGCGCAGCTCGTGCTGCTCGGGGTCGCGGGTGGAAATCAGCACGTAGTGCGCGAACGGCTCGGACGCATACGACACATCGGTGCGGCTCGGATAAGCCTCGGTCCCGGTATGCGAGTGGTAGATCACCACCGGCGCCTCGTCGGCGTCGTCCATGGCGCGCCACACGCGCAATTGCTCCCCGGAATCGAAGCGGTAGAAGGTGGGTGAGCGCTCGGCATTGATCATCGCGATGAATCGTTCGGGACGATCGGAATCCTCCGGTCCCGCGAGGACGCCGCAGGCCTCGTCGGGGTGGTCGGCGCGCGCGTGCGCCACCATGGCCTCCACGAGATCAGCCCTGATCACCAGCACTGTCAACCCTTCCACGCACGTCGACCCTCAGCAGTCGACACAACCAGCCACACTATGCGGCTATTCCCGAGCACAGGCATCCCGGCCCCGCGACACGGCGACGTCCCTGGTCGACGGCGCGTGGGAGCACAGCAGACCTCGCCACCGAGCGCGCGCCTGCCTTCGCGCGCTCGGCAGGGTATCGATGGCGAGCTTCAGCAATTCCCCTGGAACGGGAAACACGGCGGCGGGGGCGGCAGCGCGGGACGCTGGGGACGGGTGTGCACGATCGGCGCCGGGCGATCGGGATCCTCGCCCGCACCGCCCGGGGCGGCGAAGATGGCCGCGACGAGCAGCGCGCATACGGCCACGACGATGGCCGCGCCGACGAACGCCAAGATGTGGTCGATGTGAATGCCGCCGCCCCGACTGGTCGAGGCAGCTCGATACCGAGACCTCCCGTACCTATGTACCAGCACACTGTTGGCGTAGTTCTGATAGTGCGGTCTTCGCAGGCTGCGGCCGGACGGTGCGCGGTAATACGCTCGCACGGGCCGCCCATTTCTGAGGTGAGCACGGACAGCAGGCATCTCCCCAGTATCCCATCATGCGGCCACGAATGCCGTTGATCTTGTTGTTACACAAGGGATCTCAGGCAAGAGACCCGAGGGGAGAAAACTCCCCACCCACGAAGGGGGTCCACCGCAAGAGTTCCGGGCTCGCGGCAATCACACATCCACGCCGCGGCCGCGTCACGTGGCACGGACCCGCCGACACCGCCCGGTGTTCACTCCGGTGCGCGGCGTCAGCTCAGGAACAGATCCGCGTAGGCGGGGATGCCCGCGACCGAGCGAGCGGACAGGATCGCGTCCACGACGGCGCGTTCCACGCAGACCGCGGCGGCGGTGCAGATCTCGTCGAGGGCCAGCAGATCCGAGGGAAAGGCCGAGGGCAGGGCCGTGTCCCCGGCGTGATCGGGCCCGGTACCCGTTGCCAACGCGAAGATGGTGTCGCCGTCGAGCGGACTGTGTGCGGGACGAATCGCGCGGGCCAGGCCGTCGTGCGCGGTGGTGGCCATCCGGTGACACGCGCCGGGGTCCAGCGGCGCGTCGGTCGCGACGACGCCGATGGTGGTGTTGAGCACCGTGCCCTTCACCGGCAATGCGTTCGCCGCCGTCAACCGCTGTTCGGTGGCGGGCCGGAGCCCGAAGTGTTCGGGGCCGTCCGTGCCGACACCCCACGGCAGCCCGGTGCGTGGATCGAACACCGAACCGACCGGATTCGCGACGATCAGCGCAGCCACGGTGACCCCTTCCGCAGCGCCCGCCCCCAGCACGATGCTCGCGGTACCCACACCGCCTTTGAGAGAACCTGCCCGCGCACCGACCCCGGCACCCACCGAGCCGCGCTCGAACGCCACGGCCGCGTCGGCGGCGGCGCGATAACCGAAGTCGGCGGTGGGCCGAAACCCCCACGCGCCCACCGGAAGGTCGAAGATCACCGCGCCGGGCACGATCGGAACCACCTGGCTCGGATCGGTCGGGTCCATCGGGAGACCTTCACGGTGCTCTTCGAGCCATCGCATCACCCCGTCGGCCGCGGCGAGGCCGTAGGCACTGCCTCCGGTGAGCAGGATGGCGTTGGCCGCGCGCACGGTATTGGCGGGGTCGAGCAAGTCGGTTTCGCGGGTGCCGGGCCCGCCGCCGCGCACATCGACCGACGCGGTGGCCCCACCCGGCGCGAAGACGACCGTGCAGCCGGTCGCCGCGCCGGAGCCCAGTGTCGCGTCCTGATCGAGCCCATGATGATGGCCCACCAGCAAGCCACCGACATCGGTAAGCGAATTGCGTTGTCCGGCATTGGCATTCATAGACTGGACTCCTGACTGCCGGGAAACCGATCGACGACCGTCGCGATCACTACGGCGCGAGTGCTTGCAACAACGAATCCTGCATCCAGGTGAGCCAGTGATAGACATCGAGGCTTGCGGCACGCGGATCGTCGGGATCGAGATGATCAGGCGTGTCGGCGTCGATCTCCAGCACCGTCCCCAGGGTGAGGCGCACATCGGTGAGGGCGTGCAACCAGGCGTCCGCCTGCTCGGGGGTCAGCTGAACCTTGCCGCCGGAGGCAGGAACGGTCTCCAGGACGACCGCACCCGCCGCCAGCTTGGCGTCGATGATCTCCTGCTCGTGCAGGCCGCGCAGCGCGCTGTTGAGGTCGGCGCGATCAGCGTCCGGCGAGCCGGGCTCGCTGCGGTGGAAATCCGGCAGCAGCCGGTGCAGCCGGGGGTCGTCCGGCGGATTCGTATTCCCGGTACGCAGACCGGTCAGCGCCGCCAAGTCGTCGTCCGGTGCGGAATCGGCGCGTTCGGTGAGCAGCCCGGAAACGGCGCCGACCAGCGAACGCAGCACGTTGGCCTCGCGTGCGTCCATCTCGGAACGCAGTTTGAGACCGCTCAGCGAGTTCTTCCTGCTCCACTTGCGCACGGCGCCAGGGTAGTCGCCCAGATCAATTATCCCGTTGCATGGTCGCCCAAAGACCCGCGGCGTGTAACCGCTGCACGTCGTGCTCCATCTTGTCGCGCGAACCCGAGGAGACCACCGCCTTGCCCTCGTTGTGCACCTTGAGCATCAACTCGGTCGCTTTGGCTTTGCTGTAGCCGAACAGCTTCTGGAAGATGTAGGCGACGTAGTGCATGAGGTTCACCGGGTCGTCCCAGACCACCGTCACCCACGGGCGGTCTTCCGCCTCGAGGACCTCGGTGAATTCGACTGCTTCGGGTGTCGCCTGTGGTGCCGACAGTGTCGCGTTCGCGGCGTTCACGACGTCGCCGCCTCGGACTGTGTTGCACAAGGCCATGTCGTCCACGATACGACGCGCCCATGGATACACAACACCCGGCGACCCGAAATACCGGACATAACGCCCGCTATGTCCGGCGAGTCGTGTTATGGCGCCGCCGCCGGCCCGACAGCACCCCGCTCAGCACCGGGGGTGATTGCTTGTCGTGTCTAGAGTTGCGGAGTGGATATCGACAATGGCGCCAGCACCGCGCTGCTGACCGACCAGTACGAGCTCACCATGCTCGCCGCGGCACTGGCCGACGGCTCCGCACACCGGCGGTGCACCTTCGAGGTCTTCGCGCGACGACTACCCAACGGCCGTCGCTACGGCGTCGTCGCGGGGACCGGTCGACTGATGGACGCGCTGGCCGACTTTCAATTCGGTGCGCCCGAACTAGCGGTCATCGAAGGCTTCTCCGACGCACGCACCCTCGCATGGCTACGCGACTACCGATTCACCGGTGACATCGACGGCTACGCCGAAGGGGATCTGTATTTCCCCGACTCCCCCATCCTCTCGGTGCGCGGAACCTTCGCCGAATGCGTGGTACTGGAAACGCTGATCCTCTCGATCTTCAACCACGACAGTGCGATCGCGTCGGCGGCGGCACGCATGGTCAGCGCCGCGAGCGGACGCAGAATGATCGAGATGGGTTCGCGCCGCACCCACGAACTCGCGGCGCCCGCCAGCTCACGCGCCGCCTACCTGGCCGGATTCGACGCCACCTCCAACCTGGAGGCCGTACGCCGCTACGGCGTTCCCGGCGCGGGCACCAGCGCGCACGCGTTCACGTTGTTGCACAGCGGTTCCGACGGCGAACACGAGGCAGCCGCGTTCCGCAGCCAGGTCGAGGCGCTCGGCACCGGGACCACACTGCTGGTCGACACCTTCGACATCACCCAGGGCGTCGCCACCGCGATCGAGGTCGCGGGCCCCGAACTCGGCGGTGTGCGGATCGACTCCGGCGACCTCGGTGTGCTCGCCCGTCAGGTCCGCGATCAACTCGACAGGCTCGGCGCCACCAAAACCCGCATCGTGGTCTCCGGCGACCTCGACGAATACGCCATCGCCGCACTGCGCGCCGAACCCGTCGACGTGTACGGCGTCGGCACGTCCCTCGTCACCGGATCGGGCGCTCCAACAGCGGGAATGGTCTACAAGATCGTCGAGGTAGAGGGCGTCCCGGTGGCCAAGCGCAGCAGCCACAAACAGTCACGTGGCGGTACCAAGAAGGCGGTGCGGTTGTCCCGCGCCACCGGCACCATCGTCGAGGAAGTCGTGTACCCCGCCGAAGGACCCGCGCCCGCCACCAACGGTTTCCATTCCCGCGAACTGCTGACACCCCTGGTACGCGGCGGCAAGATCCTGGACTCACTGCCCAGCCTGTCCGACAGTCGAGACCTGGTCGCGCGTCAATTGATCAGCCTGCCGTGGGAAGGGTTGAAACTGTCCTCCGGCGAACCGGCCGTTCCCACCACATTCCCGTGAGAGCGGTTCGTGCGAACGGCCGTCGCGGTCACCGGACGCGGTCGTAGACCAGGGCGACCTCGCCGAGGTCGCCGACCTCTTTGTCGGTGAGCGTCCACTTCGAGGTCGGCAGGCCGTCATCGAAGAATCGGTCGCCCGCCCCCGCGATCTCGGGACACACGATCAAGTACAGCCGGTCGACGAGGTCGGCGGCGAGCAGGGGTTTGCTGACACTGGGGCTGGTATTGACGAGGATGTCGCCGGTGCCGGTGGCCGCGAGTTCGGCGACGGCGTCGACGACGGGAGCGTCGATCACCCTGCTGCGCTCCCACGGCGGCTCGGTCAAAGTCCTCGACAGGACTACTTTTTCGACGTCGGTCAGCCATTTCGCGTAACCGCGCTCGCGTGGGTCGGCGTTGTCGTCGTCGGCCACCGACGGCCAGTACCCCATGAACCCCTGCGCGCTACCGCGACCGAGCAGCGCTGTCGTCGCACCCTGCCAGATTCTGGCGAGCTGATTGCGGGCGACCTCGGTGGACATGTACGGGACGATCGCGGACAGGTCACCGGGGCCTGCCGGACCGTTGTATCGGCCGTCCAAGGTCAGGCTGATATTCGCCGAAACCGTGCGTGTTGTCATGACTTGGCTCCTTTGTTCTGGGTGGGATTCGTAGCGTTTTGGCATTCAGGTGCGGGTTCGGCCAGGGCGGCGGCGAGATTGTCGAGTACCTGCCCCCAGCCGGTGGCGATTCCGGCGATGTAAGGCACCGCGGCGACGGTGGTTTCGGTGATACGCAGGTCGAGTCGCAAGCTGGTACCCGCGCCGTCTTCCCGCAGAATGAGGTCGTAGTGGCCGGTGAAGAACGCCGCTCCCGCCGCGTCCAACACCGTCAATTCGAAAACGAGGCGCTCGGGTCGCGTCGCGACGCGCACCGCGCCCTCGGAGCGATACCGACCCTCCGCGTCGCGGTATTCCAGAATCGCGCGACCGCCCGGCGTCGGCTCCAGCAGACACTCGGTCACCGTCATCGATGACGGCGCCCACCACGCGGCGAGTAGATCGGGCTCGGTCCAGTACCGCCATACTGTGTCGGGAGTAGAGCTGAACTCGCGGTCGAACGAGAAGGTCCGGCCATCTGCCCAGCTGTCCTGTTGCGCCGCAGCAGATTCCGCCGCGAGGGCGGCGCGGTAGCGGGAGATGGTGTCACGCTCGCCCTCGTTCGCCTCCGCGGTCGCCAACAGTGCTCGCAGCCGATGGTCGAATGCGCGCAGTGGCGCCGCCTCGAGCGCGGCGATGCGCCGTTGCCCGAGCGGCGACACCGTGACAAGACCCTCCCGAGCCAAGGTTTGCAGATGCTTGGTGGCCTGCGGTTGCCGCAACCCGGTGAGCTCGGCGAGTTCGCCGACCGACCTCGGCCTGGTGGCCAGTAACTCGATGATGCGCCAGCGGGCGGCGTCGCCGAGTGCTGCGGCTGTCGTGTGCATGTTCTATATATTCACACTAGAGAATATTCTTGTCAAGGAATATTTCTGGGGCAGTCGAGCGCGGTCGAGCGACCGACTGAAGTATCGAGAATCGGACCCCCCGATCACGGGTGGGCGGAAATCCTGCACTGAGGCAGAATGCGAGGTAGGCGCACTGTCTACACCACGGGAGGTTGCCGTGAGCCGAGCCTTGATCATCGTCGACGTACAGAACGATTTCTGCGAAGGCGGTGCATTGGCCGTGGCGGGCGGTGCCGCGGTGGCCGCGCGGATCAGCGACTTCCTCGCCGCGACGCCCTATTCCATCGTGGTCGCGACGCGCGACTATCACATCGACCCCGGCGATCACTTCTCCGACGAACCCGACTACGTCGACAGCTGGCCGCCACACTGCCGGGTCGGCACGCCAGGCGCGGACTTCCATCCCGACCTCACCGTCGAGCCGATCACCGAAACCTTTTCCAAGGGTGCCTATTCTGCCGCGTACTCCGGCTTCGAATCCGCGAACTCCGAGGGCACTCCCCTCGCCGACTGGTTGCGCGAGCGCCACATCGAAGCGGTCGACATCGTCGGCATCGCCACCGACTACTGCGTCCGCGCCACCGCACTCGACGCCCGCATCGAAGGCTTCGGCACCCGCGTCCTGCTCGACCTCACCGCGGCCATCGCCCAACCCAGCACCGACGCCGCCCTCGACCGCATGCGCACAGCGGGCGTCGAACTCCGAGGCAACGTGAGCAGGTAGCGCTCAGGCGGCCAGCGCGGCGAATTCACCTGCGCGCGAACCGAGTAGCCGTTTCGCGCGCACCAAATGGTCAGCGGCGGCGATCATCCTGTCGTATTCAGTGGTGGGGTCCGGCATTCCGTAGTGCTGGGCGAACCACCGGGCAACCTCGGTCCACGAGAAAAGGGCGTAGCCGTCACCACTGGTCGGCGCGGGAAAACCGCCCGGCCCCCGGTCGCCGCCAGCCAAGCGCCGCACACCTTCATAGGTGCGGTCGGTGCGCGCGGCGATCGTTTTCAGCGTGACCAAGTCTTCGCTGCGCACCCCGACGACCGACAGACCCACCGACTCCACCTCGCGCACCGCACCGATGATTGCCGTCGCCAGCGACTCGGCGTCACGGTGCACATGGATCAAGGGCACCGAACGCGGACCGTACTCGGGCGTCGTGTCATCCAGCCCGGCCGAATACAGCGCGTCGAGGTCGTCATCGGTCGGTGTGCGGTCGAGTATCAACGTGAACTCGCTCCGACTCATAGCTGCCGCTCCTTCGCTGCGCATCGGCGAACGAACCGTCTGATCGCGTCGGCGTTGTCCTCTGGCACCCGTGGGGTCCTCCAGATCGCGATGGTCATTCCACCCTCCTTATGTCGAACAACGCCCCAACGGTGTCCTCGATGAACCTCCTCGATCTCGAACTGCGCGAGATCGAGCTCTCCAAGCGCCTCGTTGATCGGTTTTTCAGGATGGCGCCCCCTACTGGCCATGTGGTGTGACTATACACCAGCTGTGCGGTGGGCGGTGGCGCGAATTGGTTGTCGGCGGGGCGCAGTACGCTGCGTTGGTGCCCGAGCTCCCGCCCGTATCAGCATTGTTGGCGACCGCCGTTTCCGCGCTCGGCGGTAAGGAACGCGACGGCCAGGTGACGATGGCTTCGGCCGTCGATCACGCGATCGACACCAAGGAGCACCTCGCGGTCCAGGCCGGGACGGGCACCGGGAAATCGCTGGCGTACCTGATTCCGAGCGTGCGCCACGCGGTGCGCACCGGGCGCACGGTGGTGGTGTCGACGGCGACGATCGCGTTGCAGCGCCAACTCGTCGATCGGGACCTGCCCCGACTGTCGGACGCGCTGCGCGAGCCGCTCGGGCGAAGTACCGAGTTCGCGATCCTCAAGGGCCGCAACAACTATCTATGCCTGAACAAGATCAACAGCGTGATTCCGGACGAGCCGGAGGAAGCCGAACTGTTCGACGCGTTCGCCGTCTCCCGCCTCGGCCGCGAGGTCCAACGGCTCAACGAGTGGGCCTCCGATACCGAAACCGGCGATCGCGACGAGCTCGCGCCCGGCGTCACCGACCGCGCGTGGCGGCAGGTGAGCGTGTCCTCGCGCGAATGCCTCGGCAAATCGCGCTGCCCGTTCGGCCAGGACTGTTACGCCGAGAAGGCACGGGCGCAATCGGCGCAGGCCGACGTGGTGGTGACCAACCACGCACTGCTGGCCATCGACGCCATCAGTGGCATCCAGATCCTGCCCGAACACGACGTGGTGGTCATCGATGAAGCGCACGAACTGGTCGACAGGGTCACCGGCGTCGCGACCGCGGAACTCGCGCCCACCGCGATCAGTGCCGCCGCCCGCCGCTGCGCCAAGCTGATCGACGAACGCGAACTCGACCGACTGGAGGAAGCCGCCGAGGCCTGGCACACGGCGCTGGACGAACTGCCCGCGGCCTGCTGGGACCGGATGCCCGACGGCGTCGCCGCGGTACTCGCGCTGGTCCGCGACGCCGCGTGGGCGGTCCGAATCGCGCTCGCTCCGCCCGGCGCGACTACCGCCTCGGGTGAACCGGAGGACGCGGCGGTCCGCAACCAGGCACTCACGGCCATCGAGGAAGTGCACGACAGCGCAGTCCGCGCGCTCACCGCCTTCGACGAGCCGGACCCGGCCAAGCGCCGCGATGTCATCTGGCTGGCCGCCGAAGACGCCAGGGGCGTCACCCGGCGCACCTTGCGTATGGCGCCGCTTTCGGTGGGTGGACTATTGCGCAGCAGGCTCTTCGGCACCGCGACGGTGGTGTTGACCTCGGCCACCCTGCAAATAGGCGGCTCGTTCGACGGTCTCGCGATCACCTGGGGTCTACCAGCGCAGTCCTCCGCACGCGGCAACACAGCCACGGCCAACGGCGGCGAAGCACCGTCGGATGCGGAGACCGTGCGCTGGAATTCGCTCGACGTCGGCTCGCCGTTCGACCATGCCAGGTCCGGCATCCTCTACGTCGCCAAGCACCTGCCCCCGCCGGGCCGCGACGGTCTCGCGCCGGTCTACCTCGACGAGATCGAACGCCTGATCACCGCGGCGGGCGGGCGCACCCTCGGGTTGTTCTCCTCGATGCGCGCGGCGAAGGCCGCCACCGAGGCGCTGCGCGGACGCCTCGACACCCCTGTGCTGTGCCAGGGCGACGATTCGACCGGCGCGTTGGTGCGCAAATTCGCCGACGACCCGGAGACCTCCCTGTTCGGCACGCTGTCGCTGTGGCAGGGAGTAGACGTGCCCGGCCCGTCGCTGAGCCTGGTGATCCTGGACCGGATCCCGTTCCCACGCCCCGACGATCCACTGTTGACGGCCAGGCAACGCGCGGTGGAATCGCACGGCGGCAACGGTTTTCTCGCGGTCGCCGCCAACCACGCGGCGCTGTTGCTCGCACAGGGCACGGGACGCCTGCTGCGCAGCGTGGACGACCGCGGCGTGGTCGCGATTCTCGATTCACGCCTCGCGACGGCACGCTACGGCGGCTACCTGCGCGCGTCCCTGCCGCCGTACTGGGAGACCTCCGACCCTGAGGTCGTGGTCAAGGCACTACGCAGGCTCACCACCGCGACAGTGTGAGCGGCGGCCGGGCCGGACGCATCCCGCCGCGAAAAGTTCGGCGGGCACGGGCGGGCATGCCCGCAGCGGCGAGGTGGAGGTAGCTGGGTCTTTCCTGGGCCGGCTGAACAACACCGGCACAGCAGCGCACCCGGCGCAGAGCGAGGCGAGGCAGCGGTCTGCGCTGCACACCGGTGGCGGCGCAGATCTCATCCGCCGTTTCCGCACCGAAGAAAGGTGGGTGGTCGGCGAGGTGAGCGCCGCCTGCGTGGCGTGCGCCGATTTGCGCAGCGCCACCCAGGCTCACACCGGACAGTCCTGGTGCGGGCGCCGCGTCCGGCTCGGGCGCGAACCGAACATTCACCTGACGGCGAGTTGAGTACCGACCGGTTGGTCGGCCCTACGCCTGCTCCTCGCGCACGCCCTCGCTGTGTTCCAACTCCGGCACCACAACCTCGGGGAACACGAATTTGCGCATGGCCCACCAGCGGAAAGCCGTGGCTAGCAGGGTGCCGATGATGGACGCGCTGAGGAAGTCGGCGATGTTCTCCACCAACACCGACACGTGCGGGGTACGCAACTGGAAGATGTAGCTCGACACCGCCAACGGCAGCTGGTTGATCCCCATGCCGATGCCCGCGACCAGGAAGAACAGTGCCGCCTCGTGCCTGCGCTCACGCCCACCGCGCGCGGTGAACGCCCACTCGCGATTGAGTACGTAGGAAACCACGGTGGCGACGAGCACGGCGACCACATTGGCCGTGACCGGTTTGCCGTCCAGCACGGTCCATTTCAATCCGAAGAACAGCACCGAAGTGGTGACGAACGCGAAAGCCCCGACGGTAAGGAACTTCAGCAACTCCGCATTGCGCACGAACACCGAGAGCATTCGGCTCGGCACTCGCGCGACAACCGTCTGTACCAGGAACATCCGGCCAGGCTAATCCATGTCGCCTCGGCCGACCGCCCCAGGAGTCGCCTCGACCACCACCACCGCCGCGGCGCTGCGCAGACCCCTTGTCACAGTGCCCATTTGAAAATCAACGTGAGTACGGCCGCCACGACACCGAGCACCACCGCACCGATACCCCACACCGTGCCGTGGCGCTGCCACGGCCGTCCCGCGTCCAGCGAGAACCTGCCAGCACCGACGAAGCCGAAGCCCGCGGCGAGCACCGCATAGACCAACGCCAGCTCATATCCGCCGAGCAGACCCTTTGCCCACGTGGTGTTGATCGCGTTGAGCATGGTGCCGACGATGATGGCGGCGGCCAGCGGTGTGAACAGCCCCAACGCGAGCAGTACACCGCCGACCAGTTCGCTCACTCCGGCCAGCGTGCCGAAGACCACGCCGGGGTTGTAGCCCGTCGCGCTGAAGTTGTCCGCCGTGGTGTGCCAGCCCACGCCGCCGAACCAACCGAACAGCTTTTGCGTGCCGTGCGAAGCGAATAGCAGGCCCGCGACGACCCGTACCAACAGCAGGCCGATGCTCGGCGCGGTCGACACGAGCGCGAACTCGCTGATATCGCGCGCTGGTGCGGCCTGCTCCGCCACAGTCTTGGTGGTCATCCGGGTCCTCGTTTCCTGCGTTCTCGGACAGCAATTTCGTTAACTCATCAACTATTACTGCCGTGAGCGCATTTCGCATGCCCGAACGATAGGAATTTCGTCACACTGATGTTGCGTAAAGATCCCTCATTCCGCGAGGAAGAAGAAGTACCCGAGGAACGCCACGAGCAGCACCCACATCACCGGATGCACCTCCTTGATCCGACCCCGGGCCACCATCACCACGGGATAGAACAGCATGCCCATGGCGAGACCGTTCGCGATCGAGTAGGTCAACGGCATCATCACCACGGTGATGAACGCGGGTACCGCGAATTCCATCCGCTGCCACTCGATATCACCGAGCGAGCGCGCCATCAGCACACCGACCACGATCAGCGCGGGCGCGGTCACCTCACCGGAACCCGCGACCACCGCGAAGATCGGATAACAGAACATCGCCACCAGAAACCAGCCCGCCGTCGTGACGGCGGTGAGCCCGGTCCGCCCGCCCGCCGAAACACCGGTCGTCGATTCCACATACGCCGTGGTGGTGGACGTGCCGATCACCGCGCCTGCCATCGTGCCCACCGAGTCCGCCGCCAGCGCACTCGCCGCACGCGGCAACTTGCCGTCCTTGTCCAGCAAACCCGCCTGGTTCGCGACGCCGATCAGGGTGCCGGACGCATCGAAGAAGTCGACGAACAGCATCGTCAGAATCACGATCGCCATCTGCCCGGTGAACGCGTCCGGCAGATGAATGATCGCCTGACCGAAGGTGTGCTCCAGCCCCCTCGGCGCCGAGAAGATCCCGCTGGGCAGGTCGACAAGCCCGCTGACAATCCCCACCAACGCGGTGAGCACGATGCCGTAGAGCACCGCGCCGTGCCAGCCGAGCACCACGAACACCACGGTGACCAACAGCCCGAACAGCGCGAGCAACGTTGTCCCCTCGGTGAAGTCGCCGAGTGTCACCAGTGTGGCGTCGCTGTTGACAACGATGCCCGCGTTCTTCAAGCCGAGAAACGCCACGAACAGGCCGATTCCGGCCCCCACCGCGAGCTTCATCTGCATCGGGATCGCGTTGAGGATGCGTTCGCGAATCTTGGTGACCGCCAAAATCAGGAAGATCACCCCGGACAGCAACGTTCCCGACAGCGCCGTCTGCCACGGAATCCCCATGCCGAGCACCACCGAGTACGCGAAGAACGCGTTCAACCCCATGCCCGGCGCCAGCGCGATCGGATACTTCGCCCACAACCCCATCACCAAGGTGCCGAACACCGCGGCCACCGCCGTCGCGGTGAACACCGCCTGCATCGGGATGCCCTTGTCGCCCAACGCGCCTTCGTCACCGAGGACCGAAGGGTTCACCGCCAAGACATACGACATCGCGAGGAAGGTGATCGTGCCCGCCATCAACTCACGTTTGGTGGTCGAACCGTTCGACCCGATACCGAAATACCCGTCGAGGCGGCGACGAGCGCTGGTGAGAACGGCCATTGATTTGATCTCCAGTCGTGAGAGGGAACTGGGCGCGCACTGGGATCAGGCGCTCGGTGCGGCCACCAGGCCGAATTC
The DNA here is from genome assembly GCF_039543305.1 of Nocardia callitridis. Lineage (NCBI taxonomy): Bacteria > Bacillati > Actinomycetota > Actinomycetes > Mycobacteriales > Nocardiaceae > Nocardia > Nocardia callitridis. The sequence continues at coordinate 16,479 of NZ_BAABJM010000006.1, read as the reverse complement.
GCCGTCGCCCGCGAGCAGGGCGTGGTGCGGGAGCACGCGCACGGTGTATCCGACGGCGCCCGACAACGGAACCGGGGTCTCGACGGTGAACGCCTGCGTTCCCGCGTCCGAGCCTTCGCGACCACCGGGCGTCATCGCGAAGATGACGACATCGGACAGATCGTCCTCGGGTGACACCCGTCCGAGGACCGCCTGCACGACAACGTCGGTCGCGGCAAGGCCGCCGAGTTCGACCCACGCGGTCAGCGCCAGCTTCGCGCCGATCACCGGGGTATCGGGCAACCCGGCGCTGTCGACCTGCACCACCCGGACCGACGGCCACGCCGCTTCCACCTTGCGCCGGAACGCGGCGACTTCCTCGGCGCCGCCGAACTCGTCGTCGAGCGCACGGTGCAACGCACGCGCGGCGGGTGCGTAGTACTCGACCGCGTAATCGCGAACCATCCGCGAGGCCAACACCTTCGGGCCGAGGGTCTGCAAGGTGTGCCGAACCATTTCCACCCAACGCACCGGCATCCCGTTCGCGTCGCGGTCGTAGAAGCGCGGTGCCACGGTCCGTTCGACGAGTTCGTAGAGCGCGTTGGCCTCCAGGTCGTCGCGCCGGTGCTCTTCGCGCACGCCGTCGGCGGTCGGGATGGCCCAGCCGTTTTCGCCGTCGAACATCTCGTCCCACCACCCGTCCCGGATCGAGAGATTGAGTCCGCCGTTGAGCGCGGACTTCATGCCGGAGGTGCCGCAGGCTTCCAGTGGACGCAGCGGGTTGTTCAGCCACACATCGCAACCCCAGTACAGGTAGCGGGCCATCGACATGTCGTAGTCGGGAAGGAAGACGATGCGGTGACGAACCTCGGGGTCGTCGGCGAAACGCACGACCTGCTGAATGAGTGCCTTCCCGTCCTCGTCGGCGGGATGGCTCTTGCCCGCGACGACCAACTGGATCGGCTGCCTCGGGTCCAGCAGTGCGGCACGCAGGCGTTGCGGGTCGCGCAACATCAGGGTAAGTCGCTTGTAGGTGGGGACGCGTCGGGCGAACCCGATGGTCAATACGTTCGGATCGAAAACGTCGTCGATCCAACCGAGTTCGGCTTCGGCGGCGCCGCGCTGTAACCAGGACACTCGCAGTCGCCGCCGGATCTCCGCGACAAGCGTGGCGCGCAGGGTATTGCGTACCGACCACAGTTCACCGAGGTCCACCTCGCGCAGCCGTTCCCAGCCCCGCGCCTCCTCCACGAGTTCGGGGCCGACCAATTCGCGTGCCTTGTCGAACCATTCGCGCGCGGCCCAGGTCGGCGCGTGCACGCCGTTGGTGACCGAACCGATCGGCACCTCGGTGGAATCGAAGCCCGGCCACAGTGCGGCGAACATCGAGCGGCTGACCTCACCGTGCAGCTTCGACACCCCGTTGGCCCGCTGCGCCAAGCGCAGACCCATATGCGCCATGTTGAACACCTCGGGGTCGGACTCACGGCCCAACGCGGCGATTCGGTCGACGGAAAGCCCCGGTAACAACGAAGATTCGGACTCACCTGCCGATCCGCCGAAGTACCGACGCACCATCGGCATGGGGAATCGGTCGATACCCGCTGGCACCGGCGTGTGCGTGGTGAACACCGTGCCCGCGCGCACCGCCGCCAGCGCGGTATCGAAATCCACTCCCGTCGCGACGAATTCGCGAATCCGCTCGACACCGAGGAACCCGGCGTGTCCCTCGTTCATGTGGAAAACATCGGGATCGGGCAGTCGGGCCGCGTGCGTATAGGCCCGCACCGCGCGCACACCGCCGATGCCAGCCAAGATTTCCTGCCGAATCCGATGCTCCTGATCGCCGCCATAGAGCCGGTCGGTGATCGCTCGCAACTCGGGGTCGTTCTCCGCGATATCGGAGTCCAACAGCAGCAAGGGCACCCGCCCCACCTGCGCGATCCACACGCGTGCCCGCAGCACTCTGCGATCGGGCATGGCCACATGGATGAGCACCGGCGACCCGTCGGCGGTGAGCAGGCGCAGCGGAAGACCCTGCGGGTCCAAGGCCGGATAGTGCTCGGCCTGCCACCCGTCGGCCGTCAACGACTGCCGGAAATAGCCGGAGCGATACAACAAGCCCACCCCGATCAGCGGCAGGCCGAGATCCGATGCCGCCTTGAGGTGATCACCGGCGAGGATGCCGAGCCCACCCGAATAGTTCGGCAGCACCTCGGTGACTCCGAATTCCATGGAGAAGTACGCGATCGCCCGCACGCCCTCCTGCGCGCGCTGAAACCACCCCGGCGCCGCGAGATAGTCCCGCAGGTTCGCCGCGCCCGCATCCACTCGACCGGCATAGCCCGAGTCCGCCGCCGCCTCGTCCAACCGCCGCGCGGACACCTCCCCCAACATCCGCACCGGGTCGTTGCCCACCGACGCCCACAACGCGGGATCCAACTCCGCGAACAGATCCTGCGTCGGCGGATGCCACGACCACCGCAGATTGGTCGCCAACTCCGCCAGCGCCGTCAACCGCTGCGGCAGGTGGGCGCGAACGGTAAATCGACGCAGAGCCTTCATCGCTAAGAAACTACACGGGCCACACCCAACCCGCCGCGCTCACCCTCACCCACGCTTTCCTACCCTGACCTGGCGTTACGAGGATGTTTCGGCAGCCTTCGCTCGATTTCGTAGATCGAGTAGGGCAACCGCATCCGCCCAGGAGACGCGCGAGGAGAAGGTAATCTTGTTGCGTGGCAGACACTCACTACCTCACGGCTGTGCTTACGCCAGACCCGGATGGTGGATTCGTAGCGCAAATCGCCGAACTTCCCGGCGCTATCAGCCAGGGCGAAACGGTGGAAGAGGCGCTGGCCAATGTCCGCGAAGCCGCCGAGCTCTACCTCGAGGACGCGACAGAAGAAGAGTTCGCCGCACTATCGGCGCACCCCGTGACGGCGCCGGTGCAAGTGAACGTTGCATGACCCGCCTTCCGGTCGTCACCGGAGCGCAGGCAATCAAAGTCCTCGAACAGATCGGATTCGCGCACGTCCGAACGAAGGGAAGCCACGCCATTCTGCGCAATGGTGACACCGGACTCGGTGTCACCATTCCGCTGCACAAACCGCTGAAACGTGGCACCTTGGCGGCTGTTTTGCGGCAAGCGGGCATCGACCAGGAAGACTTCGCCGCACGTTTATGAATTCGTTCAGGAAGCGGGCAGCACGCGCAGGGTTGCCGCCGAGGCGGTAGGGCTGGTGATGCTGTCGACGATCGATCCCGCGTAGCGGTGGTACTTCTCGCGGTAGGCGGCGTCGATGCGGCGGGTCAGTTGGGGTGAGCCGGTGGCATCGACGGTCACGAATTCCACGTCGCGGTCGACGTCGTCGGTGCTCAGGTGTCCCTGCATCCGGTCGCCGGTCCCCCGGTACCACCGTCCGTCGACGCCGTTGACCGACCGAATGTACACGTCGCCGCCGTCGACAACACCCCAGACGACGACGGGTGGGCGCATCGTGCCGTCGGCGCGCGCGGTGGCGATGTTCAACTCGTCCTCCGTCGCGATGCTGGTCCGATCATCGCTGTTCCACTCATCCATCGGCGCATTCCTTCCTGTGCGATCCGGCAGGACAACTCGCGGTGGACATGCCCGCGCACGTCCGGGTCAAACCTGACCAGCGAAACCTGAGCGGCGCACGCGCTGATCTCATGAACACCCGTCCCGCCCGGTAGGTTGGTCGCGTGACCGGCCGCATCGCTATCGATGACACCGCACCGTGCCTCGCAGGCGGTCGACCCGCCAAGGCCGTCGTCGGTGAGGTGTTCCCGGTGCGTGCCGTGGTCTGGCGGGAAGGCCACGACGCGGTCGCGGCGACACTGGCGGTCCGCGCGCCCGGTGCCGCGCGGCCGACGCGGATCCGGATGTCCCCGGATTACGAGCCGGACGTCTTCAACGCGACCTTCACCCCGCACACGCCGGGCACATGGACCTTCCGCATCGAAGGATGGAGCGACCCGGTCGCGACGTGGCGCTCGGCGGTCGAGGCCAAACTCGCCGTCGGACAGTCGGCCGCCGACCTGGCCAACGACCTGGAACACGGTGCGCGCCTGCTCGAACGCGCCGCACAGGCGGTACCGAAGAAGCAGTTCGAGCGACTGCGCGCCGCAGCGGCCGCCCTGCGGGCCGACGGACAACTACCCGCACGCGTGGCGCCCGCGTTCACCGACGAGATCGCCGAGATCCTGCGCGCCGCACCGTTGCGCGACCTGCTCACCAGGGGCAGGCAGCACACCGTGGTCGTGGAACGCCCCCGCGCGCTCTACGGCTCCTGGTACGAGTTCTTTCCCCGCTCCACCGGCGGATGGGACGCCGAAGGCAAACCGGCGCACGGCACCTTCGCCACCGCGACCAAGGAATTGCCGAGGATCGCCGACATGGGGTTCGACGTGGTGTACCTGCCACCGATCCACCCGATCGGCACGGTCAACCGCAAGGGCCGTGACAACGCGCTCGTCGCCACCGGCGACGATGTCGGCTCGCCGTGGGCGATCGGCTCCGCCGATGGCGGCCACGACGCGATCCATCCACAGCTCGGCAACGAAGCTGATTTCGCCGAATTCGTTTCCGCCGCAGCCGAACACGGACTGGAAGTCGCCATCGATCTGGCCCTGCAATGCGCGCCGGACCACCCGTGGGTCATCGACCATCCCGAATGGTTCACCACCCTGCCCGACGGCACCATCGCCTTCGCGGAGAACCCGCCGAAGAAGTATCAGGACATCTACCCGATCGACTTCGACAACGACCCCGACGGTCTCTACGCGGAGGTGCTGCGCGTGGTGCGGCACTGGATCAGCTTGGGTGTCAAGATCTTCCGAGTGGACAACCCACACACCAAACCCGCGGACTTCTGGGAGTGGTTGATCACCACGGTGCGCAACACCGACCCGGACGTGATCATGTTGTCGGAGGCCTTCACCGTCCCCGCCCGCCTCTACGGCCTCGCACGCCGCGGATTCAGCCAGTCCTACACGTATTTCACCTGGCGGGTGACGAAGTGGGAACTCACCGACTTCGGCAACGAGCTCGCCGCCAAGGCCGACGAGGCGCGGCCGAACCTGTTCGTCAACACCCCGGACATCCTGCACGAGAGCTTGCAACACGGCGGGCCAGGCATGTTCGCGATCCGCGCGGTGCTCGCCGCCACACTGGCACCGACATGGGGGGTGTACTCCGGCTTCGAATTGTTCGAACACGAAGCCGTGCGAGCGGGCAGCGAGGAATACCTGCACTCGGAGAAGTACGAGCTGCGGCCGCGCCGCTACGACGAAGCGCTGGCACGTGGTGAATCGTTGGCGCCGTGGATCACTCGGCTCAACGAGATCCGGCGCGCGCACCCCGCCCTCCGTCAGCTGCGCTGCCTGCACTTCCACCACATCGACAACGACGCCATGCTCGCGTATTCGAAGATCGATCCGGCCAGCGGCGACGCGGTACTCATGGTGGTCAACCTCAACCCGTTCGCCACCGAATGGGGCATGCTCTCGCTCGACCTGCCCGCCATCGGCAGGCAATGGCACGACCATCCGGTGGTGCGTGACGAGATCACCGGCGAGCAATACCACTGGAGCCAAACGAATTACGTTCGCCTCGACCCCGCACACGCGGTCGCACACGTTCTCACCCTGCCTCCCGTCGCCCAACCGACACGCACCGAACTCGCCTACCGCAGGACCCTGCGGTGAATCGCCGAGACCTACTGTTGCTCGCCGCGGGAACACATACCGACCCGCATACCGTCCTCGGTGCGCATCCGGCATCCGACGGCACCACCGTGCGGGTGCTACGCCCCTACGCGGAATCGGTGTTCGCCAAAGTCGGCGACACCGAGCATCCGTTGAAGTCGTTGGGGCACGGCATCTTCGCCGCGACACTGCCCTACCCCGAGGTGATGGACTACCGGATCGTCACCACCTATCCCGGCGGGCAGACCGTGATCGGCGCCGACGGCTACCACTTCCTGCCCACCGTCGGCGAATTCGACCTCCACCTGATCGGCGAGGGCACCCACCAACGACTGTGGGAAGTGCTCGGCGCGCACCCCCGCCACTACACCACCCTCGACGGCGACGTCTTCGGTACCTCGTTCGCGGTGTGGGCGCCTGGCGCCAGAGGAGTCACCGTCTTCGGCGACTTCGACAACTGGAGCGGCGCGGCCGCGCCGATGCGTGCGCTCGGGTCGTCGGGGGTATGGGAGGTTTTCGTCCCCGGCGTTGCCCCCGGCACCAAGTACAAGTACCGCGTGCACTGCGCCGACGGCAGGACCGTCGACCATGCCGACCCGTTGGCCTTCGCCACGGAGGTCCCACCCGCCACCGCCTCGATCGTCGCCCACAGCGCCCACCACTGGCGCGACGGGCAATGGCTGGAACGTCGCGCGAACACCGATCCCACGCAGGCACCGATGAGCGTCTACGAGGTGCATCTCGATTCGTGGCGGTCGGGCCTCGCGTACCGCGAAATCGCCGACCAGCTCGCCGAATACGTGCGTGCGGCCGGATTCACCCACATCGAACTCCTACCGGTCGCCGAACATCCCTTCGGCGGATCGTGGGGTTACCAGGTCACCTCGTATTACGCCCCCACCGCGCGCTTCGGCTCCCCCGACGACTTCCGCGCCTTCGTCGACCGCATGCACGCCGCGGGCATCGGCGTGCTGTTGGACTGGGTGCCCGCGCACTTCCCGCGCGACGAATGGGCGCTGGCCCGCTTCGACGGCACCCCGCTCTACGAGCACCCCGACCCGCGCCGCGGCGAGCAACTCGACTGGGGCACCTTCGTTTTCGACTTCGGCAGGAACGAGGTGCGCAACTTCCTGGTCGCCAACGCGCGCTATTGGGTCGAGGAGTTCCACATCGACGGCCTGCGCGTCGACGCGGTCGCCTCGATGCTGTACCTGGATTACTCACGCCGGGAAGGCGAGTGGGAACCCAATGTGCACGGCGGTCGCGAAAACCTCGAAGCCGTCGCCTTTTTGCGGGAACTCAACGCCACCGTGCACCGCGAGCACCCCGGCGTGGTGACGATCGCCGAGGAGTCGACCACTTGGCCGGGCGTCACCCGAGGCACCGATGTCGGCGGCCTCGGCTTCACCATGAAATGGAACATGGGGTGGATGCACGACACCCTCGACTTCCTCGCACGCGACCCGATCCACCGCCGCTGGCACCACAACGAGATCACCTTCTCGCTGATGTACGCGTGGAGCGAGAACTATCTGCTGCCGATCAGCCACGACGAAGTGGTGCACGGCAAGGGCACGCTGTGGTCACGAATGCCCGGCGACGATTTCGCGAAAGCCGGTGGGGTACGCGCACTGCTGGCCTACATGTGGGCGCATCCCGGCAAGCAACTGTTGTTCATGGGCCAGGATTTCGGCCAGTCCAGGGAGTGGTCGCACGAACGCGGCCTGGACTGGCGTGAACTGGACAATCCGCTGCACCGCGGCATCAGCACCGAGATCCGCGATCTCAACACGGTCTACCGCGCGCATCCCGCGTTGTGGAGCCAGGACACCGCCCCGGGCGGGTACTCCTGGATCGAGGCGAACGACAGCGCGAATAATGTGCTGTCGTTCCTGCGCTACGGTTCCGACGGCTCGGTGGTGGCGTGCCTGTTCAACTTCTCCGGCACACTGCTGGGCGATTATCGGGTCGGCCTGCCGACGACCGGTCGCTGGCGCGAGATCCTCAATACCGATGCCGCCGAATACGGCGGCTCCGGCGTCGGGAACATGGGTGCGGTCGAGGCCGAGGCGCTGCCGTGGCACGAACGCGCCGCGTCGGCCACGGTCGCGCTGGCACCCAACAGCGCGGTCTGGTTGACGCCGGAAGAATGACCGAGGGACGCGGCTGCTCGTCGGCCGTGCCCACCGAACCCGCGACCTCGGTCGTCGCCGGGCTCGCACCCTTCCAGCGGAATGTCTCGCCGACCCGGCGAAACCGATATTCAACGCCGTCAACCAGGCCGATGTTGGTCGGTCTCCGAACCCAGCGCAGGGTGCGCGGTGTCGACGTATGCGATCGGTGCGCCCGTGATCGCCGCCTCGAGTGCGCGGGTCGGCGCGCAAGCTGCTGCTGATAGTGCCGATGGCGGCCTTCACCCTCGGCAATCTGGCGACCGCCGTTCACAGCGGTGATGTGGTGCATGGCCTGGGTCGTGAGCACGTCGCCTACGAGGATCGGGCGGCGGCTTTGTTGATGGAGGCAGTTCGCGAATGCTTGCCACTCGCTCCGACGGTGCGCTGGAACTCCGATCGAGCGGTGCGCCAGCGTCCGTCAGCTCAGTACAGCGCCGCGGCGAGCTTGCGTCGTGCCGCCACCACGAAAGCCTCGGTCTTGTCGAACAACTCGAACAGTTCCAGCAGCCGGGTGCGCGCCCTGGTGCGTTCCTCGCCCGAGGTGCGCTTGATCAAGCCGATCAGCCGGTCGAAGGCGGCCTCGGGACGCTGTTGCAGCAATTCCAGGTCCGCGGCGTCGAAGGCGGCGTCCACATTGTCGGGCTCGGCGTCGGCGGTCTGCACCGCCGATTCCGGGATCGTCTGCGCCCTACCCATGAAACGCACCTGCCGCAATGCCGACTTGGCTTCCTCGTTGCCGGGCTCGGCCTCGATGATCGCCGCGTACGCTGCTTCGGCACCGGGCAAATCGCCCTGGTCGAGCGCGTTCTCGGCGGCCGTGAATCTCGGGTCCTCGGGTTCGGGTTGTTCGCCCTCCTCCGCCCCTTCGGCGCCGGGAAGTTTCCCGGCCACCGCGTCGACGACGGCGCTCAACCACTGCGTCACCTGCGCTTCCGGTTGTGCGCCTTGGAAATCCGCCAACGGCTGACCGCCCGCGACCGCGACGACGGTCGGGATGCCCTGCACTCCGAACGCCTGCGCGATCCGCATATTCGGCTCGGCCTCGACGGTGGCCAGATCCCACGCGCCGCCGCTCTCGCCGACCAAGCGCTCCAGCAGTCGAACCAGTTCGACGCTGCCGGGGCTGCGCTGCGAATACAGCGCGACGACCACCGGCACCTGCGCGGAGCGGCGCAGGACCTTCGTTTCGAAATCGGCTTCGCCGACCTCGTAGGCCCCGCCCGCAGACGCGGCGCCCGCACCCGCGGGCGGCTGCTTGAGGCTGGACAAATCGACCGCCCCTGACATAGCGGCGGCGGCAGCGGGCGAAGGACGGCGAGCGGCTGGTCGAGTCACGTCTTCCAGTTTGTCACGGCGTCGCGGGCGCCGGGGCTCCGGAGTCCGAAGAATCCGCCCCGGTGGCCTCGCTCAGCTCACCGAGCTTGCCGGTGCGCAGCGCCCAGATCTCGAACACCACCGTGCAGAACGGCGGAATGCTCGACACCAACGCCAACGCCGTCGTCTTGGCGTTCCACCGCAGCTCGCGCGCGGCGAGCAGCGCGCCGATGACGAACAGCACGAAGATGATGCCGTGCGTCATCCCGAACACCTTGACCGGCCACAGCACCGGCTCGGGGAGGCGCTTGAACACCATGCCGACGATCAGCAGAAACCAGGAGATCGCCTCGAGCACCGCGATGAAGCGAAACCGCTTGGCCACGGTGCTCAGGTCGAAGACATTGCCCATGCGCCCCATTGTGCCGGATTCACTACGCGCTGTCGTAGTCGGACGGGTCACACCACTGTCCGGTTCGTCCAAATCATGATCGCCAAGCCCCCAACCAGCGATACCGCGGTCGGTACCGATCATCGACACCGACCGGGGCGCCGCTAGACGGCGTCCGGCCCGCCCGAACCACGACCGCCACGCTCACGACCGGCGACACCGCGGTCGAGTAACGGCCATCAACACTCCCAGGGCGCACACCACTAGACGCGTCCAGCCCGCCCGAATCACGACCGGCACGCTAACGACCGGAGACACCGCGGTCAGGTGACGACCATCGACACCGACCAGGGCACACCACTCGACGACGCCCAGCCCGCCCGAACTACGACCGCCACGCCCCCAACCAGCGACACCGCCGCCGGTAACGATCACCGACACCGACCAGGGAGCGCCGCTAGACGCGAACGATCAGCGCGTCGCCTTGACCACCGCCACCGCACAGCGCCGCGGCACCGATCCCGCCGCCGCGCCGCTTGAGCTCGAATGCCAGGTGCAGCAGGATGCGCGCCCCGGACATGCCGAGCGGATGCCCGATCGCGATCGCGCCACCGTTGACGTTCACCTTCGCGGGATCGATCCCCAGCTTCTTGGTCGAGGCGATGCCCACCGCGGCGAACGCCTCGTTGATCTCGACAAGATCCAGGTCCGACGGCGAGATACCCTCACGCGCACAGGCTTTCGCGATCGCATTGGCTGGCTGATCCTGCAACGACGAGTCGGGACCCGACACCACACCCGCCGCGCCGATCTCGGCGATCCAGCTCGAGCCGAGCTCCTCGGCCTTGGTCTTGCTCATCACCACGACCGCCGCCGCGCCATCGGAAATCTGCGACGCGGTGCCCGCGGTGATGGTGCCGTCCTTGCGGAACGCGGGACGCAGTTTGCTCAGCGACTCGGCCGTGGTGTCGCCACGGATCCCCTCGTCCACCGCGACCAACTGCGGGTCGCCCTTGCGTTGCGGCACCTCGACCGGCACCACTTCCTCGTCGAACAAACCGTTCTTCCATGCCTGCTCCGCGCGCTGATGCGAGGCGGCGGCGAACTCGTCCTGCTCGGCCCTGCTGATCGGCTCGCTGTCGTTGCGCTGTTCGGTCAGCGCACCCATCGGCTGATCGGTGAAGATGTCGTAGAGCCCGTCGAAGGCCATCGAGTCACGCAGCGCCACATCGCCGTATTTGTAACCGCTGCGGCTCTTTTCGAGCAGGTGCGGCGCGTTGGTCATCGACTCCTGGCCACCGGCGACAACTACCTCGTACTCGCCTGCCCGAATCAGCTGATCCGCCAACGCGATCGCGTTGATCCCCGAAAGGCAGACCTTGTTCACTGTGATCGCGGGCACATCCATCGGGATGCCACCGGCGACCGCGGCCTGACGCGCGGGGATCTGACCGGCACCGGCGGTGAGCACCTGTCCCATGATCACGTAGTCGACCTTCTCTGGTGCGACACCGCCACGCTCGAGCGCGGCCTTGATAGCGAAGCCGCCGAGGTCGGACCCGCTGAAATCCTTCAGTCCGCCGAGCAACCGACCGACAGGGGTACGCGCACCGGAGACGATCACGGAAGTGGTCACAACGAGCCTCGCATTCATCTTGCTGCATCTGAAAACGCAGGAATTCCTACCCGAGGGTAACGGGTACGCCCGCGCCGAGTTTCGTCAGGCGCGCTACCGTCGATGGTGTGAGCGCCCCCACCGAACCGTCAGAACTCATCCCCGCGGACTACGTCACCGCCGTCGACCACGTGGGGATCGCCGTCCCCGATCTCGACGCCGCGGTCGCCTGGTACAGCGAGCATCTCGGCATGGTCGAGACCCATCGTGAAGTGAACGACGCGCAAGGCGTGCACGAGGCCATGCTCTCGCTGCCCGCCGCTCCCGATCGCGCGACGGCACTGCAATTGCTCGCGCCGATCGACGAGAGTTCGACCATCGCCAAGTTCATCGATCGCAACGGCCCCGGCCTCCAGCAGTTGGCCTACCGCGTCACCGATCTGGAGGCGGTCTCGGGCCACCTTCGCGCCAAGGGTGTGCGTTTGCTGTACGAGGCTCCTCGGCCCGGAACCGCCGATTCCCGCATCAATTTCATCCATCCGAAGGATGCTGGCGGTGTGCTGATCGAGTTGGTCCAGCCGAGTGTCGAAGTTACGCACTAGTATCAAGATCGGAGCGACAAAACTCGTTCCCATTACATTCCCGGTCGAGTCTCCATCAGCTCGCCGTAGGCTGTAGTTTGTTGGCCATGTCGTCACCTGAGTCCGATCGCAATCGCTTCGTTGCACTGCCCTTCACTGTTGTGCGCAAAGGTTATGCGCAAGACGAGGTACGCAACTACTTCGACCGCTTCGATGCCGAACTAAGGGTCACCGCTACCGACCGGGATGCTGCTGCGGCACAAGCCCGTAACCTCGCGAGTCAACTGGAAGACGCACGCGACGAGATCGATGAACTCCGCAAGGAGGTCGACCGTCTCTCGGTGCCGCCGACCACCGCCGAAGGCATGTCCGACCGCATCTCCAGGATGCTGCGGCTCGCTTCCGACGAAGCCTCCGAGGTTCGCGCGCTCGCACAGGCCGAGGCCGCGGAGATGGTGTCGATCGCGGAGCAGCAGGCCACCGAGATGCGTGGCAAGTACGAGTCGCTGCTCGCGGAGACGAAGGAGAAGCGCGAGGCGCTCGAGATCGAGTTCGAGCAGACTCTCGCTAACGCGCGTACCGAGTCCACCAAGATCATCGAGGCCGCCCAGGCCGAGGCCGACCGTCTCGGTAAGGAAGCCGACGCCAAGCGCAAGGCTACCCAGCAGGACTTCGAGGCCACCATGGCCGACCGTCGCACCAAGCTCACGCGTGCGATGGAAGAACTGGAGGCCACCAGCCGCGCCGAGGCCGCACAGCGGATCAAGGACGCGACCGACGAGTCCAACCGTCTCATCACCTCCGCCACCCAGACCTCCGATCGCAAGATCGCGCACGCGAAGGAACTGGCCGAGGAGATGCGCGTGCTGCGCGGCCGCGTGCTAGCCCAGTTGCTGGGAATTCGCGGACAGCTCGACTCCGTTCCCGCCATGCTCGCCGCCGTCAACCGCGAAAGCGAACTGCTGGACGGCGTTCCCGAGCAGCAGCGCAAGTCGATCGGCGGCAACGAGACCAAGCAGGTCTCCGGTTCGCGGACCAAGGCGATCCAGCAAGAGGTCGCGCAGGCGGACGACGAAGAAGAAGCAGTGGACGAAGAGCGTGAGAACGCCGACGTCAGCTGACGACGGGCGCCCGGCGACACCGTAGTACCCCCAATCACATATCGGACCGAAGGCCGCCCCACATGGGGCGGCCTTCCTAAATTTCCGGGCAGCGCAGCAGTCTCCGGACAGCACAGCGCTTTTCAAGCCGCTCGTCCCGGACACGGAACCGACCAAAGCCCTCGCCCCGACAGTCACCTCCCGCAACGACTCTCGACCGGCGAGACGACATAGATCCGCAGGACGTAGCGGATGATGCGCGTGTGACTACCACCGCCCCGTCGGCCGCCCTCGCAAGCGACTACGCCAATGCATCCAGCAACTGTGGAAGGCCGAAAATCTGGCCCCCACACAGCACGAAACGCGTCGAGGGCTTCCAATACCCGCCCGTCTACTCGACCGGCACAGGCAATCTCCTTGCGAGACTCCGTCGTTCACACTCAATGCCAACGGCCCAGCGAGCCGGACCGGACAACACATCCCACGGGGTCGGCACCAGTAGGGCACACCGACCGACGCTACAACCCGACAATCACCGGCAATCGCAATCGCAATCGCCTTCAACTGACCGCCACGCACGACAAACTCACTGCGGGACTCCGCAGTTCACGATCAACGCCAACGGTCCAACCCAAACAACCGAACAGCCGACCCCGCGTGCTCGGCCACCAGCAGACACCGCCCATCGCCACGACTCGCACAACCAGCGGCAACCGCAACCACCTTCAACTGACCGCCACCCACGACAAACTCACTGCGGGACTCCGCAGTTCACGATCAACGCCAACAACCCGCCCGCAGAACCGGACAACACATCCCACGGGGTCGGCACCAGTCGGGCACACCGACCGACGCTACGACCCTCCTAGTCACCCGCTCGCCACAATCACTTTCAACCGACCGCCAGGCGCAGGCAAACTCCTTGCAGGACTCCGCGGTTCACGATCAACGCAAACGGTCCGCCCGCGCAACCGACAACACATCCACGGACCAGCACCAGCGTGCGCATCGATCGGCGATCAGGCCACTCCGCGACACCACTGCACTGGCGGCCGCGGGCCTCTCGGAACCGGGCTGCTGGCGGTCGAGACCGTTGTGGCGATCGAATAGCCGACTCGCACCCGCGCCACATTCGGACCGCGCCTCACGACCAGCGGCGTGTGATGCCCCGTGTGTGTCGGCCGTTCCAGCAGCCTCGGTGCCAGTGTCGGCGGTCGTCCTCGCCGCCGTAGGTCTCCCACGCGACTACGTGGGCGACTCCGGGAGCGATCTCGTGGTCGCAGCCCGGACAACGATAGGTCTTGGTCGCGCGGCTGCCGGGGATGGTGCGGACCGTATACATCTCGTCACCACCGGGTCCTGACTCCGTGCGCCCGAAGACATCGCTGATCGGGGCGGCACCGAACCGCGCCGCCCTGCTACGGTCCGCACGCGGTTTCCGCCGAGGCATACCCCCACTTTAGGAGTCACGCGAACGTCGAGCACACCCGCGGTCGCCTCGTGACGAGCCGATCAGCACCCGACCGTCCCGCTCACCAACGACGTGCGAGGGCGCAACGTGCACGCAGCAGCCGCACAAATCGCCGTGGTCGGCGCCGCTCGTGCCCGCACTGGCTGCGAGACAAGGGCCGATCGGCGCCGAACGCCGCGCTCCAACGCCGAGAGAGGGTGCCGAACTGCGCACAGCAGCCCCATGAACCGCCGTGGTCGGCCCCGCCATCACCGACGGCGGCGCCCGTCGATCAGCCTGGGGCCGTCGGCTGCGCAGCGCTCCGAGTAGCGCAGGACAACGACTCCGCACAATCGCTAGACCTGCACCCGGCGCTGATCGCGCAACTACGAGCAATGGTGTTGCTCAGAACAGCCGGAATTCGCTGCTCTCCGTGCCGCGCAGGGCGTCGTAATCCAGGACCAGGCAACGGATTCCACGGTCTTCCGCGAGCGTGCGGGCCTGCGGCTTGATCTGTTGGGCGGCGAACACTCCTGCCACCGGGGAGAGCAATGGGTCGCGGTTGAGCAATTCGAGGTAGCGGGTCAGTTGTTCGACGCCGTCGACGCCGCCGCGGCGCTTGATCTCGACCGCGACGGTGGCACCCGTCTCGTCGCGGCACAACAGGTCCACGGGACCGATGGCGGTCATGTACTCCCGTCGGATCAACGAGTAACCCGCGCCGAGGGTATGCACATGCTCGGCCAACAGCTCCTGGAGATGCGCTTCCACACCATCTTTCACCAGCCCGGGGTCAACACCGAGCTCGTGCGAGGAGTCGTGCTCGATCTCCTCGAGGGTGATGCGCAGTTCCTCACCGGCCTTGTTGGTCACCACCCACAGGGCTTTCGCCCCTTCGGGGAGGTCACTATCGCGCTCCTCGAGCCAGCACGGCGGGCTCATCCAGTTCAGCGGCTTGTAGGAGCCGCCGTCGGAATGCACGAGCACCGAGCCATCCGCTTTCATCAATAGCAGGCGGCGAGCCATCGCGAGATGGGCCGTGAGTCGCCCCACGTAGTCGACCTGACAGCGAGCAATCACTAGGCGCACCCCAAGCACTGTAGGGCAGGGCACCCACGTCGCCGACGTCAGCCCATCAGCAAGATCACCGCGAGCAGCACGCTCACGGCCAGCAACCCCCACTCGACCTTCGTCAGTCGCCTCGGTGTGCCAGCACCGGCGCGGATCATGCAGTACCCCACGATCGATCCGATACAGAACGAGACGAGGTGCCCCACGTTGGTGAAGCTCTGCCCCAGCAGTACGCCACCACCGCTGACCAGAAGCCACGAGCCCGACCACGCCCACCGCCATCGCGGCGGCACCGTGGCCACCAGGGCGCCGACCAACGCCATCGCGCCGTAGCTGATCCCGACATCCTCGGCCCACCGAATGCTCGTCGGCAGCCACCCGGCCTCCACCGAAACCCAGAGCCCACCGGCCACCACCAGTGTCGCGCCGATATGACCTGCCAGGAACACGCGGACCAGATGCAGTGCGCCGAACCGCAATTCGGCGAGCGCGAGCAGACAGGCCAACAACGGAATGAGCACCCACGAACCGGCGACATCGCCGATCACCAGTGCACTAGCGAGCAAGGTCGAGACCCGGCCGTCGAGCAGATTGTGCAGATTGGTGCTTGCGTGCAGCACGACCTTCGACTGAGCGGAATCGCTCAGAACGGAGAACACAGTGGACACGACGACAAGAGCACTCAGATACCCCGCGGTCGCGGGCACTCGGAGCCGCCGCAGGCCCAGCCTGCGGGCCGCGCCCTGGTCGGCGGGCGCTGCGGGTTCGACCCGCGTCGTCGTCACAGCCGTGCACACCTCCGTCGTCGAACACTCCAGCACACACCGGATCGGATTTCCGGCATCGAGTGTTCTGACCGTCTGGCTCCATTATCCGGATCGCGGCTGGACGGCAGGTGTCGATTCCCTGAGAAAATCCTGCGAACCACGCACCGGCAGTATTGGACCCGGGAAACGACGAATGCCCCCCGACCGAAGTCGGGGGGCATTCGTGAAAATTGTTCCGGCGGTGTCCTACTCTCCCACACCCTGTCGAGTGCAGTACCATCGGCGCTGGCAGGCTTAGCTTCCGGGT
>NZ_BAABJM010000005.1:0-465273 GCF_039543305.1 Nocardia callitridis | reverse complement strand
CTTCAACAAGGCAAAACACTGGCGTGGCGTCGCCACACGCTACGACAAACTCGCCCTGACCTACCGTGCGGGATTCGTCATGGCTCTTACCGTGGAATGGCTCAAACTATTGGGAGACGTGCCCTAGCGGCGCTGGCGCTGGTTCCATTCTGGATCACCCGTCATCGGCATGACGGTGCTCGTGCGACCAAAGCGCACGATGCTGACGTGGCAGGCGCTTCGATACGGGATCAGCTGATCCGCGCGACGATTCCGATGGTATCGGCGTCCGCGGCGGGGAATCGCGCCATCACCGCGGGATCGTGGCCGGGAACTATTTCGGCGGAACGGGATTGCTGATGCAGCCAGTTCAGGCTGACGCACATATCCGGCAGGCTGGAGGCGATGTGAAAAGGCCGTTCCTGTTCGAATTCTTCGTAAGTGTGTGAAGCGTCGGACGCGAGAATTATTCGGCGGCCGCTCGCCGCGTCGACCTCGACAATTATTTGACCGGGGGTGTGACCGGTGAGTTCCCGGAACCGGATACCGGGCAACCCTGGGTCCTGTTCCGGTACCAGCGTCAGTCTGCCTTCGGCGTGTGCCTTGCGCACGAGGTCGACCTCCTCGCGCTCGACGGCGCTGGCGAAGAGCGGTTGATCGGCGACGGGGCCGGTCCAGAAGGCGTACTCGGTAGCCCCGGCAATCAGTTGTGCCTGAGGGAAGAGGCCCACATTGCCGATGTGGTCGTAGTGGAAGTGCGTGAGCACGACGTGGGAAACGGTCAGCGGGTCGACACCGGCGAGGCGCAATGCCTCCGGGACCGGGGTGACGAGTGTGCGCCCACGGCGCGTGGCCACTTCTGGACGGAATCCCGTGTCCACGACGATCGTGCGCTGCCCGTTTCGGACCACCCAGAGGTAATAGTCGATCTGAACGGGCGCGTCCGCTTCGCCGTAGACGTGGAACGAGTGATAGATCTCCCGCTTGGTGGAGTGCCACACGCCGTAGCGGAGGGCCAGTACGTCGTAAGTCGTGTCGGCTGTCTGGCTAGGCACGGTTCGTATCCTCTTCGGTAACTGTCGCGGACTGCAATGGTGCGGTGCTCGGTGGGTCGACGGGATCGGCTGTTTTCGGCAGGCGCCGGGACCAGTAGTTGGCGAGGAGCGATCCGGTGATGTTTCCCAGCGGGCTGAATACAGCCGCGGCGAGGCCGGCCGTGCCGACCATCCCCATCGCCGCGGCTGCGCCGGTGGCCATTCCGCCGTTTTGCAAGCCCACCTCGAAGGCTGTCGACCGTGCGGAAGGTTGGTCCAGTCCGGCTGCCCGCGCGCCCCAGTACCCGAACGTGTACCCGGTCAGGTTGTGGATCAGGCCGACGATCAGCAACGTGACACCTACTTCGAGCAGCGCGTCCCGGCCCGCCGCGGTGGTGATGGTGTTGTAGTACATGATCCCGAACATCGACGCGTAGGGCATCAACGTCTCCAGGACGGGTAACGGGCCGCTGACGAGGGCTTGATAACAACGGGCGAGAATCACTGCTCCGGCGACGTAAGAGATCGATTCGATCAGGTTGACTCCGGTAGTGGACAGGTGCTCGGTGGCCAGCTGCCAGCCGAATACGAACACCGCGGCCAGCCATGCCACGGAGCAGCCGACAGCGATATCGACTTTCCGCCGTGCGGCGGGAGCGGCGGTGCGCAAGTAGTCGACCAGCAGCGCCGCGGACACGGGCACGAGGGTGATGCGGATGACGTCGAACATCATGCCGACGAAGCTCACATCGACGATGCGTCCCGCGAGAAGCTTCATCAGCAGCGGCGTCATCAGGGGCGATGCGATCGTCGACAACGCGGTGATCGTCACGGCCAGGGCCAGATTCGCCTTGGCGAGCAAGCTCATGACGTTGGACGCCAATCCGCTGGAGACGCAACCATAAAGGATTACTCCGAGGCCGATCTCGGTCGGCAGGCCGGCGAAGTGGACGAGGATGACGGCGGCGATCGGCATCACCGAGTAGTGGCCGATGAGTCCCACCAGGACGCCACGTGGATGCCGGACGACGCCCTGGAAATCCCGCAGCCGCATCTGGGTCGCCATGCCGAACATGACGAGTTGGACGATCGTGGTGATCAGGCGTCCGCCACTGAGTTCGACCCCGCCCCAGCTGTCGAACGCACCGGGGAACAAGAGTGCGGCGATTACGCACGCGATGATCCAGGCGGTGTACTGGTAGCTCGCGAGCGCCTTGACGGCGCCGATTCCGATTGCGGCTGCGAAGCCCGCCACCAGTACCGCTGACTGCCAGACCTCGGGGGCGTCGGCGACGGCCCCGATGACGGCCAGTAACGCAGCGATGGCGGCCACCCCCAGACATCCGCGTCGTATGTACTGCATGTTGTGCCTCCCGGGCCGAGCATAAACCGCAAGTCTGCATCTGAAGATTCGCTATACGAAGAGCACTCCGTAAACTGGATTAGACATTAGAGTGACGGGGGTAACACGTCAAGATGGAGTTCATGTCGAGGCAGCTCGACGCCATATTTTCGATCTAATCATGGCGCTCACGGGTACGACTGCGCACTATCATTCGTATAGTGAATATATGTATCGCATTCCGGATTTTGTGGTGCGGTCCGGGAATGACCAAGGAGTCCCTATGTTTTCGGCCCGACGCTTCGCCGCCAACTGCTCGATGCTGTTCGGTGATGTTCCCGTACTGGAACAGGCGGCCCGCGCCGCAGCGGCGGGGTACGACATGGTCGAGTTCTGGTGGCCGTTCGAGCGATCGGTGCCCGACGACGCGGAGGTGACGCGATTCGTCGAGGCCGTCGGCGCGGCGGGTCCGCAGGTTATCGCGATGAACTTCACCCTCGGCGATGCGGTAGCTGGTGAGCGCGGCATCGTCTCGGACCCGGCCCGCATCGCGGAGTTCCGTGAACACCTCGACGTGTTGGCGGGCATTGTGGCGCGTTTGGGTGTGCTCCGATGCTGCGTTCCCTACGGTCGCGTGCCGGTCGGCCGACGCTTGTCCGCGCACCAGGAGACCGCGATCGCCAACCTGGCGGTCGCCAGTGATCGTCTGCGGACGGTGGGGGCCGTTCCGATGCTCGAACCCCTCAGTGGGGTCGCCGATTATCCGATCACGACAGCCGAGGCCGCCGAAGACATTGCCGTGCGCGTAGACAGCGCTCTGGGGCGCGCGGGCACGGTGGGCATCCTGGCTGATCTCTACCACTTGGCGGCGAACGGCGCCGACATCGAGGCGGTGCTGCGCCGGCACATCAAGCGCATCGTGCACGTGCAGGTAGCCGACTTTCCCGGTCGCCACGAGCCAGGTACCGGTCGACTCGACATCGATCGGTACCTGGCCGTGCTGAACGAGTTGGGCTACCACGGCCATTTCGCCCTCGAATTCGTGCCATCGCCAGGGGATCGACGTTCTACTTAGCCAAGGGCTCCGGGTGCCGTGGCGCTGGGCGAGGCCGCACATCTCGGCGCCGTCGAGGTGTCGACGGCGCGTATTACAGCTCGGCGCCGAGGCGAGTGATCGTCGCAGCCACCGCATCACCGAACTGCGAACAGGTCAGGTCACCGTCGAGGTCGACGGTGCGTTGACCCTCGGCCATCGTCGCGATGACCGAGCGCTCGATGAGATCTGCTGCCTTGCGCAGGTTGTCGTCGTCGTGGCGGGCGGCGAGCCATTCCAGCATCATCCGCGCCGACACGATCGTGGCCACCGGGTTGGCGCGGTCCTGCCCGGCGATGTCGGGTGCCGATCCGTGCGCCGGTTGGAACATCGCGTGGTCTTCGCCGATGTCGCCCGACGGTGCCAGGCCCAAACCGCCGACCAGTGCGGCGGCAAGGTCGGACAGGATGTCACCGAACATGTTCTCCGTCACGAGGACGTCATATCGCTCGGGGTGTTGCATCATCAGCATCGAGAACGAGTCGACCAGCGCGTGGTCGGTAGAAATGTCGGGGTATTCGGTCGCGACCTCGTCGAATACCTGCCGGAAGAACGCGAGCGAACGGAAGATGTTTGCCTTGTCGACACAGGTGACGAGTTGGGTCCCGTCGCTCGGCCGGCCCCTGCGGGTGCGTGCGAGTTCGAGCGCGTAGCGGCTCACCCGGTCGGTGCCCTTGCGGGTCACGATCATCATGTCGGCAAAGACGTCGTCGCCGATTTGCGCGCCGCCACCGAAAGACGCGAACAGCCCTTCGGTGCTTTCGCGCACGAGCACCAGATCGACCTCGGCGTTCGGATCGACCCCTCGGGCGCCTGGATAGGACTTGATCGGCCGGATCCCGGCGTACAGGTCGAGGGTCTTGCGGGCCTTGACGATGAAGTGTCCCTGAACCTCTGTGCCGTCGGGCATGCGGATCTCCGGGTGCCCCATCGAGCCGAACAGGATCGCGTCGGCCGCTGCCATCTCCTTCCACGTGTTGTCGGGTGCCACCTGTCCGGTTCTGGCGTAGTAGTCGGCGCCGCCGTCGAGGTAGGTGAAGTTCATCTGCACGTTCGGAAAGATCCTGAGGGCGGCGTCGAGCGCCTTGACCGACTGGTCGATGATCTCCGGTCCGATGCCGTCTCCGCGCAGGGTGGCGATCTCATAGCTCACTGGTGTGGTTCCTATCTGGGTATCACTACCCTCGGTCGGCAAACTTCGGTAGGCAACACGATGTACCGTCATTCGAATCATAGCTCCCGAGTGGGATTACGTTAAGGCGATCGTCCTATCAGCGTCAACAGGGACGTGCTGGTTTATTTCAGGTATATGAGTTTCTGTTG
This sequence comes from Nocardia callitridis, assembly GCF_039543305.1. Taxonomy (NCBI): domain Bacteria; kingdom Bacillati; phylum Actinomycetota; class Actinomycetes; order Mycobacteriales; family Nocardiaceae; genus Nocardia; species Nocardia callitridis. Next base: position 460,502 of record NZ_BAABJM010000005.1, on the reverse strand, counting down.
ACGTACTTCACGGCGAGTGGGTATCTTCTCATTGCGAAGCATTGATTCGCTTATCGATGAAATGGACGTACACGATGGATAATGCCGAGAAGGGTGTGCATGATGGGTGAGACGGACGCCGACGAGGGGGCAGCGCCCGGTTCCACCGCGGCGCGCCGTGACCGCGAGGTCGCCTCTGTCGCCAACGCGATGCGCCTGATCGAGGCATTGGGGCGGGTCGAGTCGTGCGGTATCTCCGAGCTGGCTCGCGAGCTCGGTCTGTCCAAGCCCGCCGTGGACCGGCTGGTGAGCACGCTCATGACCGGCGGTTACGTCGAGCACGTGGCAGAGAACCGCAAATACCGGCTGACGATGAAGCTCGTCGCCGTCGCGAACTCGATCAGGGACCGCACCGGCCTGATCGACCTCGCGCGCCCCAGCCTGCTCGAGTTGGCCGATCAATTCCACGAGACGGTGAACCTGGGCACTCTCTACCAGGGCGCCATCGTCTACGCCGACAGCATCCCCTCGCGCCAGATGTTCCGAATCGAACCGGTGCCGGGTTCCGAACACCCCGCCTACACCACAGCCATGGGTAAAGCGGTACTCGCGTTCCTTCCTGCCGACCAGCTCGACCGCTATCTGCGCGAGTTTCGACCTGTTCCCTACACCCGATTCACCGCAACCAGCGCCGCCGAGCTTCGTGACCGGATCAGCCGCGCTCGCGAAGCCGGTTACGCGCTCGACGACGGTGAACTCGTCGAAGAGGTGTGCTGCGTCGCGGCGCCCATTCTCGACGCGTCCGGGCACGCGATCGCCGCGATCTCGATCACCACTATCCGCAGCAGATTCAGTCGCTCGCGGGAACAACTGACAAAGGCCGTTGTCGACGCCGCGCACACCGTCAGCCAAGCCGTGATCATGGGCCGCCACGATGAGTGAGAACACCGCCGAGACCACCCACACAACCCGTTCCCAGGCGTGGTTCGGCGGGAGAGACAAGGTCGGCTTCTTCCACCGCTCCGGTATCAAAGCGATGGGTGTACCCGACCGCATGTTCGATGGCCGTCCGGTGATCGGTATCTGCAACACCTGGTCGCAACTGGCGCCGTGCAATGCGCATTTCCGCGATCTCGCCGAGTACGTGGCGCGCGGAGTCTATGAGGCGGGTGGGTTCCCGCTGGAGTTCCCGGTGACATCTCTCGGTGAGACGCTGATGCGTCCGTCCACGATGCTGTACCGCAATCTCGTGAGCATGGACCTGGAAGAGACCGTCCGGGCAAATCCGCTCGACGGCGTTGTCCTGATGTGCGGCTGTGACAAAACTACGCCCGCCCTGCTGATGGGTGCGGCCAGTGTCGATCTGCCGACCATCGTGCTTTCCGGCGGTCCGACCTCGACCGGCCGCCGAAACGGCGTCCAATTACCTTCGGGCACCGGGACTTACGCGATGTACGACCAGGTGCGCGCTGGGGAGATGAGCACCGACGAATTCGTCGCGGCCGAGGCATGCATGTGGCGGTCCAACGGTCATTGCAACACGATGGGCACCGCCTCCACGATGGCCGCGATAGTCGAGGCGCTCGGGCTCGGTTTGACCGGCAACGCTGCCATCCCAGCGGTGGACGCTCGCCGCCGCGTGATTGCGCAGGACACCGGCGCGCGAGCGGTCGAGCTGGTGCGCGAGGGCATGGTGATGTCGAAGGTGCTCACCCGTGCGGCGCTGGAGAACGCGATCCGGGTCAATGCCGCGATCGGTGGATCGACGAACGCGGTGATTCATCTGCTCGCGCTGGCCGGTCGCGCCGAGGTCGACCTGTGTTTGGACGATTTCGATGCGGTCGCGGCGGGTGTGCCCCTGCTGGTGGATCTCGTGCCGTCGGGCAAGCACCTGATGGAAGACTTCTTCGATGCCGGGGGTCTACCGGTCGTCATCAACGAGCTCGGCTCGCTACTGCACCTGGACGCGATCACCGTCACCGGACGCACCCTCGGGGAGAATGTCGACGGTCTGACCGGCTGGGGTTCTCCTGTGATCCGTACGCGGGGAGACGCCTTGCAGGAGGACGCCGGAATAGCGGTGCTGCACGGCAACCTCGCGCCCAGCGGGGCGATCATCAAGCCGTCCGCGGCCACGCCCGAGTTGCTCGTACACCGTGGCCGCGCCGTGGTTTTCGAGGACATCGATGATTTGCGGGCGCGTATCGACGACCCCGATCTCGAGGTGGACGTGGACTCGGTCCTGGTGCTCAAAGGTGCCGGGCCGTGCGGGTACCCGGGTATGCCGGAGATGGGAAATCTGCCGATCCCGGCGAAGTTGCTGGCAGCGGGTGTCACCGACATGGTCCGCATATCCGACGCACGAATGAGCGGGACGGCCTTCGGTGCTGTCGTGCTGCACGTCGCGCCGGAGTCCGCCGTCGGTGGACCGCTCGCCTTTGTGCGCAGCGGTGACGTCATCGAGCTCGACGTACCGCGGCGGCGGCTGCACCTCGAGGTCGAGGAGGAGGAAATGACACGACGCCGCAACGAGATTCGGCCGGGCGGCGGAGCCGAACCGGCAGGGGGTGGCGGTTACACGCAGCTGTATGTCGAGCACGTCATGCAGGCCGACACCGGGGCCGACCTGGATTTCCTGCGCGGCAAGCGCGGATCGGGCGTGCCCCGTGCCAGCCACTGAAGCATCCGGCGCGCGCTCGCCGGTCACGGTGGTCACCGGCGGGGGAAGCGGTATCGGGCGGGCCACCGGCATCGCACTTGCCCGGATCGGACACCATGTCGTGTTCTGCGGCCGTACTCGCGCCGCACTGGAAGAAAGCGTGGGGTTGGCAGGTTCGGGTGCGATCGCTGTCCTGGACGTGACCGACGAGGCGGCGGTCGAGTTGTTCTTCGGCGGACTTGTCGACCAGCTCGGGCGTATCGACACCCTGATCAATTCCGCAGGTGTATTCGGGGTGCAGCAGCCGGTGACGCACACCACGCTGGCCGACTGGTCGCAGACCATGACGGTCAACGTCACGGGCACGTTCCTGTGCGCGCGTACCGCCATGCGGTCGATGGCCGCCCAATCCCCGCGCGGGGGTCGAATCGTCAATATAGGCTCGGTCTCCGCACAGACCCCGCGACCACACGCCGCCGCGTATACGGCAAGCAAGCACGCGATAACCGGGTTGACCCGGTCGCTCGCACTCGACGGACGTGACCTGGACATCGCGGTCGGTCAGATCGACGTCGGCAACGCCTCCACGTCGATGACCGCGGTGCACGAGGTCGGCGCACTCCAGCCAGACGGCACCCGCCGCGCCGAACCGACGATCGACGTAGCGCATGTGGCTTCGACGATCGCGCACATCGTCACGCTACCGACCTCGGTCAGCGTTCCCTTTCTCACCATCATGGCCACCGGCATGCCCTTTATGGGCCGTGGGTGAGCCACGCTGCCGACAGGCAAGGAGCATCGCGCATGGAAACTACGAAGATCGCCGTCATCGGCTCGGGGAATATCGGAACTGACCTGCTGATCAAATGTCTGCGCGGATACCCGCGTCTGGAACCGGTGGTGATGGTGGGTATCGATCCGGAGTCCGACGGACTGGCTCGCGCTCGCGGGCTCGGTATCACGACGACCGACAAGGGTGTCGAGGGTCTCATCGCCATGGACGGCTTCGACGCCATCGAGATCGTCCTCGACGCGACGTCGGCGAAGGCACACCTCGCCAACGCCGCGGCGCTCGAGCCCTACGGCAAACGGCTGCTCGATCTGACTCCGGCGGCGATCGGACCCTACGTCATACCGGTGGTCAACCTCGATCAGCATCTGTCCGCGACGAACCTCAACTTGGTGACCTGCGGCGGGCAGGCGACCATCCCGATCGTCCACGCCATCTCACGGGTCACGCCGGTGCCGTACGCGGAGATCGTCGCGTCGATCGCCTCGCGCTCGGCCGGGCCGGGGACACGCGCCAACGTCGATGAGTTCACCGAGACCACGTCGAGGGCTATCGAGGTGGTCGGCGGCGCTCGACGAGGCAAGGCTGTCATCATTCTGAATCCCGCCGAACCGCCGATGTTGATGCGGGACACGGTGATTGCCATTGTCGAAGAATTCAAGCGAGACGAGATCATCGCCTCGATCCATCGGATGGTCGACGATGTGGCGCGGTATGTGCCAGGCTATCGCCTCAAGCAGGCGGTCCAGTTCACGCCGATCGATCCCACCGAGCCGTTGCGGACACTGATCGATGCGCAGCCGCGTGCGCGGTGGAAGGTTTCGGTCTTTCTCGAGGTCGAGGGTGCCGCGCATTACTTGCCGGCCTACGCCGGAAACCTCGACATCATGACGTCAGCGGCCCTCGAGGTCGCGAATCGGCTGTCCATCGACGCCGAGAAAAGTGAGGTTGCCTGATGCCCACCAAGGTATTCGTCCAGGATGTGACACTGCGCGACGGGATGCACGCGATTCGTCACCGCATCGGCATGGATGCTCTCGTCTCGATCGCTGCCGCGCTCGACTCGGCAGGCGTCGACGCGATCGAGATCGCCCATGGCGACGGGCTGGCGGCGTCGACCATGAGCTACGGCCCGGCCAGCCACACCGACGACGAGTGGATCGCCGCGGTCGCCGGCGTCGTGCACAACGCTCGCCTGACGACGTTGCTGCTGCCCGGCATCGGCACCATCGCGGACCTGGAACGCGCGTACGAACTCGGCGTGCGGTCGGTGCGGGTCGCCACCGTGTGCACGGAGACGGATGTGGCAACCCAGCACATCGAGCGCGCTCGCGAGCTCGGTATGGACGTTTCCGGGTTTCTCATGCTTTCGCACTTCCTACCGCCGCAAGAGCTCGCCGAGTCGGCGAAGATCATGGAAAGCGCTGGCGCGCACTGTGTTTACGTGACGGATTCGGCGGGGCGGCTGACCATGGACGGTGTTCGCGATCGAGTGCGTGCCTACCGTCGGGTGTTGCGGCCAGAGACCGAGATCGGTATCCACGCGCACGAGAATCTCTCGCTGTCGGTGGCCAATTCGGTGACGGCGGTGGAGGAAGGCTGTTATCGCGTCGACGCCTCGCTGGCCGGGCACGGTGCCGGTGCGGGCAATTGTCCGTTGGAGGCGTTCGTCGCAGTCGCCGACCTGTTGGGTTGGGAGCACGGCTGCGACCTGTTCGCGCTCGAGGACGCGGCCGACGACCTCGTCCGACCGATCCAGGATCGGCCGATTCGGGTCGACCGCGAGACGTTGACGATCGGCTACGCGGGCGTGTATTCCAGTTTCCTGCGGCACGCGGAGCAGGCGTCGAGAGACCATGACGTCGACATGCGTCAACTACTCGTCGAGATCGGCAAGCGTGGGCTCGTGGGTGGTCAGGAAGACATGATCGTCGACGTCGCGCTCACGATGGCTGCCTCGGCATGAGCGGGGATACCGAGATGTCGGATTCGATGCCCAGGACAGCGTTGGTCACCGGTGCCGCGAGCGGTATCGGAAAAGCCATCGCCGACCGATTCGAACGGGATGGGTGGTCTGTCCTTCGCTGTGATCTCGTTGCGCCGGAGGGAGCTTGGTCGACCAAGGTGGATGTTCGGTCGTCAGCGGATTGGGTTGCTGTCGCCGAGGAGATCCGGGGTCGGGCAGGCAAGTTGGATGTGCTGGTGAACAACGCTGGCATTCTGGAGGCGGCTCCGTTGGCGCAGACATCCCTGGACATGTGGGACAGGATGGTCGCGGTCAACCTGACCGGCGGCTTCCTCGGCTGTCGCACGATGCTTCCGTTGCTACAGGCAGGCACAGAACCCGCGATTCTGAACCTCAGTTCGATCGACGCGCTGCGCGGCAGCCTCGATCACGCCGCGTACGCCGCGACCAAAGGTGGGATCGTGGCGATGTCGCGCGCACTGGCGGTCGAGTTGGCGGCTGACGGCATACGAGTCAACTCGATGTGCCCGGGGACGGTGGATACCCCTATGGCTCAACGGGTGTTGGGGAGTTCCGTCGCCGATCGGCTTGCGTTGCATCCGCTGAATCGGATTTCCACTGTCGAGGATCAGGCGGCGGCCGCGGCGTTTCTCTGTAGCGCGGAGGCGGGATTCATCACGGGAGTCGCTCTCAGCGTCGATGGTGGTAGGGCTGTTCGTTGATCACCCCACGCGCAGGGACCATCAGCCGGAAGATGCCTATTTCGCTACGTCCTCGACGACGCCGGTAGGTGTGCCCGCCCGCGAGTTCCGTGGGGCGACGGTCGATCCCTCCCCTCGTTCGTGTTCGATACATGTTGTGCGCGTGATGGTCTCAGCGATCGGAGCTTCGACGGCGCGGGAGCGGCTGTATCGGATCGAGCGGGGTGGCGGTCGCGTCGACGCCGGAGCCCGCTTCGGCGCGCGGTGATCGTGACGGTGGCGGCACTTCAATCCAGTTCGGCGAGAACGCTTGTGGTGTGTTCACCCAACGCGGGCACAGAGGGGGGATCCGACTCGTCCGGGTCGGTGAGATCGAACGGTGGCCGCACCGTCGGGGCGGTGCCGCCGTGGGTGCGGATGGTCATCCACCGGTCGCGGGCGCGTAGTTGGGCGTGATCGACGAGCCCGGCGAGGTCGTTGACCTCGCCAACCGGGATTCTCGCCGCGAGTAGACGTGCGAGTGATTGCTCATGCCCGATCGCCGACAACAGGCGCTCGATCTCCGGTTCGAGGACGGTCCGATTGCGCACGCGGTCCGCGTTGTTCGCGTAGTCGGGGTGGTCGGTGAGGTGGGGCGCTCGGAGGACATCCGTGCAGAGCGCGCGCCAGTGCGGGGTGGTCTGGACGGCGAAGTTGACCGAAGTGGACGGTCCGGTCTTGTACAGGCCGTAGGGCACCATCATGTTGTGCCTTGCGCCCTCTCTGCGTGGTGGCGTGCCCGTGTGTATCTGGTGGAACGCGGGAGCCATCATCCATTCCGCGAGGCAGTCGAACATCGCTATATCGATGCGCCGACCCGCCGCGGTGGTGGTCCGTTCGATGAGTGCGGCTTGAACGGCGGCCAAGGCGTACATGGCGGTACACATATCGACGATGGAGATTCCGACCTTCGCCGGTTCGTCGTGTGTGCCGGTCACCGACATCAAACCGGCTTCACCTTGGACGAGTAGGTCGAAGGCCTTGCGCTCAGCCATCGGACCTGATTTGCCGTAACCGGATATGGCGCAATCGATGAGCGTGGGATTGATTCGACTCAAGCGTGCGTGGTCGAACCCGAGACGTTTCATCGCGCCGGGGCCGAGATTGTGAATCAGGACGTCGGCGCGACCGATAAGTTTCTCGAAGTCTGTTCGACCGGATTCGGAGCGAAGGTCGAGCACGACGCTGCGTTTTCCGTAGTTGGCCCAGGCGAAATAGGCGGAGTCGCCGCCGACGACCTCGTCGTATCCTCGGGCGAGATCGCCGCCGGGTGCTTCGACCTTGATGACATCAGCGCCCAGATCGGCGAGATGTCTGGCGCACAGCGGTGCGCATACGGCGTGGCCCACTTCGATTACCCGGAATCCGGCCAGCGGCCGAGGACGTGGTGCGGTGGGTTGCGTCGAGACCAATCCAGGGCTCCTTTGCCATGCAGGGTGAATGCCTGTTCGGCCGAGATTAGAGCGCGCGGCGGCGACGCTGCGTCGGCCAGACGTACGAGACCTGGCCCTCGGCATTGGACTTTCGGCCAATCGGCGCCGCGGGCGCCGCGCCGACCTGGGGCAGGAGCCGCACCGTTCGTGACGCGATCCGTCGCGCGGTGCGATCGCACCGCCCCGACCCCGAGACGTAGTGCGTTCCTCCAAAGCGTGATCGACACCACACCCGATAGGTTCCGTAGTACTCCTGGTGCCGCAATTCATGTCGGCCAACGCAATTCAATATCCACGAGGGAGTTCGCCTCGCTAGCAACTAGCGTGCGGGAGCCTCGATGAGGAGGAAGCTCGAATTGTCTGAACCCGCGCCCGTACTGGCGACGCATTCGCACGTCGATGTCATGAGACTTCAGATGCTGATCGGCGGGCATTGGGTCGATTCGGCCTCGGGGCGACGGCTTACCAGCAGCGACCCGTATAACGGCACCCCGTGGGTGAGTTTCCCCGACGCGGATCGGTCCGACGTCGACAGTGCGGTTGCCTCGGCTCGGCGCGCATTCACACAGTGGCGCAAGACAACCGGTGCGGAACGCGCGGTGATTATGCGTGAATTGGCGCGACTGATCGAGCAGAACATCGAAGAACTCGCGGTGGCCGAGAGCATCGACAACGGAAAATTGTTGCGCGAGATGCGCGGTCAGGTCGCGGCATTGCCCGACTATTACACGTACTTCGCCGGTTTGGCGGAGACCAGTCGTGGGTCCTCCATTCTTCCGGAGAAGTCCAATTTCGTCGTCTACACCCGCAATGATCCGGTTGGTGTGGTCGCAGCCATCACCGCCTGGAATTCCCCGCTACTCCTACTGACCTGGAAGCTGGCTCCAGCATTGGCGGCGGGATGCACATTCATCGCTAAACCGTCGGAACACGCCTCGGCCTCTACGGTCCTGTTCGCACGGTTGGCCGAGCAGGCGGGTCTGCCACCGGGCGTCCTCAACGTGATCACCGGCGCCGCCGACACCGGCCGAGCGCTGACAGCGCACCCCGGGGTGAACAAGATCGCGTTCACGGGCTCCACCCGCACCGGGCAGCAGATCATGCGTGTCGCGGCGGACCGGCTGGCGCGGGTCACGCTCGAGCTCGGTGGTAAATCGCCGAACATCATCTTCGACGACGCCGACCTCGAGGGCGCGATCAATGGTGCGGTCAGCGGTATCTTCGCCGCAGGCGGCCAGACCTGCATGGCGGGCTCGCGACTGTTTGTTCAGCAAGACCTGGTCGGGGACGTCACCGATGCCTTGGTCGAGCGCGCACGCTCCCTCGTGATCGGCGACCCATTGGCTGCCCAAACCGAACTCGGCCCCCTCGCGTTCACCGGCCAGCTCGAAAAAGTCCTCGGCTATGTGCAGACCGGGCGTGCGGAAGGTGCGCGGCTACTCGTCGGTGGGCGACGCCCCGATCGCGCGGATCTCCTCGACGGTCTTTTCGTCGAGCCGACCGTGTTCGGCGACGTCGCTAACCATCACCGCATCGCGCAAGAAGAGATTTTCGGGCCTGTCGCTTCGATCATTTCTTTCGCCACCGAGGACGAAGTCGTGGACATGGCCAACGACAACGCTTACGGACTGGCCGCCGCGGTGTGGACAACCGACGGCGGTCGAGCCCACCGTGTCGCCGCGGCGCTCGACGCCGGGACCGTGTGGATCAACGCCTATCGCACCGTGTCACCTGCCGTACCGCTCGGCGGGTTCAAGAGCAGCGGAATCGGCCGGGAGAACGGGCACGAGGCGTTGGCGTCCTACACCGAGACCAAGGCGGTGTGGACCGAGCTGTCCGGTATCAGCCGCGACCCGTTCCAGTTGGGATGAGAGGAACTCATGAGCTCGATGCGCGCCGCCGTTGTGGCAGGGCCGAACCGGAAGATCTCGATCGAGACCATCGCACGACCCCGCCCGGGGAGGGGCGAGGTACTTCTGAAAGTCGAGGGCTGCGGAGCGTGCCACACCGACCTGCACGTCCTCGAGGGGAAGTACGCGTTCCCCTATCCGTGCGTTCTCGGCCATGAGGTCGCCGGTCGAGTAGTAGAGCTGGGCGAAGGAGTCGAGACGACCGAGGTAGGCGCACGGGTTGTCGCGAGTTTCGTCATGCCCTGTGGCCGTTGCGATTCCTGTGGTCGCGGCGAGGACAATCTGTGCGAGAAATTCTTCGCCATGAACCGAGGCCGGGGGCACCTCTACGACGACACGTCACGTCTCGCCCGAGACAGCGGGCAGGAACTCGCCATGTTTTCCGCGGCGGGGCTCGCGGAATACTCCGTGGTTCCCTGTCACGCGGTCTTCCCGGTTCCGGACGAGCTCGATCTGCGCGCCGCGAGCATTGTGGGTTGCTCTGTGCTGACCGCCTACGGTGCAGCGAGGTACGGAGCGCGTCTGCTCGCGGGCCAGACCGTCGCCGTTGTCGCCGTCGGCGGAGTCGGTCTCAGCCTGGTACAGATGGCGCGCGCATTCGGGGCGAGCCAGATCATCGCGGTGGACGTGCGTGCCGACAAACTCGACATGGCACGCAGACTCGGCGCGACAGACACCGTCGACTCGACCGAAACCGACTGTGCCGCAACAGTGCGGCGGCTGACGAACGGTCGAGGGGTCGACGCGGCGTTCGAAGCTCTCGGGCAGCCCCGAACGTTCGAGCAGGCGTTCATGATGACCGCCGACGGTGGGGTGACCGTGCTTGTCGGCGTCGGCATCGGCGATGCCGCCGCCTCGATCCCACTGGGCTATCTGCTGCGCCACCAGATCAAGATCGTCGGCTCCTACGGTGGCAGACCCCGGACGGACATGCCGGTCGTTCTCCGCATGGCCGCACGGGGCCAGTTGGATCTGGACGCGATCATCTCCGGATACCGCCCACTGACCGATGTGCAAACCGTCTACCACCGTCTCGCCGACGGTGAAGTCGCGGGACGTGTCGTGCTCATCCCTTGACCGTCGCCTGATTCGTCACCGCGCGACGCGCACGTCACCGACGAGCGTTTCCTCTTCATGGTGCCTGGTCGACCGGCGCCACGATTCCACCTGCCGCACGAAAGACAAAGCCATCCATGAACATTCACGCAGCCAACACCACCACCGCTAGCCTGCCGACCGCGCCGATGTCGATGCGCAAAGTCGCGATCGCGAGTTCTCTCGGCACGACCATCGAGTACTACGACTTCTTCATCTACGCCACGGCCGCCGCACTGGTCTTCCCCGAGGTGTTCTTCCCCGCGTTGGGGCCGGTGGGCGGAACGGTCGCGTCCTTCGCCACCCTGTCGATCGCCTTCGTCGCCCGACCGCTCGGCTCGATTGTCTTCGGGCACTTCGGCGACCGGATAGGAAGAAAACGCTCCCTGGTGATGACGCTGCTCATCATGGGAATCGGGACGGTGCTGATCGGCCTGTTGCCCGGATCGGATTCGATCGGTGTCGCCGCACCGATCATCCTGGTGATTCTGCGTGCGGCACAGGGATTCGCGGTCGGCGGCGAATGGGCCGGCGCCACACTACTCACTGCCGAACATTCCCCGATAGGTAAACGGGGGCGCTATGCGGTTTACCCGCAATTGGGTGCGCCGTTGGGATATCTGTTCTCCGCCGGAGCCTTCTTGATCGTGAGCACCGTCTTCGCCGGTAACGACACGTTCCTCGATTGGGGATGGCGCATTCCGTTCGTCGCCAGCCTGGCGTTGATCGTGCTCGGCCTGTGGGTGCGGCTCACCGTCGCGGAAACGCCTGCTTTCACACACGCGCAAGCCGTGGCGGCCGAGGACGGCGAAAAACGCACGGCGCCATTTCTCCAGGTGATCCGCCACCAGTCCCGCGAGGTTCTGCTCGCCGCCGGCGGAATCACGATGCAGTACAGCTTCTTCTACATCGGCACCGCGTACCTCACCAGCTACGCCACCAGCGAGAGCGGTATGGGGTTGAGTATGAATACGGTTCTGGTCGCGGGTGTGATCGCCTCGCTCATCCTGGCGTGCACCGTGATCGTCGCAGGCCGTCTCTCCGACCGGTTCGGTCGGCGCAACACCATTACCGTTGCCTGCGTGAGCGGTGTAGTCGTTGCTTTCGCACTGTTCCCATTCCTCGACCTGGGTGGCGCTTTCGTATTCTTCCTCGGGTTGACAGCGGTCCTCATCGTCTTCGGCATCAACTTCGCACCTGTCGGCGCGTTCTTGCCGGAACTGTTCGAGACGCGTTCCCGCTACACCGGCGCCGGACTGGCGTTCGCCCTGGGCGGCGTGATCGGTGGCGGCGTCGTCCCGCTGCTCGCTCCGGCGCTGGACGCGCGGTGGGGCGGAATCGCCGTCGGCGGCATGCTCGTGGTCACCGCGCTGTTCAGCCTCGTGTGCATCCGACTGCTTCCCGAGACCAAAAACCGCGACGTCATCAGCGGCGCACCGCATTCAGCCGCGACGGAGCAGGCGGCAGTGGATGTCGCGGCGGCGACACCCGCGGTCATCCGCGCTGTCGGCGAGGAGCACTGATTACGTCGGCGTAGGACCCGTTCGTCGGCGGGCAACCGATGTGCGGCGCCGCGCGGTGCGGGACGGGCAAGATATCCCTGTCGCAGTGGCTCTTGTTCCGTGGTCGGCGTTCCGGCCGAGGAGGTAGGTGATGTTGCTTTCGCACCTCGTGCGCGCAGTCGGCGAAGGTGTACTGCGCGAGCGTGGGTCACGCGAGGTCGATCCTGAGCTGACCGAAGTGCTGCTTGACGACGGCGTGACGACGATCGGGCCCGATCAGATCGTGCTGGCGACGAACGCCGGCGCCGAGGCCGACCTGATGAAGCGGGCCGCCAGCGTCGGCTGCCGAGCAGTCGTCGTGGCACCCGCGGTCGGCGTGCACGCTCCCGCTGGTATCGCGGTCCTCGAATCGGATGTCGCGTGGACCCAGCTGTTCGTGCTGATCCGCACGATGCTGCTCGCCTCGCACGACGAGGCCGGCAGTGACACTGGTCCAGGATCGGTGCACGGGCTTGCCGACGCGGTAGCCGTCATGGTGGGCGGCTCGGTGGTGGTCTACGACCGCGCGCACCGTGTCGTCGCCTACTCTGTCCAGGGCCACGAGCTCGATCATGTTCGGCGCGAGACGATTCTGGGCCGACGAACGCCGGATCAGTGGGTGCGACGCTTCACCGCCGACCGGACCGCGTACCAGACCTACTCCGAACCGGGGCGGGTCGTGCGCGTCGAGGAGTATTCAGACCTGCACACCCGGCTACGGATCGCGGTGCACGCCGGCAACGACGTCGTCGGCGAGATCTCGGTGGCCGAAGGCGCCGAGCCCTTCGCGTCACATGCCGAGGCGGCGTTGCGGCGCGCGGCACGGCTGGCGGTGCCGGTCATGCTCCGCCACCGCCACGCGCACGACGCGGAGCAGCTGTCAAGGGAACGGACGATGCGGTCGCTGCTGTGGGATGGCGTTCAGCTGACGTCCGCGCTCGACGCAGCGCTCCCACCCGGTGGATTGTTCGCCGTCGGATTCGATCTACGCGGCGATACCGATAGTCTCGCGAATCTGCCGAATCACCTGGTTACCGAGCGATTCGTGCATTTTCTCTCGCTGCACTTCGCCGGTATCGACCAGGCATCTCTCGTTGCTCGAATCGACGACACCTACTGGGCGCTGGTGCCCGCGCCCAGCGCGACGCCCGATCGTTTGGTCAACAGCGCGCAGCGCGCGTTGCACCAGTTGTCCAGCATGGGCGCAGCCGCGAACGCGGCTGTCGCGCCGGTCGCCGCGGCGCCCGACATGCTCCCGCCCGCACGGAAGATCGTCGAAGATCTCTTGCGGGCGGCCGGCGCCTCGGGTGCGCTCGGCACCGTGTCGACACCGGAAACGAACTGGGCCGAGTTGGTTCTGGTTGCTGCGCGCCGCGGCCTCGACGAGAACGGCGTCCTTCCCTACAGCCCTATCCAGGTTCTGGCCGAGCACGACGCGCAACAGGACACCAACTTCATCGGCACCCTGGCGACGTTTCTGGATGCGTTCGGTTCTTTCTCAGCGGCATCGGCCCAGCTCTATCTGCACCCCAACACGTTGCGGCACCGGATGCAGCGCATATCCGAAGTGTCCGGCCTCGATCTCGATGACGCCGATCAACGCCTCGCCGCGGCGCTGCTGGTGCGAGAAGCCCGAGAAGCCAAGCAAACCCGAGAGACCATTGCCGGACGCGGCGCTCACGACTGACTCGTCGCGTCCGTGGTTGCGTCGAGCAGCTGCGCCAAGTGCAGCGCGTTCCGGTGACGAAGGTCGGCAAGTTGGGTGCGACACGAGAAACCGTCGGCGAGTACGACGGCCTCGGGCGCGGCGTCGACAGCGGGGAGCAGGTTCTGCTCGGCGACCGCCACCGACACGTCGTAATGGCCTCGTTCGACACCGAAGTTACCGGCCAATCCGCAGCATCCGGCCACCGTCCTTACCGTCGCGCCGCTTGCCGCCAGTAGCTCCGCATCGGCGTGCCAGCCCAGAACGGCGTGATGATGACAATGCGGTTGGGCGATGATTTCGGTTCCGGTCAGGTCGGGCAGTGACCATCCCGGCGTCCCGGCAAGCAATTCGGCGAGGGTCATGACCTGAGCCGACACCACGGCGCCTCGGTCGTTTCCGGGAAGCAGATCCGGCATGTCGGCACGCAGCGCCGCGGTACACGATGGTTCTATCCCGACGATCGGGAGCCCTGCCATCGCGTCGGCGGCGAGAACGTCCACCGTACGAGCGAGAATCTTCTTGGCCGAGTCGAGTTGGCCGGTCGTGATCCAGGTGATGGCGCAGCACACCGAACCCGAGGGGAGCCGTGGCTCGTACCCCGCTGCCCGCAGTACGCGAACGGTCGCCTCGGCGACTTCCGGGTCGAACGCGTCGGAGAAGGAGTCGGCGAACAGGACGACCGGGGTGCGCTCGGAGGTCGTCGGCTCGAACATCCGGCGGAACGGTCGCCGCGCGAACCGTGGAACGCTACGGCGCCGGTCGACACCGGCCAACCACAGCAGTACTCGTCCGAGGCCGGGCACAGTGAGCATCGCGTTCGCCGCACGCGGCACCCATCCTGCCCATCGCGCCCACATCGGGAGCTTGCCCAAGCTGTAATGGGAGCGGGGCCGCAAACGTCGCCGATAGGTCTGGTGCAGCACCTCGGACTTGTAGGTGGCCATGTCGATTCCCGAGGGGCAATCGGAGGAGCACCCCTTGCACGAAAGGCAGAGGTCCATCGCGTCGTGCACCGAAGGATGCGACCACGCCAACTCGCCGCGCACCACTTCCTGCAACACCCGTGCACGGCCACGGGTCGAGTCCTTCTCCTCGCTTGTGGCCTGGTACGACGGGCACATCACCCCGCCGGAGGGCGAATTGTCCGCCCGACATTTTCCCACCCCCGTACATCGGTGCACCGCACGAGCCATGCTCCCGCCGTCATGCGGGTAGGCGATCGCCAAGTCCCTGTGCGGAAAGTGGGTTGCCGGGCGCACGTCGACGTCGATCGGATCGGGATCGACCAGAACCCCCGGGTTCAACAGATTCGATGGATCGAACGCGGCCTTGATGGCGCCGAACATCGAAATCGCGTCGGTGGAATACATCTGCGGCAACAATTCGGAACGGGCGCGGCCGTCACCGTGCTCGCCCGAGAGCGAGCCGCCGAACCCGCCGACCAATCGCGCTGCTTCGGTGAGGAATTCGCGCATGATTCGGGTGCTGTCGGTTCGTTCGAGCGGGAAATCGAGCCGCACGTGTATGCAGCCCTCGCCGAAGTGACCATAGGGCGCCGAGGTCATGCCGTAGTCGGTGACGAGCTCGTCGAAACGCGCCAAATACTCGCCGAGCCGGGCAGGAGGAACTGCCGAGTCCTCCCAACCCGGCCACGCGGGGCGACTCGACGGTGCTCGACCGGCGAGTCCGGCGCCGTCCTCACGGACCCGCCACAGACCCGCTCGAGCTACGGGATCGGTGACGACGGCGGATGTTTCGCCAATATCGGCGGCGGCCAATGCTTCGGCCCGTGCCTCGACTTCGCCGAGGTGCGCGCCCGCGAACTCCACGAACAGCCAAGCCCGTCCGCGTGGCAACGTGGGCACTACATCGGGACCACGTCGCTCTCGAAGTACGTCGATGAGACGGGAATCCAGCCCTTCGCAGGCGGTCGGCCCGTGGGCGACCACGCTCGGGGCAGCCGCACCGGCCGCGACGATGTCGGAAAACCCGAGGACCACGACCACCCGCACCGACGCATCGGCAACCAGTCTCACGGTTGCGCGGGTGATCACGGCGAGTGTGCCTTCGGAACCGACGAGCGCCCGAGTGAGGTCGAAACGTTCCGGCAACAGATGCTGGGCCGCGTACCCCGAGACCTGCCTGCCGAATCGGTCGAATTCGGTACGCGCCGTTGCCAAATGACGAGTCATTGCCAGGCGGACATCGGCAATGACCTCATCGGCACCGTGGGCGAACGGCGCACCGGCCTCGTCATACCCGGTGACCAGCTGCTGACCGTCGGCGGTGAGCAGTTCCAATCCGGCGATATTGTCGGAAGTACGGCCGTAGGCGAGCGAGCGGGACCCGCACGCGTTGTTTCCGATCATTCCGCCGATGGTGCAGCGTGTATGGGTGGAGGGGTCGGGCCCGAAACGAATACCGTGCGGGGTAACGGCCCTTTGCAACGTCGCGTGCACCGTCCCCGGCTCGACGATCGCCGTGCGCGCCTGCGGGTCGACGGCGAGCACGCGATCGAGGTACCGCGAAAAGTCGAGCACGATTCCTCTGCCGACGGCGTTGCCCGCCACGGATGTTCCCGCACCACGCGAGGTGAGGGGAACGCCATGCTCCCGGCTTACCGCCAGCGCGGTGGCGACTTCCTCGACGGTGCGAGGACGAACGACCGCCAGCGGCGGAATGCGGTAGAGCGACGCATCGGAGGCGTACATGCCTCGGGTCCCCGCGTCATCGCGGACCTCGAGCCCGGCGGAACGCAATGCCCGGCCGATGGTGTCGGAATCGGACTGCGTCAATACCCGCCCCTGTGTGTGTTGACGGCGCACGGTGGTCATTTCCGGAAGACTGCTGAAACGTGGCAACGAAGCTGCCCTTCTTGGGTGAGCGCCACTCTGGCGAACAAGGATCGGGGGCTTTGCTTCAGCACGTCGACAGTAGCGACAACGAGGCCGTCCAGTGTGGTGGCGCCCACGAATTCCGCGGTAACCGAGGCGAGTTCGTCGGCGGTGAAGCCGGTCCTGAGCTCGATTGCCCGCACCGCGGCGGTCACCATCGCACCGCCTTGGACGTGGCCGAGCCGGTTGCCCAGCACTCCGGTAGGCGTCATGGCGATCGAGTCGGCGGTCGCTGCGACCTGTTGTGCTATGTGCGCAGTGCCCCAGGCGCGTTCGGGTTCAGGTTCGGTCAGCGCGTGCGCCTCGATCGAGTCGAGGCAACCGTCGGTGTTGGATCGGCCCAACTCCGGTGCCGCGGTGTCGAGCGCCTCCTCGCCTGGCGGGCTGTCCCACGGCATCGGTCGACCAGGCCCGTCGTATGGGCGTGCGGGGAGCGCGAAAACCCCGGCGGCATCGCCGACGATCGCGCCGTCTGCGGCCAGTAAACGGCAGCGGGACATGCCTGTTCGGTCCAGGACAGCGGTCACCTCCGCGGCTGCGGTCCTGACTTCGGTCGCGGTCGCGGGAGCGAGCTGAATTGTCATCGTGATGGTGGGCATCGACAAACTCGGGCCTACTTCGTTGCGCAGTACTCCGCCCAAGGCGAGGTCGGCCAGCATGGCGACCTCGAGCAGGCCGGGACCGCCGAGCATCGCGGGGCGTGTTGGCTCGAAAGCCAATATAAAAAGGTCCGTGGCGTCCTGGATTCGATGCAGGCCGACCAAATGGCCGAGCGGCGGGGCGCCGGTCCGCGCACTCTGGTCGATATCGGTAAGAATCGCGGCACGTAGACCATCGACAGGGGCATCTCGGGGCATGAAGTCATGCTCGCAGTCTTGCTCCCGCGCTCCTATGGAGTTTCGTACGATCCATATCGGCCGATCGTGACGTATCGGCCAATGATTTCTCGCGGCGGTGGCTCCTAGCGTGAAGGCACAGTATCCGACACGTCGAAGGATTTTCCGTTGAGTATTCAGGATCTCGCGCCGATCAAAGCCGTCATGTTCGACTTCTACGGCACTGTCGTGGACATGCAGGGAAGCTTGGTCCGTGCGATGACGCCGTTTCTCGAGTCCAAGGGCTATACGGAGAACCCGCCGAGTCGGCTCGTAACCTGGTGGCGGCGAACCCATTTCGAGAATTCGATGATCGACGGACTGCTCGACCGCGACCACACGCCGTACCGGCAGATCGGCTTCGAGGCCGTCAAGTACACGCTCGAACGAGCAGGTATCGACGCCACGGACGACGAGGTGCGTGAACTGTTCTCCAACATCACTCGGCTCGACCCCTTCCCCGACGTCGTTCAGGCTCTCACCGACATCAAGGAACACGGTCTCGAGCTGTATATCCTGTCCAATGGCGATCCGGATCTGCTGGCCGAAGGGGTTCCTTTCTCGAAAACCGAGCACCTGTGGGATCGGGTTATTTCGGTGGCCGAGGCGGACTCCTTCAAACCGGCCAAAGTGACCTACCAGACTGCCACCGCTCTGGTCGGCCTCGGTCGCCAGGAGGTCCTCTTCGTCGCCAACCATGCGTTCGACTGCATCGGTGCGAAGGCCGCCGGTTTGCGCACGGCATTCATCGACCGTCGTCAACGGCCGTTCGGCAACGCCCGCTACCCGGCCGATGTCACTGTTTCCGACATGACCGAACTCGCCAGGCTCCTCGAGACGTCGATAGAGGTCTGAAGGAGCTCGCCCCGCGGCGACTAACCTGGCCGAGGTGACGATCACCGACATGCCCTTCGGGTCCTGGCCGACTTCCATCACCTCCGCGAGTGTTGTCAGCGCCGCGGTGCGCCTTGGTGCGGTGCGGGTGGACGGGGGTGATGTGTATTGGTCGGAGGGGCGTCCCGATGCTGGCGGGCGGACGCAGATTGTGCGTCGCGATCCTGCGGGGGCGTGCACGGATCTGTTGCCGGAGGGGATGGATGCGCGTACCGCGGTGCATGAATACGGTGGCGGGGCTTGGTGGGTGCGTGCCGGTGTTGTCTATTTCGTGAACTGGGCCGACCAGCGGCTGTATCGGATCGAGCGGGGTGGGGTGGCGGTCGCGTTGACGCCGGAGCCCGCTTCGGCACGCGGTGATCGCTACGGAGACGGTGCGTTCGGCCCGGACGGGTCCATCGTGGCGGTTCGAGAGCACCATCCGGTCGACGGGCGCGGTGCGATCGATGTGCGCAACGAGATCGTGCGGCTGTCGGCGGATGGGCTGTCCCGGCCGGAGGTGCTGGTCAGCGGGCCGGATTTCGTTGTCGCACCGAGGATCAGCCCGGACGGCGCCGCGCTGGCCGTCGTCACCTGGGACCACCCGTCGATGCCGTGGGACGACACTGTGCTGCGGGTGCGTGATCTCGCGACCGGTACGGAGATCGTCGTCGCGGGTGGTCCGGGTGAGTCGGTGCAGGAGCCGCGCTGGCAGGACGACGGTTCGCTGCTGTTTCTGTCCGACCGCAACGGCTGGTGGAACCTGTACCGCTGGACGTCGGGCGGTGATGTCGAGACCGTCATCGAGGTGGAGGCCGAAATCGGCGAACCCGCCTGGCAATTGGGCTCGTCGCGGTATGTGGTGCTCGGCGAGCACGGCATTGTGTTCGCCCGGTGGCGCGACGGCTACGACGGCCTCGCGCTGCGTCGCCCGGACGGGTCGGTGATCGATCTGGCGTTGCCCTTTTCCGCGATCGGCTCGATAGCGCGCGCCGACGAGAACGCGGTGATCGTGGTGGCTGGCGCACCCACCGCCGAGGTCGGCATCTATCGTCTCGTGTTTCCGACGCTCGAAGTCGAAACCCTGCGCGCTCCCCGCGATCTCGGGCTCGAGTCCGCCGATGTCTCGGTGCCCGAGCCGATCTCGTTTCCTTCGACGGATCGCCGTGGCGCGCCACGCACCGCACACGCGTTGTTCTACCCACCCGCGAGCAGCCGATACGGCGGTGCGGGTGCGGAATTGCCGCCGCTGCTCGTGGTGATTCACGGCGGTCCCACGGGGCATGCGGTGCCCGTGCTCGCCCCGAGCACGCAGTACTGGACCAGTCGCGGAATCGCGGTCGTCGACGTCAATTACGGCGGCTCCACCGGCTACGGCCGCGCCTACCGCGAGTTGTTGCAGGACGCTTGGGGTGTGGTGGATGTGGCCGACTGCATCGCCGCCGCCCGGTGGCTCGCGGACAACGGCCGTGTCGATGCGAACCGGCTCGCCATCCGCGGTGGTTCGGCCGGTGGTTACACCACGCTGGCCGCGCTGGCCCGCGCCGACACCCCCTTCGCCGCGGGCGCCGACCATTACGGCGTCGCCGATCTCGAGGCGCTCGCCGCCGAGACGCACAAGTTCGAAAGCCGTTACCTGGACGGTCTGATCGGCGCGTATCCGGCCGAGCGGGACCTCTATCGAGAGCGCTCGCCCATCCATCACGTCGAGCAGTTCCGTAGTCCGCTGATCGTGTTGCAGGGCAGCGAGGATGCCGTGGTGCCGCCCAATCAGTCCCAGATGATCGTCGACGCGTTGCGGGAGCGCCAGATTCCGGTCGCCTATCTTCTCTTCGAAGGAGAGCAGCACGGGTTTCGGCGGGCCGAGAACATCCGCACGGCCTTGGATTCCGAATTGAGTTTCTACGGACAGGTTTTCGGCTTCGAGCTGCCGGCAGAGGAGGGGATCGAGCCGGTCGTCGTCGAGAATCTTCCGAACGCCCGATGACGATGGCACCGGGCTCCGGTGGGCAGCCACCTCGGATTCGCCGCCAACGTTCTCTCCGGGCAGCCGCCGGTGCTTGACTGGGCGTGTGACAACACCCATCGAACGCACAGTCGAGACGAACGGTATTTCCCTGCGGGTCATCGAGTCCGGTGATCGCGATGCGCCGGTGGTCGTCTTGGCGCACGGTTTCCCCGAACTGGCCTACTCGTGGCGTCATCAGATCCCCGCGCTCGCGGCCGCCGGATACCGCGTGCTGGCCCCGGATCAGCGCGGATACGGCGGCTCGTCGCGACCCGAGGGCGTCGAGGACTACTCCATCGTCGAACTGACCGGCGACCTGGCCGGACTGCTCGACGACGTCGGCGCCGAGCGCGCGGTGGTCGTCGGACACGACTGGGGTTCGCCCGTTGTCGCGAACTTCGCACTGCTGCACCCGGATCGGGTAGCGGGTGTGGTCACGATGAGCGTGCGGCCGGTGCCGCGTTCGTCGGTGCCGCCGACCCGGATCTGGCGAAAGACCTTCGGGGACAACTTCTTCTATATCCTCTACTTCCAAGAACCCGGCATCGCCGACGCCGAACTGAACGGCGACCCCGCGCGCACGCTGCGTCGAATGATCGGCGGCCTGAACGTCGAAACCTTCGCGACGCAGCGCATGTTCGCTCCTGGACCGGCCGGTCTGATTGACCGCCTGCCCGAGCCTGACCGTCTGCCGGACTGGATCACTCAGCCCGAACTCGACCACTACACCGAGGAATTCACACGCACGGGCTTCACCGGGGGACTGAACTGGTACCGCAATTTCGACCGGAACTGGGAACTGACCGAACAGACTCCGGCCTCGACCATCACGGTGCCGACGCTGTTCATCGGCGGCAGCGCCGACCCGGTGCTCGCCATCAGCTCGAACGACCGTATTTCCCAGGTGGTGTCCGGCGAATACCGTGAGGTGCTGATCGACGGTGCGGGACATTGGCTGCAACAAGAGAAACCAGCCGAGGTGAACCGCGAACTGCTCGGCTTCCTCGACAGCCTGGGTCTGAAGTAGGCCGCATGTCGGGATGCACCGTCGATCCGGCTGCGGGGACCGCGCCCACGTGTCCACGGCCGGACGGTGGGACGTCGTGACCGGACGCCGATCGACCGCCGTGCCGGAACCCGTGTCCTTTCTGCGAACGTCGTGGTCGACCGACCCGTTCGCGCTGTGCTCCTACTCTTTTCAGACGCCGAGCTGCTTGGGTGTGGATATGCGCACGTTGCTGGCCGAGCCGGTGGCCGACCGTGTGTTCTTCGCCGGGGAGGCGACGTCGGTGGATGCTCCGGCGACCACCCGTGGCGCACTGGAATCGGGACGGCGGGCGGCGCGGGAGATTCGTCGCACCGCGCGGGCTGGCGCCCGAATCGTCGTGGTGGGGGCCGGTTTCGCCGGATTAGGGTGTGCGGATGCGTTGGAGCGGTTCGGGTTCGACGTGCGGGTGGTCGAAGCACGCGATCGGGTCGGTGGACGGGTGTGGACGCGCCGAATCGCCGGAGCGCCCGTCGAATTGGGTGCGTCTTGGATTCACGGCGCGGCGCGTAATCCGATCGGCGCGCTATTGCGGCGCAGTCGTGGGCGAGGGTATGAGGTCGACTACGACGATATCGTCGGACGAGACGAGGCCGCGATGGCAGAGCTCGGCGAACATCTGGAGGCACTCGACGATGTCGAGGACCCGGATATGACGGCGGTCTCGGCGCTGCTGCCCGACCCGCTACCCGCCGGCTTGCGGTACGCGACGAGCGTGGCCTACGCACAGGAATACGGTTGCGAGCCAAGCGAACTCGCGGTGGCCGCCGACCAGGGGTGGTTCGGCACGGGACGCGGAGCCGATCTGTTGTTGCTCGACGGGTACGACCGTTTGATCGCGCACTTGCAGAACCGACGCGTCGTGCACACAAACACGCCGGTGACCGCGATCTCGCACACCGCAACCGGCGTGCGCCTCGACTTGGCGATAGGCGCGCACCTCGATGCCGACGCGGTGGTGGTCACGGTTCCGATCGGGGTGCTCAAGTCCTCGGCGATCAGGTTCACCCCGGCACTGCCGGAGCGCAAGCAAGAGGCGATCGCCGCGCTCGGCGCCGGACTGTTGGACAAGTTGTGGTTGGAATTCGAGTCGGCGTTCTGGGACAGCACCGCCGAATTCATCGAATGGCGCGACCCGGATTCGCCGGGACTGTGGTCGGTGTGGCTCAACGGCCATGCGGTGTTCGGGAAACCCCTGCTCCTGGGGTTCAACGGTGGACAGCACGCTCGCGCGCTCGCCGACGCCAGCGATCGTGCGGTGGTGGCAAGCGCTCTCACCGCGCTCGGGCGCCGATTTGCCTGATCGGGCACCGTAGGCCCGGTGATGTGCGGGCGTGCGAGTACACGCGCACACCGCGCGGTGGGTGCTCAGACGTCGCAGCCGTCCATGAGAAACTAGAACACGTACTTGTTATGTCGCGCCCGGTGCTCGATGCTGGGTCGATGGATATCGGAATCGCGTTGCCTACCATGTGCCGTGGCTACGACCGGGCGGCCACCGTCGAGTGGAGTCGGCTCGCCGACCAGGGGCCGGTGTCGAGCATTTCGTGCGGTGAGCGCCTGACCTTCCACAACCAGGAGATGTGGACGACGCTGGCGGCAGCGGCCGCGGTGACCGAGCGGGTGCGGATCTTCGCGAACCTTTCGGTGCTGCCCGCGCACCCGGTGGAACTGGTCGCCAAGCAGTCCGCGACGATCGATGTGCTGTCCGAGGGTCGTTTCACCCTCGGTGTGGGGGTGGGCGGAAGGATCGATGATTACCGCAGTCTCGCAGCGGGTTTCGGAAAACGCCATGAGCGGCTCGATCACGCCGTGGCCGAACTGCGATCGTTGTGGGCGGGCGAATGCCCCTCGGCGGGAACGGATCCGGTCGGCCCGCCCTGCGTCCAGCCCGGCGGACCACCCGTCCTTGCCGGTGCGCTCGGCCCGAAGTCGTTGGCTCGCGCCGCGAAATGGGCAGACGGCGTGGTGTCGTTCAGTGTCACGGGAACCCCCGCGGAGATCGCATGGTCGGCCGAAGCGGCCCGCCAGGCCTGGACGGACGCGGGCCGCGCCGCCCCGCGATTGGTGAGCGGTTGTTTCTACGCGCTCGGTATCGCGGAACCCGAGCGCGTGCTCCGCGATTTCACCGCCGACTACCTGGACTTCCTCGGCCCCGAGGCTGCCTCGGGTACAGCCGCCGCGATGGGGACCCACGAGTCCGACGCCCTACACCGCGCTCTCGACGCCGCCGAGGCCGCAGGCCTCGACGAGTTCATCCTGGTCCCAGCATCCGCGGACCGTGCCGTGCTGGACTCGACCCTGGAGCTGATCGGCGCACGCTGAACGAAGACCCGTCGACGGCGCGAGACGATCACCGTACGGCGGCGAAACCGCCGTCCACCGGGAGGAGTTGACCGGTGATGAAGTGTGAAGCGTCGCTGGCGAGGAATACCAGCACGGGCGCCAGGTCGGTGTCCGCGTTGCCGAATGTTCCGCCGAGCGGGATGTCCTTGCGTAGTTGTTCCCGGTATTGCGCCAGCTCTTCCGGTGTCAGCGAGTTGGTGTATTTGTCGAACATCGGTGTGTTCACGTAGGGCAATACGGCATTGACGCGGATGCCGTGGGGGCCCCATTCTCGTGCGACCGTTCTGGTCCAGGTATGCACCGCGCCTTTCGAGGAGCCGTAGGTCGAGTTCGCGAGTTCCCCGGTGAAGCCGGACATCGAACCGAAGTTGACGATGGCTCCCGTTCCCGCTTCCTTCATGATTCGGAAGGCGGACTGGTTGGTGTGGATTGTGCCGAGCACGTTGACGCGGTAGACGCTGTGGAAGAGTTCGTCGGTGATGTCCTCGGCCATGGCGGACTTTTGTAGTCCAGCGATATTGACGAGGACGTCGATTCCACCCAGTTTCGCTGCCGCGCTCCGGAACAGCGTCTCCGTCGCCGATCCGTCGGTGATGTCCAACCGGGTGAAGGTGGCCGTGCCCGGGCCGCGGTCGTTGGCCTGTTTCGCCGTCGCGGCGCCGTCGGCCTCGTTCAGATCGAACGAGTGCACCCTCGCGCCTTCGGCCGCGTAGGCCTTGACGATCGCGGCGCCGATTCCCTGGGCGCCGCCGGTCACGAGGATTCGTTTTCCGTCGAGTTGCATCCTTCGTCTCTTCCGTCGTGTTGATCCGGTTCGCCGTGGGCTCGGTGTGGTTTCGCCGAATGCCGAATACGCACGAATTTCGAACGTGCGCGGCCTGGTCGCGCGAGTGGGCGCATCGAGAACGGCCGCCCGCGGTGGTTTGCGACATCGGCGGCCTCGATGTGGGCAGTGTCCTGATCTGCCGCGCGGTGTCAACGCGTACGTGGACTGTATACCAGTCAACTTCTGCGTTGACAAACGCGCGCGACGCCTGCCACGATGGACACACAGACAATCAACATGAACGTTGAAATACGGGTGGTCTTGGCAAGGAGCACTGGTCTCCGATCAGCCATATCGATGCGAGAGGTATTCGAATGAAGACGGAGCACGATGAGTCGGTGCCCGCTGGCCACGGTGTCGGTTTCGGTCCGGACAGATTGACAGAAGCCGAGGTCCGTACGGCCGTTGCCCGGGCCAACATCCCCTCGCTACTGATGGTGGTGTTTCAAACCACAGGCGACGAGAAATGGCTAGCGGCGCCGTACCTGCCGACCAGGGGTAAGGGTCTCGGCGACCACGACTCCGGCGGGCTGGATGAAGTCGTGCAGCGCGAAATCCGGGAAGCCGCGGTTGCCGCGGTACTGGACCTGCAGAACGGCGTGCGCCCGGCCATCGAGACGCCCTCGCCGGAGTTGACCGTGCGCATGATGACGGTGTGCATGGGCGAACCCGTCGGCGCGGAGTACGGGCAGATGCTGTCGTTGGAGCTGGCGCGCCGCGCCGCGCCCGATTCGCCGCATCTCGCACAGGAACCACTCGGCGCTCCCGAGGGTTTTTCGGTCATCGTCATCGGGACGGGAGTGGCGGGCATCGCTGCCGCGCAACAGCTCGAGGACATGGGCGTGGACTACGTGATCTTGGAGAAGCAGCCCGAGGCGGGCGGAAACTGGTGGCAGAACACCTATCCGGGTGCGGGTGTCGATACGCCGAGCCACCTCTACTCGTTCTCGTTCGCGAAGAACGACTGGACGACGCATTTCGAATTGCGTAACGAGTTGCAGGCGTATTTCGCGCGGGTGTTGAAAGATCTCGGCGCCGACGAGCGTGTTCGTTACGGTAGCGAGGTTCGATCGGCGGCCTATGACGAAGCGGCAGCGCAATGGATTGTCGAGGTGAACAACGCGGACGGTTCTTCCTCCACGCTGCGATCCGACATCGTGATCAGTGCGGTAGGGGTGCTCAATCGCCAGAAGACGCCGAATATTCCGGGCATGGATCGGTTCGAAGGCACGAGCTTCCATTCCGCCGATTGGCCGGAGAACCTCGACCTCGACGGAAAGCGGGTCGCGATCGTCGGGACCGGTGCGAGCTCGATGCAGATCGCGCCCGCCATCGTCGACCGAGTGGCGCATCTGACCATCTTTCAGCGGTCCCCGCAATGGGTCGCTCCCTTCGAGAAGTTCAGGATGCCCATCCCCGAGGAACTGCGTCGACTGATGCAGACCTGCCCGATTTACCACAGCTGGTACTGGATCCGGCTGTTCTGGCAGTTCGGTGACAAGGTCATCGAGTCCCTGCGGGTCGATCCGGAATGGGATCACCCGCAGCGGTCGGTGAATGCGCGTAACGACGCGCACCGAGAATACTTCACCAGGTACATCACCGAACAGGTCGGTGATCGAAAAGATCTGTTGGACAAGGTCATTCCAGACTACCCGCCCTTCGGCAAGCGGATCCTGCTCGACAACGGCTGGTATGCGACCCTGCGTAAGGACAACGTGGACCTGATCGATCGATCCGTGGCTGCTGTCCGACCCGAGGGCCTGGTCGATGATCAGGGCGTGCGGACCGATGTCGATGTGATCGTGTGGGCCACCGGATTCGATGCCGCGCGCTTCG
Organism: Nocardia callitridis; assembly: GCF_039543305.1. Lineage (NCBI taxonomy): Bacteria > Bacillati > Actinomycetota > Actinomycetes > Mycobacteriales > Nocardiaceae > Nocardia > Nocardia callitridis. The sequence goes on along the minus strand of NZ_BAABJM010000005.1, from coordinate 433,975 downwards.
TGAGCTCGATGGATGTTCGCGGCATCGGTGGCCTTTCGCTCAGGCAGGCGTGGAACGACGACGACCCCAAGGCGTACCTGGGGGTTTCGGTGCCCGAATTCCCGAACTTCTTCATGCTCGGTGGCCCGAACTCTTTTCCGGGCAGCGGCAGCTTCATGTTCTTCATGGAGGTCCAGATGCGGTACATCAGAGGCCTACTGACCGAGATGTTCCGCAACGGGATCAAGGCGTTGGACGCGACTACCGAGGCCAACCGTGCCTATAACGAGTTAGTCGACGCGACCCACGCGCGCACGGTGTGGACGCATCGGGGAATGTCCACCTATTACCGGAACTCACACGGCAGGGTGGTGTTCGTGATGCCGTTCCTGAATGTGGAGTACTGGCAGATGACCCTGCGCCCCGACCTGGAGAACTACACCGCGCGGTGACCGCGGCGACGACAATGCCCCGGAGCCGAACGCGGCTCCGGGGCATTGCTTTTGGTGGGGCACTGCTTTTGGTTCTTTCGGGTATCGAGAGTGGTCGGACGCTACCAGGTGTCGATTCTGCGCCGCACCAGCGCAGAACGGTCCGGTCGTTGCTGGCTGACCACTGCGGCGATCCATGACCTCGTCGACGCGGGGTCGATCACGTCGTCGATCTCGAAAACCGATGCGGCGTTGACGGCCTTGCCGTGCCGCTCGAACTGCGCCAGGTGTTCGCGGTAGCGCGACTCGCGCTCGGCGGCATCGGTGATCGCCGCGAGTTCACGCCGGAAACCGAGTGTGACGGCGCCTTCGGGGCCCATCGCTCCCAGCTCGCCGGTCGGCCATGCCACGATCGCATCGGGTACGCGGAAGCTACCGCCCGCCATCGCCTGGCCGCCGAGCCCGTAGGCCTTGCGCACGATCACCGTGCAGAACGGGACCGTGAGCGCCGGTGCGACGACGAACAGGCGCGCGACGTGGCGCACCGTGGCCGTCTGTTCGGCATCCGGGCCGACCAGGAATCCCGCCGTGTCACAGAGTGAGACGACAGGCAGTGCGTGTGCCTCGCAGAGCTGCAGGAAACGAGCCATCTTGTCCGCTTCCGCACTGCCGAGAGTGCCACCGGCACAACGCCCGTCATTGGCGATCACGCCGGTGGCTCGCCCCTCGATGCGCACCAGCGCGGTGACGAGGCCCGGAGCGAACGCGCGGCGCAGCTCCAACACCGACCCCGCGTCGGCAAGGGTGTCGATGACGGTGCGGATGTCGAACGGGCGGTTTCGACGTTCGGGCACGAGGTGGCGCAGCGGACGTTGATCGGGTGTGCTCCAGGTAGTCGCGGGCGCACCGAAATAGGCCAAGTATCGCCGGGTGATGGCCACCGCTTCGGCTTCGTCGTCCACCAGAACGTCGATGACCCCGTTGGGTTCCTGCACCGAGACGGGACCGATATCCTCCGGCGCGAAGGACCCGAGTCCGCCGCCTTCGACCATCGCGGGGCCGCCGAGCCCGACGGTCGCGTCTCGGGTAGCGATGACAAGATCGCAGAGCCCGACCAGGGCCGCGTTACCCGCGAAACAACGTCCCGAGGCGATCCCCACCGTCGGCACCACGCCATTGAGGCGGCCGAAGGCCACGAACGTGCCAAGATCCATCCGCGTGGCCCTGGACATGTCGTCGGTGTCGCCCGGCCTGCCACCGCCGCCTTCGGCGAACACGACGACCGGTGTACCACGCCGGCCCGCGAGCTCGAACATTCGCTCGGCCTTCTTGTGGCCCTGGAGACCCTGGGTCCCCGCGAGGACCGTGTAGTCGTAGGCGAGCGCGGCGGTCCTGCGGCCACCGACGGTTCCGAAGGCCGTGACCACACCGTCGGCGGGAGTGGCGGATTCCAACTCCTCGACGGTTTTCCTGAGCCGCTGTGCGGCGATCACCAAGGGGCCGTACTCGTGGAAATCCTCGGAATCGAACAAGTCGCGCACGTTCTGCCGGGCGGTGCGTTTTCCGCTCCGGTGGCGTCGGTCGACGGCCTCGGCTCTGGCGTCGTCGAGCGTTCGGTGGTGTCGGGCGGTGAGGTCGTCCAGATCGGCTCGCGTCGCCGGATGGTCGACGGTTTCGACTATCGAGTCCTGCTCTGGCTGCTGGCTGTTCGGCTCGAGTACGGCGAGCACGGTCAGCGCCGAGACCGAATCGCCGGTCGCGACCTCCACGGAGACGACCCTGCCGGAAACGGGCGCGCGCAGGTCGGTCTCCATCTTCATCGCCTCGACCGTGGCGAGTACTTCGCCACGGTCGACGGTCGAACCCGCCCGCGCCGACAGCGCCACGACAGTTCCGGTCGCGGGCGCGCGAACCTCGATCCTGCGGTGCCTCGACTCCGGCATCGTGGCCGGTACGGCGGCTGCCAAGTACTCGTCGATGGTCCGTGTCGTGCTTCGGCCGAGGCGAAAATCGTTGCTGGACAACAACCACCGCAGTGTCGAAAGGTCGGTGTCGAGGTGGTCGAGGCGAACCTCGGCGAGCGCTTCGTACAGTTGCTCGGCCGTGGCGTCGAAGTCACCGTTCTCGTGGTGCACGATGATCTTGGCGAGCAGCGGGTCGTATTCGGTTCCGACGCGGCTTCCTCGCCGCAGATGCGATTCGACTCGCAGGTGTTCTCCGGCCGGAAACCGCACTTCGGCGAGTTGCCGGGTCCCTTCGGCGCCCGGCACTCCGGTGATCCTTGCTTCGATGGCGATGCCGAGCGGTGCGCCGAGGGTTTCGGGGGACAGGCACAGCTGTGCCAGCGTCCTGTGGTCGGCGAGATCGAGTTGGAGTCCTACGAGGTCCACGCCGGTGATCTGCTCGGTGATGCCGTGCTCGACCTGCAACCGTGGATTGGCTTCGATGAAGTACCACCGATCGAGATCGTCGGCGTCGACGAGGAATTCGAAGGTCGCCAGTCCGCGCAGCGATACCTCGGCCGCGAGTGTCAGCGCGGCGTCGAACAGCGCTGTTCGGGTCGATTCCGGCAGCCACCGTGCCGGTGCGATCTCCACCATCTTCTGGTGTCGACGCTGGGCCGTGCAGTCTCGGTCGAACAGATGTATCGGAGACCCGCCACCGTCGCCCGCGACCTGAACTTCGATGTGTCGCGCGCGCGGGAGATAGGCCTCGACGTAGATGTCCGGCACCCCGAAGCCGCGCTCGGCCTCCGAGCGGCAGCGGTCGATAGCACGGTCGAGGTCTTCGAGGTCCTCGACGATGCGCATGCCGCGACCGCCGCCGCCCGCGCTCGCCTTGACGATGACCGCGCCCGCGCCGAGCGAACGGGCGAACTCGTGCGCCGTGGCTTTCGTCGTGGCCCCGCTGGTCGCGGGCAGCACCGGGACGTGGCAGCGTTCGGCCAGTTCGCGGGTACTGGATTTGTCGCCGAGCAGCCGCAGCGTCGCGGCGTCCGGACCGACGAAAGTGAGCCCGGTGGTAGCGCATGCTTGCGCCAGCTCGGCGCTTTCGCTCAGGAAGCCGTAGCCGGGATGCACGATCGTCGCACCCGCTGATAACGCTGCCGCGCAGATTCTTTCGGCATTCAGATACGCGGACGGGCCGACCCCCGGTAGCGCGACCGCGGTGTCCGCGAGCGCGACGTGTGCGGAATCGGAGTCGTCTTCGCTGTACACGGCGACCGTGGGCAACCCGCGCGCGGTGGCGGTGCGCATGATTCGCAGCGCGACCTCGCCGCGGTTGGCGACGAGCAACCCCGTCATGCGCCGGCGTCGTCCGCGCTGAAGCCGCCGTAGCCGCCTTGGAAGAAGATGAGCGGCGACTTCGGTGTGTCGAGTTCGAGGTGGTGCACGCGCCCGATCACGATGTGGTGGTCGCCCGCATCGTGGACGGCGTCGATCGCGCAATCGATCCACGCGAGCGATCCCTTGATCCGCGGCATGCCGGAGGGCGTGGGCGTCCAATCGACGTCGGCGAACTTGTCGGCGCCTTTTCGCGCGAGACTGCGACACACCGCTCGTTGGCCGGATCCGAGTACGTTCGCGCAGAACCTCTGCGCGGCAAGGATTTTAGGGAAGGTAGTCGAGGACTTGTCGGGGAGGAAGGCCACCAGTGGGGGGTCGAGGGAGACCGAGGTGAACGATCCGACGGCCATGCCGACCGGTCGAGCTCCGGTGTCGAGTGCGGTCACCGCTACGACCCCGGTGGGGAAGTGGCCGAGGATGTCGCGGAACAGTCGCGGGTCGATCACACGGTCGCCATCGACCACCAATGCCGCATCCGTGCGGTGGTCGGCACTCATTTGATCGCCAATCCGGCGTCGACGGGAAGCGAGACTCCGGTGACGTATCGAGATTCGTCGGACACCAGCCAAGCCACCGCATTGGAGATGTCCTCGGGCTCGAGCATGTCTATCGGGAGCAGGTTGCTGATCGAGTTTCCCATATTGCTCGGGTCCGCCAACGCCTCTGCCAGCGCGGCGTTTCCGACCACCATGGGTGTGCGGACGCCGGTCGGGTGTACAGCGTTCACGCGGATGTTGTGCTCGGCCAGGAGCACGGCGTACTGGCGCATCAATCCGACCAGACCGTGTTTGCTCGCGGTGTAACCGATTCCCGCGCCGGAGCTGCCCCCGACGGCCTTCATCCCCGCTGTCGAGTTCGTCAGCACAATCGATCCGCCCCGTCCCTGGGTGATCATGCGTTCGCGGGTGACCTCGACGGTGTTGAACACTCCGGTCAGATTGACGGCGAGCACGTCGGCGAACACGGCGTCTCGGTCGCGCTCGCGGGACTGTTGCGGTGCGATTCCGGCGTTGGCGACCACGATGTCGACTCCACCGAGTTCGGTTGCGCCCCTGTCGCATGCGTTGGCGAGTGCGGCTTTGTCACGCACATCGGCGACGCTTGCGACGATGCGTCGGCCGAGTTGTTCTACCAGTGCGACGGTCTCGGCGAGGTCGTCTTCGGTGGCCAGGGGGTAGGGCACGGAGTCGATGGGACGACAGATGTCGGCGGCGATGATGTCGGCCCCGTCCTTTGCCAGCCGTAGTGCGTGGCTGCGCCCCTGTCCGCGCGCAGCTCCGGTAATGAACGCAACCTTGCCGTGCAGCGTGCCGCTCATGGAGATTCTTCCTTCCAGGTCACAGCGAATTGTGACGTGTGTCGCTCGTCAAGAGCCTGCCCGCAACGGGTCGATCTGTCAACTCATTCGTTGATTCAATCCACGTTGATGTAGATTCGAAACGACCGCCCGGCCTCGGTCGATGAGGCGGTTGACATCTGTGTCGCGGCGCACAATGATCGAGTTTCACCGTCTACGTGGACGTTGATCAGGAGTGCGGACAGTACCGGCCGCGGGTATGGGCTCGCCGAAGGAGTGGACATGACCGACATCGAGACCAGGGTGCGCAGGCTGGAAGATCGAGCCGAGTTGCACGACCTCGCTGTTCGATACTTCCTGGCGTCCGATTTCGACGATTTCGACGCCATTGCCGAGGCATTTGCTCCCGAAGGCGTTTTCGCCGCGGGCGGCTTTCCCGGCGCCACCGGTCCGGCGGCGATCGCCGACATGATTCGGCAGGCGCGTACCGCCTTCGGTGTCACTGTCCACACCCCGCACTATGTATTGCTCGATTTCGTCGACGACGACCATGCGACGGGTCTCGTCGGCGCGCACCTGGAAATCGCGACGGGTGGTACCACCGTCTTCGGGGCGGTGCGCTACGAGGACGAATACGTCCGGCTGGCGGGGCGCTGGCGGTTCGCCAAGCGTGATATGCGTACCGTTCATCTCGGCCCATGGGATGCGGCCGCATCCTCGTTGACCTCGGATCTCCCCGTTCGGTGGCCGGGTGCGGCTCCGGCGGCGTCGGACTATCCTCCCGGAGTTCGCTGAGGCTGTCGGTTCTCGAAACCTGTTGCCGCCGAGGCATGTATTCAAAATCTACGCGGACGTTGATTCTGCATTCGAGTCGGTCACCGGACCGTTTCCGGTCGACGCAAATCGCACAACAAAGGAGATTCTCATGACCACCACCCGCGAGGTGTCCGGTCGCGAGCTCACCGAGCTCGTCGAAAAGGCAAAGATCGAACGGGTCCTCTACGACTACGCCCACTACCTCGACATGAACCTGCCCGATCAGCTCGCCGAGCTTTTCACCGAGGACTGCTATGTCGCCTACGGCCCGAACTTCGGCGCCGAGGGACGCGTCGCCTATCGCGAGACGCTGGACGGAATCGGCACCTTCTTCGAGGCGACGAGTCACCATGTGTCGAACATCGTCGTCGATTTCTCCGACGAGGTGACCTCGGCGCAGGTCCGTTCGGTTCTCTACGCGTGGCACCGATACACGAAGGAAGGGAAGGCCGACGGCTACTTCTTCGGCCAGTACCACGACGATTTCGTCTACGACGACGAGCACGGATGGCGGTTCGCTCGCCGAGAATTGCGAGCTTCCGGCGTTGTCGACTTCCACGTGAAGAAGCAGATTCCGATCGGCAGGTCATGACGGCTGGCGCCGGGGCCAGGTCCGACGATCGCTATAAGAACCTGCGGATCGAGCACCGTGGCCCGATCAGCTGGATCGTGCTGGATCGGCCGGACAAAGCCAACTCCTTGTCGAACGAAATGCTGGACGAATTCTCGGCGGCCTTGGCCGCGCTCGCGACCTCGGGGGGCCCGATCGTCGGCATCCGTGGATCGGGCAAGGGGTTCTCGGCCGGCTATGACATCGGGCAGGTCGGCGCGGTGGTCACCGCCCCCGACCCGGTGGCGGACCGGGAACGGTTGGCCCGCAACGTCAACCGATTTCTCGCGATCTGGGATCATCCGAAACCGGTGATCGCCGCCGTGCACGGATACTGCCTGGCGGGCGCCACCCAGATGTGTGTGTTCACCGACGTGACCCTCGTCGCGCGCGACGCGAAGATCGGCGAACCGGCGATTCCACTCGGCGGCGGATACATCGCTCCGCTGTGGGCGCCGCTGGTGGGTCCCAAACGGGCCAAGGAACTGGCATTCGTGCCGGGAAACTCGATCGACGGTGCGACCGCGGTCGAGTGGGGTTGGGCCAACCACGCCGTGGCCGAACGGGAATTGATCGCCGAGACCGAGGCGCTCGCCGCGCGCATGGCACGCACCCCCTCGGACATCCTGCGGGTCAAGAAGCTGTCGATCAACCGGACGATGGAGGCGATGGGGGTGCGCACCGCCGCCCAGGGCGGCGCGGAAATGGACGCACTTCTGCACCTGTCGCCCGCCGTCGCCGAGGTGCGCAAGTTCGTCGCGGAAGTAGGACTGAAAAACGCGATCGCCGCGTATCGCGAACCCGTCGCACCGCCCGATCCTGCGGTAGCAGAACAACAATGAGGAAGGAATTGCCGTGAGTAGCGGAATTTTGTTCGAGCTCGACGACCACGTGGCGCGTGTGACGCTTGATCGCCCCAAGGCGCTGAACTCCATCGATCCCGAGATGGATGCGGCGCTGCTGGAGGCATGGACCGAGATCAACGCGAATCCGGATATCTGGGTCGCCGTGCTCGGGGCGACGGGAGAGAAGGCGTTCTGCGCCGGAGCAAATGTCAGCGCGGACGCCGAAGGTGATGGCCGCAGAATGGCTCTCGGCGGCGGGCTGACCGGCGTGGGTGGTCCGTTACTCACCCTTCGTAAGCCGCTGATCGCCGCGGTGCAGGGCTACGCGATCGGCGGCGGGTTCGAGTTGGCGATGTGTGCCGACATCATTGTCGCCGCGGACACTGCCAAGTTCGGCATTCCGGAAACGAAGGTCGGCATCATCGGCGAGGCGGGCATCATGCATCGCGCGATCAGGCAGTTGCCGCATCACATCGCGATGGCGTTGATCCTGACCGGCGAGCGCATCGACGCCGAGCTGGCGCAGCGCTACGGGCTGGTCAACGAGGTTGTGCCCTACGACGAGCTCTTCGAGACCGCGACGTCGTGGGCTGAACGCATCACGGCCGCTTCGCCGCTGGCGGTGCAGGCTGCCAAGGACGCGGTGCTCTCGCGTGCGGGGTGGCCGCTGGAGGTCGCGCTGGCGACGCGGTACGAACCGATCGAGGCCTACGCCAACAGTGCGGACCGACTCGAGGGGCGCGCGGCTTTCGCCGAGAAACGTGCCGCACGGTGGACGGGCCGCTGATCGTGCGCGCGGGTGCGCCTGGGTCGGGAGGGTTGTTTCCCGACCACCCGCGCACCGTCAGTTCTGCGTCTTGGCGCCCTCGAAGAACAACGCGCAGAACGCCTCCGTGGTTTGTTTGGCGTCCACTTTGCGCATTCCCGGCTTGAGCCAGCGATGGGTCCAGTTGACCATGCCGAACAGCGCTTTCGACATGAGTTGTACCGGTACGTCGCCGCGCAGGGTGCCTTCGTCTACGCCTTGTTGCAGCGTCTCCAGGACGATGGTCTCGAAGCGTTTGGTCTTGCGCGCCATAGTCTTGCCCCACGGTGTCCCGTCGAGTTGTAACTGAGCCATGTCTTCCTGGATGTACAGATAGACGAAGGGATAGTTCTTCTCGTAGGAGTTCATCTGCTGTGCGACCAGGCGCCGCAGCTTGTCGGGAGCATCCGTTTCCTCGCTGATGATCTGCTCGGCGACCGCGATATTCTCGTCGAGGACGTCGACGAGAATATCGTGAAAAAGGGCTTGGAACAGCTCCTTTTTGCTTGCGAAGTAATAGTAGATCGACGCGCGATCGGTGCCGAACCGCTCGGCGATGTCGTTGAGCGTCGCCCCTTCGAAGCCTTTCTCACGGAAGACGTCGGCAGCGGTGCGTAAGAGTTCCTGGCGCTTCGCCTGGTAATTGGGGCTGCTGTCGTTCTGCGCGCTGCGCCGCCGTCGGCTCATGCCGCTGCTGGACGCCGTCGAAGTAGGCATGGTCGGATGATACCTCCGTGACCGGGTCATTGATCAACATCAACGTCGATGGATGGCGGTTCTACCGCCGGTGTTCCGCCGGATCGCGGCGAGAAAACCATTGCCTCTCAATGCCTTCGAGCTGCTCTCTTTCAGGGAATACTGTGCGTTATCCGTCAACGTAGGTGTGTACTGCTGCGCGCGCTTCGCTAGGAAAAATCAACTTCAACGTTGACAGTGTGATCGGACTCGCTTAGCGTCTAGGACACACAAGACTTCTGCGCGTACGCGAGCTCTGTCACGAGTGATTCGGACAATTCGCCAGCGACAACAATCCTGATGGCGATCGATGATTGAGGACGACATGACTGACATCGGCGACTGGTGCACCGTGACCCCACTCGGTGATCTCTTGGTGTGGGGCGCACACGAGCATCCCGATCGCGACCTGATCGTGTTCCCCGATCAGCGCTTCAGCTACGCCCAGGTGCTGGAGCGTGCCGTCGGAGTCGCCAGGGGACTGCTGGCGCTGGGTGTACGACCGGGCGAGAATGTCGCGCTGTTGGCGCCCAATGGCATCGAGTTCGTCGAAGGGTTCTTCGCGACGGCGTTGATCGGCGCTGTCGTCGTGCCACTCAACGCACGGCACAAAGCGCAAGAACTCGGCTACATCATCGAGAACGCGGACATCACCGCCCTGTTGACCGTGTCGGACCCCGACGACTACGTCGATTTCGCCGAGGTGCTGCACGAGGCGTTGCCGTCGCTGGCAACGTGCGGTAATGGTGACCTGACCGTGCCCGAAGCGCCTCGACTGCGGCGTGCGCTGCTGCTCAGGGGTGCGGGCAGGCCGGGGTTCACCTCCAGGGCGGAGTTGGACGACGCGGCGCGCAGTGTCGAGCCCGCCGTCGTTCATCGACACCGTCGGCGCGTGAGCATGCGCGACATCGCGGCGATCCTCTACACGTCGGGAACCACGGCCAACCCGCGTGGCTGTCTGCTCACCCACGAGTCGATGACCCGCGGCCCGGTCGAGCGCGCCACCCGGCGCTTGTCCTCGGGGGAGCGCCACATCAGCTGGGCGGGCGGGCCGCTGTTCCATATCGCGGCGCTGGCTCCGCTGATCGGCACGATCGGCGCGGGTGGAACCTACCTGACCGACACATTCTTCGAGCCGGGACGTGCCATCGCGCTCATCGCGGCCGAGCGGCCGACGTGTGTCTGGCCGTGGTTTCCCGCGCCGATGCAGATGATGATGGCGCACCCCGACTTCGACGCCACCGCGTTGGACTCGATTCGCTACCTGTTCCTGATCGGGCCCCGCGTCCTCATCGAACAGGTGCAGAGCCTGTTCCCGGATGCGGAGCTCATGGCGGCGTGCGGGATGACCGAGACCACGGGGATCTACGCGCTCAGCGACCCGGACGAGTCGTTCGAGGACCGCAGTAGCGCGCAAGGAAAAGCGGTGCCGGGCATCGAGATTCGGATCATCGACCCCGAGACCGGCGCCGAACAGCCGGTCGGAGTGCCCGGTGAGATCCTCATTCGAGGTTATTGCGTGACGGTTGGCTATTACAAAGATCCCGCCAAGACCGCCGAGGCGATCGATCCGGACGGCTGGCTGCGGACCGGAGATCTCTACAGCCGGAACGAATCCGGGTGTCTGGTATTCCATGGCAGGCTCAAGGACATGCTCAAGGTGGGCGGCGAGAACGTCGCGGCCATCGAGGTCGAGTCGTTTCTGTGCGAGCACCCCGCAGTACTGACCGCGGCGGTCATCGGCCGCCCCGACGACCGGCTCGATGAGGTGCCCGTGGCGTTCGTCGAGGTGCGCGAAGGTCACCGGCTCACCGAGGCGGAGCTGATCGCGTTCTGCGACGGCAAGATCGGTCGGTACAAGGTCCCGCGCGCGGTGTTCTTCGTCGAGCCGGGCGAATGGCCGATGTCGGCGACGAAGATCAACAAGCGTGGTCTGACAGCACGTTTGGCCGCGATTGCGCCGAGCGTGGCGGGATGAATTCCGCGAAGGTCGAATTCCGAACCGGAGATCTACGCGCACTGGCAGAGCAGATCTTGGCAGGCGTGGACGAGGGTGCCGCCCTCGATGCCCGCACGCGGGTTCTCACCCATATCGCGGTCTGTTCGGCAGTCACGTCGATGGATACCGGTAGCACCGGCAGCTACATCGAACAAGCGCTCGACCTCGGCCTCGATGCGGCACAGATTCAGGAGGCATTGACGGTGGTGTCCGGGCTCGGCGTGCACACGCTGTTCGAGGCCACTCGACGGCTGTCGGACGCGGTGTTCCGCCGAAGTGGTTGTGCGTCAGCAGCGTTCGATGATCGTCAACGGCAATTATGGGAACGTTATGTCGGCACCGATCCGTATTGGCAGCGGATGGAGGCGGAGTTGCCCGGCTTCTTCGAGGCGCTGCTGAGAATGTCACCGGAAACTTTCGTGGCGTTCTTCGACTACTGCTCGGTGCCGTGGAAGAGCCGAGGGTTGTCGGTGGTGACCAAGGAGTTGCTCTCTCTCGCCGCCGATTCCACCCCCACCCATCGATACAAGCCTGGCTTCCTGCTGCACTTGAAGAACGCGCTGCACCTGGGGGCTGGTGCCCGGAGCATCCGCGAGGTGCTCGATATCGCCGCAGCCGCTCCCGAACATCACGGTGTCGGCTGACTCGACGCGTTCGCCCTCGGTAGTAGATCGAATCGCCGCATGACAGTTGTCTCCGACACGGCGGGGACATGAAGGAGTGGTGACGAGGTGCGGAGCCTCGTCACCACTTCTTGCACGACATCAGTTCACGGCGACCGTTTCATGAGTGCCCTCGACATGAATGTTCGGGACCACCTCGGTGGCGAACAACCGCAGAGACTCCACCCACGGGGCCGGATCGTCCAGCGCGTCATGGGTATTCACCGCCAACTGGCCGTAACGGAAACCCGCCAGTTCGAACGTCTTCTCGATCTTCGCGATGACCGTTTCCGGGCTTCCACAGAGCCAGACATGGTCGGCGAGGTAATCGAGGTCGACATCATCGATGTCGACCTTCTTGTCCGCGTCGTCGATGAACCCCTGCAAGATCCGGTACTTCTGGTAGACGGGCATCAGATACTTCTGCCACGCGTGCCCGAGCGCGCCGTTTTTCGCCTGCTCTTTGGCTTCCTCGTCGGTCTTGGCGACATAGACATCTCGGGCGATCTTGAAATTCGCACCGTTCGGTGTCGCGCCAGTGGACCGGACCGCCTCGGAATAGGTGTCCCACTGCGACTTCAGCAGTGCCGACCCACCGTAGAAGGAGATCGGAGTCCACCCGCGTTCGCCCGCTAGCCGGTGTGACGGGGAGTTCTTGCTCAACCCCGTGACCGCGATTTCGAGGCCGTCCGCGCCGCCGTGGGGGGAATGATCAGCGGTGAGGTGGTATTCCTCCCCTTCCTTTACCTTGAACTCACCATGGGAGGCGACGCCGCCTGGGTCGATCTGGCCGTCGAGTCGGGCGGCCCTGTAGTACTTGCCTTCGAACTCGAACGGTTCCTGTCGCCATACCTTCTCCATCACCTCCAGCCCTTCCATGAGCCGGGGATGCGCCTCCGACAGGTCACCCGGCTGCCCGCGAAGGACGGCTTCGTTCTCCCACGACCCCGCCCCCACGCCGAGGAAGTACCTGTCTTGCAGCAGTTGTGAGGTATAGCCGATCTGAATGGCGAGTGTGGACGGGTTGTGCAGGGGCACAATGTGCGCCATGGGTGCGAAGCGCATGCGCTCGGTGGCCTGTGCCGCCGCGACGATCAGCAGCTCCGGGTTGGGAATATTCTCCCACGCCTGCATACCGTGCTCACCCACCATGAAGTCGCGGTAACCGAACTTGTCGGCGGCTTTGGCGAGCAGCAGCGAATACTCGAAAGTTTCCTTGTCCTTGCGCCCTGGGCGCATGTAAGGGGTATGAAAAATGCCGCATTCCATATTTGTCTCTCCTATTGCACTGTGTTATCGGGGGTTTCGTGTTGGCGCGGTCGAGTTGACTCAGCGGCGCTCACCGGTCGGCAATCAGCGCGCGGGTGCGTATAACATCCGCGGACAGCGCTGCGATCAGCTCCTCTTTCGATGCGAATGTGGTCTGGCCGCGCATCCACTGATCCAGATGCACCTCGATAACGGCGCCGTAGAGATCGCCGGAGAAATCGAGCAGGTGCGCTTCGAGCAGGCGTAGGCCACCGCGGCCGTAGAAAGTCGGCCGTCGTCCCACCGAAATGGCCGCGGCGACAACGGATCCGTCCACCAGGAAGCATCGACCGGCCCATACTCCATCGGCGATCGAATTGGACTCGGCGAGTTCGACATTCGCCGTTCGGAATCCCAGCTCCCGGCCACGTTGGTCACCGCGCACGACCTGACCGACCACGCGGCGGGACTCGAGGCCGCCGGGCAGCACCGAGTGTCGAGCACCCGCACCCGTCCCCGAGTTGTCGGGCGCCTCGAGTGGTTCGCCGATGCTCAACCCGAAGTGCCACATCATGGTGCGGGTCTCCGGTGCGAAATTATGTAAAGCGGGTGCGGTGTAACCACATTCGCGAACGACCTCGACCAGGTCCGCGTCGACGTCGCTCGGGTGGGCGACACCGTCGTGGTTGCGGACGACGATCACCGTGCCGTAACCGTGGGCAGCTACCGCGGCCAATGATGCGGCGGCGATATTCGGTGACAGGTGTGGTGCGGGATCATCCTCGATGTCCAGGCAAACCAGGGCGGTGGTGTGGCCGATCGGGCGATCGAGCGAGTAGGCGACGTAGTCGATGCCGGAAACGGCACTCCGATAACCCGTGCAGTGCACCTGCCCGTGTTCGGACTCTCGTACGACGGTGAATCGGGTCTGTAGGTGCCCCTGCGTCGCGCGGAGGTAAATGGCGATGTCCTCGACCGAAACGACGCAGAGTCCGTGCTCGGCGGCGATACGCTCGGCTTCGCGCGAGGTCGCGATCGCGGTCGGATCGTCCTCGGAGACAAGCGCGCTGAACGCACCGGCTCGCGGTAGTCCGGCTATCGCGGTCAGATCGACGGTGGCCTCGGCCGCGCCTCGGCGTTCGAGAACACCGAGGCGAGCGGCGCGTACCGGTTGAACATGTCCCGGCCTACTGAAAGCATCGGGGCCGCTTGTGCTGTCGGCGAGCAGTCGCAGCGTCCGCGCTCTGTCCGCCGCCGAGATTCCGGTACCGGGGCCGACAGCGTCGACGCTGACCGTGTATTCGGTGCCCGTGTTCCCGCGGTCCGCGCCCACCATATCGGGCAGTCGCAGCCGATCGCATTCGGCACCGGGAAGCGCGGCGCAGATCAGGCCGGAGCCGTATCGGACAAGGAATGCGACCGCCGGGATGCTCGCTTTCTCGGCGGCCAGCACGATGTGCGCGTCCTGCGTTGGGGTCGTACCGGTCAGCACGATGGGACGCCCCGCGCACAGATCGGACAGTGCGCGCTGCACCCGAGTGGTTGGACAAACCATCACTGGCCTCGATTCGCGGGATATGACATGTGAACTGTGACGAGCGTCGCAAACATCGGCATCTGTGTCAACATCAACGTAGATATTGACAGCGACCACCGGGGCTCTCGAAGGCGCGGGCGCGCGGGACGTCGGACTCATGGTCGAGCGCTCCGCCGCGGCAGTCTCGGCAGGCTCAGCTGCGCGCAGGACGCTCGCTACGGAAGCGGTCATCGACCGGACGAGCCGCACCGGCGGCAGGCAACGGGTTGGCCGTCGACGCCGCGCGCGCGAAAGGAGACCGGGCGCGCGGCGTGGACTCGCGGTTCGGTGTGACCAAGACGTGCGGGATCGCCGGACTCCGGCAGATCACGTCATCGACCGTCGACGCGGGGAATCGAAAGGGTCTCAGGCGGGTCGGCCACCGGTGATGGCAATCGAGATCTGTTGGCGGCGTTCGATTTCCAGCTTGCGTAGCAAGCGGGCGACGTGGCCTTCCACGGTACGAACGGACAGGATCAGCCGCTCGGCGATCTGCCTGTTGGACAATCCGTCGGCGACGCATTGCGCGATTTCTCGCTCGCGCGGCGAGAATGCATCGGCCGACGATCGCGATGAGGACCGACGACCGTCGTCGTTTTCTTCGTCCAATGCGTAGGCGATGAGTTGGGCCATCGTCAGCGACTCGCCACGGTGGTGGGATTCGCGGTACACCGATTCGCCGAGCGACTTCCTGGCCCGTGCGGCATACATCGCGCGGCGTTGTACCCAGTGTTGTGAACCGTACAACTGCATGCCGAACGAATCCCACATCGACGAGGCCGCGCCGAGCAATACAGCGGCGCGTTCGCCGGAACCCGACGCGGCTTCGGCCCATGCCAGCAAGTCGGTCACCAGGGTTGCGCCGACCGTGTCGTCGAACGCTCGCTTCAGTGCGAAGCTTTCCGTCGCGCGCTTCGCGGCCTGGGTATGGTCACCGCGGCCCAGCGCCACGAGACCGCGGCCGTAGACCGCGTACGACAGCATCCATTTCTCGCCCGTCGCCGACGCCGCCGTGTGCACGAACTCGAAATGTTCTGAAGCGCGGGCGATCTGCCCGTTCGAACTGAAGAGCATGCCCATCTCGATGTGCGCGGTCCACTTCAGGTCGATGATCGGTAGCGTCTCGTAGAGCCGCAGCGCGGCGGTGAGCAGGTGTTCGCCACCGTCGAAGTCACCACCGAGGTAGGTGTTGAGGCCCCGGGTTTGTAAGACGAATGCCAGTGTCGCGTCGTCACCGCGTTCGCGCGCCGCACGCCCCGCGTCGAGGAGGATGCGGTCGGCGTCGCCGCGTTCGCCCTGCATGGTGTGCAGCAGGCCGAGCGTCGCGGACAATCGAGGTCGCACCGTATCGGGAAGGTTGTCGCGGCGCAGCAACTCGGTGATCCACAATCGGTGCTCGCGCACCGACATCGCCGAAGACCACAGGAACCACGTGGCGACCATGTCCGAGGCCGAAGCGATGGACTCGCGTTCGCCCGCGACGAGGGCATTGTGCAGTGCGGCACGAATATTGGCGCGATTTTCGCGCAGTCGGTCGCTCGCGCGCGCCTGACCGTCTCCGGTCCACGACTCGCGCGCCGAGCGAATCAATCCCGCGCTCCATCGCAGATGCGCCGCACGCAGTCGTGCGCTGTCGGTCTCGGAGAGCTTGCTCGCGCCGAAATGTCGGATCGTCTCCAGCATCCGGAAGCGGACGGTCCGCCCACCGGTGCCGCGTTGCACCACCGACTTGCCGATCAAGCCGGTGAGTGCGTCGAGGACCGTCGTCGCATCGATAGGGTCTGTCGCACACACATTTTCGGCCATGGGTAGGTCGAATCCCTCCGCGAACACCGACAGTCGCGTCCACAGCACCTGCTCCTGGGGTGTGCACAGTTCATAGCTCCACTCGACGGTGGCATGCAGACTCCGGTGTCGGTCCGGGCCGCCGCGATTGCCGACGGTCAACAGCGCCAGCCGATCGTCCAGACGGTTCGCGAGGTCGTCCACCGACAACGCGCTCAACCGGGCGCAGGCGAGCTCGATGGCCAATGGCATGCCGTCGAGCTGGGTACACACCCGCAATACCGCGTCGCGACTCGCGTCGGTGATCGCGAACCCGCACAGCGCCGCCGACGCGCGGTTCTCGAACAGTTCCATCGCCGCTCCCGTGCCATCCGGGTCGCGATCGTCGGTTGTCGACAGCGGTTCCAGTACGTGCACGTGTTCACCCGGCGTCGAGAGCACTTCGCGGCTGGTGACCAAGATCTTCACGTGTGTGGTGTGGCGCAGGATGAGCGAGATCAACTCGGCGCAGGCGCTGACCAGGTGTTCGCAGTTGTCGAGGACGATCAGCATCTGCTTGTGGCGCACCGATTCGATCACCGAATCAGTGGCGCTGTGCCAAGGACCGTTGTGTTCGTCGAGTCCGAGGGCGTCCAGAATTGTTTGCGGCAGCAGTGATTCGTTACGTAGCGCGGCCAGTTCCACGAACCGAACGCCGTCGCTGAAGGCGCGTCGATACGCGGTCGCCGCGGTCGCGGCGAGGCGGGTCTTACCGATCCCACCGGGACCGGTAATGGTGACGAGCCTGCTTTTTCCCAGCAGTGTTCGAATGCTGGTCAGTTCGTCGGTGCGGCCGACGAAAGTGGTGGCGAACTGTGGAATATCGGCGGCGGTGGAGGCTTGCCGGCGAGCACGTCCCGCGCTCGCCTCCCTGACTCGGCGCACCACACTCGCCAGGGTATTGCGCGACCCACCCCATTCGAGCTCGCGATGGAGTTGCGCGATCGACATATCCGGGTCGGCGGCCAACGCCGCCTCGATAGCGGGGACGAGGGCGTCGGCGGAGGAACCGCTGCGGGGCCGGTGATCTCGCGGAGGCGTTTCGAATGTCAACGCGCGGCGCACGGTATTGCGGGAGATCCGCAATCGCTTCGCGATCCCCGAGATCGATTCTCCCGACCTCTGTAGCTCGATGATCTCGTGCCACTCGTCAGCGTTCACTGATACCTCTCGACCTTCTCCGCGGCTGTGATGGGAGCCACTCGTCATCTTGTCCGAACCAGACCGCCTGGTCAAGATCTGACAACGCTCGTATTGACAGATATCGAGCCCGCGTTATGCCGGATAAAACCCACTTCAACTGCATGTTTGTCGAGGTGTTCGCATGGCGTACGAGGACGCGTACTTTCACGGTTCTCCGGGAAGCGCACGCCATGGACAGTGATCCAGGTCATAGCGAATGGCACGAGTACAGACGGAGCGACCATGACTACCCCGCAACAGAACCTCGACCTTGCCAACAATTTCGCGAAGGTGTTCTCCACCGGCGATGTGGAGCAGATCCTCGCCACGCTGCACGCGGAAGCGACCTATTGGGTTTCCGGGTCCATCGACGGCATGTCAGGCAGCTATGACAAGCAAGAACTGCGTGCCTTGCTCGGCGGGGTCACTTCCGTCTACACGAACGGCGCGCTCGAGATCACCCCGAATTCCGCGATAGCGCAGGGAAACCGGGTGGCCGTCGAAGCGACCTCGTACGCCGAACTGAAGAACGGCAAGGTTTACCAGAATCGATACCACTTCTTATTCGAAATTCGGGACGGTCAGATTTTCTCGGTCAAGGAGTACATGGACACCAAACACGCATACGACACCTTCTATGCCTGACTTCAGGTTTCGAAGCCACTACTAAATATGTCAAATAGCGTTCGAAGAAAGGCAATCGATCATGGCAATGGAAACCGGGCTGATCGTTCATCCGTACATGCGGCCCGAGCGGACAGCACGTCAGACGTTCGACTGGTGCGTGCAGCAAGCCGTGGCAGCCGACAAGATCGGATTCGACTCGATCATGCTGTCCGAACACGCATCACAGCGTTGGGAAAACATTCCCAACCCTGAGTTGATCATCGCGGCCGCTGCTCGGCAGACCGAGAACATCAAATTCGCGCCGATGGCTCATCTGCTGCCGCACCAGCATCCGGCCAAGCTCGCGATCCAGGTGGGCTGGCTGTCGCAGATTCTCGAGGGGCGTTACTTCCTGGGCGTCGGTGCGGGCGCCTACCCGCAGTCGTCCTATATTCACGGGATCAAGAACGGTGAAGACACCAAATTCACCAATGAGATGGTTCGGGAATCGCTGGAGATCATGGAAAAGATCTGGAAGCGTGAACCCTTCTTCCACGAGGGACGATTCTGGAACGCGGGATACCCGGAAGAATTGCACGCCGACGACGGCGACGATCAGCACAAGCTCGCGGACTTCAGCCCGTGGGGCGGTGCGCCGGAGATCGCGGTCACCGGGTTCAGTGCGAATTCCCCGTCCATGCGGTTCGCCGGTGAGCGCGGGTTCCGTCCGGTGTCCATCTTCTCCGGACTGGAGGCACTCAAGACACATTGGGAGACCTACCGCGAGGCCGCCGAAGCCAACGGTCACGTCGCCGACCGTGCGCGCTACCACGTCTCGCAGACGGTGTTCGTCGCCGATACGGACAAGGAGGCCAAGCGTCAGGTGATGGAGGGCCCGATCGGTTACTGCTTCGAGCGCTACCTCATTCCGATCTGGTGGCGGTTCCACATGATGGACGGTTTCATCAAGGACGCGGGCGCCGACCCCGCCGACGTCGACCTGGAGTGGGTCGTCGACAATGTCTTCTGTGTCGGATCGCCGGATACGGTGGTGGAGAAGATCAACCGCCTGTTCGAGGCGACCGGAGGCTGGGGCACGCTCCAGGTGGAGTCGCACGACTACTACGACGATCCCGCACCGTGGTTCAACTCCTTGGAACTGATCGCCAAGGAAGTCGCGCCGCGGATCTCGCTCCCGACCGGTGTGCAGGCGTGACCATGGCGCGGCTCGAAGGCAAGGTGGCACTCGTCACGGGCGCATCCCGAGGGATGGGGAGCTCGCACGCCGAACTGTTCGTAGCCCAGGGCGCGAAGGTCATTTTGACAGACCTGAACGAACAGGCAGGGCAAACCCTGGCTACCAGGCTGGGGGAGCGTGCGATCTTCCTCCGACACGATGTCACGGATCTCGAATCGTGGACGAATGCGGTGTCCGAAGGGACCAAGGTGTTCGGTGACATCTCGGTTCTCGTCAACAATGCGGGAGTTCTCGGGCCGATCGCGTCCACCGAGGAGCTGTCCGAGAACGACTACCGCGCAGTGTGTTCCATCAATCAGGACGGCGTGTTCTTCGGCATGAAGGCGGTATTGCCTTCGATGGAGCGTGCCGGGATCGGTTCGATCGTCAATATCTCCTCGATCGCGGGAATGGCGGCGAACTACGGCTTCCCGAGTCTGGCGTATGTGGCGAGCAAATTCGCCGTGCGTGGCATGACCAAGGCGACGGCGGTCGAATACGGACCGAAGAATATTCGGGTCAACTCGGTCCATCCCGGCTTCATTCAAACGCCGATGATGGTCGAGGCGACGAACGAGGAAGGCGGTGACGCGCTCGCCCAGATTCCGCTCGGGCGCATCGCCGACCCGCGCGAGGTCTCGAACCTTGTCCTGTTCCTCGCCTCCGACGAGTCCTCCTACATCACCGGATCAGAGCATCTGGTCGACGCGGGAATGCTCGCACAATAAAAGACCCTCGGTGCGGAGGTTGTGGACGGTTCCGGACTGCAACGGTCCACAACCCCGCTCGATGGCCGACCTGGATTCCGCACAGCCGCGATCGCTTCGCGGTGTTGTGCGCATCGCCCTATCCGCGCGATCGGCTACGTCAACCGGAGCGCGCCGGTGTTACTCGACCGGGACGACGACCGAAATTCTCACCTCGGATTCGGGTACCTGGCTGGGGTCGTTGAGGTAGAGGTTGAAGTGGTGGGTGGCGACATCGTCGTCGGTGTGGGCGATTCGTAGGTTGTTGTCGTTGATGAAAGCCGCGATTTGATCGTGGGCCTGTGGGATCACCTCGGCGAAGGGGCCCGTCACGGTTGCGGATACGGCGCGGCGGGCCGGGAAATGTGTTGCGAGGAGCGGGGTGTGCGCTTCGGTTCCCGGATCGGCTTGGACGAACACCGATTCGTCGACGTCGGATTCCCGGAATTCCTCATTGTGTTCGATGCAACCGCCGGGTCCGGCCGACTCGATGTGCTGGCGCCGCAGCTCGGGGAGGAAACGTTCCCACAGTTGCCCCTCGGCAGCGTAGTTCGGCACCGTCGCACGCAACGTCACCAGCGTCTGTGCGGGAATTTCGATCAGCTGTACTTCGATATCGGACATGGTGTTCTCCCATTCGTTTCGGTCGAGCATGCGCTCGAGGAGGGCGAGCCGATGCCGAGCCGAGGCGGCCTCGTCGACGAGTGCCCGGCGCTGCGATCGCAGCGCCTCGGCATACGCGGGAGTACCGAACACGGCGAGCAAGGCTCCGATGGCGGACACGCCGAACCCGACGTCACGCAGTTCCCGGATGCGAGCCGCGTCGGCCAGTTGATCCGGTGCATACCGGCGATAGCCGCTGGCACCGTCGACCACGGCGGGGATCAGCACCCCGTTCGCGTCGTAATGCCGCAGCATCCGCACGCTGATCCTGCTCGATGCGGAAAAGCGGCCGATGGGCATCAGGTTCGGGGGGTCGGTCACGGCACTGAGTGTGCGGGCTTACACGATGTGAGAGTCAACCGACACGCGTCGGAAAGTTGCGGACCGAGGGTTGCTCGCGACGCACGGTCTGTCGATCCTGAAACCACTGCTGGAGAGACTCGATTTCCACAACGGGGTCGCGTGACCTCGAACTCCGATCGTGGTGCTTCGATCTGGACGACGCGTGATCTCGATCAGCCGTTGATAGAGCGGCAGGCAAGGGCTTTGGAGGGTCCCGCACTATCCTCTGTACACCGGTTACCACAGTGTTGAGGAGCGCGGCATGGCCGAGCAGGCGGATGAGACGGTGTACGAGGCGCGGTTCGGTTTCACCGTGCGCGGAGTTCTGGTCGTCGTCATTTCGGTGGTGTTCGTTGTGCTGGGTGTGGTGTTCGACGTGCCGCTGTTCCTACAGATTCTGCTCATCGTTTTCTTCGGCGGTGGTGGGTTGGTGTTCCTGGCCCAGATGCTGTCGCGCCGCGTCGCCTTACGTGTCGACGGCACGGGGATCACCCTCGGCGGTTCACCGCTACACGCTTATCGACGAACGACCGCGGTTGTTCCGTGGTCGGATATCACCGCGGTCGTCCTGTTCTCGCAGAAGGTGGGGTACGGAAACTCGCTGCATTATGTGGGAGTGCGCAGGCGAGAAGACGCACCAGACCTGCCGGGCCTGCCCGGTTCGGGGATGCGCGGCGCCAACGAGCGCCTCATCCCGCATGTGCCGCAGGAAGTGGTGGCGGCGAGCCGCCCGATCAATGGCTGGTCGTTGGATCGTGCCCAGCTGAAAGAGGTTGTGGCGCACCATGCTCCCGACGTGCAGGTGCAGGACCTCGGTTGATCCGGGTGCTCTCGGTCGAAGCCTTCTCGGGTGCGCGAATCCCGATCTACTGAGCAGGGCCGCGGCGCCCTCGGCGAGCTTTCGACCGGACGTGCTTTATCCGCTGTCGGCTCCTCGCATCGCTGTCCGACGCGGGCCCGCTGACTCGATCCGGATCGTCGGTTCGTTCGGCGTCACGGGGTCGGGTGTACCCAAAGCGAAGAATGGTGGTGGGGACGAAAAAGGCTGCTCTGCATTTACATTGATCGTATGCTGCATGGTCGAGCCCCTGAACAGCAACGGATTCGAGCCCTGGTGGAGGCGGCCGGGGTGGGGCGCGGTGGTGCGATGCTCATCAGCGCGGAGCGGGGCATGGGGAAGACCGCGCTGTTGGATTCGGTGGTCGACGAGTTCGGCGAGCGCTCGGATCCGGTCCTCGACCTGCCCCCGCTCCCGAGCCCGCCCCGATCGGCCGTTCCGAGCGGTGACCGCGAACTGGCCCGGCGAGGATATCTCGCGCCACCGGACTCGCCGGTGCCGCACAATGAGCCGCCGAGGTCAGGACCTGCGGAAGTCTGTGGTCGCGTGTCACGGCGGCGCGATCTGGTCAGAAGATCTGGCGCATGTTGGTTTTGGCCAGGTCGATCAGTTCGGTTCCTCGGCCCGAGAGCACTGTGCGGACGGCGAAAAGGGCGAAGCCCTTGGCTTGTTCGGCGCTGACGGCAGGGGGGATCGAGAGCTCCTGGCGTTCGGTGACCACATCGAGGATGGCGGGGCCGTTGTGGGCGAGGAAACCTTTCACGGCCTTCGGTAGGTCCTTGGAACGGTCGACGTGCCAGCCCTTGATACCCAGCGCGTCACCGACTTTGGCGAAGTCGGGGTTGTGTAGGTCGGTGGCGAAGGTGACGATGCCCGCCGCTTTCATTTCGAGCTCGACGAAGTTCAGTGAGGAGTTGTTGAATACGACCACCTTCACCGGTAGCCGCATCTGGATCAGGGTGACCAGCTCGCCCATCAGCATCGTCAGGCCACCGTCGCCCGCGAGGGCGATCACCTGTCGGCGCGGATCGGCGGTCTGCACTCCGATGCTTTGCGGCAGCGCGTTCGCCATCGAGCCGTGGCTGAACGATCCGAGCAGTCGGCGGTGGCCGTTCATCGTCAGGTAGCGCGCCGCCCACACCACCGGAGAGCCGACATCCGGGATGAAGACGGCGTCGTCATCGGCCGCCTCGTCGAGCAGTCGGGTGAGGTACTGCGGATGGACGGCGTTTTCTCGTCGGCTCGGTTTCGCCAGTTCGTCGAGGTCTTTCCTGGTCCGCGCGTAGTGCTTGGTCATGCTGTCGAGGTGTTTACTCGGCCGGTCGCGTCTGAGCTGTGGCAGCAGTTCGCGGATGGTTTCCCGGACGCCGCCCACCAATCCGACGTGCACCTTTGTGCGTCGACCGAGCTGCGAGCCGCGCAGATCGACCTGGACGACGGTCGCGTTCTCCGGGAAGAACTGCTGGTAGGGAAAATCCGTGCCGAGCATGAGCAAGGTGTCACAATGCTCCATCGCGCGGTAGCCGGAGGAGAACCCGAGCAGGCCGGTGAGCCCGACGTCGTAGGGGTTGTCGTAGGCGACGTACTCCTTGCTGCGGATCGTATGGACGACCGGCGCTTGCAGAACACCGGCGAGTTCGATGAGCTCGTCGTGGGCGTTCCGACATCCGGCCCCGGCCAGGATCGTGACTTTCGATCCCGCGTTCAGCGCCTTGGCCGCGGCCGTGATCTCCTCGGCCACGGGCACCACGTCGGCGCCGGCGTAGGTGATGCGTTCGGGCTCGGCATCGATCTTCGCCATCCCGATATCGCCGGGCACCACCAGCACGGCGACACCGCGTTTGGAGATCGCCTCGCGCATCGCGATGCGCAGAAGACGCGGCATCTGGTCGGGATGCGAGACATCCTCGGCGTAGACACTGCACCCGCCGAACAACTCCCGGGGACGGGTTTCCTGGAAGTAGTTCGACCCGATCTCCGCACTCGGAATCTGCGCGGCGAGGACGAGTACCGGCACTCGCGACCGGTGCGCGTCGTACAGGCCGTTGATCAGATGCAGATTGCCGGGCCCGCAACTGCCGGCACACACCGCCAACTCGCCGGTCAGTCCCGCCTCGGCGCTGGCGGCGAAGGCGGCGGCCTCCTCGTGTCGCACGTGGATCCACGCCAGTTCCTCGCGGGTGCGCAACGCGTCGGTGAAGCCGTTGAGCGAGTCGCCTGGCAGACCGTAAACACGGCGCACACCGCTGGCGATCAGGGTGTCGGCGATGAGTTCAGCAACAGTTGACATGGGACGCTCCACGGGTCGGTGTCCATCGAGTCGCGCACGGAGTTCCCACGCTAGTGCTCCGAGACACAGTCGAAGCGAATACAGCGAAGTTCGAATGCTCCGCGCCGTTTCCGTGGACATGCGCGGCTGCGCTCGACCTACACGGACTGGTTGCCGACGCATCGACGGTCGCAATCTGCCACAGCGCCTCGCGGCAGCCATCGCGAACATCGGCGAGCTGTGGGACGTCTCCTTTCGACGTCACGGAGAGGTAACCGCCGCCGCCGTAATCCACCCGGTAGCGGAGTTCGGTGGGGGAGGCGACGGTGACGCTCATTTCGGGGTAGCCCAACAGGGTGGTGTCGAGCGGGATCGATCGGGTGCCGGAGACGCTGAGTGTGCAGCGGCCGTCGAAGCATGCTTGGACGTCGGTGGTGGGTGGTTCACTCACGGGGAGCGTGCGTGCTATGCCTTCGCGACTGTCCCGCTGCGTTTTGGCCGGGTTCCGCAGCCAAGTGCCCGCAGGTTCAGTGTTCCTCCAGTAAGTCGAGGTCGCGCGGCACCAGCGTGGTCGAATCGATCAGCTCGCGAACCAGATTGTGGTTCAGCATGTTTCCGATGGGCTCGGTGAGCTGGTCCCTGGTCAGTCCTGGCACAGGGGCGCGGCCGCACCTTCTGGCGTATTTCTCGTCCGACAGCCTGAAGCGCACGCGCCCCACCGTGTCCGCGACGATCCGCTCGCTCCAACCGGCACCCGGTTGCAAGGCCGTCAGTAGGGTGGCCGTGTCCTTCCAGGTCCACGGCTGTGGCCAGCGCTCATGGTAGAGGTAGGACTGGCCGAGGGCGACGAGCACCAGTTTCTCGTCCGATTTCAGCGGCCACGGCGGTGGCACGTCGGTGACGTCTTCATACCGTGGCGTGCGCGCGCGACCGTCGTCGCTGGTGACGTAGACCTCCAGCACGTGTTCGCGCCGGTGCGATCCGCGAATGAACAGCGGTGTGTAGCCGGTGGGGAGAGGAAACGGTTCCTCGCCGGCGAACAGCCGCCTGTCCGCTGGAAGCCGAATCGGCACCGTGCCGGTGTTGCTGAGCTGCCAGCAGTTCCTGCGGTAGGTCAATACACCGTGCACGCGGCTCAGCCGCAGATCGTCTTGGCCGATGCCGACATCGACCTCCCGCAGGTTGCGGCCGAACTGGATGGTGTTTCCCTCTTCGGGATATCCGTTGACCCCACCCGCGGTCGACAGCACCGAGATCGAACCCGCGGTGGCATCGCCGACTCCGCCGATCAGCCCCCGGTCGGTCGCGGTCAACGCGTAGGTGCGGTTGTGTGTGCGGTGATCCGGTCGTCGCAGCACGTCGGCCTCCCTCTGTTGGATCCGAGCGTCGCACGGGGTATGCCGGACCGGTCCCGGACTCATCGGGCCAGGTTGGCGGCCACGGCGCCGGCGAGTTCCGTCGCCACGGCGCAGCGCTTTTCGGGTGTCGGGGCGCCACCGAACCGCACCACGGCGATCTCGGCCCGCTCGTTCCCCGAAACGTCACGGAACTGGCGGTATTGGATCTGTACGGTGCAGTCGTCGTTCTCGCTGACCCCCATTCTGCGGAAGCTCGGCAGGCCGGACAGCATGAGTGGCTGCCCATCGATGGCCGTCTTGAGTGCGTCGCGGTCGTAGCGCACCGTCACATGACTGTCGATGGTGCTGTTCCACCGGCACGACCACCTGCCGTAGCCCTCGATCGGGTGCAGTGCGTCCAGACCGGCCACCCTGCCGAGAGTGGACACATCCAACTGGGCGCAGGCGTCGCGCAAGGCGAGCGATTCGGCGGGGAACTGTGCCGGTCGGCGTGGAATCTGGCCGTGCTCCAACACTTCTCGGGCGCGGGTGGTCGCCGCGTCGGCCAGCACACACGGGTCGGGTCCGGACGGAGCCTCGCGTTCACCCGTGATTTCGACGGCCGTGTCATCGGAAAGGAGCAGCGTCCGTACACATCTGGCGTCGCCCGCGGGCGGAGCTGTGATCCTGATGTTCCCGACGCGCCGGTAGGGCACCTGTGAGCTCTCCTCGGGTAGATCGCGCGACATGGTCAACCGGACCCGGCCGATATCACTGTGAAAATCGGCGCCCCACAGGCGAACTTGCAGATCGCAGGTGTCGAAATTGCCGAGGTCGGTGACCACGTCGATCCGCCCGAACTCGGCGAGCGACTCGGGTGCCAGCAGCGCGCACGGGTCCGCGGTGAGCGGGTCGCCGACGAGATCGACCGGCGCGGTGCCGGGCATGGCGACGCCTGCCGCCGCCGTCAGCGCGATCGTGAACAGGAGGACCACGCCGAGTAATGCGCGTCGCAGCACGGTCCGGTCCAGTTCGCGCGGGGCCTGTTCGAGGCCGGCGAAATTCCTGGCCGCGGCGGCGGCGTTCGGACGTAGGTTCGGGTTCGGGTTCGTCAGCTGGGTCAACAACGCGTCGAGGTGTCCGGCGCGGCGCGGTCGCTGGGTCACCGCACGCAATGCGGCGGCGAGGGCGAACACATCGCCCTTGGGGCCGGGGAGGCCGCCGCGGCGGAGCTCCGGTGCCAGGTAACGCCATTTCCCGCGTGTGGCAGCGGCTTCCGGGCGTTCGCCGGTGCCGGCGTCGAGGTAGTCGAGGGAACTACCGAAGTCGGTCAGCCCGGCGTCGCCCTCGGGGGTGAGCAGGATGTTCTCCGGCGAGACATCGCAGTGCAGGATGCCGTTGTCGTGGCAATGCGCGAGGGCGCTCGCGATCTGTTCGCCGACCGCCACCGCCTGCGACGCGGTCAATTTCCGTTCGTGCCTGGCGATCTCGACGAGTGAACGCCCGGGGAAGTATTCCGTGACCAGCCACACAACGCCGTCGTGTTCGAAGATGTCGTGCACGCCGACGATATTCGGGTGTCGCAGGCACGCGGCGTTGCGCGCCGCACCGTGTAGCCGCCGCGCGCTGTCCTCGTCGTCGGAGCGTGGGCGCTTGAGCACCACGTCACGACCGAGGATCTCATCGGTGGCTCGCCAGACCTGTCCTTCGCCGCCGGAGGTGAACATTCCTCGCAGCGTGTAGCGATCTGCGAGGCAGTCACCGTCCTCCGCCATGCGCCCACCCCTCGATTCCGGTTCGCGACCCCGGATAGGAAGTGTAGCGGCAGACGGAGCGCTGAATGGATGAATTCCCTTGGTAGACAGCCTGCTCAGCCGAGACCCGCACTGCGCGCCGGAGAGTTCGAGCACCGGATCAGGCGACACGATTGCCGTATTCGGCTTGTCCGGTCGCGCTCATCGAACATTCGCCTCGCCTCCCGGCAAGCACGGCGTCACCCCTTCGTCCGCGGGCAGTCGGGCTCTGCGGCGTCGGCTGTCGGTGCACGGGTGCTCCGGCAGCGCTCATGCCGTTCAACGGTGAACGGTGGGTGCGTAGTCGACCGTGCCGCGCCCGTAGACGTTGCCGCGGGCTGCCCTCTCTTCCGCAGGTGCGCGGTTCGTGTGCACGCGGGTGAACCGGTCGTCGCAGACGCACTGTGGCCGACACCGACACGACCGCCTTGCTTTCTGTCAGCGGAATCGGCAGGCTGGCCGGTCGTACGGTATGTCGGGTTCGAGTGGCGCGCGAGCACGATCAGGTGGAGGGTGATGGGGTGCTGACGTCGGAACCGCCTGCTTCGGTCGAGGTCTCGGAACCGACACCGCAACGCGGTAGTCGGTCTTGGCCGGGGTTGCTCGCCGCGGTGTTCGGTGGTGTCGCACTGCTGGGGTGGCGGGCGGCCGAGTACGGCGATTGGATTGTCGATGACGCGGGCATCACCTTCGCGTACGCGCGTAGTGTCGCCGACGGATTCGGTCCCGTGTTGCAGCCGGGCGCGGAGCCGGTGGAGGGGTTCTCCAACCCGACGTGGCTTTTCGTGCTGACGGTCGGCAAGTGGTGCGGTCTTTTCGATCACGGCGCCCTCTTCGGCATTCCCGACTATGTCATCTTTCCGAAGGCGGTCGCGCTACTGTGCTGCGCGGGGATCCTCGTCGCGTGTTACGCAGTCGCGCAACGGGTATCGCGGTGGCCCGCGCTGGTGACGTTCGCGACCGGCGCGACCTCGGCCGCGATTCCCTCCTTCGTGATCTGGTGCTTTTCGGGCCTGGAGAACGCGTTGTTCGCGTTGACGGCCTGTGTGTTGGCGGTCCATGTGTTTCTGGCGGTACTGGACGATCGACTGTGGACGCCGAGGGTGGCGGCGATCGCCGGTGTGCTCGCGGCGCTTGCCGCGTTGACCCGCCCCGACGGCATGATCTACCTCGTCGCATACCCACTGATTTCCATGATCCTGTTGCGCCGCAACACACTCGCGGTCGCGGTTCGGTGCATGGTGTATTCCGGGCTCGCGTTCGTGGTTCCTTTCGGCGCCTACCTGCTGTGGCGGATCAACGAGTTCGGCAGGTTCGTTCCGAATACCGCGGTCGCCAAACATCAAGCGCCGCCGACCTTGTCCGACCTCGGCAAGGCGTTGGACCTCGCGCATTACGTGGGCGCGTTCGCGGTGACCGCGGCCCTCGTCGTGGTCGCGCTCGCGTTGTGGTCGTCGAGTGGGTGGCGCGACGGCGCCGTCGCGTTACTGGTGCCGTTGGCGTTGGCGGTGCTCGCCTACTGCGTCCTGGAGCCGGACTGGATGGGCCAGTTCCGATTCGCCACCCCGGTGTGGGCGCTCGGCGCGCTGGTTCTGGTGTTGTCCGTCGCGCAGCTACTGGAAAGGCTGCGAACAAGGGGCCGAACGTTGGTCGCAGTCGTCCTGATCGGCGCCGTGATCCCGACCGGCACCGCGTTCGCCGAATCCGCCGAGTCCTACCGCGCTGATCCGGATGTGCCGGTGTGCTGGATCGCCTTTCGGTTCGGACGCATGTTCAACGAGTACGCCGACATCATCGACTTACCGCACGGCACATTGCTCACCCCTGACATGGGTGGCAGCTCCCTGACCTCACGACTACAGCTGATCGACATGGCCGGACTCACCCACACCCGCATGGCCGACATCATCGCCGACGACGGCCGCACCAGCTTCGGCGACTATGTCTTCGACGAACTGCGCCCCACGTTCATCCACACCCACGGCCCATGGTTGGAAAACAACATCACCACCGACCTGCGCGTCAACCGTGACTACTACCAGTTGCAACAATCCACCGATCCCGCACTGCCGGACGAGGACTGGGTCCGCAAAGACGTCGTGCGCGACGAACACCAACTGCGACAACTACGCAACTATGCGGGCACGGTCATCCCCGCGCTCCTGCGCAAGCAGCGGACCGAAGGTTGTGGGCCGATACTGCGTCCAGGTCAAACTCTCGCGGGGTGATCTGTGCGCGGTGCCGAAAGGGTGACGCGGCAAGGAATCTTCGGGCCCCGTATTGCGCGCCGTCTGCCGACGCTGAGCCTGAACGCGGGACGGGCTGATCCCGCACTTCAACGAGTAGCGGCTCGGTTGCCGCTGGGTGTGGATGGTCGGCGAGCCAGCGTTGGAAGGAGCGAAGCCGGAATTCATAGGAGGCGGCGTTGACACGAAGGAGACCTGCGCTGTGTGCCGAGGACGAGTGCGGTGCAAATGAAAACCGCTCTCGTCCTCAGTCGCACACCGTCGATGTCGCACCGAATACCGCCCAGGCGTGCAGCGAGTCGAGACCGTAGCTCAGGTCGGTTTCCGCCTCGGCGCGCGCGAGCGCCACAAAGCAGGTCGCGGACTGGTGGCGGGTGTCGCTGGTCGCCACCAGTTGGTCGATGAATTGGGCGGAGATTCGGTCCAGTTCCGGGCGCACCTCGGTGGCCAGGTCGGGGCGGCGGGTCGGGGCGAGTTCGGGCTGCCGGGTCCACCGGTCGTAGAGGCCACGTTGGACGACCTTGCTCTGCTCGATTTGGGCGCGGAAGAACGCGACGGTCGCGTCTTTGTCGATGCCCGCTGCCTCGGCGCGTGCCGCGGCGTCGTCGAGGACCTGCTGTTCGCGCGCGGGGTCCTCGATCGCGGTGCCGGTGCCGAATTTGGCGGCGGAGACCTTGTCGGCCAGCACGATTCGTTCGGCCACCAACCTGACCAAGGGTGCAAGGTCTTCGCTCGACGAGTGCGCCGGCGGCGGCGCGGCGGCGGCTGAAGGGGCTACCGCTACGGCCATACCGCAGACGGCGAGAGCGCAAACGAGGGCTTGTCGAGCACGGTGTCCCGAGGTATTCACGGGCATAGGAAACTTGCCTTTCTTCTCCGCCGCACGGACCACGGCCGGTGATCGGCGAGCAGACGGTCAACTGCCGGTGCGTCTTTCGTAACGGCGCCGCACATCGCACGTCGACGGCGAAGGCACTCGAATGCGTGGCCGCGTCCATTGTCAGTTGCGGTCGATGGCCTCGTCGTAGCCGATGTGCACGTCGTGGGAGATCTCGGGGCCGATCACCGTGACAGTACTCGTCACGGGCGGATAGCCGCTGGCCACCACCGTGTAGCGGCCGATGTCGAGGTCGGCGACGACGTAGCGCCCCCGGTCGTCGGTGCGGGTGTGGGCGACCGGGTCTCCGGTGGCGTCGAGCACCATGACCTGGGCGTTGGGCACCGGTCGCTCCTCGGTAGATACCAATCCGGTGAGCAACGCCCTCGGCGCGAGATCGACGTCGAAGTGCAAGGGAGCGCTCTCGGGCACGGTGAGGGTGCTCGCGGTCGCGCTCATGCCTTCGCCTCGGGCCACCAGCGTGTACCGACCCGCCGTCAGGTTGTCGAACGTGTAGCCGCCATCAGCGGCGGTGATCGTCGTCCCGACGACCTCGCCGTACCCGTCGGTCAAGGTCATCGTGGCATCGGTGAGCGGTTCGCCGCGGTCGACTCTGCGGACTGTGCCGGACAATTCGCCTGGCCCCAGCAGCGTGATGTCCTGCCGCTGGGGTGTCGCACCGGCGCTGACGGTGACGGCCATCGGGCGGTGTCCGTTCGCCGAGACGATCAGCACGTGGTGCCCGCTCGGGGGTGTGTCGATGCGGTAGGTGCCGTCGGGTCGACAGGTCGCGCGCGAAACCTGGTGTCCCTGCCGGTCGGTCAGTGTCAGTACGACGCCGGGGATCGGGTGACCGGCCGCGCCGAGAACACTGCCATCGATCCATCGATCGGCCGCGTCGTAGGTCGAAAAACCGCCGCCGGCAACTTGTTTCGGTGCCGTCGCGCAATTGCGCGGCCCTGAGCCTCCCGACAGCACCGGTCCCGAGGTGGTCTGCCCGGCACGCAGGGCGAACAGTTCACGCCCGAGCGATCCAGCGCCGGTGCGATAGTCGCTGCCTTGCACGGGCATGCCTAGTCGGGCGGCGAAGTCACCGAGTATGTCGTCCAGGTGCCCCAGATAGTGCAGTGCGTGCCGCAATCGGGTGGTGGTGGGGGAGACCGACAGCGTCGCCTGTAATCGCCGAATGTCATCGGCTCGTCGGGTCCACGGCTCGGCGAAGATCGGCGGTGCGCTCTCGGCGGCGGGTGCTTTCTCGTTGTCCGACAGGGTTTTTGCCATGCCGTCGATCGAGTCGGACAGCCCGCTCGTGACCCGCAGCAACTGCTCGCGCTGGTCGGCGGTGAGCACCACGTCGCCGCTGCCGCCCGACATCTCCCTCGCGTACACGGCTGCCGTGCTCAGCAGGGAACGAACGCCCTCGGCATGTTCGCGGCGCGCGCTGCCCGGAAGTCCGACCAGCGAGCGGGTGAACCGATGCAACTCATGCGCGGCGTGGTCGACCGCTCTGGCCTGCTCGCGCGTGCCATCCGCACCGGAAAAACCGCTCAATGCCGCACCGGATTCGCGCACGAACGTCGCCAGCGAGTGGAGGTGGGTGGCCTGGGCGTGGCGCAGCAGGGTCCTGGTCGCGATGGGTAGCACCACCAGGGCGACCAGGGTGGCGATGACCGCGCCGAGCGCGTTCTCCTCCGCGCGCAGGACGACCACCGAGTCTTGCAGGCCCCCGACGAACGCGTAGAGCTGGATGAGCGCGAAAGTCAGGCACCCGGCCCACACCGAGTAATAGGCGCTGATCGAGTAGGCGCCCACCGCCAGCGCGACACAGAGCAGCACCACCGTGATCAACGGATGCTCCACCCCGAGCAGGTCGGCGAAGCCGATGCCCACGAGACCACCGATGAGTGTTCCGACCACGCGTTTGACGATCTTGCGCACCCGATCGTGCGAAGAATCGGTATTGCTCAATACGATCAGCGCGCCGATCACCGCCCAGTAGAACCGGGTGCCGTTGAGTGCGTCGCCGAGCGGGATGGCGATCATCAGGGTGATCACCATTTGGGCGGCGATCCGCATTTGCGGGTTCGGGCTGCTCCATGCGTTCCATGGGCGGCGCATTCCTCCGGCGGCGAGCACGCGCCCGGCCAGCAAGTTGGTGCCGGGGAGGCGACCGGCGACCAGTTCGATCGGTGTGGTGAAGGGTTCGTCGTCCGCGCTCGCCGTGGCCGGATCATCGTCGCGGGTCCAGGCGTCGCTGGCGCGGTGCAGGTCGCCGAGCACTGCGATGAATCGGTACAGCGTCGAGACGACTCGCTCGTGTTCGGTGTCTCGGGCGTCGTCCTCGTGCTCGGTGAGCCATGCGAGCAGTGCGGCGGTCGAGGGGAGGGCGGTGTCGTGGCGGCGCCCGCCACGGTCCAGGTCGGCCATCGCCGCCAGGAGCAGCGTGCGCAGGTCACCGGGTAGCGCCTGACGGCGAAGTTGAATCACCGTGCGGCCCAAGGCGTGTGCGGCGAGTTCGGTATCGAAGACCAGTCGGTGCAAACGAGCGGCGGACTGTCCTACGCGGCCCGCGCTCGCCATATGGCCGTCGACCAGCATGGCGGCCTCGTTGAGGTGAACCATCTCGTCGCGGAGTTTGCGCGTGGCGCGGGTGGGGTTGTCGGCCGCGATCAGGCGGGTCGACCGGAGGACGACGTAGCGGGTGCGAGTCAGGAATGCGCGTTCGGTGTGCACCAGACCGGTCGCCGGGCTCATCCGGCACAGCAGCACCTGAACCACCGCCGCGGTGATCGCGGCCACCACGACGATCGGGACAACGTACTGCATCATCGAGATCGGCAACGGCACCAGGATGCCGCCGAGGAACCCGGCGAAGAGCATGACCCCGGAGTCCGTCCCGAACTCGCCGAAGAACGCGGGCGCCGACAATTGCACGATCACCGCGACCGCTGCCACCACCAGCGCGAGGACCCGGTGCGGTTGGACCACGATCGCGCAGAGCAGTGCGACCAGAAAAACCGGAACGCCCCACACGCACCGCAGTGCCAGCCTGCCCGGCGCGTCACCCGCCACCGTCAGTCCGACAAGCAGTCCGAGGATGCCGCCGTAGGTCAGGCCGAACACGGTCGGCTGGCCGAACGCCCGTGCCATCCCGTATCCCACGGCCAGGGTGGCCGCGAACACGGCCAGCATCCGCCAGCCCGCGCGCAGCCTGGCCAGTGTGGGGTCGGTGGCCTGCATGTGGTCGCGCACGCGAATGGGCCAGGCCGGGCGGCACGTCGGGCAGTTGCCGCCGCTGCCGAACACCTTCGACAAGACGTTGTTCTCCTCGGTTCTGTCATGAATCGTGGCCTGCGTCGCGCGCCCCGCTGCGCACACGCATTCACTACACCCCCGGACCACGCAATTACTTAGACAGGCTAAATGATTTATTGCACTGCTGCAAATTTGCATTGCTGTAAGGTGGCCCGGCGTGAGCAGTGCTAGCGCGGGCCTCGGGCTCAGGGAGCGCAAGAAGCAGCAGACCCGCGAGGCGCTGCACCGTGCCGCCGTGCGCCTCTACGCGGAACGGGGTACCGACTCGGTCACCGTCAACGACATCTGCGCCGCCGCCGAGGTCTCCCCGCGCACGTTCTTCAACTACTACGAGTCCAAAGGCGACGCCCTGCTGGACTGGAACGAGGACCGCGCGGGCGGATCGCTGGCCGAGCGCATCGCGGCGCGTCCGTCGGAGGAACGCCCACTGTCAGCGGTTCGCGAGGCGATCAACGCGGGCGTCCGACATCTCCAGCAGCGCCTGGCCTGGCGGGAATACCAGCAACTCGCCCGACAGAACCCCCGTCTGGTGGCCACCGCCTTCGCCGACAGCCCCCGCACTCAAGCTCTGATCGCCGAAGGCGTCGCCCGCAGAATCGGCGCGGCCCCCGACGACCTCTACCCCCGCGCCCTCGCCGGCGCCGTGCACGCGATCACGCGAGCGGCCTTGGCGCACTGGAACTCCGAGGACCCCAGCTCCGACCTCCTGGCCATCATGAACGCCTCGTTCGACCTGCTCGAAACGGGATTCCCCTGCCCTGCGTAGTGGCCTGTCTCGGTTACGGCTGGTCGGTGGGGCGCAGGACGATCTCATTGATCGCTACCCGACGCGGATTGGTGACGATATAGCCGACAGCGTCGGCGACGTCCGCCGCGTGCAGTGCCTCGACGTCGCCGAATGCTGCCGTGAAGTCGGTGTCGGAGTTCGCTTTCTGGGCGAACAGCTCGCTCTCGGTGCGACCGGGCTCGATGACGGAGAACCGAAGGTCGCGGGTGGCGTACTCCTGCCGCCACGCCTCGGTAGCGCCGGTCACGGCGAACTTCGTCGCGTTGTAGATCGCGACCGTCGGCGCCGCGAAACGTCCGGCCACCGAGGAGATGTTGACGACGTCGGCTACCGCGCGTCGGCTGGTCTTCGCCGCCGAAAGCAGCGGGGGAACAGCTGCTTTCGTCACATACATCAGGCCGCGAAGGTTGATGTCGACCATCCGGTCCCATTCCCACAGCGGCGACTCCTCCGAGGGGCCGTTGAGCATCACCCCGGCGGCATTGACGAGCGTATCGAGTCGGCCCAGCCGCGACACGGTCGTCGCCACCGCGTCGGCAGCGGCCTGCGCATTGGTCAGGTCGGCGGCGATCACGATCGCGGTGCCGCCGTGCTCGCGGATCTCGGTTGCGAGCGCTTCGAGCCTGTCGGCCCGCCGCGCGGCGAGCGCGACAGCGGCACCCGCAGCAGCGAGCCGCAGCGCCGTCGCGCGACCGATGCCGCTGGACGCGCCGGTGATCAACGCCGAAGTGCCATGGAGGGTGTTCGAGGTCGTCGGGTTCTTCGAGGTCGCCGCGCTCTTCGAGGTCATTGCCATCTCCGTTCATGGAATTCGAGTTCGTGATTTCCACGGAAACACGCGCGGGAGGCGAACTGAATGCGTTGGCGAGTACCGCGTACCCGGTGGTGGGCTGCCGGGTACTGGCAGTGCGCGGTAAGCGCTCGCGTCCGCGCGACAAGCGCGAGAAAATGGGTCCATGCCTTCGCCCGACACTCTGCGTGAGTTCCTGAGAATGCGGCGAGCCGAGATCGACCCGGCCTCGGTCGGTCTGCCGCCCTCACCGACCCCGCGGCGAGGGCGCGGGTTACGTCGGGAGGAAGTGGCCGCCTTGGCGGGGGTGAGCGTCGACTACTACGCGCGACTCGAGCAAGGCCGCGTGGGCAATATCTCCGATCAAGTGCTGAACGCCATCGAGAATGTGCTGCGACTGAACGCACTCGAACGCGAGCACTTGCGTTCACTCGTCAGCCCTTCGGTGCGGGTGACGCCACGTCCACCACGCCCGACGACGCTCCGCCCACGCCTCGCGTTACGAGGACTGATCGACAAAATGGATGCGGTGCCCGCGATCTTGCAGGGCCCGCGCCTCGAGATCTTGGCCACCAACCAGGCCGCCCGCACCCTGTTCACCGATTTCGACGCGCTGCCCGTCGATGAGCGCAACATCGCTCGCTGGATCTTTCTCGATCCGGCGACCCGCACGAAATACCCGGACTGGGAAGACGTGGCGGCGCCGGTCGCGGCGACGCTACGTACCAACCGTGACCCGCACACCCCCGACGCGGCGCTCGAACGATTAGTCGGTGAACTCTCGGTAGCGTCCCCGGAATTCGCCCGCTACTGGGCGGACTACCGTCTTTTCGAACACGGCAACGGCAAGAAGCGCGTCTTCCACGAGCTCGTCGGTGTCATGACCCTCAACTACGAGACCCTCACCGTCCCCGGCTCCGGCGGACAGTTCCTCTCCACCTATACCGCCGACGTCGGATCCCCGTCGGACGAGAAACTCCGAATCTTGTTGAGTTGGGCGGAAATACCGGAAGACCAGCAACGGGCGGCCCGCGAACAGTCCCGTGGACCGTCCACCGGCCGACCCTGATTCGTCGCGGACTAGCGCTCCAGCGATGCCCACCAGTTGGTCAGGATGCTGGCCGCATGGCTCGGGTCCTGGGTCATCCACCAATGTCCCAGTCCTCGAAGGGTTTCCATGCGGGCCCCGGCACGCCGCGCCGCACGGTGTCGCTGTTCCTCGGTGCCGACGAAAGGGTCCTCGGTGGCGTTGAGTGCGAGACCCGGCCGCTGTGCCGCCGTCTCCAGGTTCTTGCCCAGTTCGGCGACGACCGGTTGCGCGGCGGAGCGGTAGAGCGCGAGCACCGCTTCGCCCATCGCCTCGTTCTGCCCGAGGACCACCTGTTCGGCGACTGGCACGGTCATGCCCCCGGCGTGCAGCGCCGCGATGCGATCCTGGATGTCCCCGTCGACCATCTTGGCCACGGCTTTCTCGCCCACGCCCGGCGTCTGCCAGAGCTGGGCCATGTCGTGCCAGACGTAATCGCGGTCGAAGAGACCGATCACGTCGACGACCCAGCTGCGTACCAGGGTGGGGCGGCTCATCACGACGTTCATAACGTGCCCGCCGCCCCAGTCGTGGCCGACCAGGTCGACGGGCTGGTCGAACTGCGCCAGCTCGCCCGCCAACCAGTCGCGGTACTCGGTGACGGTGGCGCCGAAACCGGCGGGCAGGGGTGCGCCGAAACCGGGCGGCGACAGGCAGATCAGTTCGGAGCGTGACTGGCCCGCCTGTTCCAGTTCAGTGAACAGCGGCTGCCAGATCGCGGACGTCTCAGGGTTGCCATGGACGAAGACCTTCATTGTTCTCTCCGAGTTCTCTTGCGACTCATCTGGTTCCGGCGGCGCCGGTCGTGATCAGGGCCAGCAGGCCGTCGCGGATTTCGCCGAACCGGGCACGCACTGTTTCCGCGGCCTGCGCGATCACGGTGTCGTCGGGGTCGGTGGGTGGTTCGAGCAGCAGGTGGACCGCGTTGCCGAGGACGGCTTCCTGGTCGTCGACGTCGCTCGAGTCAACGCTTTTCGGATCTGCCATGACCGTACTGAACCCGATCAGCAAGGCTTGGATCGCGTAGCGCTGCTCGGGTTCCGGCAGGTCGTCGCGCACGATCCCGTGTGCGCGAAGGGTTGTGATGACCACGTTGGCCATCGCACTCGGGGAAGCGTCGGCGAAGCGCATCCGATCCTCGGGGCGGTGCACCAAGTCTCGCAGCGCGCTGTCGTCGGTGCGTACCCACCGCAGCCACGGATCGCCCAGTGTCGTGCGGATCAAAATCGGAGCGAGCTGCCGGGGCAGGATGGTGCGCGGGTCGCAGCGCAAGTCTGGCCGAAGTCACGGCGGGGGGTGGAAAGGACATTCAATCGGCACGATAGTTCGTTGGGAAATTCCCAACATGGCCGCTATGCTGGTGATATGGACGACGAGCTGCAAGCGGTAGGTGACCGAATCCGATCACACATGCCGCCTGGTATGAATCAGCGTCAGCTCGCGAATCGGACAAACATGAAGACCGACGCGTTGTCGCGAGCTCTGAATGGGCAGCGAGGATTCTCGTCAGTGGAACTCGCCCGGATCGCCGAGGAGCTCGGCACTGACCTCTACTGGCTTGTCACCGGCGAGCCAGATCCGCATCGTGTCAGGGTCGCCGCCCGGCACAGTTGGGACGGCGGCCAAGGTATGCGGATCAATCCGGGTCGTCCAAACGACGACGAGCTACTTGCGCAAGTTGCTGAAACCTATTATGCGGCCTTCCCGGAAGGGCCGTCTCCGAGCTTGCCGCTACCCGATAGCGCCTCGGTCATGCGGGAGGCATTGGGTGAGAACTTCGTGCGAGACTACGGCGCGGTCGTCGAGAGTCAGCTGAGGGTAGACGTCGTCCGGCTGCCTATGTTGTCTACTGATTACTCCCTGAGCATCGGCTCTCGGGCAGTGGTCATCCTCGCGACCACCCCGTACTGGTTCCGGAGCAATTGGTCGTTGGCTCATGAGCTCGCGCATTTCGCGCTCGGGCACCACAGCGGCGACTTCGAGCCGGGAGAAACGGAAGAGGCGCCAGCGGACCGATTCGCAGCCGAGTTGCTCTTGCCGGAGGAATTGATCGGCGGACAGGATTGGCAGCAGATGGACGAACGTGACGTGGCGGAATTCCTCTGGCGGACCGGGGTATCCACGATGGCTCTGAAGAATCGACTGGCCTCGTTGGGAGTGCTCGTGTCGGCAGAAGTGGTTGCAGCTCTGAAGGGGTCGACACCGGCTCTGATTCGCGCCAATGTAGGTGAGGATCATGGAGTGATCGGTGGTGCGAATCGGCTGATCGCGCGCCAGCAACAGTCAGCCGCCCGCGTGTTCCCCTCCGCTCTGGTCGATGCGCTCCAGCGTCGGGTGGAGGCGGGTGCTGCCTCGCCTGAGTACCTTGCGTGGGTGCTGGGTGTGACTGTGGACGAGATAGATTTCCCCGAACCCGACGATGAGAGCCAGTTCGACGCCGCCTTTGGAGAAGCGTTTGCTGGTAGGCCGAGTCATGCTGATCTGAAGGACTGGCTGGCTACGAAAAGCCAACCTGCGCAGTGAATTCGACTGAAATCCGCTGGAGTACGATCACCGAACGCGGCGAGGCGAGGAACTATCCATTTCACGAGTTCACGTGTGCAGATCCGCGCCCTAAGACGCTGGCGGGCCGAAAACTGCCCCACCCGAAGTCGTGGGAATGGAATGCGCAAGGCATCATTCGGCAGAGCTCGAACAGATTGAAGGCAGGCAGCCTACTGGTGGTTGGATGGGCGAACGCCGACGATGAAATCCTCGCAGTCGCTCACCTGATCCCGGAGGTATCTACCGCGCTGTTCTCTGTTCATGTCGCAGCGATCGGTGTTAGCGCTGCTGTGCGCGGCCAGGGTGGGACAGTCGCAGACCGAACACTGGAAGAGGTGCACAAAGTCGTCCTAGAAAGGGCGCGAGAAGTCAGTGCGGGTGCAGTGCTGGCGACCGCGAACGTTCATACTCGGAACTTTCCGAGTCAGCGGCTCTTCGAGCGTGCTGGCTACGAGCCGCGATCTGTCCCCAGCGGCGAACTACAACAGTGGATTTGTCGCCTCGACACCTGATGCGGCGTTCGTGGCGAGGGTTGTGGCCGATTCTGCGGTCTAATCACCTGATCAGTGCGGGTGATGGAAACGGCAGCGCACCCTTCTTACGCGTTTGGCCGGAAAACAGACCGGTTCTTCCTTGATGTGTAACAGGCGTAGACCGCGTGAGACGCCCTGTCGGCCAAAAAGTCTGGATGGGCCGACGGGCGTCTCGCGTCGTGTGCCTAGGTGCGCACCAGTTCCACGACCGGGATGATCCGGCTGGTCTTGTTCTGGTAGTCGGTGAATTGTGGTTGTACAGCGGCGTTTTTGGCGTAGTACTCGTCGCGTTCGGCGCCGGCGAGGACCTTGGCGATCACCGGGAAGGTTTCGGTGCCGATCTCCACCTTCGTGTTCGGGTTGGCTACGAGGTTGTGGTACCAGGCGGGGTGTTCGTCGGCGCCGCCTTTGCTGGCGAAGATGAAGACTCGTTCGCCCTCGCGGAAGTAGACCAGTGGGGCGATCCGTTCGGTGCCGGACTTGGCGCCGACGTGGTGTACCAGGATCAACGGGACTCCCGCGAAGACGCCGCTGCCATTGCCACCCGTTGTGCGGAACTCGTCGATGACGGTGCGGTTCATCTCGGCCAAATCCGAAGGTTCTGTCATGGGGCCCATCGTATGGGCGCAGATCGGTACTTTCGATGACTAAAACGGTCGAAAACATATCTATTTGTTTCATTCATGGGGGAGTGTCAGTACTGTTGGGTATATGGATCTCCTGGCGGATGTGCTCACCGTTGCCGGAGTTCGCGGGGCTCTCGGTGCGCGCATCGAGGCCGCCGGGACCTGGACGATCGCGTGGCCGCACTCCGGCAGGGCGGCCTTCTACGCCGTCACCGCGGGCACCGCGTGGCTGCGCATGCCGGGGAGAGCACCGGAGCAGTTGCTGCCGGGCGATGTCGTGCTGTTGCCGACGGGGACCGAACACACGTTGAGCAGCGAGAGCGACGCGGGCGCCGTACACCCCCGTGCGAGCGAAATGTGTTCCTGCGACAGTGCGGCGGCCGAACGGGCTCGGGCCGAGGCGAGTGTATTGCGCGTCGGCAAAGGGGAGATCAGGACGCACATCCTCGGCGCTTCCTACAGATATGATCCGGTGGTGTCCACCCAGGTCCTGGCCTCCCTGCCCGAGGTGGTGCACATTCGGGCGGACAACGGCGGCAGTTGCCTGGACGACACCGTGCGGCTGCTGGGTCGAGAACTGGCGTGCCCGCAGCTCGCCACCGAGGTGGTGCTCAACCGGTTGGTCGACGTGCTGCTCGTGCAACTGCTGCGCGTGTGGCTGACGCAGCAACCCGCCGAGTCGCACGGCTCCTGGCTCGGCGTGCTGAGCGACCCACTGGTCACCGCCGCGATGACGAAACTCCACCAGAATCCGGCCAAGGCGTGGACGACGGAGCTACTCGCGGCCGAACTCGCGGTCTCGCGCACCACACTCGCGCGCCGATTCCGTGCCGTTGCCGACGAAACCCCCGGCAGTTACCTGACTCGCTGGCGGATGGACCTCGCCGCGGTGCGCCTGCGCGATACCGACGACACCCTGGAAGCGATCGCGCACGCGGTCGGTTACACCTCGGTGCCCGCGTTCGGCCGCGCGTTCCGGCGCGACCGTCAGCAAGCCCCCGGCAGCTACCGCAGCATGGTGCGCGGGCCGCAAGCGATCTTGGCGCGCGCTGACCACACGCGGTGAACCTCCGGTGCGCTGAGCGGGCTCAGTGGATTTCTGGCCGTCATCGACCTGCCCAATGCGCTGGCGAAGCGATATCGGAGCACGGACAGGCTGATCCGGCGCTCATGCGAGCGATCTCGCCGAGCAGGCCGCGGCGACACTGTTCGGTCCGAAGTGAGCGGTAACCGGGCAACGTTCGGGACGGGAGCACTCGCGGATACGGTGGTCTTCTCCGTGACAGGGCCGTAGACCCTGGTCGCCACGTTTCGGCTCGCTTCAGGAAAGTTGCCTCGCACCCATGCGCCTCGTGTTCGCCGTAGCTCTGTTGATTGTCCTGAGTGTCTTCGTGCACCGCCGTTTCGTCTCCGCACCACGCCTGCCGCGTCGGGTTGGTGTCGCCGTGGACGTGCTTCTTGCCGTCATGCTCGTGTTGGCGGTCATCGGTTTCGGTAGCGGACAGGCATTCGACCCTGCGTGGGCGAGCGTTCCGGGGTTCATCGGGATGACCTGGTTGGCGGTGGGGCTGTATCTGATTCTCGGCAGCCTCGTGCTGGGTGTCGTCCTCTTGGTGATTCGGGGGATTTCCCGTGTCGGGCACAAGGATTCGTCGACGATTCGATTGACCGTGACGCGGGTGGGTGCGGCTGTCGTTGTCGTCGCGAGTGTGGCCACCGTCGGTTACGGGCTCGTCGCGGCGGCGCACCCGAAGGTCACCGAGACCACGGTCGCGGTGCACCGATTGCCGCGTGCGTTCGACGGGCTCCGCGTGGCCTTGGTCGCCGATGTCCATGCCGGGCCGACGCGCGGTGCGGATTTCGTGCGCCGCATTGTCGAGCAGGTCAATGCGCAACACCCTGACCTCGTGATCCTGGACGGTGATCTCACCGACGGCACGGTCGAGCTGGTAGGCGAGGTGCTCGCGCCGCTACGGGAGCTCCATGCGCCGCTCGGTGTTTTCGCGGTGAGCGGTAACCACGAGTTCTACGCCGACGACGGCGGTGCGTGGATGGACCTCTGGTCGACGCTCGACGTCCGGGTCCTCCGAAACGAGCGGGTCACCCTCGACCGCGACGGCAGCTCGATCGATCTCGCCGGAATCAACGACGCCACCGCACCCGCCCCCTACGAACCAGATCTCGCCGCCGCACTGGCCGACCGCACCCCCGACCGCTTCGTCCTCCTGCTGGCACACCAACCATTGCAGGCCATGAAAGCCTCCGACTTCGACGTGGACCTGCAAGTATCCGGCCACACCCACGCGGGCCAGCTATGGCCGTTGCGGTATCTGGTGCCGTTGCAACAGCCGAGCGTCGAGGGGCTCGACAAGGTCGGTAAGACGACACTTTTCACCACCCGAGGCGCGGGCGCATGGGGCCCGCCGGTTCGCGTCGGCGCCCAGCCGGAGATCTCGATGCTCACGCTCCGGACGCCATAGGCGCGCTGAGCCTCGATGTTTACCCTGCGAGTGCCGTTGTGACACTCTGACGTGAGCGATCTCGCCCGCTGCTGCTGAACAGTGCCACTGCGGGCAGAATGATGCGGTGGTTCGGAAGGTAGCAACAAGCGTGATCGGTACCCAGGCAAAGCTCGAAGAGCTGGACAAGATTTTGGCGGTCGCCGCGGAGCCCGCGGGCGACGCGGGCATTGCCAAGCGGCAGAAGAAGGGGATTCCCAGCGTTCGGCAGCGGATGAGCATGCTGCTCGACAGCGGGACATTCATCGAAACCGGGGCTCTGGCGCGTGAGCCGG
This sequence comes from Nocardia callitridis, assembly GCF_039543305.1. NCBI lineage: Bacteria > Bacillati > Actinomycetota > Actinomycetes > Mycobacteriales > Nocardiaceae > Nocardia > Nocardia callitridis. Next base: position 391,189 of record NZ_BAABJM010000005.1, on the reverse strand, counting down.
GCAAGCAGGATGCGCTCTACGGGGATGGGTTGGTGACCGGTCGCGGATTGATCGACGGACGGCCCGTGGTGGTGATCGCGCACGATCAGACGGTGTACGGCGGGTCTGTTGGCGTGACATCCGCGCGAAAGTTCATGCGCGCATTGCAATTCGCCTTCGACACCGCATGTCCTGTGGTGACGATCAACGACTCCGGCGGCGCGCGGATCCAGGATGCGGTGGGGTCGATCGCGTCCTTCGGCGACATCTCCCGTGTGCTGGAGAAGCTGTCCGGTTATGTGCCCCAGGTGTCGATCATTCTGGGAAAGTGCGCCGCGGGGTCGGTGTACGGGCCGATCAATACCGATGTGCTCATCGGCACCAAAGAATCGTTCATGTTCGTCACCGGACCCGAGGTGATCAAGGCCGTCAACGGCGAGGACGTGAGCGCGGAGGAACTCGGCGGCGCCAAGGTGCAGGCCGAACGCGGCACCCTGCACCATGTCGCCGACACCGAAGAACAAGCCTACGAATGGGCACGCAACTACCTGAGTTACTTCCCGACCAGCTGCCTGGAGCCCTCGCCGAGGGTGAATCCGGGACTGGAACCGGAGATCACCGACACCGACCGGGAACTCGACAAGATCATCCCGGACTCCGACCGTGCCGGTTACGACATGCACGAGATCCTGCTGCGCATCTTCGACGACGGCGAATTCCACGAGGTCCGTGCCGCTTTCGCGCCGAACCTGATCACCGGATTCGCCAGGGTCGACGGCAATCCGGTCGGGGTGATCGCCAACCAGCCGATCGTGCTCGGCGGCGCCATCGACGCCGCGTGCTCGGACAAGTCGACGTATTTCATCCGTCTCTGCGACGCGTTCAATATCCCGCTGGTGTTCGTCGCCGACACCCCCGGCGTGCTGCCGGGCATCGAGGAGGAACGCAGCGGTGTGATCATCCGAGGCGGCCGTGTTCCGCGCGCGATCATCGAGGCGACGGTGCCGATCATCAACCTGGTGGTGCGCAAGTCCTATGGCGGCGCCTACGGGATGATGGCCGCCCGACAGGTGGGCGCGGACGTCAGTTTCGCCTGGCCGACCGCGCGTATCGCGGTGATCGGCGCGGAGAGCGCGGTCGACCTCGTCGGCAAACGGCAGTTGGCCGCGATCCCCGAGGAGCACCGCGCCGCCGCGCGGGACTTCATGATCAATCAGTACAACGAGACCGTCGCGACCCCGTGGGTCGCCGCCGAGCGCGGCTACATCGATGCGGTGATCGAACCGGCGAGCACCCGCCTGGAAATTCGTAGCGCGTTGCGTCTGCTGCGCGACAAGCCGACGGTGAAGCCGGAATTCAATCCACGCAAGCATCCGCTGTATCCGATGTGATCGGGAAGCGGTCACGGCTGGCGGATCGGGGTCAGGAATCGGAACCGGTCGCACCGCAACGGTTTTCGTACAATCCCGTCAGTGAAATAGTGTCGGCCGCATGATCAGGGTGATCGATCGGATCACCGCGACCAGCACAACGATGATCAGCAGGGGCACGCCAAGCAGCACGATGAGTCCGGCGCCGATATTGGCGCCGATCACTCCGGCGGTCAGGACCCGCCAGCCAGCGCCGATACCCGCCCCGGCGAGCGAGCAGAGGACGAGCACCGTCCACCATCGCGGATCCATGCTCCCTCGCCGCCAGGAACGCCACGCCACCACCAGCACGCCGACGAAGCCGAGGATGCTCGCGATTCCGATCGCGTGCTCGACGCCGTACGGCAGCGCCCACGGCCGAATCGTGTAGTCCAACGCGACGCCGTCGCCGACGTCGGCGTCCTGCTGGCCGATCAGGTACCACGTGAGCACCGTTGCGGTGAGCAGAAGCCACAGCCCGGCGGCGAACGGGGCCAACCGAGTCGGCCAGGCGGGTCGCTCGGGGGTTCTCATGCTCCGAACGGTAGCCGAAGCGCACTTCGCCGAAGGACGTCCACGCCGCGCGGGGATGGTTGGGCGGCAGCGTGATTCATCGAGCTGCTCCGGTGCTGCGACGGCCGATTTCGTGGCACGTGAGGTGGAGGTCGACGGATATCTGTTTCCGTACGGCCTCTGGTGCTTCAGTTCTCCGGTGTGGATCCCAGTTCGCCGATGTAGTCCTTGCCCCATTGGTTGAGCTCACCGACGAAACCGCGCAGGCCGTGACCCCTTGGTGTCAGCGAGTATTCGACGCGCGGCGGCACCTCGGCGTAGGCGTGGCGTAGGACGACGCCGTCGTGTTCGAGCTCCCGCAACTGTCGGGTGAGCACGCGCGGGGTTACCGCACCCACCTGACGACGCAGTTCGCCGTAGCGCAGTGGGCCGTCGAGAAGACATTTGACGACGGTCATCTTCCAGGAGCCACCCAGCACCGCCACCGCCACTTCGACGGGGCACACCTGGATCGCGCGGCGCACGGGCCCACGGATTTCTGTTGAGTCGGTTGTTATCACGGTCATCTCCGAAGGTATCCATATGGTCCATATGGACGAAAATGTACATACTTATGATTCTGTGTGTTACTTGCTAAACCGTATACGTCTACGCCGCACCACGGAAGGGGTCGGCGAGCGTGTTACGGCAGGAGAAGGTATTGACCACCTCGGAAATCTCGGAAACCTCAGAAACCTCGGAAATCTCGGAACACGACCTGGCGACGATCTCCACCGCTCGGTGGCATCCCGCGTGGAAGACGGCGGCGATCGCCGCGTTGGCGCTGATCGCCGCCGGATCGTTCACCACGATCGCCGGACTCGTCACCGGCCCGCTGGTCGACACGAAAGGGTGGGGGCGGACCGGCATCGGTGCGGGTGTGGGGATCAATATGGTCCTGTACGGGGCAGTCGCGCCGTTCACGGCGGCGGCCATGGACCGCTACGGAGTGCGTCGCGTCACCGCGCTCGCCCTGCTCGTACTGGCCGTAAGTTCGGTGCTCATCGCGGAACTGACGCCCTCGGTCCTGTGGTTCGTGCTGTGGTGGGGGTTGCTGGTCGGCATCGGTACCGGCTCCATCACCATGGTGTTCGGTGCCACCGTCGCGAATCGGTGGTTTCGGGAGAAGATCGGCCTCGCTACGGGGGTACTCACCGCGGCGAGCGTCCTCGGACAGTTCGCGATGCTTCCGCTGCTGTCTGTGGTTCTGGCACAGCAGGATTGGCGTTGGCCGGTGCTGATGTGCGGCGGGCTCGCGGTGCTCGCCCTGATCGGTGTGCTGATCTTTCTCCGGGACAGTCCGGCTGCCGTCGGCGCCCTTCGATACGGTGCGGCCGACAGTCGCGACGACGGTGCGCCGTCGGCGACCAGCCGATCGGTCAACCCGTTCCGACGAACCATCGACGCGCTGCGGGAGTGCCTGCGCGACAGCAGGTTCTGGGTGCTGGCATTCATGTTCGCGCTCTGCGGAGCCACCACGAACGGTCTCATGTGGAGTCACTTCACCCCGGCCGCACACGACCACGGGATGGCAGCGACGTCTGCTTCCGGCCTGCTGGCGATCATCGGTGCGACGAACATTCTCGGCACCGTGAGCGCCGGATGGCTCAGCGACCGGATCGAGCCGCGCCTGCTGCTCGCCCTGTTCTTCCTCGGCCGAGGGCTCTCGCTTGCTGTTTTACCGGTGCTGCTGGTCAGCGACCTGAATCCGAGCCTGGTCACCTTCGCGGTCTTCTTCGGCATTCTCGACGTGGCGACGGTGCCGCCCACACTCGCGCTGTGTCGGCACTACTTCGGTGAGAACGCCGCGCTGGCCTTCGGCTGGGTGAACGTCTTCCATCAGTTCGGTGCCGGAGCGATGGGCCTGGTCGGCGGAATGATCCGAGAAGTCGGCGGCTCCTACACTCCCGTGTGGATTCTCGGCGCGGTCGGATGTGTCCTCGCCGCCGTACTCGGCGCGACAACCTCCCGAATCCACCGTGTACCGGCCGCGCGATGACGGCCGCCGGGGTGAATGACGCCGGATATGTCGGTGGGTACCTTTACCGTGTCGGGCATGGGGATTCGGCTGTCCGGCTTTACCTACGACCGTGTCGCCGTCGGCGATGTGCGGCTGAATGTAGCGACCGCTGGGTCGGGCCCGCCTATCGTGCTGCTACACGGATTCCCGCAAACACACCTGGTGTGGCGGCACGTCGCCGCGGACCTGGCTCGAGATCACCGGGTGATCTGCCTCGACCTGCGTGGTTACGGCAACAGCGACAAGCCGGTCGATGACGGCGCGGCTTACACCAAACGCACCTACGCCGACGAGATCGTCGAACTCATGCGTTCCCTGGGTCACCTCCGTTTCGCCCTCGCCGGACACGATCGAGGGGGGCTGATCGCCTTCCGTGCTGGCCTCGACCACCCGGACGCGATCAGCCATCTCGCCATCCTGGACGTCCTCCCGGCCGCCGACATGTGGGCAACTCTGCACGGCACCGCCGGTGTCTTCGCCTTCCACCTCTACCTCCTCGCGCAGCCCACCGACCTCGCCGAACGAATGATCCGTGCCGACCCCGACCTGTTCTTCGGACACTTTCTCGACGGATGGAGCCGAACACCCGGCGCTATACCACCGGATATTCGTGCCGAATACCTTGCGGCGGCAAGCGATCCCGATGCCATCCGCGCCCTCTGTGCCGACTACCGCGCGAGCGCGCAGATCGACAACGTCCACGACGAAGCCGATCGCGCGGCAGGCCGCCGACTGACCATGCCCGTCACCGCCCTGTGGCAAGACCCCGGTGCGGCGACCCTCCCCTTCGACCCGGCCGCCATCTGGTCCGAATGGGCCCCGGACCTGCGCACCGAGGCAGTGCAATGCGGCCATTTCCTCCCCGAGGAAGCACCCACCGCGGTGATCACAGCGCTGCGGAACTTGATCGACTGAGCGCGAGGTTACCCGTCGTCCACGAATCCGCGCGGCTGTGCGCCGACCGCGAGGATGGGCGTGATGGTCGTGACCGCCAGCGTTTCCTGGAGCTGCGCTCGGCGGTGTCGCAAGCGGAGGCGCCGATGGATGGCGTCGGGATGAACTACGGCGTGAATTGACCGAGTCGTCGAGGCCGCCGAGCACCGTTCAGCGCGCGCGGTGAGGGGTTCACCGCGAGCGGTGTGACCGGTGCTGGTCGCGGTGGACGCGTTTTGATGCTGATAAACACCGTCGGTGGTTCCCGATTCGAGTGAGATTGTCTAGCAACTACTTTCGGCCTTCGGGTGAATCGGTTCTGGTCGCGCCCGCCGAGGCGGCGGCAACGCAGGCAACGCCCGCCCACTGGGCCGGGCGGAGGAGTTGGTCGAGCATGACCACGCCGACCAGTGCGGCCACGGCGGGTTCCAGGCTCATCAGTACGCCGAAGACGCGGGCCGGAATGCGGCGTAGCGCTTCCAATTCCACCGAGTAGGGCACCACCGACGAGAGCATCGCCACTCCGAATCCCGCCGCGAGCGCCGCGGGATTCAGCAGGGCGGCGCCCGCTTCGGCGATGCCGATCGGCACGATCAGGACACCGCCGAACGCCATGGCCAGCGCGAGGCCGCCGCCGCCCTCGGTGCGTTCGCCCAGCGCGGCGCTGAGCAGGATGTACCCCGCCCAGCAGACGGCGGCGGCCAAGGCGAACAGGATTCCGGTCCAGGCGACCGGGCCGTCGGATTTGGTGAGCAGGAAAACACCGCCACCGGCCATGATCGCCCACACCACGTCGATCCACCGGCGTGAGCCGATCAGCGAAACCGCCAGCGGGCCGAGGAATTCGATCGTCACCGCCATGCCCAGCGGGATGCGGTCGATCGCCTCATAGAACGACAGGTTCATCAGCGCGAGCACCGCGCCGTAGCCGAGCACCACCGGCAGTGCGCCGCGCGCGATGCGTAGCGTCGAGCGCCACGCCACCAGGAGACCGAGGCCCGCGAATACGAGCCGCAGGCTGACCGCGCCCGCGGGGCCGGTCGAGGCGAACAGTCGACTGGCCAAGGCCGCACCGAACTGCACGCTGATGATTCCGGTGAACACCAGCATCGTCGGTGGCACGCCGCCGAGGCCACGCGTCAGAACAGAACCACCCCTCGGGGAAGGACCTTCGCCGAGGGGTCCCCGTTCGACTTCGATCGCCGCCACCGCATCCTCCACTGTCAACTCCCGCCAGGAAATCATGCGGGTCCGACAAGCCGCGTCTCGGGTATGGGTGTCACCGCGTCGCGCGGCGAAGAGCAGGAACAGTCCCGCCCAAGGCGCACGCTGTGCATCCCGTGAGCGATGACGAGCAGCCTCGGCCGGTTCGGTGCGTCCGCGGCCATACGTCCCTTGCCGCAGAGCTACTCGTGCGATTTCCGGGTTCGCTCAGACCTCCAGCGGCGTCAGAACCGCGATCTTCCACACGCCAGCGGTACGTACGAGTTGGTAGATGAATCGCTCCGTGGGTGTGCCGTCGTAGGACCAGGTGACATCGGCCCATACGCTGTGGTGGGCCTCGGCGACGACGGCGACGCTGACTCCGATATCGCCGACCCCCTCGTACTGGCCGACGGCGGCGGCGAAGAACTGCTCGGTCTGGGCCGCGTCGGAAACGGCGATCGCCTGCTCGGGGAACTCGATCAGGGCCGGCACCGCGTAGTGATCGGCGATGGCTTTCGGGTCGCGACTGCCCAGCGCCCGGCTGTATGCGTCGAAGAATTCACGTGCCGTGTCCTGCGCGCTCATCGTTGCGGCTCCCTAGGTCGGTGATGGTCCCTGACGTCGACTCTGCCGTTTGGTGCGCTGTCGCGTTGGGTGATCGCACGATTGCTTGACCTCGAGTGCACTCGAGTTTCGACAATCGTCGGATGGACGACAATGACGAGCGGCGGATCAGAGCCATGCTTGCGACGCAGACGACGCTGTGGCGGCGGCACGAGATGGATGAATGGGGGAGCTTTTTCGCCGAGGGTGCCGACTTCATCAGCCACGCGGGTACCTGGTGGAAGTCCCGCGAGCAGAATATCGATGGGCACAAGGATGTTCCCGAGTCGGTAGTCCCACAGAAACTGAATTACTCGATGACGGTAGCGAGCGTGCGGGAGGTGGCGCCGCAGGTCGTTGTCGCACATACCTTGTGGGGGTGGCCGGATTTCCTGGCGCCTTCGGCGGATGCCGCGCAGCACCGCCGCGGGATCATCACCTCGGTGCTGGTCAAGCGGCAAGGGCAGTGGCTGATCGAGGCTGCGCAGAACACCAGGATTGTGTGACCGCCAAGTCGGTGCGTGGCGGATTATGCGGTCAGCCGGTCATCCTCGCTGATGAACAGGGTGGCGATCACACTGATCACCGCGGTCGCGACCAAATATCCGCAGGCCAGCCATGGTGTGCCGCCACCGGCTGCGATGAGTGCGGTGACGATCAGCGGGGTGATGCCGGAGGCGTAGACGCCGGAGACCTGGTACACGAACGACAGTCCGGTGTATCGGACCTCGGGTGGGTAGAGCCCGGCATACAGCGTTCCCTGTGCGCCGTAGAAGATCGCGTGCGCGATGCCGAAGACGGCGATGATCGCCACCGTGAACACGACGATGTTGCCCACTTCGAACAGCGCGAAGACCGGATAGACCAGTAGGCCGTACGCGGCGATTCCGGTGAGGTAGACCTTGCGGGGACCGAAGCGGTCAGTCAATACCCCCGATAGCGGGATGGCCACGGCCATGATGAGTGCGGCGATGGTGACCGCGAGCAGGACCGGAACCTGGTGGAAGCCGAGGTGTCCGGTGGCGAAACTGATCGCGAAGACACCCCAGGTGTTGAAGGCGGCGCCCTCACCCCAGCGCGACAGCAGTCCTAGTGCGGTGTTGCGCCGGGTCTTCGCGTGTCGAAACAGTTCTACGACAGGGACTTTCGAGATGCGGTTGAGTCGGTCGATCTCGCGGAATGCGGGCGTCTCGTCCACTCGAAGACGCACGACCAGGCCGATAACGACCAGCACGACGCTCGCGCCGAAGGCGATCCGCCAGCCGTAGTCGAGGAACGCTTGCTCGTCGAGCGTCGAGCGCAGGAGCGCGAAAACGCCTGTGCCGAGCGCGAGTCCGAGTGCGAGCCCGATCTGGGGATAGCTGCCGAACAGGCCGACGCGCTTGCGGGGACTGTGCTCGACCGCGAGCAGCACCGCGCCCGCCCATTCCCCGCCGAGCGCGAAGCCCTGCAAGATCCGCAGCACCAGCAGCAGAATCGGCGCGGCAACACCGATCGCCACACTGGTCGGCAATACCCCCATCAGCGCCGTCGAGACCCCCATGATCGCCATCGTCAGCGCCAAGGTGCGCTTGCGGCCGATCCGGTCGCCGATGTGGCCGAAGACCACGCCACCGATCGGACGCATCAGGAAGCCGACGGCGAAGGTGGCGAACGAGAGCATGGTCCCGACGAACGCGCTGGCGTCGGGGAAGAACAGCTTGTCGAACACGATGCCAGCGGCCGTGGAGTAAAGGAAGAAGTCGTACCACTCCACGGTGGTGCCGAGCAGGCTCGCGGCGATCGCCGTGCGGGTACGCGCGGCCCCGAGGCCACCGCCGTCGTCGGTATCAGCACGCTCACGCGTGGTGTCCAGCAGCGCCACGCCGCACCTTTCCTCGACCAGCAGAGTTGCCCGGGCAAGGCTATGGACTCATGTGGCGCGGCGGCAGAGTTGTACTCAGCGAGATTCGAGCCCGGGGAGTTTCGGGCAGAAATCGGGTACGCGGCGCGGGTTCACCTACCGCTTTCGCTTGGTCGGCGTGGGGCGTTCGTGTTCGGTGGGCAGCAGGGTGTCCAACTCATCGGCGAACAGGATGGTGGGGTCGAAGCCCATTCCGGTGAATTGGCCCGCTAGTTCGAGGGAGAGGACGCCGTGGAGTCGGGTCCAGAAGGATACGGCTCGGTGCAGGGTTGTGGTGGGGAGGGAGTCGTCGCTTGCCCAGTGGCGGTGGTGTTCGAGGTGGGTGTCGAACGGGGTCGAAGGTTGTGGGGTCGGGAGTGCGGCGAAGGCTTCGAGCAGGACCTTCATCACCCGGTCCGAGATCTCGATGGTGTCGCCGGGGGCGTGGTATCCGGGGATGGGGGTGCCGTAGATGAGGAAGTATCGCTGCGGATCGGTCAGGGCCCACGCGCGCACCGCGTAGGCCAACCCGGTGACTCCGCCGCCTGAATCCAGTTCCGTGCGAAGGGTTTCGGCGAGGCTTCGGTAGGCGTCGCGGATGAGGGCGGTGATCAGATCGTCGCGGCTGGCGAAGTACCGATACAGCGCTGGGCCGCTCATGCCGACCTGTTTGGCGATCGCGTTGAGTGACAACGCGGAAACGCCGGACGTGGCGATCTGATCTCTCGCGTGCTGCTTGATCTCCTCGCGCACCTGAGCCCGATAGCGCTCGCGTGAGCTCGGTGTCTTGGCGTCCATCCGCCGATCGCCTCCTTCGGGTTCGCGGCATCTTCACGATAGTTAGACCCTATCACTTTTCCTATTGACACTCGCGGTTCTGCGGTTATAACCTCTAACTAACTCGATCAGCACTAACTCGAGTAACTAGATCAAAGCACTGAGATGAGGAGAAAAGCCATGTCGAACTCGAAGATCCGTCGCCGCACCGCGCTGTTGCTGGTCCCGCTCGCCGCAGTCGTACTCACCGCCTGCGGCAATAACGACGAGAGCGCCGAGCAGACGCAAGCCGCACCGGCCGCGCCCACCTCGAGTCCGGCGGCGAGCGCCGCCGACCAGGCGCCGCTTTCCTGCGAAGGTCAGACCATCGACACCGCCGCCCCGATCCACTACCGCGCCGAGACCTTGATCAAGGCTCCGCTGAGCAAGGTGTGGAGCCTGCACACCGACGTCGAGCGCTGGTCGCAGTGGCAGGACGCCGTCGCGACCATCGAGCGACTCGACCAGGGGCCGCTACGGCCCGGCTCGCAGTTCCACTGGACAACTCCGGTGCCGGCCACCAACATCACTCCCGCCGCAACACTTTCCATCACGTCCTCGATCCAGAACATCGAGGAGAACAAGTGCACCCGCTGGACGGGACCGGCCGAGAGCGAGGCTGTGAATATCGACAGCGGCACCCACGTCTGGAACTTCACCGAAGTCGACGGCGGTGTCCTGGTGCGTACCGAAGAGAACTGGCGGGGCGCGCAGGCTGAGGCCGATGTGCCCACCTCCATCAACTTCCTCGGCGAGGGCCTCGAGGTCTGGTTGGCCGCGCTCAAGGCCAAAGCCGAAGCCGCGAACTGAGTTTCGCCCCGATTCGAAGGAAGGCACCGTCATGCCTACTGCGACATCGCGCCGCAAAGCGCAACCCGTCTCGCTACCGGTCATCATCGCCGCATGGGCCGTACCGGTCTTCATTATCGGCCAGTTCGCGATGGTCGGCATTCTTCCGGTGGGGATCACACTGATCGGCACGCTGCGCGACACTCGTGATCGCGCGCTGCGGTGGTGGGCGGCCGCGATCGCCGTGGCGTATGCGATTCCCTTGGCGCTCTGGGCGATCGGACCCGAGCGTGCTCCGAGCCTTTCGAAGGACATGCACCCGGTCTTCGCGGTACTGATCGTTGTCGTCGCGCTCGGCTATCAGGTGGTGCGCGTCCGCGCCCGAAAGAAGGCTTGAGTCAGGAGATTCCGACACCGCGAATGCGACAGACCTGTGCAGAGTGGATGGCGCCGACCGGGGCGTCGTCCGCTCTGTTTTGTATGGAAAGCATTGTCCGTGTGTGTTGTTCGGGTCTAGCGAGGACGGTGCGGTGGGTGGCGGACAACCAGGCCGTCGGCCACGGCGAGCAGCAGCGTCTTGGTCTCGTTCGTGTGTGCCCACCAGCGGTGTTTGCTACCGCTCTGGCAATAATAGGAATCGCCTGTGGACAGCTGGGTTTCCACACCACCGGCGACGACGGTGATCGCGCCGTGGACGACGTAGATCAATTCATCGTTGGTATGGGCGAATTCGCGCTCACCCCTGGTGGTGCCGCCGGTGAATTCGAGCGCGCGCAGATCTCGACGCCCGTTGACCAGTGACCGCACCGATCCACTGGTTCCCGGATCATCCTGGGGCAGTGCCGTTTCGGCGCTCGCAAGCACCACCGACTCACCGAGTGTCGAATCCGCCTCCGCCAGCAGGTCGGTCGCGGTGGTGCCGAGGCCGTCCGCGATCCGTTGCAGCGACCGCAAACTCGAGTTCGTGCGACCGTTCTCGAACTGGCTGAGGAACGACGCCGACAGCTCGGTGCGCGCGGAGAGTTGGGCGAGCGTGAGCTTCGCCGCCAGTCGACGGTTGTGTACCACGTCGGCGAGGCCGAGTTGTCGTTCCTCGACCCGAGCTCCAGTGCGCACGTGTATCAGCCTCCCATCCGTTGTCCTGCCACTTTCTCGGGGTCACCTCGTCACCGCACAGGCTTTAGGTCAGGGTGATCGGAAGTCTTCACCGGAGCGATTTTCTACTGAATATTCAGTACAACTACTTATTCAGGAGGTGCGGTGGAGCAGAACACCCTGATCCGGCGAGGGACCGGGTTGATCGGGATCGATCCTGAACTGGCGTGGCCCGGCTACACGCTGTACGCGCCACTGGCCGGACGCGGGGTCGTGGACCTGGTCGACCTGCGCGGTCGGCCGGTGCACCGGTGGGAACTACCGCACCGGCCGGGTAGGCACGCCCGGCTGTTGCCCGGCGGAACCCTTGCTTATAACGGTGCGACACTGGCGATTTCGCCGCTGTTCGCGATGTGGCGCAAGTACAGCGGCGGCTCCATGGGCACCTACGACCGTGACGCGACGTTGCTCACCGAACACCGCGACGACTACCAGCACCACGACGCGCACCACTACGACGACGGCCGCATCCTCTACGCCGCCGTAGAGCCGCGCACCGGCGCCGATGCCGCGCGCATCGAAGGTGGGGTACCTGGCACCGAAGCCGACGGAATCGTCTGGTCGGATGTGATCAAGGAAGTCGCTGCCGACGGGACGCTGCTGTGGGAGTGGAAAGCCTTCGAGCACTTGGCTCCCCACGATTTCGGACTCCAACCGCACTATTGGCGCGAGCACTGGCCCCTGATCAACAGTGTGTATCCACTCGACGAGCACACCGTGGTGGCGAGCCTGCGCAGCGTCTCGGCGGTCATCCGGATCGATCGGCGCACCGGGAATTACACGGTGCTCGCCGACCGCTCGACCGTCGCGCAACAGCACCATGTGACGCCGGTCGGTGACGACAAGTTGCTGGTGTTCGACAATGGCACCTTCCGCACCGGTGAGTCCGTCACCTACAGCCGCGTCATCGAGATCGACGCCACCACAGGCGAACTCGGCTGGGCCTACCAGGATTCGCCGAGGGAAGCCTTCTTCACTCCGTTCATGGGCAGCGCGCAGCGACTTCCCAACGGCAATACGTTGATCACCGAGTCCGCGTTCGGTCGACTGTTCGAGGTGACCGTCGAAGGAAAGGTGTGCTGGGAGTATGTAGTGCCCTCGTTCACCAGCTACCCGGACCCGGATACCGCCGCGGTGTTCCCCGGACTTTCCAACGCCGTCTTTCGTGCGTATCGCTATGGCGCTGAACAGATTCCATGGTTGGGCCGGTGATGAGCAACGCGGAAAGCAGGAGGGTGCGGGTCGACATGGCTACGCGTACGACTCGTGCCCGACACGGGCTGCGCTCCCGCGCGATTCGACTCGAGAGCATGGTGCGGCGGTGACCACGAGGCACCAGATAGACGAGATACCTTCGGCGGGAACAGCGTTCATTGCAGCAGCCCAGCACCTGCTGGTGATGGTGGCGACGCCGATCGCCTCGGTACTGCTGATCGGTCGCAGCCTGCATCTCGACGACGCCGATGTTCGCGCATTACTCTGCGCCGCATTGCTTTTCAGTGGCATCGGTACGATCATCCAATCGATCGGCCGGTTCTCACTCGGCGCGGGACTACCGTTCGTGATGCTGCCCGGTGGGGCCGCGGTGGTGCTGTTCATTCAGATCGCGCAGGAATCCGGTGGCGCCACGGCAAGCGGTGCCGTGCTCATCACCGCGGTCGCGGGAATCGTGCTGGTGCCGGTGGCGCGGCGGTTGGTGAACCTGCTGCCGACCGTGGTCGTCGCGAGCATGATCGTCGTGATCGGCGTGAACCTGGTGAAGGTGGCGGGCGGACTGATCGCCGGTGACGCTGACCAGCCCTCCCGTACCGCCGTGGCACTTGCTGCCGTCACCGTCGTGACGACGGTGCTCGCGCACCGATTCCTGCCCGCAGGGTGGCGGCGGCTGTCGGTCCTGGTCGGCATGCTGGCGGGCACCCTGGTGGCGGTCGCCGTCGGTGCGTTCACCCTGCAACCCGGCTCCGCGCTGGTCCAAGCGCCGCGGCCGTTCCTGTTCGGCACACCGCATTTCGACCTACTGGCCGCGGTGCCACTGCTGGTGTTCGGAGTGGGGTCGATGGCGGAGGCGGCGGGCCAGACGGTCCTCAACGCGAAAACCGTCGGCAAGGAGATCGATGCGCCGAGCACGGTAGGTCGCACCATTCGCGGCGACGCGGTGACCTCGTTGCTGTCGGGCCTGTTCGGCGGACCTTCCATGGTCACCAGCGGAGAGAACATCGGCCTCATCCGCCTCACCGGCGTACGCAGCCGCTACGTCACCGCACTCACCGGCGTGCTGCTGGTGATCATTGCCTTCCTCGCACCGGTCGGTCGCCTCGTGAACTCACTGCCAGGCCCGGTCATCGGTGGCACCGCCGCGATCGCGTTCACCATGATCGTGGTGTCGGGCATCGGCATGTTCGACCGCGTCGACCTCACCTCGGATGCCCGATTGATCACGGCCACAGCCGCATTGACCGCAGGGCTCTTGCCGATCTTGATCCCGACGCTGTACAAGGACTTCCCGACCGACCTACGCCTACTGCTCGGCAGCGGCGTCACAATGGCGGCAGTGGTCGGCGTCCTCGTGCACCTCGTGTTCTCGGTCGGTCGCCGGAAAGACGACCCGCACAGCGCTGTTCGGTACGAGCGAACACCGGCGCCCGCGAACACCGAATGAGTCACCAGCCGGGAGAATTCGCGACTTCCTCTGCCGTGCGCTGGCCTACGGCATCCGCGCGGTGGCCCCCAGCCCGACGTCGAGCACCGACCCGGTGACGTAACGGCCGGACTCGCCGACCAGATGGTCGACGGCGTCGGCGATCGCCTCGGGCGGTGACCACGGGATCCGCATGGGACTCATACGGGCGTAGCGGTCCTCGACGTCTTCGCGTGCGGGGTTGTCGAGGTCGGGGGCGAACAACGAATACAGCGCGGGATTGTGCAGCATCGGTGTGTCCACATTGGTCGGGCAGACGACGTTCGCGGTCACGCCGCGTTCGGCGTATTCGAGCGCGACCGATTTGATCAGCCCGATCACGCCCCATTTCGACGCGCTGTAGTGGGCGAGGTTCGCCGTTCCCTGTCTGCCGCTCATCGACGAGATGGCGACGATTCGCCCCGCTTCGGACGCAGACATGTGTGGCAGCACTGCGCGAACGCAGTGGAAGGTGCCGGTCAGATTCGTTGCCAACATGTCTGCCCACATGTGATCGGAGAGTTCGGCGATCGGCGCGAATCCCACTATCCCGGCGCAGGTGACGAGAATGTCTATCCCGCCGGAACTCTCGGCCACGGTATCGGCGAACGCGGTGACGTGCGCGGAGTCACGGACATCCAAGGTCGCAGTGTGGCAGTTCCCGCCGTCCCGCTCGATCAGGCGGGCTGTTTCGGCGAGGTCATCGGTCGTGGCCAACGGGTAGGGCGCGGTGTCGCCGGGTGCGCACAGGTCGGCGATCCAGGTGGTGGCGCCGCGCCGGGCCAGCGCTCGGGCGATCGCCCTTCCTTGTCCTCGCGCGGCGCCCGTGACGATCGCGGTGCGTCCGACGAGGTCGCGGTGGTCGGCATGATCAGGCATCGTCGTCTCCTGCGTTCGTCTGGACCAACTGTCGGACTCGAGCTTTGGCGATCTTGCCGCCGGGGGCCACGGGCATGGCTTCGAGCACTCGTAGCCGCTCGGGGAGATATTCGCGCGTGATTCCCCGCTGACGCAGCCACGAGGTCAATTGCTCGAGTGTGGGCGGATCGGATTCCGGGGTCACTGTGATTGCCGCACAGAGTCGTTCACCGAAGATCGGGTCGGGCAGCCCGACCGCGGCGACCATCTCCACTGCGGGATGTTCGCGGATGAAATCCTCCACTTCGAGTGCGGAGATGTTTTTTCCGCCCCGGATGATCAGATCCGCGAGGCGGCCGACGACCCGCAGTCGGTCGGTCTCGTCCACTTCCACGATGTCGCCGAGCAGGATCCACCCGTCCTCGGTGAACAATTCGGCGTTCGCCGCGGCGTCGTTCCAGTAACCGGGTGACATGAGCGGTCCGCGCACCGCGGGTTGCCCGCGCCGCACGCCCCCTTGTCCTGTCCCGTCGTCGAGCACCCGTACCCGCATTTCGTCGATGAGGCGCCCCCCGGTGCCGAGGCGCGTCCGCTCGTCGTCGTAGATGGTCGTCGCGCTCGCCGCCCCGGTTTCGTTGGAGCCGTAGAACTGTAGGACCAGCGCGCCCGTGACCTCCTCGAAACGCGCTGCCTCGGTGTATGGCACGGCTTCACCGCCGGTGAACATGACGCGGAGGGTGTCGAGCCGCGCCAGGTCGCTGCTCTGGTTGTGCAGCATCATTCGGAATTGCGTACTCACACAGGCCAGAATCGTCGCATGGTGTCGCGCCATCAGGTCGATCGCTGTCGCGGCGTCGAACCGGTCGAGCACCAACGCGGGACGACCGAGAAGAGCGGGCAGGAAGTGTGCGGTCCACAAGCCGAACCCGAAGGGGGCGGGGACGAACGCGGCGACTACCTCCTCGGGCCGCATGGCGGCGTTTCGGCAGGCGATGGCCGCGAAGGCGTTCCATCGTCGCTGGGTCTGCATGACCAGCTTCGGCCGACCCGTCGTGCCCGAGGTGCTGTTGAGCATGCACACGTCGTCCACGGAGAACTCCGCCGAGACGCGGTGATCGTCGACGGCGCGGCTGCCGTCGACTGTCACTTCCGTAGGGTCGACGAGGACCAGATGCGCCGGTGTCGCGTCGCGTGCGGACAAGTCGCTCGACAACTCCGCCACGGGTCGCCCTCTGTTGTCGCCGGTGGTGACGAGCACGGTGGACCCCGCCGCGGCCATCAGATGCGCGAGCTCGGCGGGCCCCGACCGCGCCCCGACCGCGACCGCGAGCACTCCGGCACGGTAGGCCCCGACGAGAGTGGCGTGCAACGCGACGGTGTCGGGGAGGTACACGGTGACCGCAGGGATATCACCGAGCGAAAGCAACGCCGCGCGTACGTCGTCGGCGAGCCGGTCGTATTCTGCCCACGTCGTGGACTCGTTCGGGCTGATGTAGGCGGGTTCGTTCGGTCGCTCCTCGGCCCAACGGCGCACCATGTCGCTGACCGAGTAATCGGTGAACCTTTCCGGGGCGGAGGTGAATTCGACTGTCACAGAGCCTCTCCCAACATGCCCATCGCGGTTCGATATGCGGCGTCCAGTTCGGTGACGTTGTCCTGCGGCCCGGACAGATGACCACGAATCATGACGTACCCGCGGTCGACGATTCGGGCGACGCGGTGCAACGCGGGCTCGGCGACGACGACCGTGATTCCGGAATCTGCCAACGCGCGCACGTGGTCGAGAAGTTCTCCGGCGATCTTGGGTGACAACGCGGTGGTCATCTCGTCGAGCAGAAGCACTCGCGGCGGAACGAGGAGGGCGCGGGCGAGCACCAGCATTTGTTGTTCGCCGCCCGACAGCACCCCGGCCAGTTGTTTCGACCGGGTTCGCAGAATCGGGAAACGGTCGAATGCCGTTGTCAGGACCTGGTTTCCGACGCCGAGCACCCGTGCACCGACTTCCAGGTTCTCGCGCACCGTCAATCGCGGAAACAACTGGCGGCCCTGCGGGACGAAAGCGACTCCCGCGCCGAGCCGTTTCTGGGTGGGGGCCGCGCTGAGGTCCTGGTCGTCGACGACGACTTCACCCGTGGCAGGGGTGCTTCCGAAAATCGCGGACAGCAGGCTCGATTTGCCAGCACCATTCGGTCCCACCACGGCGGTGACCACGCCAGAGTGTGCGTGCAGGTCGACGTCGCGGGCCGCGACCGCGTTTCCGTAGCGGACGGTGAGGTTGCGGGTGGTGATCATCGTGGCTCCTCGGATGCGGTGGTGCCGAAGTACACCGAGCGCATTTGCGGGCTGCGCATACAGTCCTGTGGGCTGCCGGTGAAGACGACCGCACCGTCGGCGAGCAACACGACCGAATCGGCGAGTTCGGCGATCAGGTCCACGTTGTGATCGACGAGCACGACGGAGCGTCCCGAGTCGCGGACTTGGTGGACCGCGTGCGAGATCGCGGCGATGCCTTCGGTATCCGATCCGGCGAACGGCTCGTCCAAGAGCAACACCCGTGGCTCGGCGGCCATGGCGCGGGCGATCTCGACCAGGCGTTGCGAACCGAGGCCGAGGCTGCCGGTGGATACGCCCCCGGTGGTGACGCCGTACTCCTCGGCGACGGTCTTCGCTTGGTCGAGCGCCGCGTAGGGCGTACCGGCGAGGCCACGCACGAGAGCGAGCAGTGAGCTGCCATAGGAACGGATCGATCGCCCGACGATTCCGAGCACGATGTTCTCTACGGGGGTCAGCTCCAGTGCCAGTTGTGGGTGCTGGAAGGTTCGTGCCAGACCGGCTCGCGCACGCACGGCGGGGCCGGAACCGAGTGCGCGACCGTCCACTTCGACGGTCCCGGCATCGGGGGATTGAGTCCCGACGACGCAGTCGACCAGGGTGGTCTTGCCCGCGCCGTTGGGTCCGACCAGGCCGAGGACGTTACCGGGGGGCAGGTCGAATCCGACATTGTCCACGGCGGTGACGCCGCCGTAACGCTTGGTGACTCCGGTGACCGACAGCAGTGCCGAGGGGGCGGTGGAAATCATGGTTGGTCAGCTCGTTTCTCGGGGCGGGGACGGCCGCCACCGTGCGAAGATGCCGCGTGCCCATCCGATGACACCGCCGGGCTCCAAGAGCAGGATGACCAGCACCACTACCGACAGCAGGAGTTCGCCCGAGCCGCGGAAACCCGGCATGTTCAGGGTGACGGCGACAACGATCAGTGCCCCCAACGCGGCGCCCCATGCCGACCCACGGCCACCGATGATCGGCATGAAGATGGCGAGGAACACCAGGTCGAGGCCGAAGGTCTCCGGGGTCACCGCCTGTACCGACACGGTGAACAGCGCGCCACCGGTCGACGCGATCGCCGCCCCGACGGCCAGGGCGACGACCGTCAGATGCGGTGGGGAGATGCCGGTGGATCGCACCGCGGGGGCATTTTCCCGTGCGGCGGACAACGCGATGCCCCATGCGGAGCGACGCAGCCGATCGATGAAAACCGCGACGGCGCAGACGAATACGATGGCGGCCACGACCTGGGCGTAGCGCGGCGGCGCCCAGCCGAACAGTGCGGGGACGGGAATGTTGGAGATTCCCGATGCGCCCCCGGTGATTTCGACGGCATCGCCGAGCCAGTGCTCGAACGCGATCGCGAACAGCAATGTTACGGCGGCGAGGTAGAAGCCGGACAATTTTCTGGTCGCCAGCGCGATGAGCAGGGCGATCGCCGAGGAGATCAGCATTCCGGCGAGCCAGCCCCACCACGGGGACAGGCCCGACTTCACCGAAAGGAAGGCCACCGCGTACGCCCCGATCGCCGCGTAGGCGCTGTAGGCCATGGACAACGAGCCCGCGAGCACGAACGGCAGATACATTCCGAGGGCGACGAGCGCATAGGTGGCGGTCAGGAAGACCAGGTCTTGGCGGTAGAGGCTGGGACCCATCCACAGCAGCACCACGGCCAGCACCACGAGGCACAGCGAGAGCTCGCGCAGCGCCGTGCGCGCACGAGGTTCGGCGGTTGCGGTGAGGACCATCAGACACGCACCTTTCGTTGGAACACGCCCTCGGGTCGGAACGCGAAGAACACGAGGGCGACGAGAAAGATGGCGACCGAACTGCCCGTCGCGCCGAGATAGAAACTGCCGAAAACCTGGACACAGCCGAGTACGAGCCCACCGATCAAGGGCGCCAACGGTTTTCCGGTGCCGCCGATGACCAGTGCGATGAATCCGGTGAGCGTCCATGACAGGCCGCTGGTGAACTGGGCACCGGATTTCGCCGCGAAGACGATGCCCGCGATGCCCGCGATGGCTCCGGAGATACCGAAGGCCCACAACCGGATCCGGTTGACGCGCACGCCGATCATTCGGGCGGCTTCGTGGTTGTCACCGACGGCGCGCAGGAGCTGTCCGGTCGCGGTGAATCGCAACCACAGCACGGTGGTGAGCAGGACCAGCGCGGTGACCACGACGATGGTCATCGTCGTGGCGGGCACCGTCACCGACCGAATGTGCGCGTCCGACAAGGGCACCGGGTTGGCGACCGAGACCGGTGTGCGGCCGAAGATCGTGCCTGTCAGCTGTTGGATGGCGAACAGTGTCGCGGTGACGGCGACCAAGGCTGGCAGCTCTGCCCGGCCGGATCGGCGTTGCACTGGGCGGACCACCACCAGTTCGGTCACCAGTGATATTCCGATCGCGACGACGATCCCGAGGGCGGCGGCGAGCAGAATCGGGAATCGCCAACTGGCGGTGGCGTATCCGGTGAGCACGGCCGCCGCCATCGCGTAGGGGCCCGCGGCGAAGTTGAAGAACGAGGCGCCGACGACGACCAGATAGATCGACAGGGCCACAAGGGCGAAGAAGCAACCGATCTCGATCGCGGCAAGCCACAGTTGCGGGTCGCTCATCGGTCCGATCCCCTCGTCGTGCACGCCGGTTGATACTGCGGCCATGGCCCGGTGGGCGTGTTGTCGGCACCGAACGCGATCAGTACCAAGCCGCACACCGAGTCGGGCGCGATGTGTTTGTCCGGGGTGAAGGACAAGGTCAGCGGTGCCTGACCGAAGCTCGCGGGAACCTCGTGTATTTCTTGCATCGCTCGATTGAGCAGTTCGGGGTCGGTGTGGGTGCCCGCGAGTTCGATCGCTCGTTTCAACAGCATCACCGAGTCGTATGCCTGAGCGTCGTAAGCGGTCATCGAATAGTTGGCCCCTTTGACGGTGCGCAGCCACGCTTGCGTTTGTTCGGTTCGATGGTTGTCGTCGCTGAGGCTGCCCATGTAGACGAGGCCGTCGAGCGCACCGTGCTCGGCGAGTTTCCATGACTGCGGCTGGTTTCCGATCGACGCCAGCGAGAAGCGTTGCAGACCTGGGGCCAGCCGGTGCAAGGTGTTCTGCGCGAGCAGTTCGAAGTTTCCTCCGACACTGGCGACAAGGACCACGTCCGGATCGCTGCCGAGAAGCCTGCTGACGCTCGCGGTGAGATCGGCGGTGTCGACGGCCGCTTTGCTGGTGTCGACGACGTCGATGCATTGTCGGAGTTCTGGTTCCAGCGTGCCCAGGATTCCGGCGATCGCCGGGCTGGAATCAGCCAGTACGCCGAGCCTTTTCTTGCCCTGTTCCGCGAAAGCCCCGCAGTAGACATCCGCGTACTGTGCCAAGGGGTTGGGAACCATATAGGCGAACTCGTTGCCCGGCGGTCCGGCGACCGAGTCCGTCAGTGCGGTCGGCGCGATTGTGACGATCCGGGTCGATTGTGAAATCTGTTTGGCCGCAAGCGCGGACCCGCTGCCTGTCGAGAGGATGACGGCCGAGGCGCCTTGGTCGACGAGCTTGCGGATGATCGACGGCGTGTTCGTCGGGTTGCTCTCGTCGTTCTCCACCACCAGCCGGACCTGTTTGCCGTTGATCCCGCCTTCGGCGTTGATCCTGGCGACGGTCGCACGGACGGTGCTCCCCGCGATCGTCGAGTAGGACGCGCCGGGCCCCGTCGAATCTTCGTCCATGCCGATGACGATGTAGTCGTCTATCGGCTTCTGGACCTGGGCGCACCCGGCCAATGCCAGGGTCACGGCGATCAGACAGTAGGAAATCCTGGCACGTCTCATGAAACCACCTATCAAGCAATCGCTTGGTATAAGCCAAGCGAATGCTCGATAGTGTGGCTTGCGCCACTAATCGGTGTCAATAGTTGCCGCGCGATCGCTCCTTAGTCCTCGCGCAGTGAGTCGGATAACTCCGCCAGTCGGCGCTCGATCTTGTCGAGCCGGTCGACGATCGATCGAGCGTCGATGCCGTGACCGTTGTCGGCGCGCGCGCCCGGCGCCGCCCCGCCGTCGATGAAGGCCGCCACCACGGTGTCGGTCACCTCCTCGTGCCGGTCGGACAGATGTTCCCGGTGGTAGCGGATCGACCACCACACGCCTTCGCGAAGCATCCGCGCGAATTCGACCGGATCGAGGTCGGCGCGTAGTTCTCCGCAGTCGCTCGCCCTGGTTGCCGCGGCGATCCAGAACGTGTGTGCTTCGCGTACGGCCGTCGCGATCTCGGCGGGGCCGGTCGGCCCGTGATAGGCCCGCTCGTTCTGGTAGATCTCGGTTGCGTACGGGTGCGCTTCGGCAATCTCGATCGACGAATGCACCAGGGCCCGCAGCTCTTCGCGCATCCCGTTGACATGGGGCAACACCGAGCGATAGCGAGTATTCAGATCGGTCAGGAAGTCGTTCAGTATCGCGAAGGCGATCGCGTCCTTGGACGGAAAATGGTGGTAGAGGCTGCCCGACAGCATCCCGACTCCCTCGGCGATGTCGCGAACGCTGGTCCCCGCCACTCCATGCTCGACGAAGAGCCTGGCGGCTACGCGCTTGATCTGGTCCCGGCGGTTACCCATTCGCCAATGCTTACAGCGGCGGTGCCCGCGTTGTCACGCGCCAGCCGTGTTTGCGTGGTTCACCGATCGCGCTCTCGATGTGGACACCGACCACAACACAGTTCACTACAGCCGGTAGTAGGGCGTACTCTGCATCCATGAATCCGGATGCGCCCGCAGTAGTGCGTGGTGTGTCGGTGGGGGTGCTGTCGGCGGGGGTGACTGCCGTGGCGCATGCCGCGGGTGGCGGGTCGTCGCCGAAGGACAACCGGCTTCGCGTCGGGCACACAGCATTCGACCTCGCGGTAGGCATGTCGTCATCGCGGAGACAGGTCTGACCGCATCATCCGAGCGTCATTCGCGCCTGTCGTGATCGCGCCGACTTCAGTGAATTCCACTCCATGAGACCGTTCCGGAATCGAAACCAGCACAACGTCATTCGACACGACACAACGGCGTCACCGACGCATATCGCATGAGCGACAGCCGGATTCGGCTGCGGTGCGGGCTTCCCTTCGTCGTTCAACCGCGAAACGTGACTATTGGCAATCCAATCGGGGCGCGTAATGCTCCGTACCCCTTCACCGGCCACGTAGATGTCGTCTCCCCTCCTGTCGACATATGTGCCCGTGGCCGGTGCCCCCCATCCTTCATCGGCCTCTTGACGGCAGCATCGGTGGCGCGGCGATGGCCGGGACCGACGCGTGCGCGTGGAGGCATCGTGAAAATATCATGATGTCCTTAACTGTGCAGTGTGACGCTTTGAAGTGGATACGCAAGTATCGTGAGTTCTCTGTGAAGTCTCGGGCATGTGTCCACGACAGTGTGATTCTCGACAGAGGGGAAGTGCAACGACGGTGCCTCGCATAGGGTTCGACGGGTGGTGACTCGGGTTCTGCAAGAGCGTTTCGGCCGGATCGTGGCCGGGCGACGAGACGCGCTCGGGTTGACTCGGCCGCAAGTGCGCGCCGCGGGTGGACCTTCGGTGTCCACGGTGGCGCGCGCCGAGAACCCGGTATCCGGGACGGCGCCCCCGAGCCCGAACACGTTGAAGCAGCTCGATCTCGCGCTCCGATGGACTGAAGGTAGCGCGGCGAAAGCACTGCACGGGGGCGTGCCGCTCGAGCTCGCCGAGCCGACAGTGGAGGCGAGAAGTGCTCAGCGATCATCGATTACGGATGAGCGAGACCCGCTGAGTTTCCGGGTGGTCGAGGTGGATATCTCGGTTGTAGACGCTCTGATCGCTGCCGCCGACCGGGCTTTCGAGCTGTGCGACCGCGTCGATCTCCCCGCTGCCGCCCAGGAGTCCGCGAGTTCGGTGCGCGAACAGCTAGGCAGGGCGGTGGGTCGGCTCGTCGCCGCGCAGGCAACCGAAGTACTCGAGCGCGCCGGCGGACCGGAGAATGAATTACCCAGGAACATCGAGCGACTCATCGGGGCGCTCCTGGCGACGTCGCCGACCGCATCGGGAGCCGAGCGAGGCGACCAGCAGTACCGACGTTGGCTCGCTCGCCGAGCGACCGATCTTCCTCCCGAACTGGAGGCCTGCTTCAGGCGACGTTTCCGGTCTAAGCTGGACCGAATCAATTCGACCGAGGGGGAAGACTGGTGAGCCAGACCAGCCGGGCGGTGCCGTTGGAGAAGCGAGTGAACCTACTCTTCGCCACCGTCATCGATGGTTCCGGCGCCGAGGTCACCGTGGCGACGGTGGCTGCCGCGCTCGCCGAATCCTTGGACCGCATGGTACCGATCGAAGACATCGAGGCATTACGGCGACCATCCTCGGTGCGACCGAGCGCGAACCTGCTCGCAGCGCTGGCGTCCTACTTCGATATGCCGGAAAGTTTTCTGTCCGACGACCCTGCCGAGTACTACAGTCCGTTTCTGCAACTGAGCCTGCTGGTGTTGCAGCGCGATAAGCGAATCCCTTTCGTCGCGCTGCGACCGAGCGCGGATTCGTTGGGCGACAGCGCGGTACAGGAATTGACAAAGTATCTTGAATCTCTGGGCTAGCGATGGTGGAGATCCGGATCGAGCCGTCGCGGAGAGAGCCATTGCGAATCTGACGCTTCGTCGTCCGTGGTCGATGCCGCGCTTCGTCGCGGAGCTGAGTCTGCGACGTGAGCGGCCGATCGAGATCATCGAGGGTCTCGGTGACTACGAGAGCATCGATTTCTCCGGTATTTGGATTCCGTTGCCTGAGAAGGATGTCATTCGACACCGTGCGGAGGTGAGTGCGGTCGAGCGGGATGGGATCATCGCCCACGAGCTCGGTCATATCGTGCTCGGCCACGAAATTTCACCCGAAGACCGGCTCGCCTATTTCACACGCACCGCACCCGCGGTGCCGAGCGCGGTGATCACCCGATTGTTGGATCAGCAGGCCTGTCTGCGTTCCAATTTCGATCTGCCGCTGGAACGTCAGGCGGAATGGTTCGCCACCCTACTGATGGAGGCCGCCGAGGTGCTCAGCCGTCCGTTGTTCGGAGACAGGGTGCTCACGCCGCGCCAGCGGTTGATGCTGGAGCGGGCCGCGGCGACCTTCGGCTGGGCGATGTGAAGGTCGGTATTGCCGCGCTCGTGCCTCTCGTTCTGCTAGTGCTCGCGGCCGAACGCATCTGGACCGGCACCCGCAAAGGGGCAAGTCGATCGACTGGACTGGACAATCCGTTCACTCAGATCCTGTTGACGCTCGGCTTGGCGAAACTCTGCCGGGTTCCTTACATTACCGACGATCTCCTCAGTCCTCAGTTACAACGACTGACAGGCGTTGCGAACCTGTTGACCCTGGCTGGCATGACGTTCGGGGCGTTGTCCGCCATACCGGTGCTCGCGTTCAGCTCCTACATCACCGGGCGGAACCTGTCGGCGCGAATTCAGGTTGTCGCGGCCGGAGTGGTCGTCATGGTGATGGTCGGCACGTATCTCCCGTCGCCGATGGCGCGCGAAGCTGTGCCATTCCTGCAGAATCACTTCGCCGTGACCGGCGCGGTGTTGCCATACTGGATCGCGTTCATCGCGCCGCTGACACTCAGCACGCTCGTCGGATTCGCCTATACCGTCCGCGAACTGGTGTGGGTGCGCCGTGGGCCGTTCGCACGGGCACTGGCGGGCGTGGTGGTCGCCTATCTGCTCGGGTTCGCGTACTGCGCTTTCAATGTGGCGAACCTCGTTGGCAACTACACTGGCACCGACTCTTTCGTTGTGCGCAACTCCGAGATCATCGAGAACTCACTGGGTTTGGCGTCCTTGGCCGCTGCGGGATTCTCCGCCGCGACCTACGCGTGGCACATCTTGCGCGACCGAGCGCGTCGGTACCGACTACTGCGCCGCCACGGCCGAACCTGGCTGGAGGCGCGCAAGGTCAGCCCGGAAGTGGTGTTGGACAAGTCCTACCATTTTCGGCCGACTCGGCGGGCCTGTTGGAGCGCGGCCCGTTCCGCCCAAGCCGCCTACCGCCTTCAGATGGAACTCGCCGACCACAAGCACCAAGCGGCGAGGCAGCTGAGGGTGCTGCGATAAGCGCAAGACCGTGATGAGCGCAAACCATGTCGAGAAGGGTTTTGGAGTGGTGGATGGATTTGTCGCGTCGGGGTTCGAGGCCGTGCGTAGTGCGTTCGCGGACGGGCAGACTACCGATGAAGGTGGCGCCCAGCTGTGTGTGTATCGGGACGGTGCGGTCGTCGTCGACTTGTGGACGGGTGGCGACCCAGTCTCGGGAAAGGACTGGGACGGCGAATCGCTGGCCGTGCAGATGTCGGTCTCCAAAGGGGTGACCGCGACGTGTGCGCACATTCTGGTCGATCGGGGACAGCTCGCGCTCGACGCCCCAGTTCAGGAGTACTGGCCTGAGTTCGCTGAGGCGGGGAAGGCCGAGGTCACGGTGGCCGAATTGCTGTCGCACCGTGCGGGTCTGTCGAGTTTTGATCCCGGCGCCGGGATCGGCGCGCAGGAATTGACGGACTGGTCGGCGTGCGTGTCCGCATTGGCCGGGATGACACCGTTGTGGAAGCCAGGCACTGCGCTCTACTACCACTCCTTGACCTGGGGTTATCTTGCAGGTGAGCTGATTCGGCGAGTGACAGGTAAGAGCGTCGGCGCCTATCTCGCCGCCGAGATCGCCGATCCGCTCGGGCTGAGCCTGTGGCTCGGTCTGCCGGAAAGTGAAGAGCCGAAGGTAATTCCGCAGTTCCATCGAGACCGGTGGCCGGGCCGGGACGAGGTGGCTGCCGCGCTGAGTGGTGCGGGAATCGACGTCAGCGCGCGCCTGGTGGAGGCGACGCTGGGTACGGTGGCCACGCGGGATGCGGGGATCGACTTGCTCAATACCCGTGCGGGTCACGCGGCAGAGGTCCCCGCGGGAAATGTCATCGCGAACGCGCGCGCACTGGCGCGGATGTACGCGGCGACGATCGGCGAGGTCGACGGTGTGCGCCTGCTTTCGTCGGAGACCGTGGCCGAGGCCCGACAACCGCAAACCGATGGACTCGGTCATCCCGCACCGCTGGACCGGTTGCCGGTGACGCACCGCTTCGCGCAGGGTTACGAGCTGACTCGTCCTGTCAGCCCGATGCTCGGCGAGGGATCGTTCGGACACCTCGGGACGGGGGGCAGGCTTGCCTTCGCCCACCCCGAATCCGGTGTCGCGGTCGGCTACAGCTGCACGAACATGACCGGAACCGACAGTGTCGGCCCCGACCCCCGGTGGTCGCCATGGCTCGCGGCATTGCGCGACGGGCTCGGTCGCTGAAGGTCCGACCGGTGCGGGAGGGGGCGCTCCCCCCGATACGGACTTGGCACAGCCGTCGTCGTCTACGAACCAACACAGTTCACTACAGCCGGTAGTAGGGCGTATTCTGCATCCATGAATCCGGATGCGCCCGCAGTAGTGCGTGGTGTGTCGGTGGGGGTGCTGTCGGCGGGGGTGACTGCCGTGGCGCATGCCGCGGGTGGCGGGTCGGTGCCTTCGGAGGCGGCGGCGCTGCTGTTGCTCACGGTGTGTTCGGCGATGGGGTTCGCGGTCACGGCGATTCCGGGGCGGCGGTTCGCCCGCACCTGGCTGATGGTGGCGCTGGCGACGGCGCAGGGGCTCGGGCATCTGATGTTGTCGGCCGCCGACTGTCACCAGCACGGTGTGCCGACGGATGGTCGGATGCTCGGGGCGCATGTGCTCGCGGTCATCGTCGGCGCGTGTTTGATCCACCGCGCCGAACGTGGTGTGCGCTGGGCGGTCTCGACTCTTCGGCGGGTGCTGCCGCGCCTGGCGACGCTCGTGGTGGACCGCGCGAAGTCGGTCTCCGCGGTGGCGGTACTGCGCGTGGCGCCACGTCCGCGCCTCGTAGACCTTTCCGGTTGGGGAAGGCGCGGTCCACCCGTTTTCGCCTGAGCCCGCATCGCACGCTCGGCCTCGAACGGTTCGAGCGTCAGTGGCATGCGGGACAGATCGTCATCGCCGAAGGGCAACCGGCTTCGCGTCGGGCACACAGCATTCGACCTCGCGGTAGGCACGTCGTCATCGCGGAAACAGGTCTGACCGCATCATCCGAGCGCCATTCGCGCCTGTCGTGATCGCGCCGACTTCGGTGAATTCCACTCCACGAGACCGTTGCGCCCTTGTGCTGCCGCAACGCTCGACTACGCCCGTAGAAAGCGACCATCATGCAGAAATCCATCATGCGAAAGTCATTGCACCGCACCGTTGCCGTGGCATTCGTGTGCACCACTACCGTGCTGTCCTCGGCGTGCTCGAGTACCGAGAAGCCCGCCGCCGTCCGCCAAGCCGATGCGGTGGTCGTGCACGAACAATGGGTGAAGGCGGTGGACTCGGGAATGACCGCGGCCTTCGCCGAACTCGAGAACTCCTCCGACGCCCCCGTCCGCGTGGTCGGCGCCTCCACGCCCGCGTCGAGCAGGATGGAGCTACACGAGATCGTCTCGGGTGATTCCGGTTCGATGGTGATGCGCCCGAAGGAAGGCGGATTCGTGATCCCCGCAGGTGCCAGCCATGTGCTGTCTCCCGGTGGCGATCACCTGATGCTCATGGACGTCACCGCCCCGCTCACGCCGGGGCTGAGCACAGAATTCACCCTCGAATTCGAGGACCATTCCACCGCGACCTTCGCGGCGCAGGTGCGCGATTTCGCCGGGGCGCAAGAGAACTACGAGCCGGGCGGCGGCGACTCGCACGCCGCACACGATGCTCCTTCGGCCCCCGCGCACAGTGGCTGACCGGGAGCGGCTGCGGCAGGGATTGAGTCGACGACGGCTGCTCGGCTCCAGCGCGGCCGTGGTGGGTGTGGCGGGCGCTGCGGGAGTCGGGACCGCGGTCTCCGCCCGCGGCGCTGGCACGAGTGTGACCGGAGCCGACACCGTCGCCTGGGATGGCCCGCGTCAAGCCGGGGTCGCGACCACCGCACAGGCACATGCCATGCTGGTGGGGTTCGACCTGCTGCCCCGGGTCGGGCGAGCTGAGCTGATCGGCATCATGAAGGTCTGGTCCGAGGACATCGGCAGACTCACCCGAGGCCAACCGGCACTGGCCGACACCGAACCCGAACTCGCCGTGTCTCCGGCAAGATTGACGGTCACCGTCGGGTATGGACCCGGTGTTTTCCGTGCGATCGGAAAACCGGACTCGGCACCGTCCTGGCTGAAACCGTTGCCGTCCTTCGCGATCGACCGGTTGGACCCGGCTTTCACCGGGGGCGATCTGGTGCTGCAGGTGTGCTCGGACGACCCGGTGACCGTCGCGCATGCTGTGCGGGTGCTGTCGAAAAATGTTCGCTCACTGGTCTCGGTGAAATGGACGCAGCGCGGTTTTCGTCGTTCCCAGGGGACCGAGGCGCCGGGGACCACGATGCGCAATCTGATGGGTCAGGTGGACGGGACGAACAACCCGGTGCCGGACACCTCGGATTTCGACGCGCTGGTGTGGGACGACGGTGCCGAGCAACCGTGGATGGCCGACGGCACGTCGATGGTGGTGCGGCGTATCAGGATCGAGCTCGATACCTGGGATGAACTCGACCGACCAGGTCGCGAGGTCACTCTGGGGCGCGCGCTCGACACCGGAGCGCCGCTGAGCGGCACCCGCGAAACCGACGACCCCGATTTCGCGGTCACCGACCGCAATGGCATCCCGCTGATCGCGCCGAGCGCGCATATCGCACGTGCTCATCACGCGCACGAGGGTGAGCGGATCTTTCGTCGTGTCTACAACTACGACGACCCGCCGCCACCAGGATCGGTCTCGAATTCGGGGCTGCTGTTCGTGTCCTATCAGCGGGACGTGAACCGCCAGTATCTGCCGATCCAGCAGCGACTCGACGAGTTCGACGCGTTGAACCAATGGACGACCCCGGTCGGTTCGGCGGTCTTCGCCGTCGTTCCGGGTATCGGGTCGGGCAGTTATCTCGGCGAAGGGTTGTTATCCGGCTGACGGCGTCGGATCACGTTCGGCAGTCGGTGTGGGTCGGGTGATTCGCCGCGCACACCGACTGCCGCCGGTCATGGCGTCGTCCCGCGACCGGACGTTGCCGGCGAACGGCGAGGTGAATCGGCCTTCCCAGACGCGCACCGGGCGGGTGCCGGTGCCCGATCCACCGCATAGGGTGGCTTGCTCGGCCGTTTTCGGCACGTTCACTGCGAAGGAGAACAGCGTGATGTCCGCTCGCCCGGCTGTAATTCCGACAACCCCGGACGGTGGTTCGGCGGTGGTCCCTCGATTGCGCGGGGTTTCGCGGGCGGGCACGCGATGAGGCGGGTGTTGGTGACAGGGGCGTCGAAAGGAATCGGGCGGGCCGTCGCGGTGGCCTTCGCCGAGCGGGGCGATCGCGTGGCGGTGCATTACGTGCGAGACGCCGAGGGGGCCGAGCGGACTCGTACGCTGCTGCCGGGCGAGGGTCATGTGGTTGTCCGCGCGGACCTGGGCGAGCAGGAGGCGGCGCCGCAGATGACGGCGGAGGTCGTGCGCTCGCTGGGCGGTATCGACGTGCTGGTGAACAATGCCGGTGTCGCGCCGTCCCCGGCCAACCGGCATACCGTCACCGAGACGGATCTTCCGGATTGGCAACGGGTTTGGCGTCACATGATCGATGTCAATCTGCTCGGAGCCGCGGCGCTGACGCATCAGGTCGCACGTCACTTCATCGACCGAAGCGCGTCGGGACGAGTCATCATGATCGGTTCCCGCGGTGCCTTCCGCGGCGAACCCGAGTTCCCCGCCTACGCGGCGAGCAAAGCGGCCCTGCATGCCTTCGCCCAGTCGATGGCGGTGGCATTGGCCCCGCACGACATCGCCGTGACCGCCGTGGCGCCGGGTTTCGTCGGCACCGAACGACAAGCGGAGAAACTGGCTGGCCCCGACGGCGAAACCGTCCGCGCTCAAAGCCCTTTCGGTCGCGTCGGCACTCCCGAGGAGGTAGCGGCAGCCGTACTGTATCTGGCGTCGCCGGAGGCGACCTGGGCTGCGGGGACCGTCCTCGACCTGAACGGCGCTTCGCACCTGCGTACGTGATTGCGGCACCCACCGAGGGCGCGTTCTCCGGATAGCGACCAGTGCGTATACCCGACGGCCACACGCATGGACCCCGTGGGTGTCGGCGGTCAGTACCTTGCGCGCGATGAGGATCAGGTGATCTCCTTGGTCGGTCCTCCCATCCCGCATGGCCGCATCAAGACCGCCGGGTGTGGCGTGACCGCTGGTGTCGACGTCGCCGAAAAATACGGACAGTGGCCGTTATCGCGACGCCTTCGGAGATGCCCGGCGCCGCATTGGCCGACCAATTGGCCGCGCGGGGAATCTGTGCGAGTTCAGCGGGCTGGTCGCGCGGGGGTGCGTTCACGCCTCGCCGAGGATGGACCGCTCGTCGCGCGCTCGCCGCTCGAGCCGTCGCGCCAGCAGCACGAGCGCGACCACCTCCAGGGCGATGGTCGCCGCGCCGATGAGTGCGGTGGTCACCGAGGCGGGCATCATGAACGCGGTGTGGCCGACGAGGATGCCGCCGACCAGCAGGACTCGGTGCCGGTTGTCCCAGTCCTGCGCGGCCCGCCAGCCCAGCACCGTCCATGCGAAGGCGAGCGCGAGCACGGCGGCGACGATCAGCGGCATCGTCAGCGGAACGCGGTCGCCGAAAACGGAATTCGGCCGGAGCCCCGGTGGTAGCAGTAATATCAGGAACGCGAATGTCGACATTCCCGCGGCAACTCCCACGACAGCTGGTTTCGGAACAGATACCGCCGGGGCGGGACCGCGCAGATCGCGACGCGGAAGCACCCGCAGTGCGACGAATACCAGCGCCGCGATCCCGAGGAGGAACGTCACGGTCCATCCCCACGGGGTCCGGTAACCGGGATCCTCGGTCGCCGAGATCACAACGCGCAGTCCGAACACCCCGAGCACCGCCAGCACGCCGACACCCACCAGGCCGGGGGTTCGCAGGTACGGGCGACCGCGCTGCGCGGGAAAGAGCAAGCCGGTCAACATGATCGGGATGAGCACACTGAACACCACGTGTACGCCGATCTGAGATTCCCAGTAGGTCCAATTCACACCCAGTGCGCGCCAACCCCAGTCGGCCGAGCCATACATATCCGGGCTCGTCAGCGCCTGCAACCCGAGCCCGTCCTCGGCCAATTGGTAAGCGAGACCGAGCAATACCAAACTCGGCCATTTCGCATCCACGCGGACGGCGGCCTCGCGGATCACGAGCACCCCCGCCCCGTACATCACCATCAGTAGGGGGAGCAGCAGCCACGTGACCGGCACCGCGACGGCGGTGAAGGTGAGTTCGGCGCAGAGCGTCGTCAGCAGTACCAACGTCCACGCGGCGCGTAACCGTCCTCGGTGAGGTCGAGCACTGTGGTCGGACATGGTTGTTTCTCCGGGGTCGTGTGGAAGATTCGGCGGCGTGCGGTACGGCGGGTCATCGGTCGCGTGCGTCGATCAAGCCCTGGAGCTCGATCTTCTTCATGCCGTGCATGGCGTTCAGGATCCGCTCGGCCGCAGCGGGTTCGGTGTCGTCGAGCAGTTGACGCAGGGCCTTCGGATAAATCTGCCAGGTAACGCCGAACCGGTCGGTCAAGGAGCCGCCCGGCCCCTCCTGTCCGCCCAGGGTGAGGGCGGACCATAGCGTGTCCACTTCCTGTTGCGTCTCGCAGTCGACATAGAGTGAAATCGCCGGGGTGAGCGGGAATTCCAGTTCGCCGTTGTAGGTGATGTAGCGCTGTCCGGCCAGCTCGAAGGTGACGGTCGTGACCTTGCCTTCGATGCCGCGCTGCCGGTCGAGGATCTTCGCGTCCGGGAAGATCCCGACGTAGTAGTCGGCGGCTTCCTCGGCTCGGCCGTCGTTGAAGTATAGGAACGTACTTGTTTGCATTGTTGCTCGCCTATCTATCGGTAATCGGTAATCAGTGGCGTGTCAGGGTGCGGTAGTCCTCGAGCTCGACGGTGTTGGCCACCTTCTCCATGCCTCGGGCGACCAGCCGTTTCGGCAGGTACGGCAGCACCCGCACGGATTGGTTGCGCAGCCAGAGTTGCGCCGAAGAGTCCGGCATCAGACCTCCGTCGCCGGAGGAGCGCGCGAATTCCTGTGCCCGGTCGACGAATTGGCGCATCTTGCGTTCGTAGCTTGCGAACGCGTAGTGGTGGCCGCCGTCGGCGGCGGCGAGTTCACCGGCGAGAACGTAGGCGCCGACCAGTGCCAGGCTGGTGCCGATACCCGACATCGGTGAGGCGCAGTAGGCCGAGTCGCCGAGCAAGACGGTGCGACGATTGGCCCAGTTGTCCACTTGAACCTGGAGCACCCGGTCGAAGTAGAAGTCGGGTGCGCGCCAAATGCCCGCAAGCATTTGCGGGATCTCCCAGCCCTCGCCCGCGAACGCCTCGAGCACGATCCGCTTCTGGGTATCGACGTCGTCGCGGTCGTAGTCCAGGGGTTCGGAGCGTAAGAAGAACGCCGCCAACGCTTTACCCGGCTCGGGCTGTGGGTAGAGGCCCGCCGTCCTGCCCGGCTTCCCGTCGCGGGCGGGCATCGTATACATCAACTGCCAGCCGTCGTGGTCGACCGAGGTGGTGGCCGAATACAGCGACAGGTAGCAGCCGAGATCGTGCAGATACCGCTCGTCCGGGCCGAACACGAGTCGTCGCACGGTCGAGCGCACGCCGTCGGCGCCCACCAGCAGATCGAACCGCCGGGATTCGCCGGTCTCGAAGGTGACGTTCACGCCGTCTTCGTCCTGGTCGACCGCCGTGATCGAGTCGTCGAAGAGGTACTCGACGTCGTCGCGGGTGGTGTCGTGCAGGATGCGGGCCAAGTCGGTGCGCCGGATCGCGTATTCGGCGATGGGACCGCCGGAGTCGCCGAACACCTCGGTGCTCAGCGTCGCCACGCGCTTGTTCTCGCGGTCGACGAACGCCATCCCGCGCGCCCCCGTGTGCGCCGCCTTGACCTGGGGGATGATGCCTGTGCGTTCGGCCACTTCGCGTGCGGTGCCGCGGATGTCGACGGCGTGACCGCCGGTGCGCGGGCCTGGTGCGCGTTCCACCACGGTGGGGTGGAAGCCGTACCGGTGTAGCCAGTACGCGAGGGTGGGCCCCGCGATTCCGGCACCGGATATCAAAATGCTCCGGTTGTTCATGTGTTCTCCTGATCGAGTCGGCGCGTGCTCGGTGCTCATTCAGCCGGGCATGCGACGGATATCTGCGCATCGCAATCTTGCGTACGGCGTATTTGATTCAGGGACCACGGTAACCAAATGAGCTGTCAGTGACCATCTGTCTAGGAGAAAAGTGCACTAGTTCGTCCCGAAAATGACCTAGTACACTTGGGGTAGTAACGACCGTATCGATCGATCGGAGTCCTATGTCGCCGCCGCGTCCGGACGCGCCCTATCGCGCGATCGCCGAGGAGATTCGTGCGCGAATCGTCGCCGGCGAGCTGCGACCGGGCGATCGCGTCCCGTCCATTCGGCAGATCGCGCAGCGCTGGGGAGTGGCGATGGCGACGGCCACCAGGGTGACGGCGGCGCTTCGAGAGGACGGGCTTGTCGAGGCGAGGGTCGGCGCGGGGACGGTGGTCAGCGCGCGCAGTCACCGCAAGCAGCCCGTCGACGCGCCAGGTCGCGGGTTCTCCGATCAGGCGGCACACCGGCATCTGCTGCGCAACGCCATCGCGATCGCCGATGTCGAGGGCTTGGACGCGGTATCCATGCGACGGCTCGCGGCCGAGCTCGGTATCGGCCCGATGTCGCTGTACCGGCACGTCGCGAACAAAGAGGAACTGTTGACCCAGATGGCCGACGAGGCCTTCGGGGAACTCGACCTGCCCGAATCAGGGTCACGAGGGTGGCGCGGCGACCTCGAACTGATCGCGCGACGGGACTGGGAGCTGTGTCGACGTCACCTCTGGTTGGCCAGGGTCGTTTCGTTCACCCGGCCCTTGCTCGCACCCAACATGATGGCGCATACGGAATGGACTTTGCGCGCACTCGACGGACTCGGACTTTCCATGGCTGTGCGGATGCGTGAAGCGCTCACACTGCACTCGCTCGTGCTCACCGCCGCGCTGTCGGTGGCCGAAGAGGCCGAGGCGGAACAGAGCACCGGTGTCACCCTCGCCGGGTGGCGGGCGGCGCAGCGAACACAGGCGCACAAGGTCCTCGTCAGCGGCCGATTCCCGCTGCTGGCAGCGGTTTCCGAAGATACGACCGCCGACCTGGACGCCCTGTTCGAATACGGTCTCGCCCGCCACCTCGACGGTTTCGCTGCGTTGGTGGGTGAGTCTGCCGTGGGCCGGGCCTGAAACGTACCGATGCGCCGGACCTGACCGGGTCGCCGCTGGCCACGTCGGCACTGCCCTGTGAATCGGCAGTGCATCCAAGAGTTAGTCGGTGGCGAGCACGGTCCTGCGGTAGTGCTCGGCGATCTCGTCGCTGGTGGTGAGCCAGATATCCGGCTGCTCGGCGAGGAAAGCCAATGCTTCGGCGAGATACTTGGCGCGGAACGGCTGGCCGATGACGAACGGATGCAGCGCCAACGCCATCACGCGGCCGCTCTGCTCGGATTCCGAATTCAGTTGCTCGTACTGGTCGCGCACCATTCGCACGAACTCGGGCCCCGTTGTCGGCTTGCCGAAGATAGCTAGGTCGTTGAGCTCGATCGCGTACGGAACGCTCAGCACGCCGGGCACATTCAGTGCGTAGGGCTGGTCGTCATTGGTCCAGTCGAGTACGTAGCGCAAACCGAGTTCGGCCAGCAGTTTCGGTGTGTTCAACGTTTCGGTCAGTCCCGGCCCCATCCATCCCTGCGGACGGGTTCCGGTCGCGGACTCGATCGTCTCGACGATCTCGGTGAGCACCGCGCGCTCCTCGGACTCGGTCAGGTCCGCATGCAGGATCGAATTGGTGCGTCCGTGCGCGAGCCAGGTCCAGTCGCGATCGAGACCGGCCTGGATGATCTGTGGATAATGGTGCACCACTTCGGAATTCAGTAGCACGCTGGGCTTGATGCCGTATCGATCGAGCGTACGGATGGTCCGCCAGATCCCGACCCGTGTGCCGTAGTCACGCCATCCGTAGTTCAGCGCGTCGGGAACCAGGTCGCTCGTGCCCGGCCAGATGCTGGTGGACGGCCGATCGAGGAGGAAGTGCTCGATATTGAGGCCGACGTAGAACGCCACCCGTTTGCCGTCCGGCCACTCGATCCTTGGACGCTCGGTGATAGGGCTGTAGTCGAAGAGTTCGTTCTCCATCTCGCCAGGGTAAAATCTGACATTGGTGTCAGATTCAAGTCCTGTACACCCCCGAGTCCTGTGATCGGAGCCACCATGCGTATCGGTGAACTGTCTCGCCGCACCGGCGTGAGCGAGCGATCCCTGCGCTACTACGAACAACAGGGCCTACTCACCGCCGAACGCACCGGCGGCGGCCATCGCGACTACGCCGAGTGGGCCGTCGACCGCGTGATTCGGATCCAAGAACTCTTCGCCGCCGGTCTGCACAGCAAGAAGATCGCCCACCTACTGCCCTGCATGCGCGACGTCGACGGCGGACCCTCTCGAACGGCCACCCCCAAACTCGTCGACGAACTCGTCATCGAGCGTGCACGGATCGACCGAACGATGAAGGAACTGGCCAACTCTCGCGCGGTGCTCGACGAGGTGATCGAGACGGCTACGCGCGGTAGTCGGTCACGACGAGGTGCCTCGGGCGGTGCGGCTGCTCGACTGTGACCCCCGCGAGGTGAACGTACGCGCCGTAGTCGGTCACGACGAGGTGCGCCTCTGGGCGCATTCCAGCGCTCTGGCTCGGTGCGCCGGACGAGGTCGGTGGGCGGCCGCCAGGAAAGTTCGAGCCCCTGGGTGATCGAGACAAGATCATCGGTGTTTCTCTTTGACGGGGCCGTTGCGGGTGGACCGAAGGCGAACAATCGACACCACGCGGCGGAGCTACTCGCGACCGCCCGCACCCGCATTCACGGATTTCGCGTGCTCCTCGTATTCGGCCGAAGGTTATGCCGAGCTCGCCTCCGGCTCAATACGGATGCCGAGCAACACCCTGGAATCACACTCTGCTGCAATAAGTTCGATCGAGCGTCTGGCGCTGGGACCTGTTGGGTCGGGTCGAGGCGACGGTCTTCCGGATCGACCCGGCGCCGTCTGTGTCGGGTAGCTCGACAGCCAAGCTCGAGCGGCGCACCTGCCGGCGGCTCCAGGCCGGGCGATTGTCGGACTTCAGAGAGGGGCGAGCGACGATGGGGAACGGTGGGTCGTGGGAAGAATCGACCCTGGCCGAGATTCGTAGGTCATATAAAGGTACCCAAGAGGTTCCGAGGACAGTTGAAACGTGGCTGGCAAAGGGGTGGAGGGTCCGAAAGCAGGGGCATGGATACGCACTCTGGCCGCCCGACCCAGGCTTCCGGTGGCGTCCGCCCCCGGCACCATTTGCTCGATTCGACCACACGCCTAAAGGGGATGGAGCGAGTCAGGCTCGGGTACTCGACCGTGCCTGCCGTACTCTTGAGAAAACCATCGCTGAGCTGCGATAATAACGAACTTTAGCTCACTCTTGAGCGCTGTTGTCGATTGACAACAGCGCTGCTGGAGTTGAGTATATATATATGACTGCTCACGAGTTCGAGATCGCGTTTGTGATCGAGGCAGTGGAGGCTGACGATCCCCGCATCGACCAAGTGATGGAGACGCTGCCCGGCACCACGATCAGTGGTGCACTCGGCTTGACGGTGGCGACGACTCTCATCGATGCGCACGCCGCCATCGAGGCGGGCTTGCATGCGGCAAAAGCACTCGCAGCGGCCGGCCTTGCGCCGGTTCGCACTTATCAAGATCTCGTTTCTCGACAGGACATTGCCGACCGCCTGGATGTCTCCCGGCAAGCGGTCGGCAACTGGGTCCGCGGTGAACGCCAAAACTCCTGGCCGTTCCCGGCGCCGATCACCCTGACCTCCGGCGGAGCGTGGCTGTGGACCACTGTCGTTGGCTGGGTTGAAGCGACCGGCGTTGCCGATCTCAGCGAATCGAAGTTGCCTACCCTGGCAGACCATTGCGCCCTCGACGTGATGATCAGGCACGGACTTTCTCACTTCAACGCGTTCTCTCTGCCTGTGCGCGAGCCGTATTACACATCGTCGCGGGCTACTGTCACGGTGAACAACGGCGACGCATATGTCCCGGCGGGTTCCATCGACTACACACCGGCGGCATGAGCGGCACCGCCGGTGCGGCATATACGTACGCAAACGTTTGTGACCTCGTAGACCACGCGGAGCTTACGGATGTGCGCATGTATGAGATCACCGGGCAGCGCATCGGCAGTGAAGAGAGTCGGTTTTCGCTCGAGGTGATAACCCACATCGAGTTGACCGAGATAGAGATCCGTTGTCGGACCGCCGTCGAAGGTGGTGGCGCGCAGTACAAGATCGACGCCGGTGCGGTTTTCTCGGTCGACCCTCCGGGAATCGTTCCACCTGAGGTTGTTCAGGAGTTCGCGGAAAAAGTCGGCGTGATGTCGGTATATCCATATGCCAGATCGGCGATCAGTAATCTCGGCGCTCAACTCGGCGTCGATAGGCCAACGCTGCCGCTACTGCGTGCCGGGGGCGTTCGCCTGAACAATCATGACGCGGTGCCCGAGGAATCTGAGCCCACGCCTGGGTAGTTGTCACCGCGTGCTGCGCCATCTCTCTTGCCCGGCGGCACCATTCCGCGGCCGGTCTGCTCAGGGCAACGCGTCGCCCAGCTTGGTGAGAAATCTTGCCAGGTGGGGGTCGGAGTCCGGCAGCGTGCTCTTGTCGAAATCCCACCAGTGTCCGCCGTCGAATTCGGCTGGGTCCAAGGCGTATTCCAACGCAGAATTGCCGGAAATGACGTGCCAGAACGAGATGTCCACATGTGCGGCGGGGCCGCGTGTTGTGGTTACCGTCAGGAACAAGGGCTCTTCGCCGACCACGGTGAACTGGGGTTCGATCGCGATTTCCTCGACCGCTTCGCGCCGGGCTGCGTCGAGGGGGCGCTCGCCCGGTTCGAGGTGGCCGCCCATCGGGAGCCAAAGGCTGGCCTTACGATGGCGGCCGAGGAAGATCGCGCGGGCGTGCGGGTCTATGAGGGCGACGTAGGACACCAGGTGGGGAGAAGGGGTGGCAGGTTTGACGCGGCGGAAGATGTCGTCGGTTCCCCGTAGCCAGTCGAGTGTCTGCGCGATGTGGCGCTGCTCCAGCACGTCTAAAGGTGCTATGCCAGCGGTGGTTTCGGCGACAGCTGCGGTGGCGGGCTTCACGGGCGCACACGGTAGTGCTTGGCACCGACAACTTGTCAGGGCGTGTCCTCGGCGTTGAAGCGGTTGCGGGCGCTTACGGCCTCGGGTCGGGTGGGGCAGACCGGCTACTCGACCGCGCGGCGGCTCTCGCGCCCTGCTCGATGCCGGTCGACAAGGCGCTATTGTGAACGACAAAGTGACCATCGGTCGCAGCTGGGCCGACGTGGTCGAGGCGACTCGCGAATCGGAGAGAGCGGCGTCGGATCATGGCAGAGGATCTGACTGTGACCCCGGCGCTGGTGATACCCGCGGCCGAGTTGCGCGAACGATTCTCCCGGTCATCCGGTCCGGGAGGGCAGCACGTCAACACCACCGACAGCCGGGTCGAGCTGTCGTTCGACCTCGCCAACTCGCCGTCGGTGCCTGAGCGCCTGCGCACCAGGATGCTCGAACGCCTGGCGAACCGACTGGCCGGCGGGGTGCTCACGATCGCGGCATCGGAGCAACGCGCACAGCTGCAGAACCGCGCCGCCGCCCGCGAACGCCTGGCCTCGTTACTGCGTGAGGCCGCTGCCGTCCCGCCCCCTGTTCGCCGCCCCACCAAGCCCTCGCGCGGTGCGAAGGAACGTCGCATCTCCGCGAAGAAGCGGCGCGGTATCACCAAACGCAACCGCCGCGCTTCCCCCGACGACTAGGCAGCGTTTTGAAAGCCGTTGGTGGGCTGAGTGTTCCGGTGGGTGAATGCGAGAGCTAAGCCATGTCCTCGGCGTCGAAGCGGGCGCGAGCGCGTTCGACCTCGGGCAGGGTGACGGTGGACCAGCGCAGCAGTGCGTCGATGAGATCTTGGAGGGATTTGCCGACGGATGCGACGCGGTATTCGACGGCCACGGGGCGCGTGGCGGTGACGACGCGTTCGACCATGCCGTTGCGTTCCAAACGGCGAAGCGCCGCCGTGAGCGATTTCTGCGTCACGACGGGGATGGCGCGGCGTAGTTCGTTGAAACGCAGCGGGCGCTCGCACAGGCAGTCCAGGATCTGTAGCGACCACTTGTCCAGGACTTGATCGAGCAGTTCGCGGTGCTCTTGGGTGAGCTGTGGGGTGTCGGTGGGGAGAGGCTCGGTTTCCGGCATGAAACCTAGTCTCGTTGAAGTCACCGCGGAATACCAGGTACACATTGGATACCTAGTCGATCAACGAAAGGCGCCTCATGGCAGTGCAGTTGCTCACCCCCGAAGGATTGTTCGCTCCCGTTCCGTACCACCATGTTTCGGTGAGCACGGGCACCCGCCACATTCATGTTGCCGGACAGATCGCCCGCGACGCCGAAGGCAATCCCGTCGCCACCGGTGACCTCACCGGTCAGGTCGCCTACTCACTACGCAGCACCGCCCGCGCCCTCGCGGGTGCGGGCGCCACCTTCGCCGACGTCGCCCGCCTCCGCTTCTTCGTCACCCACTGGACCCCCGACAAGTACGACGCTTTCATCGCGGGCATCGAGGCCGTCAGAGCAGAACTGCGCATCCCGAGTCCGCTACCGCCGGTGTCGGCTATCGGCGTGGACTA
Organism: Nocardia callitridis; assembly: GCF_039543305.1. Lineage (NCBI taxonomy): Bacteria > Bacillati > Actinomycetota > Actinomycetes > Mycobacteriales > Nocardiaceae > Nocardia > Nocardia callitridis. Next base: position 351,068 of record NZ_BAABJM010000005.1, on the reverse strand, counting down.
CTTGTTCGAGCCCGACGTACTTGTCGAGGTAGAGGCATACGCGGTGCTCGACTGAGCTGTAGCGTCCGGAAAGTCGTGGCCACCGCCAACTCTCTGACCTGCTGCTTTTCCGGTTGTCTCACGCAGTGGCCACAGCACCACGCGGCGCAGTCACAGTCCCGATCTCGCCGCCTTCGTGGTGTCCGACGGCAGAACCGAATTTACGAGGCTGAGGTGTGAGCGGCTGTGGTTGGAGCAATGACCGACAAGAATACTGGTCCGTGGATTCGCCTGTCGCAGTGCGAGAGTGGTGCGTTCGATGCGCACGGACGACTCGTCGAGGTGCTGTGTCCGCACTGGGCGTGCCGGGGCTGGGTGTCATCGGTCGATGGGCGGATCGCCAAGCATGGTGGTGCCATCGATGAGCTCTGCCGTTTTCGGAGGTGGGGGTTCTGACGATCGGTTGGTCGAGGGCTGAGAGGTTTCAGCCGATGGTGTGCAACACTGTGGTTCTCGGAGGTTCGCGGAGCACCTGAGTCGCCTCGGACATACCGTTTTCGGCGGCGTCACGCATGTGTGCGTCGAAGGCGGCGGTGTTCTCCCACACCTGGATCGCGTAGAAGGCGCCGGGGTCGTTGCTGTCTTCGTACTCTGTGGAACTGACGAGGCCCGGCTTCGCGGAGGTCTGGATCGCGTGGAGTAATGCGATGCGTGCGTCGTTCTCCTGTCCCGGTTTCGCATGGATCTCGATGAGGACGGTCACGGTGTGCTGGTCGGTCATGGTTGGTTCCCTTCGGAATTGGCGTCAAGGCTGTGGGGTTTGCGAAACAGGAGTTGGGCGCCTTGGAACTGTCGCTCGTTTTCGTGGGGTTCGCGGACCATGCGGCCGACCTCGGTGAAGCCTGCCCCGCGTAGCAGGTCTGCGAGGGTGTCGGGGGACCAGCGGTAGGCGAGGGTGACCTTGTGGTCGAATTCCTGTGGTATCGGGTCGTTTCCGGCGAAGAAGCCGAGGAGTAGGTGGCCGCCGGGGGCCAGGGTGCGGTGGAATTCGGCGAAAACGGTGGGGAGCAGGTGTGGCGGGGTGTGGATGGTGGAGTAGAAGGCGAGGATGCCGCCAAGGTGGGCGTCGGGGAGGTCGAGGGCCGTCATGGAGCCCTCGACGAAATGGAAATCGGGGTGATCGCGGCGGGCCAGGGTGATCATTTCGGGGGATAGGTCGATACCGAAGGTGCTCGGGCCGAGTGCGTTCAGGTACGCGGTGAGATACCCGGGGCCGCAACCGATGTCGGCGATCGGTCCGACATTGTGTGACCGCACGAGTTCGGCGAACGCGGCCAGCATCGCGCGTTCCAACGGGAGGGATTCGAGTGCGTTGCTGAAGAGTTCGGCGTACAGGGTGGCTACGGCGTCGTAGGCGGCCCTGGTTTCGTGCAGCGCGAGTTCGGTCACAAGCGAAACCCTAGTCCGCGGCCGTTGCGAGTCGATGCGCCACCACGATCGACGTTCGGCCGGAGGTGAGCACGTCGATTGCCGCCCGCACCCGTGCTCGAGCCGAGTACCGCACGGTTTCCGTGCCGACCGCCGCAACTGAGCAGGAATGGAGAAGCGCTGGTCACCGGCCTGTCGTTAGCGTGATCTGCACCGAGGTTCGCGCGGCAGGGCGCCGTGGCGCGAGATTGTCCGAGGAGGACAGATGAACTGGAGGGCGTGGGTCCGGCAGACGCACCGGGTCTCGGGGGTGGTCTTCGCGGCGGTGCTCGGTGTCACCGTCGTTGCTTTAGTGCTCCAGGGACCGGCCGGGGTCGCCTATCTGCCGCTGTTGCCACTGGCCGTACTGCTGGTATCCGGGCTCTGTTTATCCGTGTTGTTCGTCGTGGCGTGGCGGCGCGGGCCGCGCCGGTCGGCGGCGTCCTGGCAGCGACGGCTACACCGGTGGGCTGCCGCAGTTTTCGTGCTCACGGTCGTCGCTGCCACGATCGCGTTGTCGCTGCCGACGCCTGTGGTCTGGATTTCCTACCTGCCGTTGTTGCCGTTGTTACTGCTCTTGGTCTCGGGTCTGTCGTTGTTCCTGCGGTCTCGGCGCGTCTCGGTGGTGTCGGTCGAGGCGTGAGATCCGAATGGCGGCGTGCCGATGCCGAGGCGGTGACGGCACGCCGCCGCTCGCGCTCAGACGGCGGCCGTCGCGCTTGTCGCCGCCACCAGGTCGCTGGCGATCTCGCGCACTTCGGCAGCGAGGGTTTCGGTGGACTTGGATTCGGACTCGTAGAGGAACGTCGTCTTGCCGCGCCGGGCGCCGCAATAGTCGAGGACGCCGTGTTCGATCTGGGTGCTGAAGGCTGTGTCGTAGCCGTGGCGGCGCAACAGGTCGGCGTCGCCCGCCGCGATCGGCACCAGGTGGATGGTTTTCCGGTCGAGCTTGCCCAATAGTGTGCCGTCGGGACGTTCGTCGAAGGCCCACCCGTTCACGAACACACGGTCGATCCAGCCTTTGAGCAGCGCTGGCACGGACCACCAGTACATAGGGAACACGAGCACGAGGTGGTCGGCTCGATCCAGCCGCTCCTGTTGCGCGGCGACATCGGGCGGTGTCGGCGCCTCGCCGTGGAACAGCTGGCGATCGGCGAGGGTGAAGCGCGGGTCGAAACCCTCCTGTGCGAGGTCGGCCACTTCGTTCGGGACCCCTGCGGCGGTGAGGGCCGCCGTGATCTCGGCGGTGACGTGATGACTCAGTGAGGTCGGGTCGGGGTTCGAGACGACGACAACGGTCCTGTGCATGGGTGCTCCTGTGGGTCGGAATGTTATATACTATTAGTAACCTACTATTAGTATATAGCGCAAGGGAGGGTTCACGATGGCTCGACCGAGGATGGCGCGCGGCGATCGGCGCGAGCAGCTCGTGGCCGTTTCCTGGTCGTTGGTGCGTACCGAAGGCGCCGACGCGCTCACTCTCGGGCGGTTGGCCGAGTGGGCGGAAGTGTCGAAACCGGTGGTCTACAGCCACTTTTCGTCTCGATCGGACTTGCTTGTCGCGCTATACGACGAATTCGACACCCGACAGGCGGGTGCGCTCGAAGCTGATCTCGCCGAGGCAGAGGTGACGTTGCGTGGCCGCGCGGAGGCGATCGCGCGCTCCTACGTCGGATGCGTGCTGAGGCAGGGGCGGGAACTCGTGGGCATACTCGCGGCGCTGGAGGGCTCGCCCGAACTCGAGAAACTCAAACGAGAATCCGAGCACGCCTACGTCGAGCGTTGCCGGGAGGTATTGGCACCCCTGGTGGATTCCCGAAGCGTGTCGTGGGCGACCATGGTCGCCATCTTCGGTGCGGCGGAAGCGTTGTCACTGGCGGCCGCCGACGCCGCACTATCCGCCGAAGACGCCACGCGCGAACTCGCCGACGTGATCATCGCCGTGGTGGGCAATCCGGCGTGAGGTGGTGCGGCACCGGTGCGGCGGTTCGAGACGGTGCTGGTTCGGTTGACGTGTGCGGGCGCGGTACGGCATTTGCGCGTTTGCCAGTAATGTGCCGGTCGCGCTCGGTAGGTGTAGCCACCGCCCCGCATTCGGTGAACAAGCTGTTTGCCAGGGCGGTGCGCGCAGCGGGTCGCTCCGGCGCGAGAGCGGTCCCTCAGTCCAATCCGATGAACTGCGAGCTTGTCCTGACGGACCGCTGTCGCGCGCTGGCGCGACGGCATCCACGTATTGATGTGGCCGATCACGGGTGATCGGCCACACCCCCCAGCGCATGCCGTTTCGTCTGCCCTGGTCGACGCGTCCTCGTGTGGCGAAGCGGTGCTCCGGTGAGGGTGAAGCCGACCTCGTGTGCCGTGCCGGCACCGCGAACAGACTCGTTGTCGAACTCCTCCGTATGTCGACTGCCGAAGAGTAACCGGTTACGTTCAGATTCACCACTCGAACGGCGGGCGGGTTCCGGCCGCGTGGTTGCGAGGGCTCGGTATGCGGGCATCGGATCAGGAAAAAGCTTGGTCGGTGCGGTAGTAGGTGGCCGAGGTCGGCGACAGTGCGGTGGGTCTCGTGCGGAGGAGGCCGCACGGTGCACGGCGTTACCGGTTACGCTGCGGTGTTGTGAGTAGAGCTCGGTCGGGTGGGGCCAAGGACGCTGCGAAGATCCGGGATATCGCCCGGCTCTCGGGGTACTCCACCGCGTCGGTTTCGCGCGCGCTCAATGGTCGACCCGGTGTTTCCGCGGCCACCCGGGTGGCGATTCTGAAGGTCGCCCGCGCCAACGACTTCATCGGCAACGCGACCGCGAAGGCCTTGTCGACCGGACGTTCCGGGCGGTTGGTGATCACCGTGCCGAGAATCGAGGCCGAGTACTTCGCCAGGATATTGTCCGGCGCCGCGGACGTTCTGCACGCGCAGGGTTTCGCGATCATGCTCGAAACCACCGAATACGACCGCGTTCGGTTGCGCGCCGCCTTCGCCTCCGCGGCGCGAGCGCGGGCCGACGGGATGCTGCTGGTGCTGCCCGCCGACTCGGCACACGGCATCGCGACCCTCGCCGGCTCGAGCCCGCCACTGGTGGTCATCGATCCGGTTGACGCGCTGCCCGACCCGCTGGCCTGGGTGAACTGCTCGCACGCCGCAGGAGCGCGAGTCGGCGCCGAACACCTTGTCGCACTGGGGCACCGACGCATCGGGGTGGTGGCGGGGGAGCGCAGGCTCTTGGCGACGGTCGAACGGTTGCACGGAATCCGCACGGCGTTGCAGGCGGTCGGGTCCGACCTGGACCAGGAACTGATCGCCGACGCGAAGTACGAGCACGCGGACGAAGGTCAGTCCGCGGCCGCCCGACTACTCGCGCACCCACAACCGCCGACGGCGATCTTCGCCCTGAACGATCTGCTCGCGATCGGCGCGATGCGCGCTGCCTTCAGCGCCGGTCTCGCTGTGCCGGGGGATATCTCGGTGATCGGCTTCGACGACCACACGCCCTCGGCCCTGGTCACCCCCGCGCTGACGACCATGCGGCAACCACTGGACCGGATGGGTTCGATGGGCGCCGAATTGCTCATGCGCAGGATCGAAGGAAAATCCAGTGGCGGCATCCATGTCGAGATCCCCACCGAGCTCGTGATCAGGAATTCGACCGCCGTCGTGCGGTGAAGTGGCAGTCGACCTCGTCAGGGCAGACAGGGAGTAACCGGTTACGCGAATGGCCGAGGAACCGTCGTGGTGAACTCAATGCGGAATGGCGATGGCTATGCCCGCGACCACGGCCGGTATCGCGAGGGTCGTGATGAGGGCTTTGGCACTGAGTAGCACCCGGAGGTGGAAGGCGTAATCGCCCCAGCCCTCGGCATTTTCGGTGCCGGGGATCATGACCCAGCGTGGACGCCACGCGCAGACGATCAGCCAGTCGACGATGATCAGATCGATCAGGGCGAACAGGATGTAGGTGGCCAGAGCCATGAGGTAGGCGTGGCCGTAGTGGTGGTCAGGGTTCTGGTGCAGCCAACTCCACGTTGTCGTGCCGACGGCGGCGAGCAAGGCGAGGAGGAACACGGGGCCGAGAACTCGGCCCCGTGCGACTTCGGCGTCATCGAAAGCGGGTAGCGCGGCTCGGATGTCCTCGGGGTAGTCGTGGGCGAATGCCGCACGGCCCCAACGCAAGCTGAACAACAGGATCACTGTGGGAACCAGCAAACACAGTGTGCCCACCACGAATAGGTGCGTCGACATGGTCAAGCCACCTCCGTCGTGTTCGATCCCGCACATCGGTCCAGCTTGCTTAGGTTACCCTAATTATGGGGAGTCCGGGAGTCGCCGATCTCTGCTCCGGGGCCGTTGGCAACCGACGGAAGCGTCTGTACCCATGCGGTCAAAACCGCGGCGTAGCGGTGCGGTTCGCTGGCGTGCATCGCGTGTGCCGCATCGGGGAACGCCTGGTAGTCGACAGCAACGCCCGCCGCGCGGATAATCGCCCTGGCCTGTTCGGCTTGCAGGTCCGACAACGCGCCGACGAATCCCCCGGTCTCCCTGTCGGGTTCGTGCTCGTGGTTGGTGATCAGCACCGGCGTCTTCACCTGCGAAAGCATCAGATCGTGGGGACTGTGCAGTCCGACCGTTCCCTCGAGAAACACACGGGCCCACTCGGGGTCGTACTCCTTCAGGTTCTGCGGGGGTTGCTCAGGGAACTCGAACTTTCTCACCGCCGCGACCGGTGACACTCGGGCGGCCTCGACTATCCCGGCCCAATCGCCCACTGACCACTGATCGCCGAGGTAGTCGCGGTACAGCTCGAAGGCCGGGCCCGCGCCCTGGCTGATACCGTGCCCGTGCGCGGGGGCCGCTTCGGAGGAGAAGAACGGTGCGTCCTCGCAGAACGCGCCACGGATCTGTCCTGGCATCGCGTAGGCCGACAGCCAGGCAGCGAGCACCCCACCCGAGGAACAGCCTGCGACGACAACCGGCCGCCGAATCGCGAGCGCGATGAACCGCACCAGATCGTTGCCGAAGTTGTCGAGACTGTAGCGCCGAGGGGTCCATGTGCTGCGCCCCTGTCCGCGCAGGTCGACCGCGAAGACATGGAAATGCTGCGCGAGCAGTTCCATGGCGGATTCGTAGCTCCACCACGATCCGGTCTGCTCCGGGAGTAGGAGCAGCGCGGGCTTGTCGGGCGTGCCTGCTTCGGCGTAGTTGAGGACGACCTCGCCGAGGTCGACCTGCTTCTCAGGAAATGCGTGCGGGACGAAAACGTTTCGTGCCGAGGGCGTCACCGGTGCGGACATTGCTTTACTCCTTCGTGATGGTGCCGACTCGAGGGGTCGGCTCGATCGATGACGCACGCTCGTGGCCGTGCGGTCGAGCAGCTCAGCTGCGATGATGGCGGGTTGGCCCGCCGGCGGTGGACAGGCTTTCCAATAGCGAAAGCGCGTGCGCGTCAGAACTTCCCGGATCTGCCAGGTAGGTGACGAGCTGGAGTCCAGGGTGGTCGCGGACGTCGAAACTGTGGCGTTGCAGCGTGAGGCTGCCGACACCGGGATGTCGGAACCGCTCGACGCCGCCTGTGGTGCCGCGAACGTGGCGACTGCTCCACAAGTCGGCGAACTCCGGGCTGTGCCGAGTGAGCTCCGCGACCAGTTCCGACAAGCGAGCATGTTGAGTATCCAGCACGCACCCCCGACGCAAATTCGCCACCGCTTCGTGTGCGGCCCGCTCCCACGGCTGGTGGAATTCGCGTGCGGCGGGGTCGAGAAACACCATCAGCGCGAGATTGTCCAACCTGTCGAAGGGGGAGTACAAGGCACGGGCGAGGACGTTGGTGGCCTGCACGTCCATCCTGGAATCGATGACCAACGCGGGCCCTCGAATGCCGTGCTCCAGCATGGTCGTCAATTCCGGGGCAACCGGTTCACGTAGGGCCGATGAGTCCGAGGTGGGCACGGTGCCCGCGAGCCTGTGCATATGCGCACGAGCCTCGCCGTCGAGTCGAAGCGCACGGGCCAGCGCTTCGACCACCTGAACCGAGGGATGACGTTCGCGACCCTGCTCCAGCCTGGCGAAGTAATCCACGTTTATCCCCGCGACCTGCGCGATTTCCTCGCGGCGCAGCCCCGGCACCCGGCGCGTCCCGGACGAGGACAAGCCGAGTTCGGCGGGACTCACCTGTGCTCGTCGCGCGCGCAGGAATTCGGCTAACGGACTGGAGATCACAAATCCAGGCTAGGCCACCATCCCGGACGTGCCAGGACGTGTGACACCCAGGCTCCTATGGCTCCTATGGCTCCTATGGCGGCGATGCCGCGTGACGTGCGACGGCGGCCGAGCCCCCGGCGGCGAGTAGCCGTTGGAGGAGTGCGGTGTGCGGGTTGCGGCGCAGCTGCTCGGTTGCGCCGAATTCGATGATCTCACCACCGTCGACAACGGCGAGGTGGTCGGTGCGCTGTAGCTGACTGTTCAGGTCGTGGCTGATCGATACCACTGCGGCTGCGCTCTCGCGGCGGTATGCATCCAGGTAGTCGAGGACGTATTCGGCGAGGGATTTGTCCATGGCCGTGGTGATTTCGTCACAGATGAGAACGCGCGGGTGGGCGAGAAGAGCGCAGGCGATCGCGGCGCGCTGCAATTGGCCGCCGAAAGGGCGTCTGGGCATCGTCGTGCCTGACTGGAGTCGATGGCTAGAGCGTCGAGCGTCTCCAATGCGGTGGTTCGCGCCCGGGTGCGGTCGAGTCCACGGAGTCGAATGGCGGTGGCCGCCACCTGGTCTACGACGGAGCCGCGCGGGTCGAAGGAGGGCCCCGACTCCTGCCAGATGTACTGCACCGCTGCGATCTGGTTTCGGGAGCGCTTGCGTAACAAGGGCAGCGGTGCCCCCTCGAGAAGTAAGTCGCCGGTGTCGGCGGCGACCAAGCCGGCCAGGTAGCGCGCGATGGTCGACTTTCCCGCTCCGGAGACGCCGATCACGCCGAGCATCGCGCCGGGCTGGAGTTCTAATCGGATATCGCGCAGGATCGGCGCTCGGCGCAGTGTGACCGAAGCACCGTGAACAACGAGAACAGGCGTGCCTGGGCGACCCGCTGTCACGGGTGACTCGAAAGATGGTGCGGTCCCGTCGGTCTCGAACCGCTCGGCGGAGTGTGAATTGTTCAGCTGCTCGACGTCGAACCGATCTTCGGCAGCGGCGTCGTCGGCCTCGAGCGTTCGAGTCGGCAGCATGGTGGATGTGTCGGCCGGTCCTGACTCGCGTGCGCGTCGCTCCGGCCTCGATCCTCGAGGTTTTCGCACCGGTGTGGCAGGCATGCCGAACGGTCCCCGGCCCACTCGCTCGACGGGGCGTCTCGGAGAGTGTTGCGGGACCGGCTGGTTCGATGACTCGACCGGCCTGGACGCGCAGCACGCGGTCGCTGATCTGCTCGGCGGCGAACGCGTCGTGGGTGATCAGTACGACCGACTTTCCCGTATCGCGCAGGCGCGCCAGTCGCGTGAGCAGAACAGCGCGGGCGAGTGGATCCAGTCCGACGGTGTGCTCGACACTCCGCACACCGGCGCGGCGGAATGCGCGGTGCGGATCAAGGTGCTCGACAACGCGTCGATGTCGGCGCGTCGCGCGGGACACACGTCGAAATGGGCTGACAACGGTCGCGTCCTATCTCTCGTCGATCGAGTAGGTCGTTCCGCTCGCCCAGCCGGGCGAGCCATCTCGGACGAATCCACCCCACGCGCGCATGACGCGCGTGGTGAGATCGGTGGGGTGTCGACCGGCCAGCATCGGCGCGTCGCGCCACGCGGCGGCATTGCCGAAGACGAACGGTAGCTCGAGGCAATGGCAGGCGCCGAGCGGACTCTCCGCTGGAGCCCAGTCGAACCGATACAGCCACGGCTGTTGCTTTTCGCCCACCAGCCGCGCGAGCTGGTGGGTGGGCGCGGTGAACATTTCCTCGGTCACCGCACGGGCGGCGTCGGGGTTGTTCGGCGCGAACGCCGTCCCCTCGTCGCGGTTGCTACCGATCATGAGTTCCACAGCGCCGCTGTGCTTTCCGGCGGCAGCCAGTAGGTCGGTGGGAACCAGATCCGCCTCGGCGATCAGGTGGAACGCGGGGACCGGACTCGTCGCATCGGGAGCACTGCGCATGACGACGGCCTGTGCGGCGAGCAGGTCGGTGACGGGGACATCGCGCAGGCGTAGGGCATCGTCCGGTGCTATGGCCAGTTCTTTCAGTAACCGCGGGGCGATGCGCTCGGCTTCCTCGGGTGCTTGCGGCGGCAGGCCGGTGGGCGTGCTTTGCAGAATCGCCCTGTGCGCCAACCCCGTCAGCTGACCGCTGCCCAGTAGCGCGAGGATCGAATACGCGCCCGCCGACTGGCCAGCGATCGTCACGGCCCGTGGATCACCACCGAATTCCGTGATATTCGCGTGCACCCACCGCAGCGCGGCCAGTTGATCGCGCAGTCCGAGATTTCCAGGACTCACCCCCGGTCGGCGTAGATAACCGAGCGCGCCCAGCCGGTAGTTCGCGGTGACGACCACGATGTTCTCGCGTTCGGCGAGCTCGGCACCGTCATACCAGGCCAAGCTGCCCGCGCCACTGGAGAATCCGCCACCGTGCAGAAACACGAACACGGGATGACCCGACCCCGGTGGCGCCCAGACGTTCACCGTCAGACAGTCCTCGTCCTGGGCGAGTTCATATCGGCCCATCAAGCTTGCCAGGCGCGAAGGCAATTGCGGCGCCGCGGGTCCGGGCTCCTCGGCGGCGCGCACCCCCGCCCATGGTGTGACCGGGCCCGGTGCGGCGAATCGCGCGGCGTGCGCGTACGGGATGCCCCGGAACGCGGTGACCGCGCCGGGCTCGGCGCCGCGTACCTTTCCCGTGGTGGTTTCGGTGATCATCGGACCGAGGTGAACAACAGGCCAGCACCGCGGGCGTCGCGGCCGGAGACGAAGAAGCCGCTGTCGACGGGCGTGATCGGGGTGCCCGATTCGATGACACGCTCGCGTGCTCGACCGAGATCTTCGACGAGCATCGTCAGCGCAGCCAAATAAGAAGGCGCGGGGGCATTCTCACCGGGCAGCAGTTGGTCGGCAGCGGTGGCGGAGACGATCTCGACGCGGTCGGCGCCTCGGGTCGACACGGTCTTCGGCCCCACCGAGACGGGCGCTGCGTCCAGCATGTCTCGGTGGCGGCGAACAAGGGGGTCCATCTCCGCATCATCCGCCACGATCAGCACGGCTGTCAGGTCGAGCGCGTCATCCGCAGTCACGCCGCACCCAGCCGCGCATCGGTTTTCGCGGCATCTCGGAGTCCAGGTTGAGAATTCGTAACCCCTCGTACTGATCCACCATGCGTTTGGTGTGCCAGGGATCGGGTGCGGACTCGTCCACGATCCCGAGCAGCTCGATATACGAATTCCCGAACAGCGCACACATATTGGCGGTGCATCCCGGTGCCAACGGCGCGCCTGGTCGGTCGGCCAACATGTGTTGCGATCGTGGACTGAGTGCGAACCCGAGTCGCTTATACGTCGTCTCCATCGCGTCCAGATCGCGATTGACCACGCCGACATGGTGAAAACCTGTGATGTCGTTACGCATGGCGATCATCGTCGGCGCGCGAGCCGCCGTGGACCCTGTTCCCGGCCACACACGCCGGATTCCGACATCGAACGCGTGCATCCCGCCGGATTCGACCTCGATCCGGGGTGGAATGACCGGCGGTGATTCCACTGCCGCCCGCCCACGGAAGTAGTCGACCCCAGGGTGATGGCAGTCGAGATGCCGGTTCTCGCTTACTCCGCGACGACCTGGGTGACGTCGCCGCAGCGGACTACCTCGTTGTCCTTCTTGCCGCCCGCGACGTGGAGTTCGATCTTGCCGTCGTCGCAGGGCGAGTTGCTCGCGCGATAGATGGTGAGCTTGCGCGTCACGTCGCAGCGATTGTGGTAGTAGACCGTGGTGGTCATGGAGCCGGGTTCGTAAGAGTACGAAATACAGTCGCCCGCACCGCGTTCCGCTGCGGCGGTGCCCGCAGCGGCGATGGTCGACGCCACCGCTGCCAGCGTAATCGCCGTCGCTGCCAGCAACCTGTTTGTCTTGTGAATGTTCACCCTTTGATTCCTTCGGTCGAGCGCCCCGAATATTTCGGCTGCGCGGCAGTACTCGTCTCGACAAGCACTGAGTGAAGGTAACCGCGACGTGCGTGCTCCGGTTGCCGCCGAGCGCACGGAGCTTGCTATTACGCGCAAGGATTCGATCACGCTCAGGAATAGCGGATTTCGCGGGGGCTCGCGCCGAACCGCCTTCGGAACGAGGTACTGAACGCGCTCGCGGAACTGAAACCCACTCCGAGGGCGATCGCGGATATGCTCCATCGCTCGTATGCCGAGCCCCGCAACCGGGTGTATGCGAGTTGCAGGCGCTCTTCCTTGATGAGTTCGCGTGGTGTCGTGCCGGAATGTTGGAGTGCGAGTTGGATCTGGCGCAGTGACCAGCCGAGGGCGCGAGCCACGGATTCGCCGCACAAATCGGGATCGTAGGCATGCGCGCGGATGTACTGGCGAACAAGGGATTCCACCTCGTCCAGATGTCCTTGTTCAGTGGGGTGATCGCCAACGATATGCATACACAGCAGATCGACCAGCCGACCCGATACGGCGTCGAACTGGTGGCGGCTGAGTGTCTCGCTCTCCTCGGTCAAGCTGATGGCGAGGTCGGCGATCACGCGTCCGAGGCCCGTGGTGAAGTCCAGCATCGGGGTCGGCGGCGTGGCACGGTTGAGGCGGTGCGCTACCTCGGTGCGGGGAATCGTCATCGTGAGCCCCTCGGTGCCGTCGACCTGGGCGAATGCGAAGGGCTGGTCGATTGTCACCAGGCCGCCGACGCCGCGTGGCATGGACACGTGCTCGTCGCCCTGTGAGACGATGACCTGTCCCGTCGTCGGCATGATCAGGCGGAAGTCGTCGTCGGGGTCGGCGCGCACATGCCGTGCGGTGCGGTAGTAGGTCACGGCATCGGCCCGCCAGCCGACGAGCTGGTAGTTGCCGGTGCGCCGCAGTATCGCGCGCCCTTGGAAGCCGTGTTCACGGAGGTACGCATACCCCATGCGACGCAGGTGAAATGAACCGATCTGGTCGGACCAGTAGTCCGCGCACTCGTGCGCTGCGACGGTTCGCGTGGTGGCGGTCTCCATGAGATCGACACCCTGCGCCACCATTGCCACTCCGCCCTCGCTTGCACCGTCGTCGTGCGCCCTACCGGACACTCGCCCAGCATAGGGTCGGCTAGTGGTACGGCGTTACCCGTCGAGACGACGGGACACATCGTCACCCATCCCGGCCTGCTCGGTGCGACGACGAACGCATCGGGCGTTCGTCGCTGATGGGTGGCGGCACAGCGGGGCCGGTGCGGGATTGCGTCGGTGTGGTGCCGAGCGAGAAGTGCTCGGCTCGGCGGGGGCTTGCCGCGACCGCGAGGATGTGGGCGACTTCGCCGGGGTTGTCGCGTAGGGGTGCGGTGGTGACGCGGACGGCGTGGGGGTTGCCTCGGTCGGCGGGGTAGAAGGGGCCGCCGGGGGCTACGCGGATTCCGTTGGCGGCCAAGTGGATCAGTGCGGTGCGTTCGTCGGTGACGGGGACCCAGACGTTGAGGCCCTGGCCGTCGGCGACGTGGACGCCGTGGCCGCGTAGGGCTTCGGTGAGTGCTCGACGGCGTCGTTGGTATTGGGTGCGTGCGTACTCGACAGTGTGGATCACGGTCTGGTCACGCAGCATCTCGAAGAGGGCGCGTTGCAGGATGCGTGGGGTCCAGCCGGGTCCGAGCATGCGGGTGGCGACGATGCGATCGATGATCGTCTCGGGGCCGGAGAGCGCGGCGATGCGCAGGTCGGGCCCGTGGGATTTAGAGTAGCTGCGGACATGGAGCACGAGGTCGGGTAGCCAGCGTCCGAGGCTGACGTCCTCGGCGGGGACGACGGGACCGGAGTGGTCGTCTTCGATGACCACGCAACGATGTTCGCTGCGGCGCAGGACCGCTGCCAGTTCCTCGGCGCGTTGCGCGCTGATCGACGCGCCCGTCGGATTCTGTGCCCTCGGCTGGATGACGGCGGCGGTGGGTCCGGTGCTCAGTGCGCGCGCGAACTCGTCGGGGAGTACGCCTTCGGCGTCCATGCGCACCGGAACGGGTTGCGCGCCGATGGATTCCAGGTAATCCAGGAAGTGCGGAAAGGTCGGGTTCTCCACGATCACGCGGTCGCCGAACCGTACGACGGCATGCAGGCTGCGTGCCACGGCGTCCATCGCGCCGTCGACGACGGTCAGTGCGCCCGACTTGGTCGGCCATTCGGCTTGGAGGAAGCGTCCGAGTTCGGGCACGACGGGCGCCTGGTGGTAGTCGGTGGTCTCGGTGTTGAGTGCGAGTCGGGTGAGGATCGAGCCGATCTCGGGAAGCAGGTCGGGGTCCGGGGTGCCCAGCGACAGGTCCAGCTGTGCGGTGGTGGCACCCCGTGTCATGCCGTCGGCGCGCGAAGGGGCGGTATGCGAGTTGCCGTCGGCGACGAAAGTGCCGCTGCGCCCGCGTGATACGACGAGTCCAGCACGGGCGAGGGCGCGCCAGCCGTGGCTGACGGTCGCCGGGCTGACACCCAATTGCGTCGAGAGTTCGCGGACGGTGGGCAGGCGGTCGCCCGCGCGCAGTTCGCCGTTGGTGATGAGCCGGGCAATCGCGCCCGCGATCCCGGCGGCGGACGGATCATCGATCCGAATGCGGTCGTTCATTTCCACCTCGAGACCACCCTGGGAGATTTACACTTCCGGCACCGACTGAAATATTCCGGAAATGTTTACCGTCGAAGATAACATAACCAACTTCGGTAGGGAGATCGACAGGTGACGACAATCAAGGCCGCAATCACCCAGGCGGCGTGGACCGGCGACAAGAAGTCCATGCTCGCCAAGCACGAGGGGTTCATCGAGCAGGCCGCCGCTGCGGGTGCGCAGGTCATCTGCTTCCAAGAGCTGTTCTACGGGCCCTATTTCGGCAATGTGCAGGACAAGAAGTACTACGAGTACGCCGAATCGGTGCCGGGCCCGACCACCGAGCGTTTCGCCGAACTGGCGCGCGAACATCAGATGGTCGTGGTGCTCCCGGTGTACGAGCAAGAGCAGCCCGGCGTGCTGTACAACACCGCCGCGGTGATCGACGCAGACGGCAGCTACCTCGGCAAATACCGTAAGCACCACATCCCGCATTTGCCGAGTTTCTGGGAGAAGTTCTACTTCCGGCCAGGGAACCTGGGATACCCGGTGTTCGACACAGCTGTCGGCAAGATCGGCGTCTACATCTGCTACGACCGGCACTTCCCCGAAGGGTGGCGCGCACTCGGCCTCGGCGGTGCGGAGTTGGTGTTCAATCCGTCAGCGACCAAACCCGGCCTGTCGAATCGGCTGTGGGAGTTGGAACAACCGGCGGCCGCGGCCGCCAACCAGTACTTCGTCGCCGCCAACAATCGGATCGGCACCGAGACCGGTGAGTTCGGCGACGACGCGGTGACCTTCTATGGCAGTTCGTATTTCGTCGATCCGCGCGGCAATGTCGTCGGCGATATCGCCAGCACCGACACCGACGAACTCGTGGTCCGCGAGATCGATCTCGACCTGGTACGTGAGGTGCGCGGCGACTGGCAGTTCTACCGCGACCGTCGTCCTGATTCCTACGACGCCATCGTCGCGCCCTGAGTTCGGAGGGTTCCTTGACCACGACATTGATCACCGGCGGCACCGTCGTCTCCGCGACGGGACGCAATACCGCCGACATCCTCGTAGACGGTGAGCGCATCGTCGCACTGCTGCAACCGGGAAGCACGGTGCTCGGTGCGAACCTCACCGAGACCGTCGACACCGTCATCGACGCGACCGGAAAGTACGTCATCCCCGGTGGTATCGACGCGCACACCCACATGTCGATGCCGTTCGGCGGCACCACCGCCTCCGACGATTTCGAGACCGGAACCAGGGCGGCGGCCTGGGGTGGGACGACCACCATCATCGACTTCGCGGTCCAGAAATTCGGTGAGCGCGTGCAGGACAGCCTGCAAACCTGGCACGACATGGCGGCCGGTCAGTGCGCGATCGACTACTCGTTTCATCAGATCGTCGGTGACGTCAACGACGAATCCCTCAGCGCGCTACGGGGATTGCCGGACGAGGGGATCACCAGTTTCAAGCTCTTCATGGCCTATCCCGGCGTGTTCTACAGCGACGACGCGCAGATCGTGCGCGCCATGCAGACCGGCGCCGAAACCGGCTTGATGACGATGATGCACGCCGAAAACGGTCCTGCCATCGATGTTTTGGCCGCACAGTTGATCGCTCAGGGCAAAACCGACCCGTACTACCACGGCATCGCGCGCGCCTGGCAGCTCGAGGAGGAAGCCACCCACCGCGCGATCATGCTCGCCGACCTCACCGGCGCGCCACTGTATGTGGTGCACGTGTCCGCGAAACAGGCTGTCGCACAACTGGCGACGGCTCGTGATCGCGGCGCCAATGTCTTCGGCGAGACCTGTCCGCAGTATCTGTACCTGTCGTTGGAGGAGAACCTCGGCGCACCGGGGTTCGACGGCGCCAAGTGGGTGTGCTCGACGCCGCTGCGTTCGGCGCAGCAGGAGCATCAGGCGCAGGTGTGGCAGGCGTTGCGTACCAACGATTTACAGATGGTGTCCACCGACCACTGCCCGTTCTGCATGAAGGGTCAGAAGGACATGGGTCTCGGTGACTTCACCAAGATTCCCAACGGCATCGGCAGCGTCGAACACCGAATGGACCTGATGTATCAGGGCGTGGTCGACAAACGCATCACCCTCGAACGCTGGGTGGAGATCACCTCGACCACCCCGGCCAGGATGTTCGGCCTCTACGGCCGCAAGGGTGTGCTCGCGCCGGGAGCCGACGCCGACATCGTGATCTACGACCCCGACGGCCACACCTCGATCGGCCTGAACAAGACCCATCACATGAACCTGGACCACTCGGCGTGGGAGGGCTACGAGATCGACGGCCACGTCGACACGGTGCTCGCACGCGGCAAGGTCGTCATCGATGACGGCGCTTATCACGGCCGCAAGGGCGACGGGTCGTTCGTGCGCCGCGACCCTTGCCAATATCTGACGTGAGGAGACGCCATGCAATTCGGAGCGGTAGTGCAATGCGACCCGCCCTCGGCGCGCACGGTGCAGCTGGCGAAACTAGCCGAGGCACACGGCTTCAGCCACCTGTGGACCTTCGACTCGCACCTGCTGTGGCAGGAACCGTATGTGCTTTACAGCCAGATCCTGCACGAGACCAAACGCCTCACCGTCGGGCCGATGGTGACGAACCCGGCGACCAGGGACTGGACGGTGACCGCGTCGCTGTATGCCACCTTGAACGAGGCGTACGGCAATCGCACCATCTGCGGTATCGGACGCGGAGATTCGGCGGTGCGCGTCGGCGGTGGTAAGCCGACCACGCTGCGCACCCTGCGCGAATCCATTCACGTCATCCGAGAATTGGCCAACTCCAGACCGGTCGATTACGCGGGCAACACCTTGCGGTTCCCGTGGAGCGTCGGCTCGACACTGGACGTGTGGGTTGCCGCCTACGGTCCCAAAGCGCTCGCGCTCACCGGTGAAGTGGCCGACGGCTTCATCCTGCAACTGGCCGATCTCGATATCGCCGAGTGGATGATCGGCGCGGTGCGATCCGCGGCCGAGGCGGCGGGCCGGGACCCGAACGCGGTGAAGATCTGCGTGGCGGCACCCATGTACATCGGCACTGATCGCGCGCACATGCGCGATCAGTGCCGCTGGTTCGGCGGCATGGTCGGCAATCACGTCGCCGACATCGTCGCCAGGTACGGGGCCGACGGACAGGTCCCGCAGGCACTCACCGACTACATCAGCGAGCGAAAGGGTTACGACTACAACCAGCACGGCCGCGCGGGGAACACGCACGCGGACTTCGTTTCCGACGATGTCGTCGAACGGTTCTGCCTGCTCGGCACCCCGGAGGAGCATGTGAGCAAACTGCGCGCACTGGCCGACCTCGGCGTCGATCAGTTCGCGGGCTACCTCCAACACGACAACAAGGAGGAAACCTTGCGCGTCTACGGCGAGACCGTCATTCCGCAACTGCGCCAACCGATTACGGCTACCAGCACGTCCGCGACCAGCGGGGCGACGGCATGACCGCCACCCGCGTCGACGAGGACGCACTGGCCTACGAGCTCGATCGATCGCACGTCTTCCACTCCTGGTCGGCCCAGGGGGCACTGCATCCGATGGTGCTCGCCGGTGGTCGCGGATGTCGGGTGTGGGATCACGCGGGCAACGAATACCTCGACTTCTCCAGCCAGATGGTGAACCTGAACATCGGCCACCAGCATCCCGCGGTGACCGCGGCGATCGCCGACCAGGCCGCGAAGCTGGCCACGATCGCGCCCGCGACCGCGAATCTGGCACGCGGACAAGCGGCGCAACGCATCACCGCGCGTGCGCCCGAAGGCTTGAACAAGGTGTTCTTCACCAACGGCGGCGCCGACGCGGTGGAGAACGCGATCCGAATGGCGCGGCTGCACACCGGACGCGACAAGGTGTTGTCGACGTACCGCTCCTATCACGGCAATACCGGTGCGGCGGTGGCCGCGACGGGCGACTGGCGGCGCATGCCCAACGAGTACGCGCGCGGTCACGTCCACTTCTTCGGTCCCTACCTGTACCGCACCGAGTTCTGGGCGGCGGGCCCCGAGCAGGAATGCGAACGGGCGCTGCGACATCTGGAACGCATGGTGCAGTGCGAAGGCCCCGCGACCGTCGCGGCGATCCTGTTGGAATCCGTGCCGGGCACAGCCGGAATCATGGTGCCACCACCCGGGTATCTCGCCGGAGTTCGCGAAATCGCCGACCGCTACGGCATCGTGCTGATCCTCGATGAGGTGATGTGCGGATTCGGCCGTACCGGGCGCTGGTTCGCCTTCGACGGTCACAACGTGAAACCCGATCTCATCACCTTCGCCAAGGGCGTGAACTCCGGGTATGTGCCGGTGGGTGGGGTCATCATTTCTGACGCGATCGTCGACACCTTCGATGAGCGGGTGTTTCCCGGTGGTCTCACCTACAGCGGCCATCCGCTCGCCGCCGCCTCCATCGTCGCCGCGTTGGACGCGATGGAACAGGAAGGCATTGTCGAGAATGCCGCCGAAATCGGCCGCAGCGCACTCGGTCCCGAGTTGGCGCTGCTGGCACAGGACTGTCCGATCGTGGGCGAGGTGCGCGGCGAAGGCGTGTTCTGGGCTGTCGAACTGGTCGCCGACCGCGCCACTCGTGAACCCGTGTCCGCCGCGACGATCGCGCGCGTGAAGTCCGAGATGGTGGCGCGCGGTGTGCTGCCGTTCACCGCGGACAACCGTGTCCATGTCGTCCCGCCCTGTGTCGTGACAGCCGCCGAGGTCACCGAAGGCGTCGCCGTCCTGCGTGACGTCTTGACAGCACTGCCAGCCGAGGAGATCCGATGACGAATCCCGCCACCACCGACACCGTCGACCACTGGGTCGGCGGAAAGTCCTGGACGGGCGAATCCACCCGTGCCACACCGGTTTACGATCCAGCGCTGGGGTCAGCGCAACGCAGCGTACGGATGGCGACGAGCGCCGACGTTTCGGTCGCCGTCAAAGCCGCCGCCGCGGCGTTTCCCGAGTGGCGCGACTCCTCGATCGCCAGCAGGCACCGGTTCCTGCTGAATTTCCGTGAGCTGCTCAACGCGCGGCGCGACGAGCTGGCGCAGATCGTCACCGCCGAACACGGCAAGGTGCTCAGCGACGCCGCGGGCGAGATCGCGCGCGGACTCGAAGTGGTGGAATTCGCGCTGTCGATGCCGCACCTGCTCAAGGGTGAATTCAGCCAGAACGCCTCCACCGGGATCGACGTGTTCTCGGTGCGTGAGCCCGTCGGTGTCGTCGGCATCATCAGTCCGTTCAACTTCCCCGCGATGGTGCCGCTGTGGTTCTTCCCGATCGCGCTCGCCGCGGGAAACGCCGTGGTGCTCAAGCCGAGTGAGAAAGACCCGTCGGCGGCGAACTGGTTGGCCGCACTCGCCGCCGAAGCGGGGCTGCCCGACGGTGTGCTCAATGTGGTGCACGGCGACAAGGAAGCGGTGGACGCGCTGCTCACCCACCCCGAGGTCGCCGCGATCTCCTTCGTCGGATCGACCCCGATCGCCGAGCACGTCTACCGCACCGCCAGCGCCAACGGCAAACGCGTGCAAGCACTCGGCGGTGCCAAGAACCACATGCTCGTGCTGCCGGACGCCGATCTCGGCCTCGCCGCCGACGCCGCGGTGAACGCCGGATTCGGTTCCGCCGGTGAACGATGCATGGCGGTGAGTGTCGTGCTCGCCGTCGACACCATCGCCGACCAACTGGTCGAGGCCATCGCCGAACGCATGGCGAAACTGCGCACCGGTGACGGTCGCCGGGGCTGCGATATGGGCCCGCTGATCACCCGCGAACACCGCGACAAGGTCGCCGGCTACCTCGACACCGCGGTCGAGGACGAGGCACGCCTGGTCGTCGACGGTCGCGACGCCACGATCGACGGCGAACCCGACGGCTTCTGGCTCGGCCCCACCCTTATCGACCAGGTGCCGGTCACCTCCTCGGTCTACCGTGACGAGATCTTCGGACCCGTGCTCTCGGTGGTGCGGGTGAGTGGTTTCGAGCAGGGCGTTGAGTTGATCAACAGTTCTCCCTACGGCAACGGCACCGCGATCTTCACCAACGACGGTGGTGCCGCACGGCGCTTCCAACGTTCGGTGCAGGTCGGCATGATCGGAGTCAATGTGCCGATCCCGGTTCCGGTGGCCTACCACAGCTTCGGCGGCTGGAAGGCCTCGCTGTTCGGGGACTCGAAGGCGTACGGCACCAACGGATTCGCGTTCTTCACCCAGGAGAAGGCGGTCACCTCACGTTGGCTCGATCCGAGCCACGGCGGAATCGATCTCGGATTCCCGCGCAACGATTGACACCCCACGCGCAGTGGGGTGCTGGCAGTAAGAAGGACATCCGATGACCGAAACTCAGGTACGGCAGCCCGACGAGGGTGCGCCCGGCAGTTCCACGCTGGTCAATGACGACTTGGCACCCACGACCAAGCAGACCGCGACCTGGCGTACCTGGGACATCTTCTGCCTCTGGATGACCTCGGCGCACAGCATCGCCAGCTACGGCTTCGCCGTCGGCATGCTGGCGTTGGGTTTGACCGGTTGGCAGACGATGCTCGCGCTGCTGGTCGGAGTCCTGCTGCTGTGGGCTGGCAGCAATCTCGTCGGTGTCGCGGGGCAGAAGGTCGGGGTGCCCTTCCCGGTCTTCGCCCGCGCCACCTTCGGGGTGTTCGGCGCCAATGTGCCCGCACTGCTACGGGCCGTGGTCGCCATCTTCTGGTACGGCATCCAGACGTATCTGGCTTCGACCGCGCTCATGGTGCTGATCCTGCGGGTGGCGCCAGGACTGTCGTCGTGGACCGAATCGAGCTTCCTCGGTTTGTCGACGCTGGGTTGGCTCGCGTTCCTCGTGCTCTGGGCGGTGCAATTGGCGATCCTCAATTACGGCATGGAAGTGGTGCGCAAGGCCTCGGACTTCGCCGGACCCGTGGTGTGGATCGGAATGATCGCGCTCGGCGTCTGGATTCTGAGCAAGGCCGACTGGAGTATCGACTTCAACGCGCGCAGCGGTGAGCCCCTCTCGGGCGGAACAACGATCGCCGCGTTTGTCGGGGTCGCGTTCTTGATGGTGGCGTTCATGGCGGGACCGCTGGTGAACTACGCCGACTTCGCCCGATTCGCGCCCAGCGAGAAGGCGGTGCGGCGTGGCAACGCATGGGGCATTCCGTTCAATGAGACCGCGTTCGTGGTGATCTCGATCATCATCTCGCTGGCCACCTTGAAGGTGTACGGCAAAGTGTTGTCCGACCCGGTGGAGTTGGTGTCGGATATCGACAGCGATGTCATCGTCATCGTGGCCGCCATCCTGTTCGCCACGGCCACCGTCGGCATCAATGTGGTGCTCAATTTCGTGTCCCCGGCCTACGACATCTCCAATGCCGCACCGAAATACATTTCCTTCCGCACCGGCGGAATCATCACCGCCGTCCTCTCGATCCTGGTGCTGCCGTGGCAACTGTGGCAGAACCAGAATTTCATCATCTACTTCCTCGGCGGCGTCGGCGCACTGATGGGTCCGGTCTTCGGCATTCTCATGGTCGACTACTACCTGGTCCGCCGCCAACGCACCGTCGTCGCCGAGCTGTACTCGGATTCCCCCGAAGCCAGCTACCACTACACCCGCGGCTTCAACCCGAAAGCGTTGATCGCACTGGCTATTTCAGGGACCGTCGCGGTTGTCGTCGCACTCGCATTCGACTCGCAGTCGGTGACCGCACTGTCGTGGCCGGTGGGCGCGGGTCTCGGTGCGCTGATCATGTATGCGTTGTCGAGGCGCTCGAACGGGACTGCACCGGAGCCGCCCGCCGCTGCGTGATCGTCGCGGTCACGACCTCGAACTCGCGAAATACTGGTGATAGGGCTGCACCATCGTGCCACCGGCCGAGCTGCCGTTCGCCGGTGGCCCTGAGCCGCCGCGGGTGCCGGTCGGCAGCGGAGGGGATTCGATGCGGTCGATCGGCGGCCATCCAAACCATGGCTGGGCGTCGAATAGAACCGTCCCGATCAATCCGCTCGCGCGGTTTCGATCGGTGCCGCGCGAACGTGCTGCCGTCGTCCAGGATTTGAGAGGTCATGTCCGACAGACAAATCGAGATCGAGATCGCGAGCGAGGTGCGTCCAGTGGTCGCTCGCGCGCAGCAAATGATTCGGCCCGCGCTGTTCGCGGGGGTGGCGGTTTTGGTCGCGCTGTGCGTCATCGAAGCGCTTCGCGAGCCGGGAACCGCCGTTGGCGCGTTGATACTCGGTGTCGGCCTTGCGGTGTGGGGGACGCTTCGAATCGTGCGGGATCCGCGCCGGGTCAGTAATGCCGTCATTCTGTTGGCGGCGGTCGCCGCGCTCACGGTGTGGGTACTCGTGGCGTTCTCCCGGATGCAGTCCGAGTGGGCGATGCTGGCTGGGGTCGCGCTCTGTCTGGTCACCCCGCCGGTCGCGCTGTTGGTAGTCGGGGTGGGACTGCTGGTCAACGGAGTTGTCGTGACCCGTCGCGAAGGCGTACGCATCGCCACGCTGACCGCTCCCGTGGTCGGGGTGGGGCTGTTGGCCGTCGTCGGCGCCTTGTATGTCACCGTCGGTCCAGTCCATCTGCCGATCTGGGTCGTCGGCGCGGCGATGGCGTGTCTGCTGCTCGGTCTGCTTGTGGTGGTCCAGCTCGTGGCGTTCACCGTGTACGCCGTGCTCTACGGTCGCCTGGCCCCCGATGTCGACGCGAATGTGATTGTCGCACTGGGATGCGGGCTCGCCGGGGATCGCGTTACCCCGTTGCTGGCCTCCCGCCTGGATCGGACCGTCGCCGCCTACGACGCGGCCCTCGCCGCGGGTGCGAACCCGACGGTCGTGGTCTCCGGTGGTCAGGGCCCCGGCGAAACGGTGCCCGAAGCGGACGCGATGGCCGACTATCTGGTGAGCGCAGGACTACCTGACAGCGTGATCGTGCGAGAACGGTGCTCCCGCAACACCGACCAGAACCTGCGTCTCACCCGCACCGCACTGCGCGAGCACGGCCTCGAACCCGACGACTACAGGTTCACTGTGGTCACCAGCGATTTCCACGTTATGCGTTCGGCCGAGCTGACTCGCCGCGTCGGCATGAACGCCCACGTCGTCGGTGCCCGCACGGCCTCCTACTTCGTCCCGACCGCGTTCCTCCGCGAATTCGTCGGTGTACTCGCGATGCACCGCCGAGGCAATCTTGTTGTCGCTTGGGCGATTATCGCACTCGTGGCGGTACTCACCATCGTCTCCTACCTACCGATCGCGGTGGTACGCGACTAGCTTCGCCGGTGGTCAGTCCCGGCACTGCGCGGTGTGCCGCCAGTTCGGCGCGACGGTCTGTCGTCACAGTGACGATGAAACTATCCGAAAGGTGCGCGCCTGCCGGGCGTCCCGCATTCCCACAGAGCGCTGACCGGAACGGCCAGCATTTTCGGTCCGAACGTCTGGGTTTGCTGCCCGGTGTGTAGGACGATTCCGACCTGGAAGTCGTCGCCGATCCGGTCGGACAAGTGTCGCAGGCCGCGAAAATCACCGGAGTTGACGGTGGATGCTGCCTTCACTTCGATGCCGACCACCTCGCCTCGCCGGTTCTCCAACACGGCGTCGACCTCGATCTGGTCCCGCGTGCGGTAGTGGAAAAGTTGGGCTTCCTCATCCGACCAGGTCAGTTGGCGCGCGAGCTCCATGGTGACGAACCCCTCCAACAGCGGACCGAATTGTCCGGTGGGACGGGCGAGGCTGCGGGCGTCCGCGCCGATCTGATGCGCCGCGATCCCGGAATCGACGAACGCGAGTTTGGCGGTGGCGGTGGCGCGGCTGTTGATATTGCGTGACCACGCGGGAATCCGCTTGATCAAAAAGACCTCTTCGAGCAGGGCGACATAACGTTTGATGGTCGAAACACCAAGTCCGAGTTCATTACTCAAGGTCGCCGCAGTGAACGGTTGGCCCGAACGTGTGGCCAGCATCTGGACGAGTGCGCGCATTTCCGTCGTCCGCTCGATATCCGATAGTTGCTGGATATCTCGTGCGATCAGGTCGCCGACGTAGGAATTGAAGAAGCTACGTCGACGACGTTCGTTCGTACGGGCTACTGCCTCGGGAAAGCCGCCGCGCACCAGCCGTTCGGCATATTCGTGCCTGGTCACGGTGGAACTATGGCGTAAACGGTCGCCTTGCTCGAAGGCGGCATCGATGAACCCGTCTGGCGCCCCGTCGACTTCTCCCTGAGAGAACGGCCAAAGTTCGATGGTCTCCATTCGGCCGACCAGAGTGTCCGGCAGTGCGCGGAGTCCAAGTATTCGCGCCGAACCAGTCAGTAGGTAGCGCCCCGGTCGCGGGTCGGCATCCACCTGGGCCTTGATCGACAACAGCAAATCGGGCGCACGTTGGATCTCATCGATGACCATCAACGTGGGAGCGTCGACGAACCCATCCGGATCGTCGATCGCTGCTCGACGCGAGAACGCCGTGTCCAGATCGCGCCACTCAGCGGCTCGCCCTTTGGCGACAACCCGAACCAGAGTGCTTTTTCCGCTCTGGCGTGCACCGTTTACCAGGACAACTCGGGTGTCGCCCAGTGCGGCGACCATGATGTCTTCAGCGTGTCGAGGCAATGCTTTGCCGAGGAGAGTCTGCATGCGCGTTCCACGATGCTTGGTTTCAGGTGGTCGATCTGCCGCAAGGCTTCTGGTTGATCTGCCATGCTACATGTGGTTGATCTGCCGTACTGCACGTGGTTGATCTGCCGCCATCTAGCTGGTTGATCTGCCGCAAGTCGAATCGGTGGTCGGCTGCGGACGTCGGCGGGTGAATTCAGCTGTTACAGCGTCAGTTCGATGCGTTCGCGCAGGTCGGGGTCGACCATGTTGTGGCCTTCCTCGGCGGCCTTCTGGTAGCGGACCAGATTGATGGAGTCGAGTTGGGTGCTGTCTTGGCCTGCCTTCCAGTAGGCGGCGGCGTGCAGGTCGTCGCGGTCGATGTGCCAGTCGTCGAGGATGCGGCGGCGCAGGGTGCGCACGACGGAGGCTTCGGCGCCGAGCCACACCTGGGTGCGGCGGGGTGGGGTCGGGTGCTGGTCGAGGGCGGTGGTGAGGTCGGTGACCCAGTGCACGGTCAGGTTGTCGCGAGCCGGGAGCAGGGCGCGGTCCTGTTCATGGGTGACGGTCAGGTAGGCCTCGACGGGCGCTGTTGTGTCGAGGGATTCGGTGATAGCGGCGACAGCGGGAAGTGCGCTGGCGTCGGCGACGAACAGGAACGCCTCCGCTCCGTCGCCGACGGCGAATTCGCGTCGCATACCGGCCAATCCGATGAGCGATCCCGGTGCGGTGGCCGCGACCCAGTCCATGGCGACGCCGGTTGCGTGCTCGGCAACGTCGAACTCGAGGCGTCGCGCGGCGGCGTCGTAGGCGCGGACGGTGAAGGCACGCAGTACCGGCTGGACGGCGCCTTCGGGCCAGAACGGCAGCCCGTCTTCGCCGCGTTGGGGAAAGTCGACCCGGCCGTGGCCATCCGGTGGTATTAGGAGCTTGAAGGCGTCGGCGGGGGCGGGGTCGGCGTATTCGCCGAATTCGTCGCTGCTGACGGTTACTCGACGGAACCCGGGGGTGAGTTGCCGGACGGACTCGACTCGGACGGTGATGGAGAACGGTCGGTTCGCGGTGGAGAGGGCGCGAATCTTTTGGCGAATGCCAGGCATGGGTGCACTGTCCTTGTCGAAGATGCTGTGGGGCAGGTGGATTCAGCAAATCACCGCGCATGGCATCCGCCCGCCGACTCGTTATTAGGCTAGCCTAACTACCGAAGGTCGGCGATTCAACCCCGGGACAGGTGCGGTCTTGTGCCGGTCCACGCTAGCGCGCGACCGATGCGGGTGCCGGTGGCATCGGTTACCGCATCGGGCACACCGGCGACGTCGGGCAGCGTCACCGGCAGATTCCCACCTGCGGGTCCTCGGATGTCGCCGTGGTTGAACGCGACGCCGCACCGGAACCGAGTGGGTGTCTCGGTGAGTCCCGGGTCGTGAAGTTGCCGAGCCCTGACCCGAGTGGGTGGGCCCCAGGCGGTGTGTGGTGCGGGGTAAGTCGGCGGCGTAGCGCAAGATAGGGGGATGCGAATTGATCTTTCCGGACGGCGTGCGTTGGTTTCCGGATCCAGTCAGGGAATCGGCCTGGCGATCGCCACGGAATTGGCGAGAGCGGGTGCGGCGGTGGTGGTCAATGGACGAGGCCGCGACAAGACCGAGCAGGCGTGCGCAAGCGTTCTCGCCGAGGTACCCGACGCGCAGGTGTCGGCCGTCGCCGCCGACCTCGCCACCGAGGCGGGTGCGCGGCAGCTGGTCGAGCAGGTCCAGGATCTCGACATCCTGGTGAACAACCTCGGCATCTTCGGCTCCGAACCCGCGCTGGAGATCACCGACGACGAGTGGCGCCGCTACTTCGAGGTGAACGTGCTCTCGGCGGTGCGGTTGATCCGAAAGTATCTGCCGGGCATGAAGACTCGGGGTTTCGGCCGGGTGCTGAACATCGCCAGCGATTCGGCGGTGGTGACGCCGATCGAGATGGTGCACTACGGAACAACGAAGACCGCGCTGCTCGCGGTGACCCGTGGTTACGCGAAGGACGCGGCGGGCACCGGGGTCACCGTCAATTCGGTGATGGCGGGACCAACGCACACCCCGGGCGTCGAGGACTTCGTGCGCGAACTGGTGGGCAACGACCTGCCGTGGGACCAGGCCCAACGCCAATTCATGAAGGACCACCGCCCCCAGTCGCTGCTCCAACGCCTGATCGAACCCGTCGAGATCGCGTCGATGGTCGTGTATCTGAGTTCGGAATTCGCATCGGCAACGACCGGCGGCGCCGTCCGCGTAGACGGAGGATACGTGGACTCGATCCTCCCCTGAGCGGGCAGTGCTCCATCAGATCAACAGGACAGGGGTGCGGTAATCGCGGTCGTTGACCGCAAGGGCGTCCTGATGATCGTGGTTAGGTGGGGGTGGATTCTTTTAGGTGGCCGTTTTTTAGGGTGAGGTGGCGGGTTATTTGGGTTTTTGCTAGGAAGTGGGGGTCGTGGGTTACGGCGATGAAGGCGCCCTGGTAGGAGTTCAGGGCTGCTTCCAGTTGGGCGACGGTCTGTAGGTCTAGGTTGTTGGTGGGTTCGTCGAGGAGCAGTAGTTGGGGGGCGGGTTCGGCGAACAGGACGCAGGCCAGGGTGGCGCGGAGGCGTTCTCCGCCGGAGAGGGTGTGCACGGGGAGGTGGGCGCGGTCGCCGCGGAAGAGGAAGCGCGCCAACAGGTTCATGCGTTCGGGGCGGGGCATGGTGGGGGCGAAGGTGGCCAGGTTCTCCGCGACGGTGCGTTCCTGGTCGAGCAGGTCCAAGCGTTGCGACAGGTACGCCACGCGGCCCTCGGCGCGCTTGATCTCGCCGCTGTCCGGTGTCGATTCGCCGCTGATGATCCGCAGTAACGTGGACTTTCCTGCCCCGTTCGGTCCGGTGAGCGCGATGCGTTCCGGGCCGCGAATGCTGAGATTCGCGCCGTCGCCCGCGAAGATTTCGCGCTGCTCGAAGCGAATGCGCATGCCCTCGCCGACGAACACTGTGCGCCCGGCGGGAACATCGGTGTCCGGTAATTCCAAGGCGATCGTCTGTTCCGCACGCAGTGCGCGCTCGGCACTGTCGAGCCTGCTCTTGGCGGCATCGACGCGGGCGGTGTGGGTTTCGTTCGACTTGCCCGCCGACTCCTGCGCGCGACGTTTGCGCGCGCCCGCGAGGATCTTGGGCAGTCCGGCGTTGCTGACATTGCGTGCGGCGTTGTTCGACCGGCGAGCGGAGCGTTCGCGCGCCTGCTGCTTTTCCCGTTTTTCCCGCTTCACCTCCTGCTCCGCGGATCGGATGTTCTTCTCGGCCACTTCGCGCTCGCTGCGCACGGAGGCCTCGTATTCGGTGAAAGTGCCGCCGTAGTAACGGAGTTCGCCGCCGTCGAGTTCGGCGATCCGGTCCATCCGATCCAGCAACTCGCGGTCGTGGCTGACCAGCAGCAGACACCCGTTCCAATCGGCGAGCACGTCGTAGAGCCGGTGGCGCGCGTCGAGGTCGAGGTTGTTGGTCGGCTCGTCGAGCAGCAGCACGTCGGGTCGACGCAGGAGTTGTGCCGCGAGGCCGAGCGCGACGATCTGTCCGCCGCTGAGCGTCTGCAGGCGCCGGGTGAAGGACAGTTCGCCGAGTCCGAGGCGATCGAGCTGGGCGCGGGTGCGTTCCTCGATGTCCCATTCGTTGCCGATCGTGGTGAAGTGCTCGGCGTCGGTGTCGCCGGACTCCACCGCTGCCAGTGCGGCGAGAACCGGTGCGATACCGAGTATTTCGGCGACGGCGGGGGTGCCGGTCAGCGGCAGGTCCTGCGGCAGATAGCCGAGCACGCCGTCGACGGCGACGCTGCCACCGGTGGGTGTCAGCTCACCGGCGATGAGGCGAAGCAGGGTGGTCTTTCCCGCGCCGTTGGGGGCGACCAGACCGGTGCGGCCGCCGGGCACGCTGAAGGAAAGGTCTTCGAAGACCGGGGTGTCGTCCGGCCAGGCGAAGGAAAGGGCAGACGAGACGACGAAGGTATCGGGCATGGCGAATGGCCTCGCAGAGTTGTGCGGGTATGGGTGAACGACGACATGGCCACCTCGGCGAGCGCTACCCCGTGGGTGCGCGCCGGTGGCCGTCAGAACCGGGTATTACCCGGCGACGTCGAGTTCACCAACCATGTCTGTGCTCCTCGGTGCGACAGTTTCCGACCTGACGATAACAGCCGAAGCGCCCGCCGCGGTCTCGCCACCACGCACAGGTGCTCCGCACACGTCGGTGCCCGGCTCGAACAGCGTCGAGTCGGGCACCGCGAATCAGATCACCTCGGCACTCAATCCAATTGCAGCTCAGGGGAGTACAGATCCAGCCAGTGGTGTAGGTCGAGCACACGATCGAGTCCGGTGCGCACGTCGGAAGCCATCCGTGCCAGGTCGCCGTCCACCGCGTTCTGCACCCAGGTTCGGTCGACGAGCGCGAAGACAGGACTGTCGGGCTCGGACAGGATCTCCTTGACCTGTTGGGCGAGTCCGGCGGCGTAGCCGGGGTCCTGAGTCGACGGGTAGGGGCTCTTGACCCGCTCGACCACCGACTGCGGCAGTACATGCTTGGTGGCGTGGCGCAGCAGGCTCTTCTCCCTGCCGTCGAAGGTCTTCAACGCCCACGGCGCGTTGTACACGTACTCCACCAGCCGGTGGTCGCAGAACGGGACGCGGACCTCGAGTCCGACGGCCATCGACGTGCGGTCCTTGCGGTCGAGCAGCATCCGCACGAACCGGGTGAGGTGCAGGTGGCTGACGTTACGCATCCGGTGTTCGACTTCGGACTCGCCGTCGAGGTGCGCTACCTCGTCCACCGCCGCGCTGTACTGGTCGGCGATGTAGTCCTCGACCTTCAAGCGGCGCAGCAGGTCTCGGTTCAAGAGATTGAATCGACTGTCGCCGGTGAGCGAATTCTGGAAGGCCATCCATGGGAAGGTGTTCGCGCGCACGGCCGTGTCATCGTGGAACCAGCGGTAGCCACCGAAGATCTCGTCGGCCGACTCGCCGGACAGTGCGACCGTCGACTGCTCGCGGATCGCCTTGAACAGCAGATACAGCGAGGTATCCATGTCACCGAGTCCGGCGGGGATATCGCGTGCGGTGATCACGGCCCTGCGCACCGAGGGGTCGGTGAGGTTGCCGGGGTTGAGCATGACGTCCTGGTGTGCCGAACCCACCAGCTTCGCCACTTCGCGGACGAACGGTGAGTCCGGCGTATCGCGCATCTCGTCGGGTTGGAAGCTCTGCTCCTGGTGCAGGAAGTCGACGGAGAAGGTGCGCAACTGCTCACCCTCGCGAGCCAGCCTCGCCGCGGCGAGACCGGTGACGGCGCTGGAGTCGAGGCCGCCCGACAGTAGCACGCACCGGGGGACATCGGAGATCAGTTGCCGGTCGACGATGTCGGTCATCAGGTCGCGCACGTGTGCGACGGTCTCGTCGCGACTGTCGTTGTGCGCCACCGCGTTCAGTTTCCAGTAGGTGCGGGTCCGCAAGCCCTCGCGGTCGACGGTGACGAGTGTGCCAGGCAGCACCTCGTGCATGCCCTTCCAGAGCGACCACCCCGGAGCCTTGGTCATGGCGAACAGTTCGCGCAGCCCGTCGGTGTCGACGACCTTGCGGGCCAACGGATTCGCCAGGATCGCCTTGGGCTCGGAGCCGAACAGCACGCCGTCGGCGGTGGGGTAGTAGTAGAAGGGTTTGACGCCCATGCGGTCGCGGATCATCACCAACTTCTCGGTGCGCTGATCCCAGATCGCGAACGCGTACATGCCGTTGAGATGGTCGACGACAGCGTCACCCCATTGCAGGTAGCCGTGCAGCACGACTTCGGTGTCGCTGTCGGTGTCGAAGGCGTGACCGAGGGCGCGCAGTTCGGCGCGCAGTTCGGTGAAGTTGTAGGTCTCACCGCTGTAGACGAGGGCGACGTCCCCGTTGGGGGTGGCGACGCTCATCGGTTGGCTACCGCCGGGGAGGTCGATGATGGCGAGACGACGGTGGCCGAGGCCGCCGTGCTCGCGGACGAAGGTGCCTGCTCCGTCGGGCCCGCGACAGGCCATGGTTTCGGTCATCGCGTCGAGGGTGGAGCGATGGTGCGTGAGGTCCGAATCGAAGGAGACCCAACCAGCAATACCGCACATGCGCTACCTCCAAAGTCTTTAGTGAAGCAAACTATATGTAACTCCGGTGTAACACAGTGCGATGGTTTTGTCGAAGGTTGATGGCCGAAAGTGCTTCCAGCAAACGGATTTTCGTCGCTTTCGTCCCTATTGTGCGTGTTGTGTGAGCGTGTCGTGGACAGCGGCCCTTGTCGGTCAGCGGCGCTCGTAGACGCCGACGATTCGCCCGCGAGCACTCGCCTTCGCCGCACCCATGACCGCACGTGGTTTCGCCGATTCCGGTGTCCTGCGCCCGACCCGGTGCACCGCCTCGGGCAAGGCGAAGAGTTGGAACACATACCGGTGCGGGCCGTGGCCCTTGATCGGTGCGGGGCCGTGATACCCGCGGCCGACCACCGAACGCAGAATGCGGACACCGCTACCGGGGCTCGCCGCGCTCAGCGCCCCCTGCGCCAGTTCGGTGACGGTCGGTTCCAGCAGGGCGACACAGTGCACGATCGGCGAACTCATCGGCGCGTCCGGGTCCTCGACCACCAGCAAGAGCTGCGCGGTATCGCTGGGAATGCCCGACCAGGCGAGCGCGGGGGACCGGTCGTGGCCGCCCGCGCGCTTCGCGGCATGCACCTGATCGAGCGCGCTCTCGTCGGCGAAGTCGGGGCTGCTGATCGGAAAGAGGGATTCGGCGGCGAGATTCGGCAGGCACCAGGCGAGCCCGTGCTCGCCCGCGCGGCGGTTTCTGAGTAGCTTGCCGAGGATCGCCATCGAATCTCCTTGAGGTGTGGGTCGTTCCGATGCCAGGTCACACCTCGGACAGGAGGGTCGAACAGGGGTTTCGCCGCGGCGGAGGAAGGCCGTTGGTGGACGGTGGCGTTTCATTATGCGGCCGAGTTACCCGTGCGGCACACAGCGGGCGCGCACACGAAATGGTCCGGCGCAGCGACCACCGCTGTGCCGGACCATGTTTCGAACTGTCGTGTCCGCTAGCTCGCGGTCACGGCACCGCCTCGACCACGTCACCCACCTGGAGTTCGCGGAAGAACGTCGAGGCGCCGTCGTGGGTCATCCTGATGCAACCGTGCGAGGCCTCCTGCACCGGACCCTCGTGGAAACCGATGTCACCGTTGAAGAACACCGCGTACGGCATCGGTGAATTGTGCAACGTGCTCCAATGGTGCTCGTTCTTGTGGAACACGGCGAAGACTCCCGGCGGAGTCTCATAGCCCGGCCTGCCGTGCGAGATTTGCGTCGGGCCGTAGGTGACCTTGCCGTCCCGCATCAGCCACGCTTCGTTCGTCCCGAGTCGCAGACATGCCCTCGCCTCGGACGAACACGGCGCGACCACGGGCAGCGGTGGGATCAAGGCGGGAACGCCGGGGATATCCGGACCGCCCGGCCAGATCGGTTCGGCCTGTGCCGGGACGATCGGCAACAATCCTGCCGCCGCGATTCCCGCGAGCACGAACAGTCGTATCGGTCTATGCCGTAAACGCTTCTTTGTCGACCCGGATAGGTGGGGCGACTCCGTTGCACCGGTCATCGAAGACCTCGCTTTCACCTCAACGGAGAAAACATCTGTCCCTCGGAGCGTAAGCACAGCCATGAACACGGCGCCGGGGATCGATAACGACCGCTGCCGATCCGCAACCAACACCGTTACTCGAGTTACGGACAGGTCTCTGTCGACCCCCTACGCGGGCCGCAAGACCAGCACCGTGATCTCGCTGGGGGCGAACACCCGCAACTGCGGTCCCCAGAACCCGGTGCCCCTGCTCGTGTAGAGCTGGGTATCGCCGCGGCGGCTCAGGCCGGCGACCACGGGCTGTTCCAGGCGCACCAGGTAATGAAACGGCCAGATCTGCCCGCCGTGGGTGTGACCGGAGATCTGCAATGCCACACCCTCCGGTGCGCTCTGGGCGATCTGCCTGGGTTGGTGAGCCAGTAGGACCACCGGCACGCTCCGGTCGGCGCCGTCGAGCGCGGTCGCCAGGTCCGGCCCGTGGCCGGGCAGCGAAGTGCCGGTGGGGTCGTCGATACCCGCGATCACGAGTCGGTCGTCGCCACGGCGCACCACCTCGTGCTCGTTGTGCAGCGGTCGCCACCCGAGGGAACGCATATGGTCGATCCAGCCCTGCGCGTCACCGAAGTACTCGTGATTGCCAGTGATGTAGAACCTGCCGAGCGGTGCGGAGATATCGCCGAGCGGATCGACCTGCGGGTGCCGCTTCGCCACCGAGCCGTCCGCCAGATCCCCTGCGTGGCAGGCGATATCGGGGCGCTGCGCATTGACGACGGCGACGACGCGTCGCGACCAGTCCGCCCGGTCGGTCGCGGCGAAATGGGTGTCGGTGATGACGACGACCCGCAGACCGTCGAGGGCGGCACCGAGTCCGCGAATCGCGACCTCGAGCGTGCGCACCCTCGGCACGCGCCGTGCCTCGAATACTCCCCAGGCCACCAGCACGATCGACACCAGCACGACGCCGACCGCGACCGTTCGAAAACGCGTCGAATCCTCGGCGCCGGTCATGGTGAAAATCAGGCCGATGATATTGCCGAATACCGACCAACTGAAAACAATCCACGCCACCCCGAGCAGGGTGTCGCCGACCAGGGACGCGGAATCCGATTGCGCGGGGCCATGTCCGAGAAACATCGTGGTGGGCAGGGCGAGGAATCCGAGCAGGAATACCACCGAGCCGATCCAGAACAGTGCACCGCCGCCTTCGGTCGGCGCGAACACGATCGTCCACCAGGGAAGCAGGAACAGGATGGCCGGAATAGCCAGGAACAACAGTGTGCGAAGCACGTATTTCAAGCGGATTCGTCCTCGTCGGCGCGAAGTACAGCGCACGGCCCTAACCCGGCGCTATGGGCCTACCGACGATAACAGTGGGGACGTCGAGCGAGTCGGCGCGCCGACTCGCTCGCGCGCTCAGTCGTCGTGGCGGTCGAAGCGCCACAGTTGGTCGCGGCGACCCTCGAAGGGCTCGAGCACCACGGGGGCGCCGTCGGTGCCTCGGCAGGTCAGAACGCGGTGATCGGGTAGCTCGATGGTGAACCGTCCGCCGAACTGCATGACGAGATGCCAGGTGGCGGGAACGGTGGCCACGATCGCGTCCGCTCCGTTGACGCTCAGGTACGTTCCGGCCGACCGGTTGCGAATGGTGTATCCGTCTGTGCCCGAATCGGGTTCGACTACCCAGTCCTGCCGTAGGATCCCGGCCTTGGTGTGCATGACGACCCGATCATCGATATTGCTGGCCTCCATGGCCTGGCTGCTGTAGGCATCGTTGGCGATGCTGTAGACACCCGACTGAACCGGGCTGTCCGCCTCGGCCATACCGGCCCCGATAATGAGCACGGTCGCGGAAACGATCACCGCGAGCAGATAACGCAGGAACCGCATGTTACCTCCGTGCTCATCGTGAACCTCGGCTGGAAACCAACAATGAATCTACCGGACCGCAATCAGCGTCGATATTACATTCGGCGGATCGGATCCGAAGGTCGGACACGCCATGAAGCGACGTGATAGATCCGCTGTTTCTCCTGTTCAGAGGGGGTGTATCTGGAGTGGTGTCGCGTGTTCCGTATTTCCCTGTGTTATTCGGGTTTTGGTGGAGAAGGTGCGTTGTGTCCGGTGCCGGGTAATTATCGATTACGAACTTTCCGATCCCCTTGAATGGTCGAATCCGTCAATCGGGTAACCGGTGCATCTCCACCAGGGTGAAACCCAAATTGTCTATCCTGGCGAGGATTCCGTGCATCGCCGTCGAATCGCCGACGGGACCGTACAGTGCCGTCGTCCCGCGCTGGATGATGGTGGCGGTGAGATCGGGGAAGGCCGCGATCGCACGGTCGGACAATTCACCGTCGATGGTGAACTGATAGCGATTGCGGTCCGACATGTGCGCTTCCTACGGAGTACGACGACGCGGTGTCGGGTCGAGTATCGCGGGCGGAGGTGATCGATGGCTTCCTCCGTGCTGGGTGAGATAGCGCTACACCATGCCGTCGTGCCGCGCCCGGTCGAGCGCGTCGACGCGGGAGTTGGCGTCGAGCTTGGCGTAGAT
Source organism: Nocardia callitridis (assembly GCF_039543305.1). Classification (NCBI taxonomy): domain Bacteria; kingdom Bacillati; phylum Actinomycetota; class Actinomycetes; order Mycobacteriales; family Nocardiaceae; genus Nocardia; species Nocardia callitridis. The sequence goes on along the minus strand of NZ_BAABJM010000005.1, from coordinate 316,090 downwards.
CCCCCGCAGGTGGGTCTTCACGGTATTGACCGAGACACCGAGCTCCTCGGCGATCTGCTGGGCGGTGTGGCCCGCGGGCAGTCGCTTCAACACCGCCATCTCGGCGCCGGTCAACACGGCGTGATCGGGGTGGCGTCGCACCGAGGGATGGTGGCGGATCTCGTCGGCGAAACGGTCGGCGTGGCCGAAGCGGCCCACATGCGTGTCGAGCAACCCGATCGCGGCGGGCAGCTGGAGAAACGGACGGATCAGATGCTCGGGTTCGGCTGTGCGCAAGGCGTTCTCGAGGCTGATTCCGGTCTTCCACGGGGTGTCGAGCCGGTCCAGTGCGCTCGCGTACAGCAGCCAAGCGCTGACCGCCGTCACCGGGTGCAGCGCCGCGGGGTCGTCGAGCATCGGGGCCAGCAGGGTGCGGGTGGTCCTCGGCTTGTTGGTGGCGTCGGCCAGCGTCGCCTGCGCGACCTTGATCTCCGGGATATCACCGAGCACCACCCGCGCGCGGTCGACGAGCTGGCGCGCGGTGCCGGGCCCGTGCGCCTTGGTCACCGCGGAGGTCACCGGCGCCACGAGTCCGCTGACCGCGACGACGACGGGTGATCGCGCGGGTGTGGCGTCGGGTTGAGCCAACAGCAGCGTGAGCAGGCTGCGCCGCAATGCCTCGGTAGCCGCGTATTTGTCCTCGGCATCCTCGACCGCGAGCAACCTGCCGATCACGCACCCGTGCCAGCCCGCGACCGGACTCGTCGAGCCGTCTTGGTCGGCGTGGTCGAGCAGTACCGAGGTCAGCTCCGCCGAATCCCAGTGCTCGCCTTGCAGATACGCGCCGAATGCGCCGATCGCGATGGCCTGCGCGGTGTCGGGTCCGCTCGACAGCGACTGCTCGGCGGCGAGCTCGACCGCTCGATCGGCCCGGTCGCGCATCGACCCGATGGCGCCGCGGAGCCCGGCCAGGCTCGCCAGCCGAGTCGCCGACCGAACCGCCAGGTACGGGTGACCCGCGTGCTCGGCGAAGGCCAGACCGCGTCGCAGTTGTCGTTCACCCGCGGCGAGATCGCCGGCGAGAATCATCGCGGTCGCCGACTGCACGGTGAGATAGGCGTCCAAGTCGAGGTTGCCGGTCGGCTCGGTAGTGGGCTGCCACTGCCGGGCCGAGGCGACACCGGTGGTGGCGGCGACATCGATGGTTACCGCGGCGAGCAAGGGCGCGAGCCACTCCTGCGCCACCGAAGACTCGCTCCGATTCGCCTGTACGCCAAGCATTTCCAGGTATACCACCGCATCGGAAACCGACCCGGTCGTGGTCGCGTGCACCGCGCGCAGCAGCCAGAGGAACGGGTCGCCGGACAACTCGGGAACAGCGCGGTCGAGCAACGCGAGGGCCGCGCCGCCGTCGTCGGTCATGGCGAGACCGAGACCGCGCTCGCGCAAGAAATCGTGCAGGTGTTCGTGGTCGGGTCCCGCGAGCAGATGGCCGAGCGCGACCAGCGGTGAGCCGACATCGCGGTGCCAATGCGCCGCGCGCAAGTGTAGTTCCGGCAGCCGATCACCCTCCGTGCGGTGCGCCTCGCCGAGCAGATGCGCGCGCAGCATCGGGTGATAGTGAAACCAGCGTTGTCCCGTGCGCACGACACTGCTGATCGGAAACCACATTCGCTCCAACCCGTCGAGCAACGCCTGCGCGGGCTGCCCGGTCAGCTCGCTGGCCAACTCCTCGGTGAATTCCTCGGGAATGCTGGTGCGAATCAGGAAGGTCCTCGTCGAATTCGGCAGCGCCGCAAGGACTTCACCGACCAGAAAATCCGAAACCGCGTGCGCGGGCCGTGCGAACGCCGCGAGTGCCGCCGTGCGGTCGTTGGCTTGCAAACAGATTCCGCACAGCCGGACCAGCGCTGCCCACCCTCGGGTCAGCAGCATCACCGCGTCGAGTTCGTCGGTGCTCGGCGCCCGACCGTGTTGCGCGCACAACAGCGCGGCCTGCGTGCGACTCAACGCCAAATCGTCGGCACCGAGTCTGGTCAGCTCCGCGCGGGTGTCGAGGCGGTGCCACGACAACGGCGGCGCATGGCGTGCCGCGACGACGATGGTGACCTGCGGCGGCGCGTGCAGCAGGAAATGCTCGAGTCCCGAGGCCGTGAGCGGGTCGGTGACCAGGTGCGCGTCGTCGATCACGAGGACCGACGGTGGCGACTTCGCCAGCGCCAGCACCAGTTCGGTCGCACCCGCACTCGGCGCGGCCACCCGGTCGCGCGGGAGGATCGGATCGGCGTCGATGCCGAGGGCTCGACACAGCGCCCGCCAGAACGCGGTCGGCTCGTTGAGCCGTTCGGTGACGGTGAGCCAGGCGAACGATGTCACCCCGCACACGCGGCGTTCGAGCCAATCAGCGAGGGTGACCGTCTTGCCGCTGCCCGCGGGTGCGCACATCAGCAGCACCCGCTCGGTACCCGACCGCGATACTCGATCGAGCCGGTCGAAGATCTCCGGCCGCTCGACGGGGGCGAAGCACACCGTCGGCAACGACGCACCGGGGTCGAGTGCCCGGCGCAGCGGCTCGTGACGCCCCCGCTGGGCAGAATCCACCAGGGCCTCCTGAGCGCGAGTCTTTCGTCGGCGGCTGGAAAGGCGAACTCAGGCCGACGTTAGTCAGCGGCGTCGAGTGGTATCGGTGGCGGAGAAACTCTTCACCCAATAGTTAAGCGCACCGGGAGATCGATATCCGCACGTGACTCGCCCTAGGACCGCGGCGTTGAGCGCGGCGGCTTCCGCACAGTGCGTTCCAGATCGTGCGGTCCGGGGGTGGAGCGTTGATGCGGATGGCGCGGATCTTCGTCAGGTTCGGCGCGAAACCCGCCACGAGTCCACCGGCCGCGACCGGCGGGTAGCCGGTTGCGGAGAACCGGGCGCGCGTTGTCATCCGTTGTGGGTGAAGCAGGAAGGCCGGTACTCGAGGACATTCGGGGGAGGTCCACTACGAACGAAGAGGTGTTTGACAATGACGCAAGCGGCATACGGCGGGCAACAGGCTTCTTATGGCGGGCAGCAGGCCACCTCCTATGGTGGGCACGCCTCGCACGAGGCGAGCACGCACAAGACCAAACAGGGGTTCGCGTTCGGCATTTCCTACGGTGCGGCGATCCTGCTGCTCACGGTGGGTGTGCTGTCGATACTGCAGGGGATATCGGCGCTGTCCAACGACACGGTCTTCGTCACGGGGATCAATTACGTCTACGAATTCAGCATGACTACCTGGGGTTGGATTCATCTCATCGCGGGGGTCGTGCTCGCGGTGAGTGCGCTCGGCTTGATCACGGGCGCGATCTGGGCGCGGGCCGCGGCGGTGTTCTTCGCGGCGCTGTCGATCATCGCCAACTTCCTGTGGATCCCGTACTACCCGATGTGGTCGATCTTGATCATCGTGCTGGACGTCGTCGTGATCTGGGCGGTCACCACCTGGCGTGCGGCCTGAGTCGACTGCGCGCGTCCGCCCGCGCGGCACGCGATCATCGATCGTGCGCCGCGCGGGTGCTCACATGCGTTGTGGCGCGGCGATACCGAGCAGGCCGAGGCCGTGCTCGAGGGTGCGCGCCGTGAGGCGGCACAGCGCCACGCGGTTTTCGCGGACCGGATCGGTGGCGGTGAGGACGGGGCATTCGTCGTAGAAGGTGGTGAAATCGCGGGCGAGGTCGTAGAGGTAGCCGCAGAGCCGATGGGGTTCCAGTGTGCTGGCCACGTCCGCGAGCGTGTCGGCGTAGGCGTCCAACTCCAACGCCAGTGCGCGTTCGGCCGGTGCCAGGCTGACGGCCGGGTCGACGGTCGGCATCCGCGCGTCCGTCTTGCGCAGGATCGATCGGATCCGCGCGTGCGCGTATTGCAGATAGACGCCGGTATTGCCGTTGAACGCGAGCATCCGCCCCAGGTCGAAGGTGTAGTCCTTGACCCGCGAGGTCGAAAGGTCGGCGTACTTCACCGCGCCGATCCCCGACTGCTCGGCGATCTGATCGAGCTCCGCCGGATCGAAATCCGGGTTCTTCTCGGCGACAATGCTTCTCGCCGTCGTCGTCGCTTCGTCGAGCAGGTCCATCAGTCGCACGGTCGCGCCCGCTCGCGTCTTGAACGGGCGTCCGTCGGGGCCGAGAACGGCGCCGTAGGCGACGTGTTCGACGGTGACCTCGTCGGTGAGCCACCCCGCACGGCGTGCGACCTCGAAGACCAGGCGAAAGTGCAGCGCCTGCCTGGCGTCGGTGACATACAGCAGCCGGTCCGCGCCGAGGGTGTCGACGCGGTGCTTGATGGTCGCCAGGTCGGTGGTGTCGTAGCCGAATCCGCCGTCACGCTTGCGGACCATCAGCGCCACCGGTTTGTCGTCGGGGCCGGTGACTTCCTCGGAGAAGACCACCAGTGCGCCGTCGCTGGGCACCGCGATGCCGCGGTCGACCAATTCGGTGACGGTGTCGGCCAATACCGGGTTGTAGAACGATTCCCCGACGTAGTCCTCGGTCGTCAACAAGACGCCGAGGCGGCTGTAGATATCGCCGAACGACTTCTCCGATTCGGCGACGATCTCGCTCCACCGTGCCAAGGTGGTCGGGTCGCCGGACTGTAGGGCCACCACTCTGGCACGGGAGCGGTCGGCGAAATCGGAGTCCGCGTCGAACGCCGTGCGCGCGGCGCGATACAGGCGGTCCAGCGCCGAGACCGAGGCGGTGTCGTCGGTGAGATCATCGTGGCGCCACGGTATGTCGCGGTGCTCGTCGAGGTACTGGATGAGCATGCCGAACTGAGTTCCCCAGTCGCCCAAATGATTCTGGCGAATCACCTCGGCACCGAGGAACTCGAGCACCCTGGCGAGGCTGTCGCCGATGATCGTCGTGCGCAGGTGCCCGACATGCATTTCCTTGGCGATGTTCGGGCCCGAATAATCGACGACGGTGCGCGCGCCCTCGCTCGCCGCGGCGACACCGAGCCGGTCGTCGGTCAGGCGGGCAGCGACCTGCCCCCACACCAGCGGATCGGGCACCGTGATATTCAGAAATCCTTGACCGGACAATTCGACCGAATTCAACAGGTCGCCGTCGGATCGCAATGCTTCGACCAGACCGGCGGCCACCTCGGTCGGCGGTATTCCCGATCGCTTGGCGAGCGCTGGTGCGGCGTTGGATTGGAAATCGGCGCGGGTGGATCGTCGGACAACCGGGTCGGCGCCTTTCATCTCTGGTCGTGTCCGGGCGATCGCGTCGGCGACGGCGGCGGAAACATGACCGAGCAGCGGCAGCACCCCGGAATTGTGCACGAGCGACTTCCTCCTGGTTGGTGTGAAGGAGTTATTGTCGCAGGCCGCGTCGAATACCGCGAAAGGCCCCGCCCATCGGGGAAAATGGTGGGCGGGGCCGGTTTTCGCGTCGCTACTTGGCCGGGGCAGGCGGCGGCTGGTTGACGGTGGTGAAGTACTGGATCGCCGCGCCGATCGCGAACGGTGCGGTGATCAGCAGCTGACCCGCGACGGTGCCGAGGGCACCGATGGCGAGGACGCCACCGATGCAGCCGACCGCTGCGGCGGGGATGAACGGTCCGAACAGCCCGACGATGGTGGCCGCGGCGACCGTCGCGCCCGCGATACCGCCGAGAACGCAACCGACGGCCGCGCCGCCGAGCCCGCCGACCAGGGTGCCGATGGCGGCGCCGAGGCTGACCGTGCTGGTGAACCGGCTCCACGCCGCGACCTCACGGTCGTATTCGTTCTTGAACGGCGCCTTGTCCTCGTAGGGGAGGGCGACGGGCTTGTAGGTGGCGTGTTCGCGGTCGATCCGCGGCGTCAGCGTTGCCTCGTTGCCGGAAATCTGTGCGGCGATCGGGAATTCGAAGTCATCGATACGGAAGTTCAGCGGGGTGCCCGCGAGAACAGTGCCATCGGTGGCTTTGATTTTGAAGACATCGTCTTCGACCACGAGCGAGCCGGAATCGGTGCTGATGATCGATGACGTGTCGGTGGCGTGCGCGGTGAAATTCACCGCACCGCTCTCGGTCTCCGGCGCGGCACCGGAAACGCCCGCGGTCACCGCCATCGCTATCGTCATCAGCGCCGCGGCTACAGCAGGTTTGAATATGCGCATTGAAAATTCCCTCATCTCGAACTTTCCCCGGCTACGAGCATTGACGTAAAGCCGGATCGGGGCGAGGGAAAAATGCAGCGCGATTCAAAAGCGGATCGGAGATGAAATCAACGGTAAATTCGCGTGTGGCGGGCCGAAAGCCCAGCCGCGCGAAGGCGGCTGGGCTTTCGGGGCCGGTCGAACGCGTTACTCGCCCGCAGCGGCGAAGCCGACGCGAAGATCGGCGAGGATGTCCTCGATGCCTTCGAGGCCGACCGCGAGGCGCACCAGGCCCGGCGTGACACCCGCGGCGAGCTGCTCCTCCGGGGTCAGCTGCGAGTGGGTGGTCGAGGCGGGGTGGATCACCAGCGAGCGCACATCACCGATGTTGGCGACGTGGCTGTGCAGCGTCAGCGCGTTGACGAACCGCTTGCCCGCGTCGATGCCACCGGCCAACTCGAAGCCGATCACGGCACTGGCACCCTTGGGGGCCAACTGCTGTCCGCGCTCGTACCACGGCGAAGAGGGCAGTCCGGCGAAGGCCACCGAGGTGACCTCGGGACGGTCGGTGAGGAACTCCGCGACCGCCTGTGCGTTCTGCACGTGGCGCTCGATGCGCAGGCTCAACGTCTCCAAGCCCTGGGCGATCAGGAACGCGTTGAACGGCGACACCGCGGCACCGAGGTCGCGCAGCAACTGCACGCGAGCCTTCAACGCGAACGCGGGTGCGCCGAGGTCGGCGAAGACCGCGCCGTGGTAGCTCGGGTCCGGGGTGGTGAAGCCGGGGAACCGGCCTTGGGTCCAGTCGAACGTGCCGCCGTCGACGATCACGCCGGCGATCGCCGAGCCGTGTCCGCCAAGGTATTTCGTCGCCGAGTGCACGACGATGTCGGCACCGTGCTTCAACGGTTGGATCAGGTACGGCGTCGGCACCGTGTTGTCCACGATCAGCGGGATACCCTCGGCGTGCCCCACCTCGGCGATACCGGGGATGTCGAGGACGTGGTTCTGCGGGTTCGATACCGTCTCGCCGTACAGCGCCTTGGTGTTCGGCCGGATCGCCGCGCGCCACTGCTCCAGATCGTCGGGATCCTCGACGAAGCTCACCTCGATGCCGAGCTTCGGCAGGGTGTAGTGGAACAGGTTGTAGGTGCCGCCGTAGAGGCGCGGGCTGGAGACGATGTGGTCGCCCGCTCCCGCGATGTTCAGGATGGCGAACGTCTCCGCGGACTGACCCGAGGCCACCAGCAGCGCCGCGACGCCGCCTTCGAGCGCGGCGACGCGCTGTTCCACCGCGTCCTGGGTGGGGTTGATGATCCTGGTGTAGATGTTGCCCGGCTCGGCCAACCCGAACAGTGCCGCGGCGTGGTCGGTGTCGCGGAAGGTGTAGGAGGTGGTCTGGTAGATCGGCAGTGCGCGTGCGTTGGTCGCGCTGTCGGGCGACTGACCGACGTGGATCTGCTTGGTTTCGAAGCTCCAGTTCGCGGTCGGGTCCTCGACGGCCTGGGCGGGATCGGTCATGTGTGCTTACTCCTGGTTGACGGTGCGCGGATCATGCAGGGCGGTAACGGATTCGATTAGCGCGAATCAGTGACCAAGGTAGTGGTCACCGGGGTCTGCCCGGTGCTGAGATCGAGAACTGGGCAGTGTGCGTCAACGGCCTCCTGTAATTCTTGGTAACGCTCATCGGTCTCTGGTCCACTGACTCGCACGGTGACACGCACCGCCTGAAACCCCGCGCGCACGGTGTCGTCGAGGCCGAAGAACCCGCGCACATCGAGATCACCCTCGGCATCGACGGCGAGATCGTCGACGGTGATGCCCAGCCGTTGCGCCCAGAACCGGTAGGTGACCACCTGGCAGGAGATCAATGCCGCCAGGTAGACCTCCACCGGGTTCGGCGCGGTGCCCTCGCCACCCAGTGTTGCCGGTTCGTCGACGCGCACGGTGTGCTTTCCCGTGGTGATCGCGCTGCCGACAGCGGCCTCCGGGACACCGGCGGCGCGAAAGACCGCCAGCGCGTTGGCCGGATTGTCCGCGATCGCCGCCGCCGTGGCATCCACGATGTCGTTGAGCGGCGTGCGCGAGTTGGTTGTCATGTCCGACAACCTAGAAATGACTGACAGCGAGGGCGAGAGTTACATTCGGCCTGAGCCGAACCGTGGCTTGGTGGCGCGGATCGGGAAACCCGCCGTAGCGTCCACCACCATGCGGATACTGAAAACCTACGCGCGTGCCTTCGTCACCGACCTCGACGCCGCGCTGCCGGTCTACGAACGGTTGGTCGGCAAGCCCGCGGACCTCCGATTCGGTTTCGAGCGCGCGGAATTGGCCGCGGTCGGTGATTTCCTGTTGATCGCGGGCGCGCCCGAAGACGTGGACAAGTATCGCGACACGGTCGGCCCCGTGGTGGTCGACGAGCTGGAGGGACTGCTCGCGCTGGCCGCCGAGCTCGGCGCCGTAGTCACCGCGGGCCCGTTGACCAGCGATACCGGTACCTTCTACTACCTCAGGCATGCCGACGGAGTGAATGTCGAGTATGTGCGGTGGTCGCCTGACATTCGTGCCAGCATCCTGGGCTGACCACGAACCCGGCTCAACGAGTCTGCGGAGCCCGCCGTCCGCCGCCAGCTTCGTCCAGGGGCGGGCTCGTTGCGGAATCATCAAGCAGAACGGCGGTTTTCGAAGCGACCGACGACATGAGGGTGGCGTGCGCGTCGGCCTGGTTGGTATCGGGGGCGATGACGCGGAGCACGACGCGTTCGTCGTCGTCGCCGAAGACGACCAGCAACGTGTCGGAGGTGGACGGGTAGGGCAGCAGTTCGACGATCCGCTGGCCGATGATCGTCTCCGGCGGCGCGGGCTGCCACTCGCGCGGGTCGTACACCACCCGGAAAATCGGGCCGAGCCGTACCGCCAGGACCGCGAGCAGATCGGGCAATTCTTCGAGCAGCCCCTGCGTGCGGGGCCACCACGCGCCGTCGACGCAGTCGCGGTCGTCGTGCTTGGACTTCGCCTTCAGTCGCAGGCGGGGGGTGTACTCCGGCGGTACGGGATGCCGGGCAGGGTTGCCCGGCATGGTCGACGCTGTCACGGCGGCCTCCTGTCCTTGCGGCTGGTGGCGCGAGCGGGCGAGGACGACCGCTCGCGGCGACTAGTGGTGCGTGTCGTGCGGGCGGCGGGCAGTCGTGGACGACGTGTCGGTGAGATCGCGGATGTCGCGGAAGCCGGACCCCGAGGACGCGGTGTCGGCCGGTTGATTGCCGTAGCCCTGCGGGTCGGCGCCCTGGCGGCTGGCTTCGTTGTCGGGAATGTTGATGCGCTCGTGCCTGCCCTGGGTCTGGGTCTGCGCACGGGGTTGCTCGTATCGAGGGCCTTGCTGATCGGCCTTGCGGCTGGCCTTCAGTTCTTTGCGCGCCTCGGAAGCCTTGCGTGCGGTCCTGCGCGCACCGGCGAGCAGCATGCTCAACCCGGCCAGTCCGATGGCGCCGATGATGATGCCGGACAGAAACAGCGTGCCGCTGGAGCCGGTGACGTGGTAGCCGAAGATCGAGAAATCGTCGGTCAGCGCGTGTGCGCTGCCGGTGTTGGCCAAGACGCCGACCAAACCGACGACGATGGCGGCGATCAAGATGACGAGCCCGATGATGATGATCATGGTGATCCTCGAATCGTTAGGGGTCACTCCAGTACACGCCCGCCCCTCGATCGGTGTCAACCAGCCGAACCACCGACCGTGACCTGCTTTGATGTGCGATATCTATCGCGCTGTGTCCGCTGTTGGTGAACATTCGCCGAATCATGCTCGCCGAGTGCGAGACTCGAATCATGGCAGCTGACGACGAGGGCGTTGTGATCGATATCCGGAGCTGGCGCGGTCCGCGACAGCAGCCGCGACCACCGGTCGCGCCGTCGCCGTTGCTGCGGGTGATCTACGGCGAGGTCCTGCGCGATGAGCGTCGCGATCAGGACCGCACGCTGGCCGAGGTGTCCCGGCAGGTGGGGATGTCCAAGCAGTACCTGTCGGAGATCGAACGCGGGCGCAAGGAGCCGTCCTCGGAGATACTGCATTCGGTGTGCGAGGCGCTGGAACTGCCGGTCGAACAGCTGCTCACCCGAGGGGCTCGGCGGCTGAGCGCGTTCCGCCGACTGGACCGGCGGCCCGCCTCCGAGCCCAGGATCGAGCTGCGCGCTGCCTGAGCGCCGGGCTTGAACGCACTGGCTGACTCCGCACGGGCTCAACGCCGTGCGGAGTCAGGTCTGTGCGGCAGGTTGACCGACTGCGGGTTCGGTGCAGAAGGGTGAGCGAGAGGCACACGCACTGAAGAGCTGAGCACTCGACACCTGCGCACCCAAAAGGCCGGGGGCTCATGGCTTCGGGCTTGAATGCACGGGCTTGAATGCACGGGCCCGAACGCTCCATCTCTGAACGCACAGGGGTGAGCGTTCAGAGATGGCGCGCTCAGTCGCGGCTGTTGATCAGCGCGTCGGCCAGGCCGTACTCGGCCGTCTCGGGGGCGGTGAAAATAAGGATGGCGTGCTCAGTCGCGGCTGTTGATCAGCGCGTCGGCCAGGCCGTACTCGACCGCCTCCGTGGCGGTGAAAATGCGGTCTCGGTCGGTGTCCTTGCGTAACTGGCCGGTCTCCCTGCCGGTATGCGCACTCAGAATCGTCTCGGTCTCGGCACGGATCCGCATCACCTCCGCTGCCTGTAGCGCCATATCGGAGATGGTGCCCTGACCTTGGGCGTACGGCTGGTGGAGCAGTATCCGCGAATGCGGGAGCACGAACCGGCGGCCGGGAGCACCCGCGGCCAGCAGCACCGCGGCGGCCGAAGCGGCCTGGCCCATGCAGTAGGTGGCGATCTTGGGACGCAGGAACTGCATGGTGTCGTAGACCGCGAGCATCGCCGTGGTCGAGCCGCCGGGCGAATTGATGTACAGACCGATCTCGCTGTCGGGTGACTCGGCCTCCAAATGCAGCAGCTGCGCCATGATCACATTCGCGACGCCGTCGTCGATCTCGGTGCCGAGGAAGACGATTCGCTCGTTGAGCAGTCGACTGAACACGTCGAAGGAGCGTTCACCGGCGGGGGTGCGTTCGATGACGTTGGGGATCGTGTACTGGCTCATGATGATCACAGCCCCACTCGGTGTCCTGCGCCGAACGGCGCGAGGCGGGCAAAGGAATCCGCGATGTGGTCGACGATGCCGTATTCCAACGCCTGTTCCGGGGTGAACCAGCGGTCGCGGTCGGCGTCGTGGCGGATCTCCTCGACGCTGTGGCCGGTCTCGGCGGCGAGAATGCGCTCGGACTGCAACTTGGTGTATTCGAGATTCTCGGCTTGGATCTCGATGTCCATCGCGGTGCCGCCGATCCCCGCCGACGGCTGATGCATCATGATCCTGCTGTGCGCCAAGCTGATTCGCTTGCCCTTGGTGCCGGAGGCGAGGAGTACCTGGCCCATGCTCGCGGCGAACCCGAGCGCGACGGTGATCACGTCGTTGGGGATCAGTTTCATGGTGTCGTAGATGGCGAGTCCGGCGAAGACCGATCCGCCGGGGGAGTTGATGTAAACGACGATGTCGCGCTCGGCGTCGGCCGAGGACAACAGCACCAGTTCGGCGCAGGCCTGTTCGGCCATGGTCTCGTTGACCTCGCCGGTGAGCAGAATCGTTCGATTGCGGAAGAGGCGTTCGGTGAGCTGACTGCGATAGTCCAGCTGCGCTGATTCGATCATGGTTCCGGTCTACTGCCGCAGCAGCCGCATTCGACCGAATGTCCGCTGAGGGCAGACCGATCGACCGCGATCAGCTCGAGGCGCCCGCGGTGGTCGTGCTGACGATGATGGCGGTGTTGACGCTCTGGATATGCTGGATCGCCTTGCGCACGGCGGGTCCGCCCCATTCGCCTTCGCTGATCTGCTTGCCGCGCTGCTTCAGTGTCTTCTTGTCGACCTCCGGCAAGAGCTTGGGCAGCAGTTTCACCACCTCGAGGATGGAGATCAGTGCCGAGGTGCGGTCGTCGGGCTGCTCGGTGTCGGCGATGGCGGCGGCGACCCGCTGCACGATCTCGGATTTCGCCCTGCGGTTGGCGGACTTCCACGACGTGACCGGGAAGAGGCCCAGCGCCTTGCTCTTGTCCTCGGTGAGGTAGCCGCCGTCGGCGAGGTCGTGCAGCAACGCGTCCTGCAAGTTCTTGGCGCGGCTGCGCCACTTGCCGTAGCCGACGACCTTGCCGACCGCGTCCTTGGGTTTGCGACCGTGGGCGACCTCGGCGAGATCCGCCAGCCTGGGGTCGGTGGCGCGTTTACCGGTAGAGACCAACCGGCCGGGCTTGTGGTCGGGATCGTCGCGCTCGGTCAACCGCAACGCGCCTTCCACCGTGAGCTGGACGAGCGCGGCACCGGCGAGAGCGGCGCTGGTGCGGGTGCTGTCCACCAGCTTCTTGCCCGTGTCGTCGTCGAGGGCCAGCAGGAGAAATTCCTCCGCGACGGTCAGCATCCTTGGGTCTCCCGTTCGTTGCGTATCGGCACGTTCGCGCCGAGGATCGACTCCCGCGCCACCCACCGATGGTAGGGCACATCCGGCGCCCGACCGGGGTGCGAGGCGCGGGGTGGCCGGTGCATCCGACGCGCGCCTGCGCTTCACCGTTCTACCGGGCGACGTCGCCGAGGCGGACTACCGTGTTCGGGACTACCGGCCGAGGAATGGGGTTTGCTTTGAGCAGCGACAGTGCGACGCGGCTTGCGGTGTTGATCGACGCCGACAACGCGCAGCCGAGTATCGCCGACGGCATGCTGGCTGAGGTCGCGAAATACGGTACGGCGCATGTGAAGCGGGCCTACGGCGACTGGACGAGCCAGAACCTTCGGGGCTGGAAAGACCAGTTATTGGCGCAATCGATCCAACCGATCCAGCAGTTCGGCTACACCACGGGAAAGAACGCCACCGACTCGGCGATGATCATCGACGCGATGGACCTGCTCTACACCGGCAATCTCGACGGCTTCGTGATCGTTTCCAGCGACAGCGATTTCACCCGGCTGGCCAGTCGCATCCGCGAATCCGGCCTGACGGTATACGGATTCGGTCAGCGCAAGACTCCGCAACCGTTCGTCGCGGCGTGCGACAAGTTCATCTACGCCGAAAATCTCACCGTCACAGCGGAAGAGCCACCGGCCAACAACACACGTAAGCCGACGAACAACCAGCTCAAGGGCGACGCCAAGCTGATGAACCTGCTGCGCAACGCCGTCGACGCCGCCTCCGACGATTCCGGCTGGGCAACACTGGCCACGGTCGGATCGATCATCAACAAGCAGCGCACCGACTTCGACCCGCGCAGCTACGGCTACGGCAAGCTCGGCGAATTGTTCGCAGCTACCACGCTGTTCGACTTGCAGACGCGTAGTCCCGGCGAGGGTAAACAGCAGGTCGTCTACGTGCGCGATATCCGCGCCCGCTCCGAGGGGCCATAACTACCCGTTGCCAGCCACCCGGCCCGGCTCAGGTCGGCGCGTCCGGACGTTTGCTGAGATTTGGCAGGTAGGCCGAGCCGTTGGCGACCTGATCCTCGTTGGTCTCGAAGGTATTCGCCGCGTCACGCAGATTGGTGGCATTGTCCTGGAAGACGGTGACGAGCTGGGACAGCGAGTCGAAGGTGCCATCCCGATTCGCCTTGTATCCCTTCTCCCCGTCGGCAAATTTCTTGCCCGCCTTGTCGTCGCCCCACGGCTCGCCCTTGCTCTCGGAGGAGGTCTGGAGGTTTTCGAGAATCCTCTTGGTGGTTTCGGCAACGCCTTCGAATTCGACTGCGGCCTTGCGTACTCCCTCGGGGTTGATCTCTACTGGTTGACTCATTGCCTTGCTCCTGTTCTCGGTTCGCCGACGAGCTACCGAACCGGACGTGCCGACCGGGATACCGCTGCCACCGTCGCAATCGATGATATCGGCAAGTGGCACTTGGGCGCTCGGGGAGGACGAGACCGCGAGACCCGTGTGCCGAGGCTACTGCCGCGAGCAATGGAGCGCAGGACGCGCAGAGACTACGCTGGGAAGGTGCGACCCGAATCCGAACATGATCACGTCTCCGCCGGTACCGACAAGCCCGTGGTCAGTGTCATCTGCCCCACGTATCAGCGCCCGGCATACATTCGCCAGCAGGTCGAGAACTTTTGTGCCCAAACCTTCGGTGGCGGAATGGAAATGCTCATTCTCGACGACAGTCCTGAGCCGAGCTTGTTCCTGGACGATTCGGAATACCGTGAGCGCGGCATCCGATACTTTTATATGCCCGAGCACCGCCTGACCATCGGCAAGAAGTTGCACATGATGTCGACGCTGGCTCGGGGAGAGATCATCGCCGTGTTCGACGACGACGATTACTATGCCCCCCATTACATCGAGCGGATGGTCAAGTTTCTCGGGCCCGCCGACTTCTGCACCCTGAGCCGGTGGTTCGCCTACAGCCCTGAGCAGAGGGCCTTCGGGTACTGGGCGACCGACATACTGTCCAGGACACACTTCGTCTTCTCGCCGTGGGAGTCGATCAGGCCGATGATGACGGATGGCTGGAACGAGGAGTGGGTTACCGGTGTCCTGTGGGGATACGGCTTCTCCTACGTGTGGCGAAAGTCCGTCTTTCCTCGGGTGGAGATCGCCGACATCACCTTCGCCGACCAATGCTGGGACCTGGATTTCTACCAGAAGTTGAAGGGCGCGGGATTCAAGACCGTGAGCGCCCCCGATACCGAAGGACTGGTCATCCATATCCTGCATTCCGGTGCGACGACGAAAATGTTCCCGCAGTACATATTGCCGGATTTCTTGCTCGAAAAATATTTCCCGCACTACCGCCCGGTCGACAATCGCGTCTCCGAATCTCGCACGTGAGCGTTTGATCGGGAACACAGGAGCCGGTGCTGGTGGCTGACGCCGGTCACCACCAGGACCGGGGCCGCACATGATTGGCAAGATCGATGAGGGCGTACCGCTGTAACCGCCGGGGCGCGGTGCGTGCGATGTGGCGCAGCACCAGTTCTATCCCCTTCCTGAGTTCCTCGTCGGTGTAGCGCAGCCCGAGGATGGTCGCATCGGGGTTCCTCGGGCGCTCACCTCGTCGCAGCCAGGACAAGGCGGCGCCGAGGACGAGGGCTTGCATCTGTTGCAGGCGGGGTTCGTCGGGGAGCTCGCGTAAACGGTCGGCGGCGTCGTCGAGATCGGATTCGGTGAGCTCGGCGATCGGACGCGAGGTGAGCAGCAGGCAGCCGGTCATGCGCGCGACATTGTGGTGGCGTGAAGTCTGCGGTACCTGTTGCAGGGTGGCGACGGCGGCGGTGGCGTCACCGACGGCGGCTAGTCGGCGAGCGAGGCCGAACGCCGCACTCGCGATGCCGCGATTGGTCTGCCAGACCGCCCGGTAGGACTCCGTCGCCGTGCTTGCCCAGCGGCTCCGATCGTGGGTGCCGAGGTCGAGCAGCAGCTCGGCGGTCGCCGCCAACGCCAACGGCGGCGCGATTTCGCCAGGCACCATGGAATACACGAGATCGAACTGAGCGTAGGCCTTTTCGTAATCGCCGCTGGTGAGTTCGGCGACCCCCACATACCACTCGACGCGCCAGTCGGTGTGATATTCGCGCCGCAGCTCGGTGAGCTTTCCGCGCACGTACTCCACCTCGCCGAGATCGAGATAGGCGCGGACCTCGGTCAAACTGCCTTCCAGTTCGAAGTTTTCGGGCGTGGCGAGCTTTCCGTTTCGCATGTTCTCTCGGCTCTGGCGCAGTGTGTCCAGGGCTCGGTACGGATCGCCGTGAAGCAACGGTGACAACAGTTCCGCGTTGGGATCATCGCTGTCGATCAGCGGAACCGGGAGTGCGGAAACGACGCTCGCCGCGTCGAGGACGGCAACGCGCGCGACGCCGTCGACGATGCCATCGGTCTGCCCGATCAGCGTCTCGATCCCGAAATCGCCGCGCGGAGCGCTGAATACGGCCGACACCTGCGGGTGGTCGCGGCCGGTGTCCCCGGCGAGGACGGTGCGTAGCACGCCGAGGAGTTGGCGATACATCGCGTAGGCGGACGGAAAGCGCTGCGCGGGAACCTGTTCGGTGGCGCGCGCCAACAGGCGGGCGAACGAGGGATAACGGCGCAGGACCGGCTCGTCCTCGGGGGAGGGCAGGCCGGGCAGCTTGTGGCTGTCCGGGTCGGTCGGCATCGCCATGGTCAGCGCGGCCAGGGTGCGGCCGACGGTGTAGATATCGGAGGCAACCGTCGGCCCTGTCCTGGTGAATTCCGGCGCCTGATAGCCGAAGGTGCCATACAGGTTGCCACCGGATTCCCGTGCGGCGACCGCACCGAGGTCGATGAGCTTGACCTCGTCCTCGCTGACCATGATGTTGTCCGGTTTGAGATCATTGTAGGCAAGGCCGAACGAATGCAGATAGTCCAGTGCGGGAAGGATTTCCAGCAGGTAGGCGATGGCCTCGGCGACCGGTAGATGATCGGGAGTGCGCAGATCGAGCTCGGTTTTCAGTGACCGCCCGCCGACGTACTCCATCACGATGTAGCCGATCGGAATGCCTTCGGTGGAACGGTGTTTGACGAAGTTGAAGATCTTCACGATCGCCGGATGCGCCATCTCCGAAAGGAACTGCCGTTCGGCCAGCGCCACCACGTGGGCCTCGATATCGAGCGGGTTCTGTAGCCCCTTCAACACCACCCAACGGCTCGCGACATTGCGATCGCGGGCCAGAAAGATCCAGCCCATCCCGCCGTAGGCCAGGCAGCCCCGCACTTCGTATTGATCGGCGACCAGGTCGCCTGGCTCGAGTAGGGGCCGGAAGTTGAACGGTGCTTCGCAGTGCGCGCAGCTTCCCGTTGAGGTGCCCGGCTCGCCGTTGCCGGAGCGCCCGACCGGCTTCTGACATTTCCAGCAGAACCGTTTGTCTTCGGGCACTTCGGGATTGCGCAGCACCGCGGCGGCGGGATCGAGTGGTGTCACCGCCGGCAGCCGCACCAGCCCGCCCCCGACCCGACGCACGCTGGGGCGCGATCTTCCGTCGGAGCCCACCTCGGCCTTGCGTGCGGGTTCGGAGATCTCCTCCGGTTCCACTCGACCGGCTCGGGTGGCCACCGTGCGCCGGGTAGCCCATTGATGCGGCCGATCGGTGGCATCGCGCAGCTGTCGCGTTGCCCACAACGGCGGCTCGGGGTGGCCGGATAAGGGGGAATTCTCGGCCATTCGCCTTCTCAGAACCTCGAAATGTCGAACTGACGTGCCAACCCGACCGCTCCGCAGCTGGAGGGTGTCCGTGCTGCGGAGCGGCGGGGCCAGTTCCGGTGGTGGCACGGTCGAAAACCGCGACATCCGAACGATATTAGTGCGATTCTGCCTCATCGTCCGGCGTAGCGCGTTGCTCGGACGCTGAGGTGTCCTGTCGATGCTTCACCGGGCGCTCGGCCAGTACCGGGAATTGCCCGGTGTAACCGATGCGTTCGTTCGCCAGGTGCAGTACCCGTCGTCGAACCATGAACCAGCCCCCGATCAGGAGCGGCAACACGACGCACACCATCGCGATGACGGCTCCGCGCTGCACGATGTCGCTGCTGGTGGCCATGATGACCACCACCACCGCCAAGAAGATCAGCGTCGCGTAACTGGTGTAGGGCGCGCCGAACAGGCGGAATGCCGGTCGCTCCACCTTGCCTTGCTTCGACCATCGCCACAGCTGCAACTGGCACAGGATGATCGCCGTCCAGGCGAACATCGTGCCCAATGCCGATACGTTCAGCACGATATTGAACGCTTGGGCCGGGACGATCGCGTTCAGGCCGACACCAGCCAGCGCGACCGTACCGGTGGCGAGGATGCCCACATACGGCACACCGCGGGTAGACATCTTCGAGGCGATACTCGGTGCACTTCCGTTCATCGACATCGACCGCAGGATGCGCCCTGTCGAATACAGCCCGGCGTTGAGACTCGAGAACGCCGCGGTCAGTACGACGAGGTTCATGATCGACCCGGCGCCGTCGATACCCAGCTTGCTGAAGAAGGTCACGAACGGGCTTGTGTCCGAACTGAACTCCGTGTACGGAATCAGCAGTGCGAGCAGTACCAACGAGCCGACGTAGAACAGCGCGATGCGGGCGATCACCGAGTTGATGGCCCTCGGCATGATCTTTTCCGGATTCTCGGTCTCACCGGCGGCAGTGCCGATCAGTTCCACCGAGGCGTAGGCGAAGATGACACCGGTCGTAGAGAGGACCAATGGCATCGCGCCACTCGGGAACAGTCCGCCGTGCTCACTGATCACACTGAGCCCGGTGGTCGCGCCGTCGATTGTGGACCTGCTGGCCAGAATGACCACGCCGATGATCAGGAAGGCCACCAGGGCGACCACCTTGACCAGTGCGGCCCAGAATTCCAGCTCGCCGAACCATTTCACCGAGATCATGTTGATGCTGAGCACGATGACCAGCGCGATCAGCGCGATCGTCCACTGCGGAATCACCTTGGTGGCTCCCCAATAGTGCACGTAGGTGGCGATCGCCGTGATGTCGACGATGCCGGTCATGCACCAGTGGAAGAAGTACATCCACCCCACGCCGAAGGCGAGCTTCTCGCCGTAGAACTCGCGGGCGTAGGAGACGAACGAGCCCGAGGAAGGGCGGTGCAGCACCAGTTCGCCGAGGGCTCTGAGTATGAAGAACACGAAGATGCCGCAGATCGCGTAGGCCAGGAACAACCCGGCGCCCGCTTCGCGCAAGCGTCCGCCCGCGCCGAGGAACAGTCCGGTCCCGATAGCACCGCCGATCGCGATCATCTGCAACTGGCGTGGCTTCAGAGCCTTGTGGTAGCCCGCATCCTCGGCGTGAAGCGAAGTTGCTTCGGTTGCCGGGGGAGGGGGTGTGACAGTGGCCATGAGAGGACCTTTCCTGTGATGCCGATCATACCGCTGATTGGTGTAACGTACCGCCATAAGATGGCACATGCAAGAGGGTGTTCGAGTCGTTAACAGCGCGGAAATCTCAAGGCCGAAAACGCAGTTCGATCGCTAGGCTGCCGATAGGTGAGGTTTCGGTGTGGTTTCCTGGAGGTATGGCAGTGGATTCGGAGTTCACGATCGACGAACTGGCGCGCGAAGCCGGGACGACGGTGCGGACGCTGCGGGTGTACAACGAGCGTGGCCTGCTGCCGCCTCCTGCACTCAAGGGGCGCACCGGCTTCTACGGCGATGAGCACCTCAATCGGGTGCGCATCATCAGCCGCCTGCTCGATCGCGGAATCAAGCTCAGTGGCGTGCGTGATCTGCTGGAGGCGTGGGATCGCGGCGACGATCTGGCCGCGGTACTCGGCGTCAGTGCCTCGGCGGCACCCGCGCCGAAATCAACTGTCACCGAGGTCGAAACCACCGTCGCCGCAACCGATCTCGCCGAACGGTATCGGGATGTTCCGAATGGTCTCGCGCGGGTGATCGCCGTCGGGTTGTACGAGCCGGTGGACGCCACCACCTACCGGGTCAAGGATCCCAAGCTGGTCGACATCGCCGCGCAACTACTCGGCGCGGGGGTGGCGCAGGCCAGGGTGCTCGACGAGCTCGACCGGTTGCGTGATGACTGCGACCACATCGCACGGCAATTCGTCGACCTGTTCGAGCGCACCGCGGTGCGGGAGTTTCGTCGCTCCGATCGCCAGTCGGAGGATGTGGCCGAACTGGTCGGACACCTGTCGATGACCAGGACGATGCCGGGTCGGATGGCCGCCGATCTCGTCGGGCAGTACGTCACCAGGTATCTGGAACACGTGACGCGGGAGCTGGGCGACGTGCTGCCCGACGAGACATGAATCGACCGCGCAACTCTCGTACCGAGCACCCTCATTCGTAGCGCTCGCGTCCGGGATGGATGACGGATCGTCGATCAGTCGTCGTCGGCGACCGACCACGGTCGGTTCCTGGAGTCGTCCTCGTTTTTCTTCCGCGCCGATAGCGGATCGAAAGACGCTCGTTGCGGCTCAGGGGTTTTCACGCTGAGATCGGGCAAGCCCTCGACCATCGACGAAAGGCTCGGTAGGCGCGAGCGCGTGGTGCGGATCGGCGCGATCAACTCCTCGGCCATCTTGGCGACCTTCGCGGCAGCGTCCTGTGCCGCCTCGGTCACCGCCATCGCGATGTCGTCGTAGTCGAGGTCGTCGATGTCATCGGAGAAGACGGTGTCGATCGGTACGCCGTCGGCATTGCAGGTGACCGTGACCCTTCCCTCCTCGGCGCTCGCCGTGGCGACGAGTTCGGTGCGCTTGCGCTGTGCGTCCGCGATCGACCGGATGTGGCCGTTCACGGTGTCCATCAGGTCCGCGAAATCGGCCTTGGTTCTGTCGTTGTCCACGATGTCGTCACCTTTCGCGGTTTATCGGATATTCAATTCGTAGGTGGCATAGCGATGCCGGTCGGTGCCGGCATCTTCCCAGACGTAGGTGTGCTTGCCGATATGGCTCAGCCGGATGCGGGTGTCCGCGATGATGTCGAAACCGCTGCGACGTGCGCGCTCACAGAACGAGTATTCGGCGCTCAGGTACAGGTGGTCGTCGCCGTCGGGCACGATCAACGGCAGGAAATACGGCACCGTGATGCGCTTGAATTGCTGATTGCATATCGGCAACTGCTCGTGCACGATCATCGTCTCGTAGACGACGCGCTGGGTGAAGCAGAAACCCATTGGCGCGTAACAGATCTCCATCGGGCCGCCGCCCTCGCCGAACAAAACCCTCGGCGTGTCCGGCAGCAGTTTGCATGCCAGTTGGCGCGCACCCTTTCTCGGGTAGATCCCGCACACGATCGGCAGATCCTGCTCCCGCAGCATATCCACCGCATCGGCGTTGAAGCCGACGTCCGAGTCGATCCACATCATTGCCTCGTAGTCGTCGAACATCGCGTCCGTCGCCATCTGACTTCGACCCTGATCGATCGCCGCATAGCGGGGCATGGCTCGCACGTGATAGCCGCGGGCCTCCAGCTCTGCCAATCCTTTGGCGCACTCGGGCTCGAGGTATCCACCGATCGGAACGAGAACGACGCAGCGGGACGGGTCCATCGAATTTTCTCCATCGTCGAGGCGTGAGCAAAGGGGGCCGCACGGCCGTCGGTCATCAGAAATTGAACGTGAAGGTGGCGTAGCGGTGCCGGGCGCTACCCGCGTCCTCCCAGCCGAAACTCTGACGGCCGATGTGACCGAGCCGGATTGTGGTGTCCGCCATGATGTCGAAACCACTGCGGCGAGCCCGTTCACAGAAGGCGTAATCCTCACCCAAGTACCAGTGGTTCTCGCCGTCGGGGACGGCCATCGGTAGGAAATAGGGGACCATGGGGCGACCGAACTGCTTATTGCACGTCGGAAGCTGATGGTCTGCTTGGATTTTCTCGTAGACCTCGCGTTTGGTCAGCAGAAAACCGGTAGCGCCGTACTTGATCTTCGTCAACCCGCCTCCCACACCGAAGGTGAGTTTCTCGGTCCCCGGCTCGAGGTGGGCCACCAGCTCGCGTTGCCCCTTCTTGGTATAGACGGCACAGACGATCGGAAGATCGAAGCGACGAAGCTGCTCCACCGCGTCCACCGGGAAGGAAATGTCGGCATCTATCCACATCAGCTCCTCGAATCCGGCGGCAAGCGCGTCGGTGGCCATCTGACCGCGAACCTGGTCGATAGCCGAGGCGCCGAACACCCGCCATACCGGATAGCCGAGCTGCTCCAATTCGAAAAGGGCACGCGCACAGTCCGGCTCGATATTGTCGGCCACCGGGACGAGAACCACACAGCGGGACGGGTCGCGTTTCTTTCTCGTCTCGGATGCCACCCACCAGACATCCCGGTGCGATTCGCGCGCGGTCGCGTGCGGAAAATCGGAGTCGGGGTCGACCGGAATACTGCGGCGCACCTCCGGCTCGACCGGGGCGATATCTTTCTCGGCGAGGAAGTTCTGGTACTCCCTGGCCTCGTACTTGTGCACCGTGGTCAGATAGTCGTCCTCGGTATCGTCGTCCTCGGTTTCCTGGACCGCCAGGTAATCCCGTGTGGGGAAATGCTTGATGTTGCGCACCGTGGCGGCATCGATGACTGCGATGTCGTCCTCGCCCAGCATGGTCGGCCACAGGGATTCCAGGCCGAGCCCCGTCACCGTGGCAACGAGGTCGGGTACGCAGCGGCTCAGGAACTCCCCGCTGAAGCAGGGGGCCATGGTTTCGACATAATTGGTATAGCGCAACACCTGTCCCCGGTTCACCCGAGTGATCTCGTGGACGACGTAGCTGTCCTCGGTCAATGCCGGCTGAGCCAGCGACAGCTCGTATTCGGCACAGATATCGAACATCGTGTTGATCGACGCCATATCCGTCATGAGGTCGTTATTCGGGATCCATATGTAGTCGTACTGCTCGATCGTGTCGGCCATATTCTGGGCCAACCGGCCGAGCGCGGGCCATTTCGGCCCCTCGACGTGCACGAAACTCGCATGGGAGCTCTGGAAATCTCCCGGATCGTCACCGGGGTAGCCGACGATCAGATCCCAATTCCTGTCGCCGGGACCGACGATCCACCTCTCATGCTGCGAGGTGTAGTCGGCCCGGATAATGACAAGATTGCGTCGCACGCCCCCAGTATTACATCGTCGGTTGCCCATGGCCTGTGGTCTCCTTCGGTGACGAACCGGCACATCGTTTGCCGCGCGGACGTTTACTCGGATTCGTCATGGGATGACGGCACCGGTTGTTCGTCGGAGGGCGCTACGGGCTCGTCGTCGGATGACCGGTCCTGCTTCTCGGGACGGCGGTTCAGGTGATAGGTGTAGGTCTTGTAGCGCGGGATCTCGTTGCCGGCCTCCTCCCAGCTGAATGTCTCGCGGCCGATGTGGCCCAACCGGATCCTGGTGTCAGCGACTATCGCGAACCCGCTTCGCCTTGCCCGCTCGGAGAAGGCGTAGTCCTCTCCCAGATACCAGTGGTTGTCACCGTCCTCGGTGATCATCGGCAGAAAATACGGCACGGTCGGGTGGCCGAACTGCCTGTTGCAGGTCGGAAGTTGCTCCTGCGCTTCGATCTTCTCGTACACGGCGCGCTTGGTCAGTAGAAAACCCGTCGCGGCATATTTGAGCTCGATCAACCCTCCGCCTCGGCCGAACACCAGCTGTTCGGTACCTGGCTCGAAGTGGACGACCAGCTCGCGCCTGCCCTTTTTCGCGTATATGGCGCACGCCACGGGGAGGTCGAGCGCGCGTAGCCGATTGACCGCATCGAATGGGAAGTCGATATCGGCATCGATCCACATCAGCTCCTCGAAACCGGCCGCGAGCGCGTCGGTGGCCATTTGGCTGCGAGCCTGGTCGATCGCGGAGGAGCCGTACAACCGCCACACCGTATAGCCCTGCCGCTCGAGCTCGAAGAGTCCACGCGCACAGGCGGGTTCGATCTTGTCGGTCACCGGAACCAGAATGACGCAGCGTGCGGGGTCGAGCACGTCCCTGGCGGGGGCTTGCCACGACAGCCGACGTGCCACGAGGCTCGGCGGCTCGGGAAACCCAGCCGGGATACCGCGGTGGACCCATGCGGGTTGCCTGGTCACGCCCTTGCGCGCCAGATAGTCCTCGCATTCCTTCCCCAGGTCCTGCACCCCGGTTTCGCGCACCGCCTCGTACAGCGAACCGGCTCCCTGGGGGCGGGTGTGTCGCACGGTGATCGCATCGATGATGGCGGTCTCACCCTCGTCGAGCATGGCGGTCCACACGAAGTCCATGCCCCACCCGCTCTGGGTCTCGGAGAATTCCGGCAGGGTACGGCGCAGGAACTGGCGCGAAAGACACGGCACGATGGTTTCGACAAAGCTGGTGTAGCGCAGCGTGTATCGGGGATCGACCTTGGTGACCGGGTGGACGATGTGGCTGTCCGCCGAGAGCGCGGGCTGGGCAAGTGACAGCTGGTACTCGGCGCAGTAGTCGAACATCAGATTGATCGTCGCGGTGTCCGCGTCTACGTCATCGTCGGGCAGCCAGATATAGTCGTACTGATCGATCGTGTCCGCCAGCTCGTGGATCAACTGTTGCAGTGGCGGCCATTTGGGTCCCTTCGCAGCGACGCGCACCACATCGGGAACCCTGAAGCGATCGGGATCGTCACCGAAGTAGCTGACGATCAGATCCCAATTCCGGTCCACCGGACCGGCCATCCAGTTCTCGTGCAGCGACGTGTCGCCTGCTCGGACAATAACAAGATTACGTCGCACCGTGTCAGTATTGCACTGTCCGGCACAGTTGCCCGGTGGCCACTGGTTTTGTGCGAAAAGTGCACGCCGCCGCTCCGGTGTCGAATTATGCTCTCCCATAAGGTGTTTCAGCTGTCGGGGAATTGCTACGTGTGCGCCGGCCAGCCCGTTTCGGTGTGCGGGTGGATCGGTTCGGGCATAGAATCAGCCACGGAGGTCGCCGATGAGCAACGAGCGTTTGCAGGCTGATGCCGCGATGATGATGGAGGCGTTGTCTGAACAAATGTCAGGCATCGCCGAGATTCAGCGTGGCCGCGCTCGGCTCACCGCCACCGTAACCGCTTGTGACAAGCGGATATCCGTCACGGTCAATGCCGACGGCATCCTCATCGCGACGAAGTTCGCCGACGATATCAAGGATCTCACCTATGAGGAGATCGCCACGGCGATGACCCAATCCGTGCAGGCCGCGGCCAAGAAGGTGCAGAAACTGAGTCGCGAACTCATGGAACCGCTGCGGGAGCGCAAGGCCAGGCTGCCGCGTTTGTCGGAAATGCTGGATGGTGCACCGGATCTGGGCGAGATGATGCCCACCGTGCCACCGGTCTCCACGAGTGCTCCTGATTCCCCGGAACGCAAACGTGGGGAGGAGGAGGTTCCGCAGATGGTCTACGGCGATGTGGAAGATCTCTCGCCCCGCTCGATTATCAGTGACACCGACCGTTAGGTCGCGGTTCTACCGTCATGGGACTCTATCTGCCACCTGAGCTTCGTTGGCTGGGCTATGTCGCGGGAGCGGAATGGCCCGACGGCGATGAAACCATCATCTGGGAGGTCTCGGATGCTTGGAAGCACACCGCGGCCGCTCTGCGCGCGATCATCCCCGAGATCGAGAGCGCCAAGGGTGAGGCGGTAAGCGCCTACTCCTCCGGGGCTGGCTCCGAGAGCATCGCCGGCATGTTCGACAGCATCCTGAGCGGGGACAGCTCGCTCGAAACCCTTGCCTCCTACATGGATTCGGTGGGCGAGGCCGCTTTCGACATGGGCACCTCGATCCAGGCCGCCAAACTCATGGTGATCATCTCGCTGATCACACTCGCCATCGAGATCGCGTGGGCGTGGCTGTTCCCACCGACCGCACCCGCGGTGGAGGCCGCCGAGATCAGCGCGACGCAGGCGGTCGTGCGATTCCTGGCCAGGATGATCGAAGATCAGATCGTGGCCAGGGTGCTGCGCGTGTTCGGCGAGAAGTTCGCCAACGTGGCCAAGGGCTGGGTGGCGACGATTCTCGAGGCGATGCTGATCTCCGGCGGGATCGACCTGGCCGTGCAGCTCGGCCAGATGGCGGACGGCAAACGAAAGAACTTCGACGGCACCCAATTCGGTACCGCACTCGCG
This sequence comes from Nocardia callitridis, assembly GCF_039543305.1. Taxonomy (NCBI): domain Bacteria; kingdom Bacillati; phylum Actinomycetota; class Actinomycetes; order Mycobacteriales; family Nocardiaceae; genus Nocardia; species Nocardia callitridis. The sequence goes on along the minus strand of NZ_BAABJM010000005.1, from coordinate 290,355 downwards.
GGCGCCGGCGCCTCCGCCGGGTTAGGAAGGATGTTCGGCAACGCCTTCGGTAAGCAGTCGCTCAAGATGTTCGGCGATATGTCGAATCCGTGGCGGCGCACCGGTCACGGGATGTTCGTCGGCGCCGCGGGCGGCGTATTCGGTAACGCGGTCACCAGCGTCGTCGAGGGTGCCATCAACGGCGACTGGGAAGCGGTCTTCAGCAACGGTGCGGGGTGGGCAGGCGGTGCGGCGCGCGGAGCCATCGGCGGCGGAATACGGGGATTCCGGGGTGGGTTCGGGGCGCCGGGAAACCGGGACTTCGAGGTCCCCTTGGCCAACCTGCATGTGGGCGGAGGCTTCGGGACCAGGTCCGGGGACGATTCTCCCCCGGTGGCCCCGGCCGGATTCGGCGGTATCCGTTCGGATTTCACCTCGAACGGGCACGGTGGCGGAAACGACGGACGGCTGACACCCGGTGGTCCCCCGCCCGTGCGCGCGAGTGGTGACGGTGTGAACTTTGTCGGTAATTCCGGCAATGGCGGCAGCAGGAGCATTCCTGGCTCGGGCAATAATAATTCCGGTTCGGGCAACGGGCGGGGCAATGGGGACTTCGGGCCCAATAACGAAAGGCCGAATGGTCGCCCACCGTCCACCGGTCCAGCGGGATCGAACGGCAACAGGTCTCAGCCCCCGCCGGAGTCGAACCCGCAGGGCGGCAACAAAGGGCCGGCGACGAACAGTAATCCGTCCGGGGGACAACAGAATTCGCCAGGGAACAACTCCAACAACGGCCAGGTTGTTCCTCCCCGTGGCGACCAAGGCGGAGGTAACCAGAAGTCCGATCCGGGCGGGAACTCCCGCGGCGGTGAGCAGTCCTCGTCCAATGGGGGTCCTGCGCGCACGAACGGGCAACAATCCACGCCCAATGGTTCCAACGGTGACCAATCGCAGTCCGGCGGTGGGAATGGCAGGACCGATGGTGTCAGCGGTGGCAGGACCGATGGTGTCAGCGGTGGCAGGACCGATGGTGTCAGCGGTGGCAGGACTGATGGTGTCAGCGGTGGCAGGACTGATGGTGTCAGCGGTGGCAGGACTGATGGTGTCAGCGGTGGCAGGACCGATGGTGTCAATGGGAAGACCGAGGGTCCGGGTGGGAAGTCCGATGTAGTCGGTAACCGGTCCACTACTGGGGGTTCTTCCAACGGCTCCCAGTCCACACCGTCGAAGTCCGGATTCTCTTCGAGCGGCTCTGGTGACGGCGCCGTGCAGCGTCCGTCGCTGCGCATCGATACGAACGTGGTATCCGTGCGGGGCGGCGACGGTCCTCCGGTAAGTCCGCTCACCCCGCGGTCCGGGGTGTCGACCTATGGCGCCGGTGGCGACGTGTCGCCTGTCAGCCCGTTGAGTCCCAGGTCGGCACCGTGGACCAGGATCGACAGCCCGACGCCGGGCGGCTCGGATGTATCGCAGACGAATTCCCCTGTGAACAGGCCGGGTTCGTCGTCCGGCTCGATTTCGTCGGATTCGGGTCGAACGGCAGGCGACAGTTCCTCATCGAGCCGTGCGGGGAACCCGCCGGTCCGGGCTTCGAACCCACCCTCGGGCGAAGGCGGCGGTACCGGGACGCGCAACCCGGTGGTGGCCTCCTCGACGGGATCGGTCAGCAACGGCGCGAACACTCCGTTGGGTGGTCCCCGCTCTCCGGTGAGTGTCACCGGCGATGGATCCTCGACACCCAGCCGACCCGGCAGCCTCGAACAAGGGCAGGGCAGCGGCAATTCCGGCGGTCGTTTGCCCGGCGACGGTCACGGCATTCCGAAGGCCGGTTCCGGATCGGACCGGGCTCCTTTGGCCCCTTACGGGTCCAGGCCCCCCGACCCCAGCCCCTCGGTCTCGCATATCGGCATCGATCCCAGAGGCACCGACCTGCCTTCCGGCCCCCGCGACGGGGCGCGTGGTGACGATCCCACGTGGCGGCGAAATCCCAACGGCACCATCAGCGTTCGACTCTCCGATGGCACCGAGGTGCAGGTTCAGGACGGGATCGTCTTCGTCGGCGTGCGCGGTGATCTCGACGGCGGCGGGACTGTGGGCACGCACAGCTTCGGCAAAGACGGATCGGTACGATTCCCGGGACCGAACGGATCGACCGTCACCGTCAAAGCGAACGGCGATACCGAATACCGGTCTTCGGTCGGTGCGAAGACGAGATACGAGCCCGACGGCACCAAGGTGGAGTCCGCACCCGGCCGTCCCACCGTGGTCAGCCCGCCGGACGGCACCGTGCACACCGTGCCCACCGACCGGCAGGGCTGGGCGAAGAACGACGACGGGAGCTTCACGGTCGTCTCGCACGACGGCACCAACCACACGATCGATTCCGACGGAAATATCGTGGTGCGTCGCCCCGGCGACGACCACGGAATCAAGGTGTCCGCCGAGGACAAGTCGGTTCGGTTCGTCGGCCCGGACGGCCACGAAACCGGCACTCCCGCAGGCAAACCGGGCAAGGGGTCCGGGCAGTTCGACGAGCAGACCTTCGGCCGTCCCGATCGCACCACCCACACTGTGCTGTCCGACGGCGGGGTACGCACCACGGGGCCGGACGGCTCGACTACCACCGTCAAGCCGGACGGCAGCACGGAATTCACCGCCAACGGTCGTACGATCAGGCACGATCCCGAGGGACTTCAGGTCGAATTCGGGCCGGACCGGTCGACCAGGGTCACCGATCCCGACGGCGCCGGCCATACGGTGTCGACGGATCAGCTGACCTGGAACAAGCACGACGACGGCGGCTTCGCGATCAACGCCCACGACGGTACGACCCACGCGATCGATTCCGGGGGTGGCAGCGTACGGGTGGGCCGCGGTGACAACGATCCGCGTCGCTTCACGGTCAATACCGGCGTCGTCGAGGAATCCAGGCCGAATGTGCTCGCCGATTTGGCTTCGCGGGTCGGCATCGGCTCTTCCGGGAAATCCACGGGCCAGTCCGTGGATTTCTTCGGTCCCGACGCCGCGCCGGTCAAGGTCGAGGTCGGCGCCAACGGTTCGGTCAAGCTCACGAACCCGGACGATTCGACGGTCACCATCAGGCCGAACGGCTCGGTGGAATTCGTTTCCGAGGGCGGTGCGAAGACCGGATTCGGTTCCGGCGGTAAGCAATCGGGTGCCAAGTCGAACTGGGAGGACAACCCGGCCACCTGGAACAAGAGCGACGACGAGGTACACGTCACCGCGCCGGACGGCAGGAAATTCACGGTCGACGGCGAGAAGAACATCCGCTTCGGCCACCCTGGCGACCCGGACGGCACGGTCACCGTTACCCGCGATCGTTCGATCGAGATCGACCGGTCCGACACGACAACGCACACCATCGACCCCGGCAACTCGGTGCACACCAAGACTCCCGAGGGCATGATCACCACTGTCAAACCCGACGGCACAACGACATTCGAGCAGACGAACGAGAATGTGTCGCTGACCAAGCCGGATGGCACCCGCGTGCAGACCGGCCCCGACGAGCCGACGGTCGTGGTGCGCCCCGACGGTACGGAGCAGACACTCCAGTCCGATCGCTCGGTGCGCGTGGAAGAGTCCGACGGCACCGTCCACACCATCAACGATGCGGCCAACCCGCTGGGCGGGCGCGAGACGACCTATCCGGACGGATCGAAGTCGACGGTGGCGAAGTCGCCCGACAGCGGCGGTTTCCGGGACCGGATCGGCGGGCCGCGACGGCCCATCGCGGTCGACCTCGTCCGGCCCGATGGCACCGGGCTGGAGCTGAACTCCAAGAACACCATGAAGGTCACCGACCCCGATGGCACCACCTACGAGAAGGATTCGAAGGGCAACGTCACTGTGACGCGCCCCGGCGTGGACGAAGGCAGTGGGAACAAGGTGCCCGTCGATTCGAAGGGCGGCGCCGTCAAGCTCTCCAACGGCGCCACACTGGAGAACACCTCCGACGGCTTCAAGGTCTTCCACGGTGATTCGGTGTCGGAGGTCGGCAAGGGCGGGGTGAAATTCACCGATCTCGAGGGGAATTCGCGGCAGACGCGGCCCGATGGCATGATCGGTGTCACCGATCCCGATGGTTCCGTACGAGAGACTCGCTCCGATGGCGCCGTGCGGGTGACCGGAGAGGACGGGACCTCGCAGGGAGTCCGCCCGGACGGCACGACGTGGACGGTCGACAAGAAGGGCATGGTGCACGTCAACGACCCCGACGGTACTCACCGTGAGCCGGTCGAGCGTGACAGTCTCCATCCTCGGGGCAGCGATCTGACCGGCGTGTTCCGGCAGCGCTGGCAAGAGCCCGCACCGCCTCCCGAGGTGCTGCCGTTTACCCCGCCGCTGGCGCCGCCGAGCGACCAGTTCATCCCGCCGGAAATGCAGCCGGAGTACCCGCCGCCGCCCGAGCCGCCGCCGTGGGATTGGCCGCCGCCGTGGGATTGGGTGCCGCCGTGGGACTGGGCGCCGCCGGGGAACTGGCCGCCGCCCGGAGCCTGGCCGCCGCCGGGGAACTGGCCGCCGCCCGGAACTTGGCCGCCGCCGAACAACTGGACGCCACCGCCGTATCAGTGGAATTCGCCGTGGTCGAGTAACTGGGGCGATTACAGCCCGACACCTCCGGGTGGATCGTCGTCGGGCCCGAATCCGCCTGCCCCGGATCTGTCCGCCCTGGATGAGCTAGCTCGCCAGCTGGCGGGTGGACCACCGAATCTTCCTGGGCCGCCGAGTTTGTCGGGCCCGGATCTGGCGAACCTGGCGAACTTGGCGAATCTGCCTGGATTGTCGAATCTGGGCGGGCTGCCGAACTTGTCCGAGCAGCAGTTGTCGAACATGCTCGATGCCCTTCGCGCCCAAGGACCGGGCGGCTCGCAGGGGCTGCTCGACGACCTGCTGTCGAGGCTGAACGGTGGTGATGGTTCGTCGGGTGGTGATGGTTCGTCGGGTGGTGACGGTTCGTCGGGTGACGATGGTTCGTCGGGTGGTGATGGTTCGTCCGGTGGTGACGGTTCGTCCGGTGGCGATGGTTCGTCGGGTGGTGATGGTTCGTCGGGTGGTGATGGTTCGTCCGGTGGCGATGGTTCGTCGGGTGGTGATGGTTCGTCGGGTGGCGATGGTTCGTCCGGTGGTGACGGTTCGTCGGGTGACGATGGTTCGTCGGGTGGTGATGGTTCGTCGGGTGGTGACGGTTCGTCGGGTGGTGATGGTTCGTCGGGTGGTGATGGTTCGTCGGGTGGTGACGGTTCGCCCGGTGGTGACGGTTCGCCCGGCCTGGCTGCGTTGCGTGATTTGCTGCGCAGTCTCAACGGTCTCACCGGAACCGGCGGGCTCTCCGGCTTAGGTGATCTGTCTGCGAATCCGGCCACGTCGGCACTGCTCGACGCTCTCACCGGCCAGAATTCGATGGCGGGGCTGTCCGCCGAGGAAATGCTGAATTCGTTGGGCCAGAATCCATCCGACGCCACGAATGGTCCTGGCACAACCACGGATCCTGGCGGCGACGGTTCGTCCGGCGGGGACGGATCGGGTTCGACCGACGGACTGGGCTCGGGCTCGCTGTCGGATTCCGGCGGGACATCGGGTGGGTCCGGCGGGTCGGGGACGTCGGGAACCACGGACGGGCTCGGAGGGACCGAATCCGGGGGTCCCGGTGCGGAGTACGGACCCGAGGCGTCCAAGTCGATGGCAGATGTCACCAATGAGGGCGGGGCCGCGCATGGATCCCCCGGCTCGACCGGGTCTGGTACCGAGGATTCCTCACCGAACAACAATGACCAGAACGCGAACAACCCGACCTCGCCGTATGGCCCTGCGCCCCACGGCATGGGCATGCCGCCGGGGGCGGGTTCGGCTGCTGGCGCTCAACCACCGGCGGAGCAGGCGAAGCGACCGGATCGGAAGAAGGATCGTAAGAAGAACGATCGGCGAAAACGCAAGCCGCCCAGGGTATTGCTCGCGCCGTCGCCGGATGAGCAAGTGGAGCCCGTGAGTCCCGAAGCTGATGTGGACGTCAAGTTCACCATGGGCGATTCCAATGGCGCTCAGGCAGATTCGCGAGACAAGACGAAATCGAAGCCGACAGCGGTGCGGACGGCTCCCGACGGCGAGCCACCCGGAGCCTGACCATGCCAACAGGCTTCACCGAACGTAGTGATCTTATGAGGGAGATGGAAGAAAATGGCTGATGGCAGCGGCAGCGGCAGCGGTAGTGGCAGCGGCAGCGGTAGCGGCGGCACACCGACTGGCGGGCCGACCGATACGACCTCCCAGGACACCTCGGACTGGTCCAGTCTGCACGACCAGGCCAGTAACGGTGGCCTCACCATCAATGGCGAGATCGCCGTCGCCGACAAGGTTTTCTGGGACAGTGCGGCGGCTTGCAATGAGCTGATCAAGCAGCTGGATTACTACAAAAAATTCCTGCGCGATGACAATAAACTGGATGCTCTCGAGGCTATATCGAACGAGTCCGGTGGCGTCCAACTCACCCAAGTTTTCAACCAAAAAGGCGCAACCATATACAGCGGGATCGAAGGCTTGCAGAATATCCTGACGAATATGGAGAATACCTTTATCGCGGCGCTGAAGGCCTATCGGAAGTCTGACGACATCAGTGCCGATTCCTTCGGGAATGTGAAGAACGATCCTGGCACTCGTAAACCACCGGGAGAATCGGACGTCGATTTCACCGGTTCCAACGATATGCCGGATGCCCCGACGACTCCGACGAATCACGACACCAATCAGTCCGTATTCATCTCCGACGCATCTTCCTGGGGATTCGACGGATTCTTCCAGTTGGGTGAAGCGATCGAACCCAACATTTTCAGCACGAACTTGGCTGGGACCCTTTACACGTGGATGGGAAATCAGATGGGCAGCGATATCTCCGCGCTGACCATGCAGCTGGCGAATATATCCGACGACATGTGGAGTGGTACCGGCAAGGACGCGGCTATCGCGGCGGTGCAGCGTTTCGAGGACGGCTCGAAGGCGTTCGGCGACAGCATCAACGAGCTGGCCAGTGTGCTGCAATACACCTCGGGCTGGCTGATGGCCACAGGTACACGTATGCCCCATTGGTCCTACAGCGATTATCGGAACGGGAGGGGCGTGCCACACATCAGATATGTCGACTGCACGCTCCAGAAATGGCGGGGTGGGTACCTCGATGTCTACAACGAGAAATACGTAGAAGGTATAAAGGGTGCGCTCAATGCGCTTCCGTACATCACGGTCCTCGGCTCGGGTACCGGTAATGCCGACTCCAGCGGTTCCAACAGCGATAGCGGCAGTGGTAGCGGGAGTGGTAGCGGCAGCGGGAGTGGTAGTGGCAGCGGGAGCGGTAGCGGGAGTGGCAGCGATAGCGGGAGTGGCAGCGATAGCGGTAGCGGGAGTGGTAGCGGCTGGAGTGGTAGCGGCAGTGACTCCGGCTACGGGGCCGGTTATTCCGCGGGTTACTCTGCGGGTTACGCCGCTGGCGAGGCGGACCAGAGCGGCGGCGGCAGTGGCGGCGGCAGCGGGAGCGGCGGCTATTCCGAAGGCTATTCCGCCGGTTACTCCTCGGGCTATTCCGACGCCGAGGGCGCAGGCGGTAGTGGATCCGGCGGCGGAAGTAGCTACGGCGCTGGCAGCGGCGGCGGCCCCGGTCCCGGCACAGGCAGCGGTGGCGGCTACGGTCCCGGTCCCGGCATAGGCAGCGACAGCGGCAGCGGCGGCTCCTCCGGCGGCAGTGAAAGCGGCGGTTACGGACCAGGGCCCGGTGCGGGGGACGCGAGCGGTGGCGGCTACGGGCCCGGACCCGGCGTCGGCTCCTACGGCGGCGGTGAAAGCGGCGGCGGTTCGGGACCAGGCCCTGGAGCCAACTACCCGGCCGCAGGACCAGGTGGTGGCAGCGGCGGCGAATACGGTGGGTCGGCGGGTTACAGCTCGGATTCCGGCAATGGTGACGGTTCGAATTCCGCCGACCTCGCGTCCGCCTATGCGGCGGGCTACTCGGCGGCGATCGCCGCGTACAGCGGGGCTTATGGCGACGGCAGTGGGTCGGGCTACGGTAGTGGGTCCACTTACGGCAGTGGGTCCGGTTATGGGAGTGGGTCCGGTTATGGCAGTGGCTCGGGTTATGGCAGCGGATCCGGCGACGGCAGCGGATCCGGCGACGGCAATGGTTCGGGTTCGGGCGGCTCCGGTGACAACGGTTCGGGATCGGGTGACTCCGATGGCAGCGGCAGCGGCTCCGACTACGCGGACGGCTATTCGGCCGGTTACTCCGCTGGTTTCGAGGACGGCGAGGAAGTAGGCTCCTCGGGCGCTTACACCAGCGGCCTGGAAGCCCTTTCCGCACTGGCGGGCCCCATCGGCAATGCGGCGTCGAGCATCCTTCCCTCCGTCCTCAACGCTATGAACTCGGGCATCGGCGATGTAGGCGGCGCTATCGGCGAAGCGGTGAGCAGCATCGGCGCGGGTCTCGCCAATGCTGGCGAACAGCTGGGGACGGCCGGTCAAGAGCTCGGATCAGCGCTCGGATCAGCGTTGGAAGTTCCGGCCGGTCCGCCGGACGTATCGAAATTGTTCCCAAGGGCGAGCATCGCGGACGTGCCCGATACGACCGCCCCGCCTACCGATCAGCAGCAGCATGGCGGCAGCCCGATGATGGGTCCCGGTCCCGGTATGGGTGGCCAGCAAGGCGGCGGGTCGAAGGAACACAAACGGGCGAAATATCTGGATGGCGACTCGAATCTCGATGAGATCCTCGATCCGGTCGACAAGGTGAGGCCGGTGATCGAGCCGTGAATCTCTCGTGGCATTTCACCGGTATCGAGTTTCAGGTGCTCTGCGAAAAGTACCGTAGCGGCGCCATGCCGACCCCGCTGTTCTATACGCTCGACGAGCCCATGACGCTCGACGAGTCCGCACAGCTGAAGGAGAAGACCTGGGAGGAGCTGCGGGCGAAGTGGGATCCGACCTGGGACGCGATGATCGACGTCATGGTTTCGCCCGAGATATATATCCGGCTTCGTGGCTGGGACGAGCTGGATATGGACAACGGCCAGAGCCGCATCTATATGCACTTCGCCCGCAGCGGCGCGCAGGCCTTCAAATTCGAGCAGAAGCCGGGAAAGACCTTCTGGCATACCGAGGGCTTCATCGTCACCGAATGCGATCCGCGTGATCTCGCGGGTGCGGTTGTCCGGTCACTGCCCGAGGTCGACGCGGGGCGCATGTCCAGCACCCCGGTCGTTACCGATCCGCAGGACCATATCGGTCACGGTGGCGGCAGCTTCTTCAAGGACGAGGACGACGAAGACACACCCGCGAGGGCTTCGGCGAAATTCTTTGAAAGGCGTGCTGACCTGACCGGAACCGTTCTCATTGTGCAGGGACGCTCGAAATTCGGCCCGCGTGGCATTCACGAGACGAAGCTGCTGTGGCGCGACGTGATCGGGGACGGACGTTATGTGATGGCGATGGATGATGCGCCGATCGCGGTGGCAACTGGGCGGCAGCAGTTCGCCGACCGCATCCAGAAGCACATCGATAATTTGATGCAGCGGCTGGACACGCACTGGGAGGCCGGGCATCCGGAGGACCGTTTCTGATAATGCGAACGCAGCTGCTCATGATGGAAGGAAATTCCGATGCCCGATAATGTACCGGTAGAGGTCGATACCGCGAAGCTGCACAATGTCGCCGGGACGATGATCAATATCTCCGGCCGTGTGGGAGAGATAGTGTGGGGCTTGAAGAACACGCTGAATGCCAAGGGCTATCCGTGGGGCCACGACAACTACGGCGACAAGTTCACCGAGGGCGAGGAGGGGTACTCCACGTCGAGCAAGAATCTGTTGAACGGTGCGGACAACATGGTCACCTCGCTCGCGCAGTTCGGCAATGGCATGGGTGACGCGGCGAACAAGATGGACGATATGGATACTTGATTCCCGCGGTCACGTGGCGGACGGGACGCGCGCAGTGCGCGTCACACCGTCGTCTGGCGTGACGATTACATGCACGGCAAACTCGGCCATGTCTGTGATGACGCACGTCCGTCGCAGTGATGAGGAGGCAGTACCCCATGAACCAGCCGCAACAGGACTCCGCCGAGGGCGGCAATGCTCCTGACGTCGATTTCAGCCTGAGCGGTTTGGCGTCCTCGGCATCGCCGGGGCGGAAATCGACGCCCGACCCCGGTACTTCCGACACGGCGACCCCCGACGCGTCGGCGCAGGATGCTCCGTCCGCGGCCGGGACAGCGAAGTCGGCCGCAGCGGGTAAGTCGGCGGGAGCGAAAAAGTCGGCCGCAGCGGGTAAGTCGGCCGGAGCAAGGAAGTCGGCCGCAGCGGGTAAGTCGGCCGGAGCGAGCAAATCGGCCGCAGCGGATACATCAACCGGGCCAGACCAGTCGGCCGGAGCTGATCAGTCGGCCGGAGCGCAAGCAACTGCGGCAGTAGACGACTCGGCCGCGTCGGCGGGCGAGTCCCTCGTCGACGAGGAGGCCTCGTCCCCGATCGAGGAGCAGGCGACCGAGCTCACGCACAAGATCGCGCGTGAGCTCGCCGTCGCCGGTCCTGAGGGATGGCGACGACTGGAGGGATACTTCGCGATCACGGTCGGGGGCGGAGTGACCTACACGCTGTACTACGACGACGCCGACCGGGTGGCCAGGCTCGAACCGTCCGAGGAGATCATCGAACTGCTCCAGTTCCACCGTGAGGTATCGGCCAAGCTCGGTGACGGTCCGTGGTGGCGGATGGTCGTCGAGCTCGATGCCGGCGGCGAACTCCAGGTCGACTACGACTACGGCGACGAGCCGTTCCCCGAGGACCAGCTCCTGGTGCCCGAAGCGTATCTTGCGGATTTGCAGGCGTTTCCGCGCGAGCGGGTGCCGGTCTGGTTGGCGGCGTATATCGGTCACGACAACCGGCAGTGGCGCTCCCCGCAGCTGGCGGGGACGCAGGCGAGCGCGGACCGGGACGCCGGTGTCGCCGCGGTGCGCTCCACCGACGATTTCCCCGCGTTGCCCGTGCTCTGGGCACGCTGGGCGACGATCGCGGCGGCCTTCGTGGCCATCGGCTCGGAGTGGGGCCCGCGAATCCTGCCCGCACTCGGCGTTTTCGAGGGTTCCTCGCGCAGTGGAGCCACGTTGTACGTACTGCCAGGCGGTCGCGCGGTGCTGTCGGGTGGTGTGTGGAACTCGCCCGAACTCGATGCCGCGTATAACGACGGTGCCCCTATGCCGGGTCTTTACTCGGGTGCCCCCGCCTGGGTAGCAAATCAGGTGCTCAATCCTCGGGCAGCGCGCGGCCTGCTGTCGTTCTGCTACTGGTGGGAGCAGGGCAGCTGGTTCCGTGGCGAATCGGCGGCTGCGGACCTGATCAGTGCGGCGGTCCCCGGTGTGTGGTCGGCGCAGACCGTGGCCGATGTGGTCTGCGGTGTGGTGAGCTCGGACCCGAGTGCACAGCAGCGCTCGGCGGCGGCCGACTTGGTGGCCGCCGCGGAAGCCGGTGTGGTGACTCGCGATACGCTGACGGCCCTGTTCGACAACCCAGACGACGACATCGTCAGCGCGTTGTATCAGCTGTCGCTGGCCGGTTTGGTGACGGAGCTTCCCGAGGAACTGCCGCGTGAGCGTGCGATCGCCCTGGTGGGAGAACACATTCTCGGCCTTGGCATCGACACCTCCAGCTATCCGGTCGAGGAGTTGGTCGCCGAGCGGCTGAGTGTCGGCTGGATGGTCTTCGTGCCTACCCAACCGGGCGAGATCGCCATCGGCCGCGCGATCTTCTACATCGCGGATGACGGAGTCATCGAACAGTCCTCGTCCTCGACCGCGCCGTCCAGCTACGCGGAGGGCTTCGAGGATCGCTTCTACCTGCGGCAGACCGGTGCAGCAGGCGATTTCGAGAGTGGTCGAGAGTCGACCGATATCACGTGATGGGTACGACGGCGGTCGCTGTGCGAGGCGAATAAACAGTCCGGTCGGTAGGAATTACCGAACTGTGTCCGGGGGTGCCGGAGACGGAACCGGTGGACGGCCGCGGCGGCCGTGCGTCGACGGCCATGAGGGACGGGTGTTTTCAGCGACCAGTGGTGGTCGCCCGGCTGCGGGAGCGTACCGATGACCGTGGAGGTCGAAGCGGTACGCCGCTGTATTTCGATCTGGCGGATTATATTTCGTTGTCGGCCGTTACGGCATAGTTCCAAAACCTTCTGGTAGCAACAGTATTCATGGCCCGGTGCGACAAGCTCGGTGACCGAACCGAGTCGGGCCTATTCATTTGACGTCCGGATTGCGTTCCCGTGAATACTGCGAGTTCGTGAATTCTGCTGTGAATCGCCTGGTTCGTGCTTTGAGTGCATTTTGTTCGCACAGTCGGGGGGCATTCGGGTGTCCCTCGTGTGGCGGGATGCGGTCCGGCTCGTTAACATAAGTTGATCCAATGCCCTTACCAGAGCGGGGAATTCGATGGATCGTTTTACGGCAACACCAGAAGCCATCCGCGGATACGGAGACGCTTCGGCGGCGATGGCGACCACCGTCGCCACGGTCGGCAATGTCGACCAAGTAGCCACCGTCGGCGCTGCGGTCCCGGTATTCGGCCTGATCGGCCAGGATTTCCTGGCATCGTTCGCCTATGCCCAGGCCAACCACATCTCGTCGGTGAACGAACTCGCCGCCGTGCATGCGGGTTCGGCGTTGACCGCGTACCAGAGCGCGGATCGTTACCAGAACACCGACGGTGCGTCGGCGGCCGAGCTGGGCTCGGTCTGAGTCGTGAACGCGCCACTCGACCCGAGCGTTTCGGATCTGCTACGGGGTAGCTCGCTGGCGCCCATGCTGGATCAACCGGTCAGTCATATCCTGCAAAGCATGGGGCTGCCACAGTTACCCAACCTTCCTCCCACACCGCCACTTCCGGGACTGCCACCGATGCCGGTGATCGATCTGGCCGCGATCGTCCGGCCGTTGACGGATCTGGTCTCCAGCTTCGGCACCGGGCAATTCGGCTCAGCCGGAGCGAATCCCGTGACAACGGATGCGTCTGCGGCGGTGGATACTTCGGCGCGAGCCGTTCCACCGGGCACCCCTGCGAATGCGCCCGTCTCGGGGCTGCCCGCGCCGGCTGCCCCCGACCCCACCCAGGTGCTGGAGGCCATCAGCACCGGCCTTCAGTCCGTGACGCAGCTCGGCACCTCCGCGCTACAGGTGGTGATGCAGCTGTGGCAGGGACCCGGTTCGGAGCAGGCGGCCAAGACGGGCGCCGAGGCGGCTTCGTCCGGCACCGAGCTGGTCGGCCAGAGCACGGGCCAGAAGGCCGTCCTCGGCGGCGGCGCGACATCGGTGTTCACCGGCGCCGGGTTGATGGCCCAGGTCATGGGCAAGTACGCGACCACGGCCGCGGTCACCGCGCCGTTCCTTGCCTTACCGGGCGGACAGGTCTTCTTGCTGGAGGCGACCGCCGAGGCGATCACCGAAGCGCTTGCGGTGGTGGCGAAGACGCGCGTGGAGATGGTGGCGCACTCGACCGATATGACCCAGGTCGGTACGAAGGTGAAGGTCACCTCCGCGCCCACCGGTGTCGGCACGACGTCGGCGGACTCGTCGAGCGTTGACCTGCAGCAACTCATGCAGCTGATCTCGCCGGTAGGTCAATTACTCGGCACCGCGGCGCAATCGGTGTCGCAGCTCGCGCCGATGGCGAAGTCGCTGAGTACCGTCAAGACCGCCGAATCCGTTGATGCCGTGGACAACAGCGCTGAGCTCGGTGATTCCGACAGTGCGTCCGATCAAGGCGGATCGGGCTACGGTGGGGGAGCGTTCGGCGGTGGCGGTGGCCTTGCCCCCGCGGCGCCCCTGGGGCCGCCCGCATCGTCGACGGGCAAGCTGGCGGGAAGCTCGTCCTTCGGTGCGGCCGCCCCGCAAGCGCTCGCTGCCGAGCCGACCGTGAACTCGACGCCCGCGAACGCCTCATCCAGTCCTGGAATGATGCCGATGTCTCGCGCGGGCGCCATGGGTGGCGCGGGTGCGGCACGGGCAAAAGAGGCCCGCGAGGACGGCACGCCCGACAATCTGGTGACGAGCTCGAACGGCGATGAGCTCGTCGGTCCGCCGCAAGGTGCTTCGCTACCCGTGGTCGGTGCGCTCGCGCATCCGCAGGCCACCGAGGCGCCGCCGGACAAAGAGTGGACATTCTGATGGTTTTCCCACCCGATTGCGAGGACGCCATGACCGATAACGGCTTCAATGGAGTGTATTTCGACCCGCAGGCGGCCACCGATGCCGCCGGTCGGCTCGACGCGCTGGCCCAGCGCCTACAGGACGATCTGGGGGCGGGTGAGGCCTCGCTCGCGGTGCCCTCGGCGGGCGTCGACGAGGTTTCGGTGCGCGCGGCGGGCACGATGAACGAGGTCGCGGGCTCATTCTCCACCAGTGCCGCCGAGGGAGTTCTCGAATTGCGGAAGCTGGCAGCCTCACTGCGGGCCCAGGTCGCTCACTTCGGTCGGCTCGAAGACGACAACGTCACCGGGATCCGATCCGCGAGGACGGCGTAGCCGCGATGATGGAACCACCGCAGCCAGGGTTCACCAGGGTGTTCTGGGAAGCGCGCGAGCCGGACCGGCTCGCGCGGGATCTCGGTACCGGCCCAGGCCCCATTCCGATGGCGGAGGCCGGTGCCCAGTGGGCACGTCTTGCTGTCAGCTTCGGGGCCGCGCTTGTCGAATACGATGCGGTTGTCCTCGCGCTGCGCGGCGCATGGGAGTCGGCGTCGAGCGCCGGTGTGCACGACCGGATTTCGGCCCTGCGCGACTGGCTCGCCGATGCCGCGCAGGCAGCCGCCGCCAACGCCGCGAAGGCGGAAGAGCACGCGGCCGCCAATGAGTTGGCGCGACTGACCATGCCGAACATCGCGGATATCGAGTCGATCTTGCAGGCGCAGCAGATGCTGCGGCAGATCGGCATCGCGCTCGGCGCACCCGTCCAGGCGATCGCCGCGGTGACCGACACCGACTCCGATGTCGCCAAGACCACGGCGTCGCGGGTCATGCGCATCTACGAGGCGGCGACCGAACCGCTTGCCACCCCGTGGATACAGGCTTCTCCTCCGGTGCTGACCGCGGGCACGGCGCTGGCCGCCGAGCAGTCCGGTGGGCCGGCGCCACGGCTGCCGATTCCTGAGCGCATGTCCGCGCTGCCCGCCGGGTTCTCGCCCCCGGCCGTCTCGCTACCTCCGATCAAGACCGCGTATGTCGCACCGTCCTATACCGACTCCACCAAAGACAGCGTGGTCCCACAACGAGCCCCGGTCCAGGCGGCCGCCACGGCGGGCCAGCTCCCCGCGGGCCCGATGCCCGGCGGTGTCGGCGCCGCGGCGGCGGGGGCGCCCGGCACCCAATCCGAATCCGAGCATCGCGCCGGACACGCCGTCGAGGGTGCGGACCCGATCGACATCGCCAGCGGAATCCTCAGCGCCCCTGCTGTTCTCGGCGGATCACCCGCGACGGCCGCGTCTGCGGCCGTCCCATCCGGGGAGGCGTCATGACGACGCTGACCAACGACGGTCTGTTCGCGGTGGCCGAGCGTCTCGGGGTGCAAACCCTCCCCGTGGTACTCGCCGTTGTGCCGCAGCATGATTCGTATGACGAATGGCTTGCTGTACAACAGGAGACCGTCGCGGGTCTGACTTCCGCCGGAGTCTTCGACACCTACGGCGAGGTGAGTTCCGAACTGGCGCAGGCGCTGTTCGTGCTCGCGCAGCCGGATCGGGAACTGGTGGTGCGTATCTATCGCACCGCGACGGATCCCGAGCTGCCCGCCGATGTCACGCGAGTGTGCCTGGCGCTGCGGGGGGATGACCACGCGATCGCGGTCCGCGTCGGCGACGACTTCGATGTGCGGCCGATCTGGTCCGATGGGTCGGGGGAGTCGCTGGCCCGTCCGCTACTGTCCGCACTCGGCGCGTGTGCCGCGGCGAAGATACCGGATTTCAGCGTGCTGTCGGAGGACTTGAGCGAACGCCTCAGCGCCGCGAGCACGGTCACCGAGTACACCGACGCCTGCTATGCCCTCGGGGTGCCCGATCGCGAGGCGTCGATACTCGGGCTCGCGTTCGAATCCTGTACCGCCTATGCCGAAATCGCGATCTACGATCACGAGGACGGCGTCACCACCCGCGCGCCAGGCGCGGTCGCTATCTACGACACCGGCCGCGGTCGGATCGTCGCAATACCGGGTATCGCACCGGACCAACGGTCTTGGTCGACGGTCACATCGGGCACAGATCACCGAATCGCGCAGGCGGTTTCGGCTCTGACAGAAATGCTTCCCGAGGGAAGGTGGCAGCGACACTAATTTTCTCGAGGAGATCGTATGGGTCTCCGAATACGCGGTAATCATCATGAGAGGCTGGAAAAATGGCAGGAAAAGTTCAACTCGGCGTAGCCGAAATCGATCAGGTATCGGGCGATATGGAGACCTCGATCAACACGGTTCGCAGCCACATCCAGAGAATTGAAGAGGCTGCCGACACTGTCAGGGCCGGATGGCGTGGTGATGCGAACGACTCGTTCATCAAGTCGGCCACCGAGTGGCACGACGAGGCGGAAAGGCTGAAGGCGATTCTGACCGCGATGCAGGCCGCGGTCGTCGACGGTAAGGCGAGGCTGCTCGCGATGGACGCGTCGAACGTCTGATCGTGGTCGCACGGTATCGCTCCGGTACCACGGTAGCCACACAATAATTCGAACCCAGTTACTGGAGGAGTATTTCCATGAGTGACCTTCTTTACGACCCCGCAGCCATGACCACCCTGCACGATGATCTGGAACACGCCGGCTCACAGCTGACGGCGGAGGGACAGAACCTCGACGGCATCGCCAACAAGTTCAGTCAGGCGCTGATCGGTGACAATGCCAACGCCAATTTCAACGTGACGTACAAGAATTGGAGCACGGAGTTCAGCGACACCCTGGATGTGCTGGCCCGGCTGAAAAACTCGGTCGAGGAGGCGCTGCACCGGGCGCTCAAGGCTGATTCCGCAGTCGGTGATGGCTTCAACGTAATGTGATCTTGCGGGTAGATATACTCGAGTTCGGCCGGTCGGGCAGCTGCCCGACCGGCCGAACTATTGGTACCGGTAAAACTCAGCGGGTGGCGAGCGATTCGCCGATGTACTTGATCTCGTCCGGTGTGGTGACCATCTGAACCGTGGCCGAATCGGTCGCGGTGCGGACGGTGATCGTATTCGGCCGCGAAGGATCCTGGGACAGGGTGACATCGGCATCGAACGCGTCCGCGGGGCCGTTCTCGTCGTGGATATACAGGATCGTCGCGCCGCCGGGCAGCGCGGTGGGTGCGACGCCATCGAACACCACGACCGTCGTCGCGGGATAGGGGCTGCCCGGCTGTACCTCGGGTGCGGGCGGATGGTGGCTCGCGGCCGCCGACTGCGGAGCGAGCGAGAGCGAGCCGGGTGCTGCCACGTTCGCGACCATGGTGTTCCACGCATCAGGGCGCACGGTGCGTACCACGGTGTGCGCACCGAGTGCGATGGCGCGCAGCACCACCTGCTGGGCAAGGTCGAGCTTGCCGATGACCTCGAGATGCCGTGTGCCCTCACCGATCAGTGGCACCGCGATACCTTGGCCGGTGAGATCGGCGCCGATCAGCTGACCGCATCCCGCGGTGGGTACGGAGAGCCCGTCCAGCGCGTCCAGCGGGCCGCGGTGGTCCTCGTGGGATTCGCCACGCGGAGTGGCAATGGGCAGGCTGTCGAGGAGCGCGCGCAACTGCTGGCCCGGCAGGAGGCGCAGGCCGGGCACCGGTGGTTCGGCGGGTTCGTCGAGAGTGTCGAAGCGCGCCAGGGCGTGCAGGGCGATGGTCGGCTGGCCCGCGCCGTCGCGTCCCGGCCGCGTCTGCTGCGGTCGCAGCCGCACCGTGATGGTGGTCGACAGGCTCGGCGCTGCCCACAGATCGGCGAACCCTGGCGAGGCGATCAGGTCGCGGCCGATCGCGTAGCTGGTCAGGTGTAATCCCTGAAATTCCAGCGTATTCGGGGATTCGGCGAGCTGGTCGGGTGTGATGCCATGGGTGAGTTGGTGTACCGCGCCGTTGATTTCACCGGCTGTCAACACCGATGCCGTGATGTCGTGCACGGCAAGCCGATTGGCGACCCTGCGAGTGGCGATCACCGCCGAGCGCAGCGCACCCGCCCCGCCGCCGCCTCGGTTGTCGACGGCCTCCGCATTGGCCAGCGGATCCAGGCGAAGCACGAGCCACACGGTGCGGCTCGCGATTGCGGGCAGGGGGCCGAGAATCCGGTCGTAGATCCCGGCGACGGCACCGTTGCTCGCGGTGCGCGCACCGTTGCTGATGATGTCGATCGAGTCGAGTGTGATGTCGAATTGCCCGAGGCAGTTGGCGATTTCGCTGAGCAAGAGTTCCTGTCGCGAACCGAGTGAGCCGGGGTGCAGCCGGGTCATCGAGTCCGGCGGTGGCTCGATGCGCAGCATGGTGATCAGCCGGTCGTCATCCCAGCGCACGCCATAGCTGCCCCCCTCGGGCAGTGGCACATCGAAGGCCTCCGGTGGCTCCGCGCTCGGATCGCGCCGCCACCGGTTCCACCGGAAAGTCATGGTGCCGGCCGCGATCGCCGACAGCGAGCGCGGATACCGCTTGCGGATCGGTACAAGACCCACCACGGCGACCACTACGCCGATGAGCGCCGCGAACGGCACCCGAAATGCGGTGGCGATCCACGCGGCGATCCCGGCAAGTAGCAGCATCGGGATGACATGGCGCAGCGGAAGGTCCCGGAACACCCAGAAATCCTGATCGTGCAGTGTCAGCGGGGTGCGCGCGGCGCGGTTCGCGTTCGGAATTCCGGAGTCCGGGGTCTCCTCAGGACCCGTGTACATCATCGATTCTTCGGACATCGTTACCGGTCTTCCTATATCCGTTCACGAGAACATGCGAAACCGGCGGCTACGACCCACAATTGGTGTGCACGGTCGGCTTCGGGGATTACGTTACTCGTTCCGCCCGCGAGTGGCGTCCCACCCCGAAAACCGCATAGGCTTTCGACAGAGCTCTGTCCATGAGGGGTGGTCGCGAGTTCGACGAAAGATTTACCGTTCGAGGGAGATGCAGTGCCGGCTCAGCTCACGACCCGTGCGCAGGTCAATGGCTACCGTTTCTTGCTGCGCCGACTCGACCATGCCATGGTGCGCAGGGATGTGCGCATGCTGCACGATCCGATGCGGTCGCAATCCCGGTCCCTGATCATCGGCGCCATCCTCACCATCCTCGTCGTGGCAGGATGCGCGATTCTGGGGCTGATCCGTCCGCAGGGTGCGGTCGGCGACTCGAAGATCATCGTCGGTAAGGGCAGCGGGGCGTTGTTCGTTCTCGTCGCGGATCAGGCAGGCGACCAGACCCTGCATCCTGTGATGAATCTGTCCTCGGCGCGACTGATCGGTGGTAGCGCCGAATCGCCGACCTCGGTGGAGGATTCCAAGCTGTCGTCCTACCTTCCAGGACCGCTGCTCGGCATTCCCGGTGCTCCCACTGCGCTGCCAGGGACTTCGCAGGGCAGCCACTCGGATTGGTCGTTCTGCGAGAGCGTCACCCTCTCGGCGACAGGAAACGCTTCCTCCGCCACCACAACGACGGTGCTCGCCGGGCCACCGGAGTTGGGCGAGCAGACCCGAATAGCCAGCTCGGGCGAGGCGGTGCTCGTGCGCCGCGACCAGAAGACCTATCTGCTCTACGACGGTAAGCGGGCCGAAATCGATCCCGCCGATACGGTCATCGCCCGCACTCTGGATCTGGGTTCGCATCCGGCGAGGCCCGCGAGCGCCAGCCTGCTCGATGTCGCTGTTCCGGTTCCGCCGCTGGCGCCGCCCACTATTGCGCGAGGTGGGCAACCGGGCCCTGGAAAACTGTCGAATGTGCCGGTGGGCGGCTTGATCTCGGTGGAGCCCCTCGAGGGTGACGGTCCATCGGATCTGTATGTGGTGCTGGCCGATGGCGTGCAGCGTGTCGGCCCGTTCGTGGCGCAGATGATCCGAAACGCCAATTCACAGGGGATGAGCGGGATCAAGACCGTCCCGCCGGATGTGCTCGACGGCGTACCGGTGCTGACCACCCTGCCCATCGACTATTTCCCGTCGGAGATCCCGAAAATTCTTTCCGCCGAGGACGATCCGGTGACCTGTGTGGCCTGGGACAAGACCGCGGGGGCGGCAACACAGCAGGTGGAGTCGAGCAATCCCGCGGACAAGGCCGACGTATCGCTGCTTGTCGGCACCCGACTCCCACTGAGTGACTCCGCTCATCCTGTCGAGCTGGCCACCCCCGCCGCGGTCGGCGGCCACGTCGACAACGTGTACGTGAAGCCGATGTCGGGGGAGTTCGTGCAGACCACCGGCATGGATTCGGGCAGCCTGCGCCGCGACGGTCTGTTCTACGTCACGCCCAACGGAATCCGTTACGGAATACCGGATCTCGCCACCGCCAAGATCCTCGGTCTCGGTGAACCACGATTGGCACCATGGGCGATCGTGAGTCAGCTGATTCCCGGCCCGACGCTGTCGAGGAAGGCAGCGCTGGTCAGCTACGACACGGTGCCCACCGCGACCAACTAAGGGGCGACCAACTAAGGGGCTTACCCCAAGCCGAGCGAGGTGAGCACGGTCTCCAACGCGGACGACATATCCTGCTCCTCGATCCGCATCAGCACCGAGTCGTCCACCTCGGTCAGATCGAGCGAGTCGTCGTTGGCGAGGCGGAATTCCCGCTCTTCCTCGGCGGACTCGACGATATTGCGGATGAAGCGTCCGTTGCCGGCCAGGTCGATGCCGCGGCGCGGCTGCCCGTTCTGATCGGTGCTCTCCATCTCGTACAGCCGACCACACGCCTGGATCAGGCGTTGCTTTGCCTCGTCGGACAAGGCGGAATCTCGGGATTTGGCGATGACCTCGCCGATCTGACCGAGTTCCTCCGCGCTGTAGGAGGGGAACTGGAGGCGTTTGGCGAAGCGGGATGCGAGACCGTCGTTGGCGGCAAGCAACCGGTTGATCTCACCGTCGTATCCGGCGATGATCACCACGAGCCGGTCGCGGTCGTTCTCCATCCGCGCGAGCAGGGTATCGACGGCCTCACGACCGAAAGCGTCACCGCCGGACAAGCCGGACTGGATCAGCGTGTACGCCTCGTCGATGAACAGCACGCCGTCCATCGCGCTGTCGATCAGCTTGTCGGTCTTGATGGCTGTGCTGCCGAGATGTTCACCGACCAGATCCATGCGCTTGGCCTCGACGACCTTGTCGGTCTTGAGGATTTCGAGACCGCAGTAGATCTTGGCGACGACCCGCGCGATGGTGGTCTTACCCGTACCCGGCGGGCCGGTGAAGGCAAGGTGATTGCCTCGGGCCGCGCTCGAGAGGCCCTTTCCTTCGCGGATCTTGGCCAGCTGTGCCGACGATTGCAGCTTGGCCACCTGGTTTTTCACCGAAGCGAGGCCGATCTGCCTGTCGAGTTCCTTGCGCGCTTCGGCGAGCACTCGCTTCGCCCTGTCCGCGGAATCGGCCTGCTCCTGCTGCTGCATCGAGGGCGCCGAATCGGGATCCCATCGGTCGGTGCGCGCCTCGATGGTCTCCTTCGAGGTGATGGTGATCCGGTAGTTCCTGTCGTGCATCGCCTGGGCGTTCGCGGTGAAATCGGGTGTCTGGGAGTACACCTTCTCGAACAGGTCCTGTGCCTTGTCTCCGGCGCCGCTCTCGCGCAGGCACAGACCGCGGCAGAACATCGCGGTGGTGCGTGCCGCGGGAATCGGGCCCTGCTCGGCCAGTTCCATGCGACGGATACCCTCACCGAACAGGCCGAGCTGGGCGCAGGCCGAACCGACCATCACGTGCGCGCCGGTGGCCATATACGGATCGTCCCACTCGGCGGAGCGCGACAGCACGGTCATCACATCGGGCCACCGTTGGGTGGCGTAATGCAGTACGCCGTGCATGTAGTCGGCGATCCGTTTGTCGGCCCCGGCCTCCGGTGACGGCGGCTGAGCGCGCTGGTACTCGGCGAGCTCGTCGAGTATCCGCTCGGCCTCGTCGAAATCCTTGTCGGCGATCAGCTGTCCTGCTTGGGCGCACGAGATCTCGGAATAGCTCGACAGCGGATAGTCGATGTAGAGACCGGTGACGAACC
Source organism: Nocardia callitridis (assembly GCF_039543305.1). Lineage (NCBI taxonomy): Bacteria > Bacillati > Actinomycetota > Actinomycetes > Mycobacteriales > Nocardiaceae > Nocardia > Nocardia callitridis. The sequence goes on along the minus strand of NZ_BAABJM010000005.1, from coordinate 268,148 downwards.
GACCGGCCAATTCCCTCGGCCGCAGTCCGAGTCGGCGTTGTTCGTGACCGAGCATAGAGCTACTTGTCTTGAACAAATTGAACAATACTTCGCGGGTCGTCTCACCGGCCGCGGCGAGGCCCAGCCAGGCATCGCACATCGTCGGATCCCATTCCGTGGCGCGCTGGAAAGCCAATTTGGCGTATTCAGGATCGCGCGTGGCCTCTTGCCCGTCGATGGTCAGACCCAACGACAGGACTCCGGCATTGAAGGCGCGTTGTGCTTGGCGGTTGCCGGTCATTGTAGTCGAACCCCGAATTGTCTTTTGTCCCGGTTCATTCCGTATGTCTCCTGACCAGCTTACAGATCGCGCCACGTCCGCCTGTCATATACATTAGGGTTCGCTGCCGAATGGTTGCAACGTAATCGCAATTTGATGGAGTGAGAGTGGTTCTGCCAGCACATAGTTCGTCACGGGAGCACCGTTCCACACTGTTGATCCGGGGTTGACTGTCTGATGACCGCACCATCGCACGGCGGCCGGACGGCCGCGGAACCCGAACTGTGTCGAGTATCGGTGATCGGTGGAAACACCCAGATCGATGTGGGATTACCCTCCGCGATCCCGGTGGGCACCTTCATCGACGAGCTGGTCGAGCTCATCGAATCGCGCAATCCCGACCCCACCGAGACTGAAGAGGACGGCGGCGGATCACCGCAGGCCGAGCATTGGACGCTGGCGAAACTCGGGCGCGGACCGATACCGACGAGCAGGACCCTCACCGAGGCCGAGGTGTTCGACGGTGAACTGCTCGTGCTCCGGTCGGTCTCGGCCAAGGAAATCCCCGCGCTCTTCGACGACGTGATCGACGCGGTGTCTCGACTCACCGCCGATTCGTTTCGTGGCTGGTCGCCGAAGGCCGCGCAGTGGACCGGCTTGGTGGCCTCGGTACTCACGGCGGTGACCGCGATGCTGCTGTTGGCCGCGAGTCGATCCCATGGCGATCCGCTCGCCGAGCCGTTCCTCGCGCTCGGCGCCGGTGTCGCGGCAATGGTGTCGGCGGTGGTCGCGGTGCGCCGCTACGGCGAGGTGCTCGCGGCCACCTGGTTGTCGCTCGGCAGCCTCGTGTTGATGTTCAGCGCCGGTGCGCTGTTCGTACCGGGCCCGCTGGGCAGTCCGCATGTGCTGCTCGGCTTTTCGGTGACCCTCATCGTGGCGGCGGTCGGCTATCGCGGCACCGGTGTCGCGGCGATTCTGTTCTCGCTGGCCATTACCGTCTCGGTCTTCGGCGTTATCGCGGCGGCGGTGGACCTGATCTGGGATCCCGCGCTGCCGAAGGTCGCGGCGGGCGTGCTTGTCGGCGCGCTGATCGTGATTTCCGCAGTACCGAGGCTCTCGGCGGTGCTCGCCCGGCTGCCGGTACCGACGGTGCCGACGGCCGGCGCGGCCATCGATCCCGCCGATCACGCGCCGCGCCCCACCATCGAGGGCATCGGCGCGATCGGTGCGACGGCGCTGCCTTCGGCCGTTGGCCTCGGCCGACGCGCGCGGGCGGCCAACGACTACCAGACCGGCGTCATGGCCGGGTGCACCATTGCCGCGGTCTTCGGCGCGGTCGTGGCCGCCGACCCGCTCGGCGCCGCCCGCTGGCAGGGCATCGCGTTGGCCGGTGTCGCGGCGGTCATTCTCGCCCTGCGCGGGCGGGCATTCGCTGATCTGGCGCAAGCCGGAGCGCTGATCGCCGGTGGCGCCGTGACCTTCACCGCCACCGCGGCCGGTGTGGCGCTTGGTAATTCGGATGCCGTGCTGATCGTCACCGGGGCGCTGCTCATCTTCGTCGCCGCGACCGTCGTCTTCGGCGTCATCGGTCCGCATATCGAGATCACCCCCGTGATGCGCCGGATGACCGAGCTGTTCGAATACGCGTTGATCATCGCGGTGCTGCCGCTGGTGGCGTGGCTCATGGGTGTGTACGGGATGGCCCGCAACATATGACCGGCGCGAGCAGCCCGTGGAATATGACTGCCGCGGCTGCGGACAGAGGTAGTCACCATCGCCATCGCGCGACTCGGCTGTGGTCCGTATGCGCGGCAACGATTTTCGGTGCGATGGTAATCGCAGTTCCCGGATCTGCTGCCGCGGTCGTTCCGCCGGACGCGGACCCCGGCGCCCTTGCCCCCGCCTTGGGGCTCAGCGGCAATCCGGCGCCCCTCGAGCCGACCGAGCAGAAGACGGTATGCGCCGAACCGACGCTCAGCGGCCAGGTGCCGCAGGATGCTCCGCCCGCACAGCGGGTGCTCGACCTGGCCGCGGCCTGGCAGTTCTCCCGAGGGGCAGGACAGAAGGTCGCCGTCATCGACACCGGGGTGAACCCGCATCCTCGGCTGCCGTCACTGCAACCGGCCGGTGACTATGTCGTCGAGGGCGGCGACGGCCTGAGCGATTGTGACGGGCACGGCACCATCGTCGCCGGCATCATCGCCGCACGGCCGAGCGCGGACGACGGATTCGTCGGTGTCGCACCGGAAGCCGATGTGCTCTCGATCCGCCAGCTGAGCCTGGCCTTCCAGGCCAAGAGTCACGCCACCGGACAGACGGGCACCATCTCCGATACCGGTTACGGCAATGTGCTCACCCTCTCCGCCGCGGTGGTGCGAGCCACCGATCTCGGCGCGACGGTGATCAACATCTCCGAGGTGGCCTGTAGTCAGGCCGGGACCGACCCCGCCGACGGGGCCCTCGGCGCCGCGGTGCGGTACGCCTTCGATCACAATGTCGTCGTGGTCGCCGCCGCGGGCAATCTACAGACCGATGGGCCGTGTAATGCGCAGAACGATGGCTCCGGATGGGATGGGGTGCAGACGATTCCGAGTCCGGCGTGGTTCGACAAGTACGTGCTTTCGGTCGGTTCGGTGGATGCCTCCGGAGGCGTCTCGGCTCTGACGCTCCGTGGACCGTGGATCGGGGTCGCGGCCATCGGCCGTCAGATCGTCTCGTTGGACAGCAAGCCGGGAGGGACCGGACTGGTCGACAGCGTGGCGGGCCAAGACGGGATAAGGAGCATAGAGGGCACCAGCTTCGCCGCGCCGTACGTGGCCGGGCTTGCCGCGCTGGTGCGGTCGCGGTTTCCCGAGCTGACGGCGGGGCAGGTCATCGACCGCATCGAGCGCACCGCGCACGCTCCTGGCACGGGACGCGACGATTCCGTCGGCCACGGAATGATCGATCCAGTGGCGGCGCTCACCGCCGAGCTGTCCGACCGTCCATCCGGGGTCGGCACCGATCAGGCCCATGCCATCCCGGAGCCGTATCTGGCGCCGCCGCCGGATCCTCGGCCGCGCCGGTACGCGGTGATCGGTTCGATCACCTGCCTGTCGCTGCTGGGAATCGGTGTGGCGCTGTCGATTCCGCTGCGCCGCAGGCGTGCCGAGGATTTCTTCGAGAGCGAGCTGTAGGTCCATGATTACCCTAGGTTTTGTGCGCCGCCCACGCATCGCCCCGCCGCGCGCGCCGGGTGGTGAGGTGACGCTGAGCGCACCGCCGGAGGTCACCCGCGCGGTGCCTGGACCGCTGATCGCCAAGCTGATGCCGGTGGTGATGGTCGTCGCCGTCGTCGGCATGCTCGCGATGTTCGTGATGATGGGCAGGTCGCTGCTCAGCAATCCGATGATGATGATGTTCCCGATGATGATGCTCATGTCGATGGTGGGCATGATGATGGGCTTCGGTCGCGGCGGAGGAAGCAAGTCAGCGGGTGAGCTCAACGAGGAGCGCAAGGACTATTTTCGTTATCTGGATCAGATCCGTAAGGATGTTCGGCGCACCGGCCTGCGGCAGCTGGAATCGCTGGCCTGGAGCCATCCCGAACCCGTCGATCTGAAGTCGTTGGTCGGCACCCGCCGCATGTGGGAACGGCGCCCCAACGACCCCGACTTCGGGCACGTGCGAGTCGGCGTCGGCAGCCATCGACTGGCGACCAAGCTCGCGCGCCCGGAGACCGGCCCGCTGGAGGATCTGGAGCCCGTGTCGACGGTCGCGCTGCGACGGTTCGTTCGCACCCATTCGGTGGTACATCAGCTGCCGACCGCCGCGTCGCTGCGGGCCTTCCCGGCCATCAATATCGAGGGGCCCGAAGCGGATTCCCGAATGCTGGTGCGCGCGATGCTCATGGAGTTCACCGCATTTCACGGGCCGGACCATGTCGGGGTGGCCATCGTGTGCGCGGACTCCGACAGCGAAGCGTGGGCATGGGCCAAATGGCTACCGCACCTGCAACATCCGACGCAGCGTGATGGTCTCGGCTCGGCGCGCATGATGTACGGCTCACTCGGCGAGCTGGAGACCGCGCTGTCGGAGGAGCTGATGGAGCGCGGCCGGTTCATGCGCAATCCGCAACCGACACAGGGCCGTACACATCTGGTGGTGGTTATCGACGACGGCTACGTCAACGGTACCGAGCGCCTGATCAGTGAGTCCGGCCTCGATTCGGTGACGGTGCTCGACCTCACCGCGCCCGAGAACGGCCTCGCCGCGCGGCGAGGCCTGCAACTGGTGGTCGGCGGCGGCGCGGTGAGTGCGCGCAGCGTCGCCGGGGTCGAGCGGTTCGCCACCGTCGACGAGGTCAACACCGTGCAGGCCGAGGTGTTCGCACGGGCGCTGGCCAGGTACCGGATCGCGACCGCGGCGCAGATCGTCAGCCTGGGTGACGACACCCAAACCGATCCGGGATTGATGTCGTTGCTGCGTATTCCCGACGCCGCGCAGATCGAACCGGCCAGGGTCTGGCGTCCACGTACCCCACGCGAGCGGCTGCGGGTGCCGATCGGCATCACTCCTGACGGCACAACGGTCGAACTCGATATCAAGGAATCCGCGGAGAACGGCATGGGCCCGCACGGATTGTGCATCGGCGCAACCGGTTCGGGTAAGTCGGAATTCTTGCGCACGCTGGTGCTGTCGATGGTGGCCTCGCATTCGCCCGACGCGCTGAACCTGATCCTGGTCGACTTCAAGGGTGGCGCGACATTTCTCGGCCTCGATCCGCTGCCGCACGTCGCGGCGGTCATCACCAACCTGGAGGCCGAGCTCTCCATGGTCGACCGCATGAAGGACGCGCTCGCCGGTGAGATGAACCGTCGCCAGGAGTTGCTGCGCTCGTCGGGCAACTTCGCCAACGTCACCGACTACGAAAAGGCCCGCGCCGCCGGCACACCGCTCGATCCGCTGCCCGCGCTGTTCGTGGTGGTCGACGAATTCTCCGAACTGCTCTCGCAGAAGCCGGATTTCGCGGATCTGTTCGTCATGATCGGTCGCCTCGGCCGCTCGCTGCACGTGCATCTACTGCTCGCCTCGCAGCGACTGGAGGAGAACAAGCTGCGCGGCCTGGACTCGCACCTGTCCTACCGGATCGGCCTGCGTACCTTCTCCTCCAACGAATCACGCGCGGTGCTCGGCATCACCGATGCCTACCACCTGCCCAGCGTGCCGGGTTCGGGCTATCTGAAGACCGACGCCGCGGATCCGTTGCGGTTCAACGCGACCTACGTCTCGGGGCCCTATGTCGCGCCTGTCTCCACCGGTCCTGTCGTCGGACCGGGTGGCCGCATTGTCGGCGGCAGGCCGACGATGTTCACCGCAGCGCATGTGGAGATCCCTGAGCCGTCAGAGGACGACGACGACGGGCCCGATTTCGATCCGCTTGCGCTGCCCGACCCGCCGTCGGCCGAGGACCTCGCCGAAGAAGGTGTTCCCGATTCGCTGCTCACCGTGGTGGTGCGCAGGTTGACCGGACACGGCCGCCCCGCGCACGAGGTGTGGCTGCCGCCGCTGGAGGAATCGCCCTCGGTGGATATGCTGCTGCCCGATCCCGACTGGCGTTCGCCCGCCAACCGGCAGGGCCAGCTTTGGATGCCGATCGGCATCATCGACAAGCCCTACGAGCAGCGCCGCGACGTGCTGACCATCCAATTGGCCGGTGCCAAAGGCCATGTCGCGGTGGTCGGTGGCCCGCAATCGGGCAAGTCGACCGCGCTGCGCACCATCATCATGGCGACGGCCGCCACCCACACCCCCGAGCAAGCCCAGTTCTACTGCCTCGACTTCGGCGGCGGCAGTATGACGGGTCTGGTCGGCTTGCCGCACGTCGGTTCGGTGTCGGGGCGTCTGGACGTGGACAGGGTTCGGCGCACCATTGCCGAACTGACCACCCTGATGCGCACGCGCGAGGAGCGCTTCAGCGAGCTCGGCATCGAATCCATGGCCGAGTTCCGCCGCCGCAAGTTCTCCCAGATCCGTACCGACGGGACCATGGCGCCGGATAATCCGCTGGCCGAGGACAAGTTCGGCGATGTGTTCCTCGTCATCGACGGTTGGTCGAAGATCCGCGAAGAGTTCGACACGCTCGAGCCACAGATCCATGCGATCGCGGGACAGGGCCTTTCTTTCGGCATCCACCTGATCCTCGGCGCCTCCCGCTGGGCCGAGATTCGCGCGGTGGTCAAGGATCAGATCGGTACCAGGCTGGAGTTGCGCCTCGGTGATCCGACGGATTCGGAAATGGGGCGCCGTTCGGCGGCACTCGTGCCGGTCGGCCGTCCCGGTCGCGGTCTGACACCCGACGAACTGCATCTGCTGATCGCGTTGCCGCGCTTGGACTCGCAGACCGATCCCGGCAGCATGTCCGAGGGCGTCGCGGTATCGCGGCAGGCCATGGAGCAGCTGTGGGGCAAGCGCAAGGCACCCGAGGTGCGCATGCTTCCGCTGCGGTTCAGCCGCGAATATCTGCTGGAGCAGGTCGCCGAACGGGGCATCGAGGTGAGCCCGACCCGGGTCGCCGTCGGCCTCGGCGAGAACGCCTTGGAACCGCTCGTCCTGGACTTCGGCGCCGATCCGCACCTGATGGCCTTCGCCGACGTCGAAAGCGGCAAGACCACGCTGCTGCGCAATATCGCCATGGGCATCATCGAGAACGCCACCCCGGAACAGGCGCGCATCACCATGATCGACTATCGGCGCACCATGCTCGGTGTCGTGGAGGGTGAGCAACTGGCCGGGTACTCCACGTCCTCGCAGACCTGCGGAGCGATGATCAAGGACATCAGCGAGTTCCTGGCCGAGCGGATTCCCGGCTCCGATATCACCCCGCAGCAGCTGCGCGAACGAAGCTGGTGGAGCGGGCCGGAGATCTACATCCTTGTCGACGATTACGACATGGTGGTGCAGGGCAGCCTCAACCCGCTCACGCCGCTGATGGAATATCTGCCCCAGGCCCGCGATATCGGCCTGCACCTGATCGTCACCCGTCGCACCGGCGGTGTCTCGCGCGCGCTGTTCGACCCGGTGCTCGGCGGCATGAAGAACATGTCGGTCGGCGCGCTGATCATGAGCGGTCCTCGCGACGAGGGCAAGATCATCGGCGATGTCCGTCCGAGCAAGCTTCCACCGGGACGCGGCACCTTGATTTCCCGCAGCCTCGGCACCGAAATGGTACAGATCGCCGACCTGCCGCCGCTGTAGAACAACCGGGGCGGCCCCTCGTCATGCGGGTCATCGAATGGTGCTGCGGCTCGGCGCCACCGAGCGCGAGGAGGTCGACGCGATTCGGGCGGCCGGGAGTCCACGCGACCGCTTCCGCTGTGCGCAGCGCTGCGCCGTGACCTGCGCGCTGCGCATGGGTGGCCGTTCGCCTATCGGGCTCTCGTCGCCGCGCGACATACAGACGGGTCAGCGTCGCAGACCGACACACTCAGCGCCGTAATTCCCGGTTGAGTTCGTCGAGGGTTTCCTGACCGGTGAATTCGAGTAATCGGGCGTTGGCGGGAGCGCCGATGAGGGCCAAGAGCTCCTGGATCAGCATCGGTGTTTTACTCGCGGCGGGGTCGAAGATCTGCCAGGCGGCTACCTCGCCCTCGACGGTGTACACCAGGTTGGTGACGTACTCGTCGACCGGCAGGTACTGCTGGTCGGCCGTGTTGCGGCCCAGGATGTCCGGTGGCGTGGTGGGTGCCCGCATACCCTCGGCGGTGATGACGAGTTTGCGGGGGTAGGTGCCCATGCGGATGAGGGCCGATGCCGTCAGATGGGCGCGTTCGGCGGAGCCGACGTCGGTCGTGAAGGGCAGGGCGGCGAGGGCTTTGATCCAGTCCGTCGCAGTGTCCTCCAGGACCGGAGTCGGGGCGTTGTCCGGTTCCCCGGTCGTGGTCGGTGGCACGGCCAAGACGTGGTCGATGTAGTCGTGCTCGTCGGGGAGGGCGGTGCGCAGGTCGACACGCAGCTCGCGGCCATCGGCTCCGGCCCGGTACGCGGCCTGGACCCGACCCAATGTTCGTGGGTCCCGGTCCAATCGCGTCATCAGTGCGAGCGCGGTGCGCGGCTGTCCCGAGTCGATCCGGTCACGCACCGCCTCGGCGTACACGCGCACCTCGGGTGCGTTCTCCCGATGTTCGGCTGTCGGGGCTGGTGGCGTGGACGCGGGAATCGTCTCGGGTTTCCAGCCCATCAGATCCGCGATGTGGGCCGCCTGCGCGTCGGACAATCGGCCCGTCTCATTGGCCTGTCGCACCGCCGCCGCCAGCGGTGTCGTCTCGGCGATCCGGTAGGCGGCTTCCAAAAAGGCGGTATCGCGCTGCACCGTCGCGTGCCGCAGCGTGTTCAGTAGCTCGACGAAATCGACCGGATCGGCGCCCTGCAAGGCCGTGGCGACCTGCGCGGCGTATTCGTGATCGGAGTCGGTGTCCAGGTTTCCCGCGAGGAAGCTGTGGAACCGGGTCGGCAGGTGCGTGCGCAGGAGTCTTGCGAGTGCGGGGTTGTCGTCGAGCAGGCCGACTCGTGCCGGGTTGCCCCGCAGCCGAGAATCGATGATGCCGACAATGTCGTCCTCGGCCGGTCCGATGCCCTCGGCCTCTCGGGTTTTCAGATAGTCCTCGACCGCGTCGCCGACCTGTCCGCCGAGGTTGCGGCGTGCCATCGTGTCGAGGCTTCGCAACAGTTGTTTGTCGGTATCGGCGTCGGCCAATGTGCGGTCGAGTTCGCGCAGCGTTTCGGGGCGGTGTACCTCGCCATCGGCGAGCGGTGGTAGCAGCCGTCCCGGCGCGAGGGCCATCGCGTGAACGTCGGTGACGACCACGATCTGATCGCGCAGGTATCCCTCCTTCGTCCAGCGCATCCAGGTGCGGTCGGCGTCGTCGTCGGCGTAGCGGCGTGCGGCCAGGGCATCGATGACCTGCTCGGTCGGTCCCTCGACATGTGCTGCCTGGTCGGGATCGAGGTGAATTGTCGCGAGCCAGTCGCGCGTGCTCACCGGTTCGCGGGCGAGCGCGGGATCCCAGACCATCCACTCGGCGTTCCCGTCGCGGTCGCGCGTATACACCAGGTTCGCGACGTGATGCATCCAGTTCAGCGACTTGGTCGAGCCATCGGGCAGGGTCTGGCTCACCCGCAGATCCTCGCCGTTGACGAGGATCTTGCGCGGCTGGGTGCCGAGCGAAATCAATTCCAGCGCAACGTGATGCGCCAACTGCACGCAGCCGCTGTCCAGGTAGCCGTGCGGCATCGGGTGGTCGCCGGACCAGTGCTGGAAGCTCATGGTCTCGAGGTGCTCGAACCATGCCTTCGCGATGTCCCACTCGACCGGCACCTGCTCGTCGTCCTGACCGAAGGTCGAGTGCTGCCGCGCGGTTTCGGCGAAGACGTGGTCGAGGTAATCCTTGTCGTCCGGCAGATGATCGCGCAGATCCTTGGCCAGGTCGCGGCCGTTGGTCTGGTTCCGATAGGCGTCCTGGACCGCCCACAGTTGGCGCGGATTGCGGTGCAGCTGCTCGACGAAGGCCAGTGTGCTGTCGATATCGCGCACTGACAGCAGCGAATTCACGTACTCGCGCACCGGTGGCAATTCCGCGGGCGACTGGCCGGGTCGCGCGGCCGTGCGCGGCGGTGTCACCCCGGCGGGCAGGTCGTGCTTCGGTTGCCAGCCCATCAGCCTTGCCATTCGGCGTTGCTGGGCTTCGGATAGCCGCCCCTGCTCAACCGCTTCCCGGACAACGTCTTTCAGGGGGCCGCCGTGCGCGGAGGCGAACGCGTCGTCGAGCGAGGTTGTGCCCCGCGAGGTGCCGGTGTGGTTCAGGACAGTGAGCACTCGGGCGAAATCGATCGGGTCGTCGCCGCTGAGCATTGTGCTCAAGGTCCGCGCGTATGGGTGGGCGGGCGTGGTCTCGGAGGTGAATGCCGCGGGTTCGGTGCTCGGCGCGGTCGTTGATTCGGTGCCGAGCTCGGTCGGTGGCTCGAAGTGTCCGCGCAGGACGGTGAAAGCGGGGTGGAAGGGATCTTTTCCGATTCCGGTGATTCGGTAAGGGGTGTTGCTCGCGAACAGGAGTTCGTTCTCGTGTGCGTTCTGGTCGCGGCCGTCGCGACCGAGATAGACGCCGCGCATTCCCGGCGGCACCACGAGTTCGAGACGGAATTTCGGTGCGGTGCTGGTCGCGACCAACTCGGTGGTCAGCGAGGTGGACAGGGGGCCGGTGTCCTGCTGGCGGACACCGAGAAGAAGGTTGAGGTCTTCGTGTGCGCCGAACGGGGTGCCGTACTGGTCGATGGCCATGAAGGTGGCCTCGCCGATCGTGCGGATGACGAGGAACGGTTCGGTCGTGGGCAGAGTCTGTCCGGTGCCCTCTTCGAGCAGTTCGAGATATCGGCGAACGTTCTCCGATGTCGGCGGGATACCGAAATTACTCTGGAATGCTCTTTCGAACCGTAGGGAGATTCTCCGATCGCTACGGATCTGTTCCCAGTGCGCCTCAGGGTGGGGGTGCCGCAGAATGTCGTTCAGCGCGTTCAGTATTCGGGTTTCCGAGTCGTCCAGGGAAGTCGCGCGCGCTCGCAGCTCTTCGGCCCGTTCGACCAGCATGCTGAAATCGAGCGGTATGCCTGCTTCCTTCAAGAGGTCCGCGGTCTCGGAATGCCGATGGACTCGGTCGAAGATTTCCTCGCCCGCGCCGCGCATCATCTGGTTGGTGAAGGCAGACGATTGCTGGTAGGTCGTCAACGCGGTGCGGATTTCGGGGCGCTGCTGGGGCCAGGTGCGCAGCATGCTGTGGCCGAAGTCGGCCCCGTCCCGGTCACTGGTGAACACGCGCACATCGTCGAAGGGCAACGCGGTGGCCGGGGTGTCCGGGACCGAGGGATGCACTGTCACCGTGGCAGAACCGGTGTGCGGCAGGGAGGTGGTGATCGCCGCGGGCGCGTACAGGTGAATCCGCTGTGCTTCGGGATGGTGGGTGGTGAATTCGGCGACCGCTGTACCGAGGTGGTCGGCGGAATCGTCGGATTCCTCGGCGCCGTAGTCGATCCAGAACACACTCGCGTCGCTCGAGTTCGTGCGGGCGGTTTCGGCGTGCAATCCGGCGATGCGGCCTGGCATGTCGTACATCGAGGTGGGAGCGGTGGCGGAGTACGCGTGCCAGTGGATTGTGGGCGCGGTGTCGACGGGCCCGAAACCGATGGCGATGCGCCCGCGCCGGGCCGAGACGTCGTGGACGAAGGACAACAGGTGGACAGGCGATGTGGCGCCGGAACGATCGTCGGCCACCTCGGTGTTCCTGACCGCAGTACGTAGGTGAGTTCTGGGGATGTTCATGTTTTGCCGTCGTTCCACCAGATCCGGGGGGAACCCGCTCTCCTCGAACTCCTCGTCGTCTTCGTGCTCCACATACCAGTACCTGCGCAGCAAGAGGTAGCGGGCGTTGAGGGCGCCCCGGATCGGGGCAGGGATGGCATCGCTGTTGCGCAGAGCGGGGAACCTGTCGAGAAGCCCGAGTTGTTCGTCGTTCGACCAGTCGTCGAAATGCAGGTTTTCCCACCAGGTTCGGCCGGTGCCCGGATAGGTGTAGGGGGAATCCAGCTCGTGTAGCTGCCGCAAAAGCCGCGGTGCGAGTTCGCCGCTGTCGTCGGCGAGCGTTTCGAGCCGGTCCAGCTCGAGTTCGAGGTGTTTTGCGTTGAGGACCCATCTGATCCCGACCGGGACAACGTCGTGCAGCGCGGGGAATTCGGTCAGCAGACGAAGCTGTTGGGCACCCGGCAGACGATCGAAACCCAGTGTGTCCCACCAGGCCTTACCGGCATTATCCCACCAGGAGTCCGACGTGTCGGGGTCGCCGAGCCCGGCGGGCGGTCGCAGCCGATCGGCCTCCTCGGGGGCTGGGTTCCTGATCTCGGTGTCGGCTCGGGGGCCGCGTGGCGGGAGGGATTGTTCGATCTTGATCGTGGTTACTTCGCGACTCGAGACCATCTGCCGCAGCGCATCGGTGTCGGCTTCGAAGCGTTCCGTGCGCTGTGCCCCGCCGAGTTCACGATCGATGACGTCGAAGGTCTGATTACTGGTGACATCGGCAGTGGTGGCGTATTCGTGGTTCTGAAAACTGATGGTGGTTCCGGTCGGGAAACGATCCCAGGTGAAATGGCTTATATTCGCATCGGGCCGGAATATCTTGAAGGGCCGCGTAGGTGTCGGGCCGTGCTCGCGAATACGCTGTGCGCGTTCGAACGCGGCCTGCTGTATCTCTGACTCGAGCGCTGCGGGGAGTGTCTTCCATTGGCCCTCCGGCTCGTAGTAATACCGCCGGAGATTATCGGAAGCACGGAGGCCTTCGGTTCTGAGGTAGGCGAGCGCATAGTCGTTGATCTGCGAGTCGGGCTTGTAGTGGCCGCTGAAATCCAAGAAGGCCGCGAGAACTCCGTCGTAGACCCGGATGTAGCCTGCGGCGGTGACGGTACGGCCGCGGAGGAAAGACGAATGCTGAACCGCACCGTCTGCTCTTTCGGCCGCGTAGAGATTTCCGAACTCGTCCATGACGAAGATCGTTTGGTTATTTCTGGTATCGAAGAGGTGCCCGTCAGCGGCGTTGTACAGTCTGCCGTCGGGCCCGACGAAGATTCGGTGATCCTCGCGTTCCGCGTCGTCCATGTAATGTATGGGGACATGGAAATCCGTGAAGTATGTGTCGAATTCCGCCACGGAATCCGGTCGCGGGATGGCGGTCTTCGGAACGATCGGACGTAACTCGCCGATGTAGTTCTTGTCCAGTGCGGCACCCTCGAGCAGTGGTTCCGGTCCACCGGCGAGCATGGTGGTCTTGGGCTCCGGAATCCGATCCCGCGGGATGGCCGTCTCAGGCGAGTACGCGATGCGGCGGGGTCTCGGCGCCGAGGTCGAGAACATCTCTCCATTATGGGAGACGCCGAGTTCGTAGCCGCCGTCATCCGATCTGCGCAGGAAGATGGTCGGTCGTCTCCGGCCATGGGAAATATTGTTTCGCTGTCCCCCCGTGCCGAGGGTGACGATATTCAGCTGGTAGTGCGAGGCGGCAGCATATAGCAAGAACTCCGTGTGTGGCAGCACAGTAACGCGGGCGCCCGTGCTCTCGGAACCGTCCCGCAGTGCCGATATCTCCTGTTGTAGCAAATCGTCTCGTTGCTGCTTTAGCCACGACTCGAAATCCGGCCTGTTCCGGTTCTGTGGATCGTTCGACTGCTGATCGAGATGGTCGGTGGTGATCAATTCGGAAATGACGTCCAGTTTAATGGTGAGATCGTCGGCGAGAGTATTTCGTATGGTGTCGGGGTCCGCGATGTTGAGAATTCGAGCCAAGGTAGGGAACAGAGAATTCTTTCCCGAGTGGTACCGGTGCCAGGAATCCGGCACAGGCAGTGTGACCTCGAACGGGCCCAGTATGTGCGTATCGGCCAGATCAGCGAAATCCCGCCTATCCACGATATGCGGTCGCTCGCCGGGGTCGGGTCGCGGGCTGCGGATCTCGAGATTGCCGTCGTGTCGGACGACGGCGACCGTTTCGACTCCGGCGCTGTCCCGGTAAGTGACGGTTGTTCCGGTGGGGGAGAGGGCCTCGGCCAAGCGGGAAATTGTCCGCATCGCGCCGATGACCTGGCGGCGTCTGATGTCTTCTACCCGGATACCTGGCTCGGCGCCCTGCCGGTTACCAGCCTCGATCCGCAGGTCCATGGCATGCTCGGGGGACGCCCGAAGCGCTGCCGCCGCGCTGTGGAAAGCGGCCTGCGATTCCGGCCACAATTGCCGGGCCACTTCCAGGGCGTTGTCCGGCTCGGCCGCAAGTATCGTCTCGCGGATCGTGGCGAATTGTTGTAGCGCATGGGTTTGCGCTGGCGTCAGCGCACGGAACTCCGGCATCGGTGTGCGCGCCGCGATCTCGACGGCGCCGCTGGTCTCCTCGCTGGCGATGTCTTGCACGCTCATGTCGGAATTGTCGGCTCGGCGTTGCCAACCCACGGCGTTGCTGGGGGTCGTCCCGAGTGCTTCGGCCGCGGCGGTGAGGTCTTCGCGCAGGTGCGGGCGCATCCGTTCGATCAGGTGGAAGGTGTCGTCGGCATCGATTCCTGAGGGGGAGCGCTTGTCCAGCAGGATCTGTCGGATGTCGGAGTATGCGCGTAGTGCGTGATCCTCCTCGGGTGTCAGATCCCGGATCTCGGGGTCGTCCTCGGAGTCGATGTCCGAATGGTCTGCTGGTGCTGCGGCCGGGTGATCGGGGTGTTCGGGGGAGGAATCGGTGTCCGATCGTCCGTCGTCGGTGGTGTCCAACCCGTCTTCTGTTGCGTCGGTGCGCAGCGCCGGGCCGGAGTGGCCGGGAAGGTGCAGGTGGGGTTGATCGGGGTCGATGCCGTTGGCGCGGAACTGATTCAGGACATCCGCGCGGAACTCCTCGAATGTGGTGTTGGAGTCGGCCTTGAGCGCGTCATGGACGAGCATGGCCCGTGCCTCGCCGAAACTTGCCCCCGCTGGTTCCGCGCCGAAGCCGACACCGGACAGCACCGGCTCGGCGCCGCGCGGCACATCCCACTGGAACATCTCGGCGTGGTCGTTCTGGAATTCGCGGAACCATGCGGTCACCCGATTCGCCGCGTCCTGATCGCGAACGTAGATCACGACTCCCTCCGTGCGCCACTGGAAGGCGGTGCCCACCTTCGCCGAATGAATTCCGGGGAATTCGTCGGCCCGGTCGAGGACGTTGTGCACGAACTCGCCGAATACTCGCGGTCGTGCGGTGCCGGAGGTGTTCACGTAGATCTTGAATCCGACATCCTCGCTGCGCATTTCCTCGGATCGGTCGATCCGGTAGAAATACAGGTAGGAGGGGTCATTTATCGGCCAGAAGTGGGCCATGCCCGGTGAGATCGGCCTTTCGGTGTCGTCGAAGGCCACCTGCGCGCCGGGCGCGCGGCGACGGAGGATCTCCAGCAATTGCCTTCGATACCCCTGCCGATCTTCGGCCCGGTTGCCGCCGCCGGGTCTGGAATACATCGCGTAAACGTTGTCCCGGCTACGGATCCACCCTCGGTGTTCCCACACCTCCCGCAAGTAGGCGTCCAGGTTCTCCCGCGACACCGTCGGGACGCGGAGCCCGTTCTGTTCGTAGGACTGTGCCCGCAACTCCCGCAGGTCATCGAATGAGAGATCCGGCAGCCGCTGATGTAGTACCGAGTACAAGACGTCCAGGGTGCGCGGGCGGTTCAAGAGGGTCGGGAATTCTTCGAGGGCGCGTGTCGCGATCGGAATGGACGTGTCAGTGCTCGGCAGCAGGCTCGGCCGTGCGAGAAGGGGCTGCGGCGGTAGAGGCCCGCGCGGCTCCTCCGGGGTGGGATGTGCCGCGGCAGGGGTCGTCTCCGGTGCTTCGGCACCGGGTTGCGCCGGTCGGGTCGATGGGCCCGACTCATCGTCGTCGGACTCGTCATCGGATCGAACTAGGTCGGTGGTGTCGTGAGTGTCGTTGTCTCCCTGGTTGTTCGGCCCTCGGGTCGGCTCGCTGTCCTGGTTGCCCTCGGACGGGACCGGGGATGAAGGTCGGGGCTCGTCGGTCAGCGGGGGCGCGCTGCCGTCGGCGATCTGGGCGGTGGTTCCGTCGGGCAGGGTGACGGCGCGAGTCGCGGTCGCGCGGGGTGGTTGGAGTGCTGCCGGTGGTCGGAACGGCTCGCGTGCGGGGCGTTGTCCGTTGCCGGGGCTCGCGTGGGTGCCGGTGTGCGCTCCGTCCAGCGCCGCAGTGGCCGGATCGTTCTCGGCGCGGCTCTCGCCGGAATCGTGCACCGTGACCACGGACGAATCGACCTGCCGCAGCACGGATTCCGTCACCGGCTTCGCCGCGTACAGGTGAACTCGCTGCCGCGTCGCGGCGTCCGGCCCGGAGCGGCGGCTGTTCACGAACGCGGTGATGGCCGCGCTCAACCGGTCGGCGCCGCGTTTCTGGTTCCGCTGGCCGGAGAACGGCCATGGCGCGCGAGAGGTGTCGGAGGCGTCGCGGTCGAGTGATATCACCGTCGCGTGCCCCGGTTGGGTGCCGATGGTTCCCATATGACGGCGGGTCACTTCGGTCACCGCGTGGCTCATGACGGCGGTTGACGCGTCCGAGGGCGCGTGCCAGTGCACGGTCGCCGCGGTGTCCGTCGGGCCGAGCGCGATCATCGCACCGACGCGTGGCCCCCTGGAGTCCTGCTCGAACGACAGCAGGTGAACGGGAGGCGTGTCGATGCCGGATCGACGGGTGGCGAGCCGGGACCCGAGGTCGACGGCATGCAGGTCGGTGAGGGTTTCCCGGAGGTTCCGGAGCTGACCTGGGCCGTCCGACGGCAGTTGCTCGACGTGGTCGGGTGCGGTGAGCCTGGCGATTTCGAGCTGAAGATACTTGCGGTTCAATGCGTCCCGCACCCTGGCGGGGATACCTTCGCCGTTGCGCAGGCCGGGGAAGTCTGCGAGCAGGCGCGCCTGGTACTCGGGTGCGAGGTCGTGGAAGTGCAGATTGTCCCACCACTCGCGGCCGTGCTCGTCCCACCAGGCGGCCCGCTCGGACGCGGAGGATTCGGTGCGGTCGAGTCCGCTCGGTGGTCTCGGCGGTGCGATGCGGTCGTTCGGCCCGGCCGGGGCCGGATGGGCGAAGCTCTGGCGCTGATAGTTCTGCCGGATCGTGCCTGCGGCCAACTCGGTACGCCAGTGATCCAGGTCGGACTGCTGGTGGGTCAGCTGTTGCCGCATCTGGTGCAGCGCATTGCGTTCGAACGGGGCGTTCGCGCTTTGCCTGCGGGTCACCGCCTCGATCTCGGCGTCGAGCAGGACTCGACGGTGCGCGAGTGCGTCCCGTTGGCGATCTAGTTCACCGTGCCGGTCGCGTGGTTGGTCCTGGGCGTCGCGCCGGGTGAAGGTTTCGTCGAGGGCAATGCCTTGTCGGCGTAGCCAATCCAGTGCGTAGTCGTTGAGTTCCGTACGCGGTTGGTAGTGCCCGCTGCGGTCGCTCATCGTGATCAGGATGCCGTCGCGCACCTCGATCTCGCCCGCGGCTGTGATCGTGCGCCCGCCGAGGAACGAGGAGTGACGTGCGTTCTTGGGTTCGGCAGCATAGAGATTGCCGTATTCGTCCATCACGAATATCGCACGGTGCGGGTGGCCGAAAGGCGGGGCCGCAGCCGCGGTGGTGTCGAACGGCAGGCCGTCGCTGGCTCGGTACAGTTTCCCGTCCCGGCCTACGAACAGTCGATGTGACTCCAGCTCAGCGGCGTTCATGTACCGGACCGGGTTGTCGAACCGGAACGTCTGTGCGGGGCCTACGTCCGGGAGTCCAGCGATGCTGGATCTGACCGTGATCGGCCGGGTTTCGCCGAGATGCGCCTTGCCGATGGCCGCGCCGTCCAGCAGCGGAGTCTGCGGGGAGGCCAGCACGCGGTCCGATCGCGGCGGGATCTGATCCGGCGCGACCGTGCCGGTCGGGGAGTGCAGTCGATCCCACAGGCTGGACTCCGCGGGCGCCGTGTGCAGGCCCCCTTCGGGCGTGACCCCGATTTCGTAGTGACCGACGGTGCTGCGGCGCACGAACGCCGTCGGCCTGGTCGGGTCGACGATGATCTCCGACAAATGCCCGTCCGGGTGCACGCCGATCACGTTCTTGCCGAAGGCGTTGGCGGCCAACCGAAGTGGCGCTTCAGCGGTTTCGTAGTCGAGGAGTCCTCGGTGGGCAGTCGGGGCCATGGCCATCAACTGCCGACTGTCCGAAACCCACTGGTCGAAGCTCTGTCGCTGCCGTTGTTCCTCTTGCCATCGGGCGGCGTCGATTCTTCCCTGCAGCCGATAGTCGCTGACTTCGGTGCGACGCCGCGATTCCCTGGTTACGGAATCGTCCAGATACGCCTCGATAGTCCGGCGGACGGACCTGCCGGACGGAAGGTTCCACATCTTGGCGAGGGTGGCGAACAGCGGATCGTTCGTGTCGCGCATCGCCTCCCAATGCGTCGGCAGCTGCGGGGTGAACAGCGGCCCGAGGACGAAGCTGGTCTCCTGCACCGATTGCTCGGCGCCGAAGTGCTCTGCGTCCTCCAATCTCTCGAATGTCGTCGGCCGGCCGGGATCGGCGGGGGCCTCCTCGCCGCGCGGGGTGAGGCCGATGCGTTGCTGGTCTCCGGGGATGTGCTCGAGCGGGGGCAGGATCTCGGCGTCGAGGAACAGGACACCGGTTGCCGGGTGACGGCTGACCGAGTTGATCCGGTAGCGGGTGTTGCGTGCGAGCAGGAGTTCCGCGGCGGTCGGCACGGTGCTGCGTTGCGCGATCCACAGGCCGTGCGTCCCGACTGGTGCGGTGAGGTCGAGGCGTGCGGTGAACTGCCTGCCACCGGGCATGGTGAACGGGTCGCGGCTGACCGAGGTGGACAGGTAGCCGGGCTCGGACTGCACGACGCCGACCAGCAGTGCGGGGTCGCGGTCACCCAGGGAGTTTCCGTCCGCGGCGCGCAGGAAGGAGACCTCGAACAGGCTGCGGACGAGGCGGGTCGGTTCGGCGATCGGCACCGGCCGCCGGGTGGCCTGGTCCATCAGGTCGATCTGGTGGCGCACGGAGTCGACCTCGACCGGCAGACCGAGATAGGTCTGGAAGATTTGGCGGTGTCGCTGCGCGGTCCTGTGGTTGGCGATCAGCGCGTTCAGTTGGCGGTCCGGGGCGGGGCTTTCGAAGATCGCGCGCAGTACCTGCCAGGTGGCCGTCGCCCGTTCCTGGTTCGGAATCGCTTGCCGGAGAGCGCTTTCCCCACCGCGATAAACCGGTGCGAGTTGCGCCACCGTCGGGTTCTGCGACCCGGTGAGTTCGGTGAGCGGCGTCAGCAATGCGCTGTGCGCGGCGGCCTTGCCGAGGATCTGCACGTATCCCTCGCCGGAGCGCAGCGCGGCGGTGGGAATGGGGCTGGTTTCGTAGGCCCAGATCGCGTGCTGTTGGGCGGGTGTCAGCTCGTGCCAGCGATTCAGCATCGTTTCGCCGAAGTGCAGGCCCGCCGCGTCGGAGTCGAAGACCCGGATGCCGTCGGCGTTGATATGGCCGATGCCGGGTCCTGGGCGATCGGTCGCGGTCGTCGCGGTCGGCAGCGCGGCCTGATCCGTCGGAGGGGCGAAGGCTGCCCGAGTGTGCAGGTGGGCCGCGGGCAGTGCGAAGGCGGTACCGTCGGCGGCCAGCGCGACCCGCATCTGCCCCGGACTTCCGTGCGGTGTGTACAGCATTGCGAACGGCGCGTCGGGCCGATTGTGCTGGAGCACGAGGCGCTCGCGACCCGGTTGCAGCGCAATGAGATTGAGCTCGAATTCCCTGGCGATGAGCGGTAGGAGCATGGGTGCCATCGGGTCGGTGGGCCCCTGGCGGTTGCGGAGGATATCGAGGAAGTTTCGTAATTCGGTCCGCCGGAAATGGTCGAGTTGCTGGTCGAACTCCTGGCGACGGGCCGTTTCCGCCGCCCACTCCTGGGGCGTCAGTCGTCCCTGGTGGTACTCGGCGTCGCCGCCGACGCGGCGCGCGTTTTCATTTTGGCTCGCTTGCCGTACCCGTGGAGAGGTGAACGACCGGGCACTGGCCTCGAAATTCCCCTGCATCCGGTGGATGAGTGCGTCACGCGCCTCGCTCGCCGACCGATAGCCGGACAACCCGGCCAACGCCTCGAACACCTGATCGCCGTTGACCGGCAACGGTTCCCAGTGCGGCCCCGTGGTTTCGGTGTGCGCCGCGGGTGTGACGGGAATGCCATCGGCGGTGTAGAGGATGGCGTGGGTGGCGGCGAGTTCTCGTTGTGGTTGCGGTGGGAAGGGGTGTTCGGTGCCGAATCCGCGGTCGACGACGGTGATGTTTCCGTGGTCGTTGACCAGGAGGTAGGTGTGGGCGCCGATGCCGTGTCGGTCGGTGGTGGTGTAGCTGTCGACGACGAGGGCAGTGTGACCGTGGCCGAGGGTGCGGAGATTTCCGGCGATGTCGGCGTGGTCGAGGAAGGGGCGTAGCGGTGCTCCTGCGGCTTGTTCGAGGTGGGTGCGGGTGATGCCGGTGAGTCCGGTGGGGGTGGTGATCGGGCGAACAACGGGGCTGTGGGTGTGGGCGATGAGCGCGGCGATGGTGAGGGGACCACAGTCGTTGCGGGGGGTGTTGGTTGTCTCGAGGGTGGTGGGCGGGGTCAGACCGACGCGGAGGTTGGCGGGGGTCACCTCGGTGAAGCGTTGGCTTCGCTGGGGGAGGGATTGTTCGACCTTGATCGTGTCCACGTCTCGGCTCGAGACCAAGTGTCGGAGAGCGTCGGGGTCGGCGTTGAAGTTCCGCGTGTTCGTCGGTTCGCCGAGTCGGTGATCGGCGACCGCGAAGACCTGCTCGGCGGTGGCGGTGGCCGTGGTGGCGTACTCGTCGTTCCGGAAACTGATGGTCGTTCCGGGCGGGAAGTTGTCCCAGGTGAGATGCTCGAATTTCGCATCGGGGCGGAATATTTTGAAGGGTCGTGTCGGTGTCGGGCCGTGTTCGCGGATGCGTTGTGCGCGTTCGAGTGCGGCCCGCTGTATCTCGGATTCGAGTTCTGCTGGGCGCCTTTTCTGTCCGCCGTCGTTCGGGAGGTAATGCCGTTCGAAGTAGGAAGGAAGGTGGAGGCCTTCGGTTCTGAGGTAGGCGATCGCGTAGTCATTGATTTGTGAATCGGGTTTGTAGTGGCCGCTGCCATCCACGATGGTCGTGACAAGCCCGTTTTCAACTTCTATGAAGCCTGCGGCGGTGATGGTGCGGCCACCGAGGAATGACGAGTGTTGGATGAGAGCGGTGACTTTTTTCGCGGCGTAGAGGTTGCCGAACTCGTCCATCACGAAAATCGTGTCTATTTGTTCGGAGTGCCCGGTGTCGAAGAGGTTCCCGTCACTGGTTTTGTAGAGCCTGCCGTCGGGTCCGATGAAGATTCGGTGGTCTTCGCGTTCGCGGTCGTCCATGTAATGGACGGGGGCAGGGTAACGCGCCACGTCCGGGATCGTGAGGTCTGTCATGGAATCGGTTCGCGGGATGGTGGTTTTCGGGACGATCGGACGTAGTTCGCCGAGATATTCCTTCCGTATCGAGGCGCCTTCGAGGAGAGCTTCGGGCCCACCGGCGAGCAGGGCGGTCCTGGGCGAGGGAATCTGGTCCCTCGGGATCATTCCTGGCTTGTCGGGCAGTTCACGACGGTGTGCTGGGGACGAAGAGAACATCTTTCCGTCGTCGGAGACGCCGAGTGCGTAGCTGCCGTCGGGCGATTTACGCAGGAAGATGGTCCGTAGTTGCGGGGCGTTGGTGACATTGTTTCTCGGCTTGCCCTGGTCCAGTGTGGTGATGTTCATCCCGTGGATCTCGGCTGCCACGAAGAGCGAGAAATCCATGTGCAGCGACGGCTTGGCGACCCGGGTGCCGGTACTGTCTGAACCGTCCAGCAACGCCGTGATCTCCTGTTGTAGCAACTCTTCTCGTTGCCCGCGCAGCCACTGTGCGAAATCGGGCCTTGCCCGGTTCCTCGGATCGCTCGATTCGCGATCGAGGCGATCGTTGGTGATCAGGTCGGAATATTTGTCCTTCCGGTGGGTCAGATAGTCGGCAAGTTGGTCCCGAATGTTCGGGGCCTCGATGAAAGCTTCCTCGGCGGCCTGAATCTCATGGGTCGCGAAGCCGAGATCGCCGAGCTCGGACCGGGCCACGCGCAGTAGTTGTGGCCACAGTTGCGCGAATTTTGCGGGTATATGCCGCACGATGATGCGCGCCGAGGTGTCTTCTTCGGAATCGGGAAGGCCGGGTAGCTCTGGATCGTCGAGGTCTTTGCCGAGAACGAATTTGATCCGGGCATCCGAAGACAGGTCGAACGGTATCGACAGTTCGAGCTGTCGCAGAAACGCCTCGATATCCCAGGTCCAACCCAACGGATCCAAGCGGTGTCGTGGAACGTTGTCGAGCTCGGCGGTGAACTTTCGTACTACTTCGAAGTGCTCGGCACCGAGGTCGATCTCTCGAACAGCGCTCGTGGTGACGATGTCGGCCAGGGTGTGGAACAGGGAGTCCTTGCCCTGGTGCTGCTGGTGCCAGGATTTCGGTACCGGCGGTGCGATCCTGATCGAACCCACGTTGTGCTCATCGATCAGATCACCGAATTTCCGCATATCCATCAGACGCGGCGCCTCGCCGGGGACGCCGCGGATCTCGAGGTTGCCGTCGTACCGGACGACAGCGGCCGTCGCGACTCCGGTCTTGTCTCGGAAACCGACGGTTGTCCCGACCGGGACTTCGGCCGAGGCCAGCTCTCGAATGAGCTGGCGGCGCTCGAGGTCTTCGATCCGTACACCGGGTTCGGTCCTTCGGCGGTCATCGACCGTGAGCTGTAACCGCATGGCCTGCTCGGGGGAGGTCCGGAGTGCCGTTGCCGCGTTGTGGACGGTGTCGCGCCATTCCGGGCGTAACTGTTGAGCCAGTTCCAGGACTTCCCCCGGCTGTACCGCGGAACGTATCGCGTCGGTGATCGAGGTGAATCGCTGTAGTGCGTCGGCCTCGGCGGGCGTGAGGTCCCGTGACCGCGGTGCCGGTGTGCGCGCCTCGGCGGCCTGGTCGCGGGCGACCTCGTGCAGGCTCCGCTGGGACTTGTTGGCTCGGCGTTGCCAGTCGACGGCGTTGCGTGGGGTTGTCCCGAGTGCTTGCGCTGCGGTGGTGAGGTTCTCGCGCAGGTTCGGCTCGATCCGTTGCACGAACTCGAAGATGGCCTCGTCGCCGATGCTCGGTGACGTGTTCTTGGTCAGCACGATCCGTTGGAGCTCGGCGTATGCGCGTAGGGCTTGGTTCTCCTCGGGTGTGAGGTCGCGCAACTGGGTGTAGTCCTGCTGTGCGGGCGCGTCGTGCGCGGAGTCGATGACCGAACGGTTCGCCGATGTGTGCGTGGTGCGCTGCGTTGTGCGCGACGAGGTTCCGTCGGGGTGCACAGTGGTCTCGCCGATCTGCCGTGCGGCGCCTGTGCCGGGGCCAGGTCGGTGCTGGTGTCCGCGCGGGGGCAGCGCACGCACGGGGGTTCCCGCCGCCGGTTGGGCCAGGCCCGCCGACGGCGCGGCGTTGGCTTCCCGGCCGCGCAGGCGGTCCACGAGTCTGTGCAGGTGTCGTAATCCGCGTCTGCGCGCGGGCGGCTGTGCGGGATCCTCGGTGCGTGCGCTGCCGTCGCCTCGACGGGCTGTAGGACGGGATCCGTTGTCGCGGTGCGGAGTCCGTGTATCACCGGTGCGGCCGGAACCGTCTCCGGCGGCGCCGTGGTCCCGACGTGCGCCGATGCGGATGTCGTCGGGGAATGTGGGGACCGTTCCACCGTGTGGGAGCGGTGGGCGGGTCGTGTTGTCCTGCGGGGTGGAGTCGGTACCAGCGGGGTGCTGTTGCCTCGGCAGGGTGTCGGTGGCGTTGGTCATCGGGTACGTGTGTGCACCGATACCGTTCGCGCTCGGGGTGGCGTGCGCGGCGGGTTGGATGGGGGTGCCGTCGGGTGTGTAGAGGATGGCGTGGGTGTTGGCGAGTTCTTGTGCGGGTTGGGGTGGGAATAGGTGTTCGGCGTTGAGTGCGGGGTCGTTGACGGTGATCGCGCCGTGGTTGTTGATGAGGAGGTAGGTGTGGGCGCCGACGCCGTGTTTGTCGGTGGTGGTGTAGGTGTCGACGACCAGTGCGGTGTGGCCGTGGCCGAGGGTGCGGAGGTTGTCGGCGATGGTGGTGTGGTTGTCGAAGGGGTGGAGTGGTGCTGCGGCGGCTTGTTCGAGTTGGGTGCGGGTGATGCCGGTGAGGGTGGGGGTGGTGATGGGTTGTACGACACGACTGTTGGTGTGGTTGATGAGCGCGTTGATGGTGAGGGGGCCGCAGTCGTTGCGGGGTGTGTGGGTATTGGGGTGATCGGTAGTGGTGGGCGGGGTCAGGCCGATCCTGCGCTTTTTTGGTGCGGAGGGTGTGTGGGATGTGCCGGTACTGGTGTTGGCCGGGTGGTCGGTAGGTGAAGTGGTCGGGTGGTTAGGCCCGGAGGTTCCTGGCTGTTGTTCTGGGAGTACGACTTCCGCGTCCAGCACCACTTTTCCTGTGGTCGGGTTCTGGGTTACCCCCGTGATGCGGTAGCGGGTGTCGCGGGCCAGGAGAAGTTTGCTGTCCTCGGGTGCGCCGTCGCGTGCTGGGATCCAGAGGCCTTGGGTGCCGGGTGGCACGGTGAGGTTCAGGTGGTAGCTGGGCGCGGGGCTATTGGGTATGACGGGCAGATCGCGACCGATCTGGGTGGATAGGTAGCTGCGCTCGGTTTGTACGGTGCCGATCAGTTGGGCAGGGTCGAGGACGGGGTTTCCGTTGTTGTCACGCATGGAGCGGATATTGGTCAGGCCGTGCGCGACGGTGAAGGATTCGGTGTTGGGGAGTGGCTGTTTGGTGGCTTGGTCGAGAATGCCGATTCCGCGCTGGAAGGCATCGAGTTGTGGTGTGGTACCGAAGTGGCGTGCGAATAGTGGTCGCAGCATGTTCTGGTAATGGCGGCTGAGGTCGATGAGCGAGGTAAGGGTGAATTCCGGGTTGAAACTCTCGGCGATCATGCGGAGCAGCCGCCAGGTCGATTGCGCCCGAGCGGGTTCGGGGATTGTGCGGGAGATCTCGGCTTCGCCGCGGCGGTGATGATCCATGACCTGGTCGAGCGAGGGTTGCTCGTTTCCGGTCAATGCGGTGAGTAGCGCGACGGAGTCGACAGATTCACTGGTTTGCGTGAGGGTCGTTTGCACGTGGCTCGGGCCGCTGCTCAGCAGGGTGTTGAAGATCGTGGTGGCGTGGAAGGCGGTGGCTAGGTGTTGTTGCTGGGCGGTGAGTTCGTGCCAACGGTTGAGGACGGTATGGCCGTAATTGCGGGCTGCTTCGTCGGTATCGAATACTCGAGTCCCTGTGCCGTCGAGGTGCCCGATGTTGTGTTGGTCGGCTCCGCTGGGATTTGGCGGGGTTTGGCGGTGGCTGGGGGGCGGCTCGAAGGAGAGGGGAATGTGCAGTTGGTCGACGTGTAGTTGCAGTAGCCGACCGTCGGTGGCGGTGGCGATCTGGAGGTGTCCGGAATTTTCGGCGGAGGCGTACACGAGGGTGAAAGGTGCGTCGGGGGAGCCGTGCAGGTGTATGTCGCGGGGTGAGTCCTGGTGCAGCACAATGACGTTGAGTCTGAATTCGCGGGCGACGATGGGTAGGAGGTCGATACCCATGAGGTGGTCGGTGGGCTGGTTCGGGTCACGCACGATGTCGAGTAGGTAGTTGAGCCGTTCGCGGGAGCGTTGGCGCACCGAGTCGTCGAATTGGCTGATCGATCGTGCGAATTGCTCACGGCTCTCTGTTTTCGCTGCGATCTCTTCGGCGGTCCTGGGCAGGAGCTGGCCGGGAGCGAGATGGCCTGTCCTGATGAGGTCGGCGGTTCGGTGGGCGTGTGCGGAGTCGTCCTCGGCGAATTCCCGCTGGACGCGGGTCCGGCGTACCTCCTCGATTCGCCCTTGCCTCTTTCCCTCGGGGGTCGAGTGGGGCAGCACGCCGATGTAGTCCTCGAAGTGGGCCTGTATGCGTTGGGCGAGTGTGGTGCGCGTCTGCTCCGGTGTCACGTACCCGACGGTCTTGGCGAGGAGGTCGAGTACATGGTTTCCGTTGTGCGGTGAGGATTCCCAGTTCGGTGCGGTGGATGCGGGTATGGGGTCGGGCGTGTGTTGGCCGGTGTCGAGGTCGAGTCGCAGGGCCAACTCGGGGGTGGTCGCGAGTGTTGCTAACGCGTCGTTGAATGCCCCATGTAGATCGGGTTGTAATCCTGCGGCCAGGTTCAAGGCGTTGTCGAGGTTCGCGGAACGGATCAGCGCATCGATCCGGGCGAGGTATCGGAGCGCACTGGTTTCCTCGGGTGTCAGTTCGCGGGATGCTTCGTGCGCGAGGTCGTGCACGTTCAGCTGTGCGTGGTCGGCATGGCGTTGCAAGTTCATGGCGGCGGGGATAGTCCTGCCGAGTGCTGCGGCCGCGGTGGCGAGATCGGTGCGCAGGTACGGTTTTGTTCGTTCGAACAGCTGCAGGACCTGGTCGTCGTCGACTCGACGGTGCACCGTTGCGTCCAGCAGGATCCGGCGGATCGCGATGTATTCGCGCAGTGCGCGGGTTTCCTGCGGCGTCAGGTTTGTGCTGGCCTGTTGGGATGGAGCGTCTTCGGCGTCACCGGCAATGGGTGGGCGGGATTGTTCGACCGCAACTGTGGCGATCGCACGGTCACTGATCATTCCCCGCAGGGTCATGGGGCCGGTGTTGAAGTGTTGCGTGTGTTGTGAGCCGCCGAGTTCGTGATCGACTACGTCGAAGGTGCGGTCTCTCGTGGCCGTCACGGTGGTGGCGAATCTGTTGTTCTGGAAGGTGATTGTTGTTCCGGGTGGGAAATGGTCCCAGGTGAGGTGATCCCAACCGGCGTCGGTGGTGAGTATTTTGACCGGTGGGGTGGGTGTCGGGCCGTCTTGGCGGATTCGTTGTGCGCGTGCCAACGAAGTCTGTTGTGCTTCGGCGTCGGTTGCCGGTGGACGCAACTTCATCTCGCCGCGACTGCCGGTGTAGTAGCGCTGGTAGTTGTCGGGCAGGAGCAGCCCTTCGGTGCGGAGGTAGGCGATCGCGTAGTCGTTGACCTGGGTGTCGGGTCTGTAGTGGCCGCTGCGGTCCCAAATGTAGGTGATGGTCCCGTTGCTGGCCTTGAAGCGGCCCGCGGCGGTGACGGTGCGGCCGCCGAGGAATGACGAGTGCTGGATCGAGCCAATCGCCTTGGGTCCGGCGTAGAGGTTGCCGAACTCGTCCATCACGAAGATATTTTCGCCGGTTCCGGTATCGAAGAGATGTCCGTCGATGGCGTTGTAGAGCTTGCCGTCGGGTCCGATGAAGAGTCGGTGGTCTTCGCGTTCGGTGGCGTCCATGAAATGGATCGGGGTGTAATAACCGGTGAATGGCGGTCGTCTGAGTTCGACCATCGATTCGGGACGCGGGACGGCGGTGCGCGGGACGATCGGTCGCCGGTCGCCGATGTACTTTCTTTCGAGTGCGGCACCTTCGAGTAGGGGTTCGGGTCCGCCGACGAGCAAGGTAGTTTTCGCTGCCGGAATCCGGTCCTTCGGGATTGCACCCGCCTCATTCCGGATCGGCCGGGTCCTCGGCGCGGACGTCGAGAAAATGTTTCCGTCCTCGGCGATCCCGATTTCATAATCGCCGTATTCGGTCCTGCGGAGGAAGAAGCTCGGTAGGTGCGCGACATTGCCTAAAGTGGTTACCTGTCCGTTTTCCACGACAGTGATATTAATTTTCAAGATTTCCGTCGCCGCGTACAACGAGAAATCCACCAGCGACGGTAGTTGAGAAGCAGAGCTTCCAGTGGGCCCCGAACCGTTCCGCAACGCCGTTATCTCATGTTCCAGCAATCTCGACCGTTCATTCCGCATCCACTCGTCGAAATCTGGCCTCGCACGGGCGGCTGGATCGTTCGCTTCTTGATCGAGATGGTCGTCGGTAATAAGTCTGGAGAAATGCGCGGCGTGCGTGCTGAGATTTTGTGCGAGTTGTGCTCTGAGTCCGGCGGGATTGGTGGTAAAGCGGAAGATAGTCAAGGCGGCGAACAGGGAATTGTCGCCCTGCTGCACCAGGAGCCAGGAGCGCGGCAGGGGCGAGGTGGTCTCGACGTGATCGAGTCCGTGCTCCTCGACCAGATCACCGAATTCCCACCTCTGCACCCGGCGCGGCCCTGCACCGGGTGGTAGACCGCGAACCTCGAGGCTGCCGTCGTATCGGACGACGCCGACCGATTCGTCTCCGTCCTCGTCCCAGAGCCTGACGGTTGTTCCGACGGGGTAGGCGGCCGCGGCCAACTCCTGTTGGAAGTCGGAAAGCGCCGACCCCTCCTCATCATCGGATCGCGCGTCGCCGGAACTGCTTTCGTCGGAGGAAGCAAGGCCGATACGTTGCTGGTCCCCCGGGAAGAAGCGGTCGCCTGCTGACTGTGCGGGTTCGACGGGGATGCCGTCGGGTGTGTAGAGAATTGCGTGGGTGTTGGCGAGTTCTCGTTGGGGTTGGGGTGGGAAAAGGTGTTCGGTGTCGTGTGCGGGGTCGTCGACGGTGATGGCACCGTGGTCGTTGATCAGCAGGTAGGTGTGGGCGCCGATGCCGTGTTTGTCGGTGGTGGCGTAGGTGTCGACGACGAGAGCGAGGTGACCGTGGCCGAGCGTGCGCAGGTTGTCGGCGATATCGGCGTGGTTGCCGAAGGGTTGTAATGGTGCTGCGGCGGCCTGTTCGAGTTGGTTGCGGGCGATGCCGGTGAGGGTGGTGGGGGTGGTGATGGGTTGTACGAGGGGGCTGCGTGTACGGGCGATGAGTGCGTTGATGGTGAGGGGGCCGCAATCGTTGCGGGGTGTGTCGGTGGTGCGGGTGTTGGGTTGATCGATGGTGGTGGGTGGGGTCGAGCCGATGTTGAGGTCGCCGACGCGGAGGTCGTCAGGGGATGTTTCGGTGGCTCGCGGGTTTCGTGGTGGGAGAGATTGTTCGACCTTGATGGTCGCTGCGTCTCGGCTTCTGACCAATTCTCGTAGCGCGTCGGGGTCGGCGTTGAAGCGACGCGTGTTCTGTGGTCCACCGAGCCGGCGATCGACGACCTCGAAGGTGCGGTCGCCGGTGACTGTGGCCCTCGTGGTGTATTCGTTGTTGCCGAATGTGAGGGTTGTTCCGGGTGGGAAATGGTCCCAGGTGAGGTGCTCGAATTCCGCGTCGGCGTGGAATATCTTGAAGGGTCGTGTGGGTGTCGGTCCGTGTTCACGGATGCGTTTTGCGCGTTCGAATGCGGATAGCTGTATTTCTGCTTCGAGTTGTTGTGGGCGTGTTCTGAACTCACCGCCGCTCGCGAAGTATTGCCGTTCGAAGTGAGCGGGGAGGCGGAGGCCCTCGGTTTTGAGGTAGGCGATGGCGTAGTCGTTGACTTGTGAGTCGGGTTTGTAGTGGCCGCTACCGTCCGCGATTCTCATGACTGTCCCGTTGCGGACTTCCATGAATCCGGCGGCGGTGATGGTGCGACCGCCGAGGAAAGAGGAGTGTTGGACGAGGCCGGAAACCTTTTTGGCGGCGTAGAGGTTGCCGAACTCGTCCATCACGAAGAGTGTGTCTATTCCTCCGGTGTTTTCGGTGTCGAAGAGGTTCCCGTCGCTGGCTTTGTAGAGTCGGCCGTCGGGTCCGATGAAGATTCGGTGGTCTTCGCGTTCGTGGTTGTCCATGTAATGGACGGGTGCGGGGTAGCGTGCGACGCGTGGCATGCGGAGATCTGCGCTGGAATCTGTCCGCGAGACGGCGGTCTTCGGGACGATCGGACGCAATTCGCCGATGTATTCCTTGTATATCGCGGCGCCTTCGAGGAGGGGCTCGGGTCCACCGGCGAGCATGGTGGTTCGGGGTTCCGGGATCTGGTCTCGGGGGATTGCTCCTGGTTGGTCAGGAAGATAACGGAGGCGTGGTCGAGCGGCAGAGAACATTCTTCCGTCGTCGGAGACTCCGAGGGCGTAGCTTCCTTCGGGTGATCTGCGCAGGAATATGGTGCGTAGTTCCAGAGCGTTGGAGACATTGTTTCTCGGTCTCCCTGCGTCCAGGGTGGTGATATTGATCCGGCCGATTTCGGCTGACACATAGAGTGCGAATTCCATGTGTAGCCACGGAAAGTTGACCCGGTTGCCGGTGGGTCCGGAACCGTCCAGCAACGTCGTTATTTCCTGTTGCAGCAACTCAGCTCGTTTTTCGCGTAGCCATCGCGGGAAATCGGGATTTGCCTGGTTCTGCATGTCCATCGACTGCTGATCGAGATGATCGTTGGTGATCAATTGAGAATAGTGATCTCTTCGGCTGTGGAGGCGGTCGGCGAGGCGCTTTCGTATGTTCGGAACCTCGACGAAGGCATCTCCGGCCTCCTCGATTTCATTACTGTGAAATCCTAGATCTCCGCGCCGAGTAATGACCTCTGTCAGCAGTCGTGCCCACACCGGCGCGAGGTTTGTGGGTATATGTCGCACAACGGTGCCTGTCGAGGTGTTTTCTTCGGCAGCGGGAAGTGCGGGTAGTTCGGGATCGCCGAGCTCTTTGCCGAAAATGAACCTGATCCGGGTTTCCGGGGTGAGGTCTAACGGTATCGATTGTTCGAGTTGTCGCAGAAACACCCCGATCTCCGGGGTCCAACCGAGTGGAGTCAAGTATCGTCGTCGAACCTTTTTCAATTCGGAGGTGAGTCGTCGAATTACTTTGAACTGCTCCGCACCGAGGTCGATCTCGCGGACCGCTCCGGTGGTGATGATGTGGGCCAAAGTGTGATACAGGGAATCGGTGTCAGGGTGGGGCTGGTACCAGGATTTCGGCACCGGTGGCGTGATCCTGATCGAATCCCGATTGTGTTCCGCGATCAGATCGCCGAAATCTCGCCTGTCGATCAGACGTGGTGTCTGGGCGGATGCGGGTTGTGGGCTGCGGATCTCGAGGTTGCCGTCGTATCGGACGACGGCAACCGTTTCGGCTCCGGCCTCGTCTCGGAAACTGACGGCTGTTTCGACGTCGAGTGTGGCGTTGGCCAGATGCGCGATGATATCGCGGCGTCGGAGGGTTTCGACCCGGAGACCGGGATCGGTTTCTCGGCCGCGATTCGCCGCGCGCTGAAGGACCATGGCCGTCTCGGGGGCGGTCCAGAGTGCTGTGGCCGCGTTGTGGAAATCGTCCCGCAAGTCCGGTCGTAGGTACTGGGTCAGTCCCAGGGCTTGCCCAGGTTTTGCGGAACCTATTACCTCGATGATCGTGGCGAATTGGTGGAGCGCGTCGGTTTCGGCGGGTGTCAGGTCCCGCAACTGTGGTGTCGGCGTCTGCGCCGCGCGGTGCTCCTCACGTGCGAGCACGTACACACTCGCGCCGAATTGGTTGGCTCGGTGTTGCCAACTCACGGCGTTGCGTGGGGTCGTCCCGAGTGCTTCGGCGGCGGTGGTGAGGTCATCGAGCAGATGCGGTCTGATCTGTTGGATGACGTCGAAGTATTCGTCATCGATGCTGTGGAAAGTGTCCCTGCTCGTCAGGTTCTGTTGAATCTGGTTCATCACACTCTGGTGGATCCGGGTGTATACGCGTAGTGCGTGACCCTCCTCGGGCGTCAGATCCCGCAGCTGGGTGTAGTCCGGCTGTGCCGATGTGTCGTGCACGTAGTTGCGGCCCGCGAGGTCCGCTGGTGTGGGAGTGGTGGGTTGCGCTGTGCGCGAGGAAGATCCGTCCGCGTGCACGGTGGTCTCGCCGATGCGCCGTGCGGTGCGGGCGTTCGGGTCGGCTCCGGCGGGTCCTGGCTGGTGCTGTTGGCCGCGTAGGGGCACGGCCGTTCCCTGCGCCGGCTGGGCTCGACGGCCCTGTGTTGCGGGGCGTGTCGACGGCGCGGCGGTGGCTTCCCGGTTGCGCAGACGCTCCACGAGCCCGTGCAGGTGTCGTAATCCGCGTCGGCGGGCAGGTGGCTGCGCGGGTTCTCCGGTGCGTGCGCTGCCGTCGTTTCGGCCGTCGTCGCGCCGGTCTCGGGGTGCGCCGATGCGGATGTCGGAGGGGAATTCGGGGACCGCGCTGCCGCGTGTGAGCTGCGGGCGGATGGTATTTCCCTCGGGGGTGTACAGGACGGCGTGGACACCGGCGGGCTGGAGTTGTCCCGGCAGGGTGTGGGTGGGGTCGGCGGTGTCGTGGACGCGGATGATGCCGTCGTCGTTGATCATTCGGTAGGCGTGTGCGCCGATGCCGTTCGCGGTGGGGGTGGCGTGTGCGGCGACGACGAGTGCTTGCGCGCCGGGGCCCTGGGTGCGCAGGATCGAAACGATCGCGCTGTCGTCGGGGTATCCGTGGAGTGTCTCGCCCGCGGCTTGTTCGAGTTCGTCTCGGGTGTGGCCTGGCAGGGGCGAAGGGTGTTGTGGAACTTGGATTCTGGTGTTGCCGAGGTCGTTTCGGATGTCGGTGAGTGTGTCGATGACGCAGTCGGTACCGGGCTGCTCGTGGCGTGCGCTCGGGTCCGGTTGGTGTGTGACCGCTGTGTGGGCCGTGCCCTCGCCGCTCGTGCTGGTTTCCGGCAGTAGAACTTCCGCGTCGAAGATGGTGATGTCGTCGGCTTCGTTCCTGGTTGCTCCGGTGATGCGGTAGCGGGTGTCGCGGGCCAGCAGGAGTTCGTTGTCGCCGGGTACCCCGCTGCGCTGTCCGATCCAGAGGCCAGGGGCGCCGGGCGGGACGGTGAGGTTGAGTCGGTAGTCGAATCGGCGGCTGTCGGGCATGGTGGGAAGGTGGTGACCGGCCGAGGTGGAGAGATAGCCGGGCTCCTGTTGCACGGTGCCGACGAGGCCTACCGGGTCGTGGAAGGAACTGACGAAGTTTCCGTCGCGATCGCGCATGAAGCTGATGCTCGTGAGACCACGCACGACGCGAAGGGGTTCGGCGTTGGGGAGTGGGCGGGTGGCCTGATCAAGGGTGTCTACCGCGTGTGCGAGCACCTCGATGCTGGGTGTGGTGCCGAAATAACGGTGGAAGAACGGTTGCAGCGTTTGGTGGTAGAAGGCGTTGTCGGCGGCCAGCTGCTCGAATGTCGCTTCCGGCTCGTTCCTGGAGTGCATCGCGTGGAGCAGCCACCAGGTCGTGTTCGCGCGATACGGGTCGGCGATGACGTCGTGGACGTGCGCCTGCCCGGCTCGGTAGTGCTGGGTCAGCTCGGCGAAGGTGGGTTCACGGTGTCCGGTGAGCTCGGTCAGGAGCGTGAAATGTTCGGCGGCGTCGCGCCCCCGGTCGATGGTGGCTCGGGTTTGGTGGGGGCCTTCGCGCAGCAGGTTGTTCTGGAGCACGAAGGCGTGGTAGGCCCACGCCGCGTGCTGCTGCTGCGGGGGCAGCTGGTGCCATTGGTCGAGCACGGTTTCGCCGTAGTTCAGGCCCGCCTCGTCGGAGTCGAAGATTCGGGTGCCGCTGTCGTCGAGGTGCCCGGTGTCGCGATCGGTGGTGGTTGGTGTGTTCGGTCGCGGCTCGTGCCCAGGGGGTGGTGTGAACGCGGCCGGGATGTGCAGGTCGTCGGGGTGTAGGCGCCGTGGTGCGCCATCGGCGGATGTGGCGATGTGCAGGTTTTCCGGGTGTTCGGCGGAGGCGTACAGCAGGGTGAACGGTGCGCCGGAGGGGCCGTGCTGGTAGATGTCGCGGGGCGCGTCCTGGCGCAGCACGACAACATTGAGTTCGAGTTCGCGGGCGACGATCGGCAGCAGGTCGGCGCTCATGAGGTGGTCGGTGGGCAGGTTCGGATCGGCGAGGGTGTCGAGTAGATAGCTGAGCCGGTCGCGGGCGCGCCTGCGAATGGTTTCGCCGAATCGGCGCATCGATTCTTCGAATTGCTCGCGGCGGAGGGTTTCGGCCGCGACTTCCTCGGCGCTCCTGGGTAGCGGATCGTCGCGGCCGAGTTCGCCTCGCCGGAAGAGCTCGGAGCGCATGCGGATTCGACGCCATCGCTCGCCGCTGAGTTCGGTGTCCATGCGGGCGATGCGGAGTTTCTCGACCTTCAGTTCTTTCAGTCCGTCGGGGGTGAAGGCGGGCAGCAGGTCGACATAGTCCTCGAGATGGGCGCGCAGGCGCTCGGTGACCGTGGCGCGCAGCGTGGCCGGTGTCGGGTACCCGGCGGACTGTGCGAGCACATCGAGGAGGTGATTTCCGTTGGAGGGCAAGGGTTCCCAGGTTGCTGCGGACCTCGCGGCCTGTTCGAGTTCCTGGTCGATGATGATCTGACGGCTGATGTCCTCGACCCGGATTCCGGGTTCGGTGTCCTGGCGATCCTCGGCCTCGAGCTGGCGTCTTATTGCCAGTTCGGGGTGTATGCGCAGCGCCGTGGCCGCACTCTGGAACGTGTCGCGCAACTCCGGCCGCAATTGCTGGGCCACTCCGAGAGCGTCGTCGACCTCCGCGGAACCTATCGCCCTGGTGATCGTGACGAATTCTCGTAGCGCAGCGGTTTGCGCGGGTGTGAGTTCTCGAAATTGCGGTGTCGGCGGGCGTGTCGTGGCTTCTTCGGCGGGTGGGGCCTCGATTTCGGAGGGCTCGTGGGATGTCGCTGCCTCCGAGTCGCCGGTGCGCGACCCGGTGAAGTCGTCGGTGGCGTCGCGGGTATGGAACGCGGCGAAGTCGTCGGTGGCGTCGCCGGTACGGAACGCGGCGAAGTCGTCCACGAAGTCGTCGGTGGGACGGCTTTCCTCGCGTGCGATGTCGTAGATGCTCTTTTCCCAGGCATCGGCCTCGCCTTGCCAACTCACCGCGGTCATGGGGGTCGTGCCGAGTGCTTCGGCCGCGGCAGCGAGGTCGTCGAGTAGCTGTGGCCTGGTCTGTTCGGCGAGGTGGAAGATGTCTTCGCGGTCGATTCCCCTGACCGAGAACCGGGCCAGCGGGATTCGCATGAACTGGGCGTACGCGCGTAGCGCGTGACTCTCGTCCGGAGTCAGGTCCCGTATCCCGTTGGGGGCGTGCTGTGTCGGTGCGTCCTCGGCATCGGTGACCGGACGGTCGGCTGGTGCTGGTGTCTCACGCGGAGTGGTCGAGCGTCCTGTCACAGGGTTCGCATCCGGTGTGTCGGCGAGCGAGGTCGTCCGGGTACGGGTGGTGGGTTGCGTTGTGTGCGAGGTGGTTCCGTCGGGCTGCACGGTGGTGTCACCGACACGTCGTGCGGTGAGGGTGGCAACGGCCGATGTGTCGACGCGCGGTTCGCGATTGCGTTCGAAGAGGGTGCGAATGCTGCGGAAAGCGGAGCCTGTTCGGCTATGGGTTCGGCTGCGTTGTGCCTCGACGGATGATGCTGCCTCGGTGGTCCTGTCGGCGGAGTGGGTCTCGCGGCTGCGGAGCCGGGAGACGAAGTTGTGGAGGCGGTGGCGGGTGCGTCCTCGGGTGGCGGTGGTGTTGCGTGCGCTGCCGTCGAATTCGGTACCGCTGTCTCGTCGGCCGATAGGGCGGGATGTGTTGTCGTGGTGGGGGACAGCGGCTGTGGCGCCTCGGCCGTGGCCGGTGGTGGTGGTGCCCCCGGTGCCACTGGGTCGGTCTTGGGGTGCGCCGATGCGGATGTCGGAGGGGAATGCGGGGACGACGGTGCCGCGTGGGAGTAGCGGGCGGATCGTCGTGCCTCGGGGGGTGTACAGGACGGCGTGGACACTGGCCGGGTGCTGTTGTCCCGGCCATGTGTGCGTCCGGTCGGCGGTATCGCGGACGCGGATGACACCACGGTCGTTGATCATTCGGTAGGCGTGTGCGCCGATGCCGTTCGCGGTGGGGGTGGTGTGGACGGCGATGACGAGCGCTTGTGCGCCGGGCCCGTGAATCTGGAGGTTGCGGGCGATCGCGGTGTCGTCGGGGTATCCGTGGAGTCTTCCGCGTGCGAACCGTTCGAGTTCGCGTCGGGTACGGCCGGGCAGCGGTGCGGTGTGTCGGGGTATGCGGATCCCGTTGTCGCCGAGGTCGTTCCGGATTTCGGTGAGGGTGTCGACGACGCAGTCGGTAGCTGTCTGTTCGTCCATGGTGGTCGTGCCGGGACGGTTCGTGCGCGTTGTGTTCGTGTCGTCGTCGCGGGTCGGCATCGAGGTCGGTGGCGGTGTGGAGGTCGTGGTGTGGCGGTTCGTGACCGTCGTGTGGGCGGTGGTGCCGTCGCCGCCAGCAGTTTTCGTGGTCGTGGTTGATGTCGTCCGGCGGGTGAGTCGGTCGAGGGGACGCCGGAACACGTCGCGGAAGTGGCGGCGTTGGGTGGTTTCGGATGTGCCGGGTGTGGCGGTGTCGGTGGTTCGGTTCGATGTGGTGTGAATTCGGGTAGCGAAGCGCCGCAGGCGGTTCCAGGTCCCGTGGGTGTCTCGGGTGGATGGGGTGTCGGTATGCGCTGCGGCGGGGGTGGGTGTCGTAGTGCTGCCGTCGGTTGCGGGCCGCGTCCGGATCCTGTCCTGCGTTTCCCGAGATACCGGTGCGTTCTCGGTAGGTGTCTCGACGACTTCGGACGGCTCGACGTCTTTGGAGGAGGTGACATTCTCGGTCGGTGTGACGCCCTTGGACGACGCGATGCTCTCGGGTGTCTCGAGGCCCTGCGGTGCCTTGATTTCCTCGGAGGGTGTCACGTGCTTGGTCGACGGGATCTCTTCGGAGGTTGTGGAGTCCTTCGGGAGCGCGGCGTCCTCGGCGGGTGTGTTGTCCTCGAGCTGTGTGTAGGTCTGCGCCTCGGTGGAGGTGATCTTCGCCGTGCTTGCGAAATCCTTGGGCAAAACGAGGTTTTCGAGCGATTTCGACGTGGTGGGCAGTGGACCTGCCTGGGTGAACAGGCGAGGGTCGGTGCTCTGCGAGGCTCCGGTGAGAGGTCGGGGGACCGATCCCGGTTCGGTGACCGAACTCGAGCGTTGATCGCGACGTTCGATCGGCTGGGGCGGGGTGCGGTCGAGTTCCTCGTCGGAGCGCGAAGATCGTGGCTGCCGAGTCGGTTCCTGCGGGATCGTGGTGCCGGCTCGGTTCTCGGGTGGCAGTGAACTCGGACGGTCGCTGGGTGTGGTGGGTTCGAATACCGTTTCGTGGGTGGGGGTTTGGGGCACCTGGTCGTCGGAGTCGGGCGTGCCGACCGACTCCTCGTCGTCGTCCATGCGGAGCACGGATCGGATGTCTTGCAGCCTGAGTGGGCGGAATGCCGATCCGATGGTCGTGTGCGTGGGTAGCTGGGGTTCGGTGATCTGGTGCTGTTCGGGTGGCAGGGCTGCCAGTGATGTCGGGTCGTGGATCTCGTTGTCGGACTTCGGCTCGTGCTGTGTATGGTCCTCGCCGCCATCGGACGAATCCTGTTCCTCCTCTTCGGGAATCGTGGCGAGTCGAATGGGTTCGGGGGACCGAGCGGCGCGGATCCTCGGGGGCACCGTGTTGTCGTGCTGCTGCTTGGACGGGTCGTCGTCGAGCGCTGGTTCCCGCGCTGTCGGCTCGGCGATCTCACCCTGCGGACGAGCGGACTCGCTGCTCTCGAATGCCGGTGGTGTGCTCGTCTTCGCCGGGAGAGACTCGTCGTCGGAGAATTCGTCGAACTGGTCGAAGTGCTCGGGGGTCGGCAGTTCGGCAATCGGGGTGTCGTCGTGTTCGGTTGCTTCGGCATCTTTGCCCTCGGACTCGGTGTCGGTTGGTGCGGATTCGTCCCGAGAGGCGTCCTCGGGAGTCGGCTGCGGTGTAACGGTTTTCGCCAACGGATCCTGGTCGTCGGGTTGGTCGAACAGGGTGCGCAGCACAGTGTCTTCGTCGCCGTCGAGCAGGGGGACATTCGCGCGTGGCACCGGTGCGATGCCGTAGGCATCGGCGCCCAGCTGTTGCAGTAGGTTCTCGCCGAAGTAAGTTTCTCCGTCTGTCGGCTCGAACTGCGTGGAAGTCGTCGTGACATACGACGGGTCGACGGGCGAGGCAGGATCGCGCGGTTTCTCCCGGGCCGGAGCCGATTCTTGCTGTGGTGGAGGCGATTTGCTGGCTTCGCCTGTCTGGGTGTCGGGGGTCTGTTTCTCGGCAGGCGTGGTGGACTCGAGCTGTGTGAAGGGGACGTCCGCCTCGGTGCTGTAGACCGATTCGTCGTCGGACAGGACCGCTGTGCCGTCCCCGGGCAGGGGGTTGTAAATCACGGTGCCAGTGGGGGATGGAGGTGGGGGGATGATCTCGGTGTTCGAGTCGACGGCGTTGTCCTCGAAGGTGCCGTCCGGGTCGAGAGTTCGGGTGTTCGGATCGGTGCTGATCGGCGCGGGAGCCGACTGCTGGGCGCCCGTGGACGGCTGGGGAACAAAGCCGGGGGTGGGCACGGCGAGGTAGTAGTGGCTGCCGGACACCAGGACCGTCGCATCCGGTATGGCGGTGGTGTCTTCACCGAAGGTCCATCCACCTGTTGCCAGGAGTTCCTGGTTCTGCACGCGCAGAGTAAGACCACCGCGGGCCAGGACAGCGGCGGCGGCTTGCGGGACGAGGTGACTGACGGCGTTACGCCACACTCCCTGAGTCTTGATCGCCTCGATCTGGTCGTTGAAACGGTCCCGGAGCTGGAGATTGTCTCGCGCCCGGAGCAGTTCCTGTCGTTCCGCCGGTTCGAGGTCGGTGGCGCCGGGTACCTCCGCGGCGGACAGGACAGCCTGGAAGGCACCGAAGTAGTTGTCGGAATCGGCGCGTAGCTGTTGGGCAACGTCCGCGCGCAGGCCCCGGATCCGTTGGTCGAGCTGTGCTCTGGTGGTGGGTGGACCGTCGTGGTAGATCACGCGTTCGAGGGTGTAGAAGAAGCAGTCCCCATCCGCGGGCATCGACTCCCACACATGGCCCGTCGGTGCGGTGATTTGTCCCACCGTGCTCGATCGCGCACCGCGAGAACGCACTCCGTCCGCCGACGGAGGCGTATTGGACTCCACCCCCTTGCCGGTGTTCGGGACCTCTTCTTGGGCCTTTGCTTGGGCCGCCGCCTTCGTACGGGCAGCAGCCTCGGCATCGGCTTTCTCTTTGGCCGCCTTGGCTTTTTCCTCGGCCTCGGCCGTGGCGGCTCGCTCCCGTGCCTCGGCGTCGGCTTTGTCCTGTGCGTCGGTCTTGGCTTCGGCGGCTTTGGCGGCTGCCTCCGCCTTGGTCTTGGCGTCGGCCGCAGCCTTGGCGTCCTCGTCCGCCTTCGCCTTCGCGTCGGCCGCAGCCTTGGCTTTGGCTTCGGCGTCTTTGTCCGAGTCCTCGGGCTCGGTCTTCTTCGGCTCCGGCTCGGTTTCCTTCGGCGTCTGCTCCTTCGGCGGCACCGCGGGTTTCGCGACGTTCGCACTCTCCGGCGGCGTCTCGGTGGTGCGCAGGACCATGTCACCGGTGACCCACACGGTCCCCTTCGGCCCTCGGACCTCGATCAGGGCGACCGTGCGCAGGCGGTGCCCGTCGGTCGGCACGTTGGTGCGCCAGAGGTTGCGTCGGACGCTGCCGATGCCGCCGCTTCCGCCCTTGTTCTCGGTCTGGCCGCCGATGGGCAGACCGGTGAAGCCCAAGCGATCGTTGCCTTCCGAGTCGAACGGGCCACTGTAGGAGAAAGTCGGGGCGACCGTCGTGCTCTTGCTCTCCGTGGAACTCATGCTGTCGTTGGAGAATTCGAAGCGGTCGATGGCGATGTCTTTGTTGGCGTCCTCGGAGCGCGGCGAGTACAAACTGACCTTGATGTTGGTGCCGTTGATCGTGACGTTCTCGGCGTGCTGCTGTGGGGTTGGCACGGTGTCGGACGGTTCGACATTGAGGAACGGCGCGGTCGACTCGGGCCCCAGGTAAGTCAGCCGGCCGCTCGCGGCGAGCGTGACCAGGCGGTTGTACATGGCCTCGGCCGAGCGGGTGTTGTCGTTGGTCTCCAGCGAGGGATCGACGGCGAGCAGCGCGTCGGCGAGTTGCTGCGAGGAGGCGAATTCGCGGATGTCGAAGGGGTTCTTGGGTACCCAGGGGTCTACCGACAGCAGCTCGCGCACGTCCGAGGGCACATCGTCGGCCGACTCGATGTGGGTGTTCGCTTCCAGGTCGACGTCGCTCGCCTCCCGGCCGGTATCGCGGATCCGCGCGGGACGCAGCTCGCGCGCGGACGGATCGAATCCGAAGATCTGCGGCATGGTGCGCGGGACCTCGGTCGCCGTGGCATCCCCGGCCTTCGGAATCGGCTTGGTATCCGAAACATGGAGGCGCACATGGGAAGTAGCCTTCACGGTGTCGGATTCGGACTTGCCGGGGGGCGGCAACTCCTCGAGCGGCAACCCCTGGGTGACGCCCATCCACTGCCCGCCCATGATCAGGGCGTCGCCTGCCTTGTCGACGAGATAGGCCGACATTGTCTCGGTCATCGGCCGCCAGTCGACCGTGACGCTGTACTCGGTGGGGACATCGAATTGGTACTGGCGGGCGTTGCTGCGCTGCCATGCGCTCAGGTCGCGGGTGGAGT
The DNA here is from genome assembly GCF_039543305.1 of Nocardia callitridis. Lineage (NCBI taxonomy): Bacteria > Bacillati > Actinomycetota > Actinomycetes > Mycobacteriales > Nocardiaceae > Nocardia > Nocardia callitridis. Next base: position 227,875 of record NZ_BAABJM010000005.1, on the reverse strand, counting down.
TCTGGACCTCGCTGTGCTCACCGGTCCGCCCGACGGCGAGGGTGCCGGAGGGGCGATGGCGGTTCTCCTGGGCACCCATGGTGAAGCTGAGCTGATTGCCTTTGGCGCGGCTGGTGCCGACGCTCGTCGCGCCGGGTTCGAGCAGGGCGTTGCCGTCGGGGCGGATGTGCCGGTGAACGTTGTCCAGCGCGGCGGTGGTGGGGACCTGCCGACCTTCCAACGTGGCCAGGGTCTGACCGTCGGGCATGTCCTCGTCCCGCTGCGGACGGGAGGTGAACGTGACGCCGACCAGGCGAGGGACGAATCCGGTCCGGTCGACGAAGTGGAACGAGTGATTGCCCTCGGACCCCGCGTTGGCGAGGTTGCGCACGCCGAAACTGGTGGTGTGCTCGTTGATCAGCGGCGCGACACCGGGGTGGTAGTTGGTCGAGCCGACGATCGTCGCGCCGGGCGAAAGCTTCTCCACCAGATTCGTCGCGGTGTTCTCCAGGGCACCTCGACCGTCGTCGAAGATGACCTCGGTGACCGCGCCGAAGGACAGCAGGCCCTTGGCCGTGTCGGGATCGTCGGTGCGTTTACCAACGTACGCGTCGGGGAGCAGGCGAGGCTCAGGCGTGGCCCACGAGCCGTCGGCCTTCTCCAGTGCCGTATCCCGCCCGTCCATGATCAGCTTCTCGCCGCGTGCCTTGGCGTCCTGCCGGAGAAGCTGCACGAACTCGGGGTTGTTTCGCAAGTCGTTGTCGGTCAGCAAGAACTCGAGCCGCTGGGGTGCGTCGACGATGCGGGTGCGGGTGCCGTAGGGCTTGCCGTTGAGGAGGCCGGTGAGGTAATTGCGCAGGCCGACTTTGACGGTGATCGCATAGTGTCCGTCCGCGACGAATCGATACGTGTCGCCGCCGTAATCAGAGGTGACCCGCATGGTGTCGGTGCCGTCTGCGGCGGTGACGTGCTTGCTGGTGGAGTCGTGGCCTTGCCAGCCGCCGCTGGGCCGGATGCTGTGGTCGGACTCCTTGCCGAAGGTCCCGAGCAGGGTGGTGCCCTGGCCGGTGACGCCACCCTGATTGCCGCGTTCGACGGTCACGGTGCGTGCGGTGGTGTTGGTGCCCTCCAGCCAGTGCTCGGTGTCGACCGAAACCGGTGCGAGCGGCTTGATGTTGTCGAGGTAGCCGCGGATGTCGACGCTGTAATCCGTTCCGGCCACGCCGCCGGGGATCTCACTCTCGAACTTGTAGGAGTCGCGGAAGATCAGCGGCGCGAAGGAGGTCGTGTGATGCGGCGAAAGCGCGGTGTGCACGGTCGATCGGACCGAGGACGTGGGGTGCAGCACCGGATCGCCGAAAGCGTTGCGCCAAATCCACTTTCCGGCCCCCGCGACCTTGCCCCATGTCCAGTTGCCGACGTCCGACCAGGACACTGTCGGGCCGTCGTCGGTCGAGAGTACGTCGTCTTCTTCGCGCCAGGCGCCGGGCGGCTTCGGTAGGTCGTCGGGTGTCGTCGCGGGCGGCACAGCCGACGATTCCTCGTGCCGGGGGATGTCGGTGATGTCGACCTCGGTGAGGTCGGTCGGTTCGGTCTCGGTAGCCGTGGTCGCCGTGCGCGTGGCGACCGTGGTCGCCGGATCGTTCGTGTCGGATGGGTCGCGGACGGAGAGTTCGTGTTCCTCCGTCGGTGGGGTGCCCGACCGGAACCACGAATCGATCGCCGTGCGGAAGGGGTTCGTGTTCGGCAGCAATGCGCCGAGGCGCCATCCCGAAGCAGCGTCCTGCTCTTCGACCTCTTGCCGATGGAACGGGAGGGTGTCGTTCGGAATGTGCGGGAACTCGCCGGGGATGCTCCCCTCCGGCAGTTCCCTGGCCTCGGTCGCGGCATCGCGCTCGATATCGCCGATGAGACCGAGCGTGGCCTCCTGGAGTACCTCGCCGACCGAGTGGCCCGCGATGACGGCGGACAGCGGGAGCCTGCCGACACCGTCTTCGATCGAGGTTTTCGCGGCGAGGCCGAGGCGTTCGGTGAACTCGTCGGGTAGCGCGCCCTTGGAATCGTGATCGTCCCGGATACTCGGTTCGACCATGCGCTCGGAATTGGGGGTTTTGGTGGTCAGGTACGTCGGCACGGCCAGGTGGTAGCTGCCCTTACCCTCGATCGGGGCCGGGCCGGAGCCGTGACTGTAGGCGATCTCCACGTAGTAGCGGGTGGGTATGCCGAAGATCTGGAGGCCGGGATCTTCGTCATTGGGCCCCACGCTGAAGGTGTAGTTCTCTTCGGAGTGGTTGTGGTCGCTCTGGACGGTCTTCGAAGTGCCGCCGGTACGCTCGTAGGAGCCGCCGAGGCTGAACAGGCCCGCGCTTTCCTCGCTGTCGAACAGGTTGCTCACGACGGCGCTGGCGCCGAGATCCCATGCGAACGGCGTATTTTCGGACTGCTCCCCGCTCGACAGCGTGATGCCGGTGTAGTTCATCGTTTGGACGTAATGCGTCGTCCAGTCGTGCGTGACGCCCTGGTTCGGATCGCTCTCCGGGTCGTAGCGCCCGTCGTCGGTCGCGTAATCGCGTGCGGCCTTGATGGTGACGGTGATGCGCTCGGTGTCGACCCCCGTGGACTTCTCGAACACGGTGCGGGCGCCACCCTGGAGCATCTCGTCCGCCGTCCCTAGGCGGGTCATCCTTGCCTGGATTTGCGACAGCTTGCGTGCGTTGTCCAGGCGCTGGTTCTTGGTGGAATCCTGCTCGAGGATGTTCGACTTCTCGCTGTCGGGTGCCAGGAAGCCCTTGTCGGACAGGAACGTTCCGATCCCGTCGAAGACTTCCCCCGGCATCTTGACCTGGAGCGGGGTGGTCAGCAATCCGAGCTGTTGCAAGTGCAGCAGGTCGCCGGGTAGGTACCGGGGTTCGGTGTCCCTCGGCCGGTGACCGAGGGCCTCCATCGACGGCACCAGCATGTTGATCGGGTAGCGCTTCCCCGGCTGCCCGTCGTTCGGGGTGCTTTCGGGGTTCGCGGGGTTCGGGGTGTTCTCGGTGTTCGCTTGGGCCGGAGCCAGCGGCGTGCCGGGCTTCGGTTGGATGACAGGACCGTCGGGCTGGACGAATGTGACCCGAATCTCCATCTCGGGTGTCGTATGCAGCAGGGCATACACCAGGCGCAGCGCGCGCGAGGTGTACGCCCTGCCGCCGTAGGTCAGTGAATGACTGTTCTCATGTCGGGCGCCGACTTCGATGGGCCTGAGGTTCGCTCCGATTCCCGCGTATCTGGCGTTCTCGGTTTTCCTGCCTTTGCCGAGGCCGAACGACAGCGAAAGGGAGGCGCCCAGCGCGTTGGAGATCACCGACTTGGCCTGCGTGCGCAGCGCCCGCAGCACGTTGTATTCCAGCCGGGTGGCTTTCGGTGTTGTGGTCGGCCCGGTGAGGGTTTGCCCGCCGTGGAAGTCGGCGATCTCCACGTCGAAGTACCCGAGCGGGGTGCCGGAGGCGGTGTACAGGGTCGAGGACTGTGCCGAGCCGCCGTGCATCATCGGGATGTTGCCGCGGAAGTTGTCGCCGAAGAACTCACGCAGCGCGCTCGCCGAGCTGTGGGACACGCGCTTGATCTGATCCGGGAACGACGCCATCACATCGGCGAAGAGCCGGTCGTGATGTGGGAAATCGAGCGGTCCGTAGAAGGGGAACTGCTCGATGGAGATGGTGTCCTTGTCCTCGACGAATCGCGGCTCCGTGCTGGTGGAGCCCTCGCCTTCGGTGTCAGTGTGCTGCGCGGTGCCGGACGCCACTTCCTTCATGGGTCGATGGAAGGGCGGCGGGATGGTGGCGCTTTTCGCCGGATCGACCTCCGGGATTCCCGTACTTTCATCCAGGTATTTCGGGAACCAGGCCACCAGGTCGTCGGGTGCCGGCTGAGTAATGGGCATCCAGCCCTCGGCCGTCGGCAGGTCCGGCGACAGCACGCCGGCTATACCGTCGTCGTTGAGCCGCATCTCCCACTGCATCTCGTAGTCGTGCGGTACGGCCTCGGGCTGGGTGCTGCGCTTCTTGATGACCGACTGGATGGTCGAGAAGATCGATGCGCCCGTGGACAATTCGTTGTGGGTGGCGTGGAACTGCGGTGTCAGGCCCCAGCTGAGGAACTTGCGGCTGAGTACCTCCCACAGGTGGGTGTAGGACAGTCCCGCCGAGCGCATGTCGTGGCTGCCCGAGGAGTCGCTGAACTCGGAGAAGCCGTAGGTCCACCGCTGGGTGCTCACCGCGGGGCTCTCGCTCGGCCGCGAATTCTCGCGCGCACGCAGTTTCAGGCGAAGGAACACCGGATACGGCTTTCCTTTGTAATCCACGCTCAGGGGCATGCCCGATTCGCTGAGTAGGCGGTAGATCTCCGCGGTGGTCAGTCGGGAGGTCAGCTTCCGTTCGACGGCGGCGCGGAATTCCGCGTCCGGGGCGCCCTCGCGGTTGCTACCGAGGCCGACTGCCTGACGTGCGCGATCGACCCCCGCGGTGATCAGGCCGGGGGAAATGATCCGGTCGACTTCGTCCTTGAATTCCTGCTCGACCCCCAAGGTGTCCATCGCCTCGTGGAAGTCGGCGACGGTCGCCGCCGGAGCGGCCGCGCGGACTTCCTGAACCCATTGCTCCGCCTCGGATTTGCCCGCCCTGGTCTCCACTGCGTGGACGAGGTGACCGCGTAGCCATTCGATCGTTGGCTGCGGAATCGGCATGACATGGATCAGGTCCTCGGCTCCGCGCCGATGGGCACCGAAGTTTTTGACCGGGTCACTCAGCGGACGATTGCCGATCCTGGTCGTCGCGGGCAGTTCGTCAGAGCTCGTGGGCACGAGGAGTGCCGGTGCGCCCTCGGCGTCGTAGAGCACCGCGTGTGTTCCCGCCAGCTCGCGGGGGACTCGCGGTGGGAAGACTCGGGTTTCGGGGTCGGAGGGATCGTGGACGGTGAGGGTGTTGTCTTCGCCGACGCGGAGCAGATATGCGTGTGCGCCGACGCCGTTGGCGTCGGTGTAGTTCCGGTAGTCGTCCGCTACCAGGGCGACCGCACCCGGCCCGAGCGCGGTCAGTTGCGTAGCGACGTCATGGTGGTCGCGGAACTGGCGCAGCGGCGCGCCCGCGTTGTCGGCCAACGCATTTGCGGGGATGCCGTTGATTCCGGCGAGTGATTCGGGTACTTGAGGGCGTGGGCGTCCAGTGAACACCGACAGTTGTTGCAGGGCTGCGACGGCGCAGTTGACCCTGTTCTGCATTGCGGTGTCGGGGGTGTGGGTGGGTTGTTCTGCGCGGGTCAGTATTTCGGCTAGTCGCTGCGCGCTGCTGTTGTCGGTGTGCGGTGTGTCTGTGTGGGTTGGGTGATCGGTGGTGGTGAGTGCGGCGGGGTGGGTGTGTGATCCGTCATGGTCGGGGGTTTGGCGTGTGATCGCGGTTGTCGGTGTGCCGTGGCCTGGTTGTAGGAGTGTGGGTGGGGTGAATTCGGGGCGGGGCTGGGTGAGCGTGGTGGTGTTTTGTTGGCCCTCCAGGGGCGCGCTGCCGTCGGTGTGGGAGGCCGGGCGTTGCGGGTCGGTGGTCGCGCTGCTGGTGGTGGGTGGTTGGGGTGTGATGTCGTGAGTCGGCTGGGTGGAGGGGCCCGCCGTGGCTCGGGGAACGTGTTCTGCACCTGGTGTGGTTTGGTCGTGGGTGGGGGGGAGGATTTCCGCGTTGAGGGTGGTTTCGCCGGTGGTGTCGTCGACGGTGACGGTGGTGATGCGGTAGGGGGTATTGCTGGTGAGGAGGAGTTCGCCTTCGAAGCCGGCGTTGGGTCCGAGCCAGAAGGCGTTGGTGGCGGGTGGGACGACGAACTTCATTTTGTATTCGAAGGGTTCGCCGTGGATGACGATCATGTCGGGTCTGATCGAGGTGGACATGTAGCCGGGCTCGCGTTGCACGGTGCCTTCGAGTAGCCGAGGGTCGCGGTTTCCCAGGGGCTCTCCGTCTCGGGCGCGCATGAAATCGACGGTGTGCACGCCGCGCACGACCTGGATCGGTTCGGTGTTCGGTAGCGGTTGCCCGGTTACCTGGTCGAGTTGTTCGATCCCGTGCTCGACGACGTCGGCGCTCGGTGTCGTGCCGTAGTGGTGGTCGAAATGGAACAGCACGTTTTTCGTGTAGTAATCGGCGTCACGGTTGATCGTTTCCAGGGCCTGGCTCGGGTTTTCTTTTTCGAAAATGGCGCCGAGTGCAAGCCAGGTATCCTGCGCGCGAACCGGATCTTGGATCAACGTGTAAAGCGCGGATTCCCCTCGGTCGTAATAGGGTCGGAGTTTCTCGAGTGAGGGGTCTTCTCGGAGGAATGAGAAGAACAGATCCGCATCCGCGTCGGAATCCGAATCCGAATCGTCGTCGTTGTGTGCTAGTAGTTTTGTCAGTAGTTCATGGCGCTGTTGGTTCTTGTGTTGGTTGTCGAGAGTTGTTTGGTAGTGGTCTCTACCGGCCCGTAGCAGACTGTTGTAGACGCTCGAGTGGGAGTATGCGAGTACTGCGCTTGATTGTAATTTGTCCAGTTTGCCCCAGCGGTTGAGTAGGGCCTCACCGTAGTTTGTGCCTTCTTTTTGGGAATCGAATACTCGTATGCCTCGGTGGTCGAGGTGTCCGATGGGGTGTACTGGTCCGTCGTGATGGTTCCGTAGTTCTGGCCAATATTTCCTGGCGAGTTTTGTTCCGTCCGGCTGTGTCTCCGCAGCGTGGAAATCGTCCCAGATGTGCGCGTATTCGTGTAGTGCTTCCTGTTGTTTCTGGGTGAGTTCTCCGATTTCGGGGAACGCAGCGCGAGCGGCTTCCTCGATCTCTCTTTTGGTTTCTTCCGATGGGCGGTCGAAGTCGTTGAATCCGAGTTCTTGTTTTCGTTCGTCTTGGATCGTCCACAGTTTCGTTTCTTTGGCGAACTCTCGTATGTCGACGTCGTCGTTGCTGTCGCGGTCGACGTCGCTCTGCCACCGCACGGCGAGTGCGGGGGTGGTGCGGAGTACTTCCGCCGCGGTGACGAGATCGTCGTACAGATCCGGTCTTACACGTTTCGCGAATTCCATGGCGGCGTCGGCGGCGTCGGCGCGCGTCTCGTCGATGACATTCTCGACGACCATTCTCTCGGTGCTGAGTTCGAACAGCAACCGTTCTTCACCGTCCGTCAGTTCCCGGCCCGTCGGCTGCTGGGTGTGGTGATTGTCGTCGCCCGTTGGCTGGACCACCGTGTGCGGCGAGGTCGCGTCCTGCGCGATCGGCATTGTCGCGTCGAGTCCACCGGAGGTGGCCGGGGTCGGTGGTGCACCGATCCTGGTGTTCGCGGGTAGGTCACCTGGTTGGGCCGGGACGACGAGTGCCGGCGTGCCCTCGGCGTCGTAGAGCACGGCGTGGGTTCCCGCTAGTTCGCGTGGGATGTGCGGCGGGAAGACCCTGGTATCGGGGTCGGACGAATCGTGGACCGTGACAGAACCGTCCTCGTCCACGCGCAGCAGATACGCGTGTGCGCCAATGCCGTTGGTGTCGGTGTAATTCCGGTATTCGTCGGCCACCATGGCGACCGCACCGGGTCCGAGTGTGGTGAGTTGCTCGGCGATGTCGTTGTGGTCGCGGAACTGTCGCAGCGGTGCGCCCGCCTTGTCCGCCAACATGTCCGCGGGCATCCCGGTGATACCTGCGAGTGATCCGGGAACCTGCGGCTGTGTGCGTCCGGTGAACACGGACAGCTGTCGCAGCGCTACGACGGCGCAATTGACTCCGCCCCACAATGCGGCGGGGTCCTGCGGGATGGTGTATTCGGGCACATCCGGCAGCGGCGGGTATTCGGGCACGCGTTCGCCCGTCTCGCCGTAGGTCGGTAGCTGTTCGCGCGCGCCGGCCACGGCCTCGGCCATCGGGGTTTCGACCGGTCCCGAGGGGCGGTCTCCGTTCTCGGCGATCACCAGATCGGAGATGTTGTGGCCGCGCACCACAATGTCCAGTACCGAGAAGTCCACCTGCTCGAATCGACCGGTGTCGGGCTCGTAGAGACGGAACTCTCCGCTGTTGCCGATGCGTTCCACCGCCAACGATTGGGAACCATCGGAACTCAGCATCCACACTCGTGCGTCGGCCGGTATATCACGCGTCGGCTGAAACGTCGAGGGCATTGTTTCGTGGCGGACATTGCCCTCGCCCAAGCTCAGTTCCGCCCAGCGGATCCACTGGGCCCAGGTCTGGTCCTGGCTGCCCGCGCGCAGACCGGCGATTACGTTGATCGCCGCTTGGCGCTGCCTGGATGACAGTGTCGTGTAGCTGAATTCGCCCTGGCCCTGGGTTTCGCGCAGCAGCCAATGCATCGAAAGCCAACCGCCGAACCGGCCCACCGTATGGCCCGGCATCGTCGCTATGCGGGCTTCGGGGCGGACCCAGAGGTTGCGTTCGTTCGACTCTTCGGTCAGTTGTAGGTAGGGATTGGTCATGAGCCTGTTGTCATGCCACTGCTCCTTCCGCACGGAGATACGTTCGCCGTCGACCATGACGCTCTGCACCGGGCGGTTCAGCCCCTGGAAGATCCGCCCGATCGCGGATCCCGACCTCTGCCGTTCGTACGGCGCCAACGTCGCGGGGAATTCGCGCGCTGTTTCGGCTTGCCGAGTTTGCTGAGGTGGCTGCTTCGCGGGTGGCGGCGTCGAGCCGTCGAACGTCGGGGTGTCGTACTGGTATCGCGCCGAAGTCGAAGGGCCAGCCTCGGTCTGTCCGGGCTGGATCGGGTTGAAATGTTGGGTGGCAAGCGGATTCGAGGGTAAGTGTTCGGAGTGCGGCCTGCTGTTCGTCGCTGGCGAATCCTCCGAGCGGAAGATGGGCGGCGGGGTGGCGCCGGTTCGGCCGCTGTCGGAGCCGAGGTCGGGCGCCACGTCCGAGCGCGGGCTGTTGCTCTGGCCCGAAGGGGAGTCGGATGATTCGAACTCCGGGTCATCGAGCGTGGTTTGGATCGCCGGGAGGCTTTGTCGCGGCTGGAATACGAACGGCCGCGACCCCGGCTGGTCGGTACCAGGGCGCTCGATGGGTGGGGGGGTCTGCTGGGTCGCCGGCGGCGGGTCCGTCCGAATTATGCTACTGCCGTCAGTGTTCGGGGCCGGACGCGCGGGGGTGATGGTGTCGGTGTCCGAATCGTCGGCCAAGTCCGAGGGTGGTCTCGGTGGTGGAACGACGGGCCGCTGCGTGTCGGCGCCGTCCTCGCTCGGGGGTGCGCGAGCCGGGTCCGACTCGGTACGACGCGAATCCAGCAGTTGCTGTTCGACCGCGGCCTTCTGCATGGGCGTAGCGAAGTCGCGCAGGTCGTTCTCCGCCGTATTCAGCGCGGCCCTGGTCTGTTCCAGATTCGCCTCGGTGTCCTCGCTTCGATCGTTCCGGTGCGCCTCGGCGGCTTCCCGATGCTCGTTCGCCGCGTCTTCGTAACGCGTGATGAATGTCTTGACCCGCGCGTTGGGTGCGGTGCTGCGATAGTCCTCCGGCGAGACGTAGTGCACGGCCTCGCCGGGAGTGCCGCCGGTCTCCCAGTCCCCGTTCGGGTTGCCGCTGCGTGCGGCGCGGGTCTCGGCCTGATGGTTCACCCGCTCCGAATAGGCAGGGCCACCACTGATCTTGACCTTCAGACCGCCGTTCTCGATGGCCTCCTTGGACGGGGTGATGTCCACGCCCCTGCCCATCATCTTGTTGCCGAGAATGATCCGGCCCATCTCACCGCCGTTCGCGATGATCTTCTGCATTTCGTCGTTCGCCCGATCCTTACTTCCATGCGAATCGACCCATGCGACATCGAGTTTGTCGAATTTCACCTCCAACCCCCGCCCGGCCGCGGCGTTGTCGAGCGCGTCGGACAGGCGGGCGACATCGGCGTTGTCCATGGCGATGGCCAACTGCGGCGAACCCTTCTGCTCCCATTGCCCGGTCTCCGAATCCCGTACGAACGCGGTGTCGAGGATGTCGTTGGCCATGGCATCGAACTTCTCTTCGCCGGAGGTGAAATGCCGTGCGTCCGGGGTTTCGAGCTGCGACTTGAAGAATCGGTCCACGTGGGCGATCGGCCCCGTTCCGTACTCCGCATGCATCGTGTCCTCGACGCCACGGGGGTTGCCCTCCGATGGGGTGAGCAGGGTGCCAGACATTCCGGTGATGTGATCGAAATGGCCGCCGCTGAAGATCTGCTTTCCGGTGATGCTCAGCGAATGCTCCGAATCCGCCGTGATGGACAGGCTGTTGCTGGCCTCCAGGTATTTGGCGAATCCGTTCCACCGGCTCGAGCTCTGTTTTTCCGGATCGTCCATGACCTGATCGTTGGTCTGCGAGGAGATGATCTTGATCTTGCCGTCGTCGCTGACGTGGTAGTCGGAATTGCGCTCCGGCCCCCACTGCGCCTGTGCCGCGTGCGCGTATTCTTCGGCGTCCGAGTCGCTGATGTGGTCCGTTTCCAGCATGTTCGCCAGCTTGTCTCGGCCCTCGGGGGTCAACCTCGAGTCGAAGATTCCGCGCTTGTCGGGATCCTTTCCGAAGTCCGCCGGACCGAGCACGCCGCGGTCCTCGGCCTCCTGCAGGGTGCTCCAGATCTGCTGGACGCGATGTGAGAACGCCTCGTCGGCCGGACCGGACTTCCCCGGCGACAGGACGTAGTGCGTCTGCTCATCGATGAGCTGGGCGTCGATCTCGTCGATGATCAGGCCCCCGCCGGGGAACGGCTCGAAACGGTCGTCCAGCCCCCGGCTTTCGGCCGCTGCGTCGAGCAGTTGCTTGTACTCGCGCATCGAGGGCGCCTGCTCCAGATCCGCGCGCAGCTGCGTGAGTTCCTCGGTCGACATCCCGTTCTTCTTCAGTTTGTCGACCATCGCCTGCGCCTCTTTGACCGCGCGGAATCCGTAATCCTGGGCGGTGCCGAGGACGATCATTTTGCGACCGTCTTCCCGCTGCGGGAACGGCTGATCCGAATCCAGGTGGTACACGTCGATGCCGAGGCCGTGCTCGCCAGCGACAAGACTCTCGAATTCGTGCTGCATATGGACCACGAGCGGATCGCTGCTGGTCATCACGTGGGCGATGCCGTTGTCCAGCACGGTGCGCGTCGCCAGTGAAATGCCGGTCAGTTCCTTGCCCTCGCCGGTATCCATTTCGACCGGGCCGTGGCGCATCAGGATCTCGGAGGTGAGCTGGGTCCAGCGCAGCACCTTGCCGCCGGGACCGCCGATCTCGCCGCCGGTACCCCGGCGAATCAGCTCGATCTGCGCCGCGCGGGAATCCTTGTCCGACCCGGTGAGGATTTGCTGCTCCAACTCCTCGCCGCTCATCCGCGCCAGCGGACCGGACCGGTCCTTTCCCGCCTGGATGTCGTAGTGCTCCAAAAGTGCCTCGGCCGCCGACTTCGCGGCAGACACCCGCTGCCTTCGCATCAGTGGGAAGGCCTCGTCCTGGCCGATCCGCCCGTCCTGGAACGCTTTCCAGGTGTCCGTGCCCGCCGTCTCGGCATCGGACATGAGCCGGTCCACGGCCGTCTCGACTGTCTGCCGATGATCGTCGGCCGCCTGTTCGTAGACCGACCGCGCCTCGGCGATGCGCGAGTCGTCGCCGGTGGTCTCGGCCGTTTCGAGTGCCCGCCTGGCCTCGTCGACGCTGCCGCCGGAGCGTTCGATGGTCTGCTTCACCTGCTGCTGGTGCTGCTCGGCACCTTCCTGCGCGGTGACCAGGCGTTGATACACCTCAGCGTCGTGCTTCGGCGTCTTGGATTCGGCTGGGATGTCGTTGTGGGACTGGTGATCATCCGGGCTCGGTCGACTCGTTGTCGCCCGATCGGAGGTGCCGGGAACCCGGATATCGGTGATTCTCGAGTCCGAGAGCAGCGAGTCCATGGTCATCGACCTCGGCACCGCTCGTCCCTCGGCATCGGTCAGTCCACCGGATCTGGACCAGACGTACCTGGGGCCGGACCCGTCGCCGAGGACTACGAGACCGTGTGTGTCACTGGCACTCTTGCCGAACGCGGCCTTTGTCATTTCCTGTGGCCGAGCGCCGAGTTCGGTGACCTCGTCCCAGCGTCGACTCGGTGGACCGTCGAACCCGCGACCGTTCGCGGTGGGCAGGACGTCCGGCGGGGCGGGCTCGTCACGTGGCGAAGCTCCGGGAAGGTGCGGCGGGTCCTTTTCGGTGGACGAGCCGATGCGGACGTTGCCGGTGGTTCGGACACCGTCGAGGCCGTAGGTGTTATCGAAGGAGGCGAAGCCGTCCGCGTTGTAGAGCACGGCGGTCACGGTGCTCACGTCGCCGCGATTGTGGAATGCAAGCGGGGTTTCACGGCCGGTCGCAGGATCCCAGACCCAAGGGACATCGTCGCGGACGGTCAGCGTGACGGCATGTGCGCCGACATCGCGACCGGCAGGGCCACGGTAGGTTTCGACGACCGCCGCCTTCGACCCTGCGCCCAGTTCGCGTAGCGACTCGGCGACGGCCTCGTGGTCGGGGAAATGCTGGAGTACCCCGGTGGAGCGGGTCTCGAAGTCGAGTGCTTCCATACCGCGCGGGCCGACCGGCTCCCTTGGTGGAACGATTCGGTAATTGTCCGGGAAGTCAGAAGCCAAGCGCCGCAACACTTGTCGTCCGCAGTCGTTGACGAGGTGCTCACCGGTGACGGCGTCGATGAAGCGCCGCTTGCGGGTGGTGTCGGGGAATTCGTCGTCCCGGTCCGCCCTCGGCGGCTGTTCGGCGGCGTCTTCGGCCGCGCGTTGGTTCGGATCGCGGCGGTCAGCGGCGATTCGCGACTGTGGATCGTCGCTGGATTTACCTGCGCGCGGGCCGTTTTCGTCCTCGATGCCACGGCGCGAGCCGCTGCCGTCCAGCCCCTTCTTCTCGTCGTCTTTTTCGTTGCGGGACCGAAGGTTCGGATTATCGGCCCGGTTGTCGGGGGTCGTCTCGGTGCGCGGCGGCCGATTGTCGCCTTCGGTTCTGGTGCGCGAGGGGTCCTGATTCTGGTCGGCGGCGGGGCGCAGCGCGGTGCTGCTGCCCGATGCGTCCTCGGACGAGTCGGATCGCACGTCGGACTCGTCGGGACTGCGGAACGGACCGTGGCTCTGTGGGTCCGGAGGCGTCGTGACGGTCCGGTTCGTCTCGGAGGGGGTCAGCGATTGGTCGGGGACGCTTTCGACCCTGGCGCGCAGAGGATTTCGGTCGACGGATTCGGCGCCGGGGGTGGCGCGCAGCTGATCGGTTCCGTTGCCGGTGACCTGAGGTCGCAAGGAGCTCTTACTGCCAGCAGCCGATGCGGGGCCCGGCTGGTCCTGGATGCCGCTGCGAATCGGGTTGCTCGGGTTGGCGGTGTCCGCGGCCTTCGGGACCGAGGAATAGACACCCGGTGGTTGGGTCGGTCGCGTCGACGAACCGTCGAGGCCCGACGAGATCGGTGGTCGGACAGGGGTGTCCGTGCCGCGAGGGATGTCCGCAGGGCGGGCCTGGGCGGCCGGCGGGTTCGCGGTGCGGTCCGAGTGCTGGGTCAGAGGGTTGTTCTGCGGGGGACCGTTGCGCTCGCCGGTACCCGAGAGACTGGTGCTCGGGTTTCCGTCTGCGCGCGGTTCGACGGATTCGCGGGGTGGTGGCGACTGCGAAGCCGGAGCGTTCTCGGGGGGCCGGGCGTTGAGCTGGGTTTCGTCGGAGGAGCCGTTGCGGGTGGGGACCTCGCCTTGCGGTCCGTTGTCCGTCCTGTTGTTCGCTACGAGGTTGGTGCTGTGGTCGCCGTTAGGGTTTCGGCTGCCGGGGTCGACATGGGCGGCGGGGCCGTCGTTATTGCCGTTCGGAAAGTCGTTGCGATTGCTTCCGGTGGGCGTGACGTTACCGTTGCTGCCGTTGGGCGTGTTGCCGTTGCTGTTGTTGTCGCTGACGCTGCCGCCGTTGCGGGCGTTCCCATTGTTGTTGTCGCCGTTGCGGATACTCCCGTTGTTCCCGTTGTTGCCGTTGTTGCCGTTGTTGCCGTTGTGGGAACCATTGTTCGAGGTGTTCCCGTTGTTGTTCCCGCCGTTGCGGGTGTTGTCGGTGACATTGCCGCTGTTGCGGATACTGCCGTTGTCGCTGTTGCGGACACTGCTGTTGCCGCCGTTGCCGCCGTTGCGGTTCGCGCCGTTGTTCCCGTTGCGGTTGCCGTTACGTGAGGTCTCGCTCGCGGCGGGCGGCGGGTTGCCGCCATTACCCTGTGCGCGTGACGAATTGCCACTGACCGGCGGCGCGTTGTCGGTATTGCCGAACGCGGTCGGGTGGACGGCCTTGACGTCGTTGAAGCCACCGACGACGTCGGAGCCCCCGTCGCCGCCGCGGGGCGGCGGCGAGCTCCCGTCACTGTAAGACGGTGGCCTCTCGTTCCCGCCGAAGGAGGGCGACACATGATTGCCGCCGCCGAGCTCCGCGGCCGCGAAGAACTGGCCTTGATAGTGCCCCATCACCCCGTGCACGCCACCGACGACACCACCACCGATACCACCGAGCATCGCCGCGGGGATACCGTCCACATCCCACTCGCCGGTCAGCGCGCCGTAGGCCACGATGCCCGCTCCCGCACCGACAAGACCCGCGGGGATACCGGCCCCGATCGCGACCAAACCGGCCTTCCACCAGTTCAATCCACCATGGTTGGCGACCCAGCCCCCCAGATACTTGCCACCGAAATGACCGATCGGCGTGGCCACACCACCCGAGACCCCGCCCACGGCGCCCATGATGGCCGCCTGCTTGAGGTCGAAACCCTTGCTGTGCCCCTCGCCCAGCATGATCCCTTGCGCCAGCGCATCGGCACCGAACCCGATCGCGCCTTGCTGGAGCACCTCGATCCCGGTCAACTTCCACAGCGGCATCGCGGCCAGCTTCTGTGCCCGCGCGGCCAGCGCCCCGGCCAGCTTCGCGGCGATCATGCGCATGATCCCCGCGCCTGCGGCCTCGATGGCCGGCACCGCCCACGCCCCCCACAGGGTGGCCAGCGCGTATGCGATCTCGGCGGCCATGATCGCCAGGGTGATGATGATCTGCAACTTTGCGTACTCGGTCTGCTTCCCGCAGTCGAACACCGAATCCGCGATTTCTTCGAGTCCCTGCACCATCTTCTCCACCGAGTTGTCCCCGGAGAAGAATTGCTCGAATTGGGCGGCCATCTCGTCGGCGCCACTGCCGCTGTAGTTCTGCTTCGCGGTGTCGGTCGCGGTACGCAGGGGCTCGATGATCGCTTTCAACGCCTCGGCGGCATCGGCCCAGTCCTGATTCAGCGCGAAGAGCTTGTCCTCGTCACCCTTCGGCCACGACGCACCGGCAAGATACGACAGCCATTGCAGGCCGGACGGAATCTCGATGCTCATCGCTCAGCAAACCTCGCGCGCGCCAACTGCTCTCAGCGACCGAGAGGCATGGGACACCGTGCGGAGCGCGGTAGGACAGTCGACGCCACAGCAAACGCGGCGCGGTGTGCTGCGGTGACCGAAAATCGCTGGTCGCGCGACGAACTCGGCGGATCAGTGGGGCCGGACACCGCTGTGCCACCCATGACGCGCCTCCTGCCCACACCGAATCCATAGCTCCGCTCCCGACGACGCTACTCCAATTACCCTGGATCGGCGGAAATTACCCGAAGGATGCCGGAGCAAAATATGAAAAATAATGCCCCACAATCAGGCTGGCAGTGACGTCCGATTGATGTGTGCGCGAGCACAATTCATCGAAGTGGGCTGGCAAAATCGCAGGTGAGGCAGTTGATCAAATCGATGACATGTCCGCTCCGGGCGAGGTTTTCGATCCAGCGCCCCCACATTGCGGGGAGCGCTGTCGGATAGCTGAGAACGCGAGAATTTGAGGCGTTGAGTTAATTTTGGATCAAATCGGTGTTTCGTAGGATCGGGTCGCGAACGCATTGGTTCGTCGCGAATGCCTCTCGGCGGCAGCGAGATTCGACGGTGCGTTCCGGCGTGCGACGAGCCGGCCACCCGCGTCGATAACTGGCTGATGCCTGAGCTTCCTCACGTGCCGAGCGAAGTCGGAAACGACAACACGGGCGGTCTCGGCGCAAGCCCGAGACCGCCCGTGCGGAGTGGAATGTGTGCGGGAAGAACTACCGCACCGTGAAGTTGCGCCAACGCCCGTGCAGCCCCTGGCCACGCACGGAGACGCTCTTACCGCCCTCGATCGGGTGCAGCGTGATGATGCCGAAACCGATCTGGACCGTGGCGGGGATCTCCACCGCGCGCACGGTATAGACGAGGATGCCGTCGACGCGCCAGTGCACGGTGCCCGCTTCGCGATCGATGGTGATCTCGTAGCGGTTGAACTCGCCCGCCTCGATGCGCACGGCGGTCAGTGGTGCGTGCACGATGTGGGTGAAGGCCTGGTCGGTGTTGACAACGCCTGGCACATACAGCCGCTCGTGGATCGCGTAGGCGTGCTTGTTCGTCGCGATGAGGTCGAAGACCTGCGCGCTCGACATGTCCAGGACGTTGAAGGCCGCGAAACCGTCGCGGTAGTCCTGGCCGCTGACGCCGATGTTCTCCGCCGACATCTCCACCGAGAAGGTGCGCGGGCCCGAGGCGAGGTCGAACTGCTCGACCGACACCAGCAGGTGCTTGGGATTGTCGAGAATCTGCACCTGCGAATGGGATCGGCTGAATTCGTCGATGGTGACCGAGACCTCGCCGTCGCCCACCTCGGTCTCCGCGGTCGGGTCGGCGTAGGTCCAGGTCTCGGTGCCGCCGAGTGGGACCTCGAGGAACTGCCATCGGTCGTCGCGGACCGTCGGGCCGGCGAAATCGTCATACGTCGTGGTCGTGGTGGTGGTCATGCGTACTTCCTCCGTCGCCGGTTGCGCGTGAATCGGACCGGTCCAACGGTCATTTCGTGGTGGAATTCGAGCGGTGTAGCGGGGTGACAACGCCGTCGCCGCCGGCATTGTCCGGCTTGTAGCCGAGGCCGCCGAGGATAAGCCGTTCGTCGGTGCTGCGCTGGTGGACCGACGGCCCCGACGGCCACCAGTCATCGAGTTCGACGACACCTGGTTCGAGAATGTTCAGGTCGCCGAACAACGAAGTGATCTCCGCGCGCGAGCGGTACCAGCCCGAGCCCAAACCCATTTCGGTGAAACGGCGTTGGAGTTCGAGTGCCATCTGGTGTGCTTCGTCGGATTCGGCGCCGGGATCCCAGAAGTGGGTGATGCCGATGTAGGAGCCGGGGGCGAGCCGGTCGACGTAGCGCTGCATGATCGCCGCGGGGTCGAGATCGTCATCGACGTGATGCAGGATCCCGCACAGCACCACCCCGATCGGGCGTGACAGGTCGAGATGCTTGGTCACTTCGGCGTGGCTGAGCAAGGTGTCGGGCTGCGTCAGGTCCGCGGGGACGAAATGCGTGTTCTCGTTGGTCTCCAACAGCACACGGCCGTGTGCGTTGCAGACCGGGTCGTTGTCGACGTAGACGACCTTGGCGTCCGGATTCTGTTGCTGCACGATCTCGTGGGTGTTCCCGACGGTGGGCAGCCCGGCGCCGATATCGAGGAACTGGTCGATGCCGACCGTTCCCGACAGGTACCGGACCACCCGATGTAGCCATCGCCGGTTCATCCTGGCCACGTCGCTCTGACGCGGGGCGATCTCGGCGACCTTGTCCCGGACGAAACGGTCGACGTCGTAGTTGTCTTTGCCGCCGAGCGTGGCGTCGTAGACGCGGGCGATGCTCGCTCGCGTCGGGTCCACACCAACCGGCGCGCGTACGCCGGTCTGCGGAGTGGGTTCGGGCATGGAGACCTCTCTGGAGCTTCAATGGTGGCTCGAGTCTGGCTGGTCGGCTAAGCCTAGAACTCATGGTTTTCGATCGCAACGAGATCGGATAGCCACGGCCACTGCCGATTTCATGATCAACTCGAGCGCTGTCGATCACCATGGCACAGTAGGCGAAAGGTGTGCTCGCCGTGCGGTTTACGCGAGCTGTTCGCGGTGGACGACCCGACCGGGCAGCCAACCCTGCTCGACGTGGGTAACTCGCCACCACTCGACGGTTACCGCGATCGGATCGATGGGCGCCCCGCGAAACGGGGCCAGATCAGGCGCTTTCGCGACCACGGCGTCGAATGTGGGGTCCAGTTCGGCGGGATCGAGTACCTCGACGGTGCCCACGCCCTGCGCGAACGGCTGGAGCAGGCCCGAGGGCACGATCTTCAGTCCGATACGGGGATTGGCGCGTAGATGACGCAGCGTGGTGCCGCCGGACTCGAGCACCAGTCGTAGTCGAAAGTTGTCGTCCTGAACGAAGAACGCGTTGGAGGCCCACGGCGCTCCGTCGTGTGCGGTGGCGAGGTCGACGCTGGTCGAGCGCAGCACTTCGGTCAGTGTCGCCAGTACCGCGTCGTTGTTGGTGCCGGGTTGTTGCTTTGTGGACATGCCACCTCCGGTGGATCGAGCTCGGGTAGAGGGAGTGGTCATGGCTTGCGGCCGAGGCCACCCAGGATGAGGTGTTCATCGGGCCACGGCACGCGCGTCGGCGGTCCGGCAGGCCACCACTCGTCGAGTTCGACAAGCCCCGGTGCCAGCAGTTCGAGGCCGTCGAACAGCGGTTCGAGTTGCGCGCGGGTGCGCCACTTGCCCGCGCCGAGCCCGTCGTGGTTGAGCGCGCGTTCGGCGCCCCTGGCCAATTCGTGCAGTTGCGGGTGCTCGGCGCCGGGGTCGAAGAAGTGGCTGAGCATCACGTGCGAACCCGGCGCGAGGGCGCGGATGTACTCGCGCATGATCGCCGCCGCTTCGCCGTCGTCGTCGACGTAATGCAGTGTCCCGCACTGGATCAGCAGCAACGGGCGGTCGAAGTCGAGATGCTGTCGCAGCTGTGGGTCGGCCAATACCGTCGCGGGTGCGGTGAGGTCGAGGTCCAGGAAGTGGGTGCGCGTGTTGGTCGCGAGCAGTTCACGGCCGCGTGCCACGCACACCGGGTCGTTGTCGACGTAGACCACCTCGACTTGCGCGTCGAGTTCCTGCGCGACCTCGTGGGTGTTCTTCTGGGTGGGAAGGCCGCTGCCGAGATCGAGCACCTGGTCGATCCCGCGCTCGCGGGTGACGTATCGGACTACGCGCTCCAGCCAGCGCCGATTCGCTTTTCCCACGTCATCTTGATGTGGCACAACCGTTTTCATGTGCTCGTAGACCTCGCGGTCGACCTCGAGCCAGTTGGTGCCGCCGAGCGCGTAGTCGTACACCCGAGCGATACTCGGCGTTCGCGGATCGAGGGTGGTGGGATCGACGGCGTGGTCACGGGATAGTTCGGCACTGCTGTCTTTCGGCGGCATCCTGCTCCTCGCCTCGAGGTGTCGCTGCGTTCACGCAGTGGGTACTCTACGCAACTCACGTGCGGGGCACGATGGATTGTGGACAAGTTATTTCGTTGCGGCACTGTCAATTTCAAGATCTTTTCGGCGGATTTCCCGAACCCTCCGGTCTGTGAGACACGAGCGGACCAGGTGCACGACAGGTTTCCGGAATGTGACGAACAAGCGAGTAGCATTAGCCGCCGAGCGGTGTGGGGCATGGCACACCGGGTCGATAACCCCTAGCGGCGGAGGCGGTTCGTGGCCAACGATCAGGATGACGGCGAGATGGTGGAATCGCTTGTGGCCGAGCGAGGCCCGACGGTCCTGCGCATCGCGCTGGGCAGTCGCCTACGCAGGCTCAGGGAGGAATGCGGCGTCACTCGCGAGGAGGCGGGCGAATGCATCCGCGGTTCACACGCCAAGATCAGCCGACTCGAGTTGGGCAGGACCGGCTTCAAGGAACGCGATATCCGCGATCTGCTGAGCCTCTACCACGTCCTGGACGATGACCAGCGCGAGCTATATCTGGACATGGCCCGGCGCGCCAACGATCCGGGGTGGTGGCGCAGCTACAGTGATCTGCTCCCGAACTGGTTCGAGACCTACGTGGGCCTGGAACAGGCCGCGACCACGATCCGTACCTACGAGGCCCAGTTCGTGCCCGGCCTGCTCCAGACCAAGGAGTACGCCCGATCGGTCGTCGTGCTCGGCAACGACACCGAAACCGATCGCAGGGTCGCGGTGCGCATGCGGCGCCAGCAGATCTTGCGCAGAGTCGCACCGCCCACCCTGTGGGCGGTGATCGACGAGAACGCGTTGCGCAGACCGGTCGGCGGCATAGATGTGCTGCGCGATCAGATCCGACACCTCATCGAGGTTTCCGCATTTCCGAACGTGAAGATCCAGGTCCTGCCCTATTCGGCGGGCGGGCACTCCGCCGCCGGTGGACCGTTCAGCATCCTGCGCTTTCCCGAGCCGGAGTTGCCGGACGTGGTGTACACCGAGCAGCTGAGCAGTGCGCTGTACTTCGAGAAGCGTCGCGATGTCGAGCTCTACATGTCGGTGATGAATAGTCTTGCGGTACAGGCCTTTTCGCCGAGTATGAGTGTCAAGTTCCTCACCGCGGTGTTAGCGGACACCGAGCCCGGTGTCGGCGGCCCCGACGACCGGGGCGTCCCGTCCTTCGGCTGACTTTCCTCCGACCGTGCCTGATGACTGTTGGCCCGCTCGGGCCACGTTGCCGATTCGCGCCGTGCCGGGGGCACGGGCTCGAGTCGGAGTATTGGGTAACGACCAGGTCACCGGCGTCGCGACGAGTGATCGACAGTGCGAGCGGTGACGACGCCGCGTTGCGGCGGTTGCCCGTCCTCTGTCGGAGAGACAGGACGTGACCAGGTGATTGTCCCGATTGAACCGGTGGGTCGCGCGAGTGTTCCGGCGCCATGATCGCCGAGAATTCGCCCGATTCGGATCGCGCGTCACCGATCTGCTGTGACTCGAAACATGATCATCTCGTGATCTATGGCACATAACGCACCGGTAACAGCAATACCGCATATGTCTGTTTTCGCGTTCCGAGCGGGCGGGATGCCCCGACTCTCGACGATTGATTCAGACAAATAGGACGTTACCTTAACGAGATCTGCGGCGAATTCTTCGCTACCGTCGGTCATCGGTTCGGATAACCCGAACCTCGAACTCGAATCGAGTGAACGCCGGAAAGCCTGCCCCGCGATTCGAGAATCCCCGACACACCTGGGGGCAGGGACGCGACAGAGTTATTCGTCGAGTTGGTGGGCGCAGGCAGGGAATACATAATGTCGCTTAACCGCAAGTTCACCACCCGTGCCGTCGGCTTCACCGCTGCGATGGGCGCACTGGTCGCCATCCCGTTCGGTATGTCCACCGCCACCGCTTCGGCCAACGACTGGGACGCAGTCGCGCAGTGCGAGAGCAGCGGCAACTGGAACATCGACTCCGGAAACGGCTTCTCCGGCGGCCTGCAGTTCACCCCGAGCACCTGGGCGGCCAACGGCGGCACCGGCGACCCGAGCAACGCCAGCCGTGAAGAGCAGATCCGCGTCGCGGAGAACGTGCTCGCCACGCAGGGACCGGGTGCGTGGCCCGTGTGCGGCGCCTACCTCTGATTTGAGCGTCGACCGGCGCCCACCGTAATTCGGTGGGCGCCGGACCTTTTCCTTCGCATTATCCAGCCGGGCGCATATTGATTATCGACCGTGTTATATCGATTCGATAGCGCGATAATCAACGGAAATAATCTTTTGCGCAGCGAACTACCAGATATCGATGAGATGCGGCGCCGGGGGCGTGACGGAAGCGAGATGCACGGCTACCGTCCGATACCACGCCAAGCATTGGGCGAAAACCGCTTGCGCACATGCGAGCTCAGTGCGAACGCTTGGGCTCGGCGCGAAGCACCGGCCGTCGCGGTCCGCGCGAAGCCGGTGGTCGCGTCCCTGTCGTGACCAAGTGTCAGTGCCGGTGGATGTGCCCGACTCGTGACCTAGCGGGGACCTGACTACGACAGATCCAGATGCCGATTCATCGCCATCGCGGCCGCTGCCCACTCGGGCAGCTCGATGACCGTCACGCCCGCCGCACGCAACTTCTCCACCCCGACGCAGTTGCGTACGAAGGTCGCCGGCTCCCGCCACGCGATCACCACCACCGGAATACCAGCACGCAGAATCCGCTCGGTGCACGGCAGCCGTGTCGCGGTACCGCGCTGTGAGCAGGGCTCGAGCGTGCTGTAGATCGTCGCCCGAGCCAGCCGTGGGTCGTCTTCGTCGAGCTTGTTCAGCGCGGCTTCCTCGGCGTGCACCTTCGCGTCGGTCTCGCGCGAGTAGCCGGTGGCGATCGCGGCATCGTCGACAACGATCACCGCACCCACCGAGAACGCGCCCTCGGCCGAGGGGGAACGGGTGGCGAGTTCCACCGCGGCGCGCATCCACCGCGCGTGGTCGGTCATGATTCGGTCTCCTTCGGCAGGTAACGCAGCACCGCGACATCGCCGAGACGAGCGACGTCGAGCAAACGCATGCGGCGGGTCGAGCCGCCGGGAAAGCCCGCGGGCTCCAGGAAGCGCGGTGCGTCGGGATCGCCCACCAGCGCGGGGCCGATCGCCAGATGTAGTTCGTCGGCAAGCCCCTCGGACAGGAACGCGGTGTGCAGATGGCTGCCACCCTCGACCATCAACCGGCCGATGCCGCGTCCGCCGAGATCATCGAGCAGCGCCCCGAAATCCACCTCCGTGCCGAGTGCCACCACCTCGGCCAGGCCAGCGAGGCGCTCGCCGAGCCGAGCCGCTCCCGCCGCCGTGGTGTAGACGAGTGGTCGATGTTGCTCGGTGCCGTGATGCCAGAATCTCGCAGCCGGATCGAGGTCTCCGCTCGCGGTCACCGTGACCTTCAGTGGTTGAGTGTCCCGGCCCGCCGCGCGTCGTCGGTCCTGGCGGTCCTGGTCCTTCACGATCAGTCGGGGGTTGTCCGCGCGCAGTGTCGCCGCGCCGACCATGATGGCGTCGGCATCGGCGCGGACCTGGTCGACTCGGTCGAAATCCTGTGCGTTGGACAGCAGCAGCCGCTGCGGCGCGGTGTCATCGATATAGCCGTCGACACTCATCGCCACGGACAACAGCACATACGGCCGACTCATCGGGCCGCCGACACTTGTCGAAACGGAGGCGTGCGCGCGGAAGGCTCGCTGCGGTCGATCACCCAAGCATGGTAGAGCCAGAACCGGTCAGGTCGGCGCCATCCGGATACACCCGCACCTCCGTAGCCTTCGTGACCGCCCAGAGTCGCGCGCCGGGACGCAGGTCCAGCGCCGCGACGGCGGCCGTGGTGATGTCCGCGAGGACCGAGGGGCTGCCGTCGAGTCGTAACCGGATGGTGTCGGCGTGCTGCTCGATACCCGCGATGGTCACCGGCCAGGTGTTGCGCGGACTTCCCGACGGCTTCTCCGGATACACGGCCACGGCCGAGGGAGCGAACGCCACGTAGACCTCGCCGGTGGCGGGTCGGGCGGCGACGATCCGGCCGCCGCCCACCAATTCCACCTCCGTGCCACGGGCATTGCCCCGAAAAAGATTGAGCCCCACCAACTTCGCCACATAATCCGACCGGGGATGCCTGGCGACCTCGGCGGGCGGACCCGACTGCACCACGGTGCCGCGTTCGAGGATCACGATGCGGTCGGCGAGCACCATCGCGTCGAGCGGATCGTGGGTGACCAGCACGGTGTGACCGGCGTACGCGCCGAGATGATGGGCAAGGTCGGAGCGCACCCGCATGCGGGTGCTCGCATCGAGCGCGGCCAAGGGTTCATCGAGCAGCAGCAGCCGGGGCTCGCTGGCCAGCGCCCTGGCCAGCGCGACCCGCTGCGCCTGGCCGCCGGAGAGCGCGCGTGGTTTGGCGTCGCGGTACTCGGCGAGGCCGACGCGGTCGAGCCAGTCGGCCGCCCGTGCGCGCGCGACGCCGCGGCGCGTGCCCCGCGCCCTCGGCCCGAACGCGACATTGTCGAGGGCACTGAGGTGGCCGAACAGCAGATAATCCTGGAAGACGACGCCGATCGAGCGGCGCTCGGCGGGCACGAAGACCTTCGGCGGCGCGTCCAGGACGTGCTCGTCGAGGCGGATCTCGCCGTCGCTGAGCGCGGTCAATCCGGCCAGTAGCCGCAGCGCGGTGGTCTTACCCGCGCCATTGGGGCCCAGCAACGCCACCACCTCACCTTCGGCGACCGTGATCGTGGCATCGAGCGTGAATTCACCACGGGTGAGCCGCAATTCGGCGCTCAGGCTCACGCTACTGCTCGAATCCAGCGCTCACGCAAGGTCACCAGCACCGTCACCGATACCGCGAGCAGGACAAGGCTCAGCACGATCGCGTCGGCGGGGTCGGTCTCCAACGCGAGATAGACCGCGAGCGGCATGGTGGTGGTCGTGCCGGGGAAGTTTCCGGCGAAGGTGACCGTCGCGCCGAACTCGCCGAGCGCGCGTGCCCAGCACAACACCGCACCCGCGACCACCCCCGGCAACACCGACGGCACGGTGACCCGGACGAAGGCGTACCAGCGTGAGGCGCCGAGGGTTGCCGCGGCCTCCTCGAAACGCGGATCGCTCGCGCGCAGTGCCCCTTCCACCGAAATCACCAGAAACGGCATGGCCACGAACGCCTCGGCGACGACCACCCCGGCCGTGGTGAACGGCAGCGATACGCCGAACCACTGGTCCAGGTACTGGCCAAGTAGGCCGCGCCGACCGAGGACCAACAGCAAAGCGACACCGCCGACCACCGGCGGCAACACCAGCGGAACCGTGACCAGTGCTCGAACGACACCCGCTCCCGGCAGCTCGCCGCGCGCGAGCAACCACGCCAGCGGTACACCGAACACCAGGCACACGACGGTGGCCATGGTCGCGCACATCAGCGAAAGTCTGAGGGCCTGACCCACTTCGGCGTTCGACAAGCGTTCCGGCAGCGTGCGCCACGGCGCGCGCAGTGCCAGCCCGAGCAGCGGAACGAGCAGAAACACGAGTGCGCACAGCGCGGGCAGGAGCAGGACGAGTGGACGTCGCCCTGTCACCGCCCGGCGCCGCGCTCGCGTCACGGGATATCGAACCCCGCGTCGGCGAACGCCGAGCGCGCCTGCTCGGACCGGATGAAGTCGACGAAGGCCGCGGCGCCCTCGGCGTTCGGCGCGTGTGCCAAGGGTGCGATCGGATAGTCGTTGATCGCGGCCTCGGCCTCGGGGAACTCGATGCCCTCGACCTGTTCACCCGCCGACTGCACATCGGTGCGATACACCAGTGCCGCATCGACCTCGTCGAGGCGCACCTTCGTCAGCACCGCCTTGACATCTTTCTCCCTGGTATCCGGCCGCGGATCGATCCCGGCCTTCTCGAAGACGGTCTTCGCCGCGGCGCCGCAGGGCACCTGCTCGGCGCACAGCGCGATCTTGGGTTCGGTCTTGCCGAAGTCGGTCAGGCCGGTGATGTGGCCGGGATTGCCTTGGGGGACCGCGATTTCGAGTCGGTTGCGCACGAAAATCGTCGGGTCGACGGTCACCTCGCCGGTGTCGCGAACCTGCTGCATGTTCTTCGGTGCCGCCGAGGCGAACACGTCGGCCGGGGCGCCCTGGTTGATCTGCTCGGCCAGGTCCGAACTGCCCGCGAAGCTGAGGACGACTTTGCTGCCGGGGTGGTCGGCTTCGAATTCCTTGCCGAGTTCGGTGAACGTCTCGGTCAGCGAGGCCGCCGCGAAGACGGTGATGGTGCCGCCGGCACCCTCGGTGTCAGGGGACGGGTCGTCGGCGCCACACGCGGCCAGGGTGAATGCGGCGAGACCGGCCACCGCGGCCATACTCAGTGCTCGGATCATCTCGTCAACTTTCTGGGATCTCTACCACGACATGCGTCGATTTCACCGAGGCCACCGCGACGCTGCCGACCTCGAGCTGTAGTTCGTCCACCGATTCTCTGCTCACCAGCGACACTATCCTGAACGGTCCCGCGCGCAGCTCTACCTGCGCCATCACAGTGTCCTTCACAATCCTGGTGACGATGCCGCGCATGCGGTTGCGCGCCGACGCGGCGACGGTGCGGCCGAGCTCGGGGGGCTGCGGCTCGGCTTCGAGGAATTCGGCGAGCTCCTTGCCGCTGACCCCCATGCGGCCGTTGTCCAACGGGGCCGATTCGAGCCGACCCTGATCGATCCAGCGGCGGACCGTGTCGTCGCTGACGCCGAGGAGCGCGGCTACCTCGCTGATCCGCAAATTCGGCATAATTTGCAGTTTATCGACGTGAATGCGGAAAACAAGGGGTGGGTGCCCCTCGGGTGTGCGTGCTCCGCGCGCGCGAGCCCCTCCGGTGTTCTAGCGTGAGCAGCTCGAGGCCGAGAGGGGTCGTTGATGCGTGACGGATTGCTGAGCTTGGCGCAGTTGCGGGAGCGAGTCGAGGCCGCGGAGATCGACACGGTGCTCGTCGCGATGACCGATATGCAGGGTCGATTGCAGGGGAAGCGCTGTGCGGCACGGTATTTCCTCGACGAGGTGGTGTCGCACGCGACGGAGGCGTGCGGTTATCTGCTCGCCGTGGATGTGGACATGGCGACCGTCGACGGGTATGCGATGTCGTCATGGGACACCGGCTACGGCGACTGTGTGCTGCGCCCCGACCTGAGTACTTTGCGGGTGACCCCGTGGTGGCCGGGGACGGCGTTGGTGCTGTGTGATGTGGAACAGACTGTCCCGCAGGGGCGCCCGGTGACGGTCTCGCCGCGACAGATCCTGCGTGCGCAGCTCGACCGGCTTGCCGAACGGGGGTTGCGCGCCCTCGTCGGCACCGAACTGGAGTTCCTGCTGTTCGAGGACACCTACGAGGCCGCGGGCGATGCCGGATATCGCGGTCTCACCCCGGCGAATCGGTACAACGTCGACTACTCGCTGCTCGGAACGGGGCGGGTCGAGCCGCTGTTGCGGCGTATCCGCAACGAGATGGACGGTGCGGGAATGTATGTCGAGTCGGCGAAGGGGGAGTGCAACCTCGGTCAGCACGAGATCACCTTTCGTTACGCCGAGGCGATGGCCACCTGCGACAACCACAGCATCTACAAGACCGGTGCCAAACAGATCGCGGCTCAGGACGGCCGCAGCCTCACATTCATGGCGAAATATGATGAACGCGAAGGCAATTCGTGCCACATACACCTGAGTTTCCGCACCGAATCGGGTGCGCCGGTGTTCGCGGGTGACGACGAGAACGGCTGGTCGGAGACCATGCGGCACTTCGTCGCGGGCCAGGCGGATTGCCTGCGGGAGTTCACCTATCTTTTCGCACCGAACATCAACTCCTACAAGCGGTTCCAACCGGGCAGCTTCGCGCCGACGGCCGTCGCCTGGGGTCGGGACAACCGCACCTGCGCCTTGCGCGTGGTCGGCGAAGGACCCGGGCTGCGAGTGGAGAACCGGGTGCCCGGCGGCGACGTCAACCCGTATCTCGCCGTCGCCGCGGTGATCGCGGCCGGTCTGCACGGAATAGACCGCCGCCTACCGTTGG
Source organism: Nocardia callitridis (assembly GCF_039543305.1). NCBI lineage: Bacteria > Bacillati > Actinomycetota > Actinomycetes > Mycobacteriales > Nocardiaceae > Nocardia > Nocardia callitridis. The sequence goes on along the minus strand of NZ_BAABJM010000005.1, from coordinate 200,487 downwards.
AGCCGGAGTTTCGCGGCAACGCCTATCGCAGCGAGCGACCACGCGTGCCGCACACCCTGCGCGAGGCAGCCGAACTGTTCGGCGAGAGCAGGGTGGCGCAGGCGGCATTCGGTGCCGACGTGGTGGCGCATTACCGCAACGCGGCACGGGTCGAGATCGACGCCTTCGACGCCGCGGTCACCGACTGGGAGCGCGCGCGTGGCTTCGAACGTCTCTGAGCGCGAACGCCTCGGCCCGCGCCCGGTGATCGGGTTGCCGACCTACCGCGAACGAACCCGGTTCGGGTCGTGGGATGTGGAAAGCGCTGTGCTGCACGAGAGTTACGTCGACATGGTGGTGCGCGCGGGTGGTATCCCTGTGCTACTGCCGCCCTCGGGGACCGCCTTCGTCGAACTGGTCGATCGGCTCGACGGGTTGATCCTCACCGGTGGCGCCGATGTCGAGCCCGGCCGATACGGCGGGCGCGGCGATGAATCGCTCGGCTACACCCGGCCCGACCGCGACAACTCCGAATTCGAGCTGCTGCGCCTCGCGCGCGCGGCGGGCCTGCCCATTCTGGCGATCTGCCGCGGGTTGCAAGTGCTGAACGTCGCGCTGGGCGGGACGCTGATCGAGCACCTGCCCGATGTCGTCGGGCATACCGAACACTCCGGCGGCCCAGGCGATTTCACCGCGAACCAGGTGCGCACCGTCGCAGGCAGCAAGCTCGCCGCGATCACCGGAGCCGAACTGACCGTGTACTGCCACCACCATCAGGCCATAGCTGCGCTCGCCGAGGGCCTGGTCGTCACCGCGTCGGCCACAGACGGCACCATCGAGGCCGTCGAACTCGCGACGGAGCCGTTTCTACTCGGTGTCCAATGGCACCCGGAAGCCGACGCGACCGATACGCGGCTGATGCGCGCCTTGGTGCTGGCCGCGCACACCTACCGAGCCGAACGAGGGGAGTGAATGTCGTGACGACAACACAGGTGATCGACCCGGCGACCGAACGCGTGGTGACGACGGTCGAATTGGCCGACGAGGCGGCCACCGACGCCGCCATCGACCGCGCCCACCGCGCGCAGGTGGCCTGGCGCGCGGTCGCGCCCGGCGATCGGGCTCGGCTGCTGCGGCGCTTCGCCGAAGCCGTGGACGCGGACCTGGAGCACCTGGCCCGACTGGAAGTCACGAACTCCGGGCACACCATCGGCAACGCGCGCTGGGAAGCGGGCAACGTGCGCGATCTGCTGCACTACGCGGCCGGCATCCCGGAACGTTTGCTCGGCCAGCAGATTCCGGTCGCCGACGGCGTCGATATCACCTTTCACGAGCCGCTCGGCGTCGTCGGGGTGATCGTGCCGTGGAACTTCCCCATGCCGATCGCGGGCTGGGGATTCGCCCCCGCGCTCGCGGCGGGAAACACCGTGGTACTCAAGCCCGCCGAACTCACCCCGCTGACCGCGATCCGGCTCGGCGAGCTGGCGCTGGAAGCCGGTCTGCCCGAAGGGGTCTTCCAGGTGCTGCCGGGTAAAGGCTCGGTGGTCGGACAACGTTTCGTCACCAACCCCAAGGTGCGCAAGGTGGTGTTCACCGGGTCCACCGAGGTCGGCACGCAGATCATGGCCGGTTGCGCGCGACAGGTGAAGCGCGTGACCTTGGAACTCGGCGGCAAGAGCGCGAACGTCGTCTTCGCCGACGCCGACCTCGAGGCGGCGGCCGCGTCGGCTCCCGACGGCGTTTTCGACAACGCGGGCCAGGACTGTTGTGCGCGGTCACGGATTCTGGTGCAACGCAGTGTGTTCGATCGATTCCTCGAACTGCTCGAGCCCGCCGTGCGCAAGGTGCGTGTCGGCGACCCCGCCGAGGCATCCACCGATATGGGTCCGCTGATCAGTGCCGCGCACCGACAACGCGTGGCCGACTTCCTCGAACCGACGACCGATATCGCGTTCACCGGTACTTGTCCGGAGGGCCCTGGATTCTGGTACCCGCCGACGGTGGTGCTGCCCGCCGCGGGCACCGAACGGGTGCTCACCGAAGAAGTGTTCGGCCCGGTGGTCGCGGTGATCGCCTTCGAAGACGAGGCCGAAGCCATCCGGCTCGCCAACGACACCGAGTTCGGCCTGTCCGGCTCGATCTGGACCTCCGATGTCGGCCGTGCGCTACGGGTGTCGCGCGCGGTCGAAGCGGGCAATCTGTCGGTGAATTCGCACGCGTCCGTGCGCTATTGGACGCCCTTCGGTGGATTCAAGCGGTCCGGACTCGGCCGTGAACTCGGGCCGGACGCCGCGCTCGCGTTCACCGAGACCAAGAACGTCTTCATCGCGACCACCTAACCGCCACATTGTCAGGAGATGCGTTGCAGCGCTTACAAGATCGAGTCGCCGTCGTCACCGGTGGCGCCAGTGGTATCGGCCTCGCCACCGTCCGGCGTTTCGCGGAAGAGGGCGCCAGGGTGATCGTCGCGGACATCGACGACAACGCGGGCGCCGCGGCGGCCGAGGCGGTCGCCGGGGTCTACATCCGGGTCGACGTGACCGACGAAGAACAGGTTCGCCAGCTGTTCCAGACCGCGGTCGACACCTACGGCGGCGTGGACATCGCCTTCAACAACGCGGGAATCTCTCCGCCGGAGGATGATTCGATTCTCACCACCGATATCGACGCCTGGCGCAAGGTGCAGGAGGTCAACCTCACCTCGGTGTATCTGTGCAGTAAGTACGCCATCGGGCACATGCTGGAGCGCGGCAAGGGGTCGGTCATCAATACGGCCTCCTTCGTCGCGGTGCTCGGCGCGGCCACCTCGCAGATCTCATACACCGCCTCCAAGGGCGGGGTGCTGGCGATGACTCGAGAACTGGGGGTGCAGTTCGCGCGCAAGGGTATTCGGGTGAACGCGCTGTGTCCCGGTCCGGTGAACACACCGCTGTTGCGCGAGCTGTTCGCGAAAGATCCCGAGCGCGCGCAGCGCCGGTTGGTGCACGTGCCCGTGGGTCGTTTTGCCGAACCCGAGGAGATCGCCGGGGCTGTCGCCTTCCTCGCCAGCGACGACGCCTCCTTCATCACCGCGTCCCAGTTCTTGGTGGACGGCGGAATCTCGGGCGCCTATGTCACTCCGCTATAACTGATTTCACTCGACACGCCCATGTGTGTGGCGGTTGTCTTGCCCGATAATCGCGCCGCACGCGCCGTCCGTGCGACATCCGCTGCCGCGCGAACTGGACGTTCCGGGCGGTGGCGGGCCCTATCGGGCGTCTCGGGGCCCGATGGATCGCCGCAACTTCGGTGTACCGACGGTGTTGCGACGGAGTTAGGTGTTGATGTCACCCGCTGCGCGAGGAGCCCGACCGGGCTACCGTGGCGAGGCCGAAGTGCCGTCGGCAGACGGTGATCGGGTCTCGACTCGGGCACTGTTTTCGCGGCATTTGGCGGGCATTGTGGCTACCGTCACATTAGAGTGTCCAGGTGCAGGTCGCAGCGGGCTGACCGTGGGGGCGTGGCATGGGTCGGTGTTTGCCCAGGACTGAACGTGGGTATCGGTCTCTTTCGTGCCGTGTCTCTGGCTGTCAGGCGTAGGGACTGGTAACGATTAAAGGTCCGATGTGAAGACGGACTGGAGAGGAACGCGCACGTGACGAAGCCAGCAGACCTGGAACCGGGGGTGCTCAAACGAGCAGTAGCCGCCTCGGCGCTAGGAAACGCGACCGAATGGTTCGACTACGGTGTCTATTCCGCGGCGACCACCTACATCACCAGCGCCTTCTTCCCCGGCTCGCTCGGCACCCTGGGGACGATGCTCGGCTTCGCGATTTCCTTCATTCTTCGCCCATTGGGCGGCATGGTGTGGGGCCCGCTGGGCGACCGCATCGGCAGGAAAGCCGTGATGGCCATCACTATTCTGCTGATGGCTGCCGCCACCGGCGCCATCGGCCTGATTCCGGGACACGGCTCCATCGGGGTGTGGGCGCCGATCCTGCTCATCCTGCTTCGAGTGGTGCAGGGCTTCTCGACCGGCGGCGAATATGGTGGCGCGGCAACATATCTGGCCGAATGCGCGCCCGACAAACGACGCGGATTCTTCGGTAGCTTCCTCGAATTCGGCACCCTGGCCGGTTTCGCGGGCGGCACCGCGGTGGTGGCCCTGTGCCAGCTCGTGCTCGGCGACGACGCGATGCGCGACTGGGGTTGGCGCATTCCCTTCCTGATCGCCATTCCGCTCGGCCTAGTCGGGTGGTACCTGCGCTCGCATCTCGATGAATCGCCGGTGTTCACCGAGATCGCCGATACGGACACCAAGAAGCCGCTGGCTGTGCTGCGCGAACTGGTCACGGTGTACCGCCGCGAGACCCTGACGCTGATCGGCCTCGTCGTCGCGCTCAACGTCGTGAACTACACGCTGCTCACCTACCAGCCCACCTATCTGGAGAACACACTCGGGATCGGTGAATCGACCACCTCGCGCATGGTGCTCATCGGTGAGGTCGTGATGATGTTGACGCTGCCGTTCTTCGGCCGACTGTCGGATACGGTCGGTAGGAAACCGATGTGGTTGGTTTCGGTCGTCGGGTTGGCGGTTCTCGCGGTGCCGATGTACTGGCTGATGGGCAAGGGGATCGTCTGGGCGGTCGTCGGATTCATCGTTCTCGGACTGTTCTACGTCCCGCAGTTGTCGACGATCAGCGCGACCTTCCCCGCCATCTTCCCGACACAGGTCAGGTATGCGGGATTCGCGTTGGGCTACAACGTATCCACCGCTGTCTTCGGTGGCACCGCGCCGCTGGTGAACGAGTGGACGATCGACAGGACCGGGTGGACGTTGTTCCCCGCCGTGTACATGGTCGGCGCGTCGCTGATCGGTTTGCTCGCATGGTTCTTCCTGCGCGAAACCAAGGGCACCTCCCTGCGCGGCACCGACGTGCCCGATGCGGACGATCCGGAGCCGAACTTCGAGAAGGCGCCGGCCACCTAGGCGTCAACGTGCCCGGGGACCGGGCAGCAACTCGACATTCGGCCACCGGGTCCGCACCGCGGACTCGGTGGCCGAATTCGTCGGCTCAGGACAGGTCGTCGTTTTCGCTGTCGTCGTCGGGATCGTCGTCGCTCGGCCAGGAATCCTCGATGACGAGCGTCCCGTTCTGGAGGAACTCGACGTACTGATCCGCGACCAGGGGTTCGGGATAGGTGGGCCAGAAGGACACCGCGCCGCTGGCGATATCGATGACATACACCGAACCGCCGACTACGACCGCGGGCACACTCGAATCGACATCGGGTACGGGTGGAAAGATCGAGACCACGGTGAAGCAGTCGTCGAACTCGGTGATTCGCTTAATGATTCCGCGTGCGGTCTCGTCGGGGTCGGAGAGGTGTTCGGTGACGATACGCTCGGCCTCGGCGAGATCGACCGGCGTCGTCGCCGCGGTGGGGTAGGCGTGGATATCCATCGTGTCGACGGCAGCCGGACGGTGGCTGCCTACTCCTTTCTGGTCCCTGCATATCACCCGCGACGCGTCTCGACCGTGCTTCACTCGCGGTCGCGACCGGATCGGTGCCTCGGGGTGCGCACGAGCCGATCTCCGGGGGAGAACTACAGATATTGGCATTCCCGTTGCGGGGGCATGCATTTCACCGTCAGGATAGCCGTTCGACGGCCCCGGTCGATCCTGCGCTCCCCTCCCAGGAACAGGATCGACCGGGACACTGAAAGGATCGCGTGTTTCGCTTGGGAGCGGCTTAACGGCTGCATAACGCGCCGGGCGCCTACGAGATCAGAGCACGGCTTGGGTCTGGGTCACCTTGGCGACCAGCTTGTCGGCATCGTCGCGCACGACCGTTTCGACCACGATGAACGAGCGGCCGGTGTGCAGCGGTGTCGCGGCGGCGGTCGCGTAACCGGTGCGCACGCCACGCAGGAAGTTCGTCTTCGATTCGACCGTGGTCGTGCCCTGTTTGCCTTCGGGCAGATTCAAGTAGGCGCAGACCGCTCCGGTCGCGTCCGCGAGCGCCATCAGTACGCCCCCGTGCAGCACCCCGCCCAGCGTGCACAAGGACTCGTCCCAGGCGATCCTGCTGCGCACCAAGGCTTTCTCGTGTTCGAGCACCTCGATGCCGAGCCGCTCGGTGAACGGCATGGTCTGGTGGAACAGTGCGGTGCCCGCCTCGTCAGTCATGCTCGGGGATAATGCCGCATGGGGTGGGCGCCGTCGATTACCAGAAAGGTCATGATCGCGCCGCGGCGCTCGCGCAAGGCTCCGCGTGCCGAGCGGCAGCGCGTGGAGAATCAGCGCATCGGAGCGAGGAACTCGCCGTTGGTCTCCGTCTTGCGCAGACCCTCGAGTAGGAGGTCGAGGGCCTGCCGATTGTCCAAGGGGGCGAGGGTGGCGCGCAGCTTCTGCGTCGCGATCGACTCGTCGCGCGACAGCAGCAGTTCCTCCTTGCGGGTGCTGGACTGCGTGATGTCGACGGCGGGAAAGACCCTGCGGTTGGCGGCGGCACGGTCGAGTTTGAGTTCGGCGTTGCCGGTGCCCTTGTACTCCTCGAAGATCACCGTGTCGGCCACCGAGCCGGTTTCCACGAGGGCGGTGGCGACGATGGTGAGTGAGCCGCCGTGCTCGATATTGCGTGCGGCGCCGAGGAAACGCTTGGGTGGGGCGAGGGCGGCGGCGTCGACACCACCGGACAGGACGCGTCCCGAGCCCGCGCTCGCCGTGTTGTACGCGCGGGCGAGGCGGGTGAGGGAATCGAGCAGAACCACCACGTCGCGCCCCATCTCGACGAGCCGTTTGGCGCGTTCGATGGCCAGCTCGGCGACCGCGATGTGCTCGCGTGGTGGCTGATCGAAGGTCGAGGCGGCGATCTCGGCGGGCACCGACCTGGCCAGATCGGTGACCTCTTCCGGTCGTTCGCCGACCAGGACGAGCATGAGTTCGCATTCCGGGTGATTCTTCGCGATGCCGTGCGCCATCGACTGCAGCACCGAGGTCTTTCCCGCTTTCGGCGGCGCGACGATCAGCGCGCGTTGTCCCTTGCCGATGGGCATGACCAGGTCGGTCACGCGGGTGGTGAGCGCATGGCGCTCGGTTTCCAGTCGCAAGCGTTCGTTGGGGTAGATCGGTACGAGGTCGGCGAAGGCGGGCCGCGTCGAGGTGCGTCGCGGGCGCTGCCCGTTGACCGTGTCGATGGTGTGTAACGTCGGACTCGGGGCCTGTCGGCTGCCGAATTGTGTTGTGCCGGTGATGGTATCGCCACGGCGGAGGCTGTGCTCCCGGATCAGCTTGGTCGAGACCTCCAGGTCGCGCTCACTCGGCGCGTAGCCCTCGACATGCAATGTGGCGCGCCTGCCGGTGATTTCGAGTATCCCGCTGACGGAGGCGGCCGTCTCGCCGTCTGGTGGTGGGGGAGAAGTGTTGGTGTTCATGAGGTTTCCTAGTTGTGTTGTGGTGATCGAAGTGTTTGGCGCGCTTCGCGGTTCGGCGAAGATCGGCCGACCTGAGCTGGGTGCTCCCCTGATCGGACACGGTCGCCATGGGAGTCCATGGCGTGGCCGGAGGGCGTGCGAGCCGTGCGGAATCACGTGCTTGTCGCGCTCATCGGTCGTTTCGCTGTTGAGCGCGCGCCCGGTTCGGACCGGTCGACAATCAGCTCGGACACGAAAAGTGTGCGGCAGCAGCATGGTCTACGCTGCCGCGGCGCGGCAGGAATGTGCGTCGTAAGCCAGGAAATGGCTCAGAAGATAACGCGGAGTGCTGCGAACTCTTCGTGCTGTCAGCGAACGACGCGACGGTCGTTGCGGGGAGAACGAATCTCAGAAATCCTGCGGGGAGGCCGCCTCAGTGGCGGGAAGATAACCTGTATCCGCTAGGGGATGAAGTCAGGCTACCTGTTCGAGGGTAAACGCGCAATGTCAAGGGTGCGAGCCCTGCTCAGCGGTGCTATCGACCGACCGAAGTGGATGTGGAAAGCACTGGCGTCGAGTCGGTCTCGATGTCCTAGACCAGGCAGTTCTGGGTCGAATCGTGCGCCTCGCTCAGCCCAACCTGGTCACTAGGGGACCGGGCAGACGCGGCAGAACGACGTCGATCAACCGCCACGGCCACCCTGGGACACAGGCGCGGCGCTTTTCCTTCTCGATGGCGTCGATCATCGCCGCCACGCCCTTGTCCAGCGGCGCGACCAGGCGTGCGTCGCCAGCTTTCGCGGTCATCTCGGTGGCGATGAATCCCGGCAGCAGGGTGGTCACCGCGATCGGCGACTTCGCGAGTTCGACAGACAGTCCCGCGCCCAGCGCCGCCAAGCCCGCCTTGCTCGACGAATACGCGGCCTTCTTGCCGGGAAGCCCGCGCACCGCGCTCATCGACGACACCAGAACCAGGTGGCCGGAGTGCTGTGCGCGGAAGATTTCCAGCGCGGCCTCGGCCTGCGCGAGCGCGCCGATGAAGTTCGTTGTCGCCGTGGCGATATTGGCCGAGGCGCGCCCGCTGCCGAGCACCGCGCCCTTGCCGAGGCCCGCGTTGACGATCACCCGGTCCAGTCCGCCGAGTTCCTCGTGCAGCTCCCCGAACACCGTGGCGACCGCGGGATGGTCGTTCACATCGAGCGTGCGCACGGCGATCTTCGCGTTCGGATGCGCGGTGAGCAGCTCGGTCCGCAGCGCCGCCAACGCGTCCGTTCCGCGGGCGCACAGCGCGAGGTCGCGACCGTCGGCGGCGTAACGCCGCGCCATGGCCGCGCCGAGTCCCGCGCTGGCGCCGGTGATCAGAATCTTGGACCGCATGGGACAAGACCATAGCGAGCCGACGGCATCGACGCGCTCCGGCGAGGATTCGCCCCCGATCAGCCGCCGAACGACCCGGTGTTCGGTCGAGGAACCAGCCGCCACGAACCGCAGCTCGTGGTCTTGAAGGCGGTGTCGGTGGCCTTTATCTCCACCCGCACTGGACTGATACGGGTGTAGTTGTTGGCGATGATGGCGCCCATATCGGTGTTGTCGCCCTCGACCTTCCACAGCCGGCGCCAGTCGCAGCCCCTGGCCGGGTCCGGTGTTCCCGTACTTTCCCAGAGCCCCGGCAGGATGTCGGTGCCGACCAGGTAGACCCCGTCGCCGGGAATCGTGTCGGCTGGCGCTGCCGCCGCCGTTCCCGCACCGAGCATGGTCACGGCGGACGTCAGCGCGCCCGCGATCAGAAGCGTGCTTGCACGCATGTGGTGTACTCCTCGAATCGTGCTCGAACAGACCGCGGCGCGGCCGAAGGAGACCCCGGATCTCCGCGGCCAGATCTACCAGACCCCGCGGTCACGAGGAACCCGATTGTCCGTTTCTTGTGCTGAAACCCAAGACAACGGTGCTCGCATAAGGGAATTCGAAGCTCGACGCGCCCCCGTGCTACGGCACGCAAATCACCGATCGCGACCGTTGAATGCATTACGCTCAGCGTTCGCTGTGGTCACCGATATCGAAGGCGTGGCCGGATAGCCGCTGGTGATCGCGTAATCAAGATCAACGCTGACAATGTGCTGTCCCGGCGTCACGGTTGCGTCACGAGACTTGCTTCACTGATACGCATGTTGCAAAAGTGAACTATTGGGTTTGGTGTTACTAGTGGGAAGGGAGGGGTGCCTCGTCCCAGGGGCACCGACCGAACATGAAGCCAGGCATCATCACAAGTGGGATCTGTACCGCCGCGATCACCGCGGTGACCGTGACGCTGTCCGGGATCACGCAGGTCGGCGCGAACGCCGAACCCGCCGCCCCCGACGTGTCGACCAAGCTCGCGGGCAAGACCGTCTTCCTCGATCCCGGCCACCAGGGTTCCGATCATCAGGAAAACCTGGCCAGGCAGGTCTCCGACGGACGCGGCGGCACGAAGGACTGCCAGACCACCGGCATGACCACGCGCAACGGGGTGCCCGAGCACACCATCAACTGGAACGTCGCTCAGCTGGTCAAGTCGTCCTTGGAAAGCCTCGGCGCGCGGGTGGTGCTGAGTCGTCAGGACGATCAAGGTTGGGGCGGTTGCGTCGACGATCGGGCGCGCGCGGCGAATCAGTCGGGCGCCGACGTCGCGGTGAGCGTGCACGCCGACAGTGCCCCCGCCGAGGACCACGGGTTCCACCTCATCGTGCCCGCCTTGCCGATTCCCGATGCGGTGGTCGATCAGGTGCAGGCGGGGCCCGGCCTCGCACTCACTGATTCGGTGCGTGACGCCTATGTCAAAGCCGGTTTCGCGCAGGCGAATTACGCGGGCGTCGTCGACGGTTTGCAGACCCGCAACGATATCGCCGCCCCGGCGCTCACCAGGATTCCCCAGGTTTTCGTCGAAATGGGCAATGGTGCCAACGCCGACGACGCGGCCCGGCTGGAGAGTCAGGACGGTCAGGTCGAGCACGCGATCGCGATCACCACCGGTCTGGCGAGCTACCTGCTGAACGCGCCCCAGTCGATCCTCCCGCAGACCGGGTCGGCCACCGGTCAGCCCGCCTCGGCGCCCGCTCTGCGGATTCCCACATTGGCCGAGGTCGCGCCGAAGCCACAGCGGGAGCAGTCCGCACCGCAGGCGGTGCGCGAGCAGAACCGGACGGAGTCGGTGCCGCGCTCGGACGCCTCCTCGAAACCCGACACGGCATCCACGGACACCGCACCTCGGTCCGGTCCTGCCGCGCAGTCGCCTGCCGCGCCCGAGTACCGTGCGGCGCCGGAGGAACGGACGGTCCCGCGCTCCTCGAAGCAGCCTCCGCGTTCGGGGACCGAGCAGTCGCCGGGAGCACAGTCACCGGACTCGGGTTCGGCCGCGACCAAGGTGCTGCCCGGTGCCGACGGCAGCGGGCCGGTCAGCAAGATCTTGCAGTTGCTGATGCCGTTGGCCGCGACGCTCGGCCTGGACGACACCACGATCACCTCCGAGCTGATCAACCTCGCCTACACCCTGGCGGGGACGCTGCTCGGCCCTTCGAAATAGCCGACGCCGAGTCTTATCCGCCGAACGTCACCCTCACCCTCGGGCGAGGGTGACGTTCGCATTCCCGCGCCAAGTAGGGTGCACGGAGTGGCTGACCGGATCCCTGTGGTGCTCGTGGCGGGTTTTCTCGGATCGGGAAAGACGACGCTGCTCAACCATCTGTTGCGCGCGGGACGCGACACCCGAATCGGGGTGGTGGTCAACGACTTCGGTGCGATCAATATCGACTCGATGTTGGTGGCCGGGCAGGTCGACGCGATGGTGTCGCTCGGCAACGGGTGTGTGTGCTGCGCGGTCGATGTGAGTGAACTCGACGAGCTGTTCACCCGGCTGGCGCAACCACGCGCGGGGATCGATGTGATCGTGGTGGAGGCCAGCGGCTTGGCCGAGCCGCGCAACTTGATCCGGATGGTGATCGGCAGCGACAACCCGCGTATTCGTTACGGTGGGCTGGTCGAGGTGGTCGACGCCGAGCACTTCCCGCAGAGCAACGCCCAGCACCCCGAGCTCACCACGCACCTGCGTCTGGCGGATCTGGTGGTGCTGAACAAATCCGACCGGGTCTGCGCGCAGCGGCTCACTGCCCTGCGTGGCCAAATCAGCGAACTGGTCGGGCAGGTGCCGGTCTACGCGACCACGAAGGGGCGCCTCGACCCCGGCTTGCTGTTCGACGAGCCGCTGCGCCGACCCGCCGACGGCGCACGCCAATTGAGCTTCGACGAGTTGCTGCGCGACGAGCACGATCACGAGGACGAAGAGCACACGCGCACGCACGCGGACCGGGCACATCGCCATCTGCACGACGATTACACGAGTGTGTCGTTCGACAGTGTGGACGCATTGGATCCCAGGGCGCTGGTCGAGTTCCTGGAAAATCCACCGACGGGGTTGTTCCGCGCCAAGGGATTCGCCGCGTTCGGGGTCGAGGATGAGCGCAGGAAGTTCGTCTTGCATATGGTCGGCAGCCACATCGTCTTCGAACCGGATTCCTGGGCGCGCGGCGAATCACCCGTGACCAGAATGGTTCTCATCGGCGCCGGTCTCCAGGTCGAGAACGCGCTGGAGCGGCTGCGTGCGACCGTGCACACCGAGGCTTTGCCGCTGGACCCGCGGAGCATGCTCGGCATATGGCGCTATACGCCGCATTGAACCGAGATCCGCTCCGCACGAGTGAGATTGGCGCATTCGGCACGAGTTTGGCGCGTTCGGCGCTGCCGCCGCGAGGTTACGGGGGCGACAATGGCATCGGGTCGACCGTGTGCACGTGCGCATGCACGTGCACACAGTAGTTTTCGTCGGTGTACTGCCCTACGCCGTGGCGCTACGGGCCGACCCCAGCCGTTTCGCGACCGAGGGGAGTCAGCCGTGTCCGACAGCCAGGACAGTGCCACCGCGTACGTGATCGAAGTATTGGAAGCCAAGGGCACCGCGACCCGCGATGACTTCGACGTCGAGGGCATCGTCGCGGAATCGCACGCGGTCGCCAACAGTTGGAACTTCCGCTCGATCGAGGACACGACATTCTGGCAGATCGCGGCCCGCTTTCTGAAACTCTGACGTGTCAACCGAATTCGGTGCCGTGGCGCGTGTGCGGTGGCACCGTCCAGCGCCGCGCCGCGCGCCGCATCGAACTCGCGTCCGAATAACCGAGCAGTTCGGCCTGACGCGATCGACTCACCGGACCCGACGCCGCTACCCGGCTCAGTCGCGCCGAACGCGCCCGGTCGAGTTCCCTACGCCAGGTGGTGTCGGCTTCCATCAGCCGACGCTGCAATGTGCGTGGACTGACCGCGAGTCGCCTGGCCACCCGGTTCAGCGACACCTCACCGGTGTCCAGTACGTCCGCGAGTGCGGTGGCGACCCGGTCCAGCCAGGCGTCGGCCAGCGGTGGCGGGGGTGGCAGCGCGTCGGCCAAGGGCAACAGCACCCGCGAAAGCACCGGGTCGCTCGTGGTCAACGGCAAATCCATGTCCGAGGGATGGAAGGTCATCGCGTCGACGGGAGCGCCGAAATCGATGGCCGCCGTGCCGAACACCTCCACGAAGGTTTCCGACCTGGCGGGTGCGCTCTGGCGCAGCGACACCCGCATCGGGACAACAGGAGCCTCGACCACCCGTCTGGCGCGACTGAGCACCGCCGCCAAGCCCCACACCTGGGTGAGATCGCGGCCGCGGCCCTCGCCCTCGACCATGTCCAGATACAGACTCACCGTCTCGTCCGGCTCTGCGACGAGATCGAAGCGATGATTGGTGGTCACAGCGCTGACGTACGGCCCGCAGGTGGCGAGGCCGGCACCGAGTGTCGGCGCGCTGGAGAACAAATAGTCGTAGAGACCCAGACAGGTCAGCGCGTAGCGGTGCGCGACCCGCAGCGCGACGTTCGGGTCCTCGAGCGCGTGCTCGGCGAGCTCCCACAGCCGGGAGAAGACCTGGCTGGGTAGGTGGACGTCGTGGCCGTCCAGACTCCATTTCGGCACACCGGTCTCCCGGATCAACCGCTCGCGGTCCAATCCGGCAGCACTGAGCTGCTCGATGACGAAGCGGTGCAGCAACACCTGGTCGGTCCCCATCGCGTCCTCCTGCCGCGGATCGATCCGACTGACATGAACTCGAACTCGCACTAACTCTGTGCGCGGCAACGCTATACCCGCACCCAGGGTCGCGGCCAGCGATTCGCGACGGTAGGTGATTCAGCGGGGTTGACCTCACCCGCAGGCGTTCACCCACTCCGACAATCCGTCGGCGAACAGTTGACGTTTCCAGATCGGCACCTCGTGCTTGATCCGGTCGACCAGTTCGGCACACGTCTCGAACGCGGCACCTCGATGCGGTGCCGCCACGGCGACCACGATCGCCAGATCACCGATCGTCAGATCACCGACCCGGTGCACGGCGGCGACCGGCAACCCGGCCGAAGTCGACAGCTGCGCGCAGACCGCGTGCAGGAAACGTTCGGCGGCCGGATGCGCGGAGTACTCCAACGCGGAAACCGCTTGGCCGCCATCGTGATCGCGGACCTTGCCGGTGAAGACAACGACGGCGCCGTGGCGTGGGCCGGTGACCGCGGCTTCCACCTCGGCGGGGTCGAGCGGACGGTCGCTGATCCGTGCGAGCGGAACCAGGGATTCAGTGGTTGTCATGGTCGCCGCCTCCGGCTACTTGCGCGAGCAGATGATCCAACAGCGGTGCCAGTACCGCGATGCCGTCGCGCACGCCACCGGGTGAGCCGGGCAGGTTGACGACTATCGAAGGGCCGGATTGGCCGACCACACCACGACTCAACGTGGCCAACGGGAATTTCTCGGCGCCACGGCGCCGAATGGCCTCGGCGATACCGGGGAGCTCGCGGTCGAGCACCGCGAGCGTCGCCTCCGGCGTCGCATCGGTGGGGGAGACGCCGGTGCCGCCGGTGGTGATCAACAGCTCAGGACCGAAGCGCAGTGCGTCGGCCAGACCGAACCCGATCTCGTCGTCGGCGTAGACCAGCGGACCACGCACCGAGAAGCCGAGTGTGGCAAGCCAATCCGCCAAGACCGGGCCGGTGGTGTCGGTGCGGGTGCCCGCGGCGGCACCGGTGGAGACGACCAGTACCACCGCGCAGCGCCCCGCACCGGGCCGCCGCCGCGGGTCGATCGCGGGGCGGCTCTGCTCGGCGTCGGAGTGTGCGTGCGCTTCTTCGGTTGTCGCGGGGTGGCCTTCTTCGTTGTCGGAGTCCGCGGTTGTCGGGAGGTCGGCTTCTTCGGTGTGTGTGGAATGCGGGTGCGTCTGTTCGGCTCCGGAGTCGTCGGGCTCCCGGGACTGGCTCGAAGTCGGTGTCACGTCAGTGGATACCGCCGCAGGCGATACCGCGTGCGGCGGCGTGGCGGCAGCCCCCTCGGTGGAACTCGAGGTTCGCGCGTGGGGTGGACGCTCGGTGTCGTCGGAACCTCCCGCGACTCGCGAGGGCCGCGGCAGCTGGTTGGATACTTCCGCAAGAGACGCAGTCGATGTCGCCGCGTCCGGGGGCGAGAAATCACGCCGTTGCGCGACACTCGGTTGCGGGGGACGCGCGGGGGTCGCTTCCTCGGCGTCGTCGGGTAGCGGTCGCGCCGATGGATTCGGGGTTGCGCAACCGTCCTCGGCGCCGGCGTCCTCGGCGCCAGGCCGACGCCAATGTCCGCGCTTGCCACCTTCTTTCGTGAGCAGACGTACCGCGTTCACACTGGCCGCGGGGTCAACCGCCTTCACCATGTCGTGCAGCGTCAGACCGGCTACGGCGACCGCGGTGAGTGCCTCCATCTCGACACCGGTGGGCCCCTTGGTCTTCGCGGTGGCCTCGATGGTGATGGTGTCGTCGGTGAAACCGAACCGCACCTGCACCGACGACAGCGCCAACTGGTGACACAGCGGAATCAGCTCCGCGGTCTTCTTGGCGCCCGAGATACCCGCGATCCGCGCGGTGGCCAGTACATCGGCCTTCGGCATGTCATTGGCCCGCACCAGGCGCACCACCTCGGCCGTCGTGCGTAGTTCACCGGCGGCGCGCGCGATCCTCGTGGTGTCGGACTTCGCGCTCACATCCACCATCCGCGCTCGTCCTTCGCCGTCCACATGGGACAACTCGCTCATCGGTTCACTCCCGCGCTCGCACCGAACTCACCGGCCTTGCCCATGGTGCGCCACAACCGCGTCCGACTCACCCGTTTCGCGTTCACAGCGACCACACCCGAACCAGGGCGCCCGCCGCCAGCGCGGTGGTCTCCGCGGGCACATCGATCAGCACATCCGCGGCCGCCATACTCGCGACCAGGTGCGAGCCGGGGCCCGACACCACCTCGACCGCCGTCGGCACCCGATACACGTCGTCGGGCTCCGCGGAGTGGAGCAGCTTGCCGCGCAAGAACTGTCGTCGGCCCTCGGGCGAACGGGCCAGTGCGTTGTGCAAGGGCAAGCGATACTCGCGCACTGCGGGCAGGCCGGAAGCGGCACGCAACAGCGCACGCACGAACACCTCGAACGACACCATGGTGCTCACCGGATTACCGGGAAAACTGAGGACAGGAACACCGTCGACCACCGTGCGTCCCTGCGGTCCGCCCGGCTGCACGGCGATCGTCCCGAACTGTCCGCCCATCGGTTCGAGGACGTCTTTGACCACCTCGAAATCGCCCTTGGACACACCGCCGGAGGTGAAGACAACCTCGGCGCGTTCGGTGGCCTCGGAAAGCTTCGCGCGAAACTGCGCGGGATCGTCACCGCTGTGTGCGATCGACACGACCTCGGCGCCGTTCGCGGTGAGCGCCGCCGCGAGCGCGATCCCGTTGGAGTTGTAGATCTGGCCGGGACGCAGCGCGCTGCCCGCTGGCACGAGTTCGTCGCCCGTGGTGAGGACGGCCGCGCGCACCCGACAGGTCACCGACACCGTCGCCTGACCGACGGCGGCCAGCGCCGCGATGTGTCGCGGTTCGAGCGTGGTGCCCGCCGCGGCGATGAGGTCACCGGCGCGCACGTCGGTGCCCGCCTCGCGGACGAATTCGCCTGCGGTGCGGCCACGTTCGATGGTCACCACGATCTCGTCGGTATTGGTGTCCTCCACCGGAACCACACAATCGGCGCCCGGCGGAAGCGGCGCGCCGGTCATCACCTTGACCGCACTACCCGGCTCCAGCGGTGTCGTGCCCGCATCGCCCGCCGCGACCAATCCCGTCAACGGCAGCGTCACCGGCGCGACCACGACGGCGCTCGAACGCACCGCGTATCCATCCATCGCGGAATTACGGAATACCGGCAGATCGATCGGCGAACGCACGTCCTCGGCCAGGCGCCTGCCGAGCGCCCTTGGCAAGGCGACGGTCTCGGCCGGACGGGTGAGCAGTGGCCGCAACAGTTCGTCGATGGCGGCGCGGTACTCGTCGACGGACCGAACCGAGACGCTGGCGGGCCGAGAATTCATACCGCAAAGCCTATCGCTCCGGCCGCGGTGGCCTTCGCCCTCGCGAGCCGGGAGACCGTGCGGTTCGTGGCGTCGCGCACCGCGACACTTCGGCGCCTTCTCCCACGGTGGGGTGCGGGGTGGAGGTCATAATGGACGGGTGACTGTTGTCGAGATGGGGATACCTGCCGTGCGTTCCGGGCGCCCCTCGCTCGACGGGCGCCCGGATACGCCGTACTTGCTCGACCGATTCGGAAGGGTCGGTCGCGACTTGCGCGTCTCGATCACCGAGAAGTGCTCGCTGCGCTGTACCTATTGCATGCCGGAGGAGGGGCTGCCCGAGATCCCCCGGCACGAGCTGTTGACCGCCGACGAGATCGTGCGATTGGTCACCTTGGCGGTCGAAGAGCTCGGGGTGCGCGAGGTGCGCTTCACCGGTGGCGAGCCGTTGATGCGTCGTGACCTCGAGCAGATCATCGCCGGTTGCCACGAACACGTGCCGGACACTCCGTTGGCGATGACGACCAACGGTGTCGGCCTCGCGCACCGTGCCTACGATCTCGCCGCCGCGGGCCTGCACCGGGTGAATGTGTCGCTCGATACCGTCGACCGGGTCGATTTCGCGACGTTGACCCGCCGCGACCGCCTCGATTCCGCCCTGGCCGGTATTCGTGCCGCGCGCGCGGCGGGGCTCACTCCGGTGAAGGTGAACGCCGTGCTCATGCGCCAGACGCTGGCCGGCGCACCGGATCTGCTGCGTTGGTGTCTCGATGAGGGCTGCGAGCTGCGCTTCATCGAGGAAATGCCGTTGGACGCCGACCACGAATGGGCGCGCGCCAATATGGTCACCGCCGCGGAGGTATTGGAGGTGTTGGGCGCCCGATTCGAGCTATCGGAGACCAGCAGGGCCGATCCCTCGGCGCCCGCGGAGAAATGGCTGGTCGACGGCGGCCCGGCGACCGTGGGCGTTATCGCCTCGGTGACCAGGAAGTTCTGCGATAGTTGCGATCGAACGCGGCTTACCGCCGACGGGATGCTGCGGTCGTGTTTGTTCAGCGATCAGGAATTCGACGTGCGCCAACCCATGCGTTCGGGCGCCGACAATCACGAGCTCGCCACCCTGTGGCGCGGCGCGATGTGGCAGAAGGCGGCGGGCCACGGTATCGACGCCGAAGATTTCAGCCCGCCGGAACGCACGATGGGAGCCATTGGTGGTTGAGGTCCGCTACTTCGCCGCGATCGCCGACGCCGTCGGCAAGGATCGCGAGACGTTCGAATTTCCGGTGGACGCGACGATCGCGGACCTACGTTTCACCTTGTCCGCTTCCTACGGCACCGATCTGGACAAGATGCTCGCCGTCTGTGCCTATCTCATCGGCGATGAACTCACTCGCGACCCGTCCGCGTCCTTGGGGCGACAGGTGGACGTGCTGCCGCCGTTCGCGGGCGGCTGAGCCCCGTTCCCGGGGCTGGCCTGCACCGCGACCCGCAGGTATCGGCGGGAAGGAGCCGTGCGCAGGGCCGAGCGCGGTGGAAGTCGTCAGCGCCCGTGTGGATGCGGCTGCTTCGGGAAAGGCGACAGCCGAGCTCCGCGAGTCCGGTTCGAGAGCTATGCCCTATTCGTGCCACCAGGTGTCAAGAGGGGTAACGGGAACGGTGCGCTTATGTCGGGTCTTCAGAAACAGCGACTCGAGTCGCTCGGCGACCTCGTCGGTCACGTCCTTGCCCTCCAGATAGTCGTCGATCTCCGCATAGCGCAGGCCGAGGGCTTCCTCGTCGGGCAGGGCGGGGCGATCGTCTTCCAGATCCGCGGTCGGCACCTTGGACCAGGTGCTCGGCGGCGCACCGAGTTCCTGAAGCAGGGCGGCGCCTTGGCGTTTGGTCAGTCCCGTCAGCGGGGTGATGTCGACGCCGCCGTCGCCGAATTTCGTGAAGAACCCCGTGACCGCCTCGGCGGCATGGTCGGTGCCGACGACCAGCAGGTTCTCCTGCCCGGCCAGCGCGTACTGGATCACCATGCGTTCGCGGGCTTTGATGTTGCCGCGCACGAAGTCTCGTAGCTTGGCCACCTGTGCAGCGGCGGCGACCTCGGCGGCGACGGCGTTCGCGCCCGGGCGCACGTTCACCACCACGGAGCGATCGGGCGCGATGAATTTCAGTGCGGTGCGCGCGTCGGCCTCGTCGGCCTGTACCCCGTAGGGCAGACGCACGGCGACGAAGGTGGCCTCGGTGCCCTCGGCGCGCAGTTCCTCGGCGGCGAGTTGGCACAGACGCCCGGAGAGCGTGCTGTCCTGGCCACCACTGATACCGAGCACGAATCCCGTTGCGGCAGCGGCGCGCAGATAGTCCTTGAGGAAATCGACCCGGCGGCGCACTTCGTCCTTGGGTTCGATGCTCGGTGCCACACCCAATTCGGTGCTGATCTGTTCGCGCAGGTTCCGCATGCCGTCCAACTCTACTGCGAATCAGCCGGGAACAACGTGGCGAACGAGCGTCTCCCAGTTGTCGCCGATTTCGGCGCGGGAGTACTCGCGCGTTTGCCGCTGATACATCACCAGCGCCGCCCCGAGCGAGGCCAGCAGACTATCGGCGATCAGCGCGATCGGCCCTGGCGTCGCGGCCTGCCGCAGCAGCATGCTCACGTGGGTGTGCAGCAAACGGTAGGGCGCGCCCGAATAGCGTTCGGCGGCCGCACCCAACTCGGCCGCTCGGTGCAGTTCGCCCTCCACATCGATGTCGAGCAGTCTGGCGCGGCCGAAGGCGATCAGCCGCTCCGCCGGCGGTGCGCCCGGTCCGAGCGGTGGTGGCCCGAACATGAACGCCGCCTGGTACTTTCGCTCCGAATGATCGAGTAGCGCGAGCATGAGTCCCGAGCGATTGCCGAAACGGCGAAAGACAGTCCCTTTGCCGACGCCCGCGCGTTTGGCCAGCGCGTCCATCGTGAGGCTGTCGACACCGTCCTCGCGCACGAGTTGTTGTGCCGCGTCGAGTAATAGGCGACGGTTTCGGGCCGCGTCGGCGCGCTCGGTGGGGGCATCGCCGCTGAGTAAAGGGATCGCATCGGCGGGGGTAGGGCGCCCGTTCGGCGAGCGGCCGTTCGGTGTGGGGTAGCTCACAGCACTCACGCAGACTCCGTCGGGAAGTATTCGGACCACAGTCCGGTTATTTCATTGACAGTACCGGCAAACACCTTCAGTAACCAGGAGACATCATGGGTAAGACCCGCATCCTCGCCCTAGTCGGCAGCCTCCGTGCCGCTTCGATCAATCGCACCCTCGCCGAAGCGGTCGCGAGCACCGCGCCGGACGACGTGCAGGTGACCGTGTTCGAAGGACTCGGCGAGCTTCCGTTCTACAACGAAGACACCGACACCCCCGATTCCGTACCCGAGTCGGCGCTGGCGCTGCGCGCCGCGGTCGCCGAGTCCGACGGCCTGCTGGTGTTGACCCCCGAATACAACGGCACACTGCCCGCCGTGCTCAAGAACGCCATCGACTGGGCGTCGCGCCCCTACGGTGCCGGTTCGATCAAGGGCAAGCCCACCGCCGTGGTGAGCGCATCGATCAGCCCGAACGCCGCGCAGTGGGCACACGCCGACGCGGTGAAGTCGCTGGGTGTCGCAGGAGGTCGCGTAGTGGAATCAGCGCACCTGCACTTCGGTTCGATCGGCGAGCGTTTCGCTCAGACGCACCCGCGCGAGGACGCCGAGGCGCTGACCCAACTGTCGGCGACCCTGCGTGAACTCGTCGAGTCCGCGCGGGGCGAATTCGTCGCGGTGTAGGCTGCTCTGCGGCCTTCGAGAGGGCCACCGGCGCCACGGGTTCGACCCGTCGGCCGCGGTGGCCCTCTTCGTATGTTCAAGAGTTTGCTGAAGATCAACTACGGTACGAAATTGTGATCTGAGGCACTGTCGTGTCGGGTTGCGAATCGAGCGTCCTGGTACTTCTTTCCATGAAATTTCATCGTTGTGACTCGCTACATGTCGTGTTGGATGAATCTGTCGGCCACTAGGTGTAGTGTTCTCGGTACTGGATGACGGCGCGAGGCTTCGCTCAACGATCACCGAGCGGGCACCGACCCGACGGGGCTGATCAGGGGCTTCGAGACTCGATCCAGGAGTTTGCGCAACCGAGCTTTTCGGGTCATGCGCTGAGCGTTTTTCGTCGGATTGTGCACTGCATACGGATCACGAGCTGTGGATCAGGCACAAGGGAGAGAGGGAATCTATGACCGTCACGATGTACACCAAGCCTGCTTGCGTTCAGTGCAATGCCACCTACAAGGCCCTCGATCGGGCCGGGGTGGAGTTCGAGGTCATCGACATCTCCGAGAACGACGAGGCGCGCGACTTCGTCATGGCGCTCGGTTACCTGCAGGCTCCGGTCGTCGTCGCAGGCGACGAGCACTGGTCCGGCTTTCGGCCCGACCGGATCAAGTCGCTCGCCACCGTGGCGGCCTGATCGACCTTTCGTCTCTCTCCGAGCAGGGGAGGAGGAGTGCGATGTCTGACAAGCTGGCGTCTGACAAGCTGGCGTCTGACAAGCTGGCGTCTGACAAGCTGGCGTCCGACAAGCCGGTATCCGACAAGACGGCGTCCGACAAGACGCCCGATCCGGCCGCGTTGGTCTACTTCTCCAGCGCCTCGGAAAACACGCACCGCTTCGTCGAGAAGCTGGGAATCCCGGCCACTCGCATCCCACTGCACACCGCCGACTCGCTCCGCGTCGACGAACCGTACGTGCTGATCGTCCCCACCTACGGGGGCGGTCGGCGCGTCTACGACACCGGCGCGGGCACGGCGCGGTCGAACAGATCCGACAAGGATTTCGTCCCGCGACAGGTAGCGAAATTCCTCAACGATCCACGCAACCGTGCGCTGCTGCGCGGGGTGATCGCGGCGGGCAACACGAACTTCGGTGACACCTTTTGCTATGCGGGAAAGGTGATCTCGCGCAAATGCGGGGTGCCGTACCTGTATCGCTTCGAACTCATGGGAACCGCTGCGGACGTCGAGCGCGTCCGAGAAGGATTGGGATTGTTTTGGCAACAGCAACCACAGCACCGGCCGGAAAAACAGCTCGCTTAGAGCAGCCTCCGGTCCGCAGCGCGGAAGCGGGCGAAGTGCTCGACTACCACGCGCTCAACGCGATGCTGAACCTGTACGGCGCGGACGGCAAGATCCAGTTCGAGAAGGACCGGGAAGCCGCCAACCAGTACTTCTTGCAGCACGTCAACCAGAACACCGTCTTCTTCCACAACCTGGACGAGAAGCTCGATTACCTCATCGAGGAGAACTACTACGAGGCCGAGGTGCTCGACCGCTACGGTCGCGCCTTCGTGAAGCGGCTGTTCCAACAGGCCTACGACAAGAAGTTCCGTTTTCCCACCTTCCTCGGCGCGTTCAAGTACTACACCTCCTACACGCTGAAGACCTTCGACGGGAAGCGTTACCTGGAGCGGTTCGAGGACCGCGTGTGCATGGTCGCGCTCACCCTCGCCGACGGTGACGAGTTGCTCGCGAGCCGACTGGTCGACGAGATCATCGACGGACGCTTCCAACCGGCCACCCCCACCTTCCTCAACTCGGGCAAGAAGCAGCGCGGCGAGCCGGTGAGTTGTTTTCTCTTACGCATCGAGGACAATATGGAGTCGATCGGGCGATCGATCAACTCCGCGTTGCAGCTGTCCAAGCGTGGCGGCGGAGTCGCCCTGCTGCTGAGTAACATTCGGGAGCACGGTGCGCCGATCAAGCGGATCGAGAACCAGAGCTCCGGTGTCATCCCGATCATGAAGCTGCTGGAGGACTCGTTCTCCTACGCCAACCAGCTCGGCGCGCGCCAGGGCGCGGGCGCGGTGTATTTGCACGCCCACCACCCGGATATCTACCGCTTTCTCGATACCAAGCGGGAGAACGCGGACGAGAAGATCAGGATCAAGACGCTCTCGCTCGGTGTGGTGATCCCCGACATCACCTTCGAGCTGGCGCGCAAGAACGAGGACATGTACCTGTTCTCGCCGTACGACGTGGAGCGCATCTACGGCAAACCGTTCGCTGACATCGACGTCACCGAGAAGTACCACGAGATGGTCGACGACAAGCGCATCCGCAAGTCGAAGATCAAGGCGCGCGAGTTCTTCCAGACCATCGCCGAGCTGCAATTCGAGTCCGGCTACCCGTACATCATGTTCGAGGACACGGTGAACCGCGCGAACCCGATCGCGGGCAAGATCACCCACTCGAACCTGTGCTCGGAGATCTTGCAGGTTTCCACGCCTTCGCTGTTCAACGACGACCTGTCCTACGCCGAGGTGGGCAAGGACATCTCCTGCAACCTCGGGTCGCTGAACATCGCCAAGACGATGGACTCACCCGATTTCGCGCAGACCATCGAGACCTCGATCCGCGCATTGACCGCGGTGTCGGATCAGACGCACATCTACTCGGTGCCCTCGATCGAGCAGGGCAACAACCAGTCGCACGCGATCGGCCTCGGCCAGATGAACCTGCACGGTTACCTGGCTCGTGAGCGCGTGCATTACGGTTCCGAGGAGGGCGTCGACTTCACCAACATCTACTTCTACACCGTTGTCTACCACGCGATTCGGGCCTCGAACCTGATCGCACGGGAGCGCGGCAGCTACTTCGGTGGCTTCCCGGAATCGAAATACGCCAGCGGTGAGTACTTCGACAAGTACACCGATCAGGTGTGGGAGCCCAAGACCGAGCGGGTCGCGAAGCTGTTCGCCGAAGCCGGGGTGCGTATCCCGACCCAGGAAGACTGGCTCGCGCTGAAGACCTCGGTGATGGAGCACGGCATCTACAACCAGAACCTGCAAGCGGTGCCGCCGACCGGTTCGATCTCCTACATCAACCACTCGACCAGCTCTATTCACCCGGTGGCGTCGAAGATCGAGATCCGTAAGGAAGGCAAGATCGGCCGCGTCTACTACCCGGCGCCATATCTCACCAACGACAACCTGGACTATTACCAGGATGCCTACGAGATCGGCTACGAGAAGATCATCGACACCTACGCGGCGGCCACCCAGCACGTGGACCAGGGCCTGTCGCTGACACTGTTCTTCAAGGACACCGCGACCACCCGTGACCTCAACCGCGCCCAGATCTACGCGTGGCGCAAGGGCATCAAGACGCTCTACTACATCCGGCTGCGCCAGATGGCTTTGGAGGGAACCGAAGTCGAGGGCTGCGTGTCCTGCATGCTGTAGCTGTTACCCGAAAACGGCGACCTTCGGAAGGAAGGTCGCCGTTTTCGCGTTTCGCCGGGGCTGCTCAGCGCAGTGCTGGCGCGACTTCGCGTTCGAACAGCTCGACGCCGGAGAGGTCGTAGGCGGCCTCGGGGAAGTTGAAGATGGCGTAGCCGAGGCCGAGATCGCGGACCTTGGTGAGCTTTTCGATGATCTGCTCGGGAGTGCCGACGGCGGCGCTGGTGCGGAAGAGGTCGTTGACCCAGCCGTTGGCCTTCTCCTCGCCGAGGTAGGGCGTCAGGCGGGCGGCGAGGGCGGTGAGGCGTTGCTCCACCTCCGCCTCGGTCGAGGCGATGACGGCGTTGTAGTTCGAGCTGCGCACGATCGCGTCGAAGTCGGTGCCCACATCGGCGCAGTGCGCGCGCAGGATTTCCGACTTGTGGGCGAAGCCCTCGGGGTCGCCGACGAAGTTGGTGTAATCCGCGTACTTGGCCGCGATGCGCAGTGTCTTCTTCTCACCGCCACCGGCGATCCACAGCGGAATCCCGCCCTCCTGCAGGGGAAGTGGCTGCACGATCGCGCCGTCGACCTGGTAGTACTTGCCGTCCAGGGTGGCTTTGCCTTCGGTCCATGCCTGCTTGAAGATCTGCACGCCTTCGTCGAGGCGCCCGAGGCGCTCACCCGCCGACGGGAAGCCGTAACCGTAGGCGCGCCATTCGTGTTCGTACCAGCCGCCGCCGATCCCCATCTCGACGCGTCCGCCCGAGATGAGGTCGGTGGTGGACGCGACCTTCGCGAGGTAGGCGGGGTTGCGGTAGCTGATCGCCGTACACATCTGGCCGAGGCGGATGCGCGAGGTGGTCGCCGCGAACGCCGCCATCAGCGTCCATGCCTCGTGCGTAGCCTGATCGGTCGGTGCAGGCACCGTGTGGAAGTGGTCGTATACCCACAGCGACTCCCACGTATCGTTCGCGTCGAACCGCTGAGCGAGATCGCGCATCACCCCCCACTGCTGCGCAGGGTCGATATCGACCAGATCGAGTCGCCACCCCTGGGGGACGAAAATGCCCAAACGCACTGAAATTCTCCTTCGGTCAGTGTCTGCGAGTATCCGCATCGACCACGGCGCGATGCGAGGTCGTCTACGAAGGACGCCGTGGCAGCGTGTCGGCCACACCTCCTCGCTGAGGCGGGCCGACCCCCTACTGTTTACTCCTTCTCGGTGACCGTTTCGTGGTCTCGGGCAACCCCGGTACCTGGCTGCGGCGCTACGCGTCTACCCGCCACCGCGAGAACCGCCGCTCCAGCGCGAGCAACACACCGTTGAAGGCGAGGCCGAGCAGTGCGATCGCGACGATGCCCGCGTACATGTTCGGGATCTCGAAATTTTGCTGCGCCGCGGTGATCAGGTAGCCGAGACCCGCTCGCGCCCCGAACATCTCGGCGGCGAGCAGCACCAGGATCGAGCTGGCCGCCGCCATCCGCAGACCGGTGAAGATGGCGGGAATGGACGCGGGCAGGATCACCTTCTGGAACAGTCGCAGCGGCGAAAGACCCAGTGATGCAGCAGCTTTGATCAGCAGCGGATCGACGGTACGCACACCGGTGATCGTGTTCAGCAGGATCGGGAAGAAGCTCGCGTACACCACGAGCGCGACCTTGGAGGTTTCGCCGATGCCCATGATCAGCAGGAAGACCGGGAGCAGTGCGAGCGCCGCGGTGTTGCGGAACAGCTCCAAGATGGGGTTGAGGAAGTCGGCCACCGGTTTGTACCAGGCGATCGCCACACCCACCGGTATCGCGACAACCAGCGCGATCGCGTAGCCGAACAGCGACCGGCCGAGACTCGCGGACAGGTGCGTCCACATCTCGCCGGTGCTGACCAGGTCGATGAATGCCTGGAAGACCACCGAGAACGGTGGGAGGAATACCTCGTCCACCAGGCCGAGCTGCGGCGCGAACTGCCACAGGAGCAGAAACAGCGCGATCACGATGGTCGGTTTGCTGATCCGCCACACGAGGCCGCCGGCGCGGCGTGCCAATAGTGCTGCGGCGCCGCTCGACTCGGCATCGACCTGCGGTGCGGGTGGCGCCGACAGTGTCTGCTCGGCGCTCGGCGGACGTTCGGTGAGATCTACCGCGCTAGACATGGGCGGCCCTCCCTGTGGTGGACGCGGCGCGCTCGGCATCGAATCCGGGGTGTGCGGTGTGCTGGTCCGGCGTTGATGTAGCAGGTGGCGAGGATGTTTCGGTGAACTCCGTCGGTGCGAAACCGGATCGCTCTGGCGCCGTATCGGATTCGTCCGAGACACGCGATCCACCGGACGCTGTGACCGAGGGTTCCTGCGCCGATCTCGCTGCCACGGAGCCGGACTTGTTTTCCGACAGGGCCGCTCGCTCCAAGCTCTCCGCGCGCTTGACCTCGCTCTGCAACAAGGTCCAAATCTGGTGCCGGTAGTCCCGGAATCGTTCGGAGGAACGGATATCGCCGCCCGCGTCGCGATCGATCCGCACGTCGACGAGCGCCTTGACTCGACCGGGTCGCGAGGTCAGCACGGCAACGCGTTGACCGAGATACACCGCCTCGTCGATGCCGTGTGTGATGAAGACGAATGTCTTGCCCGTGCTGCGCCAGATGCGTAACAGCTCGTCCTGCAACGACTCTCGGGTCTGGCTGTCGAGTGCGGCGAACGGCTCGTCCATCAGCAGTACCTCGGGATCGAAGGCGAGGCTGCGCGCGATCGCGACGCGTTGCTTCATCCCGCCGGACAACTCGTGCGGAAAGCGGTCACCGAAGCCGTCGAGCCCCACCAATTCCAGGTAGTGGTCGGCGAGTTCACGGCGGGCACGGCGGCGCAGCCCCTTTGCCTCCAGGCCGAATTCGATATTGGCGCGTGCTGTGCGCCACGGCAACAGCGCGTACTGCTGGAATACGATGCCACGGTCGAGGCCGGGGCCGGTGATCGGCTTACCGTCCAGCAGGATCTGGCCGCCGCTCGGCGTGGTCAACCCGCCGAGTAGATCGAGCAATGTCGACTTGCCCGACCCGCTCGGTCCGACCAGGACCAGGAACTCGCCTTCGTTCAGGGTGAGCGAGATGTCCTCGATGGCGGTGAGCTGTTGCTTCGAGCCACGCACCGGAAAGGTCTTCCGTACTCCGGACAGGGCCAGTTTCGTTGTCGGCGTTGTCATTTCGCTACCACCGTTTCGCCGGTCGGTCCGCTGGACGGCGCGAAGGTGCCGTTCGCGTATGGGTTGAACTCGTTGGTGAACAGATCCGGTGCGCGCACCTTGCCGTTCTTCATCTTGTGGTTGCGCACCAGCCAGTCGATCCAGACCTGGAACTCGCGCTCCTCGACCACTCCGCCCGGCACGGGAATGCCGGAGGTGAGCCAGTAGGGGGTCAGGCGGGTGGACTCGTTGCGGCCGCGCTCGGCGATGATCGCGTCGAATCGCGCCCGCACCTGCTCGCGCGGCGTGACCTGCATCCAGCGGATCGCCCGCGCGGTGCCCTGCACGAAGTCCGCCACCGCCTCCCGATTCTTCGCGATGTAGTCGTTGCGGAAAAGGTAAGTGCCGTAATCGAATTCGCCGAAAAGCGCCTTGTCGGTGTACAGCGGGTGGATGCCGCCACGCTCGAGCGCGGTGTCACGGTAGACATTGCCCATCGCGGCCGCGTCGATCTGCCCCTTACGCAGCGCGTCCTCCGTGCTTGCCGGTGGTAGCACGATGAGTTGGACCTGGCTGATCTCGTCGTCGGTCAGGCCCTGTTGATGCAGCCATTCCCTGGTGACGAACTCGTGGTGCGCGCCGAGGGTATTCATCGCGACCTTCTTGCCGATCAGGTCGCGCGCCGAGCGGATGTTCGAATCGTCACGGACGTAATACCCGGTGAAGTTCTCCGAGTCGGCGCCGTAATAGCTGATCACCGAGGTCATCTTCGCGCCGCCGCCGATCAGTTTCGCCACCGCACCGTTGAACGCGCCCCCCACCTCGACCTGTTTGGTCGCCGCCGCCTGGATATTGGCGGGCCCGCTGGTGGTGTCGCCCTCCCATCGCAGTGCCAACTTGCTGAAATACCCGAGGTCGTCGGCCAATTCGAACGGCGTGACCTGGCCGGTCGTGCCCTGGTATCGGATCACGTACTTGCCGTCGGCAGTCCTGGTCGGCTCCGAGGCCACGCAGCCGGCGACCAAGGAGAGGCAGGCCGCCAAGGCGACGGCCAGGGGAAGCACGCGTAGGCCGTTTCCCCGTGGGAAGCGTCGTCGTCGGGAACGGAAGGGCATCGATCTTTCCTTCGAGAAGCGCTGCGACACAACAGATGTCGGACGTATGACAGCGATGCGCGGGCGGCCGTCGACGCTCGTTTCGGCGAATGCGCTGGCCGCGGGAGGGCAGTGGTGAGCCGGGTGCCGCTCAGTGGCGACAGGTCCCGCTCGGGGTACGCATCAGATCGATCGCGCGGCGACGAACCAGCGGGCGGATCAACACTTCGACACTCCCGAGGGCAGTAGGGGCAAGGCGGCCGACCGACGCCGGGTTGTCGGACCACTGCACACTGTCCCGCCTGACCAACGGCGGATCAACAGTTCGACGCTGTCTGCGTATAACCCGCTCGCGGGTAGCGCGGTGCGGAATTCGCCGCTACGCGCGGTCGCCGTACAGGATCAGCCAGATCGCGCGGCCGAGTGCCTGCGCGATCTGCTCGTCACCGGCTGTGGATGCGTGTGCGCAGGCGACGGTGATGACGCGTTCGACCATCGAGGTGAGAACGATGGCTGTCGCGTCCACGTCGACCTCGGCCGATACCTGACCCGCTCGCTGCTCTTCGTGTAAGCGAGTCCGCACGACACCGGTGAACGCGCGCACACGTGCGCTCCAGTAGCGGCCGACATCGCGGTCGTAGGCGGACACTTCGTAGAGGGCGAGCAGGACCACCCGGTGGTTGCGGAAGCCGTCGAGCATGTCGCGCATCGCGGTGATCACGCTGTCACGCGCGTCGGTGTGGTCGGCCAACCACCATCGTTCCGCGGTGCCGAAGAGGTCCTCGGTCGCGAGATCGGCCATGCGGATGAGTAATTGGCTCTTGTCGGGAAAATATCGGTAGAAGGTCGAACGCGCGACGCCCGAGGCTTTCGCGATCCGTTGCACCGCGAGCTCGGTGAACGGGGTGCCGTCGGACAACAGCTGCTCCAACGCGGACAGCACGGTGCGTTCGAACTCGTCCCTGCGGTCGTCGAGGTTGGGCTTGCGGGTTCTCGCGACTCTCGTCAGCGACGCCATACGGTGCCTGCGCTCGTCTTGCTCATTCCGTCATTGTGCCCGCCGGCGCGGTGTCCGGTGCGGTACCCAGCGATGACCTGCCTATTGACTCCTTGACAACAGCGCGTCATGATAATCGGACACTCTGTCCGAGGCACTGTGACTCGAGGTTTGGAATGGCTGTCGAACGCACCGATGTGATCGTGGTCGGGGCCAGATGCGCCGGAAGTGCCGCCGCCATCGCGCTGGCGCGCGGGGGGTGCGCGGTGGTCGTCCTCGACGCGGCCCGCTTTCCCTCGGACACACTGTCCACCCATCTGTTGTGGCCGTCGGGGGTCGCCGAACTCGCGGAATTGGGTGCGCTGGAACGCGTTCTCGCGTTCGGAGCTCCGAGATTGCGCACCGGCTCGGCCAGCGGCGCGGGATTCACTGTCAGCGGGCGGTTTCCCGCGGTGGACACCATCGACTTCGCGCTGTGCGTACGCAGGACGGGGCTCGACGCGGCGCTGGTCGCCACCGCCCGACAGACCGGAGCCGAGGTCAGGGAGCGTTGTCGCGTCACGGATCTCGTCTGGGACCACGGTCGCGTCACGGGTGTGCGCTACCGCGATGACGCCGGTGCCGATCGAGAACTGCTGGCGCCCTTGGTTATCGGCGCCGACGGCCGGCGCAGCACGGTCGCGCGGCTGGTCGGCGCGACACAGCCCTACCGGGCCATGCCGAGCGGGCGTGCCTGCTACTTCGCGTATTGGCGGGACAACAAACCCGAATGGCGCTCGGTTGCGGCGCAGTGGCGTGCGGAAGCGTTGCTCGGCACCGCCTTTCCGTGCGACGGCGGTTTGGTGCTCAGCCTCGTGCAACCGCCCGATGCGGGAGGACGCCCAGGTCCCGCCGAGGAGATCTACCGCGATTCCGTCTCGCGGATACCGGAATTGGTGGATCGGCTCAGCGGCTGCGACATGGTCGGCAGGGTCCGATCGGCGACGGGCCTTTCGTCGTACTTTCGTCGGTCATCCGGCCCCGGCTGGGCGCTGCCCGGTGACGCGGGCCATTTCAAAGATCCGGTCACGGCACAGGGTATGCGGGACGCGATGCGCTACGGGCGACTGCTGGGGGAGTCGGTCGCCACCCGCCTGGGTGACCCGGTCCTGCTCGATGCCGCGGTTCTCGCATGGGAGCGCCGCCGCGAACGCGATTGCCTCGGCGTCTACCAATGGACCAACGGGCTCGCGCGGGGCACGGCGCTGCGGCCGATGGAAATCGAGCTGTATCGTTCGGCGGCCGGTGACGACGACCTCACCACCGATCTGCTCGGTGTTTTCTCGCGTGTCGTCGAACCGAGTCGTCTCCTCGGGCCGGCGCGACTACCAGGGCTGGCCATCGGCGCGATGCTGCGGGGGTACGGCGGTCGGGGCACGGTGGCCGCCGACATCGCCGACAATGCCCGTCTCGCCGTCGTCGAAGGAATCGAACGGGTTCTCGCGCGCAAACGACCGCTACCCGAGATCCCGCCCCACGCATCCTCCGCGCCGGGGGCCGAGCCGTCGCGTCCCGCCGAAAACGTTCTGCCACAAGGAGAAGCTCATGGATAGTCGTCGGATACCGGTGCGGATGAATCGGCGTCGAGCGCTCCGAGGCGTGGCCGCGGCCGGTGCGGTCGCCGCGCTGGCGGCCAACGAGTCCTTCGCACAGGCCGCACCGTCCGTGCGCCGAACGCCGGGCCCGGTGACGAAAGGCCGCGACGTGGCGATCTTCGGCGGCGGGATGGCGGGGCTGTCCGCGGCGCACGAGCTCATCGAACGCGGGTATCAGGTCACCGTGTACGAACCCGCGTATCTGGGCGGCAAGGCGCGCAGTATGAGTGTGCCGGGCACGGGATTCGACGGTCGTCGTGATTTGCCCGGTGAGCACGGATTCCGGTTCTTTCCCGGTTGCTACCAACACGTGCCGGACACGATGAGTCGAATTCCCTTCCCCGGCAATGCCAATGGGGTGCGAGACAATCTGGTTCGGGTCGAGGGCGCGGTGGTGGGATTCCGGGATCAGTCACCGGTGTTCGCACCCGTTGAGCTCGGTGGCCTCGGGGAACTGACCCCGGAATTGATCCAGTCGAGCATCGTGTCCGCGTTCGCGTTCATCCCGCAGTTGCCCGCCGCCGAGCTCGCCTTCTTCGGCAAACAGATGGCCATGTGGTTCACCGCGTGCACCGAGCGCCGGTTCGGCCAGTTCGAATACCTCTCCTGGGAGGACATGCTGCACGCCGAGGGAAAATCGCCCGCGTATCGCGATTACCTGGTGAGTGCGCTGACCAGGATCACGGTCGCGGCGAAACCGCATCTGAGTTCGGCGCGCACCATCGGCACGATCGGTGAAGGGTTGCTGCTCGCGGGCACCGGCCTGGTGCCCGCGTATCAGGGTGGGACCGACCGGATCCTCAACGGGCCGACGAACGAGGTGTGGATCGACCCGTGGGTGACGTACTTGCGTTCTCGCGGTGTGCGTTTCGTGCTCGGAGCTGGCGCGGCGCGTCTGGAGCTACGCGGCGGTGTGATCGTCGGCGCCACGATGACCGAAGGAAACGGTGCCGCCACCGAGGTGAGCGCCGATTGGTATGTCTGCGCGATGCCCGTAGACAAGGTGTTGCCGCTGTTGAGCAACGGCATTCTGGCGGTGGACGCGAGCCTGGCGGGAATGCGGGAACTTCTCCTGGACTGGATGGTCGGCATCCAATTCTTCCTCACCCGCGACACCGATATCCCGGAAGGACATGTCGCGGCGCTCGGCACCCCGTGGGCGCTCACCGGCCTGCGGCAGGCCCCGATGTGGCCGGGTGATTTCGCGGCGACCTACGGAGACGGCACCGTGCGGGAGTGTTTCTCGATCGACATCTCCGATTGGGACGCACCGGGCATTCTCTTCGGCAAGACGGCGAAAAACTGCACTGCCGAAGAAGTGGCACAGGAGTGCTGGGCGCAGATGAAAGCCTGGCTCAATACCTCGACCGGCTGGCTACGTGACGAGGACATCCATTCCTGGCACCTCGACCCCGGCATCACCCGGTCCGGCGCAACCACCTACAACGAAACACCGTTGCTGGTCAACACCATCGGCTCCTACGACCACCGACCCACCGCGCGTTGCGCGATTCCCAACCTCTTCTTCGGCGGAGACCATGTCCGCAACAATATCGATCTCGCCACCATGGAGGGCGCCAACGAATCCGGCCGGTCGGTCACCAACGCGATTCTCGACGCCGCGGACGACCCCGGCCCGCGCGCGGCGATCTTCCCCATGTTCGCCCCACCCGCTTTCGATCCGCTGAAACAGTTGGACCGCGAACGGTTCCGTGCCGGTCTGCCGCATCTACTCGAGGGCTGAGCGGGCGCGCCTCGCGTGCGTTGACCGGCCCGCAGCTGCGTTGCAGGGCGCCGTGCGCGGGCCGGGTGGTTCGGCGGTGGCCCGCGGTCGTCGCGCGCGTCGGTGTGATCTCACTATCTCGAGATGAAATCTCCCTCGGACTAGGTGTAACCTTCCCAACGGGCGCGATCGCGTCCGAATCAATGGTCTCGGATGGCGCGACGATATGCGGCATCGGCGTGGAGGAGGTGGGGTTGTCATGCGCAGCGAACCTCCTAGTCGAACGCCGCGCGGCGCCGTCCCCTCCCGCTCCTGGGCAACTCGCGACAGGTAGTTCGTGGCAGGTCAGTTCTGATTTCGGGATCGGCGCCCGCGGTGTGAATTCGGTTCACCATTCACTCACGCACGTTCTGAGGACGCCCCATGTCGCAGACCGAAGTTGTCGACGCACGCCCCGATGACACCCAGCACACCGAACCGACCGTTACGCGCCCGACCCTTTCGGAGTCGCTGGAGCGCGTCGTAGACGGATTCCACGTCGAAGCCACCCTCGACTGGCTCGATAATCATCCGCCGCACGTGATCGCCGACCAGCTCGCCCGCATGGACGCTGTGCAGGCCGGAATCGCGTTCCGGCTGCTCGACAAAGACCAGGCGCTCGCCGTCTTCGAAGAGCTCGAACCGGTTGACCAGCAACAGATTCTGCAAGGTCTGCGGGATCAGAGCTTCCGCGATCTCGTCGAAGGCATGGCACCCGATGACCGGGCGCGCATGCTGCGCGAAGCACCCGCGAAGGTGGCCAAGAAGGTGCTCGCCGGGCTCAGTTCGCGCGAACGGCGTAGGACGGCCGCGCTGCTGGGCTACCCCGAAGGTTCCGCCGGCCAGTTCATGACTCCGGCGTTGGTCGCGTTGCCGGGCAATCTTACTGTCGCCGAGGCGCTTTCGGTGGTTCGTGCGAAGGGGTCCGACGCCGAGACGGTTTACACCCTGCCGGTCGTGGACAAGGGCAGGCGCCTGAGCGGCATTGTCGAGCTGCGTGAACTCGTGCTCAGCGGACCCGAGACCATGGTCTCGGACCTGGTCGTCACCGAGCCCGCGTTCGCTCGCGCCACCGACTCCGCGGAGAAGGCGGCCCGTTTGATGCGCGAGACCAACGACATCAACCTGCCCGTCGTCGACAGTGAGGATCGCCTCGTCGGCTTGCTCACCATCGACGACGCGGTCGAGGTGATCGAAGCCGCCGACAGCGAAGATGTTGCGCGGCAAGCAGGTTCGGCGCCGTGGGAAGGCCACTACATGGCCGCGGGCGTCATTCAGCTCGCGCGCTACCGCGCGCTGTGGTTGTTGCTGCTGCTGTTCGCGGCGACGCTCACCGTCAGCGTCACGGGAATGTTCGAGGGCACCCTCGAACAGGCGGGCCAACTCGCGCTGTTCATTCCCTTGCTCATCGGTGCCGGCGGAAACGCGGGCGCGCAGGCGGCGACGGCGTGTGTGCGCGCCCTCGCCGTCGGTGAGGTGCGGGTCTCGGACCTGTTCAAGGTGATCTGGCGCGAATGTCGCGTCGGTCTTGTGCTCGGCGCCATGCTCGCGAGCGCGGGTCTGGTTATCGGCGCGTTGTTTGTCGGCCCGGCCGTGGCGGCGGTTGTCGCCGTCACACTGGTGTTGATCTGCGGTTGGGCCGCGACCATCGGTGGCACGATGCCGTTGCTGGCCAAGAAGTTACGGATCGACCCCGCGGTGGTTTCCGCGCCGATGGTCACCACGCTCGTCGACGCCACCGGCTTGATCATCTACTTCACCACGGCGAAAGTCGTACTGGGCATCTAGGTCAGGTCCCGCCGGGCGCGATGAGTCGCCCGGCTCGACCTGCTTGCCGCGGTCGATGCGGTCGTTCGCGTTGGGTCGCGAAGCCACCATCGACCCTGCGAATAATCCACTGGCGCAACCGCGAACTCGCGGGACGCGGCATCGATGGCATCGCACGCATGGGCTTGTTCGGCGACAGCGATCGCCGAACGGACCTGATCCTGACGGCGCGCGATCGGACTGGTCATCACCCCTGCCGCACCGTTGGGTGGCGTGCTGTCGGGCACGCCCCACACGGCGCGTTTACCGAAGCTCTTCGATGACCTTCGCGAAGGCGACCATGTTGTCTTCGGTGACGGTGAAATAGCTGACCGAATGGCTGTCGCGGTAATGCCGCAGGGTGTCGGCGATCTCGCGCGCGGAGCCGCGCAGTACCCCGGGCAGTTGGCGCAGTTGCTCATCCGACCGGTCCGGGTTGAACATGCGCGCCATGGCGAGCCCCGGTGTCTCGAGTCCCGGCATCTCCAACGCCTGCACCATCAGGCTCACTTCGATCTCGGCGAACCGCTGGCCCGCGGCGGTCCGCACGAATTCGACGCGTTCGCCGAGTGCGTTGATCCCCGCTTGCTCGGAATCGATGCTGTCGGTCGGTACCCCCGCCAGCGAGACGATATCGGCGAACTCGGCCGCGGTCCGCACGAGCCGGTTCCCGGAACCAGCCACCAGCAGGGGAATTCGCCGTGTCACCGGTGGCTCGTGCTCCCCCGCGAACAAGGACCTGATCTCGCCGATGGTCTCGCGAAGGTGGTCGATGCGCTGGCGAGGGCTCGGAAACGGCAGCCCCGCCGCCTCGAACTCCGGTTCCGCGAAGTCCGGTCCCGCGCCGAGCCCGAACTCGAAGCGTCCGTCGGTGAGCAGATCCACGCTCGCCACATCACGCGCCAACAAGGCGGGCCGATAAAACCCCGCGTTCAACACCATCGTCCCCACCCGCACCCGCTCGGTCGCCTCGGCCATCGTGACCAGCGCGGGAAACGGCGAAGTCAACCCCAGATGATCGGCGTACTGAAGCACGTCGAACCCCAACCCCTCAGCCCGCCGCGCTTTCTCCCGCCACTCGGCCCTCGACGCCCCGCCAACGACCCCGACACCGAACCGAAAGGGACGCTCTGTCACGTTGTTTCGCTCTTCAGCCACACCTCGAACACTACCGCCGTCCACCGCACCGATCACCAAGGTTTTTCCGGTCAGCTAGTTCGTGCCACCCTGCGGCAACAAAAACGGCGGCGGAAGGATCCGCCGCCGTTCGAGGTAATTGTTGGGGCTCAGAACTCCCAGTCTTCGTCTTCGGTGTTGACCGCCTTGCCGATGACGTAGCTCGAGCCGGAGCCGGAGAAGAAGTCGTGGTTTTCGTCGGCGTTGGGGGAGAGGGCCGAGAGGATGGCCGGGTTCACTTCGGTTTCGTCCTTCGGGAACAGGCCCTCGTAGCCGAGGTTCATCAGTGCCTTGTTCGCGTTGTAGCGCAGGAACTTCTTGACGTCCTCGGTGAGGCCGACTTCGTCGTAGAGGTCCTGGGTGTATTCGACCTCGTTGTCGTAGAGCTCGAACAGCAACTCGAAGGTGTAGTCCTTGAGTTCCTCGCGTTCGGCCTGCCCGACCAGCTCCAAGCCCTTCTGATACTTGTAACCGATGTAGTAGCCGTGCACGGCCTCGTCGCGAATGATCAGCCGGATCAGATCAGCGGTGTTGGTGAGCTTCGCTCGCGACGACCAGTACATCGGCAGGTAGAAGCCGGAGTAGAACAGGAAGCTCTCGAGCAGCGTCGAGGCGACCTTGCGCTTGAGCGGGTCGTCGCCGTTGTAGTAGCCGAGCACGATCTCGGCCTTGCGCTGGAGATTACGGTTCTCCTCCGACCAGCGGAAGGCATCGTCGATCTCGCGGGTCGAGCACAGGGTGGAGAAGATCGAGCTGTAGCTCTTCGCGTGCACCGACTCCATGAACGCGATGTTGGTCATCACCGCTTCCTCGTGCGGTGTGAGCGCGTCCGGAATCAGGCTCACCGCGCCGACGGTGCCCTGGATGGTGTCCAGCAGCGTCAGGCCGGTGAAAACCCGCATGGTCAGCTGCTTTTCATCCTCGGTGAGGGTGCCCCACGAGGGAATGTCATTGGAGACCGGCACCTTCTCCGGCAGCCAGAAATTGCCGGTCAGCCGGTCCCAGACCTCGGCATCCTTCTCATCGGGCACCCGATTCCAGTTGATGGCCGACACCCGATCGATCAACTTCATTCTGCCTCCACACCCTTTCTCGGGCACCCTGCCCCGAGTATTTGCTGGTTCGCCTACGCCTCTCGTCCGAACACTACTCCTTGTGTTGGACATGTCGATTCAACACAACACCTTGTGTCGCGCCGAGGCGGAGGTAGGTGGCTGACACGACGCCTTCTCGCGCCCTTTGTCCGCCTGTGTGCGTAAGGACGGGCGCGAGAAGGCTCGTACGTGAACCTAGTTGGTGGGGGCCTGAAGAATACGCAGGATCTGACCGACATCGGTCTTGATGGTGCCGATGCCCGATTCCACGTTGATCAGACGCCGATCCATCGAGTCCATGCGGGCGTCCATCGCGTCGAACCGAGTATCCATGGCGTCGAACCGAGTGTCCATGGCGTCGAGGCGACCATCCATGGCGTCGAGGCGACTGTCCATGGTGTCGAGCCGAGTGTCCATGGCTTGCTGCCCATGCCGGAGTTCGTCGATGTTGACGCTCATGGCGTCTTGTCGGGTGGCGAAGGTTTGTTGTTGGTGCCGGAGTTCGTCGATGTTGACGCTCATGGCGTCTTGTCGGGTGGCGAAGGTTTGTTGTTGGTGCCGGAGTTCGTCGATGCTGACGCTCATGGCGTCTTGTCGGGTGGCGAAGGTTTGTTGTTCATGCCGGAGTTCGCCGATATCGACGCTCATCGAGATCAAGCGCGAGGCCACCGACCGGCCGTCTAGATCGCCGATGCTGTTTTGCACGGCATCGACTTTCGTGTTCAGGCTCGTCAGCTGCTCGTGGATCTCGGTCACGGTCTGAGTATCCCTCGTGATCTGGAGATCGCGCCACACTTCGAGGCTGTGTACTCGTTGCTCCAATGACTTCCAACTTCCCATCATCAGTTGAGCCCTCCCCCTATTGGGTAACGGTTTGGTAACGGGAATGAGCATAGCGATCGCGCGCGCCGAATCCAACTCACATAGCAATTCGCTATGTGAAAATCTGACACTTGAATATGTTGTGCCACAGCGGCATTCGTGATGAATGTGCGTGACCGATGTGCACGCGGGCTTACCGAGGATCGGAACTGGTACCCGGCGTCCATTGGTCGCCGGGCACCGTCCAGCCGCGGTCCTTGATCATCCTGCGGGCCTCGCGGCGATGACGGCCGATGAGGCGCTCAAGGTAGAGATGCCCTGCGAGATGATCGGTTTCGTGCTGGAGGCAGCGCGCGAGATAGTCGGTGCCCTCGACCGAAACCGGTGCGCCGGTCGCGTCGACTCCGGTGACTCTCGCCCAGTGCGCGCGCCCGGTGGGAAACCACTCGCCTGGCACCGAAAGACACCCTTCGAGATCGTCCTCCGGGTCCGGCATGGTCTCCGGACGTTCCGAGGTCTCGAGGACCGGATTGACGACACACCCACGCTGCCGACCATCCGCGTCGCGAAGGTCGTAGATGAATACTGCCCTGGGATCGCCGACCTGATTCGCGGCGAGGCCAGCGCCGTCGGCGGCGGTATTGGTGGCGAACAGATCCTCGACGAAAGCGGCGAACTCCTCGTCGAACACCGTGACGGGGACGGCGGGGGTGCTCAGTCGAGGATCGCCGGCGATGAGGATGGGGCGAACGGTCATCGGTCAGTCGGTGACGTAGCCGTTGAGGCTGCTGTTCAGGTCGGTGAGCAGGGCGCGGGCGGCGGTGAGGCCGTTGCCGTGCCAGATTGTGTCGTCGACGGCGAAGACGCGTTTGTCGCTGGCGGCGCTCAGTTCCTCGAACTCGTCGCTGTGCATGACCGCTGTGCCGTGTTCCTTGCCTGCCTCGCCCGCGAGGTCGACATAGATCAGGTCGCCCTCGAGCTTGTCGGCGTACTCGCCTTCGTGCACGTCGAACGAGGTGCCGCGTTGCGCGGTCGGACGTTGTACCCCGGCGTCGGCCAGCACCTGGCCCGCGAAGCTGTCGGTACCCTGTACCCGGATCGCGTCGTCGGTGAAGCGCACGACCGAAGCTTGGGTCTGGTTGGCGGACAGGGCTTTGCCCGTGTCTTGGGCGGCGGTCCGATAGTCGGCCAACGCCGACTGCGCGGCACGGGTGCGGCCGAGACCGGCGGCGAACGCGCTGAATTCCGCCTGCCAACTGTTGTTCGCGCCGACCAGGACGGTGGGTGCGATCGCGCGCAAGGCGTCGTAGTCGGCGGAACCGGTGGGAGTGTCGCCGAGGATGAGGTCGGGGTGCAGGTCGGCGATCTTCGCCGGATCCGGTTGCGCGGCGGTGCCGACGCCGGGAATGTCGATCACGCCGTAACCCAGATAACCGGGTTGCGGATCGGGTCCGTCCAAGGTGGTCGTCCCGACGACGCGCTCCCACAGTCCTACCGCGCACACCGCGTCCAGTGCGGAGGTGGTGAGCACAACGATGCGCTGCGGATCGGCGGGCACCTCGGAGACGCCGTTGGCGTGGGTGACATCGCGCGTATCGCTCTCGGCGGGGTCAGGCGCGCTGGGCAGTGCGCAGGAGCGTGTGGTGTCGCGTTCCAGCCCGACGACGCCCGCTCCCGCGATATTGGTGGTGGTCCGCACGACGGCGTCCTCGCCCTCGGTCGAGGAGCAGCCCGCGGTGAACACGGTGGCGCACACTGCCGCGACCGCCACACCGACCATGCCCACGCGTCCGATACGGTGGCGGTGGATGATCTCGGTGCCGGATTCCCCGGCAGCCGTGCGGTTTCGAGGGCGAACCAAGGCGCTCAGCGGCATGCCGTGAGGGTACATCGTGCGACCGACGTCGCTGGCGGAGGTTGTGTAGCTGCCTGGCCCGACACGCGGCCGTGCCACATCATCGAAATCATCGGCGCTGCACAACGGGACACGACAACTCGAAATACGACAGAGAGTAGGACCCGTTCGGGCGCCGCCGAGAAGCTCGGTTTACGATTCCATGAGCGCAAGCAACTGTTGTCTGTTTTCGCCCGCCGGGGATGGACGCGAGAAGCGGTGTCTGCGCAGCGACGTTGGCACCTTCAGGAGGATCAGTGACTGCCCTAGAGCCCAAGCCAGTCCCTCAGTTGGAAGCGACGCGGCCGTATCCGGCCAGGACCGGCCCGAAGGGTTCGTTCATCCTCAAGGCGGTCACCACCACGGACCCCAAGGTGCTCGGCACCATGTACCTGGTGACCTCGATGGCGTTCTTCCTTGTCGGCGGTCTCATGGCGCTGATGATGCGCGGCGAGCTGGCGCGTCCAGGGCTGCAATTCCTTTCACCTGAACAGTTCAACCAGCTGTTCACCATGCACGGCACGATCATGCTGCTGTTCTACGCGACCGCGATCGTGTTCGGCTTCGCCAACATCGTGCTGCCGTTGCAGATCGGCGCACCCGACGTGGCGTTCCCCCGACTCAACGCCTTCAGCTACTGGCTGTACGCCTTCGGCGGCACCATGGCGACCGCTGGCTTCATCACCCCCGGTGGCGCCGCGGACTTCGGCTGGACGGCGTACGTGCCGCTCACCGACATCCTGCACTCGCCAGGCGTCGGTACCGACCTGTGGATTCTGGGCCTGGCCGTCTCCGGTCTCGGCACCATCCTCGGCGGCGTGAACATGCTGACCACTGTCGTCTGCTTGCGCGCACCCGGCATGACCATGTTCCGCATGCCGATCTTCACCTGGAACATCGCCGTCACCAGCGTGCTGATCCTGCTCGCGTTCCCGCTGCTGACCGCGGCGTTGTTCGGCCTCGCCTACGACCGCCACCTCGGTGGCCACATCTACGACCCGGCGACCGGCGGCATCCTGCTCTATCAGCACCTGTTCTGGTTCTTCGGCCACCCCGAGGTGTACATCATCGCGTTGCCGTTCTTCGGGATCGTCTCCGAGATCTTCCCGGTGTTCAGCCGCAAGCCGATCTTCGGTTACACGACGCTGGTCTACGCCACCCTGGGGATCGCGGCGCTGTCGGTCGCGGTGTGGGCACACCACATGTACGCCACCGGCGCCGTCCTGCTGCCGTACTTCTCGTTCATGACCTTCTTGATCGCGGTGCCGACGGGTGTCAAGTTCTTCAACTGGATCGGCACGATGTGGCGCGGACAGTTGACCTTCGAGACACCGATGCTGTTCTCCCTCGGCTTCCTGGTGACCTTTCTCTTCGGTGGTCTCTCCGGCGTCATCCTGGCCAGCCCGCCGCTGGACTTCCACGTCACCGACACCTACTTCGTGGTCGCGCACTTCCACTACGTGCTCTTCGGCACCATCGTGTTCGCCACCTACGCGGGCATCTACTTCTGGTTCCCGAAGATCACCGGTCGGATGATGGACGAGCGGCTGGGCAAGTGGCACTTCTGGACCACCTTCATCGGCTTCCACACCACCTTCCTCGTGCAGCACTGGCTTGGTAACGAGGGCATGCCGCGTCGCTACGCCGACTACCTGCCCAGTGACGGATTCACCGCGCTCAACACGGTCTCCACGATCGGCGCGTTCGTGCTCGGCGCCTCGATGCTGCCGTTCATCTGGAACGTGTTCAAGAGCTTCCGTTACGGCGAGGTCGTCACGGTGGACGACCCGTGGGGTTACGGCAACTCGTTGGAGTGGGCGACGACGTGTCCGCCGCCTCGGCACAACTTCTACGAGCTGCCGAGGATCCGTTCGGAGCGGCCCGCGTTCGAGTTGCACTACCCGCACATGGTCGATCGGATGCGCGCCGAAGCGCACGTCGGTTGGGGTTCGGCCAAGCACGCGACCGAAGCCGACGAAGCGGCCGTGGCCGCGAAGTAGAACAATTGTGCGACGAGTGTGCACCCGCTGATCCATCGGCGGGTGCACACTCGTTTGCCGCGAGTGCGAGTATTCGAGTGTGAGCACATCGGACAACGAGGTCCAGTACCACCACCCGGAACCGAACACACCGGACCCCGAACCTGGAGCGCATCAGTTGGCCGACACCACAGTTCTCGTCACCGTGACCGGACCCGACCGGCCCGGGGTGACGTCCGTGCTGCTCGCGGCGATGTCGCGACACCAGGTGAGCCTGCTGGACGTGGAGCAGGTCGTGATCAGGGGCAGGTTGACCCTCGGCGTCCTGGTGACCTGCCCGCACGACCCCGAGGCGTTGCAGGACGAGGTGGAAGAGGCGATGAACACCGTCGGCATGCATGTCGACGTGGAGGTCGACGCCGCGATCGGTCGGCGGCAGATGTCGACGCACGCGGTGGTGATTCTCGGGAGCCCGGTCACCGCGCGCGCGTTCAGCGAGGTGTCACGACAACTGGCGACGCTCGGTGCGAACATCGACACCATCCGTGGCATCGCCGACTATCCGGTCACCGGAATGGAGTTGCTGCTCACCGCGACCGATACCGGCGCTGACGCCGATTCGCGACTGCGCACCGCGCTGGCCGAGATCGCGGTGGCCGAAGAAGTCGACATCGCGGTGGAACGCGCGGGCTTGGCACGCAGGGCCAAGCGACTCATCGTGTTCGACGTCGATTCGACGCTCATTCAGGGTGAGGTGATCGAGATGCTCGCCGAACACGCGGGCGTCGCCGACGAGGTGCGCCGGGTCACCGAGGCCGCCATGCGCGGGGAGATCGATTTCGCGGAGTCGCTGCGTCAGCGCGTCGCGACACTGGCGGGGTTGGACGAGTCGGTGATCGACGCGGTCGCCGACCGGATCGAATTGACGCCCGGCGCACGCACCACCATTCGCACCTTGCGCAGGATCGGGTACCGGTGCGGGGTGGTCTCGGGTGGTTTCCGGCAGGTGATCGAGCCGCTCGCGCACGAGTTGGAGTTGGATTTCGTGCAGGCCAACACCCTGGAGGTGGTGGCGGGCAAGCTGACGGGGCGCGTGCTCGGAGACATCGTCGATCGACCGGCCAAGGCGGCGGCCTTGCGAAAGTTCGCCGCCGAGGCCGGGATTCCGATGGAACAGACCGTCGCGGTGGGTGACGGGGCGAACGATATCGATATGCTCAACGCCGCCGGTCTCGGTGTGGCGTTCAATGGCAAGCCCGCGTTGCGCG
This sequence comes from Nocardia callitridis, assembly GCF_039543305.1. NCBI lineage: Bacteria > Bacillati > Actinomycetota > Actinomycetes > Mycobacteriales > Nocardiaceae > Nocardia > Nocardia callitridis. The sequence goes on along the minus strand of NZ_BAABJM010000005.1, from coordinate 157,734 downwards.
CGGTCGCGGATGCCGCGTTGTCGCACCCGTATCTGGACGCCGTCTTGTTCATTCTCGGCGTGACCCGGCACGAGGTGGAGGCTGCGGACGCGCGGGACGGAGTGTTGCGGCGGGTGCCGTTGGTGGGCCGGTGACCGTGGGTTGTCCGGGGGCGCGGCGATGACGGAGCAGGGCGGGGTTGATGCCGTCGATTCCGGCGCCGTCGAGACAGCGCCCGACGGCCACCCGCGCGGCCACGATCTCGAATCGCGGCCGCACGCTGAGCTGGACACCGCGGGGCTGCTGGTCCGGCATGCCGAGTTGGCCGCGGGTTACGGCGGTCAGGACGACCCCGACGATCCGGCGTTGGTGTTGGCGATGCCGTTGGTTCTGCATCTACCCAAGACCGATCCGCCCCGACGCAGTGCGCTGCTCGCCGCGGCGGCCGTCGCGACGGTGCGGTTGTGCTTGGACGAGCGAGTGGGGCCGGGCGGCGAATGGGAGCAGCCGTACCTGGACTGGAAGGGCGCGCGGATCAGGAAACTGGCTCGGCGTGCGCGTGGTGGGCATTGGTCGGCGGTCGGGGAGGTCGATGGCGTCACCGCGCAGATCGACGGCGCGCAGGCGCGTGCGTTGGTGCCCGGCCCGGTGGGGGCGGTCGATCCGAGGGTCAAGCGGTTGCAGATCGGTGGCACCGATCTCGAGCACGACGATCCCGGCTCGCCCGCACCGAATCTGCCTGTGTTGTGGGTGAATTCGAGCCTCGGCATGACCGTGGGCAAGGCGGCGGCTCAGGTTGGCCACGCCAGCATGTTGCTGGCGGGCGCGTTATCGGGGGAAGCGGTGGTGCGTTGGGCCGAGGACGGGTTTCGGTGCTCGGTGCGCGAGGCCGATCCTCGACGATGGCGGGCGCTCGCCGAGCAGGCGGACCGAGGTGTGGGAGTCGCGGTGCGTGACGCCGGATTCACGGAGGTGGCGCCGGGGTCGATCACGGTGATAGCGGTGTGGCCAGCCGCACGGTGAACAGAAACTTTCTCGAACGACTCGCCAGCGTTGGCGACATCCCCCAGGAGTGCGACAAGATGGAGCTCGTGGCGCAACCGGATTCCGACCTGCTCATTGATTTCACCGATGTGACCGTTCGACGGTCGGGCAATACGCTCGTCGGCCCGATCACCTGGCAGGTCGAGCTCGACGAACGCTGGGTGGTGCTCGGCCCCAACGGTGCTGGCAAGACCTCGCTGTTGCGGATGGCGGCCGCTGAGACTCACCCGACCTCGGGCACCGCGCATCTGCTCGGTGAGGTGCTCGGCAAGACCGACATCACCGAGCTACGCCCGAGAATCGGCTTGGCGTCGGCTGCGGTAGCCGGCCGGGTGCCGCTCGACGAGAAGGTCAGCGACCTGGTGGTTTCCGCGGGCTACGCGGTGATCGGGCGGTGGCGGGAGAAATACGACGACGTGGATACCGACCGCGCCGTCAATATGCTGGAAAGCCTTGGCGCCGAGCATCTTTCGGATCGCACCTACGGCACCTTGTCGGAGGGGGAGCGTAAGCGGGTGTTGATCGCTCGCGCGTTGATGACCGACCCCGAACTGCTGTTGTTGGACGAGCCGGGTGCCGGTCTGGACCTCGGTGGCAGGGAAGAGCTGGTGGAGCGCCTCGGTGACCTGGCCTCCGACCCGGATTCCCCCGCCATCGTGTTGGTGACCCACCACGTCGAGGAGATCCCGCCGGGTTTCACGCATGGTTTGCTGTTGAACGAGGGCGAGGTCGTCGCGCAGGGTCTGCTCGCCGACGTGCTGACCTCGGAGAACCTCAGCGAGGCATTTCGTCAGTCGATCGCGCTGAGCAACGTGGACGGCCGCTACTTCGCCCGGCGCGCACGTCGAGCGGGTAGGCACCGCACGCGCTGAGCGCCTGTCACCCCAGGGTGCTGGACAGTTGCCCTTCATCGACAGCGTTATGGTGCAGGGATGAGTGAGACAAACGCGCCGGTGAACTCTCGAGCGGAGGCGGCGCCGTTGCGCGATGCCTCGACGGTGATGCTGGTGCGTGACGGGGCGGCAGGTCCCGAGGTCTTCCTGCAGCGCAGGGTCGATGCGATGGCCTTCGCCGCGGGGATGACGGTCTTTCCCGGTGGCGGGGTCGACCCCTCCGACGCGACCGCTGAGATCGCGTGGGCCGGACCGGAACCCGCGTGGTGGGCACGTCGATTCGACACCACCGAGCCACAGGCGCAGGCGCTGGTGTGTGCTGCGGTGCGCGAGACGTTCGAGGAATGCGGGGTGCTGCTCGCGGGCCCGACGGCCGACAGCGTGGTGTCCGACACCACCGAATACCGCGTCGCGCGCCGCGAATTGGAGCGTCGCGAGCTCTCGCTCGCGGGTTTTCTCGCCGACCGAGGCTTGGTGCTACGCGCCGACCTGCTGCGGCCGTGGGCGAACTGGATCACGCCGGTCATCGAGCCGCGCCGGTATGACACGCGATTTTTCGTCGCGGTGCTGCCGGACGGGCAGTTGGCCGACGGTGCGACCTCCGAAGCGCGGGAAGTGCACTGGCGTACGCCCGCTCAGGCGCTCGACGCCTGGCGCGGCGGTGCCGATGTGCTGTTGCCGCCGACCTGGGCGCAGCTGGTCGCGCTCGGCGAGTTCGCTTCCACCGCCGAGATTTTCGCCGCCGACCGGGAGATCGATCCGATCATGCCGGTGTTGGCCGACCTGGACGGCAAGCAATTGCTGCAATTCCCGGACAACCGGCGATATTTCGCCGATCACCCCGAGTCGAGTCGGCTGCGTGGGTCCGCCCCGGCGACAGACTCGTCGGGGCGACGGTAGGCGCACGCCCACCGGGTAGCGTTGCCTGCCATGGCCGAATTCGTGACCACGGAGTTGCTGACCGACGACGTGGACGACGCGGTTCGTCGCGTCGCCGTCCTGCGGTTGTCCCGCCCGCCGATGAACCTGGTGACCGCGCAGGTCGTTCGGGAATTGGCCGATGCGGCCGAGGCGCTCGCCGCGAACTCGGAGGTCGCGGCCGTGGTGCTCTACGGCGACGAGCGGGTGTTCTCGGCCGGTGACGAGATGACCGAACTCGCCGAGCTCGGTGCGGCCCAGGCCGAGGCGATCGCCGAGGATTTGCGGCTGGGCCTGGATTGCCTTGCGCGGCTTCCGCAGCCGACGGTCGCCGCGATCAGCGGGTACTGCCTCGGTGGCGGCTTGGAACTCGCGCTCGGCGCCGATCGTCGGATCATCGGCGACAATGTGAAGCTGGGGATGCCGCAGATTCTGGCCGGACTGATCCCGCTGTCCGGGATACCACGGCTCGTGTCCTTGATCGGGCCCGGTGCGGCGAAAGATTTGGTTTACACCGGCCGGTTTGTCGAGGCGGACGAGGCCGAGGCGTTGGGTCTGGTCGACGAGGTCGTCGCCCCCGATGACGTCTACACCGCGGCGGTGGCGTGGGCACGGCAGTTCACCGGCGGCCCCGCGGTCGCGCTGGCCGCGGCGAAGGCGGTCTTCGAGGCGCAGTCGGCGTCCGAGGCGGGCACGCGGGCGGGCGGTCGGGCGCAATGGTCGCGTCTGTTCGGGACCGAGGACCGCGCGATCGGGACGCGGTCCTATCGCGCCGACGGTCCAGGCGCTGCCGCCTTCGTCGGGCGGTAGCGCGACGAAGATGCCCTGATCGGAACCGGTTCTTGTCTCAGGGGCCGGTCCGCTCGCCGCGATCGAAGCCCCCGATTGCGGGTCCCATCTGGGGATTTATGTAGGCTTGCCTACCATGACGGTACGTCCCGACGACCCCGCGCCGAATGCCACAGCGTTGAACGACGCAGCGCCAGCTTGGAATGATCCGGCGCCGAACGACCCGGCGCCGAATCCGCACGCCACCGAGGCGCAGGTGGAGGCAGCGCGGAAGGATACGAAGCTCGCCCAGGTGCTTTACCACGACTGGGAAGCCGAGACCTACGACGACAAATGGTCTATCTCCTATGACCAGCGTTGCATCGACTATGCGCGCGGTCGCTTCGACGGCGCGGTCGGCCCTGCACCGCTGCCCTATGGGCGTGCGCTCGAATTGGGCTGTGGCACCGGGTTTTTCCTGCTGAACCTGATGCAGGGTGGCATTGCGAAGTCGGGTTCGGTCACCGACCTGTCGCCGGGCATGGTGAAGGTCGCCTTGCGCAACGCGCAGCACCTCGGGCTCGATGTCGACGGCAGGGTCGCCGACGCGGAGACCATCCCGTACGAGGACAACACCTTCGACCTGGTGGTCGGGCACGCCGTGCTGCACCACATCCCCGACGTCGAATTGTCCCTGAAGGAATGCCTGCGTGTACTCAAGCCGGGCGGGCGCTTCGTGTTCGCCGGTGAGCCCACCACCGTGGGCAATTTCTACGCGCGTTGGCTGGGCCGGATCACCTGGAAGGCCACCACCACCGTCACCAAGTTGCCCACGCTGGCCGGGTGGCGGCGTCCGCAACAGGAACTCGACGAGTCCTCGCGCGCGGCCGCGCTGGAGGCCGTGGTCGACCTGCACACCTTCGACCCGAGTGAGCTGGAGGCGCTGAGCCGTTCGGCGGGCGCGGTCGAGGTCAAGGCGACGACCGAGGAGTTCGCGGCGGCGCTGTGGGGCTGGCCGGTGCGTACCTTCGAGGCCGCGGTGCCCGAGGAGAAGCTCGGCATGCGCTACCGACTGACGATGTACCGCGCGTGGCTGCGGTTGAGCTGGCTGGACGAGAACATCCTGCGGCGCATTGTGCCTCGGCAGTTCTTCTACAACGCCATGATCACCGGCGTGAAGCCGGGCGCGACCACCGAGTAGGTGGGATACGGCTTCAGTCGCGCCGATGTCGCGTTCCTGTCCGGTGCGGCGGGTGCTGCCGCGCTGGCTCGGGTCGACCGGCTGGAGTTGACGACCGCGACGCATCTGCGTGATCTGGAGTCGGTGCGGCGTGCGTTCGGTGCGTCGGCGGCGGCATTGGTGGAGACGGTGCGGCTGCGGCGCAAAGCGGGCGTGAAGCTGCTCGACGCCGCGCACTGGTTGTTCACCGACGACGCACTCCAACAGGCGACACCGACACTGGTGGCGCGCCGTCGCGCCATGCGGCTGGCGGGTCGGGCTGTCCACGACGTGACGTGTTCGATCGGTGCCGAGATCGCCGAGTTGGCTGCGATATGTCCCAGGGTGCTCGGCAGCGATCTGGACGACGTGCGGCTGTCGATGGCCGCCCACAATCTCGCGGGATCGCGAAATGTGCTGTTGGCCAGGGCGGATGCCCTCGCTCCTGTGAGTACCGACACGGTGGTGCTCGCGGATCCCGCGCGGCGTGCCGACGGGCGGCGCACGCACGACCCCGCGAAACTCCAACCGCCGCTGCCGGATTTGATCGCGGCCTACCCTGGTCGCGACCTGGTGGTGAAGTGCGCGCCCGGACTGGATTTCGACCGACTGGGTTGGGCGGGCGAGGTGGAGGTGGTGTCGCTGGACGGTTCGGTGCGCGAGGCGTGCCTGTGGTCGAGCGGTTTGGCAGATCCCACGGTCACCCGTCGCGCCACCGTGCTGCGTTCGAACGGGTCCGAAGCGGTGATCACCGACGCCGAACCCGACGAGATTGCGGAGCGTGCGCCGGGGGAGTGGATCCTCGACCCGGACGGCGCGGTGGTTCGTGCCGGCCTCGTTCGACACTTCGCCGCCAAACACGGCCTGTGGCAACTCGATCCGCGCATTGCCTACCTCACCGGTGACCATGTGCCCGCCGGGATGCGCGGATTCCGTGTGCTCGATCGTTTCGAGCTGCGCGAGAAGACGGTGCGCGCCCAGCTACGCAAACACGACTGCGGGGCGCTGGAGATCATGACGCGCGGTGTCGACCTCGATCCGGACAGCCTGCGGCGCAGAATGAAACCGCAAGGCACCCAGCCGTACACGTTGATCATCACGAGGATCGGTCGAACACCGACGGTCTTCCTGTGCACAGCGACCGCCGCGCGAGCGGCGGGTCGGGAAGCCGCGCTGGACTGAAAGAACCCGAACTCGACCGTTATTCGGGCTTGAACGCGAAGATTTCGCCGATGCGGGTCGCGGTCACCACTTCACCCTCGGGGCCGATCGCGGTACCGGTGGTGCTGCCCTGTGCGCCGGGCAGCTCATCGGAGTCGAGGGTGGCTCCGGTGGTGGTGTCGAAGGTGATCAGGTTGAGGCCGTCACCGATCGCCGCGACGATGTAGCCGGTGTCGCCAGCGGTCTGCGCAGGCGTTCCGCGCAGATCGAGGTCTTTGCGTTCCCAGGCGATCTCGGCGGCGTCCCCGGAATCACGGATCGCGAGCAGGTGGCCCTCGTCGCCGGAGGGGATGATGAGTCCCTCGTCGGAGACCGAGAGGCCGCGTGGCGCCCATGGCAGCGGCTGTGTCCACTTCTGTCGACCGTCGGTCGTGTCGAGGGCGATCAAGCGCTTGTCGTTGTCGCCGACGTAGAGCGTGCTGCCGTCGGCCGACAGCACCGGGCTGGTCGCGCTGCCGCCCCGCAGGATCGGCACGCTCCATTCCTGCTGAATCTGCTTGTCGGCGTAGCGAAGCGCGACCAGGTCGGCGGTGGCGTGTCCCGGCCGCCACAGTGTGAGATACACCCGCCCGTCCGCGCCCATCGCCGAGACGTTCGCGACCGCGCAGTGCGGACCACCCTCGGCACAGTCGTCGAGACCGACGTCGGCGGCGGGCCAGTCGAGGTCGGGATGGCTGAGAAAATCGGGCTGGCCGAGCAGCTGCATGGACGCCAGCACGCGTTCGCCGGTATTGCGTGCCAACACATCGAGCTGACCGGATTGCGTGATGGTCAACAGGTTTCCGTCGTCGGTGAACTGTTGGGACACCGGCGTTCCCGCGACGGGCACCCGCCAGCGTGGCTGACCGAGGTAGTTGAACGAGTTCACCGCGCTGTCGTCGCCGAGGTAGACATTGGACTGTCCGTCGACCAGGGTCGGCGACCACAGCGCGGTCGGGCCGATCGGATTGCAGAAGCGTTTGCGGCCGGTCGCCATCTGGAAAGAGGCGATTGCGCAATTGGCGGTCTGCGCGGATACGAACATCTGGCCGTCGCGACCCACCGTGACCGGTTCGGCGATCGGGCCGCCCACCGGACGGGACCAGCTCAGCGCTACCTGACGGCCGCCGGTGACCGGGCTGGTCGCGGAGTTGCGCGCGTCGCCGTGCGGCGCCTGCCAGCCGTCCTGCGGGGCGACGGTGAGATCGTCGTAATCGGTGCCGCAGCTGGTCAACACCAGTGCACCGAGGGCGACCAGCGACACCAGCGACCCCGCCGCCCGTCCCCGTGACGCTCGCCAAGTGGACGTGGCCAGTACGCCGCCGCTTCGCACCTGCTGAACTCCTGTCGTCATTGCCACCCCGCCCCGACCGGAAAGGTCGCGATTTCGCTTCCCGATCGGTCACCGTAGCGGTGGTTCGGTTCGGGTGTCCGCGTGAGGTTTCCGTCGGCGTCCGCAGCGCACGAGTCACTGTACGCCCGAGCGCCGCGCGCGAGTGTACGGGTCGGTGTCGTTGCCGATGCGGGTGGCCGTCACCTGGTGCGATCTCAGCGGATAAGCTCTTGGTGTCGCCGTGGTGGTCGGCCCGCCCGCGTAGGCGGAGTGCGCCGCCCTCGGTCGTGGCGACCGTAGCAAACACCATGACAGGAGAACGTCCGTGACGAGCATGTGGGGCGCACCGGTGCGCTCGCGGTGGCGCGGTTCGCGTCGTAAGGATCCGCGCCAGGCGCGGTTCGTGACCGTGGCGTCGTTGCGCTGGGTGCTCGCCAATCGGGCCTACACACCGTGGTATCTGGTGCGTTACTACCGGCTGTTGAAGTTTCGACTGCTCAATCCGCATATCGTGTTGCGCGGCATGGTGTTTTTCGGTCGCCGCGTCGAGGTGCACGCCACGCCGGGCTTGTCGCGCATGGAGATCGGCCGCTGGGTGCACATCGGTGACGGCAACGCCATTCGGTGTCACGAGGGTTCGTTGCGGATCGGCGACAAGGTCGTCTTCGGCAAGGACAATGTGGTCAACACCTATCTCGACATCGAGATCGGGGAGTCGACGTTGGTGGCCGACTGGTGCTACATCTGCGATTTCGACCACAAGATGGACGACATCACCATGCCGATCAAGGACCAGGGCATCCTGAAGAGCCCGGTTCGCATCGGGCCGGACACCTGGATCGCCGCGAAAGTCACCGTATTACGTGAGACGCGCGTGGGGCGCGGCTGCGTTCTCGGCGCGCACGCGGTGGTGAAGGGCGAGATTCCGGACTTCGGTATCGCGGTGGGCGCCCCAGCGAAGGTGGTCAAGAACCGCAAGGCCGCGTGGGAGGCCGCTGCCGAGGAACGGGCCAGACACCGTGCGGCGCTGGCGGATATCGAGCGAAAGAAGCACGGCGCCTCGCAATCGGTGTGAGCGGTCGCCATCCCCACCTGCGCGTCGGTAGATCCCGGGCAAGCACGATCCGGCCGAATTTCTGGGCGCGTGCGGTGCGGGGAATTTCGTGTCCGCACGAGTTCGTCGGTGGGCGCGGGTAGGTTCACCGGAATGAACCGGTACGCCGCCCTGTTGCGTGGCATCGCGCCCAGCAATCCCAGTATGAGCAACGCGAAGGTGCGCGGGGTGTTCGAGGGCCTGGGGTTCGAGGGTGTCGCGTCGGTAGTGGCGAGTGGGAACATTGTCTTCCGTGCGCCCGACGGCGAGATCGATGAGCTGGAAAGCCGCATCCAAGCCGCGCTGAACCGCGAACTCGGCATTCCGGGCGGGACCATCGTGCGCAGCCACGGGGAACTGCGCGCACTGCTGGACTCCGATCCGTTCCCCGGCCTTACACACGGTCGCGGCACGTACCTGATCGCGACATTTGTCAAGGACAGCGCGGGTGTCACCGTGCGCGAACCCGAGGTCGAGGATCCGAGGACGCGTGTGGTCGGCTACGACGAAGCGGCGCGCGCGTTTCTCGCGATCGTCGACAACAGCGAGGAAGGTAAGACGCCGAACTTCATGGCGTGGCTGGAACGCACCTACGGCAAGAACATCACGACGCGCACCTGGCTCACGGTGCAGCGGATCGTCAAGAAGATGGAATCCTGACGGCCCTTACTTCGGATCACGTTCGGGCAGTGGACGTTCCACGATGACGGGACGGCCGAGCGGATTACGCACCCGACGCTTCGCCGCCCGGTACACCTGGGCGGTCTCGGTCGCGACGACATCCCAGGCGAAGTCGGCGGTGAGGCGTTCCCGCGCGGTGTCGGCGCGCCGCTGTGTCGCGAGCGGGTCGTCGAGGGTGGCCAGGGTGGCCTCGACCAGACCATCGACATCGGCGGGCTCGAACGAGGCACCGGTGATGCCGTCGATCACGGCCTCGCCGAGTCCACCTGCGGTGGAGGTGATCAGTGGCGTGCCAGCGGCCGCGGCTTCCAACGCCACGATGCCGAACGGCTCGTAGCGGCTGGGCAGCACGATCGCGTCGGCGCCGTGCAGCCAGCCGAGTAGCTCGGCGTGGCCGAGTTGGCCGACGAAGGTGACCGCGCGGGCTACCCGGTGCACGCGTGCGCGTTCGCGCAGCCAGTCGAATTGGGTGCCAACGCCCGCGATGGTGAGGGTGGTGCCGGGGTGCGCGCGGCGGATGCGTGGCAAAGCCGCGATGGCGTCCTGCACGCCCTTCTCGTATTCGAGACGGCCGACATAGAGCAGCCGGGGCGGGCCGGTGCGCGGCGCGCGGGCGCGGAAAGTCCATGCGCGAACGTCGATTCCGTTCCTGATCACCGTCATCGGCACACGCTCTGGGCCGTAGAGTCGTTCGACTTCGTCCTGCATCGAGGTGGAGCAGGTGATCAACGCGTCGGACTCGTTGGCCAGCCACCATTCCACCGAGTGCACCTGGCGATTCACCCGGCCCGCGACCCAGCCGCTGTGCCGCCCGGCCTCGGTGGCGTGAATGGTCGACACCAACGGCACGTCGAAGTATTCGGCCAGCGCGATGCCGGGGTGGGCCACCAACCAGTCGTGCGCGTGCACCACATCGGGTGCCCAGCCGTCGCCGATGCCCGGCTGGCCGAGTGCGACGCCGGCGCGCACCATCGCGTGCCCCATCGCCAGCGTCCACGCCAGCATGTCCTCGCCGAAGTCGAAGCACGGCGGGTCCTCGGCGACCGCGACGACGAGCACGCCCTCGGCGATGAACGAATGGGTCGGATGGGTCGAGGAGTCGGTGCCCGAGGGACGGCGCGCGAGCACGACCACCTCGTGGCCCGCTTCGGCCAGGCTGACCGCGAGGTGGTGCACATGCCTGCCGAGCCCGCCGACGACGACCGGTGGGTACTCCCACGACACCATCAAGATCTTCATGTATGTCCTTCTGCGACACGTCTTTCGGCGGCTGGCCCGGCTGATACCGATTCGACCTGACCACCGTCGCCTCGGTTCGTCGCAGTGGGGTTGTTGCCCGCTGCGGCGGGGCGCGTGATGTCCTGCGGCGCGGTGGCATCGAGTCGCCGCGCGTCCAGACCGGGGAAAAGTCCGTCAGCCGCCCCCCATCCTGCCGCCAATTGCCGTGCTTTGCCGACTTGGTCCGCGCCGAGGGCACCGGCGATTTCGCGCACGGCATGTGCGTGCAGGTGTGCGCGCTCGCGTGCGTACCCTGCCGCGGAGTCCTTGCTGACCATGAAGGCCCAGTCGCTGGAGACGGTCAGGATGGCTTCGCGCAGCAATTGGTCCGCGAGGTGATCGCGCAGCGCGAGGGTGGTGGTGTCGCGCGTCTTGTCGACGGTGTCGAGGGCGAGGCGCACGATGTCGTCGTTCAGCTCGACCAGGTCGTTGACCTGGTCACCGGCCCACACTCGCCAGTCTTTGCCGGAGCCCCACGACGAATCGGCGAGGGGGAAAGGGCTGCCGACGAATCCTCGGTCGCGCGCGTCCGCGAGTGTGCCGACGGTGATGCCCGCCTCCGGCAGCGCGCGCAAGACCTCGGCCAGCCATTGCGGGCCCTCGTGCCACCAGTGGCCGAACAGTTCGGTATCGAATGCGGCGACGACCAGCGCGGGTCGCCCGATTCGTTCGGATTCGGCGATCAGTCGCTCGCGCACGGTGCGCACGAAATCCTCGACGTCCCTGCTCACCTGAGTGGTCGCCAGTTCGGGGTCGTACGGTGCCTTGTCCGGCCCGTCCACCGTTTTTCCGGTGACACGGGACGGCTTGAGTCCGGTCGCGTGGTCGTAGTGATGAAAGTCACGATAGGCGCTGTGTCCCGGATAGCCCGACTTGGGGGACCACACCCGGTAGCTGACTTGGAGATCGCGGCCGAAGGCGAGCACATCGGAGTCGTGCACCGGCCGACCCAACGAGGTGTCGCCGCGCAGCGCGGGTCCGTCGACCATGAAGTGGGTGAGGCCCGCCGACTGGTACTCGGTTTCCATGCCCGGCGTGTATCCACATTCCGGCGCCCAGATTCCCTCGGGTGTCCTGCCCCAGCGCAGCCGGGCGTCGACCAGACCTTCGGCGAGTTGGAATCGGCGCAGCCTCGGGTCGAGCAGCGGCTGGAAGGGGTGGGCGAGCGGCCCGCCGAGTAGTTCGATGGCGTCGGCGTCGATGAGTTCGCGCCACACCGGTGCGGCGCCGTGACGCCAGTAGCGTTCGAAATCGGCGAGCGCTTCGGCGGCGAGTCGATGCTCGTGCCTGCCGAGCGCGCGATTGCCGGCCATCGATGCTTCGTCGGCGCGCAACTGCCAGTTGCCCAGCCAGTGGTGCATGCCCGCCGAACAGTGCGGGTCGTCGAGTTGTGCCGCGAGCACGGGAGTGATCCCGAGGCTCAAGAGGTGTGATCTACCTTCTGCGGCAAGGGTTTTCAATACCCTGACCAGGGGAATGTAGGACGAGGCCCAGGACTGGTAAAGCCATTCCTCGCCGACCGGCCAGCGTCCGTGGTTGGCCAGCCATGGCAGATGGGAGTGCAGGACCAGCGTGAACTGTCCGGGTACGGAGCCGGTCACTGTGGCTTGACCGCGATCGCGACGAGATCGAGGCTCGCGTCGATGGATTCGCGTGCTTGGGGGGCTTCTTGCGCGATGAGGACGAAATCATCGGTCGTCACCGACGCGACGTCCGCGGTGAGGTCGGCGGGCCACGGCTGTCCGGCGAGCGCGCGCTCGATCTGTGCGTCGATGAACGACCCGCCGTGCTTGGCGTCCAACGCTTTCAGTGCGGGGCCGTGGTGGATGCCCGCCGTCAGCGTGATCTCGAATCCGGCGTCGATGAGCAGTTCGGTCAGCTCGGCGGCGTTCAGTTCCCTGGTGTGAAACGGATTGAGCGGTGTGTCTCGACCCGGGGAGAAGGTGATGCGGTTGGGTGTGCTGATCAGCAGTTCGCCGCCGGGGCGCAGGACCCGCAGGCACTCGCGCAGGAACTGGGACTGGTCCCAAAGGTGTTCGATCACTTGGAAATTCACCACGACGTCGACCGATTCGTCGGTCAGCGGGAGTTCCGCGAGATTGCCTTGGCGCATCTCGACGTGCGGGTAACGCGCGCGTACGTGCTCGACCGCGCTCGCGTCGTAATCGACGCCGATCACCTTCGTCGCGACGTCGGCGATCATGTTCGCGCCGTACCCTTCGCCGGATCCGGCCTCCAGCACGGTCTTTCCCGCGCAGCGGTCGAGCAGTTCGGTGTAGGCGATCTCATGGCGGCGAAACCAGTAGTTCTCCTCGGCGATGCCCGGCACGGTGCGCTCGCCGGTGAGCGGCAGCGGGTCGACAGTATTCGTCGATGTGTCGGGCCCGGCGGATGCGGTATCGGTCACACCGGTCGTCCGGCCCGTTGCGGCGGGAATCACAGCGTCGCTCATCGTTCCGACGTTACTGGTAGGGACGGCGGTGCTGATCGTCCGCACCTGTCTTGTGTGGGCATCGGCACTAAGTTACCGGCGGGTAACTTAAGGTAGGGTAATGTCTCGCTCTGAGCTATTCACACGGACGTACGGCGCAGCTCGTGCGACCACCATTCACGTGTAACCCAGAACAGGAGGTCGACGAAGACCGATGCCGAACATCGTCGTACTCATCAAGCAGGTTCCCGACACCTGGTCCGAGCGCAAGCTGACCGATGGTGACTTCACCCTCGATCGCGAAGCCGCCGACGCCGTGCTCGACGAGATCAACGAGCGGGCCGTCGAAGAGGCCCTGTTGCTCAAAGAGGCTCAGGGTGGCGAGGTCACCGTGCTCGCCGCCGGTCCCGACCGCGCCACCGAGGCCATCCGCAAGGCGCTCTCGATGGGCGCGGACAAGGCCATCCACATCAACGACCCGGCGATCCACGGCTCCGACGCCGTGCAGACCGCGTGGGTGCTCGCCAGCGCGCTCGGTCAGGTCGAGGGCGTCGAGTTGGTCATCGCCGGTAACGAGGCAACCGACGGTCGCGCCGGTGCCGTGCCCGCTATCATCGCCGAGTACCTCGGCCTGCCGCAGCTGACGCACCTGCGCAAGCTGGTCATCGACGGCGACAAGATCACCGGCGAGCGCGAGACCGACGACGGCGTCTTCAAGCTGGAGGCCACGCTTCCCGCGATCGTCAGCGTCACCGAGAAGATCAACGAGCCGCGATTCCCGTCCTTCAAGGGCATCATGGCCGCGAAGAAGAAGGAAGTTCAGACCTTCACGCTCGCCGACCTCGGCGTCGACGCCTCGACGGTGGGTGTCGCGAACTCGGGCACCTCGGTCAGCGCCGCCACCCCGAAGCCGCCGCGCACCGCGGGCGAGAAGTTCGCCGACGAAGGCGACGGCGGCACCAAGATCGCCCAGTACCTCGTCGGCCAGAAGGTCATCTGATCGCGACACTGTCTCGCGGACCGACTTCTTAGGAGAGAACACACATGGCAGAAGTACTCGTGCTCATCGAGCACGCCGAAGGTGCGATCAAGAAGGTCAGCACCGAATTGCTCACCGCAGCTCGCGCGCTCGGTGAACCGGCCGCCGTCGTGCTCGGCGCGGCAGGCACCGGTGAGAAGCTCGCCGACGCGCTCGCCGCCGCCGGTGCCGAGAAGATCTACGTCGCCGAATCCGACGACGTGGACGGCTTCCTGGTCACCCCGAAGGTCGACGTGCTCGCCGGACTGACCGAGCAGGCCTCGCCCGCCGCGGTTCTGGTCGCGGCCTCCGCCGAAGGCAAGGAGGTGTCGGGCCGCCTCGCCGCCCGCATCGGCTCCGGCCTGCTGGTGGACGTCATCGACGTCAAGTCCGACGGCAGCGCGGTGCACTCCATCTTCGGTGGCGCGTTCACCGTCGACGCCAAGGCCAGCGGCGATGTGCCGGTGTTCTCGGTGCGTCCCGGTGCGGTCGATGCCGCACCGCAGGCGGGTGCGGGCGAGAAGGTCACCGTCGAGGTGCCCGCGCAGGAAGACGGCGTCACGAAGGTGACCGCGCGTGAGCCGATCGTCGGCGGCGACCGTCCGGAACTCACCGAGGCGACCATCGTCGTGTCGGGTGGTCGCGGTGTCGGTTCGGCCGACAAGTTCACCGTGGTCGAGGAGTTGGCCGATTCGCTCGGCGCGGCCGTCGGTGCCTCGCGTGCCGCGGTCGACTCGGGTTACTACCCCGGTCAGTTCCAGGTCGGTCAGACCGGTAAGACGGTCTCGCCGCAGCTGTATGTCGCCCTCGGCATCTCCGGTGCCATCCAGCACCGCGCCGGAATGCAGACCTCGAAGACCATCGTCGCGGTCAACAAGGACGAAGAGGCGCCGATCTTCGAGATCGCCGACTACGGCATCGTCGGCGACCTGTTCAATGTCGCCCCGCAGCTGACCGAGGCGGTCAAGTCGCACAAGGGCTGAGTTGACGCGGACCGGTTCGCCGGTTCGTCGCTCGGGCACAGAATGTCCCGACGCACCTCGGGTGCACGCGGTCGTCGCAACACTCTCGATTCGAGAGGTTGCGGCGACCGCGTCTGTTTATCGATAGGTCGGCGCGGGGCCGGTGCTCAACGGGTGGACACCTGGTGCGCTCCTCGTCGGACGAGCGAGGCCCGTGATTCGGAGTCGCAGGATCGATTCGGCCGGGGCGTGCGACCTTTGTACCGGTGTGTCGGTGGCCGTGGGTGCCCCGCGTGGGCACAGACGACCAGCCGGGTCGCTGGCGCGGCAATGAGCCGATGCGTTGGGATTGCAGCGGTCTCGGCCGGTCGCCGTGAAGGTAGCTGTCGCACGAATTCGGTTCGTGGCGTAGGCCGCTCGAATACGTACTCGCCGCCTATGGCCGGTGCAGCGCGTTGAGCAAGGTGGTGAGGATCGGGGAGCGCCTGGCGTCGGCGCGCAGGACCGCCGAGACCGGGATGCGAAGTTTGTGCTCGGAGAGTTCGAGCACGACAAGGCCTTCGGTCGAACTCTCGGCGTAGAGCACCGTCCACGCTTCGGGACGGTTGATCAGTTCCAGGCTCGCCGTGTGGTCCGGTGGGATGGGCGGGCCGAAGGTCGGGCCCGTGGCCAATTCGGCGAACGCGGCCCGAATCACGTTGTGCAGTAACACCTGTTCTTGTTCGGGTGGAAGCAAGAGGGGGTAGGGGCTCAGGTCCGTGAGGGTCACTCGCTCGCGTCCGGCCAAGGGATGCGCGCTCGAGGTGGCGATCACCAGGTCCTCGATCCAGAGCTGTTCGACGGTGAGTCCCGGTTGCTCGACGCTGCCTCGGATCAGTGCCAGATCGCAATCGCCGTCGACCACCGCGGTGATCCGTTGGCGGAACGGCTTGATCACGAACTCGATCTCGGCCTCGGAATGCGCGGCACGCGCACCCGCGATGGCCGACAGCGAGCGGGTCGCGAACGACATGTTGGCGGCGAGCCGGATGCGCGGGCCCACGGTGCGCACCGCCGCGCGGATCGCGGATTCGAGGCTGAGCATCTGCTTCGCCAGCGGGAGCACGCGCGCGGTGGCGTCGGTGGGCACCACCGAGCGCGTCGAGCGCTCGAACAATTGCACGCCGAGGTCGCGCTCGAGGCGCGAGATCTGATGGCTGATCGCCGACTGTGAGATAAAGCACCGTGCCGCCGCGCCGCTGAAGCTGAGCTCCTCGCAGACGGCGACGAAGTAGGTGAGCTGCCGAAGTTCCACGGCACCTCCTATTGATTACGTATCGAGATAAGAGTCATCTAAAGTATGCGCCCTAACTCGTGAAATATCTGCGTTCCCGATGACGGTTCATCATGAGAGAAGGAGGCTGTCATGCAGTTCGTTGAAGCGGGAATCGAAACCGCGGGAGTCGTCATTGTCGGGTCGGGGTTCGGTGGCCTGGCCGCCGCCAAACAACTCGCCAAGTCGGGGGTCGACTTCGTGCTGATCTCCAGCACGCCGGAGCATCTTTTCCAACCGCTGTTGTACCAGGTCGCGACAGGTGTTCTCGCGTCGGAGGAGATCGCCCCGCCGATCGCGGGCATTCTGCGCCGTCATCGTGAGGCCGACGTGCGCCTCGGCAAGGTGGTCGCGGTCGACCCCGATCGCGCCGTGCTCACCTATGAGAACGACGGCGAGCGCCGTCGGATCAGGTACGGCTCGCTGATCGCGGCCACGGGTGCGAGCCAGTCCTATTTCGGGCGCGACGATTTCGCGGACAAGACCTACTCGCTCAAGACCGTCGACGACGCGAAATTGCTGCGCGCGCAGATTCAGCGCGTCTTCGCCGAGGCCGAACACGCCGACGCGGAAACGCGGCGCAGGCTGCTGAGCTTCGTGGTGGTCGGTGCGGGCGCGACCGGCGTCGAGGTCGCCGGACAGCTGACGGAACTGGCGAAACGGTACTTCCACCAGGAAGTTTCGGTCACGCTGGTCGAGGGCGCCGGTGAGGTACTTCCCCCGTTCGGCGGTGGGCTGTCGGAGTACGCGAAGAAGTCGCTCACCCGCAGCGGCGTCGACGTGCAGTTGGGGACCTTCGTTACCGACATCGAGGAGGGCTCGGTGACGGTGAAGGACAAGGCGGGTACCGAACGCGCGATCACGGCCGAGACCGTCGTGTGGTCGGCCGGTGTGCAGGTCGGCGGGTTCGCCGCGACCCTGGCCGAGGCGACCGGCGTCGAGACCGATCGGGCTGGGCGCCTGCTGATCAACCCCGACCTGACCGTCGGCGGCTACGCCGACATCTACGCGATCGGCGACATGACCTCGCTCAACCGTTACCCCGGCCAGTCGCCGGTCGCGATGCAGGAGGGCAGGCACGCCGCCGACATCATCCGGCGCAAGACGTTGCCCGGCACCGCGTTCCGCTATGTCGACAAGGGCAGCATGGCGGTGATCAGCCGGTTCAGCGCGGTGACGAAGCTGAACGAGCGCATCACCTTCCGCGGCGTGATCGCCTGGTTCATGTGGCTCGCGGTGCACCTGTTCTACCTGGTCGGCTTCCGTAACCGGTTCGCAGCGGTGGTGTCCTGGTTGGTGGCGTTCATCGGCCGAGGGCGCCCCGGCTTCGCCGAGGTCCGTCGGGCAGCGAAGAAGGCGCCGAAGGTGCCGGAGTACACCGCAGCTTGAGCGCGCTCGGCGTCGCCTCCCTGCCTGGAAACGGCGCACCCGAACCGTCACAGGGGATCGGACGGGCACCCGGTGCGATGGCCCTGCGATTCGAGGTTCGGGCCGCGCGGGTACGGCCTGACCACGGGTTGTTCCGCCTGCGGCGCGAACGCCGACCACGGTGGTGCCGAGCCGGAGCCGGCCGGTCGAGCCGCGGCGCGACATCGAGGCGGTTCGCCCGACCGGCCCGACTAGGTTGGTGGCTACGGTGTGTGGCAATGTAGTTCGTTCCGGCGTGGACGAGCGCGGCGCGGCGACAAGGAAATTCGCTGGTTGACGGTCCGTCGGAGTGGGTACCGCCCCGGCGAGTGCGAACGTGACGCGACCAATCGGTGAACCCCGGGTGTGACCGCCGTCTCGTTCACCGAACGGGCATCGCGGGGACACTTCGAGGTTGCCCCGACGCAGCATCCGACTGGCTTCATCACGGATATGACTATTTCGTCCGTGTTGTCAGCCCCGGCGCGATCGACGGACGCCGGCGCCCAACGCTCAGGATATTCGCTGGTTGTCGCCTCGGACGCGGAGCACCGCGCGGCGGCGCAGCGCTTGCGCTACAACGTGTTCTCCGGTGAGCCGGGATTCCAGATCCCCGACGACGGCACCGGAATGGACGCGGACCGTTTCGATGAGCACTGCGATCACCTCCTCGTCCGCGACGAGAGCACCGAGCAGTTCGTCGGCTGCTATCGGATGCTGCCGCCGGACCGGCTTGCCGCGACCGGCGGGTACTACACCGCCACCGAGTTCGACCTCGCGCCGCTGGATCCGGTCGGCCACCGAATCGTCGAAATGGGCCGCGCCTGTGTGGTTCCCGAGCACCGCAACGGTTCGGTGCTGACGCTGATGTGGGCGGGCATCCTGCACTACATCCAACTCACCGGATACGACTGGGTGATGGGCTGTGTGTCGGTGCCGATGCGCGAGAACCCCGACGACCAGCCCGGCGCCAATGTGCGCGGTGTGCGCGACTTCGTGTTGGCCAAGCACGGCAACGATCCGCAGCGGCGGGTGCGCCCGTACAACCCGGTGGTGGTCGAGGGTAAGACGCTCGAGGAGATCGCGCCGCCCGCGCGGGCGAAGGTTCCGCCGCTGCTGCGCGGCTACCTGCGGCTCAACGCCGAGATCTGTGGCGAACCCGCGCACGATCCCGATTTCGCGGTCGCCGACTTCGTCTGCCTGCTCGGCATCGAGACCATGAACACGCGCTACCTCAACCGTTTACGCGATGCCGCGGCCTCGCTCGACGGCGGGCGGTGAGGGCGATGGTCTTCGACGCACCGCCCGCCACCACGACCGCGCACGCGTGGATGCCGTCTAGCCCGTGTGGGTCCGGCTGCATCGAGCAGGCCGATCGAGTCGGCACCGTCCTGGTGATCGGCCGCCTGTTCGCTGTGCTGGGCTTGCTGTTCAGCTTTCCGTTGCTGCACGTCGTCACACCGCGCGGCAAGCGGGAGAGCCTGCAACGCCGGTACGCGGGAATGTTGTTGCGCTGCCTCGGAATTCGCTTGCGTATCGTTGACAACCGGGGCACGAGCGCTCCCGTCGGTTACGGCACCGGCGGTGGTGTGCTTGTGGTGGCGGGACATATCGGCTGGACCGACATCGTCGCCATGGCCTCGGTGCAGCCGCTCGGTTTCGTCGCCCGCGCGGACATGGTGGATTGGCCGGTGCTCGGCGGCCTCGCCAAGCTGATGCGGGTCATCCCGATCGAACGTGAGCACCTGCGCGAGCTGCCCGGCGTGGTGGATCAGCTCGGTCAACGGCTGGTGGCCGGTGACCGGGTCGGTGTCTTCCCCGAGGGCACCACGTGGTGTGGCCGCGCCTACGGCTACATGCGGCCCGCGTTGTTCCAGGCGGCCGTCGATACCGGAACGCCGGTGCAGCCGGTGCGGCTGCGGTATCTGGACCGAAACGGTGCGCAGTGCACCGTGCCCGCCTTCGTCGGGGCCGACACCTTCGCGTCGTCGGCTGGTCGCGTGCTCCGTTCGCGCGGCATGGTCGCCGAAGTGGTGTTGGAGCGGGTGCAAGAGCCAGGCACCGACCGGCGTGCGCTGGCGCGGCGCTGCGAGGCCGCCGTGCGCGGCGCGACGCCGTCGGGTCACGACGCACGCGAAAGCACCGAGTGGATCGAGGCGGGCAGCACCAGGGTGCAGGACCCGTCGGTCGGCGCGGATGCGGCCGACCCGGTGCGGCGGCCACGGCGTCGTCCGCTGTTGCGTGGCCGAGGACACCGAACGCAGGCCGCCTGACGGCGCGCTGCGTACGCCGAGTGCGCCCGCCCGCAGCCGATTCGCGATCGACCGCGGGCGTGCACACTTGCTTCATACGGTCATAGCAACGCGCGAGCCACCGCGCACCGGCCGGCGATGTCGGTCAGAGTGGAGTCATGCTTCCCGTTCTCGATCTCGCAGAAGCCGAACGCGAACCGGACCGGTTTCGCACCGCCCTGCTCGCCGCAGCGCACGAACAAGGCTTCTTCTACCTCACCGGCCACGGCATCGACCCTGGTCGGTTCACCGAGGTGCTCGGGCTCGCTCGGCGTTTCTTCGCGCTGCCACCCGAGGCGAAGGACGAGATCAGTCAGCTGAAGAGTCCGCAGTTTCGCGGCTACTCGCGGCTGGGTGGCGAGCTCACCAATGGCGCGGTCGACTGGCGTGAACAGATCGATATCGGCCCCGAACGGGAGGTGATCGCCGACGCGCAGGGCTACTGGCGATTGCAGGGACCCAATCTGTGGCCCTCGGCGCTGCCGCAGCTGCGCGCGGCGATGGAGGCGTGGAGCACCGACCTGTCCGCTGTCGGCCTTCGCCTGCTGCGGCACTGGGCGGCAGCGCTCGGCGCGGAGGCGAGCACCTTCGATCCCGCCTTCGCCGCGCTGCCCGCGACGCTGATCAAGGTGGTTCGGTATCCGGGCAGCGCGGACACCACGCAGGGCGTTGGGGCGCACAAGGATTCGGGTGTGCTCACGTTGTTGCTCGTCGAGCCGGATTCGCACGGTTTGCAGGTCGAACTGGCCGACGGTGAATGGGTCGACGCCGATCCCGTTCCCGGCGCGTTCATCGTCAATATCGGTGAGCTGCTCGAGGTCGCCACCGGCGGCTATCTGCGCGCGACCCGGCACCGAGTGCTCGCGCCGCGTCCTGGCACCGACCGGGTGTCGATCCCGTATTTCCTCAATCCCGCACTGGACGCGACGATACCGATCATCACACTGCCGCCGGACCTGGCGGCGCACTCGCGCGGGGTCGACGCGGACCCGGACAACCCGATCTTCGACACCTACGGCGCGAACGCGTGGAAATCGCGCACTCGCGCGCACCCCGACGTCGCCGAACTGCACCACGGCATCACACCGAAGGGTCCGGCGAGCGCCTACTGAACCGATGCGCTCGCGGTGAGCGCAACCGTGGTCACCGCCCCGACCGCGTTCTACGTTGGGCTGGTGTTCGATGTGCGCAGGCTGGCGGTGCTGGAAGCGGTGGTGCGATCCGGCTCGCTCACGGCCGCCGCGACCGTGTTGAGCTACACCACGTCCGCGATTTCGCAGCAGATTACCGCTCTGGAGCGGGATGTTGGTGCCATTCTCGTCGTCCGTGGCCCCTCCGGCACGCGGCCGACCCGGGCCGGTCGAAGTCTGCTCGACAACGCCGCTGGCATCTTCGACGCGATCGCCACCGCCGAGCGTGATCTCGCGCGGCTGAGTTCTGCCGACCACGACGTGGTGCGGGTGGCCTCGTTCGCGAGCGCGGCGGCGGCGATACTTCCCGCCGCCGTGGCCGAGTTCCGAAGCGCCTTCCCGCGCAGCGGGATTCAGCTCATCACCGCCGACCCGGTGGAGGCGGTCGCGTTGCTCGACGGTGGCGGGGCCGAGGTGGCGGTGATCACCGAAGTGCCCGGTGAACCGCAGGAGTTCCCGCACCTGCACACCGTGCCGATCTTCGACGACGAGTTCTTCGTGGTGCTGCCAGCGCAGCACCGTCTCGCGGGCGCCGCCGCCGTTGCGCTGGCCGCGTTGGCGAAGGAGAAGTGGGTGGTCAGTACGGCGACCGGCACTTGCCCCGACACCCGCGTTTTCCGTGCCGCGTGCACCCGTGCGGGATTCGTCCCTGAGGTGACCTTCCGATCCGAGGACTATTCGACCGTGCAAGGCCTGGTGGCGGCGGGGGTCGGCGTTTCGCTGGTGCCGTCGTTGGCAGCGGCCGACGCACGCGCCGACGTGGTGGTGCGCCGCGTCGACGGTCCCGCGCCGGTCCGCCGCATCGCGCTGGCGACGGCGTCTCGTCCTGTGCGGGCGAGCGCGCTGGCCGGTCTTGTCGGCCTTGTGCACGGTGTGGGCGTTCGGATGGCCTCGAATCCGGCGCATCGTGGCAGGGCCTACAGCAGCACCGCACACGCTCGCAGGATCGGTGAACCCCTGACCCACTGACGGCCCTGCGCCCATAGCGTCCGATGCGTGGATCGCCGCCGACGGCGATCTCGCGCCCAAGTCCACCCAAGTCCGCCCAAGTCCGTGCGGACCGCAACGTCTGAGGAACCAGATGACTACTGCCGATACCGTCGCCGTACCAGTGCTGACCAGCGCCGAGGACGTACTCGCCGTCGCCGCCGAGCTCGCCACCGAGATCGCCGCCGGTGCGGTGCGTCGCGAGCTCGACGGGGTGTTGCCCGAGGAGCAGCTGCGTGCGATCGCCCGCTCCGGACTGCTCGGCATAGCCGTCCCCAGCCAGTTCGGTGGGCCCGATCTGCCGCGCACGGTGGTGGTCGAGGTGCTGCGACTGTTGTCGGTCGCGGATTCGGCCGTCGGCCAGTTGTTGCTGTCGCACTTCGTCCTGAATCAGGGCATCATCGGCCTCGGTACGGCCGATCCCGCGCCTCGGCTGTTCGCCGACATTCTCGCGGGCGTTCAACTCGGCAACGCCTCCGTCGAGCGGGGCACCAAGACCTCGGTCGAGCGGTTGACCACCCTGCGTCGTCGCCCCGAAGGTGGGTGGCTGCTCGATGGCAAGAAGTACTACGCCACGGGTACGCTCGGCGCCGGATGGATCGCCGTGGCCGCGCGGATCGACGAAACCGATAATGCGGCAACGGCATTCGTTCGACCCACCGATGCGGGTGTCGCTCTGCGTCTGGACAAGTGGTCGTCGTTCGGCCAGCGGGGTACGGCCAGTGGCGAGGTCGTTCTCGACCAGGTCGTCGTCGAGGACGCGTTGGTCATCGACGAAGGACCCGCCGTCGATCCCGCGACGGCGCCACCTTCGGTACACGGCGCGTTCGATCAGGCACTGCACACCGCGATAGACGTGGGTATCGCGCGCGCGGCTCTGGAGGAGGGCGCGGAGTTCCTCAGGACCAAGAGTCGCCCGTGGTTCGAGGCGGGGGTGGACAACGCGGCCGACGAACCACACGTCGTGCGCAGGATCGGCGAGCTCACCGGACGCCTCTTCGCCTTGGAGGCGTTGCTGGCGCGCGGAGCCGAAGCTGTCGACCGCGCGCTGGCCGAGGACGAACTGACCAGGCAGGCCGCGGCGCACGCGTCGCTCACGGTCGCCGCGGCGAAGGCGCTCGCGCAGGAGTTCGCGGTCGAGATCGCTTCCGGTGTACTGGAACTCACCGGCGCTTCGGCTACGGATCAGAAGTACGCGCTCGACCGGCACTGGCGCAATGTTCGGGTGCACTCGCTGCACGATCCCGCGCGGTGGAAGTACGTGCACCTGGGCAACCACACGCTGCGCGGCACGAATCCGCCGCGTCTCGGCGTGCTGCTCTGAGCGCGGGGGGAGTAACCGTGAGCGGCTTCTATCTGACAGGAAGCATGGCCGTCGACACCGTCGAAGACGCGTTCGACCTCGTCGGTTCCCGACTGCAACCCGGCGTGCGCAGGGTCCCGGACGGCGAACCGGGCAATCGTGCCAACTGGGTACTCACCCAGGCCGACCATTTCCTGCGCAATCCGACGCTCGACGTGGTCGAGGGCGTCGCGCGAACGCGCGCTGGGACGGCGGTGGCGTTTCCCTCGTTCGACTACCACACGTTCGCCGCCGACTCCTACGGTCGATTCGCCGAGGCCCGCGATCGCGGTGTGCTCGCGGCGGATTCGCGTTTCCTTGTGTCGATTCCCACCCCGTTCAACGCGGTGAATTCTTTCGTCGAGTTCGATTCGAGGGTGGCGGTGGCGCTGGCCTACGAGCAGCAGCTCGAACGCAGTGTCGCCGCGATTACGCAGGCGATCCCGGCGAACGATCTGGCGATCCAGTGGGACCTGCCGACCGAGCTCGCCACCGTCGAGGGGTGGTTCCCGAACCCGTATCCGGGACCGGAGGCGATCTACGCGGCGACCGCGCGGCTGGCCGGGTGGATCGATGACGACGTGGAGCTGACCTTCCACCTCTGCTACGGGGATTCCAAGTTCGGCGCCTCCCCGTTCATGGGTGATCCACCCGATGCCGCGGCGGCTGCCCGTGGCGGCAGGCACATCCTGCCCAAGGACACCGGTGCCATCGTCGCGGTGGCCAACGGGTTGTCGCGCCATGTCACCCGTCGTATCGACGCGATCCATGCGGCGACGGTGGCCACCTGGACGAAATACGCGCATTGGCAACCACTCTCGACGCTGGCCTTGGAGCCGACCACCGAGGTGTTCCTCGGGTTGCTGCACGCCGAGGACGGTGCCGACGGTGCTCGGAAACGCGCGGCACTGGCCGCGCGTTTCCTCCCCGAATTCGGGGTGTCCACCGAATGTGGCCTCGGCAGGCATTTCCCTGAGCAGTTGGCCGCGGTGCTGGGGGCGTGGAATGAGCTCGCGGCCGAGCGGGTGTCGGCGCCTACCGGGGTCTGAGCGCTGGGATCGGGGCGGTGACGGCGTCGGGTCAGAACGCGCTTCCCGTCGAGGGCAGCGGGACATAGCCTCGCCAGCCGCCGTGACCGCCGCGATGCCAGCTGCCGTAACCGCCCTGGTTCCAGTTGCCGTAGCCACCGTGGTTCCAGCCCTGATTCCAGCCCTGGTTGTGCCAGCCGTGGTTGTGTCGGCCGTGGTTCCAGCCACCGTGTCCGAAGGGACGTCCGTGGGCTGGCTCGACCTGATCGAGCGTGACCGGTTCGGCGAACGCGGGCGCGGCGACGGCGGCGACCGGGGTGATGACGAGTGCGGCCGCGACGGCGACGCGGGCGATGGTGCGCCGGGTGCGTCCGCGGTGGGATTCTCGGATCATCGGGAACTTCCTCACTTGATGGGATCAGCGATCGAAGACCGGGTGCTGGGTCTGGTCGGCCGGGGTATCGACCGAGGTTGCCGGAGTCCGATATCAGTACGTTTTCTAATGTACCGCTAAATAACGGCACGTTCAACCATGGATTGAATTGACCCTGTGACGGGCGACGGGAATATCGCGAGTGGGCGAGGGGTTGGCGTTCGTGGGTGAATCCTGGTCGGCCACGCGTAGGCCGTGTGACGTGGGAGTGAGCCCAACAGAATCGCAGGTCAACAGTGGGATAGGCTTTGTCGGTCATGAAGTCGGGTTTTACGGGTTCGGTCAACGGTGCGGTGGGTGCCGCGGTGTACCTCGATCATGCGGCAACAACACCGATGTTGCCCGAGGCTGTCGAGGCGATGACGGCCGTCTTGGCGCGGACGGGTAACGCGTCCTCGCTGCACGGTTCCGGGCGCGCGGCCAGGCGCACGCTCGAGGAAGCGCGCGAGTCGATCGCCGCTGACCTCGGCGCGCGACCCTCGGAAGTCATCTTCACTTCCGGTGGCACCGAGAGCGACAACCTCGCCATCAAGGGGATCTACTGGGCCCGGCGCGACGGCGATCAACGCCGACGCAGAATCATCGCGAGCGCGATCGAGCATCACGCCGTGCTCGACACCGTCGAATGGCTCGAACGGCACGAAGGCGCCGAGGTGACCTGGCTGCCGGTGGATGCCGAGGGCGCGATCTCCCCGCGCGCACTGCGCGCGGCATTGGCCACGAACCCCGACGATGTCGCGCTCATCACCGTCATGTGGGCGAACAACGAGGTCGGCACCATTCAGCCGATCGCCGAATTGGCTGCGATAGCACAGGAATTCGGCATCCCGATCCACAGTGACGCGGTGCAGGCCGCGGCGCAACTGCCGATCGACTTCGCCGCGAGCGGACTCTCGGCGGCGAGCTTCGCCGGACACAAGGTCGGTGGGCCGCACGGCGTCGGGGTGCTCTTGCTCGGTCGGCAGGTGCCATGCGTGTCGCTGCTGCACGGTGGCGGGCACGAGCGCGACCTGCGTTCGGGCACGTCCGACCCTGCCGCCGCGGTCGGGCTCGCCACCGCGCTGCACGTCACCGCGACGGAAATGGACACGCGCACCAAAGAATTGACCGCACTGCGGGATGCCATGATCGACGGTGTGCGCGCGGCGTTTCCCGGCGCCGTGCTGAACGGACCGGAAGGCGCGCGGCGACTACCTGGCAACGCGCACTTCACCTTTCCCGACTGCGAAGGCGATTCCTTGCTGATGCTGCTCGACGCGGCGGGCATCGAATGCTCGACCGGTTCGGCGTGCACCGCCGGTGTCGCCGCACCGAGTCATGTTCTGATTGCGATGGGCGTTCTCGCCCGACAGGCGCGCGGGTCGCTGCGATTCTCGCTCGGTCACACCTCGACCCGCGCCGACATCGACACATTGCTCGACGCGCTGCCGCAGGTGGTCGAGCGGGCCACGGCCGCGGGCATGGCCGGTGCTAAGGGAGGAGTGTGATGCGGGTACTTGCCGCGATGAGCGGTGGCGTCGATTCGGCGGTGGCGGCGGCGCGTGCCGTCGAAGCGGGTCACGAGGTGATCGGCGTACACCTGGCACTGTCGGCGACGCCGGGCACGCTGCGCACCGGTGCGCGCGGGTGCTGCTCCAAAGAAGACGCCGGTGACGCGCGACGTGCCGCCGATGTGCTCGGAATCCCGTTCTACGTCTGGGATTTCGCCGATCGATTCAAAGAGGACGTGATCGACGATTTCGTCGCCGCCTACGCGGCGGGGGAGACCCCGAATCCGTGTTTGCGCTGCAACGAGAAGATCAAGTTCTCGGCGCTCGCCGATCGCGCGCAGGCGCTGGGCTTCGACGCCGTGGTCACCGGGCACTACGCCCAACTGTCCGACGGTGTGCTGCGCAGGGCTGTCGACGCCGACAAGGACCAGTCCTACGTGCTCGCGGTACTGACCGCCGGGCAGCTGTCGCGGGCGATGTTCCCGATCGGCGATACCCCGAAGCCGCGGATCAGGGACGAGGCCGCCGAGCGCGGACTCGCGGTGGCGAACAAGCCCGACAGCCACGACATCTGCTTCATTCCCTCCGGCGATACTCGCGCCTTTCTCGGTGCGAAGATCGGCGTCCGACCCGGCGCGGTCGTGGACACCGACGGTAAGAAGCTGGCCGACCACGACGGGGTGCACGGGTTCACCATCGGCCAGCGCAAGGGACTCGGTCTCGCCGGGCCCGCCGCCGACGGTAAGCCGAGGTACGTCACGGGGATCGATCCCGATTCCGGGACCGTGCGGGTCGGCTCGGCTGAGGACCTGCGGGTGTGGACCATCGACGCCGAGCGGGCGATCTGGACCTCGGGTTCGGCGCCGGACGGGCCGATCGAGTGTGTCGCGCAGGTGCGGGCGCACGGTGGCACCGCAGCCGCCGTCGCGGAGGCGGTGGACGGCGGTCTCGTCGTGCGACTGCGGGAGCCGCTGACCGGTGTCGCGCGTGGCCAAGCCGTGGTGTTGTACCGCGCGGACCCCCTCGGCGACGAGGTGATCGGCAGCGGGACCATTTCCGGGACAGGGCAAGTCGAGGCTTCGCGGGTCGGTAGCGAGGCGAACGCCGGTCGCACGCGATGAGCGCTGGCCGCTCGTGGTCTGCTCGCCCCCGCGACTGACCTGTCGCTGCTGATCGGTTGTGCATGAAGGTGATTCGGCCGAGAGGATGCGGATGGTGGACAAGTCGTGGTAGCCGGTGCGGGGACGAGTGAGTGGGTGGTGCCGTGTGGCGCTACGGCTGTCGGCTCGTGGCCGGGGACCGATCCGCGCGAGGCCGCGGCGACCGTCATCGGCGAACTGCCGGACCTACCGCACTTGGTGGAATTGCCGAGGCGAGGCGTCGGCGCGGACATGATAGGTCGGGTCTCGGCCCTGCTCGTCGACCTGCGCTTCGACACAACGCCGCGCGGATATCGGTTGGCCACCCGGCGAGGTGCGGTATCGCGGCGTGCCCGTGATCTGCTGCGCTCGGACCTGGACGCACTCGAGGAAGCCTGGGAAACAGCGGGTTTCGCCGGTTCGGGACGGAAGGTCAAGATTCAGGCGACCGGCCCGCTCACCCTCGCCGCGCAGGTGGAGTTGCCGGGTGGTCATCGCGTCCTCACCGATTCCGGCGCGCTGCGCGACCTTTCGGATTCGCTCACCGAAGGACTCGCCCGCCATGCGGCGGAGGTACGCGGGCGCCTCGGCGCCGAAGTGATGGTGCAGTTGGACGAGCCGTCGTTGACCGCGGTGCTCGAGGGCTCGTTGCGCGGGGTCAGCGTTTTGGATTCGGTGCGCGCCCAACCGGAACCGGAGTCGCGTGCGCTGCTGGACCGGGTGATCGACGCCCAGACGGGCCCGGTGCTGGTGCACAGCTGCGGTGAACCACCCGCGATCGCGTTCTTACGGGACAGTGCCGCCGCGGCAGTGGGTTTCGATCTCGCGACAGTCGGCGTCGACCAACTCGACAGCATCGGTGAGGCGTTGGACGCGGGTAAGCACCTCGTTCTCGGCCTGGTCCCGACGACGCCGCCCGAGCTGCCGGTGACCTGGCGCGAACTCGCCGAGCCGGGTGTGCGGCTGATCGATCGCCTCGGATTCCCCAGGAGCACCCTGTCCGAGCGTGTCTCGGTGAGCCCGGCGTGTGGGGTCGGCGACGCGTCGCTGGAGTGGGCGCGGCGGAGCCTGCGGCTCTGCGCCGAGATCGCGCGCGCCTTCGCCGAGGAGCCTGGCGAACTGGACTTCTCCTGAGTCATCGGGAGCGGGGGCCGCGCTCTGCCGATCGCATCCGCGCGCCGCATTTGCCCGCGCGCCGCATTTGCCAGGTGCGCAATCCGGCACAGCGATCGGTGTTGCGGCCTCGGTTCCGCACCCGTTGACCGGTCACGAAACCGGGGAAGCGTCGAGCGCGCGGCTCGTCTCATCGACGGCTGTGTGGCGCGCCGCCGGCTGTTTTCGCGAAGCGACGTGCGGGGCGAACACGACGGCGGAAATGTCGGTGGCCTCCGCTAATGTGCGTGGCGTGAGTGACACCGAGAGTGCGACCGGCGAGCCTGTAGTCGACAGTGCGACGGCGGATGAGCGGGTTCGATGGCAGACACTTGCCGACGAGGTGCGCGAGCACCAGTTCCGCTACTACGTGCGCGACGCGCCGATCATCTCCGACGGCGAGTTCGACGTGTTGCTGCGGCGATTGGAAGAACTGGAGCAGGCGCATCCCGACCTGCGCACCCCCGATTCGCCGACCCAGTTGGTCGGCGGTGGCTTCGCGACCGATTTCACCGCGGTCGACCACCTGGAACGCATGCTCTCACTGGACAATGTGTTCGACTTCGACGAGTTGCGCGTGTGGGCCAGCCGCGTGGAAGCCGAAACCGGCTCCGAACTGCACTATCTGTGCGAGGTCAAGATCGACGGGGTCGCGCTGAACCTGGTGTACGAGAACGGCAAGCTCGTTCGAGGTGCCACCCGAGGCGACGGCCGGACCGGCGAGGACGTCACGCTCAACGCCCGCACGATCGAGGACATCCCCACCGAACTGCGTGCCACCGACGAGTTCCCCGTCCCTGGACTGCTCGAGGTACGCGGCGAGGTGTACTTCCGGCTGGCCGATTTCGAGACCCTCAACGCCGAGATGGTGGCCGCGGGTAAGCCGCCGTACGCGAACCCGCGCAATACCGCGGCCGGCTCGCTGCGGCAGAAGGATCCGGCGGTCACTGCCCGGCGCAGGCTGCGGATGATCTGCCATGGCTTCGGCAGGATCGAGGGCTTCACCCCCGCCTCGCAGCACGAGGCGTATCGCGCGTTGGCGGCATGGGGTCTGCCGGTGTCCGAGCACACCCGCAGGGTGCAGGGCATCGACGCGGTGATCGACCGGGTGGCCTACTGGGGCGAGCACCGCCACGACATCGAGCACGAGATCGACGGCCAGGTGATCAAGGTCGACGAGCGCGCGTTGCAGCGCAGGCTCGGGTCGACCTCGCGCGCGCCGCGCTGGGCGATCGCCTACAAATACCCCCCGGAGCAGGCGACGACGAAGCTGCTGAATATCGAGGTGAATGTCGGCCGCACCGGCCGGGTTACCCCGTTCGCGGTGATGGAGCCGGTATCGATCGCGGGGTCGACCGTCGCGATGGCGACCTTGCACAACGGGTCGGAGGTCGTGCGCAAGGGTGTGCTGATCGGCGATACCGTCACCATTCGTAAGGCGGGCGACGTGATCCCCGAGGTGCTCGGTCCCGTGGTAGACGCGCGTACCGGCGAGGAGCGCGCGTTCGTGATGCCGACGCACTGCCCCGAGTGCGGCACCGAGTTGAAGGCCGCCAAGGAAGCCGACGTCGATATTCGCTGTCCCAACCAGCGGTTCTGTCCTGCCCAGTTGCGCGAGCGCGTGTTTCATGTCGCGGGGCGCGGCGCGTTCGATATCGAGGCGTTGGGGTACGAGGCGGCGACCGATCTGCTGAAGTCGGGTGCGATCACCGACGAGGGCGATCTGTTCGACCTCGACGAGCAGCGGTTGCTGACCACCTCGCTGTACAAGAACAAGAAGGGTGGTCTCTCGCAGAACGGACGACGGCTACTGGACAACCTCGCCACGGCGAAGGACCGTCCGCTGTGGCGGGTGCTCGTCGGCTTGTCGGTCAGGCATGTGGGTCCGACGGCCGCGCGCGCGTTAGCGGCGGAGTTCGGCAGCCTGGAGCGGATCGAGCAGGCGTCGGTGGAAGAGCTGTCCGACGCCGACGGTGTCGGGCCGACCATCGCCGCGGCCGTGGTGGAGTGGTTCGGCGTCGATTGGCATCGCGCGGTTGTCGAGAAGTGGCGTGCGGCGGGGGTGCGCATGGAAGACGAGCGCGACGAGTCGATCGAACGCAACCTCGAGGGCCTGTCGATCGTGGTTACCGGCTCGCTGCAAGAGTTCACCCGCGACGGCGCGAAGGAAGCGATCCTGCGCCGCGGCGGTAAGGCGGCGAGCTCGGTGTCGAAGAAGACGGCGTTCGTGGTGATCGGCGAGGCGCCGGGTACTAAAGCGGCGAAGGCCGAGGAACTCGGCGTGCAGATCTTGGATGAGGACGCATTCCGCCTGCTGCTCGACTCGGGCCCCGAAGCGGTGCGCCAGGAGTCGGACCCGGCTACCGCGGATCCTGCCACGGAATAGGCTGTGCGACAGCGATACTCGAGTCCTTTCTGGCGTCGATGTCAGGACCACTGCGAGGAGTGGTCGCTGTGAAGTGCTCGGTTTGTTCGGCGAGTCGTAGCGCTGCTCGGGTCCGGGCCGAACGCGGTGCGGCGCGATAGTGTCGAGACAGCTGCCCGCGCAGACGCGGTAGTCCGCGTGGCGGTGCAGTCGCCGGTGTCGGTTGGTCGGCGCCGCACCTGCCGCTCGAACAGCGCAAGGACGGTGTCGGCGGGCACCTCGTGCTCGGTGCGGTTGGTTGCCGGAGCGGGCATCTCGGCCGTTTGCGGCGCTCGCCGCGCCACCGTCTCGCGGTGCGTAATTCGCCCGGCGCGCGCCAGCTCGAGTCGCGCAATCCCGATCCCACCGAGACCGAGGACGGCGGCGGATCGCAACAGGCACCGTCGTCCGGGCACATACGGTGCTTCTCGATGTCCTCGCGCGCGCAAATATCAGCTCTGGCCGCAGAGCCTCGAAATCGGTGCGGCAGCGGACCTTTGGTAGACCTGACCGGTCAGCGGCGTCGCGTGCCGGATTTCGACGAGGTCGTGGACCGAAGAAGCTGTGCGACAGTCATAGTCGAACCGGCGGAGCTTTGATCGGATCTTCGTCGTTGCTCGGTGTGGTTGCCGCGGTGTCCAGACGGGGCTCGGCTGATCGGCGCGTCATGTTCGGTTCCCCGGTGCTGGAACGGGGTTCGGGAATGTCCGCACAGCATCGGTGTCCGGTCGGTGGCGTGGGTCCGCGGGGGCTGCGAGGTCGGTATACGTGCCGCTGAGTCGCAGCGTGTCTGCCCGGTCCCGGCCGTAATCATATGTGCTGTGCGTCACATCACTGTGCCGTTGACTGTGCCGCTGCGGCCGGGTGTGTCCTGAGGATGGACACGAGGACACACCCGAGTCTTCCGCACTCGACCAGCTCGTGTCGGACTACCCGCCCACCGACCCGAAGGATCGCCATGGCCCTCCCGGAATACCTCTCCGTCGAAGACTTCTACCGCCCTCCGGTCCGTTCCGGTGCGACGATCTCGCCGGACGGCACCAGGCTCGCCTACCTCGCACCGTGGAAGAACCGGATGAACGTGTGGGTGTCCGGTATCGACTCGGATGCCGACGCGCGCTGCGTGACCGCCGACGAGCGCCGCAGCGTGCACGACTATCACTGGACCGACGATCCCCGGTGGCTGCTCTACACCCAGGACAACGACGGCGACGAGAACTGGCAGCTCTTCCGGGTGGATCTGGACGACCCGGACGCGTCAGCGGTGAACCTCACCCCGTATCCGGGGGCGACGATGATCGCCTTCGAACTGTCCGCCGCGCGGCCGGGCAAGGCGGTGGTGCACCTGAATATCAGGGAGCCCCTGGCGTTCGATCTCTGCGAGATCGACATCGTCACCGGGGAACTCACGGTGTTGGCGAAGAACCCGGGGCACATCTTCTCCTGGATCTTCGGTGGCACC
Organism: Nocardia callitridis; assembly: GCF_039543305.1. NCBI lineage: Bacteria > Bacillati > Actinomycetota > Actinomycetes > Mycobacteriales > Nocardiaceae > Nocardia > Nocardia callitridis. The sequence goes on along the minus strand of NZ_BAABJM010000005.1, from coordinate 125,280 downwards.
GGACAGATCCTCGGACGCAGCCTGAACAGCAACGGCGATATCGAGCTGGCGCGTTGGGACACCGACACCGAAACATTGCACCCGATCGCGGAATTCGAGGGCGCCGACTACCCCATGGGTATTTTCCCTTCGGTACTCACGCCGGACGGTACCGGGCTGTGGGTCGGTTCCAATCGGGGCACCGACCGCACCCGTCTGGCCCGCGTCGACCTCAGCACCGGGCAGGAGACCGAGGTCGACAGCCACCCGGTGTTCGACGTCGATACCCGCGGTCTTGTCGCCACCAGCCTGCCCTCGCCGTTGATCCGCAGCAGGCGAACCGGTGAACTGCTCGGCGTGCGTTACCTCGGTGAGCGACAGGTGATTCATGCACTCGACCCGCGTTTCGCCGACGTGCTCGCGCGGCTGACCGCGCTGTCGGACGGCGATATCGCGGCCATTTCGTCCGACGAGAGCGAGCAACGCTGGGTGGTGAGTTTCACCCACGATCGTGAGCCCGGCCTGACGTACTTCTACGATCACGGCACCGGCGAGAGCCGACTGCTGTTTCGTCCGCTGCCACATTTGGATCCGGCGGCACTGGCCCCGATGCACCCGGTGCGGGTCCCCGCGCGCGACGGCCGCACCCTCCCTTCGTATCTCACGCTGCCGGTCGGCATCGATCCGGTCGGGTTGCCGCTGGTGCTCGTGTTGCATGGCGGCCCGTGGTACCGGGACAGTTGGTCGTTCGATCCGACGGTGCAGCACTTGGCCAACCGTGGTTACGCCGTGCTCCAGGTCAACTTTCGCGGGTCGACCGGTTACGGCAAGGCCCACACGAAGGCGGCTATCAAGCAGTTCGCCGCCGCGATGCACGACGATCTCATCGATGCCGTGGACTGGGCGGTCGCGCAGGGCTACGCCGACCGTGGTCGCGTCGCGATCTACGGCGGTTCCTACGGTGGTTACGCCACGCTGGTCGGGGTCACCTTCACACCGGATGTCTTCGCCGCGGCAATCGATTACGTCGGAATCTCGAATCTGGCGAACTTTCTGCGCACTATCCCCGAGTTCACCAAACCGCACCTCGCCAACAACTGGCATCTGTTCGTCGGCAACCCCGACGACCCGGAGCAGGAGGCCGATATGTTGGCCCGCTCACCGATCACCAAGGTGGATCAGATCCGCACGCCGTTGTTGGTGGCCCAGGGCGCCAACGATGTTCGGGTCGTGCGTGCCGAGTCGGACAACCTGGTCGCGGCGTTGCGGGCGCGGGGTGTCGAGGTCGAATACGTGTTGAAGGAGGACGAGGGACACGGTTTCGTGAACCCGGAGAATCAGCTCGACCTGCACGCCGCGATGGAACGCTTCCTCGCCACCCACCTCGGGGGCAGGACGCGATGACCCTCGCCCCTCGGCCGCCACGGTTCGGCTTCGAGGGTGGCGGGCCGCGAGCGCGGCGGTCGAGGAGGAGCTGTTGTGCTGCCCGAATCCACCGGGGCAGGTCGTCAGCACCGGGCTGGAACGATCCGGCGGCGCACACCGATGGCACAGGGGTGATGACAATTTCGCCCTGGTACGAGTTGCGGAGTGTTCGCGGGCTCGTGGTGTTTTCTGGAGTGCGTCCCGCACGCGATGGGGTGGTCCGCGTCGACGCTGCCGCGCCGCACTCGGGCTCGGCGAATCACACCGAGTGACGGCGAGTGCTCAGGGTGCCGGCTTGATTCCCGAGATCAGCTCGGGCGGCCCGATCAGCTGACGGTGAGGGTGGCGTCGAGTTGGCCGGTGATGTCGAATCGGCCGCAGCGGCCGCTGGCCAGATCCAGTGCGCGGGTGAAGGTCTTGGTGCGTGACTTCTTGAAGGTCGCCTCGGCCTGGACGCTGACACCGGGGGCGGAGCAGACCTTCGAGACGGCAGGCGACCCGTTGTAGCTGGTGGTCCCCGGCCCGAGACAGGTGTTGGTGCTGTTGGAGAAGAACACTCGTGCGGCACCCTCCTCGCATCCCGCCGCGGCGGCGGTGGGGGAGAGGACTAACAGGGGGCCCAGTGTCATGGTGGCGGCGATCGCGGCGCGCAGCAGCAGTCGAGGCAGGGGCAGGCTCATCGGTAGCCACATCCGTTTCAGCTGGACAGCAGGTGGAGTCGAGCTCGTGCAGGAACCCGTATGGCCGAGCATGTTACCCGGGGTGCCGGGAAAGGACCCGGTGAACGCCGACCGGGTGCTGTCGTCGTGGCAGCGGGGACCTGCCCGCGCTCGGTGTGCGGCGGGCAGACAGGATGTCGGGATGCTGCGCAGTTTTCAGGTGACCAACCACAAATCGTTGGCCGAGACACAGGAGTTGCGCCTGACCAAGGGAAGCGGTCCGGTGGCGGTGCCGGTGACCGCGATCTACGGCGCTCCCGCGGCGGGCAAGTCGAGTGTGCTCGACGCGCTCGCGCAGATGCGGGAGGCGGTACTGCACTCGGTGACGGGGTGGGACCCCTACGCCGGACCGGTGCGCAGCCCGCATCTCGGGTTCGGGGACCGCCCTTCGGAATTCGTGGCGGGCTTCGTCGCCGAAGGGGTGCCCTACACCTACGGTTTCCGGCTCGACAATGCCGACGTGAGCGCGGAGTGGTTGCATACGCATCCGCGCGCACGCAAGCGGATCGTGTTCGAACGCCGCGGCGACCAGGTCAAGGTCGGTCCCGCGTTCGAGGCGGTGCGCTACGGGATCACCGCGTTGGTGCCGTTGGTGCGGCCGAACGCGTTGCTGCTCGGCCTCGCGGGGCAGATGTACGCGGAGGCGCTGGTGCCCGCGTACCGCTGGTTCGATTCGATGCTGGAGGTGCAACACGGGCCGACCGACCCGCAGACGGTCGAGTACCGGCTGGGCAGTCATCTGTCTCGATCGTCCGAACACGCCGCGCGCCTACTCACCCTGTTGCGCTCGGCCGAACTCGGCATTACCGATCTGCTTGTCCGCGAACCTGATCCGAGGTACGCGGACTATCTGCGTGAACTCGACGCCGACATCGCCGGGATCGGCACTCAGCTCGAACTGTGCACGACCTCGCCCGAGCACGCCGCCCGATTGCGTGACGAGCACGGCATGACGCCGTTGCTGCTGGAACGCGAGCTGACCAATATGACCTCCGCCCGGGACGCGCTGTACGCCCGGATGGTCGCGCGAAGCGGCGTCGGCCTCGGCCTGCTGCACGACGGGGTGGACGCGCCGTTCGGCCTTGCCGACGAATCCACGGCAGCGGTGTCGTTGTTGCGGCTGCTCCCGACGCTGTTGGACGCATTGGACACCGGACGGGTGCTCGCCGTCGATGATCTCGGCGCGCAGCTGCCCGCCGAGGAGACCGATCGTTTGATCCAGCTCTTCCAGAATCCGGACACGAATTCCCGTGGGGCACAGCTGGTGTACACGTCGAGCGACCGCGGGCTGGCGGAACGTGCCGCGCGCGCACGACGTTCCCACCACGTGTTGTGGCAAGTCAGCAGGACCGAAAGCGGCAGTAGCGAACTCGGACCGGCGTGAGCGGTCGTGCGGTGGTTCCCCCTCTGATGGGTGATCGCAGCGGCAGTCGCCCCAGCACTCGTCTCGTCCCGGCGGGGTCCGGCCACAACCCTCCGAACGCTCGGGCAACGCCACAAGAGCATCGGTCAAGGGCGCGACTTCGGCGACCGTGAACGAGTTCGGTCTCGGCGCGCGGTCAGTGATACCTGACAGTGTGGTCCGGGGTGGCGCCCGCGCGCTGATCCACGCCGATCTCACGCGCTCGTGTTCTCGACACAGGCTGGCCGTACACCATGGGCACCTTGTCGCGGCGGCTGTGACGTGCGCGATCGGCGGGTCTGGGATACGAAGGGCGTGCGCTCGCGGCAGATGCCGGTCGGTCGTCGACTGGCACGCCCCGCGCTACGACGGCTGCACCCCGAGCGCGGCGGCGACGGCCTCGATTGCTACGGCGGGGGCCGTGTGATGCTCGGGGAGCGCTGTGTGAAGTCGAGCCGACACCGGGGCGTGTGGTCGCGGTGCGTTGTCGCTCGTATGCCGCGCGCGGGCGCCGTGGCGGCGGTGATCTCGCGTCGCCAATAGCATGGTCGGCATGCTGATGTTCGGATTCCTGCTGATCATGCTCGTCGCCGTAGCCGCGATGGGGATCCGCTTCCTGCGTAGCCGAGGCGGCGGGGTTCCCGCGAATGCGGAGACCGGGTTGTTGACGCTCACCGGGGTGAGTCCGCGGCCGGAGGCGTTCGGCGAACAGTTCGTGACGGTGACCGGGAACCTCAACGGCCCGACGGTTCCCGGCACCGTGGTCTACGGACGGATGGTGTGGTCGGGCAGCGTGTGGCCCGCGATCGGTGACACCTTCACGGTCGTCTATCCGGCGGGCAAGCCGGAGCGTTGGCAGCCGGTGCTGCCGCAGGACCCCCCGCACTCCGAGCAATAGCTTTGCGGCGGGCGGGTTTCCGAGGCGCCGACTAGCCGAGGACGGTGGCGACGATGCCCGCGAGGTAACCGAGCCTGGCGACCTCCGAGGGGCGGAATTCGGGTCCACCGGGACGACCGAGCATCAACACCTTCTCCGGTGCGCCCAGCGGTGCCGCCGCGAGTTTGGTGTCCATGTCCCGCCAGATCTGTGGCACCCATTCCGCGTCGGGGTCGAGCACGGTCGGCTTGTCCAACGGCATCCACGGGGCCGAGGAGGCCTGCGTTTCGGGGGCGCTCTGGCTGCCGACAACCCGGTAGGCGCCCTGATCGCCGGTATCGAGGATGGTGCTCCAGCCGACGCGCAGTACGCGGGGAACGCCGTCGACGAGCACTTGCATTCGGTCGTCGCGGGCACCGGCGACCTGGTCGATCAGCTCGAGTTCGCGGTGGGTGTCGAGCACGCCGGAGTACGGGCGGATGGAATCGACGCGCACATCACCCATGGACTCCGCCGCGGTGATGAGCGTGTCAGGTAGTGCGCCCGGCGGAACTTCGACGACGAGATCGTCGACCGCGTAACCGGCACCACGCTCGACCACATCCAGGGAAAGGATGTCGGCGCCGACGGAACCGAGTGCGAGTGCGAGTGCACCGAGGCTTCCCGGACGATCCGGAAGTTGCACGCGGAGCAGGTAAGACACGCGCATTCCTTTCCCTGTGGGCGGCCGAAAGGGGCCGAGGCTCTGAACGGATACCCGTGTCAGCACATACTTACACCCCAACGCGCCGGTTATCGAGTCGAACTTGTGACAGCGCTCGTGCGCGGGCGACAGATCGGGGACATCGTGGCTGGTGCGGGTGGCGTGGGAGCCGGGTCTCGGCGGTGGCTAGGCTAGGTGCGCTGGGTACTGAGTCCAGTACCGAAATTCTGAGCCGAAAGGGGTTCCGCGGTGCCCGCCATCTCCCGCGACGAGGTCGCACACCTCGCCCGGTTGTCCCGGCTCGCGCTGTCCGATGCCGAACTGGATCAGTTCGCCGGTCAGCTCGATTCGATCCTGAGCCACGTGAAGTCGATCGCCGAGGTCGCCGCCGTCGACGTTCCCGCCACCGCGGCGCCGAATCCGGCGAACAACGTGTTCCGCGCCGACGAGGTGCGTCCCTGCCTCACGCCCGAGCAGGCGCTCTCGGGCGCACCCGCGGCCGAAGAGCAGCGATTCAAGGTTCCGCAGATCCTGGGAGAGGGCGAATGAGCGAACTGACCGCGCTGACGGCGGCCGAACTCGCTACCAAGATCCACACCCGTGAGGTGACCTCGGTGGAGGTCACCCGCGCGCACCTGGATCGGATCGCGCAGGCCGACGGCGAATACCATGCCTTCCTGCATGTTTCGGCCGATCAGGCGCTGGAAGCCGCCGCCGCGGTGGATTCCGCGCTCGAATCCGGTCAGCAGCCGGCCTCACCGCTGGCCGGAGTTCCCTTGGCGCTCAAGGACGTTTTCACCACCACCGACATGCCGACGACCTGCGGGTCGAAGATGTTGGAGGGGTGGGTCGCGCCGTATGACGCCACCTTGACCGCGCGTTTGCGCGCGGCGGGCATCCCGATCCTCGGCAAGACCAACCTCGATGAGTTCGCGATGGGCTCCTCCACCGAGAACTCGGCCTACGGCCCCACCCGAAACCCGTGGGACACCAGCAGGATTCCCGGCGGTTCCGGTGGCGGTTCCGCGGCGGCGCTCGCCTCGAACCAGGCCCCGCTCGCGATCGGCACCGACACCGGCGGCTCGATCCGCCAGCCCGCCGCGGTGACGGCGACCGTCGGCACCAAGCCCACCTACGGCACGGTCTCGCGCTACGGCCTCGTCGCCTGCGCGTCGTCGCTGGACCAGGGCGGTCCGTGTGGTCGGACGGTGCTCGACACCGCGTTGCTGCACGAGGTGATCGCCGGTCACGACCCACGCGACTCCACCTCGCGCGAGGCGCCGGTGCCCTCGGTGGTTGCGGCGGCCCGCGCGGGCGTCGGTGGCGACCTGCGCGGTGTGCGGGTCGGTGTGGTGCGTGAATTGCATTCCGACAGCTACCAACCCGGTGTGCTCGCCTCCTTCGACGCCGCTGTCGCGGTGCTGAAGGAGCTCGGCGCGGAGGTGGTGGAGGTGTCGTGTCCGCACTTCGAACACGCGCTGGCGGCCTATTATCTGATTCTGCCCAGCGAGGTGTCGTCCAACCTCGCGCGCTTCGACGCGATGCGCTACGGCCTGCGCGTCGACGACGACGGCAAGCACAGCGCCGATCAGGTGATGTCGGCGACGCGTGCGGCCGGATTCGGCCCTGAGGTCAAGCGCCGCATCATGATCGGCACCTACGCGCTCTCGGCTGGCTATTACGACGAGTACTACGGTCAGGCGCTCAAGGTGCGTACCCTGATCTCCCGCGACTTCGACGAGGCTTACCGTACGGTCGACGTGCTCGTGTCGCCGACGAGTCCGTTCACCCCGTGGAAGCTGGGCGAGAAGGTCGACGACCCGCTGGCGATGTACCTGTCGGACCTGTGCACGCTGCCGACCAACCTGGCGGGTCACCCCGCGATGTCGGTGCCGTCGGGGCTGAGCGCCGACGACGGTCTGCCGGTCGGCTTCCAGATCATGGCACCCGCGATGGCCGACGATCGGCTCTACCGGGTGGGCGCGGCCTACGAGGCGGCGCGCGGTCCGATCGCCTGATTCGTTTTCCCGCACGAGGTTTCGCGCCGTCCATTCGTGGGCGGCGCGAAATCGTTTCGGGGCGAAGGGATCAGGACGCGTGCAGGGTTTCCGCGCGTCGCTTGATGTCCTCGGTCATCGCGCCGAAGCCACGTCGCAGCGACGAACCCAGTAGCGCTGAGACCACGGGGTTCAACCATCCCGCGATCTCGAAATGTGAGGTGTAGCGGGCGTGCCCGGCGTCGATCGAGGTGACGGTGTGCTCGCGCAGGCTGTGCAGCGTGCCCAGCGGTACCGGCTTCATCGAGTAGCTGAATCGGGTGCCCGGCTCGTGCGCGCGCACGAACTCGCGTTGGCGGCGCACCCCACCGGCCAGGCGCACCCGCATGTCGATCGGATCGCCGGGGCGCAAGCTGCTCGAGCACTCGGGCACGAAGCTGTTCCACTCGCCGTACCGTGCGAAATCGGTGATCACCTCCCACACCAGCTCCGCAGGTGCGGCGATCTCGACATTCGCGTCGATGACAAAGGACATGCGGAGAAACTAGAACAAGTTCTACGTAGGGGCAAGTGTTGACTCGCGCTACGGCTGTGGCGGCAGCGCGGGTCGAAGGTAGGCCGTCGAGGGTGTGGTAGCGCGGCGAATCGCGGTGCGTAGTCTGCGCAACAGCCAGGCGAGCGAGCGGGCGGAGCCGAGGAGCAGGGCCAGGATCACGGCGGCGCCGAAGGCGGAGTGGGTCCAGTAGGCGGCGCCGATGGGTGGGGTGCCCATGTCGACGCGCAGGCGGTTCTGCCACTGACCCGCCTGGATTGCCGCCGCCAAGACCAAGACGGCGGTCGCCAAGGTCAGCGGTGGGCGTAGGCGGCGGAAGGCGGGGTGGTTGTCGAAGTCTTGGTGCGCGAAGACGAAGCGGACGAATCCCGCGACGGCGAGTGCACACGCGGCGAGTAATCCGGTGAGGACGGCTTGGGCCGAGGCCGTGCGCGGCAGTAGCCCGGGGGCGAGTGAGGTGAGTGTGCCGATCCCGATGGCGAGCGTGGTTCCGAGTCTCGGCCACGGGGTGCGTTGCACGAACAGTGTCAACGCCATTCGGTAGCGCGCGGCGATATCTTTGCGCGACAACATGATTCGTGCCACAAGAGAATTATGCCGCGCGGGGGATCGGCCGGGCACGCCGGGTGGGATCGTGACCACTCCGCCACGTTCGGATGTTCGTTCCCGCACAACGCTTCTCATGGTTGCCGGGGGAAATACAGATCTCAGGGACATGGCTCTCGTGACCCGGCCTGCGACAGTGCTCGTGCGGGAACGGCCAGCTAGCTCCCGCGAGGACCGGTTACCCAGATGCGGGGTGATCTATTCACCCGGTGCGTCGGCGAGGACCGGTGCGGCGCGAATATTGCCCGCGATGGAGTCCGTGACCCGGGCGGGGCGACTGTCAGCGCCACCCGTGCGTTACGGAATCGCCAGCGTGTCCACCGGATCGACGCGACGCGCCGCAGCGGTCGCGGCGAGCCTGCGGCGCGTGCGGACGGTGAAGACCGCGCCGAGCCCGAGCACGCCGGGAACAACCATGGCGAACTGCCACCATTCGTTGGTGGCGGCGGCATCGGCGTTGTCGAGGAACTCCTCGCGTACCGGGGCGCCGTAGTCCTGGCGGCGCGAATTCAGGTCGACGGCGGTGTTGGCGATGTCGGCCATGGCCTCGCAACGAGTGCGCGAGAACGAGTCGGCGCGGGTTTCGCAGGCCTGGTGCATATGCCGATCGAGGGTGGCGTCGATGGCCTGCCTGGCCCACGGGCCCAGCGGCTCGCCGCGCTTCTGCGCGTAACGCAGCAGGTCGTAGCCCAGGTCGTGGGCTTTGCACGCGGCATCGAATTCGGTGGGCAAGGTGACGGGCGAGGAGCAGTCACCGCCGGGGTTGAGCACCATCCCGTCGGCGAGGACCGGCTGATAGCCCGAGGTGGCGCCGAAATCGGCGGGCATGGCGCGCACCGATCCCGGCCCGCCCGAGGTGAGGTCGGTGACCGCGATGCTTGCCGCCGCGTTCTCGGGCGCGGTGATCGCCGGTGCGTCGGCGGCGCTGGCCTGCGGTGCCGGTCCGAGCAGCATCGTCGCCGCCATCGTGGTCACCGCGACGCCCGTCTGCGCGGCGCAGCGGCGGATCTTGGCGCTGACGACGTGGCCGGAAACTCCGAAAAGTGTTGCCCCGGAAGGTGTCGCGGCGGCGGCATGGGGGGATCTACTGGGTGCGGACACCACGGTCGAAGCGCTCATGTCGGTGACGCTACGGTGACGCTTCACCGCATGGCCTCACGCTGCGGAGCCCTCGTGCGCACACCCCGACGGGGCAACGGCACGGCGCGGTCGCACCGGGGTACTGGAGTGGAAATCACCCGTGGGTATGAGGCCATGTCGAGCCGAGAGTTCCTAATGTCGTAGAGATGGAGCACAGTATCCGTCGCGCCCGGCGGTTGTCCGCGCGGACTTGGTTCGACGCCTCGACGGTGACGGTCGCGCTCATCCTCTACTCGATCGCGTGGCCGACACTGCATCTGACGCACGTGGTGCCCGCGGCGACACAGCCGTTCATCGCGGCGCTCGCCGCGTTCCCGCTGCTGCTCGTGCGGATCAACCCCGCGTTGGGATGGGCGATCTCGGCGGGTTCGGCGCTGCTGATCACCCTGGCGATTCCCCATCAGCCGGGCAACGATATGCCGTTCCAGGTCGTGCACGCGATGTGTCTGATCGCACTGCTGTTCGCGGTCGCGCTGCATTCGCCCGGCCAGGTTGCCGCCATCGCGCTGGCGGCCACCGCGCTGCTGTTCGCGACGACGATGCCAGGCAAAGGTGACAACGTCACCGACACCGCGTGGGGCTGGCCGATCGGCCTCGCCGCGATGGTCCTGTTCGCGCTGCTGATCCGCTGGCTGGTGTTGTCGCGGCGCAAGCTCGAGCGCCAGGCGGAGGAAACCGAAGTCGAGCGAGCCCGCCGCGCCATTCTCGAGGAAAAGGCGCGGATCGCGCGCGATCTGCACGATGTGATCGCCCACCACATGTCGTTGGTGGTTGTGCAGGCGCAGACCGCCGCCTACCGCGTGGAAGGGGTCACCCCCGAGGCGCGCGCGGAGTTCGAATCGATCGGCGCCACCGCTCGTTCCGCGCTCAACGAGATCCGAGGGATGCTCGGGGTGCTGCGCAGCGATGGTCAGGTAGCCGACCACGCGCCGCAACCGAAGGCCGATGACGTGGTCGAGCTGTTCGAAAACGCACGACGCGCGGGCGTGCGGATTACCTGGACCATCGAGGGGCCGCTGACGGCGGTGCAGGAGACGACGGGTCTCGCGCTGTACCGCATCGTGCAGGAGTCGCTGTCGAACGCGTCGCGGCACGCGCCGGACACCGCGGTGGATGTGCGAATCACCGTGGGTGAGCAGGTGCGTCTCGTGGTCGGCAATACCGCCGCGGTGACGGCCGCCGCGCCGGTGGGCAACGGCGGTCACGGCATCGCGGGAATGCGCGCGCGAGCGCTCGCGGTCGCGGGAACGCTCGAGGCGGGACCACGTGCGGACGGTGGATTCGAAGTCGAGGCGTGGTTGCCAGTCGGGTCGGTGTTCGCGAAACCCGGTGCCGAGGATTACGCACCCATCGAATCGTCCACCGCCGACACTTCGACTGTCGACAACTGATCGACCTGCGCGGACGCGAGCAATCGTGGGTGAATCGGAGCTCGCCGACGGGCTGCTTCGGCCGACGAAGGGCAGCACACGTGCCGCATCGCTTGCCCTTGTCATCGCCGCTACGGTAGTTGACGCCGTGCGCGGACGCAGGCGCGCCCGTCCCTGTGATGCGTGCCGGGCCCCGCCGGTGAGGTCGGTCATACCGGCGGCGGGTACCCGCTCCTGCGGCAGGACGACGGGATCGGACAATCCCCCCGTGCGCGAACGCCATTAAGGTGAGCGGGTGTCGATAACCGTGTTGATCGCCGACGATCAGGCGATGGTGCGCCAAGGATTCGGCGCGCTGCTCGCCGCACAGACCGATATCAGCGTGGTGGGTGACGCGGCGGACGGTCAGGCCGCGGTGACCGAGGCCAAGCGGCTGCGCCCGGATGTGGTGCTGATGGACGTGCGCATGCCGAAGATGAACGGCCTCGACGCCACGCGTGCCATTCTCGCCGCGGGGTTCGATCCGCCGGTGCGGGTGCTGATGCTCACCACCTTCGACATCGATGATTACGTGTACGAGGCTTTGAGCCTGGGCGCCAGCGGTTTTCTGCTGAAGGACGCGCCCGCCGAGGAGTTGGTGCGCGCGGTGCGCGTGGTGGCCGACGGTCAGGCGTTGCTCGCGCCGACGGTCACTCGGCGACTGATCGCGGACGTCACGCGCCGCCGCGGTGCGTCACGAGCCAAGCCGACGCCCGCGCTCGACGCGCTGACTCCGCGCGAACGCGAAGTCTTGGAACTGATCGCCAAAGGGATGTCCAACACGGAGATCGCGGAATCGTTGTTCGTCGCCGAGCAAACCGTGAAAACCCATGTGTCCAAGGTGTTCGCGAAGCTGAACCTGCGTGATCGCGCGCAGGCGGTGGTCCTCGCCTACGAGTCGGGACTGGTTGTTCCCGGCTGAGGTGCCGCAAGCGGCGGCAGCGGTGGCGCTGGCGCCGGGGGAGCTATCGGCAACACCGGGGGCGGACACCCTCCGCCCGGCAGTTCATCCAGGTGCCCGCCGAGCATCTCCGCCATCCGGGTGAGGATGGCGGTGGAATCGTCGAAACTCCCTGAATCCGCTTGTGCGGCAAGGGTGACCGCGAGCAGGCCGCTCGCCGTCGGCACCAGGCCCAGTTGTCGAACGGTGTAGATCCCGGTCTCGTCGTCGGGGCCCCAGCCGCCCTTGAACGCCGATCCTGGCAGTACCCCGAGTCCCCAGCGTTGATCGGGAGTGATCGAGGACATCAGTGGCAGCACCCGGTCGGAATCGGGCAGGCAGGGCAGCCGCGAGGCGAAACGCAACTGGTTGGTCAACGACCACTCGGTGCCGCCGAAGGATCGGAAATCCAGTTCGGTGCGCGGCGCGGACGCGACAACGTCGTTGCCCGCTTCGTCGATCACGTCCTGCACGGCGTGCGCGGCCGCGTGGCTGTCACCGAGGGATTCCCACAGTGCCTCGGCCGCCCAGTTGTCGGAGACGGTGATGGCGGACTCGGCGAGTTCGGTCATGGCGGGGCCGGAGTCGTGGCGCAGTGCGGCGATCGTCAGCGGGACCTTCATGGTCGACCAGGCGATGCCCGAGGTCCAGTCGCCGAACACCGTCATCCGATCGCCGAACACCGGCATGACGGCCAAGCCGACCTGGCCGGGCAGTTCCGGCTGCAACTGGGTGAAATCGACGGCAAGCGAATCCGGCAGTGCCACTTCGACCTGTGGTCGGATCGATCCGGCCGGGTCGATCACCACCTCGGCGGGCGGCACCGCGTTGGTGTCGCCGTCGGGCAGCGCCGCACAGGAACTCGCGGCAAGTAACCCGAGGATCGTGACCGCGCGCAGCACGAAACCAGCATTTCGACGTGTTCGCGTCGACCACACAACCGCGTCCTCCCCACCAGCCCAAATGCTCGCTATAGCGGGTACGTCGGCGGTGCAAAAACTCAGAGCTCGTCACACTTTCCGGCCGGTCGGCCGGGGCGAGGGGCCGCTCGCCCACCGTTGGCGGGTGCCGCGAGGACGGTCTCTCTCCTACAGTCTCGCCGATCGCGGCGGATTATTCGAAACGAAGTGGTCGAACCCACCGGGTAGGGTCCGAGAATCAAGAATTGGATCGTGCGGATCGATTGATCCCGCTGCGGTATGGGTCGCCGAAGGGGAAGTAGTGCTCAACAACGGTGCGGTGTTCGCCGGATTCACCATCGAACGGTTGCTCGGTCAGGGTGGCATGGGATCGGTGTATCTGGCTCGGCACCCGAGGTTGCCTCGGCAGACGGCGTTGAAGCTGTTGAACCGGGATTTGTTCACCGACAACGAGGTTCGCGCGCGGTTCGAGCGGGAAGCCGATCTCGCGGCACAGCTGGACCACCCGAGCATCGTCGCGGTGTACGACCGAGGCACCGAAGACGACCAGCTGTGGATCTCACTGCAATTCGTGGAGGGTGAGGACGCGTCGGCGGTGCAGCCGTTGAGCCTGCCCACCGAGCGTGCGGTGCAGATCATCGAGGGGGTCGCCTCGGCATTGGACTACGCCCACGGCATGGGTGTGCTGCACCGCGACGTGAAGCCTGCCAACTTCATGCTCGCGCGTGCCGGTGGCGGACTCGGCGAGCGCGTGTTCCTCACCGACTTCGGAATCGCCAGGCTGCGTGAGGATTCCACGCATCTGACGCAGACCGGCATGTTCACCGCCACCCTGGCCTATGCCTCGCCGGAGCAGATGACCGGCGCGCACCTCGATCACCGCTCCGATCAGTACTCGCTGGCCTGCTCGCTGTATTGGTTGTTGACCGGTGTCGGCCCGTTCGACGCTCCCGCGCCGTCGGACATCATTCGCGGGCATCTGCAATTGCCGCCGCCGTCGGTGTCGGCGCGCCGCCAGGGACTCTCGCCCGCGATGGACCCGGTGTTGGCGAAGGCGATGGCCAAGCGACCCGACGACCGCTTCGCCTCCTGTGTCGAATTCGCCGCTGCCGCACGGCAAGCGCTCACCGCGCCTGCCCCGCCGCCCCCGGCATACTCGTCGCAGGCGGCGCCAACGATGATCGCGCCGGGATCGACGCAGGGTGGCGCGCAATCGACCGGTGCGGCGCAGCTGTCAGGCGGCGGGTACGGGACCGCACCTGATTCGGGGTTCGCCCAGCAGCAGTTCACGCCGGCACCGCAGCAGCAGTTCACACCGCAGCAGCAGTTCGCCCCCTCGCAGTACTCGTCACCGCAGCAGCAGTATTCGCAGCAGCAGTTCAATACCGCGCAGCCGCAACAGTTCTCCCAGGGGCAGCCGTACCCGTCGACGGGCTACGGCCAACCCAATCAGCACGTCGCACAGCAACAGTTCGCGCAACAGCCGGGCTATCCGTCGAATTTCGGGCCCGGCTACGGCGCACCACCGCCGCGACGAGGCAACTCCAATACGGCGCTGATCGTCTCGCTGATCCTCGTCGCGGTCCTCGTCATCGCCGGTGGCGTCTTCGCCATCGTCAAGCTGACCGGCGACGACTCGAGCGGTGGACAGGGAACCGAGACCCAGGCGGTGCAGAACCCGTCCGACCCCGAGACCTTGACCAAGGCGTTCCCCCGGCTGCTTCCGCAGACCGCGGACCTGTCCTACGGCTACGGCAGTGGCGACGGCTTCGACGGCAAGTCGTGCTTCATGTCGGTGTCGGAGAACAAGACGGACAAGAAGCTGACCTCCGTGCACGAGGTGCCGACGTTCGCGAATTGGGTCACGGCCTGGGACTGCTTCGGCGGGGCCGGCCACAATCCGGACTACCTCGTCGTCGGGTTCAATTCGCCGCAGGAGGCGCAGGCGGCCACCGCCGCATTGCCCACCAACACCAAGGGCACCGAAACCAACGGCGCCACCTCGCACACCACCTACCGGTGGCAGGAGAACAAGAGCAGCTACCCGGACGCCTACCTGGTCGCGGACTTCGCTGACGAACCCGCGCGTGCCAGCTACCTGCTGTTCGCCTCGGCTCGGATAGACGAGGACGACAGCTACCGGATCGGGATCACCCCCGCGGAGTTCAAGAGTTGGTTCACCACCGTGCCGCTGTAGTGCGTCACGGTGCTTCGCGCCACCGCCTCCACCCACGGTAGGAGGCGGTGCACCGCTCTCGGGACGATGCACAGGGGTGTGACCGGCGACTAACCTGGCGTAATGGGTGTGACCAGCGTGCCTGATCGAGCTGTGTCCGATCGAGCTGCGCCCGATCGGATGCGGCCGGACCGAGTGCGCCGGCGGGGTCGGGCCGTCATCGAATGGGCGTGGGGCGCGGCACGACGAACGCGGGAGCGCACCGCTGAGTTCGTCAGCCACCCGGTAGCCGCGATCCGCCGCAATGTCGAGCAGTTGCCGTTCGACTATCCGCCGTCGGTGATCATCGCAGTCGACCTCGCGGTGCTGGCGGTGGCGATCGCCGCCTCGGTCCAGCGGCACAACTACTTCCCGACCGCCCTCCCGATCCTCGCGGTGATCCTGACCTACGCGTTCGGCCCGTTGTACGCGTTCCTCGGTGTGCTTCCTCGGCCGCTGATGCTCGGCGTATTCGCGATGGCCGCGGAAGCGTTGTTTCTCGCGCAGCCGGTGACCGGGGATTTCGCGCCGTTCATCCTGGTCGCCACGGCCGGTGAGATCGCGGCCATCGCGCCGAAGCGGGTGAGCATTCCGGTCACCAGCGCGATGATGCTCGAGCTGGTGGTCTTCGACTCGATCGGGCATCTGTCCGAAGGCATGCTGGTCTATTCGGTGGGCGTGGCCTTCGGCTGGATGGCCGGGCTGATGTTGCAGTATCAGCGTCGCTTTCTGTATCAGGAGCGCGACTACCAGGAGATCAGGGCCGCGCAGGCCGCCGACGAGGAACGCAGGAGGATCGCGCGCGAGGTGCACGATGTGATCGCGCACTCGCTGAGCATCACGCTGCTGCACCTCACCGGCGCGCGGCACGCGTTGGAAACCGACCGTGCCGTGGACGAGGCGGTGGAGGCCCTCACCGACGCCGAGCGGCTCGGACGTCAGGCGATGGCCGATATCCGGCGCACGGTCGGCATGTTGGACGCGCGGCCAGGCACGCGCGCGCCGGAGCCGAGCGTGCACGACCTGCCCGACCTGATCGACGACTTCGTCCGTGCGGGACTGCGAGTGCGCTACACCGGTACCGACGACCTCACCGCGGTCTCGCCCGCAGTGGGGCTCGCGCTGTACCGGATAGGGCAGGAGTCCTTGGCCAATGTGGTCAAGCACGCCCCCGGTGCGAGCGCCGAGGTGCGGTTGAGCGTCGACCCTGCGGCGGCGCTGTTGACGGTCGACAGCACGCTGCCCGAGGGCCGGTCCGAGCACCGGGGCTCCGGGATGGGAATGTCGGGGATGCGCCAGCGCGCGGAGCTGCTCGGCGGACGGATGACGGTGGGTCCGTACGCCGACGGTTGGTCGGTTCGAGTCTGTATCCCGCTCGCGCCGGGCCGCGCTCCCTCCGCGCTGTCCATTGCGGCGCAACCAGATCCGATCGTCGAGGAGAGCACGTGACGGCAACCACGCACAACGAGGTCAGCGTCCTGGTCGTCGACGACCAGGAACTGGTGCGCGGCGGGCTGCGTCGAATCCTGCGGCGCCGTGACGGTTTCGTCGTCAGCGAATGTGCCGACGGGGACGAGGTGCCCGCCGCACTCGCGTCCGCGACACCCGATGTCGTGCTGATGGATCTGCGGATGCGCAGGGTCGGTGGCATCGAAGCTACCCGCGTCGTGCGTACGCGCCGCGCCGCGCCGCCGGTGTTGGTACTGACTACCTTCGACGACGACCAGTTGCTCTCCGGTGCGCTGCGGGCCGGTGCCGCGGGCTTCATCCTCAAGGATTCACCGGCCGAGGACTTGATCCGCGCGGTGCGCACGGTCGCCGACGGCGGCGCCTGGCTCGACCCGTCGGTCACCGGCCGCGTGCTGTCGGCCTACCGGATGGTGAATCCGGTGCCCGTGCGCGACGACGCGCTGTTGTCGGAGCTCACCGCGCGGGAGTACGAGGTGCTCGAGCTGATCGGGCGGGGGCGGGTGAACACGGAGATCGCACGCGAGCTGGGTATCTCCGAGGTCACCGTGAAAAGTCATGTCGGACATATCTTCGGTAAGCTCGGGCTGCGCGATCGAGCCGCCGCGATCGTCTTTGCGTTTGACCACGGCGTGGTGACACCAGGAGAATCGTCGGTTTGACGGGCGGGTTCCGCCTCGCGCAACTGCGAGAAGGCGCCGATGTGCGACCTACCGCTCGGGATGTGGAGGATGACGGGGTGGACACACCTGGAGCGAGGACAGGAACGCGATTCGGGCCGTACGAATTGCGTGCCCTGCTGGGCAAAGGTGGCATGGGCGAGGTCTACGAGGCCTATGACACCGGGAGGGATCGGCTGGTCGCGGTCAAACTGTTGGCCGCCCAACTCGCGAAAGACCCGACATACCAACTGCGATTCCGGCGCGAATCGCAGGCGACCGCTCGGCTGGCCAACTCGCATGTCATCCCGATCAATGACTGGGGGGTGATCGACGGCGCGCTGTTCATCGACATGCAGCTGGTGCGCGGGACGGATCTGCGCGGCATTTTGCGCGGTGATGGCGCGTTGAGTCCCACACGCGCCGTTGGCATCATCGAGCAGGTCGCGTCGGCGTTGGATGCCGCGCACGCGGGTGGATTGATCCACCGCGACGTGAAGCCTGGCAATATCCTGGTGACCGAGGACGACTACGCCTATCTCGCCGATTTCGGTATCGCGCACACCGAGGGCGACAGCGCGGTGACGATGGTGGGGATGGCCGTCGGCTCCTACATCTATATGGCGCCGGAACGCTTCGACGCCGGGACGGTGACCGGCCGCGCGGACATCTACTCGCTGGCCTGTGTCCTGCACGAATCGCTCACCGGGGCAACGCCTTTTCCCGCCGCCAGCATGAATGTGCTGATCAAGTCGCATCTTTCCGATCCGCCGCCGCGTCCGAGTGTGCAGCGCGACGGGGTGGCGCCCGCGCTGGACGAGGTGATCGCCAAGGGGATGGCGAAGAACCCGGCGGATCGGTACGCGAGTGCCACCGAATTGGCGCAGGCCGCACGGGTCGCGATCGGCGGCGCCGTGACCCCGCAGCCTCCGGCGCAGCCGACCTTGGTGGTGCGCGCCCCCGCGCAGCGGACGACGGCACCCGGCGTGGTCGCCGCGCCGACGCCGGGGGAGACGTCGCTGAATTCGGTGGTCAATCCCGCGGGGCCGACCGTGGTCCGGTTGACCGATTTCCAGTTCCCCCCGACGGCCGAACAGCCGGCGATCCCGAAACCCGTACCGCCCGCGAACCCGTCGACCGGCGCGATGCCGACGATGCGGCCTTTTCCGGATGCGCACCTGTTCGAGCAGGCGCAGGACAAGGCACACTATCCACAGGTTTCGAGGTTTTCGCCGGAGGAAGCGGAAGTCGAACAGCAGGCATACCGTGAGGTGTCGGACTATTCCGACGCGACAGCGTATTTCGACCCCGCCGACGCGGCGAATCCTGTCTCCGGGCACGTGGATTCGGTGATGGAGCATCGAGCCGAAGCAACTCACCGCTCGGCGGATTCGCTGGAATACTCCGGGGTGCAGCGCTTTTCCGTCGAGGAAGCCGAGGTCGAGCAACGGGCTTACCGTCAGGTTTCGGATTACTCGGCCCCCGCGCGCTACCCGGAGCCCGAACAACCTCCCAGGGTGCAGCGCTTTTCGCCGGACGAGGCGGAGGCGGAACAACGCGCCTACCGGCAGGTCTCGGATTATCCCGCCGCCGCGGCATACGCCGAGGGTGCTGATTATGTCGGTGCGGCGGACGACGCTGCCGAAAGCGCCGCCAGTGAAGTGGATTTCGACGCGGGAGCGCCGGATTCCTCGGTGCGCGAATCGTCGGTGAACGGTTACCCGGACCCGACGGAATACCCACGGGTGCAAAGGTTCTCACCGGATGAGGCCGAGGCCGAGCAGCGCGCCTATCGGCAGGTCTCGGATTACTCGGGTGTCGCGGATTATGCGCCGGCACCCGAGAGCACCGGGGGAATCACCGAATTCCTGCCGAAGGCCGACGAACGGGTTCGCAGCGAGGAGCGCGCCTACTCGCGTGCGGGCGGTTACTCGCAGATCGGATCGGCCTCGGGCTCCCCGGTGCTCGATGAGTTCGACGAACCGAAGACCAGGAAATACCCCGGCGTCCGGGCGTACTCGGCGGTGGACGAGCACGACGAAGAGTCGAACCGTCCTTACGTCACCGGCCCCGAGGCCTTCGTCGCCGATCATTCGCCCCCCGGTGCACCACCGGAGGGCGAGTCGAACGCGACGCCGATGGCCTACTCCGAATACTCGACCCCACAGGCATATTCGGCCCTGGACGACGAGTATGCCGACTACGCGGACGACGACCCCGCCGCACCCACCGAATTCATTCCGGTGGGCGATTACCGCGATCCGATCGCCTACGACCAGGACGAGGACGACGGCCCGGCTCCTCGCCGCGGCACCGACGATTCGTCGGCCAAGACCCATTCCGTGGTGTTGCCCGTGCTGGTCGCGGTACTCACCATGGTGGTGATCGCGGTGGCCGGTGTAGTCGGTTGGCAGATGTTCGGCTCGCTGGATACGTCGAGCAATACCGCCGGCGCTGGCACCGAGGAACCCGCCCCGCAGGAACCCGCGGCACCGGGACCAGCCTCCTCGGCCCCGCCGACCGGTGCGACCACGACGAAGTCGAAGCCACCGACCCTGCCGGCGGGCGCCAAGGAATGCGAGCCCGAATCCGGAGGGCAAACCACCGGCACCTTCGTCAACGTGGCTTCGGGTAGTTCGGTCACCAGTTGCGAATTCGCCGAAGAGGTACGCAAGCGTTACGCGGAAGTCGGTACGGCAGATAGCATCTCCCGTGACGCGCCGCGAAGCGTCGTCGCCACCAGTCCGGTGACCGGTCGCACCTACACGATGAAATGCGAGACCGAGAAGCAGGTTGTTACCTGCAACGGAGGCGATAACGCGATCGTGTACGTCTACTGATCGGTTTCCCGAGGTGTAAGGGTCGAGGTGCGAACAGGCAAGGCTGCGCGTGGCGCAGGTCGAAGCAGCGGCGGCGTCATCCCGCTGAAAGCCATGGGCGCAACGACATTCGCCGTCCTCCTGCTGTTGTGCGGGTGTGGATCCGGTGCCGACGCGAACCCCGAGGAAGCGGGGGCCGCGAGTTCGGTGACCGGCGGTGCCACCGGTGGCGACACGGGCGAGAGCCTGCTGGTCACGATTCCGGGGACGCTCGCCGCGAGCGTCGTCGAATTGCAGGGCACTGTGCGCGGCGGCCTCGGCATGGCGATCATGCCGGTCGGCGGCCAACGTGCCGCGACCTTCGGTGACTGGAGGACCGGGCCCGCCTGGTCGACGATGAAGGTGCCGTTGGTGATCGCGGCGGCGCGTAACAGCCCCGGCAGCTACACCTCGGCGGCGTCCTCGGCGATTACCGCCTCGGACAATTCCGCCGCCGACACGCTGTGGCAGTCGCTCGGCACAGGCAAGGAAGCGGCGCAGGCGGTGGAGCAGGTGTTGCGCGAAGGGGGCGACACCGCCACCACCGTTCCCGACACGACGACCAGGTCGGACGCCTCGGCGTTCGGACAGTCGGACTGGGCGCTGGCCGATCAGGTCCGCTTCGCCTCGCAGCTGCCGTGCTTGCCGCAATCCGAGCAGGTGATCACGCTGATGAGCAAGATCATCTCCAGTCAACGCTGGGGTCTTGGCACTTTCACCAGCGCGGAGTTCAAAGGCGGGTGGGGTCCCGATGCGCAGGGCCAGTACCTGGTTCGGCAATTCGGCCTCGTCTCCACCGACACCGGGCAGATCGCGATCGCCATGGCCGCGCAACCGGATTCGGGAACCTTCGCCGACGGCATGAACATGCTGGACAAGCTCGCGGACGTGGTGGCCGAGCACATCGGCGAGTTGACCGGCGGGTCCTGCCCGGCCTGACCGCGCGGGTCGAGGTAACCCAAGCTTCACGGGGGCGGGGTCCCACGAGCGCGGCGACAAGGCAAGATATCGGTCATGCGCATCGGAGTCTTGACCGGAGGCGGCGACTGTCCTGGGCTGAATGCCGTGATTCGTGCGATCGTACGTACCGCGAACGGGCGCTACGGTGACGCGATCGTCGGGTTCGAGGACGGTTGGCGCGGCCTATTGGAGGATCGCAAGATCCAGATCCAGAACGACGACCGTACCGATCGATTGCTCGCCAAGGGTGGCACCATCCTCGGCACCGCACGCACCAACCCCGACGTGCTGCGTGCCGGGCTCGGCCGGATCGAGCAGACCCTGGACGACAACGGCATCGAGGCGCTGATCCCGATCGGTGGCGAGGGCACGCTCACCGCGGCGAGCTGGCTGGCCGACGAGGGCGTGCCGGTGGTTGGTGTCCCGAAGACCATCGACAACGACATCGATTGCACCGACGCTACTTTCGGCCACGACACCGCGTTGAGTATTGCCAGCGAGGCCGTCGATCGACTGCACACCACCGCGGAATCGCATCAAAGGGTGATGCTGATCGAGGTGATGGGCAGACACGCCGGGTGGATCGCGGTCAATGCCGGTATCGCCGCCGGCGCGCACCTGACCCTGGTACCCGAGGTGCCGTTCGACGTGCGTGAGGTGTGCGCGATGATCAAGCGTCGCTTCCAGCGCGGCGACAAGCACTTCATCTGTGTCGTCGCCGAGGGCTCGCACCCACTGCCCGATTCCGGCTTCGCCCTGCGCGAGGGCGGAATCGACGAGTTCGGCCACGAACGGTTCACCGGTGTCGCACAGCAACTCGGTGCGGAGATCGAACGCCGAATCGGCAAAGAGGTCCGCACCACCGTCCTCGGTCACGTGCAGCGTGGTGGCAGCCCCACACCGTATGACCGGGTGTTGGCCACTCGTTTCGGCCTGCATGCCGCCGAGGCCGTACACGCGGGGAATTTCGGTCAAATGGTTGCCTTGCACGGCACTTCGATCGGCCTTGTTCCGCTCGCCGAGGCCACCAAGCAGCTCAAACGAGTCCCCGAAGAGCGTTACCGCGAGGCAGAGGCGTTCTTCGGCTGAGTTGTTCCTCGGCTGCGCCGCGCCGGTCGCGTTACCCTGAGTCCATGGTCGAGTCCCTCGCTCAGGATTTGTCGGATGGTCAGGTCGCCGTGCTCGACCGCAGGGCCCGTGCCCGCGGACTCTCGCGTGAGCGGTATGTGAGTCAGGCCTTGGCCGAGCTTGCCCGCGATCGGTCGGCAGACGACACGATCGTCGATTTCCTCCGGGAGCAGGGGCGCGACCTGCGGCCGGAGTGGGATCGGGAGGTGGCGGCGCTGGTCGAGACCTATGAACTGACCGCGGATGTGCTCGACACCTTCGGTGCGAGGGCACGCGCGGTGGGTTCGCCGCTGTGTGACTATGTTCGGCAACAATTGGTGCGGCTGGCCAGGCGCAGCACCGTCGAGGACGCGATGCTCGAACTGCGGGAAGCGCAGGAGCGCGACCCGAGCCTGGACATCGACATGGATGCGGTGGCGGCGTCGATGCGGTACGTGCGCGGCGAGTGACCGGAAGGCGGGCTTCGATCGATCGCCGGATGCGGCATGAGCGGGTGCGAGGAGATGCCGTCGGTGAAATATCTGCCCGGCACCTTCGGCGTCACGGTTGTTGATGGCATGGAGAAACCCCGCATTGCCGCGGGCAATCGGTCAGTGCTCATGGCCGAATCCTCTAGAGCATGGGTGCGCTGCGAGAGCGCGGATTGCCGCTGATTCGGCGGGATCGACGAAGACTTCGACGAGGGTGGAAGTGAGCACCGCCGCGAGGTTCAGGAAGGTGCCGGCGGGAATCGCCGCACCTGCCGCTGCCGGGTGATTGGATCACGTCGCTTTGGGCGTCTCTCGTACTCGGTGACCGGTTCACCCGGTTTGCGTTGGTGCGACGCCTGATTCGGTGGAGTGCGCAAGGTGGCGGTGCGTAGATCCAGTGGTGCGTAGATCCACAGGGCGCGGCCGTGCGACGGTACCGTGTAGGCATGCGCTCCGGTCGTTTGGTTACGTTTGTCCTGTTTGCGGTCGCGGCGACGGTGGTGGGTTGCTCGTCGGGATCGTCGGATTCCGACACGGAGCAGTCCGCGCCGACTCTCGGTGAATGGCACGGGCAGATCGAGATTCCCGACCACCCCTTGGCGCTGGGGGTGAATTTCACCGACGCGAGCAGCGCCACCATCGACATACCGGCGCAAGGGCTTTCGGGCGCGCCCTTGAAAGAGGTGCGCACCGATCCCGAGGCGGTGGAGTTCGCCATCGCCGCAATCCCCGGCGACCCACGATTCCGCGGACGCTTCGACGCCGAGACCGAGACCATCGTCGGCGATTTCACCCAGAGCGGCCAGTCGTTTCCGCTGCGCTTGGCACGCGGCAAGGTCGAAGAGCCCGCGCGCCCGCAGGAACCGAAGCCGCCGTTCCCGTACAAGTCCGAGGACGTCACCTACCGCAGTGGCGATATCACCATCGCCGGCACCCTGACCGCGCCCGAAGGTGCGGGCCCGTTCCCCGCCGTCCTGTTGATCACCGGCAGCGGCCCGCAGGACCGCGACGAACAGATCGTGGGGCACAAGCCTTTCCTGCTGATCGCCGACACCCTCACCCGCGCGGGCTACGCCGTGCTGCGCGCCGACGACCGCGGCGTCGGTGGCACCGGGGGAGACCTGGAGGAGTCGAATTACACCGACCTGTCCGGTGATGCGGCCGCCGGTGTCGGCTTCCTGCGCGGTCGCTCCGAGATCGACCCGACCAGGATCGGACTGTTCGGGCACAGCGAAGGTGGGTACCTGGCACCGCTGGTGGCCGCGCGGCCCGACAGTGGTGTCGCGTTCGTCGTCCTGATGGCGGGTCCCGCCGTGCCGGGCTCGGAGGTGTTGATCGAACAGAACCGACTGATCGGCGCCGCGACCGGCACCCCGCCGGAGGAAGTGGATACCAGGGTGCGCCAAACCACCGAACTGGTGGATGTCTTGAAGCGTAACGACATCGAAGGTGCGCAGGATCTCGTCCGCCGACAGAACGCGGAACTGCCCGAGGATCAGCGCGTCTCCGATGAACAACTCACCGCGGGGATCAACCCCATCCTCGCCGCCCTGGTGAACTACGACCCCGCGCCCGCGCTCTCGGCGCTGCGTGTCCCGGTGTTCGCGTTCTACGGCGGTCACGACCTGCAGGTGCCCGCCGCGCAGAGCGAACAGCCGATGCGCGAGCATCTCGCCGCCGATCCCGACGCCACCGTGCACGTGTTCCCCGGCCTCAACCACCTCATGCAGCCCGCGCCGACCGGTAACCCCAGCGAGTACGCGGGGATCGAGACCACCGTGGCGCCGGAGGTACTGACCTACGTCACCGACTGGCTCGACCAGCGGACGCGGAAGTAGACCCATAGAGACCCGTAGCCGTGTGCGCGCCGCGGTGCTGTCCGCGCGGCCATGCGGGCAGCACCGACGCGTCGACTGCGGCATCGGCGATATTTGTCTTCGTCGCAGGCCGGGTGAACCGGCGGATGCGGAAGTAGGGCGGCGCCACCGTTTGCCTAAACTGTTCGACATGAGCGCACCCACGGCCGACCTGATGGATTATTCGGATGTTCTCGCCCGGTTCGAGCCGGTGCTCGGACTCGAGGTGCACGTCGAACTGTCCACGGCGACCAAGATGTTCTGTGGTTGCCCCACCGAGTTCGGCGCCGAGCCGAACACCCAGGTGTGCCCGGTGTGCCTGGGCCTGCCCGGCTCGTTGCCGGTGGTGAACAAGCAGGGCGTCGAGGGTGCCATCCGCATCGGGCTCGCCCTGAACTGTGCGATCACGCCGTGGGGTCGGTTCGCGCGCAAGAACTACTTCTACCCCGATCAGCCGAAGAACTACCAGATCAGCCAGTACGACGAGCCGATCGCCACCAACGGCTACCTGGACGTGCCGCTGGATGACGGCAGCACCTTCCGTGTCGAGATCGAGCGCGCCCACATGGAGGAGGACACCGGCAAGTCCCTGCACGTCGGCGGCGCGACCGGACGCATCCACGGTGCGAGCCATTCGCTGCTCGACTACAACCGCGCGGGTGTTCCGCTGATCGAGATCGTCACCAAGCCGATCACCGGTGCGGGGGAGCGCGCACCCGAGGTGGCGCGCGCCTACGTGACGGCGCTGCGCGAAGTGGTGAAATCGCTCGGCGTCTCCGATGTGAAGATGGAGCAGGGTTCGGTGCGCTGCGATGCCAACGTCTCGCTGATGCCGGTCGGCGCAACGGAATTCGGCACCCGCACCGAAACGAAGAACGTGAACTCGCTCAGGAGCGTCGAGGTCGCGGTCCGGTACGAGATGCGCCGCCACGCCGCGGTACTCGCCGGTGGTGGCACCATCGTGCAGGAGACCAGGCATTTCCACGAGGCCGACGGCAGCACCTCCGCCGGACGCATCAAGGAGACCGCGGAGGATTACCGCTACTTCCCCGAGCCCGACCTGGAACCCGTTGCGCCCGAGCCGGAATGGGTGGAGCAGCTGCGTGCCACCGTGCCGGAGTACCCGTGGCTGCGTCGTGGTCGCATCCAGGCCGACTGGGGGATCTCCGACGAGGTGATGCGTGACCTGGTGAACGCGGGCGCGCTCGACCTCATCATCGCCACCGCCGACGCCGGCGCCCCCGCCAACGAGGCGCGGTCGTGGTGGGTCGCCTACCTCACCGAGAAGGCCAAGGAAACCGAGGTGGAGTTGGCGGACCTGCCGATCACCCCGGCGCAGGTCGCCGAGGTGATCGCCCTCGTCGAGGCGAAGACGGTGAACAACAAGGTCGCCAAGCAGGTCGTCGACTTCGTGCTCGCGGGTGAAGGCGAACCGGGCGCGATCGTCGAGGCCAAGGGCCTCGGCATGGTCAGCGACGACGGCGCCTTGCGCACCGAGGTGGACAAGGCACTGGCCGCCAACCCTGACATCGCCGAGAAGATCCGCTCGGGCAAGGTGCAGGCCGCGGGCAAGATCGTCGGCGACGTGATGAAAGCTACGCGAGGACAGGCGGATGCCGCTCGCGTTCGAGAGTTGGTCCTCGAGGCCTGCGTTCAAGGCTGACCAAGATCGCAGGGGCCGGTCGGTGCGCCACGCCATGACGTGCGCGTGGTCCGCCTGTCCAGGCACGGCGCGAGTTGCCCGGTGGCGATTGGCGGTGCTTGTGTTCGGCTGACCGGCAGGCGCCCGGCGGAGATCACTATCGAGGGCGTGTTCCTCGAGCGCTCGAACGTGAACCCGCGCAATACCTGCCGGCGCAGACCGAGAAGGTCCTCGCGGCGACGTGGTCGAGATCGACCTGAACCGTCCTGGTCGACGCCCTGGTGTGAGAGCCGTCGGCTTGCCACACTCCCCCGGTCAGGGTCGGCGCAGAGTTCGCCGACGACATCGCTGCCCCCGACCATCAGTGTTTGGTCGGGTTTTGTTGGGGTGGTGGGGTTTTATCGGGCAGCCGCGGTGCGGGTCTTCGAGATCACCGAGACGCGGGTGCGGTGTGTGGCGCGCGGGTGCGTCCCGGTGATCTCGCGTGGCCGTTCAGTCCGGGCCGGTGCCTTCGCCGCCGGTCGGTGGGATGCGGACGACGCGGTCGTCGAAGGGGCCGGGTTGGCCGTCGGTTTTGTTGACGGTGCTGACCCAGATGTTGCCGTCGGCGCCGAGGGACGCGCCGCCGAGCCGACCGTACTTGTTCTGCGCGAGCAGGGCGGGTGGGGCGGTGACCGCGTGGGTGTTCGGATCGGTGGCCGCCAGTGCCAGCGCCTGCCCCTGGGCCAGCGACACCGCTACACCGTCGGCGGCGGCCGCGCATCCGCCGACGCCGGGGCGATCGGGCCAGGTCCACGCGGTGGTCAATGCGCCGTCCGCGCCGAGTCGCTGCAACCGGTCCTCGGCGGGGGTGCGGTCGGTGATCCAGATGCTGTCGGTGCTGTCGCGGCACACGTCGCCCGCGGTGCCGATGCCGGACGCGGCGACCTCGGTGTCGGAACCACCCGAACTCGGCGACTTCACGCGCAGCAACTTGCCCGCCAGCGACGACGGCGCCGCGGCCGAGGTCGGGTCGCCCGCGTCGCCGGTGAGTACCAGCATCTCCTTGCCGCTGAAGTCGATCGCACCGTGGTTTCCGTTGGCGCCCTTCGGGATTCCGGTGACGATGTCCTTCGGTGCGCCGCCCTGAGCGATCCTGACCACACGATTGTCGCTGCCGGTGGTGATGTAGGCGTAGAGCAGCCCGTCCTCCTGATAGGTGGGCGAGAGCGAAAGGTCACTGAGGCCGCCGTCGCCAGAACTGTCCACGTCGATCTGCGCGATCTCCGTGGGCGGCTGGTCGGGGGCGACCTTGAGGATGCGTCCGGTCTTGCGCTCGGCGACCAGTGCGCCGTCGGCGATGGTGACCAACCCGCCGGTGGTATCGAGGCAGGTGGCGACGACGGCGGGATCGGGGTCGATGCACGGCCCACTCGGCCTGGTGGTGGAAGGCGGCGCTTGGTTCGGCTTGGACGGGCCGATGTCGGCGCCGTGCAGCGTGGGTTCCGGTGTGAAGGGGCTCGACGCCGAATCATCGAACCGGGCGCAGCCCGACAGCAGCGCGCAGGCGAGTGCCGAACTCACCGCGATACGGCCCACGACAACCAAACTCATAGCTCAGACGTTACGGAAATACTGTCGAGCATGCCGCTGCGGGGTCTCGCGCGGGTCTCGCGTGTCCGGACGCGTCGCGACCTACCGCGACAACCCTGTATTCCCGGTGATTGACACGCCGCCGTCATTGCCGCCGCAGACGTGCACACGGCGACATAAAGTATGGGCCGTGACCGAGAAGTCGAACGACAACACCGATCCCACGCCGTGGCAGGCGCGAGGATCGGATGCCACGGCGGAGCTGGCCCCGGTTTCCACCGGCCGCGGCGTCGGCAGCCCTTATGATGCACCGACGGGGCAGTTCCCCCGGGTGGATTTGGAGGCGAAAGACGTGCCACGGACCGACGACGAACTCGGCATCGGCCCCGATGTTCCGACCACAGCTCAAGCCGCCTCGGGCGGGCAGGGCTCCTACTCCTACGCGAGCATCCCGCCCGCCGCCAACCCGCCGAACGACACCGGCAGGTTGCGCCGCAGGAACGGCGACGAGCGCCGAGGCACCCTGGATTTCGGCCTCTTCCTGCTGCGCCTGATCGTCGGAGCGACATTCCTGTACCACGGCTTGCAGAAGCTCGCGGGCTGGTTTCACGGCCCCGGGCTCGACGGGACCCGCGACATGATGGCCGGCGGCGGCTGGGATCACCCCTCGCAGTCCGCGCTGCTGGTCACCGCGGGTGAGGTCGGTGGAGGCGTGCTGCTGATCCTCGGCCTGGCAACACCGCTGGCCGCTGGCGCCGTACTCGCGGTCATCCTGGACGCGTGGGCATGGAAGCAGGGCATGATCCCGGGCTTCCAATACAAGGCCGGTGACAGCGCCGTGGAATCGGAATCGGTCCTCGCGGGCATCGCCGCGGTGGTCATTCTCACCGGCCCCGGCCGCTGGTCCTTCGACCGCAACCGCAAGTGGGCGACCCGCCCCGGCATCGGCTCCTTCGTGGTCCTACTCCTGGCCATCGCGGCGGCGGTCGCCGCGTACTGGTTCCTCCACGGCGGCAATCCACTGGTCGGCGTCAAACCCTTCGACTGACGGCGGCTCGGTCGGCGGTTGTCGCGGGGCGAATGGTGTGCCGTCAGCGCATGATCCGCCGTCAGCGCGCCGGACCGCGCACGTCTCGATCGAGCGTTGCGGATCGGGCTACCGAGTCGGACCAAGGAGCGGTTCTCTCCGCTCGGCGTCGTCGGAGCGGGCGAAGGGTCCGGTTCCGAAGTGGGTTTCGGTCGGCTCGTCGTTCGCGCACCCTCGCACAAGAAAGCGGCGCCACGAAATGTCTTCGTGGCGCCGCTTTTTCGTGTGTTACGGCACGTAGCGGACAGCACCCTTGTCGGCGGAGGTCGCCAGCGCCGCGTAGGCGCGCAGGGCGGTGGTGACCGAGCGTTCTCGGTTCACCGGCTGCCATGGGCGTTCCGTTGCTTCCATTTTCGCGCGGCGTTCGGCGAGCACGGCGTCGTCCACCAGGAGCTCCAAAGCCCGGGTACTCACATCGATGCGGATCTGGTCGCCGTTTTCGACGAGGCCGATCACGCCGCCACTGGCCGCTTCGGGGGAGATGTGTCCGATGGACAATCCCGAGGTGCCGCCGGAGAAGCGGCCGTCGGTGATCAGCGCGCACTTCTTGCCGAGTCCTGCACCCTTCAGGAACGCGGTGGGGTGCAACATCTCCTGCATGCCGGGGCCGCCCGCGGGGCCCTCGTAGCGGATCACGATCACATCACCGGGCTTGATCTTCTTGCCGAGGATCGCCGAGACCGCCTCCTCCTGCGACTCGACCACCACGGCGGGACCTTGGAAGCTGAACAGCTCCTCATCGATGCCCGCGGTCTTGAGCACGGCACCGTCGACGGCGATATTGCCGCGCAACACCACGAGGCCGCCTTCCTTGGTGTAGGCGTGTTCGATATCGCGGATGCAGCCGCCCTCGGCGTCGGTATCCAAGGAGGACCAACGGTTTTCGGTGGAGAACGGCTCGGTGGTGCGCACTCCGCCCGGCGCGGCGTGGAACAGTTCGATCGCCTCGTCGGATGCCTTGCCGGAGCGGATGTCCCAGGTGTCGATCCACTCGTCGACCGAGGCCGAGTGGACGGTCGTCACGTCGGTCTCCAGCAGTCCGGCGCGGTGCAGTTCGCCGAGGATCGCGGGGATGCCGCCGGCGCGGTGCACGTCTTCCATGTGGTAATCGGAGTTCGGTGCGACCTTCGACAGGGTCGGCACTCGGCGACTGGTCTGCTCGATGGTGTGCAGATCGAAGTCGATCTCGCCCTCCTGTGCGGCGGCGAGGGTGTGCAGCACCGTGTTGGTGGACCCGCCCATCGCCACGTCCAGCGCCATGGCGTTGCGGAAAGCGTTGGCGTTGGCCACATTGCGCGGCAGCACCGACGCGTCGTCCTCGCGGTACCACTTGTTGGCGATGTCGACGACCACGGTGCCCGCACGCTCGAACAGCGCGTGGCGCGCGGCGTGGGTGGCCAGCGTGGAACCGTTGCCGGGCAGGGCGAGTCCGAGCGCCTCGGTGAGGCAGTTCATCGAGTTCGCGGTGAACATGCCCGAACAGGAGCCGCAGGTCGGGCAGGCGGAACGCTCGACCTCGCTCAGACCGTCGTCGGAGATGCTGCTGTTGGCGCTGGCCGAGATCGCGGTGATCAGGTCGGTCGGTGCCTGCGCGACACCGGCGACGACCACGGCCTTACCGGCCTCCATCGGCCCACCGGAGACGAACACCGTCGGAACATTCAGTCGCATGGCGGCATTGAGCATGCCGGGGGTGATCTTGTCGCAGTTGGAGATGCACACCAGCGCGTCGGCGGTGTGCGCGTTCACCATGTATTCGACCGAGTCGGCGATGATCTCGCGCGAAGGCAGCGAGTACAGCATGCCGCCGTGACCCATCGCGATGCCGTCGTCCACGGCGATCGTGTGGAACTCGCGCGGTACGCCACCCGCGGCGCGGACCGCGTCGGCCACGATCTCGCCGACGTTCTTCAGATGCACGTGACCGGGAACGAACTGGGTGTAGGAGTTCGCGATGGCGACGATCGGCTTACCGAAGTCGGAGTCGGTCATACCGGTGGCGCGCCAGAGCGCGCGGGCACCCGCGGCATTGCGGCCGACGGTGGTGGTTCTGGAACGAAGCGGTGGCATTGAATGATCCTCGGTCTGGTCGCGGGGCTGAATCGTGCGACTGCGCGAGCGTGCTCGCGGCACTTTCACGCTACTCCCGCGCGGTCGTGGGTTCGCGTGCTGGTCGGCGCGCTCGGTTGGCGCCTGCTCGATGGGGCTCGCTCGAGGCGGTCGGTCTCGGCGGTGCCGATCGTCGGTTCGGAAGTGGCGCGCCGTGCTCGGCCGTCCCAAGGTCGGCGTAGAGCACCGATGGCGCTGACGGATCACCGGGGTGCCGGACCGTCCGGGTGCGCGCACAGGACTCGGCGGATTCGCCGGGTGCGGTGCCCGCGTCACTACGAGCCTAACGTCGCGCCGCCCCGGTTTGTTCCGATTTTCACGTGCGCCGCCGGTCGCCGGTCGAGTACACGACGTGATCGTTGCTGCGGTACTTGCGTTTTCGAAGCTGATCAGGTCGGGACCCAGCACCGGCGAGAGCACTGGCACGACCGGGTGTGGATGACGATGCCGGTCCATCGGCGGTGTCGATCAGGGCCGGGGATGCGTTCGGTACGGAGCCAGCACCGGGCGCGCGTCACGGATGTCGGTGTCGCGCACGGATTCGTCGTGTCTCCCGGTGTACCTACTGCGAGTTAGGTGTTCGCGCCCGGTTATTCGTCGCGTGCGGGCGGGTCGGTTTTCTCGGCATCGACGGCAGACGCTGCGGTCGTATCGGTACCGCTCGTGCCGTTTGCCGTGCCCGCGCTGTTCGGTGTGGTCGTCGCGCCGGTCCCGGCCTCTTCGGCCGAATCGTTCGCGTCGGCTGTCGTCGCGTCCGCCTTCTCCGATCCGGTGGCCTTGGCCGTCGAGCTCGCGGAAGGCTGTGCGAACGGGTCGGGGATACGCCCGCCCGAAGCGTTCGCCAATTCGCGAACCCGGTCGTAGCTCACCGCGGGCAACTTCACCTCGCCGCCGTCGACGAGATCGGCGCGCACGTACCCCCGCTTCGGGATGCGCACCCCTTTCAGCTGCGACCAATCCAGGTGCCGCTTCCCGAGCACCGTCCGCAGATCGAGCCCTTCGGCGGAGACCGTGGTCTGGGTTCGTTGCACCCATACCCCCACGCCGACCGGGATCAACAGCAGCCACCACAGGGCGATCGGCCAACCGACGAACGCGAAGAACGCGCACATCAGCAGGATGAACACGCCGAGAAACGCCAACCGGGGGATGCGGATCACCGTGGGCTTCGAGCTGCCACCCGTATCCGCTCCCGCGTCGGGAGTGTGGGACGATTTAGCCGGTGGCACGGACTGATGCGGTGATGACACACCACCATCCTCGCATCCTGGTGAATGGAACCTAGCAGCCGCACTGTCCCACATAATGGGACGCACTGAGTCATCTGTTTGACTCATCGGTTCACGTCCGCTTAACGTCGTGCGCGTGAATCGAAACGAGTTGCTCGTAATCGGCCGGCGCGTCCAGCGTTGAGCCTGACTACCTGAGTCGAATACGTCAGCTCGCGTTGCGACGCGCCACCCTCGATCAGCCATGGGCTGTCGGGGGTTTTTTGTTGTTCGGGCCATGATCCGGAGGAATCGCCCAAATCCCTCGGATCTCGGCTCAGTCGGCAGATCGCAAGACACCGCATGTCAGGAACAATTCGGGGTCGGAACGACAAGCAGTTAGGAACGAAGACGGTGAGTGCACCAACCGCACGGCCAGGGCCATCGGCCCGCAAGCCTGCGCCTTCGGCGAATCAACAGCCAACATCGACGAGCTCGGCGGCCAACCGCCGCCAGGTCCCGCCCGAGCGGGTCACCGGCGCGCAGTCGGTAGTCCGTTCGCTCGAGGAGCTCGGCGTCGACACCGTATTCGGCATTCCCGGCGGTGCGGTTCTCCCGGTGTACGACCCGCTGTTCGATTCGACCAGGGTGCGGCACGTGCTGGTGCGTCACGAGCAGGGCGCGGGCCACGCGGCCACCGGTTACGCGCAGGCCACCGGCAAGGTCGGCGTCTGCATGGCGACCTCGGGCCCCGGCGCGACGAACCTCGTCACCCCGATCGCCGACGCCCAGATGGATTCCGTCCCGATCGTCGCGATCACCGGCCAGGTCGCGCGCGGCCTGATCGGCACCGACGCCTTCCAGGAAGCCGACATCTCCGGCATCACCATGCCGGTCACCAAGCACAACTTCCTCATCACCGAGGCCATCGACATCCCACGCATCCTGGCCGAGGCCTTCTATCTGTCGTCGAGTGGTCGGCCCGGCGCGGTGCTCGTCGATATCCCCAAGGACGTGCTGCAAGCTCAGACCACCTTCAGCTGGCCGCCGGAACTGCGCCTGCCCGGCTACCGCCCGGTCACCAAGCCGCACGGCAAGCAGGTGCGCGAGGCCGCCAGGATGATCGCCGAGGCCAAGGCCCCGGTGCTCTATGTCGGTGGTGGTGTGATCAAGGCCGATGCCTCGCCCGAGCTGCGCGAGCTGGCCGAACTCACCGGCATCCCGGTGGTCACGACGCTGATGGCCCGCGGCGCCTTCCCCGACAGTCACCCGCTGAACATGGGTATGCCCGGCATGCACGGCACGGTGGGCGCGGTTGCGGCACTACAGAAGTCGGACCTGCTGATCACCCTCGGCGCCCGATTCGACGACCGGGTCACCGGTCAGCTCGACTCCTTCGCACCCGACGCGAAGGTGATCCACGCCGACATCGACCCCGCGGAGATCGGCAAGAATCGACACGCGCATGTGCCGATCGTCGGCGACTGCCGCGAGGTGATCACCGAGCTGATCGAAACGCTGAAGGCCGACCCTTCCGCGTCGTCGGGCCCACTGGACCTCACCGAATGGTGGAAATATCTCGAGGGCGTCCGCACCAGCTACCCGTTGGGTTGGGCCGCGCCCAGTGACGGTTCGCTCTCCCCGGAATTCGTCATCGACGCACTCGGTCGACTCGCCGGACCCGACGCGGTGTACTGCGCCGGTGTCGGGCAGCACCAGATGTGGGCCGCCCAGTTCATCAAGTACGAGAACCCGCGCACCTGGTTGAACTCCGGTGGTCTCGGCACGATGGGTTACGCCGTGCCTGCCGCGATGGGCGCGAAGATGGGCGTCCCCGACAAAGAGGTGTGGGCGGTCGACGGTGACGGCTGCTTCCAGATGACCAACCAGGAACTGGCCACCTGCGCCGTCGAGAACGTGCCGATCAAGGTGGCGCTGATCAACAACGGCAACCTCGGCATGGTCCGACAGTGGCAGACGCTGTTCTACCAGGAGCGTTACTCCAACACCGACCTCGGCACCCACACGCTGCGCATCCCCGATTTCGTCAAGCTCGCCGAAGCGCTCGGCTGCCACGGCATCCGGGTCGAGCGGGAAGAGGACGTCGAGGCCGCGATCCGCGAGGCGCAGTCGATCACCGACCGTCCCGTGGTGATCGATTTCATCGTGGGTAAGGATGCCCAGGTGTGGCCGATGGTCGCCGCGGGCACCGGCAATGACGAGATCATGGCCGCGCGCGGCATCCGCCCGCTGTTCGACGAGGACGAGCAGGTCGCCGAGCCCGCCGTCATCCACGCGGCACTGACCAACGACCAGGCGGTGCCGGCCGAGCAGACCGCGACCGACAAGCCCGACGAGAACAAGGTGGACGAAGGATGAGCACGACCCACACCCTCAGCGTCCTGGTCGAGGACAAACCGGGCGTGCTGGCGCGGGTCGCCGCCTTGTTCTCCCGTCGCGGATTCAATATCGAATCGCTCGCGGTCGGCGGGACCGAGATCCAGGACATCTCGCGGATGACCATCGTCGTCACCGTCGAGGACCTGCCGCTCGAGCAGGTCACCAAGCAGCTCAACAAGCTGGTGAACGTCATCAAGATCGTCGAGCAAGACGCCGACAGTTCGGTGGCCCGCGAGTTGATCCTGGTGAAGGTGCGCGCCGACGCCAGTGTGCGCACGCAGGTGATCGAGTCGGTGAATCTGTTCCGCGCCAAGGTGATCGACGTGTCGCCGGATTCGCTCACCGTCGAGGCGACCGGGACCCGGTCCAAGCTCGACGCATTGCTGCGCATGATGGAGCCCTACGGCATCCGGGAGATCGTTCAGTCCGGTGTCGTCGCCGTCGGCCGCGGTCCGAAATCGATCACGGCCACCCGCTAGGGTGGACGCTGATCGGCGGTCGGCAAACCCTGGTACGCAGGGGTTTTCGTCGATCACCGCACGCGCCGCCACGTCGTCACGAACCCGTGGATCTCGGTGCTGCCCAATTGTCAACGTGCGCAACACATGCGCACCGAATCCCCGTGTACGCGGGGACCATCCGATTCGAAGGGAACCCAACAGTGGCAGTCGAACTGTTCTACGACGATGATGCCGACCTGTCGATCATCCAGGGCCGCAAGGTCGCTGTCATCGGCTACGGCAGCCAGGGCCACGCGCACTCGTTGAGCCTGCGCGACTCCGGCGTCGAGGTCCGCATCGGCCTCAAGGAAGGCTCCAAGTCGCGGGCCAAGGCCGAAGAGGCCGGTCTTGCCGTCGGCACCCCCGCCGAGGTTTCGGAGTGGGCCGACGTCATCATGCTGCTCGCGCCCGACACCGCGCAGGCGGCGATCTTCACCAACGACATCGAGCCCAACCTGAAGGACGGCGACGCGCTGTTCTTCGGCCACGGCCTCAACATCCACTTCGGCCTGATCAAGCCCGCGGCCAACATCACCGTCGCGATGGTCGCCCCGAAGGGCCCCGGCCACCTGGTGCGTCGTCAGTTCGTCGACGGCAAGGGTGTGCCCGCGCTCATCGCGGTCGAGCAGGACCCGAAGGGCGAGGGTCAGGCGCTGGCGCTGTCCTACGCCAAGGGCATCGGTGGCGCGCGCGCCGGTGTCATCAAGACCACCTTCAAGGAAGAGACCGAGACCGACCTCTTCGGTGAGCAGGCTGTGCTCTGTGGTGGCACCGAAGAGCTGGTCAAGACCGGCTTCGAGGTGATGGTCGAGGCGGGCTACGCCCCCGAGATGGCGTACTTCGAGGTGCTGCACGAGCTCAAGCTCATCGTCGACCTCATGTACGAGGGTGGCATCGCGCGGATGAACTACTCGGTCTCCGACACCGCCGAATTCGGTGGGTATGTGTCGGGCCCCCGGGTCATCGACGCCGACACCAAGAAGCGCATGCAGGACATCCTGCGCGACATCCAGGACGGCAGCTTCGTGAAGCGCCTCGTCGCGAACGTCGAGGGTGGCAACAAGGAGCTCGAGGGCCTGCGCAAGCAGAACGCCGAGCACCCGATCGAGGTCACCGGCGCCAAGCTGCGCGGCCTGATGAGCTGGGTCGATCGCCCGATCACCGAGACCGCGTAACGTCGTCTCGACAACGCGAAGGCGCCCGAGGACCACGAGTCCGCGGGCGCCTTCGCGCTGGTAGAAGGTGTCAGCTGCTGCCGAACAGCCCCCGAGGCTGGTTCTGCTGGAACAGCCACCACCATGGCACGCCCTGGTCGTAGCCACGATGATGATTCCACTGGTCGAACGGTCCGCGATTGTTCCATTGGTCGAACGGTCCGTTGTCGCAGCGCCAGTTGTCGAAGGGGCCGAAGCCACAGTTCCTGTCGTAGCGGGGATGGCTGACCTCGGTGACGCTCGGCGACTGAGAGGTTTCGGCGGAGGCGGGAACGGCCAACGCGGACAACGGAACCGCGACCAGTGCACCGGCGACTGCGACGCGGGCCAATGCCCGGCGCGATGTGGTGAACTTGCGCGAGGTAGACAACGTGAATCCTTTCGTTCCTGGTGAACGACTCGTTCACCGTCCCTTGCCCGTGCGGTGACGCTCCGCGCCTGTCACGGCGGGATGAATGTTGCAGTGTGGTCGTGGTTCTGACTACCGTGGTGACGGCGACCACATGCCTCCACTTTCGCGCACTTTCGCCGAAAGAACACCGGTTGCCGTCGGATTCACGGAAATATCAGCCCGAGGTATTAGGGGTTGTCCCCCAATGCGTCGCCGGGCACGCACGACGGCGGTGCGGCCAGCGCGACATCGGTCTTACCTCGGCTTGCCAGGCTCGCTCGTGTGTTGCCCGATACGCACCACCCTGCTCGGAGGCCCCTGGTCACGGCAGGTGGCGTTGAAGCGAATAACCTTCCGGCGGTGGCGGTTTCGATGTCGGGCTGAGGTGGGTCCCGAACCGGCCGCGAGCGTAACGGGGGTGCTGCGTCGGGCCAGTGTGAGATGGGGGTAATAATATGAGGCCGGGGTTGGGTTGCTCACAGTGCGGGGAGTTCTTTGTGGCCAAATCTGAGTGGGCGTGGCATCGTTGATGCCGAGACCAGGGCATTCCTATTTGCCAGAATCTGGCTCGTCTACAGGAAAGTATGAAATGGCTCAGGGTGTTGTGAAGTGGTTCAACAGCGAGAAGGGCTTCGGCTTCATCGCGCAAGACGGCGGAGGCCCCGACGTCTTCGTGCATTACTCGGCTGTCAGCGGCTCGGGTTTCCGGTCGCTCGACGAGGGCCAGCGCGTGGAGTTCGAGATCGGCCAGGGTCAGAAGGGCCCGCAGGCCCAGGACGTCCGCGTCCTCTGATCACGACCTAGACTTCCGGAGAGGCCCCACACCACACGGTGTGGGGCCTCTCCGCATGGTGGGGTGGGCTCGGGGGCGAGATGGCCTCGGTGATCTCAGTGGTGCGACAACGTGACTGGGTTCGATGCCCGGTGGCGCGCGTTCTCGTCTCGGGCTCGTGTGTCGTCGATCGTGCGAGCGCGGCTGCGTCGATTGGCGCGACCGCGGTATGTGCCTGGCGGTTCGCCGCGCAGCACGGGGTTCCTGTCAGCGGGCCCGAATTGTGCTTTTCATATTCCGACGGGACCGGCGTTCGGTAAGGGGTCTCGCCATTGTTTTCGGTGCCCCTATTTGTATTGGAACCGCGCATGCTTCGGCTCAGTAATTACTCAGGAACTAATTCGATAGCCCAGGTTTGCGCCGGTGGGAGAGATGCGAATCCATCTGGACAGTTGACTAGAAGAGCAGGTAGATCGCGTGTCCTATGTGACTTGAGTCACTAATTAGAGTTAAACGTGTCGTGCATCACAATTGCTGAATTCCCGTAACTCACGCTGCCCGGGCGTCGATGTTTCTTGTGTCAGCCAGTAAGAACTGGAGCGAACTTTCGACGAAGAGGTAATTCCATGATCCCCGTTATCATCGACACCGGTAGTGCGGCTGCGGACGCCCTGTTCAGCACCGTCGGCGCCGCTCTGCACGGAGTGCTCAACACCCTGTGGACGGGATCTTTCGGCGGCTGAGTTCACTGAAGGCGTCCCCACTCGAGCCGGTCCTGCTTATGCGCGGGACCGGCTTTTCGTGTTCTCGGTCAGCGCGGCCGCGATCTGATCGGGGTGGGTGAGTGGCGCGAAGTGTCCCGCCGACTCGATGACCGTGGTCGGGTGTGCGCTGGCCACCGTGAGTGGATCGTCGGCGCCGACCACGAGGTGGACCGGCGTTGCTACCCGGTCGAGTAGTTCGCGAAGTTCACGGCGAGTGGACGCTGCTCCCGCCGTGCGGTGGGCGCCGACGGCGCGTGCGGCCACGCCGGGTCTGCGCAGATTCGCCGCCGCGCTGGCTACGCCCTCGCTCTCGGGGACCGCGAGCAGCTGCGCGAGCCGCCGCGCCGAAACCCTGCGCAGGGCAATGGTTGTCAGTGGCGAACGAAGCGGGATTCGCGTGCGTTCTTGGAGGAAGGCTGGCGCGACGAGGACGATCCCGGACACGCGATCCGGATGCGCCGCGGCGTAACGAAGTACCGGAGCGCAACCGAGCGAATGACCGACGAGTACCGGCCGCGTTTCCACCGACCGCAGCGCGCGGGCCAGCCCGTCGTCGATCGAATCGGGCGCGGATCGGCCGAGGCCGGGAAGGTCGATGACCATGCTCGTCCCGTCGAGGCTGCCACGCACGCCTGCCCATTCCTCGCTGTCGAGCGGCAGTCCGTGCGCGAGCACATATTTCGGTGTGCGTCGATCGCCACCAACCCATGCGCCGTCGAGGAATCCGGCGCTCGGATCGGCGTCGACCGCACCGAACCGGCTGGCAACCAGGTGCTCGACCCACCGACGCAGGACATCTTCCACCGGGGGCATGGTGAGCCCGGCGCGGCGTGCGATGTCTTCGGCGGCGGTGGTGTCGTAGCGATCCTCGGTGAGGAACGTGAGGGTCTCCGGGTCGGCACCGGTCACCGCCCGAGGCAATCGCGCGAGTACCCCGGCCGGGATCATGGCCCGCGGCGCGCGCACCCCGAGATGGTCGGCGACAAGCCGAATCAGGCTGGGTAGCATGGGAGTTCGCTGGTCGAGGACAGTGTAGGAGTGCCCTGCGGTATCGGGCAGCTTCGGCAGGGCGATCAGAAAGCCCACGAAGTAGTCGAGATCGACGACCGGAACGAAGGTGTCGTTTCCGCCGGGGATCGCGGGAAGCTTTCCGCGCCAGAGGTCTTCGATGACCTTCGCCAGTCCGATGTATTGCCCCGTTCCGACGACGCTGCTCGGGTTGGCGATCGTCAACGGGATGTTCTTCGCCTCGGCGCGCTGCCGCAGCAGCTGGTCGGATTCGACCTTGGTCGACTCGTAAGCGCCGCTGTCGGAGTGCTTTTCGGCCGCGCTGTCGGCTGTTACGCGGTAACCGCTGATGTGCACGACGCGGCGTAGGTCGCGCAGCCTTCCCGCCCATTCGAGCGCATGGAGGGCGCCGGTGACGTTCACGGCGTACGCGTCCTGGTGTTCGAGTCCGAACGCGAAGCGCGCGGCGCAGTTGTAGACGTCGCGAATATCGCTGTGGTCGAGCCGCTCCGGTAGTCCGAGGTCGGGTGCGGTGACGTCGCAGGAAACAACGGTGAGTCCGCGCCGGTCGATGTCGTGTGCGTCCAGCCAGGTGGTCAACCTTCGGTCGGTGCCGGGGCGGACGGCGGCGACTACCCGGTGATCCTGCCGCAGGAGGTGGGCGACGATGGCGCGGCCGATGAATCCGGCCGCGCCGATCACGATGCTTCCTGACATGTCACTCCTTCTAGATCGGTCTACATATTTTTGGACGAGGACAAACGCCGCGAAGATTCACCGCCGGGATCAGAGCATGCTGCGGATGACGCGACCGACTTGCTCCAACGGCGCGCGACTGCGTTTGGCGCGTGCCAGCAGCAAACCGCCCTCGACCATGGCCAACAGGCTCGTCGCCAGGTCCTCGGCGTCCGGTCGTTGTTCGGCTGCGAGCCGATCACGGATCGCGCGCTCCCAGGACTCGTAGGCGGCGGCGCATTTCGCTTGGATCTGATCGCTGGTCGCCGCGATATCGAGGGTGACCTGCGCGACCGGGCAGCCCGCTGCCCATCCCGTCGCCTCCAGTCGATTACCGAGGACGGTGAGCAGATCCGTCGCCAAGTCGGCGGAGCCTCGGCCTTCGGTGGGTGCGGTAGGGGAGTCGCCGTCCTCGGTGGCCGAGAGTGCCGCCGCGATTTCGGCACCGGCCTGCGCGACGGCCTCCGCGACGATCTGGTCTTTACCCGAGGGGAAGTGGTAGTACAGCGATCCCCGTGGCGCGCCACTGGTTTCGATGATCTGGTTCAGGCCCGCGCCGTAGTAACCCCGCTTCTCGATGAGCGCGCGGGTGGCATCGAGCAGCTTGGCGCGTGTCTGCGAACCCTTGGTGCCCATGGGTCAAGAGTAGACCGGTCTGCATAATTTCTCCATCCCGTTCGCCGCCCGTACTGACGACAGCCGCCAGCCAGGGGGTCGGGTCGCCGGAAATCGTGCCTACTAAGCTGACCCTCGGTAATGCCGACCCTCTTCTCCCAGGAGTAACCCACAGTGAGCCAAGCAGGCCGTCCCGTAGTTCTGATCGCCGACAAGCTCGCCAAGTCGACCGTCGACGCGCTCGGAGACGCCGTCGAGGTTCGCTGGGTCGACGGTCCCGATCGCCCCGCCCTGCTGGCCGCGGTGCCCGAGGCAGACGCGATCCTGGTTCGCTCGGCGACCACCGTCGACGCCGAAGTACTCGAAGCGGGCAAGAAGCTGAAGATCGTCGCGCGCGCCGGCGTCGGCCTCGACAATGTCGATGTGCCCGCGGCCACCGAGCGTGGCGTGCTGGTCGTGAACGCGCCGACCTCCAACATCCACACCGCCGCCGAGCACGCCGTCACGTTGCTGCTCGCCGCGGCGCGGCAGATCCCGGCCGCCGACGCGACCCTGCGTGAGCACACCTGGCAGCGCAGCAAGTTCAACGGTGTCGAGATCTTCGACAAGACCGTGGGTGTCGTCGGACTCGGCAGGATCGGTCAGCTGTTCGCCGCGCGCCTCGCCGCCTTCGAGACCAAGATCGTCGCCTACGACCCCTACGTCTCGCCCGCGCGCGCCGCGCAACTCGGTATCGAACTGCTCAGCCTGGACGAGCTGCTCGAGCGCGCCGACCTCATCTCGGTACACCTGCCGAAAACGCCGGAGACCAAGGGCATCATCGGCAAGGAAGCCATCGCCAAGACCAAGCCCGGCGTCATCATCGTGAACGCCGCGCGCGGCGGGCTCGTCGACGAGTCCGCGCTGGCCGAGGCCATCAAGTCGGGGCACGTGCGCGCCGCCGGACTCGACGTCTACGAGACCGAGCCCTGCACCGACAGCCCGCTGTTCGAGCTGCCGCAAGTCGTGGTGACCCCGCACCTCGGTGCTTCCACCTCCGAAGCGCAGGACCGCGCGGGCACCGATGTCGCCAAGTCGGTATTGCTCGCGCTCGCGGGTGAATTCGTGCCCGGCGCGGTGAACGTCACCGGTGGCGCCGTCGGCGAGGACGTCGCGCCGTGGCTGGACATCGTGCGTAAGCAGGGCGCACTGCTCGGCGCGGTGTCCAACGAACTTCCGGTGAGCGTCGAGGTACAGGTGCGCGGCGAGCTGGCCGCCCAGGATGTCGCGGTGCTCGAGCTGGCCGCGCTGCGCGGTGTGTTCTCGGCGCTGGTCGAAGACCAGGTGACCTTCGTCAACGCGCCCGCCCTTGCCAAGGACCGCGGCATCACCACCGAGGTCACCACCGCGGCCGAGAGCCCCACTCACCGCAGCGTCGTCGACCTGCGCGCGGTGTTCGGTGACGGACGCACCCTGAATGTCGCCGGCACACTGACCGAACCGCAGCAGGTGCACAAGATCGTCAACATCAACGGCCGCAATTACGACATGCGGGCCGAAGGGCTCAACCTGGCCGTGTTGAACTACGAGGACCGCCCGGGTGCGCTCGGCAAGGTCGGTACCAAGCTCGGCGAGGCGGGCGTCGACATTCTGGCGGCGCAGCTGAGCCAGGACGTCGACAAGGAAGGCGCCACGGTCATCCTGCGGGTCAACCGCGAGGTGCCCGCCGACGTGCAGACCGCGATCGCGGAGGCCGTCGGTGCCGCCAAGGTCGTTGCCGTCGACCTGTTCTGACCTTCCCCGGTGCGGTCCGCCACCCGTGTGGTGGCGGCTCCCGGTGCTCGTCCGCGAGCGCCCGCCTAGTACCGTGACGATGCTTGTCGACCGCAAGGCGCACGCCACCGGCGGTCGGCACGGACGCTTTCGCGGTGGCCAGGTGTCGGCGCGTCCAGCTCGCCGTGGGTCGTTCCCTCGGTCGCGATATCGAATGGAGCAGTGTTGTCATGAGGCTTGCGGTCATCCCCGGCGACGGAATCGGTCCCGAGGTCATCACCGAGGCGCTGAAGGTGCTCGACGCTGTCGTGCCCGGAGTCGACAAGACGACCTATGACCTCGGCGCCAAGCGCTACAACGTGACCGGACAGGTGCTGCCGGATTCGGTACTTCCGGAGCTGAAGCAGCACGACGCCATCCTGCTCGGCGCGATCGGTGACCCCTCGGTGCCGAGCGGCGTGCTGGAGCGCGGGCTGTTGCTGCGCACCAGGTTCGAACTCGACCACCACGTGAATCTGCGGCCCTCCAAGCTGTTTCCCGGCGTCACGAGCCCGCTGGCCGGTGATCCCGAGATCGATTTCGTCGTGGTACGGGAAGGGACCGAAGGGCCCTACACCGGTACCGGCGGTGCGATCCGTGTCGATACTCCGCACGAGGTCGCGACCGAGGTCAGTACGAACACCCGCTTCGGGATCGAGCGTGTGGTGCGCTACGCGTTCGCGAAGGCACAGGCGCGGCGTGGGCACCTCACGTTGGTGCACAAGAACAATGTGCTCACCTTCGCGGGATCACTGTGGCAGCGCACCGTGAACGAGGTCGCCACCGAATTCCCCGACGTGACAACGGCTTACCAGCACATCGATGCCGCCACCATCCACATGGTGAACGATCCCGGTCGTTTCGACGTGATCGTCACCGACAACCTGTTCGGTGACATCATCACCGACCTCGCCGCCGCGGTCAGCGGTGGCATCGGTCTGGCGGCCAGCGGCAATATCGACGCCTCCGGCACCAACCCGAGCATGTTCGAGCCGGTGCACGGCAGCGCCCCCGACATCGCGGGCCAGTCCAAGGCCGACCCCACTGCCGCGATCCTCTCGGTCTCGCTGCTGCTCAACCACCTCGGCAACACCGAGGCGGCGGCCCGCGTCGAAGCCGCGGTCGAGAAGGACCTCGCCGCGCGCACGGGTGCCGCGTCCACGGTCGAAATCGGCGACCGCATCGCCGCCGCTGTCTGAGCGCGTGTGCCGCCGCGGCGGCATCGATGCGATGGTTCGAGTTTCGTAACAGGCTCGGCGGTTGGTGGACTTCCCGCGCTTCGGTCGCGGTCGCGCAGCCGACGGCAACGCTCGGTGATCTACCGGCCGACGTCGCCGCCCACGTGGCCGCAGTGCGGTGCGCGGCAAGTGATCCCGTTGTCTTCCCCGAGGTGTCGCTGACCCGGTATGGCATGAATGTCGCGGCCGTGGCTGTCGACGACACGCGCCTTGTTCCACTGATCGATGCGTGCCGTGCGGCGAACACGGTCGCGGTGGTCGGTACCGCCGGAACAGACCGAGGCCGGAGGGTGAGGTATCGGCGTGTCGGCCGTTTCGGCCGCAGGTGCCGAGGTGGTCTAGGTGACGATGTCGCTCGGCGACACAGCGACTCGTTACTTCGATGTCGGCTCGAAACCCGGCGCCATCGAGGTGGAGGGG
Source organism: Nocardia callitridis (assembly GCF_039543305.1). Taxonomy (NCBI): domain Bacteria; kingdom Bacillati; phylum Actinomycetota; class Actinomycetes; order Mycobacteriales; family Nocardiaceae; genus Nocardia; species Nocardia callitridis. Next base: position 81,531 of record NZ_BAABJM010000005.1, on the reverse strand, counting down.
TGGCGGGTCGGCGTCGGCGTGTGTCAGGACACCAGGTCCGTCGATCATCTCGATCAGACGGCTGCCCGAGGTAGCGATCTGTACGTCGCGGGACTTGTGCACCGACCCGACGAGTTCGGTGAACTCGGGCCCGCCGAATCGCCGCCGCGTACGCGGCGGCGTTCGCGAGCTTCGCGGTGCCGACGGGCGGTGTTTCTTGGAAACCTGTGGTGGCTCGGGAATCTGGGACCGAGCGGGAGATTCGGTGCGGCAGCTGGGGTAACGACCGGACACTTGTCGTCGTCGCGAGGTGCGCCCGGCGCCTTCGACCGGCGTCGACCGGTTCCCTCCACGCTCGAATCCTCGTCCGGCAGCGCCCGTTTCATGGGTCTGCTCCTCGAAAATTGTGCGCAGTAATGCTGTTCGTCGATCAATCGGCTCGCGAGACCGAATGTCTGGCGGTCGCCACGGGGTGGGTGAGTGTGTGGAAGGCAGGTCGGCCGAGTGGTGGCCCTGATGACGATTCGGTGAGACGGGTTGCCTTGCTGTGCATTACGTCGCGGCCTCGGGTCCGCGCTGACGCGTCTGTTCCACCGCGACCGGAACAACGGGGATCGCCGCCGCCGCGAGTACGGCGGCCACCAAATAAGCGGCGGGGAAACCGGCTGCGGTGATGAAGGCGCCGAACACGGGCGGGATGGCGGCCATGGTCAGATTCTGGCCCGTGTTCTGAATGCCTAGACCGCGGCCACTCCAATAGGGGCCTGCTATCTCCGCGACCGAGGTGAAGGCCAATCCGTTGTCGGACACCGTGATTACCGAGGCGAGGACCAGCAACGGGATCGCGGCCCACCACCACTGTGTCCACGCGGTGAACGCCAGCGCGCCCATCGAGATCACCGCCGCGATCGCGACGGTGCGCAGCGGTCGCATCCTGCTGCCGACTCGATCCGACCACGCGCCGGCACCGATCCGGCCGAGCGCGCCGAGGAATTGGGTTGCGGTGACCAGGGTTCCGGCCGCCGTCACCGACCAGCCGACATCGCGGTGCAGCCACAACAGCGCGAAGGTCCACACCATGCCCTGAGGCACCACCAACAACACCGAGACGGCGTGAATGCGCCACAGCGTGCTCGCGCCGCGATACGGGTTGGCCCGCAAGACCGGTTCCGTGCTTTTCGGTCGAGGCGGATCGACGATGCCGAAGTAGCAGCCGAGCGCGGCGACGCCCGCCATCAGCGCGGGCACCAGAATCGCCACCGGCACACCATGTCCCGCCGCGACCGCGGGCACTGCCAGCGCGCCGATGCCGACGCCGAGCGGCTGCGCGGTCTGTCGGATACCCATCGCCAGTCCACGGCGGTGCGGTGGGAACCAGCCGATAATGACGCGTCCGCTCGCGCCGTTGGTGCTCGCCGCCCCGATGCCACCGATCAGCAGCGTGGCGCCGAGGGCGATGGTGTTGGTGGTGAGTGCCGCCGCGCAGCCTGCCACGAGCATGATCGCTGGACCGAGGACGAGCACCTTGCGTTCGCCGATTCGGTCGACCACGTATCCCCATGCGATCAATGTGCACATCAGCCCGACGGTGGGCATGGTCACAAGCAAACCGGCTGTCGCCAAGTGCATTCCGCGATCGGTGAGCGCCGGAAGCAGGAACGAGACGCCGTATTGGAAGACCGCGCTCGAAGCCTGCGCGAAAACCCCGAGACCGAGCATCGACCAGCGCCGAACGTCGTTCATCCCCGCTGCCGTTGCCACCGACCTCACCTCGAAATCTCAAAATATGGGATACAGTTCTCACTAGTTGAGTAACGTCGCTCACGGTACACCCGGTGGAACCCGTGCGCGCCGAGCCGAGCTGTTCGACTCCTCACAGGGTGCGCGCCACGCCGGTATCCGACCGCATGGTCGGGCGCGTCGCAGCAGGTGGCGCCGGGTAGATACACTGCGAAACATGCGTCTAGGTCGAGTAGCCAGTCCCGATGGTGTCGCGTTCGTCAGCATCGAAGGGGAGGGGAGCGAAAGTACTGCGAAGGAGATCGCGGAGCACCCGTTCGGTACACCGACGTTCACCGGTCGCAGTTGGCCGGTAGCCGACGTGCGATTGCTCGCGCCGATTCTGGCGAGCAAGGTGGTCTGCATCGGGAAGAACTACGCCGCGCATGCGGCCGAGATGGGCGGCGAAGCCCCCGCCGACCCGGTGATCTTCCTCAAGCCCAATACCTCGATCGTCGGCCCGAACGCCTCGGTCGTCTTGCCGCCCAGTTCCTCTCAGGTCGACTACGAGGGCGAGCTCGCGGTGGTGATCGGCCGCCCGTGCAAAGACGTGCCCGCCGCCCGCGCGTTCGATGTGGTGCTCGGTTACACCGCCGCCAACGACGTCACCGCCCGTGACCACCAGCGCCACGACGGCCAGTGGACCAGAGGCAAGGGCTATGACACCTTCTGCCCGCTCGGCCCGTGGATCGAAACCTCCTTGGATCCCTCGGATCTGGAGATCACCACCGAGGTCGACGGCGAGGTCCGCCAGCGCAGTCGTACTTCGCTTCTGCTGCACGACATTCCGGCCATCATCGAATGGATCACCTCGGTGATGACGCTGCTGCCCGGCGACGTGATACTCACCGGCACCCCGGAAGGGGTCGGCCCGATACAGTCGGGTCAGCAGGTGTCCGTCACCGTCGAGGGTATCGGTACCCTCGCCAATCCCGTTGCCGCCAAACGCTGATCGAAAGAGAGCCATGACTGAAGTACGGGTCCGATTTTGCCCGTCGCCCACCGGAACGCCGCATGTCGGCTTGATCCGTACGGCGTTGTTCAATTGGGCCTACGCCAGGCACCATGGTGGGAAATTCGTGTTCCGCATCGAAGATACCGATGCCGCACGGGATTCCGAGGATTCCTACCGTGCGCTGCTGGACGCGCTGCGCTGGCTCGGCCTCACATGGGATGAGGGGCCGGAGGTGGGGGGTCCTTACGAGCCCTACCGCCAATCATTGCGTCGGGACTTGCATTTGGACGTGGCGCGGCGTTTGCTGGCGGCCGGGGAAGCCTACGAATCCTTCTCCACGCCGGAAGAGGTGGAGGCGCGCCATCGCGCCGAGGGGCGCGACCCGAAGCTCGGTTACGACAACTACGACCGCGACCTCACCGCCGAGCAGATTCAGGCCTACCGCGATGCGGGCAGGCCCTCGGTGCTGCGGCTCAGGATGCCCGACGAGGACATCTCCTGGCAGGACCTCGTGCGCGGCGAGACCGTTTTCAAAGCGGGCGTCGTCCCCGATTTCGCGCTCACCCGAGGGACAGGCGAGCCGCTGTACACGCTGGTCAACCCGGTCGACGACGCGTTGATGCGGATCACCCACGTGCTGCGCGGTGAGGACGTGCTCTCCTCGACCCCGCGTCAGCTCGCGCTGTACGCCGCATTACGCAGGATCGGGGTCGCGGAGTTCACGCCCGAGTTCGGTCATCTGCCCTTTGTGATGGGCCCGGGAAACAAGAAGTTGTCCAAACGTGACCCGGAGTCGGATCTGTTCGCTCACCGCGGTCGCGGATTCATCCCTGAGGGTTTGCTGAATTACCTCGCGTTACTCGGATGGGGTATCGCCGACGACCACGATGTGTTCACGATGGCGGAGATGGTCGACGCGTTCGACATATCGAAAGTTAATTCGAATCCGGCGCGTTTCGACCAGAAGAAGGCAGACGCTATCAATGCCGAACACATCCGATTGCTGGAGCCGGGAGATTTCACCTCGCGGCTTCGCGAACATCTGACCGAACACGGCCACATCGGTGCCGAAATCGATGAGAAGAAGTTCGCGACGGCGGCCGAACTCGTCCAGACGCGGATTGTCGTGTTGTCCGACGCTTGGGATCTCTTGCGATTCTTGTTCGTGCCCGCCGAGCAGTTCGCGATCGACCCCGCCGCGGGAGCGAAGAATCTCGGATCCGACGCCGCCGCGGTTCTCGGGGCGGCCATCGCCGCGCTGGAGCCGCTCGCGCACTGGACCACCCCCACTATCGAGGAGGCGCTGAAAACCGCGCTGATCGAGAATCTGGGGCTCAAACCGCGCAAGGCATTCGCGCCGGTGCGGGTCGCGGTCACCGGCTCGCACATCAGCCCGCCACTGTTCGAATCGCTGGAGTTGCTCGGGCGCGAAACCGCGCTGGCGCGGCTGCGCTCTGCGGTGGACTGGACACCGCCTGCCGCAGCGACCTCCTGACCGCTGCGAGATACCCCGTCCCAGGCCCAAAATCATGGCTTCTACCAGGCGATTTGTAGTAAGCGGGTAGCTGTTTGGTACTCTTCTCCTCGTTCAGGAGCCGGTCGGCGCATCAAGCCAGACGCGAGACTATCGGGCCTGGTCAGTGGGCTATGGTGTAATTGGCAACACAGCTGATTCTGGTTCAGCCGTTCTAGGTTCGAGTCCTGGTAGCCCAGCGGAGATAGCTTGTCGATTTCGGTTCGCGACCGAAATCAGCACAGCATCCGGCGATTTGGTCGCCGAGCTCCGGCCGGTTAAGCTGGCCGAGCCTCCTGATCGAAAGATCAACCAAGGTGCTTTCCTTCACCGGAGAGCAGTCCTGGCCCCGTCGTCTAGCGGCCTAGGACGCCGCCCTCTCAAGGCGGTAGCGCGGGTTCGAATCCCGTCGGGGCTACACCAGATGCACGGCTCATGCTCATGGAGAGCATGAGCCGTTTCTGGTTTCGCGTGTTTTTTTGGGGGTGCAACCCCCAAGCCCCGCCCGGAGGGCTTCGCCCCCGGACCCCCGTCGGCGTGGCTTCGCTCGCCGAGGGGTGCGAGGTCGGCCAGGGGTGAGTTGGTGGTGGCGCGGTGTTTTGTGTGTGTCTGACCGTGCAACCAGCACGGGAGTTGCTCGAATCGCAGGCCGTGCTTGTTCGCGGGCTGGGGTAGGGCGGTAAACGCCGAACGACCTTGTGGCCTGGGTGGCGCACAAGGTCGTTCGGGGTGGGAGGGGTAGTTAGCCGCTCTTGCGGCGGAACTCGCGTTTATGGGTGTTGCTGCTGTGGGCGCCGGAGGCCTTGGAGCGGCCGTCCAGGTGGTCGCGGGCGGTGGTGGTTTGTTGTTTCTTGCGCTCCAGTGCCTCGCGGAACTTGCGCTTCACCTCGTCGGCGCCCTGTTCGGTAGTTTCGGGACCTTCGGGTTGCGTCATCCCTGCTCCTCGCTGCTCACCGGTCGCGCGCCGCGTCCTCGCGTGGCGGTGCCCGAGCCGAATCGTGTCGGAGGGATGACGTTAGCCGCCCGTCCTGGCGGTGTCAGGTGGATATTCGGCGTGGTGAACGATCAGCTCGCCGCGGGTGCGGTGGATCCGCCGACCGGCATGGCCGGCAGGTCGAGCTTGCGGTGGTCCCAGCTGCGCACGCGGTCGGGTACCACGCGGATGGCGATGCGTTTGTGCAGCATGCCTTCGACCATCGGGCGCAGCTCCTCGCTGTAGGGGCCGGTATAGCGTTCCCACACACTGACGCCGACCGCGAACAGCCGCTCCGGATCCTCCACGATCTCCGCGTGACCCTCGACGGAAACACCGCGCAGCTGGTCGTAGGTCTCGCCCGCCTCGACCATGCAGGTGACGCGGGGGTCGCGGCGCAGGTTCACCGCCTTCTGCGACTTCGCCTTGGTCTCGAACCAGATCTCGCCGTCGATCAGGCCGTACCACATCGCGGTCAGATGCGGGGCCCCCTGCGGCCCGTTGCTCGCGAGGGTGATGACGCGGCTGCGCTCGAGGAATTCGGTGATCTCGGAGTCGGACATGATGATTTTCGCCCGTTGGTTGACGCCCATGTGCCAACTGTAATGACTCGGATCTGAAACCTGTTACAGCCGTTTGTGTAGTGCCTCGGCCGCGGCGACGAGATCGGCGGCCCAGCGCGCCCCTGGCCTGCGGCCCATCCGATCGATCGGACCCGACACCGAGATGGCCGCGACGACGGTGCCTGCCGCATCGCGAACCGGCGCCGAGACACTGGCAACGCCCGCCGCGCGTTCGGCGGCGCTCTGCGCCCAGCCGCGCTTGCGTACCTCGACGAGCACACGTTCGCCGTAGGCGGCCTCGGCGAGGATGTCGTCCTGGAGCGCCTGGTCGGCCCACGCGACGAGAACCTTCGCCGCCGAGCCCGCCGTGAGCGGCAGCCGGGCGCCGACGGGGACGGTATCGCGCAGACCGACGGGCGGCTCGAGGGCCGCGACGCAGAGGCGTGCGTTGCCGTCGAGCCGATAGAGTTGCACGCTCTCCCCGGTGATCTCACGCAGGCGCGGCAGGATGGTCGAGGCCGCGTCGAGTAGCGGGTCATTGGCGCCGGTGGCCAGTTCGGCGAGGGCGGGGCCCGGTCGCCACAGTCCGTTGGCATCCCGGTCGAGCAGTCGGTGTACTTCGAGGCCGACCGCGAGGCGATGCGCGGTAGCCCTCGGCAGCCCGGTCCTGGTGCAGAGCTCGGTGAGACCGCAGGGGTGTTCGGCGACGGCATAGAGCACCGCCACAGCTTTGTCGAGTACGCCGATGCCGCTATGCTGTCTCATAGAACGATATTAGCGTCTCGGATTCTGGGATACCAATGACCCGGAAGCCCGCGGTGCTCGGCGAATACCCGACACCGTGGAACCCGGCTCCGAGGCACTTCGGCTCGGACCCGTGCGGCAGCGTTGTCAGCCCATCGCCGCCGCCGGCCCCCGTTGCCCGGTGCCTCGCCTCGATCCGACTGCGCCGAATCGGCACAAAATCACGCAGCCGCCTCCGCGTCCGGACTCCCGGAACTCGGGACGGGTGCTTCGTTGCGAAAGGTGATCGACAATGGCCGAACCTCGTACCCTGGCCGAGAAAGTTTGGGAGCAGCACGTCGTTGTCCGTGGCGAAGGTGACGGCACCGCACGTGAACCGGATCTGATCTACATCGATCTGCATCTGGTGCACGAGGTGACGAGTCCGCAGGCGTTCGACGGCCTGCGGGTGGCGGGCCGGCCGGTGCGAAGGCCGGACCTCACCATCGCGACCGAGGACCACAATGTCCCCACCGTCGATATCGATCTGCCGATCGCCGACCCGATTTCGCGAACCCAGGTGGAAACACTGCGGCGTAATTGCGCGGAATTCGGTGTGCGGCTGCATCCGATGGGCGACCTCGATCAGGGAATCGTGCACGTCGTGGGTCCGCAGCTCGGGTTGACGCAGCCGGGCACGACCGTGGTGTGCGGCGACAGCCATACCTCGACCCACGGCGCTTTCGGCGCGTTGGCGATGGGGATCGGTACTTCCGAGGTCGAGCATGTGCTTGCCACGCAGACACTCTCGCTGCGCCCGTTCAAGACGATGGCGATCACCGTGGACGGCGCGCTGCCGCCCGGTGTCACGAGCAAGGATCTGATTTTGGCCGTGATCGCCGAGATCGGCACGGGCGGCGGTCAGGGATATGTGCTCGAGTACCGGGGAGAGGCGATTCGCGCGATGTCGATGGAGGCGCGAATGACCGTATGCAACATGTCCATCGAGGCGGGCGCACGGGCCGGGATGATCGCCCCCGACGAGACCACCTACGAATTCCTGCGCGGGCGCCCACACGCGCCGCAGGGAGCCGACTGGGATGCCGCAGTGGCCGCGTGGGAGCAGCTGAAGACCGATGACGACGCGGTTTTCGACGCCGAGGTGCATATCGACGCCTCCGCGCTCACCCCCTTCGTCACCTGGGGTACGAACCCTGGACAGGGTGCACCGCTGGGCTCTTCGGTCCCCGACCCGGCGCAGATCGCGGACGAGTCGGCGCGGGACTCGGCGGAGAAAGCATTGCGGTACATGGATTTGACGCCGGGTATGCCGTTGCGTGATGTTGCCGTCGATACCGTATTCGTCGGTTCGTGCACCAACGGCCGGATCGAGGATTTGCGTGCTGTAGCCGATATTTTGAAGGGTCGCAAGGTGGCCGACGGTGTGCGAATGCTGGTTGTACCGGGCTCGATGCGGGTACGTGCCGAGGCGGAAAAAGAAGGACTCGGCGAGATTTTCGATGCGGCGGGTGCCGAATGGCGCCAGGCGGGCTGCTCAATGTGCTTGGGAATGAATCCGGATCAGCTCGATCCGGGCCAGCGCTGCGCGTCGACCTCGAACAGGAACTTCGAGGGCAGGCAGGGCAAAGGCGGCCGGACACACCTGGTTTCCCCGCTGGTGGCGGCCGCGACGGCGGTCAGGGGCCGGTTGTCGGCGCCGACCGATCTGGACTGAGCGCACCGAAAATCTGATTCAGCTATCAACTACAGGAGATTCGATATGGAAGCCTTCACTGAGCACAAGGGGATCGGCGTACCGTTCCGCCGGTCGAATGTCGATACCGACCAGATCATCCCCGCCGTCTATCTGAAGCGAGTCACACGAACGGGATTCGAGGACGGACTGTTCGCGGCATGGCGATCCGATCCCGACTTCATTCTCAACACCGAGCCCTACAAGCGGGGAACTGTGCTGGTGGCCGGTCCTGATTTCGGTACTGGTTCCTCGCGTGAGCACGCGGTGTGGGCGCTGTCGGACTACGGCTTTCGAGTCGTCATCTCGTCGCGCTTCGCAGACATCTTCCGCGGCAATGCGGGTAAGGGTGGTCTGGTGGCCGCACAGATGTCACAGAACGATGTCGAAATGCTCTGGAAGTTGCTCGAGGAACAGCCTGGTCTCGAATTGGTTGTGGACCTCCAGGCGCGCACGGTGACGGCTGGAACCGCTGTGTTGCCGTTCGATATTGATGACTATACGAGGTGGCGTCTGTTGGAAGGATTGGACGACATCGGGCTCACCTTGCGCCGTAGTGACGCGATCGACCGGTTCGAAAACACAAGGCCAGCATGGAAACCCACAACGCTGCCAGCGCGCATTTAGTGCACGTAATCGGCCCTTTGTGATAGCTGTGCGCCCCACTGGGCGGTAGCTGAGCGTGTGCTAAACCACATGAATTTTGGCGTGGCACATAGACTCTTGCCCATTGTGGGTTTACCGTGGTACCTAGTCGGTCCGACGACGGGCCATTAGTCTGCGGAGGATTCAATGAACAAGGCGGAACTGATCGACGTTCTGACCGAAAAGTTGGGTACAGACAGGCGCACGGCCACCGCGGCAGTCGAGCATGTGGTCGACACCATCGTGCGTGCTGTGCACAAGGGTCAGAGCGTCACAATCACCGGATTCGGTGTGTTCGAACAGCGTAAGCGTGCGGCTCGAGTTGCCAGGAACCCGCGCACCGGCGAAACCGTCAAGGTGAAGCCGACGTCGGTGCCCGCGTTCCGTCCGGGCGCTCAATTCAAGGCCGTGATCGCGGGCAAGCAGAAACTTGCCTCCAGCGGTCCTGCCGTGAAGCGCGGTGTGAATGCGCCGGTGGCTGCCAAGAAGGCAGCGAAGAAGACGACAGCGCGTAAGACTGCTGCCAAGAAATCGACCGCGACCAAGGGTCCGGCGAAGACGACCGCACGCAAGGCAGCCACCAAGGCTCCTGCGAAGTCGACCGCGCGCAAGACGACTGCCACGAAGACGGCCGCGAAGAAGGCTCCCGCCACCAGGGCCAGTGCCGCCAAGAAGGTAGCCGCCAAGAAGTCGGCAACGAAGGCAACGGCCGCCGCCAAGAAGACGGCCGCCGCCAAGAAGACCGCGGCGAAGAAGGCTCCGGCCAAGAAGACCGCCGCCAAGAAGACCGCGGCTCGCCGCGGACGCTGAACCACCGCGCCAGAGTGGTTGGCGCGCGGGACGATCGGCGTTCGTCTTCGAACACCGATCGTCCGCGGTTACTCCAGCGAACGGCCCCGAGGACCCCTCGGGGCCGTTTCGTGTGTTCGTGTCCGCTCAGGTATTGACCTTCGAAGACAGGTGGGAGAGGGTAGGGGGCGGGCCGTGCAGGGGAATATCGCGTCAGACAGTGACGGCCGCTACGTCAGGTCCGCGCGAATGCCGTGGACAACGAACGATCCAGATGGTCGACGGCCACCAATTCGCGGTCGGCGAACGACAACACCCACACACTGCCTTTGCGGTTGCGTGCAGAGGGCAACGGGATTCCGTCGCGTTCGGTCCACCAGGCCAGCAGATCCGGAATTACCTTGCCCTGACTACAGATAACCGGCACACCCTTGTCCGGGATCAGGGCGCGCGCTCGGTCGCGTGCCTCGTTCGGCGATGCGGCGTAACCACTTTCGGAAAGCAGCGGCTCCAGCTCCACCTCGACGCCGAGCCGCTCGGCCAGTGGCGCCACCGTTTGCACACAGCGCAGCGGATCGGCAGCGTGCACCTCGGATGCGCCGAACGCCAACAGGTTCGGCGGCAGCGCCTGCGCGCGCGCGTGCCCGTGGTCGTCGAGTGGGCGCAGCTCGTCGGGGCCGTCGAAGCGGTCTCGGTGCCCGGCCTTGGCATGCCGCACCAACAGCAGTGTTCTGGTGTCGGGAGGTAAGCGGGTGAAGGCGCGGACCACTTGACGGTCCATCGGGTACGACAGCTGATCCATCACCTGATCCAGTGGATGCCAAGTCAGGACATCTACCTCGTCATTGGCGACGAAATCGCCGCCGTCGGCCTGTGCGGCCCAGTAATCGACGCGCTTGAGCTTGCGGTGGCCGGGAACGGGATAGGTGACGTGGCCGAGGTAACGCCCGAGCACGCAGCTGATCCCGGTTTCCTCGGCCACCTCACGGACGGCGGCCAATACCGGTGTCTCGCCGGGGTCCAGCTTGCCCTTGGGCAGTGACCAGTCCTGATATTTGGGGCGGTGCACCAGGGCGATCTCGAGTGCACCCGATCGTGGGTCACGCCGCCACAGCACCGCACCGGCGGCGTGAATATTGGCGGTCACACGGGGGTCTCGAAACGGCCGGAAGGGGTCACCTTCCATTTCGTAGCCGGTGACGCTCACTGCTGATCCGGGCGACGCAGCCGCATGAGGTGCTCCTGATGGTCGCGTACTTTCGCGCCGTCGCCTGCCACATACTCCGGCGAAGCGTGCCACCCGCCGTCGGAGCGCAGCACCCAGCAGCGCGTGGTGGGGTTGAGCGCCGAATCGAAGACCGCGCCCAATTGTTCGGTCAGGCGCGGATCCTTCACTTGCGCCATGACTTCCACGCGACGGTCGAGGTTGCGATGCATCATGTCGGCGCTGCCGATCCAGCATTCGTCCTGCGCCTGGAATTGCACGACGCGCGAATGTTCGAGGTAGCGGCCGAGAATCGAGCGCACCTCGATGTTGTCGCTCATGCCAGGCACGCCGGGGCGCAGCCCGCAGATGCCGCGCACGACGATCTGCACCGGCACACCGGCCTGCGAGGCGCGATAGAGGGCGTCGATGATCTCCTCGTCGACGATCGCGTTGGCCTTCACCCGGATTCGCGCGTTCTTGCCCTGGGTCGCCAGTTCGGTTTCGCGCTGGATGCGTTGGATGATTCCCGCGCGCACACCGTGCGGTGCGACAAGAAGGTTGCGGTAGTTCTCTTTTCGCGAGTAACCGGTGAGCGAGTTGAACAGGTCGGTCAGGTCGGCGCCGATCTCCGGTGCGGCGGTGAGTAATCCGACATCTTCGTAGATGCGGGCGGTCTTCGGGTTGTAGTTCCCGGTGCCGATGTGGCAGTAGCGGCGAATGGTCGCACCCTCGCGGCGCACCACCAGGCAGGTCTTGCAGTGGGTCTTGAGGCCGATCAGCCCGTACACCACGTGCACGCCCGCCTGCTCCAGCGCGCGTGCCCATTTGATGTTGGCCTGTTCGTCGAAGCGCGCCTTGATCTCCACCAGCGCGACCACCTGCTTGCCCGCTTCCGCGGCATCGATGAGCGCGTTGACGATCGGTGAATCACCGGAGGTGCGGTAGAGGGTCTGCTTGATCGCCAGCACCTGCGGGTCGGCGGCGGCCTGTTCGATGAAGCGCTGGACGCTCGTGGAGAACGAGTCGTAGGGGTGATGCACGAGGACATCACCCTCGCGCAGCGCCGCGAAAACGTTTCGGGGCGTTTCTCGTTCGCCGAACGCGGGCGGCGTCGCCGGGACGTAGGGCGCGTCCTTGAGGTTGGGTCGGTCGACGCCGTAGACCTGCCACAGGCAGGAGAGGTCGAGCAGGCCGGGCACCTGGACCACGTCGCCGGGGTCGACATCCAGTTCACGCAGCAACAGTTCGAGCATGTGTTCGGTCATGTCGTCGGAGACCTCGAGGCGCACCGGCGAGCCGAAGCGCCGGCGCGCCAATTCGCGCTCCAGTGCTTGCAGCAGGTCCTCGTCGCGGTCCTCGTCCACTTCGAAGTCGGCGTTGCGGGTGATGCGGAACGAATGCTGTTCCACCACTTCCATTCCGGGAAACAGCAGATCGAGGTGCGCGGCGATGAGCTCTTCCATCGGGAGGAACGCGGCGACCGGGGAGACGGGCTCGGTGCGCCGAACGCGAACGAATCGGTCGACATTGTCGGGCACCTTGACGCGCGCGAAATGCTCACCGCCGGTAGCGGAATCCTTCACCGTCACCGCGAGGTTGAGACTCAGGCCACTGATGTAGGGGAACGGGTGCGCCGGATCCACCGCGAGCGGAGTGAGCACCGGGAACACCTGGTCGTGGAAGTAGTCCGATAGTCGCCTGCGCTCGTCCTGATCGAGCGCGGCCCAGTCGATGATCGCGATGCCTTCGTCGGTGAGCGCGGGCAGTACGTCATCGAGAAAGACCTGCGCGTGGTGCACGGCGATTTCCTGCGCCCGCGCCGCGATCAGCTCCAATTGCTCGCCGGGTGAACGACCGTCGGCCGAGCGCACCAACAGGCCGGTCTCGGCGCGACGCTTGAGGCCGGCGACGCGCACCATGTAGAACTCGTCGAGATTCGACGCGAAGATGGCGAGGAACTTGGCGCGCTCCAGCAACGGGAGCGACGAGTCCTCGGCCAACGCCAGCACCCGCGCGTTGAAGTCGAGCCAGCTCAGTTCTCGATTGAGGTAGCGATCACTCGGCAACCGCTGGGCATTCGACTCGGTCGACAACGGTGCTGCCGCGGGTAGCGGGGTGGGCAGCACCTGTTGTTTGACGGTTTCCGTTTCGCTCACACCACCGATCATCCCTTACCGACCGCGCGGTGTGCAGCCCGTCATCGGGATTGATGCGCGAGTCACCTCGACCGAGCGATCTGCTAGCACACGTGCGGAACGTGCTCGTGAACACGACCCGGCCAGCCGATGGCGCGCAGGAGTGCACCGGTCGCCTCGCCGACGCCCAGTGCCGTCGCGAGATCGAGGTCCTCGGCGGTATCGACGTCGAGGCGAAGGCCCGGCCATTCGCCCGACAGCGTGACCGCACCCGCGCGCACATGGTTGTGCGCCGAGCCGGGGCCGAAGCGAGGATCCAGCGCCGCGTACGGGTCACGCACCACCAAGGCGGCGCTGCCGGTGCCGGTGTGATCGACGACCACCGAACGCAGCCCTGGCGGTGCGCTCGACAGCATGCCGGCGAGTTCTTCCGGCCGGACCGCGGGCAGATCCGCTTGCAGCGCCAGTAATTCGGTGGGTCCGTGCTCCTGGCGCAGGCGCAGCGCGACCGCGTTCAACGCGGTGTTCAGCCCATCGGATCCCGGTTCGGGTGGCTCGGGTTCGACCCCGGCGCCGAGCGCGCGCGCCACCTCGGCGACCGAGGGATCAGGGGTGACGATGGTGACGGAGCCGATCGCCGCGACGGCGGTGGCCGCGGTGACGGTGTCGGTCAACATGGCCAGCACCAACCGCGCCCGGTGGTCCGGGCGCAGCCGATCGGTCAGTCGGCTCTTGGCCCGATCGAGGCTCTTGACCGCGATCACGGCATGCACGGCGTGCGGGCGCATGCGTCCAATCCTTCCATGGCATATTGAGTGGATGACGACGGCGGCAGTACTGGGCGCGGGTTCGTGGGGGACCGCGTTCGCAAAGGTGTTGGCGGACGCGGGAACCGACGTCACGATGTGGGCGCGACGTCCCGAGGTGGCGGAGTCGTTGTCTACGCACCATCGCAATCCGGATTACCTGTCGGATATTCCGCTGCCGCCGATCGCGGCAACGCACGACCCCGCCGTCGCGCTCGCGGGCGCCGACATCGTTGTGCTCGCCGTGCCGTCGCAGTCGTTGCGCACGAACCTGACGGCGTGGAAGGGACTCATCGCGCCGGAGGCGACGCTGGTGAGCCTGATCAAGGGCGTCGAGACGGGGACGCTGCTGCGGATGAGCGAGGTCATCGGCGAGGTCACCGGCGCGGCGCCGGAGCGCATCGCGGTGCTGTCCGGGCCGAATCTGGCCAGGGAGGTCGCGACGTGTCAACCCACCGCGACCGTTATCGCCTGTGCGGACAACGAGCGTGGCGTCGCGTTGCAGCACGCCATCGCCACCGGATACTTCCGTCCGTATACCAACACCGACGTGATCGGCTGTGAGATCGGTGGCGCCTGCAAGAACGTCATCGCGTTGGCCTGTGGCATCGCGTCGGGAATGGGGTTGGGCGACAACTCGATTGCCAGCCTGATCACCAGGGGGCTGGCCGAGATCATTCGGCTCGGTGTCGCGGTCGGCGCCGAACCGGCGACACTGGCCGGGCTGGCCGGAGTCGGCGACCTCGTGGCGACCTGCAATTCGTCGCTCTCGCGCAACCGGTCGTTCGGGCACGTGCTCGGTGCGGGCGGCTCGATGGAGGTCGCTCAGCAAGCGACCCATGGGCAGGTCGCCGAGGGTGTGAAGTCGTGCACATCGGTGCGTGCGCTGGCGGTACGCCACGACGTGGAGATGCCGTTGACGAACGCGGTGCACCAGGTCTGTCACGAGGGTCTTTCGGTGCGAGAAGCGGTCGGGAACCTACTGGGTCGGCGGATCAAGCCCGAGTAGCCGGGTCTCGGCGCGCGCGCCGGGTCCTCGATGGCCGTTGTCGTGGCGCGCGGATATATCGAGGTTGGGCCCGCACCGTTACGGGTACGGTTTCGGACATGACGAACCGGATCAGAGTGGCTGTGGTGTTCGGCGGACGCAGCAACGAGCACGCGGTGTCGTGCGTGTCGGCCGGGAGCGTGCTACGAAACCTCGATCCGAATCGGTACGAGGCGGTGCCGATCGGAATCACCACCGAGGGCAGTTGGGTGCTCGGAAATTCCGACGTGGCCGCCCTCGGGCTGCGCGATCAGGCGCTGCCCGCCGTCGACGGCAGCGGAACCGCGCTGGCCCTGTCCACCGACCCGAGTCGCTCCGGTGCGTTGGTCGCATTGGACGACGCGGGTGCCGCGCTCGGCGCGGTCGACGTCGTCTTCCCGACCCTGCACGGCGCGTTCGGGGAGGACGGAACCCTGCAGGGCATGTTGGAGCTGGCCGGGATTCCCTACGTCGGTCCCGGCGTGCTGGCCAGCGCGGCGGGCATGGACAAGGAGTTCACGAAGAAGCTGTTGGCGGCCGAGGGGCTCCCGGTGGGCACCCAGGTCGTGCTCCGACCGGGCACGGCGACATTGAGCGCCGCCGATCGCGACCGGTTGGGGCTTCCGGTGTTCGTCAAGCCCGCGCGCGGTGGTTCCTCGATCGGGATCACCAAGGTCACGGGGTGGGATCGGCTGGAGGACGCGATCGCGGTGGCGCGCGCGCACGATCCGAAGGTGGTCATCGAATCGGCCATCGTCGGCCGCGAGATCGAGTGCGGCGTGCTGGAATTCCCGGACGGTCGGGTCGAGGCGAGCCTTGCCGCGGAGATCAAGATGCCCGAGCACGGCCCTGCCGCCGAGAATCAGGACTTCTACGACTTCGAGACCAAGTACCTCGATGATGTGTGCGAGTTCGATGTGCCGGCCAAGCTCGACGACGAGGTCTCCGATCAGGTGCGCGAGCTCGCGGTGTCGGCGTTCAAGGCGCTGGATTGCCAGGGGCTGTCGCGGGTGGATTTCTTCATCACCGCGCAGGGCCCGGTGATCAACGAGATCAACACCATGCCGGGGTTCACCGCGATTTCGATGTACCCACGGATGTGGGAGGCCACCGGGGTGGATTACCGAACGTTGGTCTCCACTCTCATCGACACGGCGATCGCGAAGGGCACGGGCTTGCGCTGACGCTGTTGTGGTGCGCCGACGGAAGCGCTGGGTGGGACTTTCGCGACGTTGTCCAGTTGGCTTCGAGTAGCGGCGGCGCGTCTGCGTGATGACGTCGCCTTGGCCGGTCGTGTGGTGACGCTGTCTCGTTGGCGTGTGAGCTGAATTCACGCGATCCGTGGTTGGCCCCGGGGTGACGCTGTCAGCAGGTCGACGGCGTTCACGTCGTGGGGTGAGCCGCCTGGCTTGCCTTTGGCGGTGGGGGTGACCAGGGTCATCGCCTGGCGGTAACCGAACCCGAACGCGCGTGCCGCCTCCAACTGCCCCGGCTCCACCGACTGGGTTCCGCGCCCTTCCGTGATCGTCTGTGTATCGATCGGATCGATCGCCCGGTCCGGCCGGCCCGGTACGCATCCGGCGTTCACCGCGTCCAGGCCACTGTTGAGCGCATCGATCAGCGGCTTGTTGTTCTTGGCATCCGTGCCCGCTTCGCACTGACACACCGCGCGGTCGGTCGTGTGGCGACGCCGTTGTCGAAGCTACCCGGCTCGGAGACAGGTCAATTCGGTAGCGGGCCAGGATCGATGGGCTGTGCGGGTAATGCGGCGGCGAGGGCGTCGGAGACGGTTTGCAGCGGGGTGGGGCCGGAACCGTCAGGGATGGTGACGGCGACGTAGGTCGCTCGGTCGACGGCCACCCAGGTGCTGACCTTCGCGGTGTCGTCGCGGAGCTCGAACCACTGCACGCCGTCGACGAGTTGCAGCGGCGAGGCGCGATCGAATTCGAGTGGGCGGTCGAGGCCGCAGCGCAGGACGACCGCGTCGCCACCCTCCTTCGGCTGCCATGCCCTGGTGGCGGGAGGCGCCGGCTCGACGATTGTGGACTTGGTGAGCTCGCCGAGGTCGATCGGCAGGGCCGGGAGCAGGGCCGCGCACGCCGGGCCGTCCGCGTTCGGTGCGGGGACAGGGCCCAGCGCGAGTGGTTCGCGTTCGACCTCCATCCTGCCGGCGAAGATCGCGATGATCAGCACGGCGACGACCAGCGCGACCGGCAGTGCGACGGCGGTGGCGATGAGCGCGGGGGAGTGCTGCGCGCGTGCCGCGGTTGGTTCGGGGTCCTTGCTCTTCGGGGCTTCGCCGTTGCTCTTCGGGACCTCGCTGTTCGAGACTCGGTCCTTCGAAACGGTGGCACCGGAATTCGGTGCGGAGTCGGCGGTCTCGGGGCGGTCCTCGGGAACGGTCGATGTGGGCTCCGCGCTATCGGCGGTATCGGCACGCTGCTCGGGATCGGGACCGGGCCGCGCATCGGCGGAGCTGTCCTCCCGTGCGGAATCCGACGATTGCGCCGCCATGCGCCTACCCTTTCTCCTCGTCCCGACGCGTGGTCACGGTGTCGAACCGGACCGGCCGATACCACGCCGATGCCTGGCGAAAGGGTACCGTCGTGCCGATTCCCGCCGCCGACACCTCGGAAAGGACTCGTCATCAGCGAGACAACCGTGCGCGAACTCGGCGAGTTCGCGCTGATCGAGCGGATCAACCGCCACCGAGTGCAGCCGTCGTCGGTCTTCCTGGGGCCTGGCGACGACGCCGCGGTGGTGGCCGCGCCGGACGGACGATTCGTCGTCACCACCGACATGCTGGTGCAGAATCGGCACTTCCGGTTGGACTGGTCGAGCCCGCGCGATATCGGGCGTAAGGCGATCGCGCAGAACGCGGCCGATGTGGTGGCGATGGGCGCGGTGCCGACGGCATTCGTGGTCGGACTCGGTCTGCCCGGGGATACCCCGGTCGCGGTGGTCGACGGATTGGCCGACGGAATGTGGGAGGAGGCGGCGCGCGCCGGTGGTGGTCTCGCGGGTGGCGATCTGGTGCGCGGCGAGGAGCTGATCATCTCGGTGACCGCGTTCGGGGATCTGCGCGGACGCCCGCCGATCACCAGAAGCGGCGCACGCGAAGGCGACACCGTCGCGGTGCTCGGCAGACTCGGGTGGTCGGGCGCTGGACTCGCCGTGCTCGGCGCGGGCCACCTAGGGTCCGAGGCCGCCGATTTCGCTGAAGTGCTTGCCGCCCACCGTGTTCCGCAGCCGCCCTACGCGCAGATGCTCGACACGCCGCACACGCGCGCCGAGGAGCCCGCAACCCACGGTGTGGCACGGCTGACCGCGATGACGGATATCTCCGATGGTCTACTCGCCGACCTCGGACATATCGCCGACGCGTCGGGCGTCGGGATCGACCTGGATTCCGGTGCGTTGGGTGACCCGGCGTTGGACGCGATCGCCGCACTGCTGGATGCCGATGCGACGCAATGGATTCTGACCGGTGGCGAGGATCACGCCTTTGTCGGGACCTGGTCGAGCACCGACGCGATCGCGCGGGGATGGACCCCGATCGGGCGAGTCTTCGCCGGTCACGGGGTCACCGTCGACGGCGTATCGCGCCGAGGCAGTGGTGGCTGGGAATCATTCCTCGGGGCAGACTCGGCAAATGCGGAGGACGCACGCTAAATTGTGCGGTCATGGGCGCGAAACCACTGTCGCAGATCATCGATCCGGGATGGGCGAAGGCATTGGAGCCGGTCGCGGATCGTATTACCGCCATGGGCGAGTTTCTCCGTGTCGAGAACAGCTCGGGTCGCGGTTACCTACCCGCCGGTGAGAATGTCCTCCGGGCATTCCAACGTCCGTTCCACGAGGTGCGGGTGCTCGTTGTCGGTCAGGACCCGTATCCGACGCCCGGCCACGCGATGGGGTTGAGTTTTTCGGTGGCGCCGGATGTTTCGCCTGTTCCGCGCAGCCTCGGTAATATCTTCGCCGAATACAGTAAGGATCTCGGCCACGGGACCCCGTCCTGTGGTGACCTGAGCCCCTGGTCGGATCAGGGTGTGCTCATGTTGAACCGAGTGCTCACGGTCTCGCCCGGCCAGCCCGCCTCACATCGGGGTAAAGGCTGGGAGGCGGTGACCGAGCAGGCTATTCGCGCGTTGGTCGCGCGCGATGAGCCGTTGGTGGCGATCCTCTGGGGTCGCGACGCCGGCAGTTTGAAACCGTTGTTGACCGAGGCCGAAGTCCCCTACATCGAGTCGGCGCACCCGTCTCCACTGTCGGCCTCACGGGGATTCTTCGGTTCTCGTCCGTTCTCCCGAGTGAACGAATTGCTCGATGAATTGGGCGCGGAGCCGGTGGACTGGCGCCTGCCATGAGGTGGCGTCTGTGTTGAATATCGAGATCGAATCGAGTTAGGAGCATCTACATGCACCACACCACCGCTCGCGGCGCATTGCGCGGCGCTACTTTGTCTTTGGCGTTCTGCGCCGTCGTCGCCGGTGGGGCGGCCGCCGCGGGTGCGGCGCCGCTGCGGTTGGAGCCCGCCACCGACAACTCCTCCCAGGTCGCGGAGGAGTACACCTCGACGGGTTCCTCCACCATCTCCGCGACCGTGAACGCCAAGATCGCCTGCCTGCTGTTCAACGGCAACTTCCTCTGCTGAGTCGCCTCGCGTGCGGGGCCGCACAGCGGTGAATCCACGCTGTGCGATCCTCGGATAGTGAGTGATGCGAACAATAAGCTCGAGCCGACACCGCTGACATTGCGCGGTTCGGGTGGGATCGAACTGGCGGCCGACCAGTTCGGTCCTGACGACGGCCCGCTCGTGGTCTTCCTGCACGGTGGCGGACAGACCCGTCATTCGTGGAAACAGACCGGGGCGAAGCTGGCCGCGGCGGGCATGCGGGTGGTCACCCTCGACTGTCGCGGTCATGGCGACAGTCAGTGGGCCGCCGACGGTGACTATCGTCGCGAATCCATGGTGCACGATCTGCTGCTGGTACTGGAGCAGATCGGTGCGCCCGCGGTGGTGGTCGGTGCGAGCATGGGTGGGCTCACCGGCCTACTCGCCACCGCGGCGGCAGGCGAGGCGATCAGCGCCCTGGTGCTCGTCGACATCGTGACCAGGCCCGAACCCGCGGGAACCGCGCGGGTGGTCGAGTTTCTCGGCCAACACCGCGACGGGTTCGACACGCTGGAGCAGGCGGCGGACGCGGTCGCCGAATACCTGCCGCACCGACCGCGTCCGAAGAACCCCGACGGCTTGCGCCGCAACCTGCGTCTGCGCGACGGCCGGTGGTATTGGCATTGGGACCCAGCCATTTTGGACCGGCGCTTCGAAGCCGAGGACCCTACCGCGGTGGTGGAACGGCTGGAGGACGCGGCCCGCGCCATGACCGTTCCCGTGCTGCTCGTGCGCGGCACCCATTCGGATGTGGTGAGTGCGCAGGCCGCGGCCGAATTCCAGGCGTTGGTCCCGCACGCTCAGCTCATCGAGCTCGGCGGTGCCGCGCACACCGCGGCCGGTGACGACAACGACGCGTTCACCGAGGTGGTCGCGAAATTCGTGCTGTCGACCAGGAAGTAGGCCTCAGGAGTAGTTCGGCCGCCGCTTCTCCACGAACGCGTTGACGCCCTCGTGGCCTGTCGCCGAGTCGGCGGCCGCCGCGATGGCGTCGCGTTCCCGGTCGAGTTGATCGCTGAGGGTGGCGGAATCCGACTGGGCGAGTAGGGCTTTGATGCTCGCGTAGGTGGAGCGCGGCCCAGCGGCCAGTGTGCGGGCCAGCTCCAGTGCCTCGGTGCGCACGTCGTTGTCGGCAACCAGTCGACTGAGCAGGCCGAGGCGCACCGCCTCTTCGGCGTCGACGACGGCGTCGGTCAGCAGGATCTCCCGCGCCCGGCCCGCACCGACGATCCTCGGCAGCGTCCACGACATGCCGCCGTCGGGGCTCAGTCCGATACCCGGGTAGGCGGGCCGCAGCTTGGTGCTCGCTCCGCCGAGTGCGATATCGGCGGCGCAGACCAGGCTCATGCCCGCCCCCGCTGCCCAGCCGTGCACCCCGGCGACGACGGGGATCGCCGCCGCGTCGAGCGCGCGGACGAATTCGTGCAGGTCGTCGGCCAGGCCACGCACGTGCGCACCCCGGTTCTCGGCCGCCGCGAAACCACGCACGTTGCCGCCCGCACAGAAATTGGCGCCGGAACCGGTCAGCAGGATCGCGCCGACCGAGGAATCCAGCGCGTCGAGTGCGGCTTTACCGGCGGTGATGCCGCCGAAGTCCATGGACGTGCCGTTCGCGGCGGTGGCGATGATGATCTGGAGAACGCCGTCGACGATCGATACGTACTCGGCTTCGGTGGAGGTCATGCTGAGCACCATAGCGCGTCGATTTCGGTCGCGGACCGTGGCGGCGGTCGGTGGGAATCGGCGGTCAAGGGTGTCGGACCATGCGGATTTCGGTTGCGGTGGTAAAGCTTTCGACCCGACGTCGACCGTCGGGGACGAAGCCGTGCCTGCGATAGAAGGCGCGCGCACGGTGGTTTTCCTCGAACACCCACAGTGCGCACGGGGTGGTCGGGGACAGGACCGCGTCCAGCAGCTCATCGGCGAGTCCCGAGCCGTACCGGCTGGCTCGCACGTAGATCGCGCGGAGCTCGCGCGGCGGGCGTGTGTGCCGCTCGCGCGGCACACCGACCTCGGCGAACCCGATCACCTCGGTGTCGATGGTCGCGATCCTGGTGTTGCCGGGGTCGGTCATGGCGAGGCGCTCCCAGCGCTGGGCGGCCCGATGCGGGTCGAAGGCCGCGAGCACGTGCGCGGGCACGATGCCGGGGTAGGCCTCACGCCAGCACGCTATATGGCATCGGGCGACGCCGAGGCTGTGCTCGGCGCGCAGCGGCGTGATCTGCCAGGTCGGCGGGGTCACGGTCGACCCACCTGAGGGACAACGAAACCCCGGACCGCCTGTGTGGGCGGTCCGGGGTATGCGTCGTTGTCGGTGAGCGGCTGAATCAGCCGCGAACGACCTTGCCCGCCTTCAGGCAGGAGGTGCACACATTCATCCGACGGGTGTTACCCGGCGCGACCTGCGCGCGAACGGTCTGAATGTTCGGGTTCCAGCGACGGTTGGTACGCCGGTGCGAGTGCGAGACCGACTTCCCGAAGCCGGGGCCCTTGGCGCAGACGTCGCAGACGGCAGCCATAGTCGCGAACTCCTTCATGTGATGGGGACCGTGGCACCAGGTGCGACAATCCGGAACAAGTGTCATGTGCCTACCGACTCGCGTCGGTCAGCACCGGCCAGGGGAGGCCGGGCGAGGCAACCCTGCAAGGGTAGCGGGCGGGCAACGGTTCTTCCAAACCGGTCCCGGGCGACCGCTGTTGCCGGGATGATTCGGCAGCTCAGGGTACCGAGCCTGGCGATGGGAGAACCGGGCGGTCGGCGTGGGTATACGGCCCGGCGGCGAGGGCGGGGACTCTGTTGTCGGACAATCACTACCCTGCGCTCCGCGCGCATGCCCCTGTACGGCCGAGCGACTCGGCAAGTACGAGATATCGGTTCTCAGCATTGTGGCTGGACGAACTCGGGCCCGACGGGCGATCGCGTGCGATGCCCCCGGAGTCGGCAGTATCGGCGCGTTCGAGGTTCCGCGCAGGAGGGATGACCGCGGGCATAATCGAGTGCCTACATGGGGGCACTCCGCATGGTCACGGTGGTCCGGGGTGCTGCGGCACGAGTTCTTGGCGTGGGTGCCGCGAATGTGTTGTCTCGAGATTCACGGCTGACTTGCGTCGCCGAACACGGCGAGGGTCCAGGATGCCGGGCCGGGCGAGGATATCGGCTTTCCGATCGGTGGCTTCGTTCATTTCGGTGTTGGCTGTGAGTGGGCTATTCGAGTGTCATCGGTATCGCCCGGCGCGGAGGACAGGACGATCGGTTCTGGCGGCGCGCGGCGCCAGGTATTCGGCTGTGTGGAGCCGCGACGGCCTGAACTGGTTGTCGGGGCGGACGGCTAACCTGGCTGGCGTCGGTGGGCGGGTGGCGAATGGGAGAGTGAGGTGGCGGTGCCCGAAGTTCGAGATGCGCTCGAGGCGATCGAGGGCACCGCGTTGCTGCGCTGGGGGCGGGTGTGCCTCGACGAGCTCGCCGAGCGGCGCGAGGAGATCAACGCGCTCAACGTCTTTCCGATCCCGGACGCCGATACCGGCACGAACCTGCTCGCGACGATGCGTGCCGCCGTAGCGTCGGCACAGGCGGTGGTCGAGGCGGCGGCCGACGACGAGACCGTCGTGGGCGAGGTGGTTTTCGAGCCATCGGAGGCTGCTGGGCCGGCTGAGTCTTCGAGTTCGTCGGTACCTTTCGAGTCTTCCCGCTCCTTCGTGGCAGCGTGGCAGCGGCCGACCAATTCCGGCACCCAGTCCTTGGGTCGCCGGTCGGAGCCGTCGGCGGTGCGCGGTGCGGTGTCGACGCATGCGATCGCGGCCGCCATGGCACGGGGCGCGACGGCGGGGGCGCGCGGAAATTCCGGCATCATCCTGTCCCAGGTCTTGCGCGGGATCGCCGACGCCGTGCACACCGGGCCGCTGACGGCCCGCACCCTGCGTGTCGCGCTGGCGCGGGCCGCGGCCCTGGTGCGCGAGGGACTGAGCGTGCCGATCGAGGGCACCATCCTCACGGTGCTGGAGGCGGCGTCGACCGGCGCCGCCGGGTGCCGGGACGCGACGCTCGCCGACGTGGCGCTGGTCGCCGCCGACAGTGCCGCCGCGGCGTTGGCCGCGACCCCCACTCAGCTCGGGGTGCTGCGCGCGGCGGGGGTTGTCGACGCGGGCGCGCGAGGGCTTGTCGTCCTGCTGGACGGACTGGTCGCGGTCAGCGCGGGGGCGGCGCCCGCGCGGCCGGACTACTCCCGCGACGTCACCGACGCGGTGCTGGCCGAGCGCCGCGCGGTCGAATCCGAAGCGGCGAGTGCGCATTACGAGGTGATGTATCGGCTTTCCCGCACTGATTCGAGCTCGGTGACGCGGTTGCGGGCGCGGTTGGCCGAGTTGGGCGATTCGGTCGTGGTGGTCGACGACGGCGTGGGCGCGTGGTCGGCGCACGTGCACTGCGCGGACGCGGGCGCCGCCGTCGAGGCCGGTCTCGCCGCGGGCACGCTCGCCGGAATCCGTATCGAAACGATCCCGTCGAGCGCACCCGCCGAACGCCCGCACGGGAGCCATGACACCGCGGCGTCGAGCGGGATCGACCACCTGGGTCAGGTGCACAACCTGGGGCCGCAAGGCAGTTCGGCCCGGTCAGACGAGGCGGGTCCCGTCCGTGCGCACGCCGAAAGTCATGCGGTCGAACGGAAAGCATCCGGGGCGGTGGCGCCCGGTGCCGCACAGGGTGTGGCGGACGACGCGCGGCGAGACCACAAGCGCTGCGCGCGGTTGGCGCAGGTGTCGGCGAATGTGGTGGTGGCGCAATCGGAGACGGCCAATGTGGTCGCCGATCCCACGGCGGGTTCCCGCGGTGTCGAGGTCGGCGCCGCGCCCGCCCAACCCGACGCGCCCGACGAGCCCGCCGATCGCGGGGTGCTCGCGGTCGTCGCGGGGCACGGCGCGGCGGCATTGTTTCAGGACTCTGGTGCGGTGGTGCTCGGCGCCGAGGAGCCGGTCACCGCGCCCGCGCTACTCGACGCGATTCGCGCGATGCCGAATCGGGAGGTGCTGGTGTTGCCCAATGGCGCGTTACCCGCGCACGAGTTGGTCGCGGTGGGTGTCGCGGCTCGTGACACCCACCGCGACGTCCTGCTGTTGCCGAGCGGGTCGATGGTGCAGGGGCTCGCGGCGCTCGCTGTCCACGATCGCGGCCGCATCGCCGTCGACGACACCTTCGCCATGTCGGAGGCCGCCGCGACCACTCGCTGGGGTGCGTTGCGTGCCGCGAACGAACGCGCGCTCACCATGGTCGGCACCTGTGAGGCGGGGGACGGGCTCGGACTCGTCGGCAACGATGTCGTGGTGATCGAGCGCGAGGTGTTCGCCGCGGGCGTGACGCTGCTCGATCGCATGCTCGCCTTCGGCGGTGAATTGGTCACCCTGCTCATGGGCGCGACCGCACCGCCGGAGCTGTCCTCGGGCCTGGCCGCGCATATCGGCCACGGCTTTCCCGGTGTGGAGGTAGCGGTGTATTCGGGGGGACAGCCCGACGACCTGGTGCAGATCGGAGTGGAGTAGGCATGGCGGCACTGAGTGATCGGCTCGATCATGTGCTCGGCGTCAAGGCGGCGGGGTCGCTGGTCGACGCGTTCGATATGCACACCGTCGAGGACCTGTTGCGGCATTATCCCACGCGGTATGCCACGCACGGCCAGCCGCTCACCGAGGAAGCGCCGGAGGACGGCTCGCACATCACCGTGATCGGGCGCATCACCAAGGCCGAGTTGCGACCGATGCGCAACCGTCGTGGTTCGCTGTTGAAGGTGGTGCTCGATACCGGTTCCGGCCAGGGCGTCGACGTCACCTTTTTCAATGGCGACAAGGTGAAATACGTGGTGCGCGAGGGCTCGCGGGCGATGATGTCGGGCACCGTCAATTATTGGCGCCCCGGCCAGTGGAGCTTGAACCATCCCGGCTATCTGATTCTGCCCGAGAGCGATGACGACTCGGTCGCCGCGCTCACCAAGGTGCGCGGCGGCGGCCACCTGCGTGGTCTGGCGCAGAGCGCGAAAGGGGAAGGTGGAGTGGATGCCTCGTTCATGGAGCGCGAGTTCATCCCGGTGTATCCCGCGACCGCGAAGGTGCAGAGCTGGGATGTGCTCGCCTGCGTGCGTCAGGTGCTCGACCAGCTGGACCCGATCGCGGACCCGCTGCCGGAGCAGGTGCTCGCCGAGCGCGACCTGCTGCCGGTGTCGGATGCGTTGCGGCTGATCCACCTGCCCGAACGCAAGTCCGATATCGATGCGGCCGAGCAGCGGCTGTGTTTCGATGAGGCGCTGGCGTTGCAGTTGGTGCTTGCCGAGCAACGGCACGAGAATTCGGCGCGGAAGGCCCGCGCGTGCCCGCCGCGCGCGGACGGGATCGCGGCGGCGTTCGAGCAGCGGTTGCCGTTCGAGCTCACCGAGGGACAGCACCAGGTGATCGGCGAGATCTCCTCGGACCTGTCGCGCACGCATCCGATGCATCGGCTGCTGCAAGGTGAGGTCGGCTCGGGCAAGACGATCGTCGCCTTGCACGCGATGCTCCAGGTGGTGGACGCCGGTCAACAATGCGCGTTGCTCGCGCCGACGGAAGTGCTTGCCGCGCAGCATTATCGATCGTTGAGCGCCATGCTGGGGAACCTCGGTACCTCGGGTGAGCTGGGTGCCGCGGAGTATTCGACCCAGCTCACCTTGGTGACCGGTTCGATGTCGGCGGCGACCAAGCGCGCGGCGTTGCTGGCGGCGGTGAGCGGTGACGCGGGGATCGTGATCGGCACGCATGCCTTGATCCAGGACAATGTCGAGTTCTTCGACCTCGGCATGGTGATCGTCGACGAGCAGCATCGATTCGGGGTGGAGCAACGAGACGCGCTGCGTGCCAAGGCGAAAGCGGATGCGAGCCCGCACCTGCTGGTGATGACGGCGACGCCGATTCCGCGCACGATCGCGATGACGACGCTCGGAGACCTGGAGACCTCGACGCTGACCCAGTTGCCGAGGGGGCGTTCGCCGATCGCGTCGAAGGTCGTGCCGCGCAAGCAACATCCGAAATGGGTGGACCGCGCGTGGGACCGGATCATCGAAGAGGTCGAGGCGGGGCGGCAGGCGTACGTGGTGTGCTCGCGCATCGGTGACGACGAGGAGGGTACGACGGGCAAGCGCGGCAAGAAGGCCGCCGCCGAAAAGGAGACCCCGAAAACCCAGGCGGCGCTGGAGGTTTTCGAGACGCTGCGGGACGGTCCGTTGGCGAACGTGCGCGTCGGACTGCTGCATGGTCGGCTGCCCTCGGACGAGAAGGATCAGGTGATGCGTGAGTTCAACGACGCGGCACTGGATGTGCTCGTCTGCACCACGGTGGTCGAGGTCGGTGTCGACGTGCCGAACGCGACGGTGATGGTGATTCTCGACGCCGATCGGTTCGGCGTCAGCCAGCTGCACCAGCTGCGCGGCAGGATCGGTCGCGGCAAGCACGCGGGGCTGTGTTTGCTGGTCACCGATGCCGCGCCCACCGGGTCGGCGATGGCGCGCCTGGAGGCGGTCGCGGCGACCACCGACGGTTTCGAGTTGGCGGTACTCGACCTGCGTACCCGCAGGGAGGGCGATGTGCTCGGGGCCGCGCAATCGGGTACCACGCGATCGCTGCGGCTGCTCTCGCTGCTCGACGACCTCGAAGTGATCACCGCGGCACAGGATTTCGCCAGACAGATCATCGAATCCGATCCCGGCCTACGCGCGCATCCCGGCTTGGCGGGCATGATGCGTGCCGCCGTCGATGCGCAGCGTTTGGATTATCTGGCGAAATCTTGACCGTCTGTCGATACCGGTGAACGTGGTAACGGGGGATAGGGCAGGTCGGTCGCGGTGTGCTCGGTGACCGCGAGCGGGGTGCCCAGATGCGGGAACGCGCGTTGTGGGCAGGCGGCACGTTCGCAGATCTTGCAGCCGGCGCCGATCGCGACGGCGGCCGCCGGGTCGTCGAGTGGTTGGTTGTCGCCGTAGACGGTGCGGTCGGCGTATTCGATATCGCAGCCGAGCCCGATCGCGAATTCCCTGGGCGGCGCGCCGAATCCAGTGCTGGCGGTGGTGGTTCGGGCGATCCACAGGTAGCGCCGTTCGTCCGGCATCTCGGCGACCTGGGTGAGTATGCGGCCGGGGTGGGCGAACGCGTCGTGCACGACCCACAGTGGACAGCTGCCGCCGACTCTGGCGAAGTGAAATGCGTTCGCGGACTGGCGTTTCGAGATATTGCCCGCGCGGTCGGTGCGGATGAAAAAGAACGGGACGCCGCGTTGTCCTTGCCGCTGCAGGGTGCTGAGCCGGTGGCAGATGGTTTCGTGGCCGACCTCGAAACGGAGCGCGAGCAGGTCGATGTCGTAGCGCAGTTCCTCCGCCGAGCGCAGGAACCGCCCGTAGGGCAGTACCAGTGCGCCGGCGAAATAATGGGCGAGCGCGATTCTGGTGAGGGTGCGGGATTCGCCGGTGAGCGAAGGGGTTTCGGCGAGCGCGGAATCGAGCTCGGCACCGTAGAGGAGGTAGGCGAGGGTGGCCGCGATCTGGAAGGCGCGCTGTCCGGTTCGTAACCGTCGCGCGAGGGTGAGCGTGCGTGTCTTGGCGTCATAGTGACGTTTCGGGATGCTGGTGTCGGCGCCGTCACCGCGCACGAGGACCGTGACTCCCGCGCGTTCCTCGGCGACCCTGGCCAGCTGACGGTCGAGTGAGCCGATGCCGAGACCGGATTGCTCGAAGAGTAGTTCGGCGGCGAGGTCGAGCTGCGGGATGTGGTTGTGGTGGTCGTAGAAGTAGTCGCGGACGTTTTCGGAGGGCGCGGGCATACTCGGCGCGTCGGCGGGCGCGGTGATCCTGGCCGAGAAGAGATCGAGCTGGTCGGTGGCGGCGCGTAGTCGCCGGTGCATCGCGACGAGGATGCGTGCGACTTCGGGCTGGCGCGTGGCGAGTTCCTCGACCTCGGTGAGCGGTGCGGTGTTGGCACCGGCGGTGTCCATCAGCACGTCGTGCAGGTCCGAGACCAGGCGGGCGTCGGAGTCGGCGGCGAAGAATCGGACGTCCAGGTCGAAGGTCGAGTTGAGTTTGAGCAGCACGGGAATGGTGAGCGGTCGTTGGTCGCGCTCCATCTGATTGAGGTAGCTGGGCGAGAGGTCCAGCGACTTGGCCAGCGCGGCCTGGGTGAGTCTGCGTTCTTCGCGCAGTCGCCGCAAGCGGGCGCCCGCATACATCTTGCGCACGGGCAGATGGTAGCTGTCATGCTTCGCAAACATCGCATATCCAGTGGTCTTTCCTCGGGAAAAATGCTGTTTCGAGGAGTTATAGCCGATGATTCACGCTGCGTAGCGTGTGAAGGATGCGCTATGCCTGGTCACACGGATGCCGGGAGGCGACCGACCGGCAAACTGTCGATTCCCGCCCGAAACGAACAAATGCTTGGTTGACTATCGCGGAATCGGTGGCTGGTTGGCGCGTAACAGGGTGTTCGCCGGCAGCGGAAAGGATGTGTGGTCATGCAGACAGAGGGCGAACTGGTCCGCGCGATGTGCGCGAGCTGGTCGGACCCCGATCCGAATCGGATCAGCGACTTCTTCGCCGAAGACGCCGTTTACCACAATATTCCGATGGAGCCGGTGATCGGCCGCGCGGCCATCCGCGACTTCATCGCGGGCTTCCTCGCGACGTTCGACGCGATCGACTTCGAGATCCACCATCAGGTGGCGTCGGGGTCGATCGTGATGAACGAGCGCACCGACAGCTTGCGCGGCGCCGGCAAGGTGACGCGACTGCCGGTGATGGGGTATTTCGAGGTCGTCGACGGCGCGATCACCGTGTGGCGCGACTACTTCGACATGGCCGCGATCACTCGTGCCTTCGGGTCATGACGAAGGTTGGGGTGCTTCGGCGGGGACACGCAGGATGGGATCGGTGGTCGCCGACGGGTCGGAGGACGTTGCGGGGTCGGGTAATTCGGAGTGCCGTGCGAACGCCTGATCCAACAGCTCGGCGGCGGCGCGGGTGGCGATGAGTCGCGCGATGGCGAGGTCGGTCTCCAACTTCGCGCGGTCGCGGGGCGTTCGGTCGGACTCTTCGTAGGACTGCCCCGCGAGTCGGTAGAACAACTCGGTGGCGTACCGGTCGACCGTGCGGTCGACATCGGTTCTGAGTCGTTCGATCAGCCGGAAGGTATCCGCGGCCGGCAGGCCGGTATCGGCGAGCCTGGTCGCCAGGTCGCAGCAGCGCGGATTGGTGACCCGGTAGGCCTCGAGCGGGTCGTCGCTGTTGGCCAGTGCCTGCCTGGCGTATTCGGGCAGCTCGGAGTGCTCGTGTTGCGCTTGCTCGCCGTCGCCTTCCGCGCCGTCGGGCGCGCCGATGCTCGCCAGGGAGTCTTCGGCATCGCGGACGCCGAGGACGTCGGCGAGTCCGTCGCCGCGGTCCCATGCCTCGAGCAACTCCCTGATCCCGTTCAGCTTCATACCCCGGCCGAGCAGACGACTGATCGTCTGTAGCCGGCCGAGGTGGTCGGAACCGTAATAGCCGATCCGGCCACGCACTTCGGGTGAGGGCAGCAGTCCGCGTTCGTGGTAGACGCGGACGCTGCGCACGGTGGTGTCGGCTGCCCGTGCGAGCTCATCAATCGTGAATTCAGAGTCTGCAGCCATGTTTACCAGGTAACCATAATTATGACCCCGTCAAAAATGAACCGTTCGATAACGTACCGTTACGACGATAGCGTTAAGTTGCTGACAGGTCAACGAGCCGTTATTTGGGAGCACATAAGCTTGCCGCGCGGACAACCGTGGGCTAACGTGCGATGACCAGCTCTTCACGGCTGGGTTCCGGGGACTGTCGAGCAGCCCTGATGACCACCCGATCCATGGGACACGCAGCGGATTCGCCGCGTGCCCTCGGCGTCCCCGGAGATGGCTATGAGCATTACGCGGATCGTTCCGCTTTCCCCCAAAACCTCTGTAGTAGCAAAGGTTTCAACTACCCCCCGCGAGCCCGCGATTCCCGCCGCCGAACGGTCGAACAACCGGCCCGTCGCCAGTCGCGCGAAATCCAGTCAACGTCCGCCGTGTGCGGATGCTCCGGACAACTGGGACATGGACACGGGAAGCCCCGAGGCCTGGCACGCCGCCGTTCAGGTCTGCGGGAGCTGCCCGCTCGCCGCGCAGTGCACGCAACTGGTGCGAGAGCTCATCGAGCGCGGTGACGGCCCCCGCGCCATGATCTGGGCGGGCGTGGCCTACGACAACTCGGGAACGATCGTCGAGAACCTGGACCGACACCGCGTGACGCCGGTGGGTCACAAGCGTCCGATGCGGATCATCCGCAATGGTTCCCGACCGTTGCGTGCTGGCCCCGCGCTCGCGGCTCCACGCAGGCACATCGTGCTCGGGCGGCCGCTGGAGCGCACCGGAATCGAGGCGGGATGACGGCGTCTCGCGTGTCGTCGCCGCGTGTGCTGAGGGTCGACGCATGACCACGCTCGCGCTGGAGATCGGGACGAAGGGCTTCGCCGCCAGTCGGATCGAGGACGACGACCCCGACAGCGTCCGGCGTATCGCCTTGCCGACCAGCGACGCGTGGGCCAGGTGTCGTGACCTGCTGCTGGAGACGGCGCGCGGCGACCAGGTCACCGGCGTCGGAATCGGCTCGATCGGGCCGATCGATATGCCTGCGGGGGTTGTCGCCCCCTCGGAGATCGCGCAGTGGCGTACGGGCTTCGCGATCGTCGAGGCGGTGGGCAAGGTATTCCCCTCCGCCTCGGTGCAATTGGGATTCGCTGGGGTGTGCCAGGCGCTCGCCGAGCGGAACTTCGGGATGACCACCGAGGTCATGGATTCGTTGTCGTTGATCGTCTCCGACCGGATCAGCGCCGGGGTGATGGTCGGTGGTTTCGTCGCCGTCGGCAGGACGGGCAACGGCGGCCACATCGGGCACATGATCGCCCCCGGTTTCGACGACCAGTGTGAATGCGGGGGGCGTGGGTGTTTGGAGGCCGTGGCGGGTGCCGCGTCCGTCGTTCGGTGGGCACGCGAACAGGGCTGGCAGGCAACGACATCCGCGGAGCTGATCGCATCGGCGGCGACGGGCGACCAGGTGGCGCGTGCCGCGCTCGGCCGGGCGGGAACGGCGCTCGGTCGCGTGATCGCCTCGGTCGCCGCGTTGCTCGATCTGGATCGTGTGGTCGTCGGCGGCGATCTCGCGCAGGCTGGGCCCGCGCTGTGGCAGCCGCTGAACGAGGCGGTGGCGACCCATGCCAGGCTCAGCTTCCTGCCCGGGCTGCGGGTAGTGCCTTCCCAGCTCGGTGATCTCGGCGTTCTCGCGGGTGCGGGCGTGCTCGGATTATCCGCACAGGGCTGACTCGACCCGCCTGACACCGCGCGTAGTGCCGGTTATCCGTTGTGCGGGAACGTATTTCGGGTGTCGAGTGGCTGGTTGCCGTGGACACGAAGGGTGACGTGGTTTCGCGATCACGTCACCCTTTCGTTCGTCTCGGGTCCGACCAGGCATGAACGTTGACCGTCGGGTGGGTAAACATCGAGTCGTTCGACGGCTCCGTGCGGCATTTCTCGGCGATGACCTGGTGAAACCCGGCTTGACACACGTACGACATCAGATTGCCGTTTGATCGAACCGCTAAACAACGGTACATTGCCCAAGTCACAGAATGACTCGTCTTCGGACGAGGGTTCAGAGAAACGGCTGGTATGGGCGAGTGCGATGCGAGTGACGCAGTGATTCCGTGGGTGACCATCGAAACGTTGACGCCCGAGATGATCTCGGTGGCGTCGGTAGGCGAGGCGCCGCGCGGCTTTGCCGGGTGGCAGCGGGTAGTGCAACGACTACTGTCCAAGACTCCCGCGGTCTACGACACCTTCACGACCTCGGCGATCGCCGAGGCCGTTCAGACGGCGCGCGAGCGGGCCGAGGAGCTGGATCTGGAGATTCCCTCGCGCTCGGGGCCGCACCTGCTGAAACTGCGGCCGGTCTTCGGCCCGGCGGGCGATGTGCACGCGATGCGAATGTGGTTGGGTCCCGCTTCGGAATCGGTGCCGCAGTCCAACGCCGCCGTCGGCGCGATCTGGGACCTCGAAACGCAAACCCTCCAATTGCCCAGCGGCAGCACCCGTTTGCCCGGGATATCGGCCGAACGGTACGTGCCGAGAATGTCGATCGCCGAGCTGTTTCGTCAGATGCCGACCTTCGACGGCCACGCCGAGGTGCTCGATCTGCTCTACGGCCCCCGCGCGGGCGCCAAGCTCCAGTTCGACGTGGCGGTCACCGACTGGTCGGGACGTCCGCCGGGGCAGTGGCGCATCACCATTCGAGCGCGCGACGACGAAAGAACCCGAGGCGCATGGTGGTTGATCGAAGACGTCACCTCCGCCGACACCCCGGCCGAGTGGCCGACCCTCGAACGAGTCGGCCTGCGCGAAGCCCACCGCCGCGCCGGAACCCACCTCGCCGTCGTCCAGCTTGAGCACACCAGCATTTCGCACTGGCTCACCGATCCCGCGCCGTGGGTGCGCTGGGACTACCTGTTCCGTCCGGTGGATGTCTTTCATCAGGATGATCGCCCCCGGTTGGTGGAACTGGGTGCGCGGCTGCGGTCCGGCGATACCGCGGGTGTCACGATTCGCGCGCTCGACTACGGCGGCGGATACACGCCGACCTCGTTGTTGCTCTACCCCTATCCCGGCTATGCCAACAGTCAGCTGGCCATCGCGCAGCTGGTGCGGATCGCCGATAATTTCCCGGTCCTCGACCAGGTTCGGCCCGCCTCGGAATCCAGACAACGTGGCGCGCCCGTGGGTTATGACGAGCAATTGCGGCATTGGTTGGCGGGTCGAAGGAAACATAGCCCCGCCTACTGAGGTATTACCGGCGAGTATTCCCATCGGTGGGAGCGATCGAGCGCCGTGGTGACCGTAGTGCTCTCTACCATTCCGAGAGTGAGGACAGTTGCTGGACAGGCGGATTCGGGCCAAGCCTTGCTCCGTCGCATGGCGGCCCGTAGACGGCGCGATAATGCTGTGCTCGCTGTGCTCGCTGTGCTGTCGGTGCTCGGGGGCGGGCACGCGATTTTCAGTATGTTCACCTCGGATGCGCCCCCTCCGGTGGATGGTTCGGCGACAGTGGCGATCGGCCATGCGCAATTGGTCGGCTCGTTCGCCGAGCGGTTCGTGGTTACCTATCTCGGTGCCGCAGCGGGCCAACAGGACCGGCTGGCGGAATTCGTTACCGTGCCGCAGGTGTCTTTGCCGTCGAAGGGCAAAGAGGTGTCCGATCCTGCCGTGATCTATCTGTCGCGCGAGGTCTCCGGTGCCGGGCTCGAGGTCTGGTCGGCGACGATCTCAGTGACCGATCACGCTGGCGGTACGGACACTGGTACCACGCGCGCCGGTGCTTCGACGACCCATGCGACCACCGGCGCGAAGAGCACCGCGAAAGATGAGCAGGCGGCGGAGCGACTACACGAGTATTACCGCGTACCAGTTGTTCTCGCTGGTGGCCGACCACGGGCTATGGCGCTGCCTGCGATGGTAGAGCCGCCCGCTCGAGGCGAGGACCTCGGTGCGGTGTACGACTCGCCCTGCTCGAGCGAGACCCCTCTGGCTCAGGTGACCTCCGGGTTTCTCACGACATTCCTCACCGGCACCGGCGATGTCGGGCGGTACACGGCGCTTGGTGTACCCATCGTCGCGCTGCGGCCCGCCCCGTTCACCGGACTCGACGGTGTCACGGTGACCGCTGACGACTCGGGGTGTGGTGCGAACGGAACCGTGGCGCACGTGCTGGCAACGGTCAATCCGAAGACCGAGTCCGCAACCGCCGCGACCCTGGTATACCCCTTGACCCTTGTTCGTGACGGCGGGCAGTGGCAGGTCCAGTCCATGGATTCGATTCCCGCGCTGTCGCAACCATTGTCGGTGATCGCCAACCAGGACCCCGGAAGGGGTAATGCCAGCAGCACTGAGAGCGCGGCGGCGACTACCAGTACTGCGCTGTCATCGGCGGTTCAGATTCCGCCCGCCACCCAGAAGTGAAACCACGAGAGGCCGGTTAATGGGTAATTTGAGCGCGGTGATGTACAACGTCCTGATCTTCTTTCGCTGGGGCGGTGTCATCGTCATTACGATCGGGTGTATGGGGGTGTTCATCGGGGAGGCAGTAAAGTCCAGATTGTCCCCGGTCAAAATTATTGTCGTCGGTTCGTCGGGCGTGCTCGCTGTTATGGTTTTCTGGTCGCTTCCGAACCTGGCAAATATCGGTAGATCCGACTCGACGATCATTGTTCCCGATCAGCCGATCGGTAGTTATCGTTGACCGTCCAGGTAATCAAGGTATTTACGCCGATCAAACGTGTCCCTACCATGGTCGGCAAGGCTCCGAACGGGCAGAGAATCCCGTTCGGGCCCTATACTCTACCCCAGATCGGGGTTGGTGTAGGAATCCTAGTTGTCACGTCCATATGTGCGATGACCTTCCCATTCAATCCCGCCGTAACGTTTATCACGGGTCTGGCGATTACAGTGGCGAGCGTTTTTGCGATGGGGCTCGTGCCGTACACCGGTGTCCGCATTACCTCGAGGATTTTCTGGATCGTTCGGCTCCTTGTATCCCCCAAACCGGTATCTGCCTCCGGTGTTCCGATTGATGCAGAATCTGCCAGGATGGCCACGTTTATCGAAGAATCGGTCGTTATTGTTCTGCCCGACTATGACACGGGTTCGGTCCCTGGTGGCGCAGACCGACCGGATTTCGCGATAGTCGGCGCAGGTAGTGGAGCAGATCTCGAGGCGAGACTCGGCGCGAGTGCAGCAGGTTCGCTCGAAAGGGGGAAGTGATGGCGTTCGGGCACGAGGATCTTCAGCCTACCGCAGCTATACGCGGAAATCTGCAATTCACCCGTTCAGGACTGGTCACCGCCACGTATTTCATCAACCCGCTCGGCTATGGGCTGCGTAAGGCATCCGACAAATACGACGTGAAGATGGCGCACCACTCGTTGGTCACCAACTTGCCGGGTGGTTCCCTGCTGCTAGGTATCCAGGCTCGGCTGAATACCGTCGATGTCCTCACCAAGATGGTGGAGGGCGTCGATATCGACGAGTGTGATGATTACGCTGACGAAGTCGTCGCATCGTACGAACGCGTCAAGTCGATCGTGCCGCAGACGAGGATATTTCTGCTAACGATTCCGGTGGGTGCGAGCAATTCCGGGATTTCCGCGCTGTCTCGACTGTGGCGCGGCAGCACGAGCACCATCGATGCGGCTGCGCTGTCGCGTGCCGACCTCGATGAATACGATGAGAAGGCGAAGTCCGTCCTGTCGCGGATCGGTGGCGAATTCGAACCGGTTCCCGTCCCCGCAGCCATGTTCCAGTGGTTGTGGGAGCACTATCTCACTCGGGGGGCGGGTGGAGATCCGGTCGCGCCGACACGAGTCGGTGCACTGGACGACGCCACGTCCGCGGTCTTCGGGTCGGCAGCGCTCGACGAGGGCGCACGCACCGACGGCAACCGGCGGATTCGGCCGTCGTTTATCCCGGTAATCAAAGTGGTACAACCCGAATCCGAGTACCAACCGTCCTATCAGGCAATGCTGACACCGCGTTCTTTCCCTTATGGTGGAATGACTTTCCCCGGCGGCAGTGAGTTCCTCAATGTGCTGGAAGGTTTGGAGGGCGTCAACGTCGACTGGGGGATGCGCGTATCGACGAAAACCGCCGAGCAGGTGACCAAGAACAACGAGTTGAGTCTGCGCAGACTCGGCGAGCAGATGGATCAGCGCGATCAAGAGGTGTCCTTCGCGCAGAACTCGCTGATGTCGAAAGCGCAGATGCTCAGCGAGTACAACAACCATTTCGAGGCAAACAGTGGTGAATCCGAGGTGTCGTTCACCACGGTTATCGCGGTCGGTGGGTTCACTCGTGAGATGACGATCGACGCCGTCAACGCGATCAAGCGCCGTTACAAGCGTTTTCAGGTCGACATGACCACACCGGTAGGTGCGCAGGTCGACCTGTGGTCGATGCTGGTGCCCGGTAGTCCGCCTCGGCGCGCGTTCGACGATTTCGCACACATCGTCCCTTCGGACATGTGGGCGGGGTTCGTTCCATTCACCTCCAGCCAGATCGGCGACGACAGCGGGCCGGTGATCGGCGTGAATCTCTTGTCTGGGAACTTCGAACCGATCCATTTCGGTATTATGGAGGCGGCGCTGCACGACCTGTCGGCCTCGTTCGCGGTGACCGGCGAACTCGGTTCGGGCAAATCGTATTTCCTCAAACTGATGGCTGTGCTCGTGCACGACATGGGTGGACAATTCCTTGCGATCGACCGCAGTCAGGTGGGGGAGTGGGAGCACTTCGCGTCCTCGATCGACAACGCGGTCATTATCGATCTCGCCGATCCCACCGTGTCGCTGGATCCGTTGCGGCTGTTCGAGCCGCGCGTCGCTGGGGAACGGGCGCTGGACTCCATCCTGCCCTTGCTCGATCTCTCGCCGACCTCTGGCGCGGGCGCTGCGGCAAGTAATCTACTGTCCCAAAGGGGAATTCACGAGCACGGGATCAAGAGCCTGCTCGATCTGTTCCATGTCGTACGCAAACTCCGTGAGGTTCCCGGGGGTGAGGACGAGTACGCGGACCTCGCCTCACGTCTCGGCACCGTTATCGAGCGAGTTCCTGTGCTGTTCGACTCGTCGTTACCGCCCTTGCGGTTGGACGCTGCCGCAACCGTAGTCCGCAGTCATAATCTCGCCCTGCCCACGGCGGAAGAACTGACCACCCCGCACCTGTACAACCGGCTGCCGCTCACCAAACGGCTCGGCACCGCGCTCTACGAACTCGTCGGTGTCGCCGCGCGCGAAGCGTTTCTCTCCGACAACGGCAGGTTCGGACTGCTGGTCGGCGACGAGGCGCACCACTTCACCCAGACCCAGGTGGGCTCGGCGGTCACCTCCGACTTCAGTAGGGATGGTCGTAAGCACCTCGCCGCGATCGGGTTGGCCTCCCACGACCCCGCCACCGACTTCCAAGGCGCGGCACACAATCTGATTCCGAACCGGTTCGTTTTCCGTCAGCGGGACGAGACCTTGGCGCGCAACAGTCTGGAGTGGCTCGGAGTCGATCTGCAGCAGGCGCCGTACCTGCTGCAGATCCTGCGCGACGAGACCTCGCCGCCGGTAGGAGCCGGGCGGCAGGTGCCAGACGAACGGCGCGGGGAGATGTTCATGCGCGACGCGCTCAACCGCATCGGTCGAGGCAAGGTGCTCGGACCGGCGCGGGCGGATCGTGCCGCCGCGATCACCAGCACACCGAATTCAGCGGCAGCGCTGGCGAGACGACCGGTCGCGCCATGAGTTCGCCGGACTTCGGTTTCACGGGGGCCGCGGTGCAATGGGATCCGCAGCACTGGCGCCCGACCGCGGTGGCTCATCGGTGCCGGGTGTGGGTCGGGCAGACGCGGCGTCGGCGCGCGGCGGTGTGGGCGGTGATCGCGCTGATCGCGCTGTTCGTGTGTCCCGGCCTGCTCGCCGTGGCGGCGTCGGCGGATTCGACGTCGGCCGCGGGGTCGACCGCGTCGGCCGCCAACAGCGCGCTCGGCTGGATGGACATCAAAGACCACGACGGCGTCGCACTGTCGAGTTACATGTTCACGACCAACCACGGAAGCCTTTTGCACCCTGGCAATTTCGGGCTTTCGCTGTTCATCGGGGTGCTGTTCGCAATCTGGCTGGTCATGGTGACCACGGGTACCTGGCTGCCCACCGACACCATGGATTTCGGCTGGTTGAAACTGATCAGCGGCCCGTTGGAAGGCGTCGCACACGCCCTGGCCGGGCAAGTCGCCACCACGGTGGTGTTGACCGCCGCGGCGACGATCGGCGCGTTCTTCGTCGGCTGGTTCATCGTCCGCGGCTTGCACGCCAAGGCCGTGACCCAGATCGTCACGATGATAGTGGTGGCGCTGTTCGGGCCGATATTTCTCGCGGCGCCGTTGGCCGAGGCGCTCGCGCCGCACGGTCTGCTGGCGCAGGGCCGCGACCTCGGCCTTTCGGTCGCGGCGGGATTGAACGGCAACAGCAATCCGAACCCGAATCAACTCGTTGTCTCGATGCAGGCCGACATGGCCGAGAACTTCGCGCGAAAGCCGTTGCAGGTCTGGAACTTCGGGCACGTGATCGACAGCAGTCCTGCGTGCAGGGCCGCGTGGTCAGCGGGGGTAAAAGCCGGTGACGAAGACCGGGTGAAGAGCGGACTGAAATCCTGCGGTGACCGCGCCGCGTTCGAGGCCGCCGACAATCCGAGTTTCGGCCAGATCGGAGCGGGTATCCTGCTGCTGCTCTCCGGGCTGATTCTGCTGCTGTTCGGCGCCTATCTGGCGATCAAGGTGATCTGGGCCGCGCTGGACACGATCTATTACGGATTCCTGAGTATCTTCGGATTCGCCGCGGGCGGTTTCATCTACGGCCCGACCCAAACCTTCACCGTGCGCTGTGTCGTGCACGGATTCATCTCGGCGGGACGCATGGCCGCCTTCGTGATCTTCCTCGGCATCTGGGAGCTGGTGCTCGCCGACCTGTTCGCGCAGGCGAAGGGGCAGGTGATGGCCGTGTTCGTCATCGGGGCGATCTTCGAAATCATCGCCATTATGCAGCTGAAGCGGTTGAGCGCGAGTATCGACAAGGGCAATGACTGGGTGGCCAACCGCTTCGCGTTGGCGATTCAGAACGGCGGGGCAGTGCAGAAGGGTTCCGGTGGCGGTGGGGGGACTGCTTTGGGCATGGGCGATATCGGTGCGTCGAACAAGGGGCACCTCGGTTTTCTGGCGACTCTCGGGGCGGCGAGTACGATTTCGAACTCGCCGCCGACGGAATGGTTGGCCGGCGGGGTTCCTGGGTTCTGGCACCCGCAGGCGCGGCAGAAGGCCAGGATGCATAAACTTGCGAAAGAAATGGGGATGAGTCGGGATTTCTCGGGGATGCACGGCGCGGCGGGTATGGCAGTGCAAAACAGATTGCTCTACAGGATGGCGGCCAAAGAGGCCGCGAAAGAAAACGGAGGGATCAATAGCGTCCGAGGCGCTGCCGCGGCCGTGCAGGCCGTATTGGATGTCGGGGGCCTGCTTCCTGATACTTTCGGCGCGATGGACGGTGCGGGGTTCAGGAAAAAGAAGGTGATGTACCGAGCGATTCGGTCTCGTGGCGTGGTTGCCGCAGCCGCTGAAGATGAAACTATGGCGGACAAGGATCTTTCGTTCCTGGTTGCGGCCGTGAAACGGTCCCAAGCCTCGGCTCATAAGCTGATGTACGGCGAAGGGGGAGACCCTGATTCCGTGGCTGCGGACTTCGCGACGATGGAAATGGCATCAAAAGTATTCCGGCGAAACAAGGCCGGCGGCGTGACGTTGGACAACGGACGTAATGAAGGTCCGGAACGCGACTTTGTGAATGACTTCATGCGAAACCCCACCAAAGAAAAAATGAAGCTCTTGCAAGAGGTTGGATCCGGTAACCATACGAACGTGGCAGGGACTCTATTGGAGCAGGTGGGCGGAGGGGATGTTATTGAACGACAAAGGGCTGCAAGTAGGCTCAATCAATGGATCGGCAACGAATTCGCCGCCAGAAACAGCAGTGCGATGCGCACATTCATGGCAGACGTCTCGAATCCCGATGCGCTGCGGGACGTGCGCACCTCAACTGCCCTACCGGTAGAGGTCGACCGGGATGCGTCAGGGCTCAAGACCACGCCGTGGGCTTCGATGTCTGTGCCGAAAACCGGCCCACCCAACGTGCAGTTTCATCGCAGGTGGTCCTCGACGATGGGAGAGGTGGACCGTCGCTTCCGGTAACTCGAGGGTTCCGCTGCTGTTGACGCCGACATTCGAGAAAGGTTCGCATGCTTCGCCGTTATCTCTTTCTGGCGTTGGTCCCCGCGTGGGTGTGGCTGCTGATCGCGATCGTTGTCGCCTTTCTCGGGATATCCATGGTCGTGGTGTTGATCGCGGGCACGACGACCTCCTCCCTGGCAACGGATTTCAGTTACCAGTGCGACAGTGCTGTCGGCCCCGACCCCTCGAGCACCGTACAGGAGCAGCCGCTCCCCGAACGCGCGGTCGCACGGGAAACCGCGGCCCTCGGCCCGTCTACCGCTCCGACGACGAATCCGTACGCGGCCTTGGAGATCGAGCAGGGCGATGCGAATGTCACCGACTGGCAGCGCTCGTGTGTGTCGGCGATGAGCGAGGCGCCGTACCAACTTCCTTCGCTGCTGGACCCCAACACGGGCTCGGCCGCCGAGTGTGCGCGCGAACTCGCACTCCGGGAAGCGATTTCGGGGGCCAACACGGACTCGGCGACCATGGTTCGGTCGGTGATCTATCGAGCCTCGAACGCCAGTGTCACCGGCCG
Source organism: Nocardia callitridis (assembly GCF_039543305.1). Taxonomy (NCBI): domain Bacteria; kingdom Bacillati; phylum Actinomycetota; class Actinomycetes; order Mycobacteriales; family Nocardiaceae; genus Nocardia; species Nocardia callitridis. Next base: position 40,577 of record NZ_BAABJM010000005.1, on the reverse strand, counting down.
GTGCGCACAGTCGGCCGGGACCGGTGTCGATGCCGGTGCCGAAACCGCTGCTGGCCTGGCTCCGGAAACGGGTCGCGAATCGTGTGGGCAGGTAGCCGGGAGTTCAGTGGTGGTTTTGCCGAGCACTGTTGCCGCACAGGGTGTCTGTGGTCAGCGGGTAGCGATCTCCGCGGTGTCGCCTGGTGATCTGATCTTCTGGGACTACCGCGCGCACCGGCCGACCCGCGTGGGAATCGCGGTCGGAGGTTCCGCGATGGTCACCGGCGATCCGGCAACCGCCACGATGACCGAACAAGCGATTCCCGCGGACCCTGACGTGCGCGTCAAGCGAGTGTTGGGCGGGGCAACGTGAATGCGAGACCGTCGCTCGCGGCGGAGGCGGCACGGGTGCACGCTCGTTGTTTCGCGCCCTGCCCTGGACGGGCGGATCGTCGGTGCCAGACCAGCGAACGTCGCGCACCGTCGGTGTTCGGCGGGGCACACCGGCCGTACTGATGCCGCCACCGAACCGAGAAGAGCCACCGCGGCGCGACGACGCGCCCCGCGACTTTCGGCCGGGGGCCACCGTTGCCGAACCACGAAAGCAGCCGGCTCGCAAGGGGTCCTCGCGAGTGCCGACGCCGCCCGCGGCCGCGACGAACACCGCGGGGCCTTCCGGCGCCGTCGGCCATGCCGCGACCGCCACCCGAGCCGCGGCCTCGCCCACCGCCGTATCACCCACTCCCGCGGGCGCCTCGGCGCCCGCACCGCGGACGGACGTCGGCGGAATGCCCGGTGCGCAGCTGCCCATGACGGCGGCCGCGCTCGGCGCGCTCGCGATGATGGCCGCGCACTACGGCGACGGCGCCCCCACCGCCGACTCCGGACAGCCGCACGCACCGCCGACTCTGGCAGCTGCCGGCAGGCCGACCGGGCCGGTGGCGTGGGATGGCGCGCTCGGGTCCGAGTACGCGGCTGGCGGCGCGCAGCGCGCGGGGCAGGTGAGCGCGGTGGGGTCCATGAATGCCGAGCTCGCACGCATCCTCGATGGCGCGGTGGACGACACGGTGCGGGGACGCGCGGCGCTCGGTGCGATCATCGCCGAAGTGAACACCGCTCTCACCGCATTGGGCAACGTCTCGGATACAGCGGCGGGACGTCAAATGGTGAACGCCGCGTTGGGTAATGCGCTACAACGCGCTGGTGTTGTGGTCGGTCAGGGCCAGGCCGCGTCGCGGATCACCGCGGATCGGGTCGCGGGACTGGCGGATCGGTATGTGCGCGATTCGCGGCCCGCGCGCCCACGCCCGTCACGTCGTTCGGGTGCGACGGCGCACGGGGCAAGCGGAGGTCCGCCAGGGACACGCCCCTCCGGGCAGCTGGGGCAGTGGGTCAACGAGGCCATGCGGGTGCTGCGGGACAACGGCTACGACACCAGTCGGATCAACCCGGCGGATATCGCCGCGATCATCCACCACGAGTCCGGGGGAAACCCGAACGCCATCAATCTCTGGGACAGCAACGCAGCCAAAGGAATTCCGTCCAAGGGGCTGATGCAGACCATCGACCCCACCTTCAACGCCCACGCGCTGCCCGGTCACCGCGACATCTGGAATCCGGTCGACAACATCATCGCGGGCGTGCGTTATTCGATCGATCGTTACGGTTCGGTCGAGAACGTGCCTGGCATCGCCCAACTGCGTTCGGGCGGCTCGTACGTGGGGTACTGAATCGAATTCGTTCGGCTACGACCAGCGTGTGGCGCGGTATCCACTGGGCAAGTTGGTCACTCGAACGTTTGCCCCGGTGTGTGGCGCCTCTACGCAACGCCCGTTTCCGACATACATCATCACGTGGCCGAATTCGCCGTTCTTGTAGGAACTGTTCGGGAAGATGAGGTCGCCCGGCCGGATGTCCGCCGGATTCACCTGGGGCAGCTGGTCGAATTGATCGTCGGCGACCCGAGGAATCTTGACACCCGCCTTGGCCGCGGCGTACTGCATCAATCCCGAACAGTCGAAAGAGTTCGGTCCTGTCCCACCCCATACGTAGGGGACGCCGAGCTTGCCGAGCGCGACCTGGATCGCGGCGTTGGCGGCCGACGATGTGCTCGAATTCGAACCCGAGCCCGTCCCTGTCGTGATTCCGGCGTTGTATTTCTGACCGGCGATGTTGTACAGGTATTGATTGGTGAGCAACTTGATCGCCTTGGCGGTCTCGGCGGAACTGGCCTGACCGCCGGAGACAATGGCCTGCGCTTTGGCGAGCGCGGCGGCGAGGATCTGATGTACCTTCTGCTGCCCGGCCTTGGTGTACGCCTCGGTGCCGAGTTGGGCCAGTGCGACATTGACCTCGCGAAGCAGTGCGACGACGGCCTTCTTGTCGACCTTGTTGTCACCGGCGATCCGCATGACATAACGAGCCAACTGGTTGTCGAGGTTGTTGAACGCGGTGTGCGCATTGGCTTGATAGAGCTGCCTGGCCTTGACCGCTCTGGCGGTGGTGCCGCTGCTACTTCCGGCACCGGACTCGTTGACGCCCAGTTCTTTACGAAGCTCCTTGACTTCCGGACTGGTGGCTTCGCCGTCTCCGTACACGTCTTTGAGCAGTTTGAGTACTTCGAGGGCCTTCTGGGATTCCGGCGAGAGCGCGCCGGTGGCCGCCTCACCGGTATCACCACCGCCGTTACCGGAACCCCCGCCGCTGCCGAGCCCCGCGAGCGCGGACGCGATCATCGGCAGCATCCCCATGGCCATGGTGCCCGCGCTGATCGCGGCGGGAGCCAACGCGCTGATCATGTCCGGGTCCACCAGTGGCGCCGCGGGTTCCGGCGGCGGTGCGGTCGTGGCGGGTGCCGCGACGACGGGCGGCGGATTCGGTTGTCCTGCTGCGACACCCGGCGCTGGTGCGGGCGCCGGGGTCGATTGGGGCGCGGCAGCGGTTCCCGAACCCGGTGCTGGCGTGCCGGGCGGAGCAGGTGTGGGTTGCGCCGACGCGGGCGGATTCTGCTGCTGCGGTTGGCCGTTGGCGCCCGGTGCCGTGGTCGGCGGACCCAACTTGGGTTGCGTATCGCGCTGTTGCTTGTCCGACCACGGTGTCACCGGGCTGGGCGAGCCTGCCTCGCCTTCGACCGCCGTATCCGCTGTCTCGTCCGCATCAGGATCGGCGAAGTCGGTCTCGACTCCGACCGGCACTGTCATTGTGCACCGCCAGGTGTACGCGGCCGCGATGAAGCTGCGTCGAGTGTCCGTGTGTGGTCGGGTCGACGGTGGCGGAGGCTCATACCCGGTAGTTCTCCCTCGATCGAGACCGACAGCCCGGAAAACCGCCGGCGACACCAATTCCGGTACATCGTGCTTGGTATCTCGGGAACACCATCGTGCCTCTCTGCGCCGAAACAAAGGCTCCCATATTTGGGAAGCCTTGATACTTGGGGCGAGAGAAACAGCTCAGCGCAGAGGCTGTCGCTGCGCGGCCTCGTTGCCGATGTCGAGAGCTCGATCGGAAGGGTGAACCCGGTGATGACACACAGAGGTCAGGCGGGTTTCGGCCGTCTCGCCGACATCGGCAGGATGCTCGGCGAGCAGCTTCGGGTGACAGGTTCCACTGTTCGATTGTCAGCGGGTAGGTGACCCATGGGATTATTCGGTATCCCCTGGAAGGACATCACTGTTGGGGCGGTGACCGTCGCCGGCGGGTTGATTCCAGGCGCAGGGGTGGTGGTCGGTCCCCTGCTAGGCGCCGCCGTCGGCGGAATTTGGACCGGAGTGCAAACCGGGAGCGTGACGAAAGGTATCCAGGCCGGTCTCATTGATGGTGTTGCGGGTGCTGTCGGCGGGCCGTTGGGGAGGGGGGCAGCCCGATTGATCGGTGCCGGAGTCTCCAGGCTTGGCGCGAGCGCGGCTACGCGGACCGCTGTCAATGCTGGCGGAGGCTATGTGCTCGGTCGCAGTGTGGCGAGTCGTGTGGGATCCGGTGTAACCGCGGCCGCCGCCAGCCATTTCCTCACGCCGTCGAAAAAAGAGAGACCCGACGTACTGCCGACCAGAATACTCGAGCCTACTTCGGAATGAGGAGTAGGCGATGGAAATGCATAAAATTCTGATCCCCGATATGAACTCGGACGATTATCCTGAGGAGTATTATTTCGCAAGCTGGGTGAACGTTTTCTATCTCAGTATGCCTGATTTCTTCAAAAAGGCCTTCGATAGTTTCGGTAAGGGGGCGAAGACTCCGCCGCCGACGAAGGACGATGCTCCACAGTTGCCAAATACAATGGGCCCGCTCGTGGATAGCTCCGACGTGTTTCGCAACTATGCCTCCGTCGCCTTGACGCTGAACCAAGCGATTCTCGATGTTCAGGAGTCGGAAAAGTCCCTCGCGCCACTGGCAAAGAAGTCCGAGGAAATCTCGAATGCGGGACGCATCGAGATAAACAATTTCATCGACGTGATCAGCGAGTCTGCCCCTACAGTGCCGCCCGAAGGGGTGAGTGAGAACAACTACATCGTGTCATTTCTGACCGAGGCATACGAGGGTGCCGAGGCCAAATTGAACGAGGCGCGTGGAGCCAATCAAGACGTCGCTGACGACGTTTCCAAAGAGACCGACAAGATGGCGGAGCTGGAGAAGGAAATCAAGCGCCTCCAAGGGGTGGTCAAAGAACTACAAGCAGAGCCGCCAAATGTACCGCAGTTGCCGACAACTCCGCCGGCAGTGACGACTCCCGACCCGGTCGTGAACGATCCCAACGGCACAAACGGTCTTCCCGACCCCGTCGACCCGCCTGGAGTTCCGGAACTTCCGGAAACCGACATGCCCGACATCGGGGCCGACGATCCCGGTGATCTCACCGACCCGAACGGGATCGACGGGAGTAATGGTTCGGGGGTGAACGACGACATCTCGCGGGCGATCGACAATCTGGAGAATCAGGCCGCGACGAACCCTGCCGCGATGCAGACCCCGATGTCGTCGGACGGCGGCATGGGTGGCATGGGCGACATGATGAGTCAGATGATGATGATGCAGGCGATGCAGGGAATGATGAACCGTCCCGGCACGGACGACCAGGCGAGGGATTTGGATCCCCTGGACCATGCGCCGATGCCGGTGCAAGCGGCGCCACAGAGTCCGGCACCCGCCGCGCCGTCGACAGCCCCGGCCGCGCCCGCGCATTCCGCACCGCCGCCCAACTCCTCGTCGTCCCAGCCGACCGGCGGGGCACCCGGTCGTACGCCCGGCCCGGACGGCAGCGTGGAATACCCCTTCCCGGACGGCCGCACGCAGCGGGTATCGCCGGTGGTCGCGCAGGCTTTGGACGCGGCGTTCTTCAACAAGTCGGCGACCGACGCGCGCCAGGCCTACGAGAAGACGTCGGCCAAGTGGACCGACAACAAGCAGATCGGTGTCCTTGTCGACCCTTCGCAGTTGATGACCGGCGACGTCGTGACATGGGAGGCAGCGGATTCGGCGTCCAGCGGCGATTTCGACAGCGGTCAGCGCAGTGCGATCGTCGCGGCGAAGGACGTTTCCAGTTCGGCGTCGAGCGGCGAGGCCGACACCGGTCAGCGCACCGCGATCATCGTGTCGTTCGGCCCCGACCAGCCGCTGGAAGTGGTGGTAAAGGGTGAGATGAAGCCGTTCACCGGTGACATGTTCGCCGAAGAGTCGATGGATTTCAGTGGGTTCGCCCACCCGAACGGCATCGAGATGACCGAAGCACAGGACCAGACCGCACCGGCGCCGACCGGCGGCGACCCTGGCATCGACGCCGCGGCGCCCGCACTCACGGCTCCGGCGTGAATCGGTTGAGCCCCTCGCATGATTCGGTTGACGGGAGGAGACCGCGATGGCGTTGAATGTCGATCCCGCGCAGTTGGTCGCTGTGGCAGCTGAGCTGGCCCGCATGTCACGTGACACCGGCGCGGCCTTGCCGAAGGGCTGGGTGGTGCCCGCGGGCGCCGATCCGATCTCGGCGGAGGCGGTGCCCCAGCTCAACGCGCATGCCGCGAACCTGTTCAACGGGGTGAGCGACATGCTGAACAAGGTGCAACGCGCCGCACACAACGTGGGTGCGTCGGCGGCCGCCTACACCGACGAGGACGACCGCAGTGCGCGCACCGTCGGCGGTAGCGGCGGCGACCTGCTTGCCAATCCGGTGGGTGAGGTGCAGAATTTCGCGCCTCGCGAGGTGCCGACGATGCCCTCGGGCGTTGCTGGGGGTTCGGTTGACCCGCTGACCTTCGCACAACAGTTGCACGCCGGGCCTGGCCCCTCGATGGCTGCGGGATTCGCCGAGTCGATTCGCAAGTACGCCGGTGGTTTTCACACCGAGGCGATCAGCGGTATCGACACCGCGTCGCAAGCATTGCAGCACTGGACGCCGGTCGGCAGCGCCGCATCCGACCAGCTCGCCGGATACCGTGGCTGGCTCGATCAGCTCGGTACCGGATTGGGCAAACTCGCCGAGGGGATCGACGCCTACGGTGACGCGTTCCGCGCGGCGAAGGCCAAGCATCCGACGCCGCAGGAAATCATCGCCGCCAGAAAGGAACTCGTCTCGGCGATGCGTTCCAAGAACGAGCTCGGCATCCAGAAGGCGTTGGCGAAATTCGAGGAGCAGAACGCGCGCTCGGCCGAGACCATCGCCGGATACACCACCGATGTGAACTCGAAGGTCACCGGTGACGGCGACGGCGAGTCCGGCGCCGAATCCACGGGCAACGGCAGCGGTTCCTCGGAGTCCGGCGACAGCAGCATGTTGAACGCGATGTTGCCCGCGTTGATGAGCGCTATGGCCGGTGCGGGCGGCGACCTCGCGTCCAGCTCGGCCGACGACTCCGATTACGGCCTGGACGATTACGGCTACGACGCGGACGGCTTCCCGACGGATTATGGTTCGCCGGGCGGTATCGGTTCGTCGATGGGTATCAGCGATATCGGCGCGCCGGTGTCGGATTCGCAGACCTTCGCCGGTGGCCCGATGCCCATGGTCGCGGCGGCCAACGCCTCGCAGGCGAGCGCCGCAGGTCTGCCGAGAACGCCGGTGATCGAACCCTTGCAGTCGGGTTCGGCGGGGAATTCCTCGGCGGCACGGGGTGGGGCCGGTATGCCGTATATGCCGATGGGACCGGGGATGGGTGGCGCCGGTGCCGGTAACAACAACGACCGCAACCGGGTGGTCGCCTGGCATCCCGATCGCCTCATGTATGTCGACGACACACCCCATACCGAGCAGGTCATCGGCGAGCGCCCGTCGATCGCCCCCACGGTAACCCCGCTGACGCCGAACACCGGCACCCCGAATCCGACTCCTTCCGGAGGTAGCGCATGAGTGATATCCACCCCGAGGTGCAGGCCGCCCTGGACGCGGCCCGCGATCTGCGACACCGGATCGCCGATATGCGCGAGCGGATCGATGCGATTCGCGCGCGCAGACCGTCGCCGAGCGGCATGGTGATCCCCGAGGTCGACGCGATGGGGCGGCTGACCGCGCTGTATCTTGCGCCGGGTACCGCCGATCATTTCGACTCGCCCGAACTTGTCACCGAGATCATGGCGTCGATCCGGGAGAGTACGGCCGACGCGGAACGGCAGTATCGCGTGGTGATGAGCGCCGACCCCTCGGATCTGGACCGTAAGGCCGAGGACGAGCAGACGGCAGCACCCGCGTGAACGGTGTTGACGCTGTGGCGATCCGGTGCTGCGTGGGAGACGGGTCGTGACCGATCCCGGCGGTGGGGTGACTGTCGCCGACACGGTGCGGTGGTTGCACGACGAGGGGCTGGTTCGCCTCGCGGGTGTGGCGGGCCGCAGGTCGGGGCCGGTGGCCGCCTACACCATCGATGTGTCGACGGGCGCGGTATCGGTGCACCCGGCGACCGGTGCGGGGGTCGGCTCCGATGTGGAAACCATCGACGCCGACGACCTGCCGTATCCCGCCGGGTCGGCGAGCCGGCTGTTGATTGTCGGCATCACGACGAGCCAGGCCGTGCTGGTGCTGAATCTTGCTGCCACCCTGGCATTCTCGATCAATGCCGATCGTCCCGAGACGGTCGCGCGCGCGTGGGTGACGCAGTTGCTGTTGAACGAGGAGATCACGCTCACCACCAACAGCGCCGCGGTGGCGATCGCGGCGAGCCCGCGCTGTCGGCACAGTTTTATCCCCGGTGGCGGCGCCACGATGATCAATGTCGATGACAAGCAGCCGCCGATCACGACCATTTCCTTCAATTCGGCCACCGACGGCCCCGATCAACTCGATGTCGCGGTCGACGGGACCGCCGAGTTGTACCTCGGGACCCGATTCTGGCAGCTGGCGCAGATCATGACCATCGACGACGCGGCGTGGGGCGGGTTGCTCGCGCAGTTCGACGAACGACATTCGGAAGGCACTCGATGACCACCACACACCTGCCCGAATCGGACGGTTTGGACGACTACGGCGAGGAAGCCGTTGCGGCGGGACCGGATTGGTGGAGCGACACCCACGAGGTGTTCAATCCCGATCACACCGTGGGTGTCGCGTGCGCGCGCGATGGTGAGGTGGTCGGCCTGCACATCACCGATGACGCGCGCGACAACGGGGACGCCTGGTTGGCCGCCGAGATCTTGCGGATCGCACGGCTGGCGCACGCCAAGTCCCGGCTCGGTTTGCGAAAAGAGATGGAATACAAGGGGACCCGTCCCTACACCATCGACTCGTTCGACCTGCCCACCGAGGCGTCCTACCGCGCGATGGAGGAAGCCGAGTTCGGGAAACCGACCAGCTGAACGCTGGCTGCCGCGCCCACCAGGAGAGAGGACACGACATGTTGGATACCGACGAGCCGCCCGAGGTGAACTCGGTCGCGGGCAAATTCGCCGGCGCGCTGAACACGGTCTCCGGGCAGGTTCGCGCGACGTTGCGTGAGCTGGAGACGCCGGGTCGTCCGGTGTCGGCGCTGGATCATGCCCTCGATTTGGCACGCCGCCGGTGTATCATCACACCGTTGGCCGAGACACTGGCCGCCAGTTCCCCGCAGGCCGACGCCACCTTCCATCGGACGCGGGGCACCATGGCCGCCTTGCACGACGCGGATCTGGCCGGACAGGCACAAGTGCGACGTCGGTCGGTCTGATCGCGGATGGACTCCGAACGCGACAGTCCGTACTGGGATGCGATCGTCGGCGATCATTGGCCCGAGATCGGTCCCGGCGACTGGAGCGAACTGGCCTCGACCGCACGGGCGGGAGCCCAGGCGTTGGACGTTCTCGCCGCCGACCAGGCGCGCAAGGCGTTCGACGAAGTGGCGCGATCCGGGGCCAGTGTGCAGGCGATCAAGGACGAGATGGCCGAGCAGCGGGGGAATCCACTGGCGTTCGCGGAGGCGCTGACTGCCGCGGCCGGTACATTCGGTGATTTCTCGGACCTGGTCTACCGCACCAGAAATCGGATCCTGGATGTTGTCGCGGACGCGACAGCCAAGATTCGGGACGCCTCGCGTCCGCCGCCGGACGGTGGCGACGAGCAGACCGAGGCAGAAGCCGAAGCCGAAGCCGCGCGGGTGCGTGCGCGCATCGCGCAGATCGTCGCCGAGGCGAGGCGCGAGGTGGCGGAGGTGGCGCGCGATGCGCTGCGCTCGATCAGTCCGTCGGGATTGCCGTCGCTCGGCGATGTGCCGAGGCGGCTCGGGCGGCCCGGCCCGTGGGATCCGCCCGCACGGCATCGACAAGCGGAGCCGGTTCAGTATCCGCATTCCCCGCGAGGAGTGGACCGCGAACCAGCGCACCTGCCGATCGAGTTGTTCCCCGACGAACTGTGGCGACTGATCGACGGGCTGCATCCGGTTGTGCCGGAGCCGGATTTCCCGGCGGCCGAGCAGATCACCGCGGAGGTGCCGCGGGGGGAGATCCCCGCAGCACCCTCCGACGCGTCGAATACCCCGTACGCGCCGAATCAGGTGCCGATGTCGGTCTCGCCGTCGGTATCGGCGCCGAGTATGGGAGAGGCGCCGACGCACGCGAATATCGGTGCACTTCAGCCGGACTCGGTGCCCGCGCGTTCGACGCCCGATAATGCGGCGATGCCGGGACGAGCGGGGTCGACCGATCCCGACCCGGAAGCGACCGGTAGGCCGCATTCGGGGGCGTCGCTCGAGGCGGAGCCGGTATCGGAAAATAGCGGTGCAACAACGGATTCCAATACTGTCGCGGGCATGGATGGTGCTGGCGGCGCGGGCGAGGACACCACCGAGGGGATGTCCTTCCCGCCACCCGTCCTGCCTGGCGCGCAGGCAGGCGGGACGCCATCGGCGGTGCCGTCGGCGCCTACGCAGCTGCGCGGTGTGCCCAACACACCCGCTTCGGCCTCGGTTTCAGCTTCGAATCCCAGTGCGGTTCAGGCACGTTCGGCCCCGGAGGTGCGGGTCGCCGCGCCACCGAAGGTATCGGCGGGTACCGACGGCTCCTCCGCGCCGGGTTCGAGCGTTTCCGCGTCCAACAACAAGCCGCAGCAACAGAACCGAGCCGTACCGGCGCTTCCGGGCGATCGGGACAACGACGAAGGCCGCGACGAGTCGATGCGCGAAACGGTGGGCGCGGCGATGGCCTCGGCGGCGGTGCCCGCGTTCCTGGTCGGCGGCGCACGGGTCGACGGCGACCTGGTGCTGGCCAGGACCATCCTGGGCGGGATCGTGGCGGCCGTCGGCCCGACCGTGGTCGGATTGTCCTTGGCGGTCTCGGTGCTGCGCCACCCCGATGGTCTCGGCGCGTTCGTCACCTCCAACGAGGGGCGCGGCTGGCTGCCGTCGGGTCTGTATCTGCCACGGGAGATTTCGACGCCGTGGGTGTGGGAGGTGTCCGACAGCTCCGCGTGGGAAGGCGTGGCCGACCCCGCTCGGGTGCTGGTCGAATTTGGGCTGGCGTGGGGGCGTAGTCGGGGCGCGCGGTTGTCGGCGGTGGTCTCGACACAGCCGATCGAGGCGGGAATGCGTGGACAGTTGCTCGACGTCGCGACCGAGGGTGAGGTGGGTGCGTCGGCGGTGATGGACTTGACGACGGCCGGATCGAGCAGGGTGGATCGACTCGGGTTGGTCGGCGACCGACAGCTGGTCGAGCGGGTGACTCGGGTCCCGGAGCGCAGCATCGGGGCCAGGTGCGCGGAGCTGGCATGGGACGCGCACGTGCGCTTGGGTGCGCAGCGCACCGGGGCGGCGGAGTCGTTGAACGCACCGCAGACCCGCCAGCGGATCTTGGACGCCGTCCGGCACGGTCGAGCGGTGCCGGGCGAATGGTGGGATGAGCTCCAGGAGGTCGATGACCTGTTGGCGGCGTCGATGCTCTCGCGGCGCGGTGATGTGTCGCGGATCGCGTTGGGGGAGTTGCGGTCCGAGGATCCGCAAGCTCGCACGGAATCGGCGGAGCTGCGGGCGATGGTGTTCGAACGACGTGCCGACGAGCTGGTTTCGCTGCTGGCCCAGGAACCGGACCGGCAGTGTCTGCGCGACGCGGTGTACGCCTACGGACAGCTGATCGACCACCCGTTGTTTCGCCGAACACCCACTACGGCAACGGAATCCTCCGGCGGTGGCGCTCGACCGACGATCACGGTCGGGCCCGAGCGCTGACGCGGCGGTGTCCGACCACGATCGGTCATCCCACGGATGGGAAGAATCGACAATGGGAACGTCGAAGGTGGGAAAGGAATTGATCGAGCATGCCGGAACGGTTGGAAATCGACCCTGATGTGTTGCGTCAGCTCGCTCTACAACACGAGCAGGTGGCCCGCGATACGCGTAAATGGGCCGAACAACCCACCGACTGGCTGACCTCCTTTCCCGGCACCTACGGACACATCGCCGACCCGGTGCACAAGGCGCTGCTCGGCTACTACGACGCACGCGAGCGAGCGGGCAACGCGCTGGCCGACGAGCACGATCGCACCGCGCACTCGCTGCGCGAGTCCGCTGCCGCCTATGAATGGGCCGATGACGAAATGGCCTCGGGGATTCGTCAATCCGGCGACGCGTTCACCGGCAACCAGCCGCAGCAGCAGCCTTCCGCGCCCCCGACAGGTGTCGCCGGTCCCTCGGATCCTGTTTCCCCGCCGCCCGGCGGTGGTCCTACCGGTCCACCCAGCGGACCGATCTCGCCCGAAAACGACCAGACCGTCCCGGACGCCACCGGCGCAACACCCACCGGCCCCGGCGTTTCCGCATCCACGCCGCAAGACGAGGGGCTCGGCGCAGGTGCCCCCCACGGCGCGATGCCCCCTGCGGGCATGCCGAACAGCGACAACACCGCCACGAACGGGTCGACCGGCACGACCTCGTCCCAGCAGGGCCAAGGGGTCGGCGCGCCACCGTCGATCTCGTCGCCGACCGGGGGAATGATCGGCGCCTCCGGCCAGTCCGGTGCCGGCGACGATCGCACCGCGTCGCAGCCGCCCTCGGGGGCGACCGCGCAGAGCGACGCCACCCCGATCCCGATGCAGACGCCGTTCAATGCCGCGGTGGCCAAGGCCACGGACAAGGAAGCCGAGCCGTCGTATGTGGTCGGCGCCGAGGTGAACGACGACCTCGTCCTCGCCAAGACATTGCTCAGCGGTGTGTTGGCGGCGGTGGAGTCCCAGGTGGGCATGTCGTGGGCGGTGTCGGTGATGCGGGGTCCCGGCGGTGCCGGGGTGTTCATCACCTCCAACGAGGGGCGCGGCTGGATGCCGGCGGGTCTGTTCCTGCCCGGCGAGGTATCCACCCCGTGGGCGTGGGACCGACTGCTCGCCGATGTGGGTGGGTCGCCATGGGAGGGATTGTCCGACCCCGCCCGCGTGCTCGCGGAATTCGGACTCGTCTGGGGCGCGAAGGCGAACGCACAACTGTCGGCACTGGTTTCGTCGGGCCCGATCGATCCAGGACTGCGCGGCCAACTCGGTGACGCCGCGGTCGAAGGCATGGTCGCCCCGTCCGACGACGTCGACCTGCGCGGGTTCACCCCGGACACCGCCGACCGCCTCGCGCTCGCCCATCCCGGCGAATCCACCGACGACTTCGCGAGCGTGCCGCAGGCGCAACTGCGGTCGCGCTGCGTCGAACTGGCCGCCGACGCGCACGCCCAGGTCGTCAGGTCGGTCACCGGCCCGGCCGAGGCGGTGCAGGCGCGACAGTTGCGCGACCGTATTCTGACGGCGGTGCGCGCCGGTCGGCCGGTCGAGCGTGCGGTATGGGACGAACTGCGTGACGTCGACGACCTGCTCGCCGCGACGATGCTGTCGCAGCGCATCGATGTCGGCAGGATCGGCCTGGGTGATCTGCGCGCCGACGATTCGCCAGCGGGCTTGCGCGCGACCGTATTCGAGCGCAGGTGCAACGAACTGGTGCTGATGTTGGCCGACGAGTCGAGTGCGCAGAGCCTGCGTGACGCGCACTACGCGCACGGCCAGATCATCGAGCACCCGCAGTTCGTCGCCGCGCCCGCCGCGGTGTCGGCGGCCGAGGCGCCTCGCGTCACCGTGCCGAGTTCCGCCGCACCTTCGGGGTCGGTGGTCTCGGCGGGGCCGCCGCGCGGTGCGGTGGCCGCGCCGATGTCGCCGCCACCGGTGGTGGCACCGCGCGACCCGTCGTCGCCGGCGGGGGACAGGACCGCCGAGGAATGAGCGGCGCGTTGTTGTTGAGATTCGTCGTGGCCGTCGGGATCTCGACGGCGGCGTGGAGCGGGCCGGAGCATGGCTGACGAGGATTCGGAGACCAACAGCGCCGGCACGTCCAAGGGCGCCATCATCAAGGCGGGCAAGCCGCTGGAGAAGGGCGACTCGCTCGAGTCGGGCGACTACACCCTGTCGCGCCAGGACAACGGCGACTATGTGCTGAGCAAGGGCGAGGGCGCCGACAAACAACTCCTGTGGGGCTATTCCGGCTCAGGTGATCCGTTTTCCTCCTATGTCTTCGACTTCAAACTGGGCCGAGACGGCAGTATCAAATCGTTCAGCGAAGACGGCGAAGTGATGGAGACCGTGATCGCTTCCGGTTTGAAGCCGCACTTCCAGTTGATCTTGCTGCATCACCCCAAGGCGGAGGTGGGCGGATTGAAGTTCTTGATCGACAACGCGCAGAACAGCCTGCAAATGGGTTTGGATCTCACGGGTTCGGGTCATGCCTCGGACGCGCCGGATCTGTCGAAGTGGTTGCACGACAAGGGGTTGATCGACAAGGTCAACAGCTCGGAGATGATCAAGAATTACGGTGACAAGGTCTCCGATATCGCGAGCATCAAAGAGGATTTCAAGAACTTGGACAAGGAGATCGACGCCAGCGCCTACGACACCAAGCTGGCATCCAGTTCGGTCATGGACGACATCTTGACCAAGGTCGATGAACTCAACGACCAGCTCATCGCGGCAGACAACCATGTGGAGCGCGCGGAGATCGATGCCACCCCGCAGGTCAAGGCGCATCTGCCGGAACAGGATCGGTATTACGACCGGATCGAACCGGACTTGCAGGAGCGTATCGAGCACAACATCCTGACGAAGGTCGACGCGGTCGAGAAGCTGATCAGGTCGACGCTGGAGGGCAACCGTAGGCGCGGCGGGGATATCACGGACAAGGGACCGAAGACCCCGAGGGGTTCGGGCGAGGAAGGCCCGGGCACAGGATCGGGTCCGGGTCCGGGCCCGGACCCCGGAGTGCCGACAGGCGCGACAACCCCCGGCGGGCTCGACACCGAGATTCCCGAACCCGCCGACTCGGATTTCAGCGAGATCATCGATGATCTGCTCGGCGGCGACGGGGATATCACCGGCGAGGATTCCACCACATCGAGTATCGGCAACGGTGTCATCGCAGTATCGGATTCCTCCGGAACCGCGGGGAACAAATCCGCAACGATCGATGCGTTGATCGAGCGGCTCGGTGCTGCTGGTTCGGGGGCAGGAGTGGCGAATCAGGCAGCGAACTCCGGTGGCACAAACCAGAATTCGGCATCGGGTCAGGACTCTTCGGCGATGATGTGGCCGATGATGATGTCGATGATGAATCGCAACGGCGCGGCGGGCACGGGCAACGACAAACACGAGCGCGAACTCGAAAAGCGCGAGCGCGAACTCGAAAAGCGGGAGCGCGAGCTCCAGCAGGGGGGCGACCCGAACGCCGCCGCTACGGCGACCGCCACCGAACAGATACCGGGCACCGCGACGGTGTCGGCCATCCCGTCGGATGTGCCCGTGTCCTCGTTGGCAGGATCGAATTCGATGACGGAGATGACGCTGCCGGACGGTTCGACGCAGAAGATGTCCTCGGTGGCCGCCGAGGCCATTCACAAGGAGATGTCGAACCTCAACGGCGCCGATGCCACAGCGGCCTATCAGGGCACCGCGGGTGCATCGACGCCGAGCAATCCGTGGTCGGCGGTCGACAGCGCGAATGTGCACACCGGTGACGTGGTGCAGTGGTCGAATCGCAGCGCGCTGATCGTGGTGAACGACGCGGGTCTGCAGTTCCTGCTCAACGGTCAACTCGTGCCGCTGGACCCGAACAACCCGCCGGACGGTGGGCAGGGGGACTATGGCACGTTTCAGGGGTACTTCCATCCCAGCGGTGTCGACAGGGACAACCAGCTGGAGGTTCCGCAAGGGCCGACCTCGGTGGTCGCGCCGCACGCGGCACCCGCGGCGCCACCTCCGGTTTCGCCGCCCGCCGCGGTCTGAGCTTTCGGTCGTCGCCGGGCGTGCCGCGGGGTGGTGCGCCCGGCGACCGAGGGCGGCCGGGCGCGCTCAGACCTCGACTGTCGCGAGGGCTTCTTCGTCGGTCGCGTCGTCGGGCTGCTCGTCCTGCGCCGAGTCATGCTGAGCAGTAGGGGTTTTGGTGCGCGCGGCGGGTTTGACACCGAGTCCGCCCGCGGCCAGCGCGGTCGCGGGACTCGCGGCCGGTCGGCCGGATTCCTCGGCAGGACGGCCCTGGTCGGTGGGTGTGTTCGGCGTCGGCGCGACGTCGCCAGGTGCGAGTGGCTGTGTCCCCGGCGCCGAGGGTGCATTCGGATCGGCAGGTGCCGCGCCAGGGTTCTGGGGGTTCTGCGCTGCCTGTTCGGCCTGTTTCTCTTCGGCCTTTTCTTGTTGCTCGGCCAGCAATTCCGGGATCTGCGACAGCAGCGGCGCCGCCATCATGGGGAGCATGCCCAGCATCTGGACAAGGGATCCGAGGCCGCCGTCTCCGCCGCCGCCCCCGTTCCCGCCGCCGGTCTGTTGCGCTTGACCGCTCGCGCCGGAGTCGCTGTCGCCGTTGGCGATGTCGTCGTTGAGTTGCGCGACGGCGTTGACCTTCTCGTACACCCGCTCCACGGCGGTCGCGATCTTGTCCAGCAGCAGCATCTCGCGCGCGGACTGCTTCACCTTGCCCGTCGCCACCGGAATTTTCAGGTCTTTGTTCAGTCCGGCGACAATGCCCTGGATGGAGCGCAGCGTCTGGTTCTGCTCGGCGGCCACCGTGATCGAGGACTTGACCACCTTGTTGTCCATGCCGAGCAACTGGTGCTGGCGGGCGTCGACCTGGTCGATGGTGCGCTGATACGCCTTGGATGCTTCGCCCTCGCCGAGCGTCTTGTAGACGGCGGGCGCCAACAGGTCGTCCACCTTGGGTGGCGGAGTGGGCATTCCCCTGCCCAACAGATCGACCGCGGTTTGGATCGCGGCTTCGGCCATTCCGACGAAAGACCGCAGCCCGGTCGAAGCGCCCTGTGGCCGGACAAGTTCCACGGTCCAGAAGTTCTTGCCGCCGACATTCGACAACGGTGTGGCGGCCAGGGTCGCCGCGGCTTTCTCTGCTGCCACGGCCTTCTCGGCGTCGGACTTCGTCCCGTTTGTTGTGGCCATCGTTGTCGTCACCGCCTCCTCGGGTTGTCCTCATTGTCGGCGCTTCCCCGAAGTGGGAAGTGACACGTCAGCCAGTCACTCGCCTCCCAGGATTGGGAAAGCGGGTAATTCCGGTGCGCAACACTGTTTCCGAGCGAAAAGCTGGTCGGGGCAATGCGAGGAGGCGGTCGGTGATGCGTGACGGCGATTCGGTCGAATGGTCCAGGATCTGACCGAGGACCTGCACGGAGTCCTGCGTTCGCTGCTCGGACTCTACGGTGCGGGTCAACCCGATGTGAGTGCTGAGGCCCGGGAAAAGGCCGCGATAGCAGCGGATCTGAGTACGCAGCGCGCGGCGGGCATCACGAACTACGGCCACGCTCATGGCATGCAGCAATCCGTCGCGCAGGCGCACGCGAGCAAGGACGGCGTTGTGCGCAAGGCCGTCGGCGAGTCCAGCGACGCGACGGTGAGCGGCCGGGGACGGCTGTCGAACCAGATCGCGGACCTGCAGACTCGGGTGCAGGCGATCGCCGCGGTGGGGGACACGCGGTTCAGCGGTCCCGCACTGCTTGCCGCGGCGCACTCCACCATCGCCGATGCCACCAAGCAGGTGAATACCGATGTTGTCGCGGCGCAACGGCAGGCGGCACAGATCATGCCGCCCGCGGTGCCGAAGGCCAAGACCACCCGCGGCGCGACGCCCACCCGTCGGCGTCGACGCAGCAGGACGCGTTCGCGGACGCGTTCGGTGTCGCGTTTACGTGCGGGGCCGTTGACGCGTCGCGCGGGCGTCGCCTCCAATGGCACGGCGGGCGGGAGTGCGGTGAGTGCCGCGAGTCAGTGGCTCGGTACGCCGTATATCTGGGGTGGCGGTGGCGCGTCGGGCCCTAGCGGCGGGGGGTTCGATTGCTCCGGCCTGACCCAGTACGCGGTCGCCCAGGCCTCGCACGGCGAGGTGGTATTGCCGCGTACGACCTATGAGCAGATCTACAGCGGTGTTCGGGTGCATCCGTCGGATGTGCGGCCGGGCGACCTCGTCTTCCCCGCGAGTTCGTTCAGTAGCAGGGGACCCGAGCACGTGCAGTTGGCGGCGGGCAACGGCATGGTTATCGAGGCGCCGCATTCCGGCTCGACGGTCAAGTGGTCGAGGATGTCGAATGAAGCGGTGGTCGTGCGAGTGTTGTGAGAGGTGCGGGAAGGGCGGTTCGCCGCAACGGCAGCCGACGTTCGTCCCGCACCTGAAATGTCATTCGTGCGGACGGCGGCAGTGCCGTCGAATACGCGCGATTCGCAGGGGCGCAGCGACGGATGTGTCCGAGTCGCGGGGTACATGCGGTGTCGCACGCCACCGGTGGGCGGACGTTCGTCGGGCCCTGATCCGGGGAGATTCACCAGAAGTGTTGGGCCACAAGACTATTGTTGCCTCGCATCAGCCGGTGGCGTGCCGGCGCCACCGGCTGATGCTTGTGAGTCAGATCGTCAGGATGAGGGGTCTGACGATCTGAAACAGACATTACCACGATTTAGTGGATCGTCAAGCAATGTGCACTTATTCAGCGGCAAATATTTCGTTCGCCAGTGTGCCCGATATTTGCTGCGTGGCGGCTGGTAACCGGATCACAGTCACCAGCCGCCACTGTGCGAAGGGCTGACGGAAGGCGGATGACCACCAGCCCCGGCTAAACCATACCGTTGAATGATGGCACGTTACAAATCGGCGTAAAGGTGTCGGGCTGTCCGGGTCACAGCTCGGCCGTCGACGACCTGCTCGCCTGTTCCCATATATGGGGATAGGCGTGTTCGGGTGTGCCACACCATGTCTATTGTTCGGACGAACGGGATCGGCGGAAGGGAAGTCCGAGTTGTCAGCGGCCGAGGACGCGTTTTATACCGGTGTGCAGAACCTGGCGTTGGTCGCCGGTGGCATACGCAATGACCAGCAGGCGGTGGCCGCGTTCACCGCGGCGACGGATCTCGATCCCGATATGTGCGATGCCTGGCTCGGACGAGCCATGGCGGGCGAGGTCACCGGCGAGGTGATCTACGGCGCCTACCGCTCGGTCCACAATCTCTATCGCGACCAACAACGTGCGGGTCTGGTCGATCGCGCGCTGTGGTGCCAGGTCGAGATCGGCATGTACGGGCTGCGTGTCGCCATGGCCGACCGCGACCAGATCTCCATCGCGCAAGCCTGCGCCTACGCCGACGGGGGCGAATGGCAGGAAGCCGCGGCGATTCTCGGCGAGGTACCCAGCGACGACGTCGCCGACTTCGTCAAGATGTCGCTGTTCTTCCGCACCAAGCGCTGGCCGGACGTGCTCGCCGCACGCAACGCGCGCCCGATGCTGGAAGACGGTCTGCTCGACATCGCGGCCGAACTGATGACCGCGCATTCGCTCGCGCATCTCGGCAGGGATGGCGAAGCGCTGCCCCGCGCGCAGCGCATCGTCGAGGACAGCGCGTCCGGCAACGCTTCCTACATCTGGGCGGATGCGCACTATCTGCTGGGAATGTTGCTGCGCAACAACGGCGATCACGATGCCGCGGACAAGATCCTGAAGGGACTGCAAGGTTCCGCGCTGTGGCCCGAGCGCGACGAATGGCAGCGCGCGGTGCGCGACAAAGCCTTCCGGCTCGAGATCGCCACGCCGGAGGTCGTCGCGTCCCGAACCAACGAATGGGATCCGACCTCCGGTGACGACCCCGCCGAGGCCGCGGCGTCGGTAGCGAAGTCGCAGCGCGACTCGTTGCTCACCGAGGCCTCCGATCTGCTGCGCGCGCAGATCGGCATGGATTCGGTGAAGGAACAGGTCGATCGGCTGAAATCCGGTGTGCTGATGGATCAGGTGCGCGCCAAACGCGGCCTCGCCGTCGAATCACGCTCCCAGCATCTGATCTTCTCCGGCCCACCGGGAACGGGAAAGACCACCATCGCCAGGGTGATCGCGAAGATCTTCGCCGGTCTCGGTGTGGTGGAGAACGCGGACGTGATCGAGGTGTCGCGCAACGACCTGGTCGGCACCCACCTCGGTCATACCGCGCCCAAGACCAATGCGTTGATCGACTCCGCGCTGGGCGGCGTGCTGTTCATCGACGAGGCGTACACCCTGATCCAAGAAGGTCTTTCGGGTGGTGACGCCTTCGGTAAGGAGGCCGTCGACACGCTGCTGGCGCGGATGGAGAACGATCGCGACAAGCTGGTCGTCATCATCGCGGGTTACGAGGACCAGATCGATCGGTTCCTCGCCTCCAACGACGGCTTGGCTTCCCGTTTCACCAAGCGCATCCGGTTCGCCAGCTACGGCGGAGACGAGCTGGTGCAGATCGCCGAACACATCGCGCACAAGAAGGATTCGATCCTCGCCGACGAGGCGCGGGCGGTATTGCTGGCGCGCTGCGAGGAACTGTCCGAGCAGAGCCGCAGCGGCAGACGGCTGATCGACCTCGCCGGTAACGGCCGGTTCGTGCGCAATGTCGTCGAGGCCGCCGAAGCCGAGCGCGACTACCGCTTCACCAGGGAAAATGCCGACATCACCGCGATGACCGACGAGGAGTTGATGACGATCAACGCCGCCGATGTCGCCGCGGCGCTGACCAGCCTCGCGCCCACCGCCGCGGCGTGAGGCGCGATCTTCGACCGGCGACAAGCGTGCGCCGGTATGTCGGCGGAAGGAACTGACACCGGTGGCACGCTTCCGGGTGGTGACCAAACACCAGATCTCCGGGTGGCGGTTTCTGCTCCGCCGGATCGAGCACGCGCTCGTCCGTAGGGACGCGTCCATGCTGGACGACCCACAGCGCGGACGCTCCACCGCGTTGTCGATCGGCATCGCGCTGGTGTGCGTCTGTATCGCCGGCGCCGCCGTGCTCGCGTTCTTCAAACCGGCCAAGAAGGTCGCCGATCAGCGCATCGTGGCCGAAAAGGACACCGGCGCACTGTATGTGAAGGTCGGCAGCCGGTTGCATCCCGCGCTCAATCTCACCTCGGCGCGGCTGATCATCGGCTCACCGGACAATCCGGTGCAGGTCGCCCAGGCCGAGCTGGCGAAGTATCCGCGCGGACCGTGGGTGGGAATCCCCGGCGCACCCGGCGGCATTCTCGATACCGGGGAGCGGGATTCGGCGTGGACGGTGTGCGATACGGCGAAATCCGGGGCGTCTGCTCCGGTGAATCCGGCGACCGGATTGCCGACGGTCGGCTTGTCGGCGGTGCGCTCCACCGTGATCGGCGGCCCGCTCGCCATCGACGGTGACGCTTCCCGCCCGTTGGCGGCGCGTGAGGCGCGGTTGCTGCGCGACGACACCACCACCTGGCTGGTCTACCGCGACCGTGACCGAGGCGTGGTGCGTGCGGCGATCGATCTCGCGAACTCCTCGGTCGTGCTCGCACTCGGGATAGACGCGACGGCACCCGTGGTCGCCGCCTCGCGCGGACTGCTCGGCGCCATTCCGGAAGCACCACCGATCACGGTCCCTCGGGTGCCGGGCGCGGGCGAGATCGTCACTCTCGGTGGCGGATTGACCACGCCGGTCGGATCGATCCTCACGGTGCCCTCGCCTGATCGTGGCTCGGCGTATTACCTGGTGTCGCAGACCGGCGTGGTGCGCGTCGACGAGATGCTCGCGGCGATGATCCGCAACGCCGATTCCCAGGGCGCCACCACCACTCGCGCCGTAGGTCCGGACGTGATCGCGGCCAACCTGCGCCCCGGTGCCTGGCCAGGCACGTCCACCTATCCGGCCGGTGCGGTCGAGATCGTCGACCCGCGCCGCTCGGAGGTCACCTGCTACCAGTGGTCGCGTGGCGGCAACGATCCCGGCGCGGCCACCGAACTGCTCGTCGGCAGGCAACTGCCGCTGAGCACCGAAGAGCAAAGCAGAACAGTCGATTTGGTGACCGCGCCGAACTCGCGGGGCACCACCGCCGACTCGGCCTACCTGCCGCGCGACACCGGAAGCTTCGTTCAGGTGACCGGTTCCGAGCCGGGGTCGACCCTGCGTGAGTCACTGTTCTGGATCTCCGACAGCGGCGTGCGCTACGGCGTCGTGGTCGACCCGTCGAAAGACGCCAAGACCGCCGACCCGACCTTGACCGCGCTCGGGCTGAAATCCCCTGTGCCCGCGCCGTGGAGCATCGTGTCGCTGTTCGCGGTCGGTCCGACCCTGTCGCAACAGGGCGCCAAGATTCAGCACGACGGCATCCCCACCGACAAGAACGTCGCCGCCCTGGGAGGCCCGCCGTGACCACCACCCGCCGCTTCGTTCGACCCGCACGCACCGTGCGCGGACCCAAGGCGCCCGCCGTCACCGAGCTGCGATTACAGCCGCCGACGGAACTGCCACGCCCGGTGCCGCCCTCGCGGCTGAAGATGATCATGCCGCTGATCATGGTGACGGCCATGATCGGCATGGTGGTGATGATGTTCCGCGGCGGCGGGCAGATGTCGCCGATGATGCTGATGTTCCCGGTGATGATGATGGTCTCGATGTTCGGCATGTTGGGCGGCGCCGCCAGCGGAAACGGCGGCGGTGGCGCGGCGGGGCTGAACGAGGAGCGTAAGGACTACCTGCGCAGCATCACCGACAACCGCAAGACCGTGCACACCGCCGAGCAGGAACTGCACACCTACCTGCGCTACACCCACCCCGGCCCCGAGGGTCTGGCCCGACTGGTCGGCGGCACGCGGATGTGGGAGGTCCAGGTCGCCAGCCCACAGTTCCTTCGGGTGCGCGTCGGGCGCGGCCGCATCGCCAATCAGGTGCGGGTGATCGTGCCCGAGGCCGCGCCGACCTCGGATCTGGATCCGGTGGGCGTGGTCGAGTTGACCCGATTCGCGAAGGCGTACTCGACCGTCGGCGGGATGCCGGTCGCGATCAATCTGCTGTCCGCGCCGCTGGTCGGCATCGACGGTGACAGTGCGGCGGTCGCCGGGCTCGTGCGCGCCATGATCGCCGAGGCCATGATCCTGCACGGTCCCGACCAGGTCGGGATCGCCGCGGTGCTCGCCGACCCCGATGCGGCGCACTGGTCTTGGCTGAAGTGGTTGCCGCACACCCAACATCCCAGCGACACCGACGCCATCGGCTCCAGCCGGATGGTCTACCGCACCGTCGCCGAACTGCGCACCAAGGTGCTCGCTGGACTCAACCGAGGCCCCTTCTCGGCGAACTCCCAACCGACCCTCGACCGCAAACACTTCCTCCTGCTCGTCGACGTCGGCGGCACGGCGAGCGAGCGCGACATCTCCGGCATCGACGGCTGCACCTGGCTGCGGATGGGCCCCGCGGAGTCCAATCCGCCACGCGCACTGCGTTTCACGGTCGGACCCGATGGTGCGATGAGCGAGGTCACCCCCCGTGGCCACCGCCACGTCGGCCAGGTGGACACCTGCTCGCCCGCCGCCATGACCGCGCTGGCCCGCAGTCTCTCGCCCTACCGACTGTCCACCGTGGTGGAGGCCGTCGCCGCCGAACAGGCCAGCGGAGGGACCTCGTGGGAGGAATTGGTGGGAGTCATCGATCCCGGCGCGATCGTGGTGGAGCGCGCGTGGGGCGCACTGCGTGACGAGGATCGTGCTCGACTGAACATTCCGTTCGGCTACGACCCCGCCGGTGCCGTCGTGCACCTCGATATCAAGGAATCGGCCGAGGAGGGCATGGGCCCGCACGGTATGTGCATCGGTGCCACCGGTTCGGGGAAGTCGGAATTCCTTCGCACCCTCGTCCTTTCGGCTATAGCCACGCACTCACCGGACTCGCTCAACCTGCTGCTGGTCGACTTCAAGGGCGGTGCGACCTTTCTCGGTTTCGACCGGTTGTCGCACGTGACCGCGGTGGTCACGAACATGGAGGAAGAAGCCGACCTCGTCACCCGCATGGAGGACGTGATCACCGGCGAGATGAGCAGGCGACAGCGCATCCTGCGCGACGCGGGCAACTTCGCCAACGTCGCCGACTACGAACGCGCGCGCGAGCAAGGCGCCAACCTGCGTCCGCTGCCGACACTGTTGATCATCCTCGACGAGTTCGCCGAGTTGCTCGAACAGCACCCCACGTTCTCGAAGCTGTTCGTCGCGATCGGACGGCTCGGTCGGTCGCTGCGTATCCACCTGCTGTTGGCCTCGCAGAAGGTCCCGGCGAACCGAATGGGCGAGCTGGAAGCGCATCTGTCATATCGAATCGCCCTGCGCACCAACCAGACCAGTGACTCGCGTGATGCCATCGGCACCGCCGACGCCTACCACCTGCCGAAGAAACCCGGCGCGGGCTATCTCCGGGTGGGCGCCGGTGACCTGCAACGTTTCCAGGCCGCCTACGTCGGCGAGCGCTACACTCCGCCCGCGCACGTCGCGACGACGTCGGCGCAGCGGGTGCACCGACGCGGGGGCGGCTACCGTCCGCCGCTGGCTTTCACCGCCAGACACATCGTCGACACGCGGCCCTCGGTGGTGGAGCCGACCGTAGACCAGGCACCTGAAGTCCCCGAAGGCGATTCGGTGACGGTGATGGAGACGGTGCTTGCGCAACTGGCCGACCACGGACAGCCGGCGCACCGGATGTGGTTGCCCCCGTTGATCGTTCCGGCGACGCTCGATCAGTTCGTGGCGGGTGTGCCGCCGGGTGGCTTACAGATTCCGTTGGCGCTGGTCGACAAGCCGCGCCAACAGCGCCAAGAAGTGTGGTCGGTCGATTTGTCCAGTGCGGGTGGGCATATGGCGATCGTTGGTGGCACCCAGTCGGGTAAATCGACCGCCTTGCAAACGTTGATCCTCTCCGCGGCGTTGACGCACACGCCCGAACAGGTGCAGTTCTATTGCCTGGATTTCTCCGGCGGTGGTCTGGCGGGGCTGACCGCGTTGCCGCACGTGGGGTCGGTCGCCGCCGCGCGCGACGTCGACCGGATCAGGCGCACGATCGCCTTGGTGACCAACCTGCTCGAGACCCGTCAAGCGACATTCGCCGAGTTCGGCATCGATACCACCCGCAAGTTTCGTGCACAACGCAATGTCGAGGGACAACGACCGCCGTGGTGGGATCGAGACCCGTACGGCGACGTATTCCTGGTGATCGACGGCTGGGACATCGGGTTCGGCACGAACGGCCCGTACTTCGACGAATACATGCCGGTCATGGAATCGCTTGCCCTGCAGGGACTCAACTACGGCATCCACTTGGTGTTCAGTAGTTCTCGGTGGATGGCGATCCGGCCGGCGATCAAGGACCTGATGCAGACGCGGATCGAGATGCGCCTGGGTGACCTGGCGGATACCGCGTTCAGTGCCCATCGCGCGATCGTCGCCGCGATTCCCGCCAACCGGCCGGGACGGTGCCTGTCGCACGACGGACTCCATATGCTGACCGCGTTGCCGCGTATCGATGGTGTCGGCGACGTCGATTCCGCCGCCGAAGGGCTGGCCGCCGCGATCGCCGAGATCGGTCGGCGCTATCCGGGACATCGAGCACCGCAGGTGAAATTGCTCCCGGCGCAGATCGATCTCGAACAGATTCGCGAGAACTCGCCCGCACCGAGGACATTGGCGCACCGATTGACCGTGCCGTTCGGCGTTCGGGAGTCCGATCTCGCCGCGGCCACGATCGATTTCGGTTCGTCGACGCACTTCACGGTGCTCGGCTCGCCGGGTTCGGGTAAGTCGACGACGTTGGCCGCCTTGGTGAAATCAATTGTGCGACAGAATGATCTCACGCAGGCGCGCATTATGCTCATCGATTACCGCCGCAGGCATTTGGAAACCGTACCCGAGGAGATGTTGATCCGGCACGTGACCAACGAGCGGGATCTGCGTGACGCACTGCCCTCGTTGGTGCAGAAAATGCAGTCCAGGAGGCCACCGGAGGACGTGACCACCCGGCAACTCGCGGAGCGCTCGTGGTGGAGCGGACCCGAGGTGTATGTGTTCATCGATGATTACCACATGGTGGCGCAGCGCGGTCAGATGAACCCGCTTGAGCCGTTGAAGGACATCCTGGTCGACGGCCGCGATACCGGGTTCCACGTGATCGCGGCCCGCAATATCGCGCAGGCCGATACCGCGTTGTACGACAACGTCATCGGGCAGATGAAGAACCTGAACTCCTCCGGCCTGATCATGGACGGCTCGAAGATGGACGGTGTGCTGATCGGCGACGTGCGCGCGACCAAGCAGCCGCCGGGGCGTGGCATTTTCATCGAACCGATGAGCTCCAATAAGGACCTGGTACAGGTCGGCTGGGTGCCACAACAGCTGTGACACAGCACTATTCCCTCCATTGGGAATGAATTACCTTTTTCCTCAGTACCCCTCGCTTCCGGGGATGGTAGTAAACCCCTTGATTGGAGCAACACGATGCCGAAGACCACCACTGTCTCAACGGATCATCTCTTGGCGGTCAGCGGGATGATGAGCGGAAATCATACGGCGATCACGGCATTGGTGAGCGCCGCGGCGACGGCCGCGAGTCCGGGTCGCGCCGCGCTCGATGATGCGAGTGCGCTCGGGGCGACGCTGTTCAAGGCTTACACGAAGGTTTTTCTGCACGGCACCGAGACCGGGCTGAGCAATCTGCTCGACGGCGCCGAGGTCCTGGTTCCGGTGAGCTCCGATTATCGCGATATTGATATCGCGGACGGGCAGGCCGTTCGAGCCTCGGGGAGTTTCTGAACGAAGCACTCCTGCGGTCCTGAGAGGAGGCCGAAGTGTTGTACGGGGCGTATCCCCCGGAGCAGAATTCCGCACGCCTGATGTCCGGCCGAGGACCTGTTCCGATGCTGGGCGCGGCAGCCGCCTACGCGAGCATCGCCGACGGTTTGCTCGCGGCTGCGGCTGCCTCCGAGAGCGACACTCGTTCGATGGGCGTCACCTACCAGGGTGACTCGGCGGACAAGGCCCAACTGGCGTTTCACAAACACGCCGGGTGGCTGCGTGATCAGGGCATGATCGCCATGACGGTTTCCCAGCACGCGATGGTCCAAGCCGAGTTGTACAGCGCCGCACTCGCCAAGATGCCGTCTTTGCTGGCGATCGTCGCCAACCGAGCCACGTTGGCCGGGTTGGTACTCACCAATTCGATGGCGCAGAACTCGGCGGCCATCGCCGCCAACGAATTCGCCTACGACATCATGTGGGCGACCGCCGCCGCCGTCATGTACGAATACCACGCCGAGACTGCGGCGAACACCGGGAGTATGCCGCCGCCACCCCCGGCTCCGGAGATCACCAGTCCGTCGTTGCCAGGGATGGGTCAGGGGCCGGGTTCGGGATTCGACGGCGGTCAGCATTCCGGGCTGCCTGTGCTGAACCGGTCAGGAGGAGGCGGTGCGGCGGTACCCAAGGATACTGCGGGGTTCGGTGACACCGCAGGGCGTGAGGGTCCGGGTCGGGCGAGTGATCCAGGTGGAAACCCGGATGCGCCCGTGCAGCCGGATCAGCCGCCGGTCGATCAGCCGCCGGTCGATCTGGCCGACAACCCCGCGTCGGAGGCACTTCCCGATCCGGCGCAGATGACCGACCTGCCTTACGGCTCCGAGGACTTCATCGACGGAACTTCCTCGGAAATGGGGTATCTCGGGACTTCACCGCAGTCGTCGACGCTGGCGGGCCTCAACGGCGGCATGGGTAGTTCGGTCGCGGTCGGACTGTTGCGTGGCGGTCCGGGGGCGATGCCGGGTGGTGCTACCGGATTCCGTCTGCCGACGAACTGGTCGCTCGGAAAGCCGGGCGGCACCGCGTTCGGTGCCCCGCTCAACAACAACCCCTCGGGTGCGTCACCCGCGCGCAAGGCTGCGCCGCGCGGTGTCATTGCACCCAAGACCCGACGTCGTCGTCGCGATGACGAGAAGTCCACGAAACAAGTTTTCGTTCCTGGCGAACCACAGGAGGTACCGGTTCTGGAGAAACCCCCTGTTATCGGGGTGATCGAGTACACCGACGACGTGGAGCCGTCGGTCGAGCGCTCAGAATCACCACTCATGAACATCCTCGGCGAACCAGACCGGGGCGAAGTCAAGGCTTGAATCCAGAGAGGAAACAGAAATGGCCGTTACCTACACCGGTGACTCCGACCAGCTTTTCGCGGCATCCAAGAGGTTCTTCACACATGCCGACACCTTCAAGAACAACCTTGCGGTGTTGGAAGGCATAAAAATGGAGTACGCCACCGCGATCCAGGGTCAAACCGGTAATGCTGTCCAGACTTCGATGCAGCAGTCGCTCGACAAGGGAAACCGGCTGCACCGGACATTCATGGAAATGGTTGACGCACTCCACACCGCTGGTTCCACATTCGACAGCGAGGACCAGAACAACGCGTCGATGGTGAACAGGAACAACTTGGACTTCTGAGCACTGCCGGAAAATTATTCGAAAATCGGGAAAGGTTGTTCAGACAATGCCTTTGGTAAACAACTACGGCCAGGTCGACGATCTGGTGGTCCGCACACAGTCGACGCTCGAGCAGATGAAGGTATCGGACGAGGAGCGTGACCGACTGGTCGCCGAGGTCAAGGAGTCGTTCCAGGGTGACGCCGGTACCGCGAACGGCGAACTTCAGGATCGTCTGCGGACGCTGATCGTTCAGTACAACGAGGCGCTCGACGCGCTGAAACACGCGACGGCGAAGGCGGGTGGCTCCGACGGCACGTTCCGAGTGACGGATCTCGGTCAGAGTCACCGGTTCTCCGGTATCGGCTAGTCGGGGAGCGTGATCTCGATCGATATCGCGCGATCGACCCGGTGGACGATGTGACATCGGCAGTAGACCCGGTCTCGGTCACCGTCAACGTGGATGCGGCGCTGCTGTTGCAGACCATGGTGGGAATTGATGCCTATCCTTCGGTCTTGGCGTTGACGCCGAATATCTACGACGACGATGACCGGGACCGCGTCCACAAGGTCGTTCTCGGCGAGCTCGTCGAGGCGGGTGTCATCGAGGACGACCGGGTGCATCCGGCGATCACGGGCTGGCTGGAATGCCTGTACCGCCCGGATGTGGAGCTGGTTGCTCGCATTGTGGACACCGGTCGTGACGAGAGTCCGCAAGCGATGCTGCGAATGTCGTTCGTGCGCAGGGGTGAATCCACGGTGCTGGCCGTGCGCTCAGGCGACGAGGTCGTCTTTCAAACGGTGTACCACCCCGACCGCGAACTGCACACCCTCGCCGCGGTGGTCGTCGCGGCGATGGGATCGAATCCGGCGTTGTCGTTCGCACCGATGACCGCGACGCTCGACGAGTTCACGGAGGTACCGCCACAGCAGGATGAACGGCGGCAAGCCCTGCTGGAATTGGGTGCGCCGCCACACACCGCGAGTGTGTTGAGTCGAGTGCTCGACGAGGTGACCCGTCGTGCGGAGATCGTGATGTTCGAGTACCACGACGGCACCCAGGCGCAGCCGCGGTTGAGCCTGAGTGTCCTCGACACCCCCTCGGGTCGGATAGTCGTCACCCCGAGGGTCGCGATGGACGGGACGGTGTGGTCGACGTACGCCCCCGGCGACGATGCGGCGGTGCACGCGGGGGTCGCCGCGTTGGTCGAATTGCTGCCGGGGCGTAGCTGGTTCGACACCAGCAGAACAGATTGAATGTGCCGCTGGGGTTTTCGAGAGGATGAGGGAAATGAGTCGAGCGCCGGTGACGAATGGGCATGCGGTCGAGCCCGGACGGGCTCGGGGTGGGTACGACGCCTACTTCTCGCAGCCGATCGATATGGCTGCTAGCGATGCGCCGAACGGCACTGGTGGACAGGGTTATCCGTCGGGTAGCTCGGGTCCGGGTGCTGTGCGGGCACCAGGCGGCGACGCCGGTTCCGCGTCGACACCGCCCACGTCGAACCCTGCCGCGTCATCGAACCCTGCCGCGTCGTTGAACAGCCCAGCCGCGTCATCGAACAGCACAGTGCCGTCGGCGAATTCGCAGGAGCAACCCTTCTCTCTCGCGCCGCCGCCGCACGACCCCGCGCCGCAGCCCGCTGCCGACGCGTGGGCCAACCCGCCGCAGTCGGCGATGAACAGGCCCGCACCGCAGGCGGATTCGACATCGACCGGGGTGTCGTCGTCTGCCGCGCGATCGACCGCTGCCCCACCCGCCTCAGCGCCGAGCGTGGCCGCGCCGAATCCGTCCGCGCCGCGGCAAACGACAACCCACCAGGCGTCCGCCGCTCACTCGACCGGTCAGTCCTCGCATACGCAGCCCAACCCTCCGACCGCACACCAGGACTCGCCGCCTGGCCTGCCCGTGCAGCCCGCCGCGCAGCAGGCGAATTCCCGTGTCCCCGACCGGATCAACCACGCGGCCTACGACCAATCCCGCGTCGAGGTGCTGCCCGCGACCCTGTCCTCGATGGACCTGCTCGCCGACATCGCGGCGGCCAGGCGCGCGCAGCTGAAGTCGAACGCGGGTATGCGTGGCGCGTTGAACAAGGTGGGATTCAACCTCGGACTCTCGGCGACCGAGCAGCGTGCGGAGGATCGGCGCGCGCGAATTCGCCGCCAGCTCACCACGACCTACCAGATCGCCGTGGTCAGCGTGAAGGGCGGCGTCGGACGCACCACCACCGCGGCCACCCTCGGTTCGACGTTCTCCCGGCTGCGGCCCGACCGGGTGGCGGCCATCGACGCGAACCCGGATTTCGGTGACCTCGCCACCCGCACCAGCCGCCACCCCTACGGGTTGACCCTGCGCGATCTCGCGCAATCGACCTATCTGGACGCGTTCTCCTCGGTGCAGTCGTTCACCTCGATCAACAACGCCGACCTCGCGGTGGTCGCCTCGCCGTGGACCACCGAGGCGACCGAGGCGCTGTCGGGTCGCGAGTACGCGATCGCCACCGAGGTCCTGCGTCGTCACTACAACCTGCTGATGGTCGACTGCGGCACCGGGGTACTGGATTCCGCCACCGACACGGTGTTGCAGACCAGTGACGCCGTCGTCGTGGTGACCCCCGCGACCGTCGGCGGCGTCACCGGTGCGGTGGCGACGCTGAATTGGCTCGGCGCGCACGGCATGCAGCACTTGATCGCGAAGTCGATCGTCGCGATCGTGCACCATCGCCCCGCCAAACCCACCGTCGAGGTTTCCGCGATCGAGAAGCTGTTCGCCACCGCGCAACGCCCCACCTGCGTGGTGCCCTACGACGAACATCTTGCCGAAGGCGGCGAGATCGACCTACGCCTGTTGGAGAAGGACACACTGTTGGCATTCGAGGACCTGGCAGCCTGGCTGGCCGACGGATTCCCGGGTTATCTCACCGGCGGCGGCGAATCCGCTGACCGAGGGGCGTGGCTATGAGCACAGCCGTCGCGCCAGCGCCTGCCGGGGCACAGCCGACAGCTGAGGTGGCAAGGGCCAGAATCGCCATCATGGTCGCCACCTATCAGGTCGATGTGGTCGTGCCGACCAAATTCACCATCGAGACCTTCATCGATGATCTGCTCGTCGTGCTCGCCGCGGCGATCGAGGACGAGAGTGTCGATTTCGTTCCGCCGCAGGGGCAATGGAGCCTCGCGCGGCCCGGTGAGCCGCCGATGCCGCGCTGGCGCAGCCTCGCCGATCACGCCGTCTCCGACGGGGCCGTGCTGATGCTCACGGTGGTCGAATCGGCGGAGGTGTTCACCCCGGTCGTCGAGGACATCACCGACGCGCTCGCCTTGATCAACGAGCGCGAATTCGCCGAATTCGACGCTGGCACAGCCGCGATCGTCGGGCTGAGTGTGCTCGGGGTCGGGGCAAGCGCCGTCGCGGCGATGTTGTCCTGGTCGTGGACCGAAACCGGTTCGGCGCTCTGGTGCGGACTGCCCGCCTTGCTGCTCGGCATGCTGTGTTGGGGCGGCGCCATGTCGGCGCGCAAACGCGAAGATCGGGCTGTCGGAGCGCGCATGTCCCTTGGCCTCGCGCTGTCGGCGACACCGTTGCTTTTCGCCGGTGCCGCGATGCTGGTGCCACCCGCGTACGGGGAGCCAGGTCCGTTCGCCGCCGCCAATGTCGCCGCTGGCGCGGTGGTCGCCGCCATCGCCGCGGCCACGATGCTGCGCCTGACCGGACTCGGGATCGCCACGCTGATGACGGTCACCGTGCTCGGTGTGATCGTCACGGCGGCGGCTCTGCCGTTGACGTACCTGGATCTCTCGGTGGCGCAGGTCGCCGGTGGCGTGGTGTTCGTCGGCCTGGTCCTGCTGACCGCGGCACCTCGACTTGCCGTGGTAATAGCCAGGATTCGGCCGCCCGACCTGCCCGATCCTGGGACAGAGGTTTCGCAGAACACCCTCACCGACATCTTCGACGCCGAGACCGTTCGGGAGGATCACGAGCACACCGAGGCGGCCGAGCAACAGCGCCGCAATGCCGAGGTGGGCATCGAGACCAGGGCACGGCTGGCTGTCACGAGTCTGCGCGGCCTGATCT
The DNA here is from genome assembly GCF_039543305.1 of Nocardia callitridis. NCBI lineage: Bacteria > Bacillati > Actinomycetota > Actinomycetes > Mycobacteriales > Nocardiaceae > Nocardia > Nocardia callitridis. Next base: position 8,380 of record NZ_BAABJM010000005.1, on the reverse strand, counting down.
GCGCGATCTCCACGGTGTTCGCGGTCTCGTCGGTGCTGACGGCGGCGGCCGCGCCCGGCGGTGTGCGTGAGATCGTGATGGCCGCCGCGGTGGCGGGCATTCTGGCTATGCGCTCGCGGTGGTACCCGGATCGGGTCCAGTCGATCGCGTTGATCAGCGCCGCGGTGGTGACCGTTGTCGGCGTCGGGTTCGTGCTGGTGTGCGCGTACGAGACCTCGTTCGCCCGGCTGGTTGTCGGTCTGGTCGTTGTGCTCGCCGCGTGCGCGGGATGTGTTGCCGCACTGCAACTGCCCGGCAAGCGACTCTCGCCGGTGACCAGGCGGGTGATCGATCTGATCGAGTACGCGCTGATCCTCGTCGTGCCGATCATCGCCTTCTGGATCATGGGTGTCTACACCGCCATGCGAGCGATCTGATGCGGCTCGCCCACGTCGCGGCAGCGGCGCTGGCGGGGATCGTGCTGCTGGCCACCGCCGCGCCAGCCGTGGCACTCGACCCGCCCGTGGTCGTGGTCGGCGCGCCACCACAGGACGATCCGCCCGGTCCCGAGCTCCCGACGAAACAGGACAAAGGCTGCCTTGCCTCGGGTGTGTTGCGCGACAGCGACATCGCGCGCACTCCGCCGCCGGAACTCGCGCTCGATCTGCCGCGGGCGCGGGCGTTGAGCCGGGGCGAAGGGGTTACCGTCGCCGTGATCGATACCGGCGTGCAGCCGAACACTCGGTTGCCGAATCTGGTTGGCGGCGGCGACTACATGCTGGCCGGGGGTGACGGCCTCTCCGATTGTGACGCGCACGGCACCCTGGTCGCCGGCATCATCGGCGCCGGGTCCGATCCGGCCGACGGCTTCTCCGGTGTCGCGCCGGATTCCCGCATCATCTCGATTCGCACCCGCTCCGGCGCGATAACCCAGGAGCATTCGGGTTCTGATGAGGCCCAACGTATCTCGCAAGAGCTACGAACGCTGGCGCGCGCGATCACCCGTGCGGCGAATCTCGGCGCGGGGGTGATCACGGTATCGCTGCCGGTCTGCGTTCCGGTGAAGCTGCGGTTGGACCAATCCATGTTGTCGGCGGCGATCGGGTACGCGGTGCGGGTGCGTGGCGCGCTCATCGTCGCCGGTGCCGGTGACACGAATGCGGCGGGGTGCGCGCAGAATCCCTACCCCGATCCCGCGCGTCCCGGTGACAGTCGCAATTGGCGCGATGTCGCGACGATCTCGGCACCGAGTTGGTTCGCCCCCGATGTGTTGAGCGTCGGATTCACCACAGCGACCGGTGCGGCGATGCCGGATCAGCTGACCGGCCCGTGGGTTTCGGTGGCGGCACCCGGCACCGGGATCGAGTCGCTCGGGCCGGGCGGCGCCGGGCTGATCAATGGTGTCGGTGCGCCCGACAGTTTGGTTCCGGTCGGCGGTGCGTCGTTCGCGGCGGCCTATGTGAGCGGTGTCGCGGCGTTACTGCGTTCTCGGTACCCGAACGAGACGCCCGCTGAGATCGGTGCGCGTCTGCAAGCCGGTGCGCACGCGCCGGCCCACGGTGTCGACAATCTGGTCGGCGCCGGTCTGATCGATCCGGCCGCCGCGCTGGCCTATCGCACCGCACCGCAGCCGCCCGCCGGCCTTTTCCGTTCCTCGCCGTTGGCGATACCCGATCCACCGCGGGCGCGTGACGCGCGGCCGGGGATCATCGCATTGGTGATCATTCTGGTGGCCGCGGGCCTCGGGTTCGGCGCGAGCCGGATGAACAAGTCGATGCGGGCGAATCGGGGTAATCGGTGAGCTTTCCGAGTATTCGGGTGGCTGCCGTGGAACGTGGACCATTCGCCGCGATCGTTGTTGTCGGTAGTCCTGTGTTGGTTCGGCTGTTCACGCACGCCCCGTGGTGGGTGGGCGCGGTGGTCCTCGTCGGGTTGGTGGTGATGGTGACTGTGCGGGTCGCAGGGCGAACCGCGGCGAGGTGGTTGATCGACTGGGCGGAATACCGTTTCGGCCACGAGGCGCGGGCGCGGGAACGCACGAAACCCGCTCGGCTGGTGGATGTTCAGGTCGCCGCGGGTGTGTGCGGCGTGCACGAAGCCGGGACGACGGTGGTCGCGATGATCCAGTTGGCTCCGGACTTGGACCTGCCGACGGTCATCGCCGATCACACCCTCTACACCGAGGATACGATCCCGGTGCGGATGTTGCTGCCGATGCTCGATCAGTTCGGCATCCATGTGGACATCGACATCGTGACCACCGGGCAGCGGGTGCGCCAGACCGGCAGCTACAGCATGCTCTACGACCAGCTGATCGGTACCCACCCCGTGGTAGGCGAGCGCCTGACCTGGCTGGTGGTGCGTCTGGATCAGGAGCGCAACCTGCACACGCTCAGCAAGCGTGGCCTGTGCGCGGAGGTGGCGCCGAAAGCCGTGGCCAGCGCGGCACATCGGATCGCGGGACGGCTGCGCGAACGCGGCATCGCCGCACACGTACTACCGGCGTCGGCCCTGCGGGACGCTACGCGGCAGCTACATGCCGGTGTCGAACTCACGGATCTGCGTGAGACGTGGAGCTGCCTGGAGTCGTCGGTGCCGGGGCGCACCGTCACCAGCTTCCTGATCGACTGGGACAAGCTCGACGGCGCCGAACTCGACGACTGTTGGTCGTGGAATCGGGGAAGGACCACGATGGTCGTGAGCCTGACCTCTAGCGCCGTCGGCCCGCGCGCGCTGGTGCGTTTCGTCGGCCCGCCGGTGTCGGATTCCTTGCCCGCGTACCTGCGTACCTTGAATGGTGGTCAGTCGCAGGCCTTGCTGGCCTCGCTGCCCGCCTCGGTCACCACGCACGCGCTGCGTCCCGACGCCGGTACCGCCGACGTCGCCGCCGAGGAGTTCGCCGCCGATCTTGCGGTCTCGATCGGCCCCAACGGCCAGATTCTCGGCGCGATCAGCGGCCAACCGCGTCATACCCTCGCCTTGCCGCTGTTCGATCCCGTACGCTATAACCCGCGGCATCGCACCATTGACGTGCAAGCGAAACTCCCTGTGGTGCAACAGATCCTGTTGCGTGCGATGGTCGTCGGAGCGGAGGTGGAGATCCATTCCTCGCGGCCGAACAACTGGCGCCAGCTCGTCGCGGCGGTCGGGGATCCTCGGTCGTTGCGGTTGGCCGCCGAGCCGACGCCCACCGAGGGCGCCGACGGCGGCGCCGATTACGAGTCCGCCGCGACGATCGCCGTGTTCGATCGAGTACCGCCGCGCGGTTCGCAGGCGCACACCACCCTCACCATCAGTGAGCCGGGCAGCACGCGTCGCCGGGCGGCCGACCTGTCGATCAGTCAGGTCGGTGCGGCCGCGATCGATGTGGGCATCCCGATGCGCACTGTGCGGGTGGATCTCATCGAGCCCAGAGGAGAGACTCGCTATTTCGATGCCGTGGAAGAACAGCCCGCGATCGGCGCGGGGCCTTCCGAAGCCAGCGCGCCCGTGGCGGTGGGTCAACCTGGCGGGCGTCGGGTCAGCTGACGGAAAGGGTCGGTAGTGTCTATCAGTGTGGTTGCGGACTCCCCTGTAGAAGGAGACGATTTCTCGCCAGCGGACGGTGGGGAAGCGTTGACTCCTCGGCAGTCCGCCGCGGCGATCTTCTCGTCTCGGTTATCGGAATTGATCGCGGAGTCGGTGGTTTCGACCGAGGACGGGTCGACGCGGTCGCTCACCTTGTATTCGTTGGCGCAGCACCTCGAGCTGGCCTATCCGGATGTGCCGGTCTCCCAGTCGGGTTTATATCGGCTCATTCACGGTGACGCGATTCCGCGCCTGGATCTGGTTATCGCTTTGGCGCGCGTATTCGATGTTCCCCCTGAATATTTCGTGACCGAGGAAAAGAAGCGCTGATTCTTTTCGGTGTTCTCGATGACGGGAATAGTGCGGCCCGTTTCGCGCGCTCGCGGTGGATACGATCCGCACCATGCCCGACGAGGACACGGGAGATCCCCTTCTCCGCCATCGCGGTGCGGTCCTCGACGCGTTGCTGTCGAATCCGGCATTCGCTCCCGCCGATCCCGGCTCCGCCGCGTCGGCGCTCGGACCGGAAGAGTTCACCGAATCGGGCGTACCCGGCCTGACGCTGGTCGCGCCGGAACCCTCTTCGGAGCCTTCTGCTCCCGTCCCGCGTAAGAGTCCGGACGGGCCGAAGGCCAGCGAGCGCATTCTGGCGCTGCTCAACGGCGAGTCACCGAGCTCGGGCCCCGCCGTGGAGTACTCCACGATGAACCCGATCGAATCGTCGCCGGTATCTTCGGCGTCCAACGGCACCGAGGCCACGCGGGAATCGGCGCCGTCCGGTGTGAATTCACCGCCGACCTCCGGTAGCCGCGGCAAGTTCGCGCCAGCCGAGGCCGTGGCGCGTGACGCGCTCACCCAACTGCGCAAGCCCAAGGTGGCGTTCGCGGTGGCGGGCGTGCTCGTGGTTCTGCTCGTTCTGCTGCTGATCACCACCGGCGGCGGAGACGACAACAAACAGCAGGCGCTGTTGGTGGTCACACCGACGCCGACCGCGGCCGCGGAGCCCGCGCCGACGACGTCGGCGGCGCCCGCCGCGAGTTCGACCATCGAGGTGAAGGGCGCGCAGTCGAAATGTCCGCCGGGTGGCACCCCCGCGATGGACGCGTTCGGCCCCGAACCGGGTAAGGCGTGGTCGTGCCCACGGGCCTATCAGGTGGACGGGCAGGTCATGACGATCGACCTCGGCAAGACCTACGAGGTCGATTCGATCGGCATCGTGCCCGGTTGGGATCACGTCGATTCCGAAGGCGTCGACCAGTGGGCGAAGTTCCGCACGGTGAGCCGGGTTTCCTACCGTTTCAACGACGATGACACGACCGTCTCCACCCAGCAGACCCTCGACCAGCGCATGCTCGTCGTCACCGACTTCGATCCGCCGATCCGCGCGTCCAAGATCCAGCTGACGGTCCTGCAATCCGCCGGTGACCCGACGATCAATGTCACCGCGATCTCGTCGATCTCGATCACCGGGCGGTGAATGCCATGCCTGAGCTCTCCGATCTCACCGACGCCGTCTGTCAGTACTGCACGCATCGCAACACGGGCGCGCAATCTCGTTGCGGCCATTGCGGCGCGCCGTTGCGTGCCCGTGTGCGCCGAGTGGAAACCGCTGTCGAACACGGCGTCACCGACGCGGTGAAGTCCGCCGAGCGTGTGGTCGAGGGCGCGTCGAAGCTGGAAAGCCTTGTCACCAAGCGCCATCCTCGGGTGCAGTGGCTCTTGGTCGCGGGCGCGCTCGGGGTGATGGTGGTGCTCGCCGTTGTCGCGGTGCGTTCGTGTTCGACGATGTTCGTCGCACCCGACGGGTTCGGCGCGAACACGGTGACGTTGCCCGCGCCGCTGCGGTCGGCCGCGACCTGCCAGCCCGCTCCGGAGGCCACCGGCTCCGAGCGGTGTGTGATCGCCGCGGACCACTCGATACTCGCGGGTGGGATCGCGGGCGGCAGGGCGATGTCCTTCTACGCGGAGAAGCCCACCGCCGAGCGCCTGGCCGACGCGGTGCGCAAGTGGCGAGCGGCAGGCGGGACCGTCTTGGTCGACGGTGAGGTCTTCATCGCGATCGGGCCGTCGGAGACGGTGCGTTATGTCGACACGAGGACGGGACTGCGACTGGAGACGGGCGCCTTCACCGGCCGTGCCGCGGTGCGAACGTTCCTGGATCGCTCCGGCCTCGCGCAGTAGGGCTGGCACTCCGTGCCACCGTTGAATGCGCCACTATACAACGGCACGTTAGTCAAGTAACATCGATTGTCATCAGTAGCGAGCGCAGTTCTCGGGAAGGCAAAGATCCATGGTGGCCCCCACGCAGCAGACGATCCCCTCGAAGCGGTTCCGCAATGAGCCCACCGACCTGGAGGCGGCCTACTTCCGCTGGATCCAACCCGGCGCGGCCTCGGTGATCACCGAACGGGCCGGTCGGATCTTTCTGCAGCACCTGGAGCTCGCGCAGGTCCGCGCGCGCGGGTCGGTGCGGACGCGGGTCTACCGGGTCGACCGCGGCGCCGACAGCGTCGAAGACGCCGCATCGGACGGGAAACCCGCTGAGGCGCAGGGTGTCTCGATTCAAATTGTGAACGACGACATGCCGCTACTTGTCGACTCGGTGACCGCGGCGCTGCGCCGCCTCGGTGCGACGGTCACCGAGGTCGTGCACCCGGTGTTCGATGTCGTACGCGACGTGCGGGGCCGCTTGCAGTCACTGTCGCCTCACGATGGTGAGCTCACGGTAGAGAACACCGGAAGGACGCGCACCCTCGCCGAATCGTGGATGCACGTACAACTCGCACCGGGCCTGGCCGACGACGTTGTCGACCGCATCGAACGCGCGCTGGGCCCGCTGCTGGACGATCTGCGTCGTGTCGCCGAAGACAACCCGACCATGCTCGAGGCGATGCACACCGTCGCGCAACAGCTCGACACCGCCGCCGATTCGACCGACGACGCCGAGTTCCCCGAAAGCGCGCAGTTCCTGCGCTGGCTGACCGAAGGGCACTTCGCGCCACTCGGCTACGGCTACTACCGATTCCGGTCCTCCGGTGCCGCCGAGCACGGCGTCGAACCGCAGCGGGTTCCCGGCCGACTGCTCGGTATCCTGCGCAATGGGGCCGTCGCCGACGTGAATCCACCGGCATCGGGCGCCAAACACTCGGCCCTGCGCCTGGCCACGGGGTCGGTGCGTTCCCTGGTCCCCGGCTCGCGCGATCTCTACTTCGTCAGCGTCCCCGACTACGACACCGACGCGCCGACGACCGACGACGAGCCGGCGGTGCGTGGCGAGCATGTCTTCGTCGGCACCTTCACCGTCACCGGGTTGCACGAGGACATCCTCGATATTCCGATCATCTCGCGGCGCGTGCTCCAGGTCATCGAGTGGGCTGGATTCGGGCTGAATTCGTTCTCCGGCCAGGCGATGCTGGAGATGTTGCAGTCCTTCCCTCGCGCCGAGCTGTTCTCCACCGACGCGCGGCGCCTGTTCGAAACCGCCTCGGCGGTCATGAATTTGGGACTGCGCAGGCAGATCCGCTTGTTCTTGCGGCGCGACGGAAGCAGCGGAACCATCTACTGCCTGGTGTACATGCCGCGCGATCGATACTCCACCGAGGTCAGGGTGCGGATGGGGGAGGTGCTGCGCACCGAGTTCGACGCCGAACAGGTCGCCTACTCCGCGCGCGCCACCGAATCCGAGTTGGCGGTCGTCTATTTCACGGTGCATCCCGGTGCGACCGGCACCGCAGAGCCGGTCACCGAGTCCGACCGCGAGCGTATTCAGGACCTGCTCTTCGCGACGACGCGCAGCTGGTCGGACCGATTGGTCTCGGAGTCGGCGAGTCATCCCGGCATCGTGCAGTCGGTGGTGCAGGACTACGCGAATGCCTTCCCCGCGAGTTATCAGGCCGACCACGAACCTGCCCGCGCGCTCGCGGATCTGCGGCGATTGGAGCGACTGGCCGAGGGCGCCATCGATACGAATCTCTACCGCGACCCGGCCGCGGCGTCGGGGGAGTGGCGGTTCACGCTGTACGTCGCGGGTGACGGTGTCTCGCTGAGTCGGGTGCTTCCCGTGGTACACAGCCTCGGGGTGGAGGTGGTCGACGAGCAACCCTACCGAATCACTCTGCGTGATGGCTCTTTCCGCTGGATCTACGACTTCGGCCTCCGTGTGCCCTCCGCCCTGTTGCGCGGCGCGCTCGACACCGGTATCGAGGCCGATCTCGCCGCCACCACCGACCTGGCCGCCGTGGCGGAAACCAGTCTGCGGCGCCGCTTCCCCGAGGCGGTCGCGGCGATGTGGTTCGGCCACGCCGAGGTCGACGGTCTCAACGAGCTCGTGCTCAGGGCCGGTCTGCACTGGCGTCAGATCGCGGTGTTGCGCGCCTACGCGAAATACCTGCAACAGGCTGGTTTCGCCTACACCATCGGCAATATCACTCGCGTGCTGCTGGCCCACCCGGTGACGGCACGCTCGTGCACCGAACTGTTCGGCGCCTACTTCGATCCGGAAGGTGTCGGCGAGCAAGCCCAGCGGCGTGCCTCGACGATCGCGCAGCGGGTGCAGGACGAGATCGACGCCGTGCTGAGTCTGGACACCGACCGGATTCTGCGCGCGCTGCTCGGCCTGATCACCGCGACGTTGCGCACCAACTACTACCGGGTCGAGGCGACCCGGCAGCCACGGGAGTACCTGTCGTTCAAGCTGAATCCGCAGGCGATCGCCGAATTGCCGCAGCCGAGGCCGAAGTTCGAGATTTTTGTGTATTCGCCTCGGGTCGAGGGTGTGCATTTGCGTTTCGGTGCGGTGGCGCGTGGTGGTTTGCGGTGGTCGGATCGGTTGGAG
>NZ_BAABJM010000004.1:404712-508991 GCF_039543305.1 Nocardia callitridis | reverse complement strand
AAAAGGGGCAATCAGAAGTAAAAACTAGAGTCCGAAAACCTAGCAAAACAAAACGCCAACAAAAAATGTTGACTAAAATGTCCGACACCCTCACACGGGGGTGCAAAAGCATCGGAACCAAATAAAAATTTGGCACTGACATTCATCGACACACTATTGAGTTCTCAAAGAACACACGCACACACAATCTCCCGGGCCTTAACCCGATCAATCCGTGCGGCAGGTTTCCCACTCTAGCTCAACCCAGAACCCAAACAAAATCGGGGCCCCGATCGAACCTTACTTGGAGTGCCAGGCGCTCCTCGTACTACCTCGTTTCCCGGTCCTGCTGCTCGGCGTTTCCGCTTCGCTCTCGGCTCCGGGTCGGTGTCCGTGTCGCTCTGACCTGGAATAAGTTACGCACTAACGAACGCCACGTCAAATCGCCTGCGTAACGATGGTTTTCAGCCAGGATCGTCAGCCACCCAGCGGAACCCGACGCGGGGTCACCGAGCGAGAGGCGATCCGCCAGCCTTCCGAATCCCGGACCACCACATCGTCATACGTCACGCGCCCACAGGTCCCGTCGACATTGATCCCGACGCCTTTGGACTGCACGCGCACCTCTCCGCTGTCGGCCACATCGTCGATGACCACATTCGTCACGTGATGGCCAACGGGGTTCCCCGCACCCAGTACCAGCGCGGCCGCCTGGATCGCCTCGATCCCGCGCAACTCACCGAAGCCGTAGGCGCTCACGTTGTAAACCACCGTGGCGGTGAAAAACTCGTCCATCCGATCCAGCGCACAGCGCAGCGGTCAGCGGCGATGATGGGCCGATGACGGAACGCGGTGCAGTGCGAGCGGGGACGTTCGCGAAGATCTACGACCCCGGCGTCGACGAGCCCGACGACTGGTATATCAACGACCACACCATCATTCAGGCCGCGGACGGGCGGTGGCACCTGTTCGGCATCACCCACCGTGAGCCCGCCGACCCGTTCGACGAGACCGAGTTCGCGCACGCGAGCGCGCCCGATCCGCACGGGCCGTGGACAAAGCATCCGATGGCCTTGCGCGTCGATCGAGCCTACGGCGAGACGCACCTGTGGGCGCCGTTCGTACTGACGGCGAACGGACGCTACTTCATGTTCTATGCGGGCGGTGGCCCCGACCGAACCGCCGCCGCGATGAATCTGGCCACCTCCACCGACCTGTTCCACTGGACCCGACACCCCGGCGGACCCGTCTTCCGCGACGGCTACGACGGACGCGACCCGATGGTCACGCGGGTCGGCGACGAATGGGTGATGTACTACTGCGCCAACAGCGCACCCACCGGCGGCCACCATGTCGTCGCGTACCGCACCAGCACAGATCTGGTGCGTTGGAGTGACCGTCGGATCGCCTACACCGATCCGACCAGCGGTACCGAGGCGGGAAATACCGAGTCGCCGTTCGTCGTCCGACACGACGACGCGTGGTATCTGTTCATCGGACCCCGACCCGATTATGTGGGCACCGAGGTATTTCGGAGCGACAACCCGTTCCATTTTCGTGTCGAGGACAAAGTCGGCTACGTGGCCGCGCATGCCGCCGAGCTGATCCGGGCGGACGGTTCCTGGTGGATCACAGCCGCGGGCTGGGGGCAGGGCGGCGTTTACCTCGCACCGCTGACTTTTCCGGATCCCGTCAGTGAATCACCGGTCCGGGAATAGCGGATCCCGCACACCGTCGCGTTTTCCATCCGACGGGGTGTGTACGCGACTCGCCGAGACCATAAGTGCTACAACGGTTCTGGTTGCGCATGCACGCCAGGTGACCGCCAAGTCGATGCCGCACGCGGTTCATGCCAGGTAACCGCGAATCATCGACAGGTCGCCCGGTTCTGCACCCGCTATACGGCAAGGGACGCAACCTCCGCGGAATTCCGCAGCACTCGACAGGGATAGTTTGGGATAATCACTCAACCATTATCTCGCCGATCACAAACCGAAGTCACACCAACCGGACAACACGATCCGATTTCGCTGATCCGCCCAAAAGTCATGGGCGCGAATGGTATTTATTGACCGAGGCGACCTCGCACGACCGACCACCCAACTACGGGAGGCAACGGCATGGCCCAGATCAGCATCCGGCAATGGATACCCGGCACCAACGGGGCCGCCCGGTGACATTGTTCCTCGGTGTCGACATCGGCACATCCGCGAGTAAAGGAGTACTCACCACCGCCGACGGCAGGATCGTGGCGAGGGCGCAACGGTCGCACCGGGTTTCGACGCCGCGCCCCGGCTGGGTGGAACACGACGCGGAACGCGTGTGGTGGGACGAGTTCGTCGCGATCACTCGCGAACTGGTCGCGGCCGCCGACGGCGAACGCTTGGCGGCGCTCGGCGTCTCCGGTATCGGGCCGTGCCTGTTGCCCGCCGACCACACCGGACGTCCATTGCGTCCCGCGATCCTTTACGGCGTCGATACCAGGGCCACCGTCGAAATCGGGGAGCTGAACAAAGAATTCGGCGAGCAGGCGGTCCTGGAACGCGCCGGGTCCGCGTTGACCAGTCAGGCGATCGGCCCGAAGATTCGATGGCTGCACAAACACGAACCGCACATCGCCGCACGCACCGAAATGCTGCTGATGGCCAGTTCTTTTCTGGTGCATCGGTTGACGGGCCGCTACGTGCTCGATCACCAGTCCGCCAGTCAGTGCGTGCCCCTCTACGACCTGCGCGCACGCGAGTGGGCCACCGACTGGGCCGCGCAGGTGGCGCCGGGACTGCGGCTGCCGAAGCTGGCGTGGCCCACCGAAGTGGTCGGCTGCGTTCGTGCCGACATCGCCGAAATCACCGGACTGCCCGCGGGGCTTCCGGTCACCACCGGCACCATCGACGCGTGGGCCGAATCGGCCAGCGTCGGCGTACGCACGCCGGGAGACGCGATGATCATGTACGGCACCACCCTGTTCCTGGTCCAGGTACTCCGACGGCCACGCCCGCACCCCGGCCTGTGGGGAACCTGCGGAACGTGGCCAGGCACTTACACACTCGCGGCCGGAATGGCTACCTCGGGCGCCGTCACCGACTGGCTGCGACAGCTCGTCGGCGGCGACTTCACCGAACTCGTCACCGCCGCGGACACCGTCCCACCCGGCAGCAGGGGCCTGCTCGCGCTGCCGTATTTCGCCGGCGAACGCACGCCGATCTTCGACCCCGACGCACGCGGCATCGTCGCGGGGCTCACCCTCGGGCACGGGCGCGCCGAGCTGTATCGGGCTGTCCTGGAAGGCATCGCCTACGGTGTGCGCCACAACCTCAGCGCGATGACCGAAGCGGGCGGACACGCCCGACGACTGATCGCCGTCGGCGGCGGCACGAAAGGCGGACTGTGGACACGCATCGTCTCCGATATCACCGGCCTGCCCCAGCAGATCCCCGCCGACACGGTGGGGGCATGCCTCGGCGACGCCTTGTTGGCTGCCGAGTCCGTCGGAGTCGAGACCTCGGGGTGGAACCCGATCGTCGACACGATCGAACCCGACTCCGAACGCACCGAGCGGTACGAGTCGTACTATCGGAATTACCGCGAACTGTACGAACGCACCACCGCCATCACGCATTTCCTGGCCGCCGAACAACGTCGGGCCGGCGGGTCGAACTGAGCACGCCGGGCCGTGGCATGATGCGGGGTTATTTTGGTGAACACAGCATGAGGACCGGGATGCCCACAGTTACCCTGACCGAACAAAACTTCGACTCCGTCGTCACCGGTAATCGGATCGTCTTGGTGGACTGGTGGGCGGACTGGTGCGGACCGTGCCAGCACTTCGCGCCCATCTACGAGTCGTCGTCGGAGCAACACTCCGACATCGTGTACGGCAAGGTCGATGTCGAAGCCCAGAAGTCGTTGACCGAGGCAGCGAACGTCAGTCAATATCCGACGCTCATGGCGTTTCGGGAGGGCGTACTCGTGTACTCCGAGGCGGGTGTTCTTCCCGGCGACGCGCTCGAAGATCTGATCCAGCAGGTCATCTGGCTGGATATGGACCAGGTGCGCCGTACGATGGCCGAGCAGGCCGAGGCGCAGCGCAATGGGCAGGAGTACCAAACACCCGCGCCGGAAACGGTGTCCGCCGCACCGTCGGTCAAGGCGGGTCTGGCCAGCGCCACCGCGAGCTACGGCTGGCCCGGCTTATGAGCGCGAGCGAACTCTGGCGGCTCGACACTGCTCGCACCCGATCGATCAGCGCGGAGAATCCGACCGGCGAGGCCGGAGCCGGTGCGCGCGCGAGCGAGGGCACCGGCAAGCACGCCGCCAGGATGCTCGGCGTGGGCTGGAAGGTGTCGCCGTCGATCGATCTGGCCGACGGCGAGACCGCGACGCTCGCCGACGTCTCCGGCCCCGGTGTGCTGCGCCACCTCTGGCTCACCACCGACCGGACCGTCCTTCGTGCGATCACCCTGCGCGTGTACTGGGACGACGACGAGCAGCCCGCGATCGAACTGCCGCTCGGCGACTTCTTCTGCAACGCGTGGGGCGAGTTGGCCCTGGTGAACTCGGACATGGTGGTGGTCGCGCCGGCGGGCGGACTGAACAGCTACTGGCCGATGCCGTTTCGCGGGCACGCCCGTATCACCCTCGAAAACAGTTGTGGGCGTTCGGTTCCGGTGTATTACCAGATTACCTACAGCGAAGAGGATGTGCCGGAGTCCGCCGGGTACCTGCACACCGCGTGGTCGCGCACCAAACGCCTCGGCAGTCCCGCGGTACACACGATTCTCGACACCGGCGCGGCCGGACCCGGCCGGTATGTGGGCACCTACCTGGCTATTGCGCCCGGGGCGCCCGGCTGGTGGGGTGAGGGTGAGCTCAAGTTCTACCTCGACGGCGACCGCGACCACCCCACCATCTGCGGAACCGGTACCGAGGACTACTTCGGCGGTGCGTGGAACTTCGATCTCAACGGCGAATACCGCCCGTACTCCACGCCGTATCTCGGATTGCCCCAGGTGTTGCCTTCGGACGAGATCTACCAGTCACACCAGCAATTCGGCATGTACCGCTGGCACGTGCGCGATCCGATCTGTTTTCAGGACGAACTACAGGTCACGGTGCAGGCTCTGGGATGGAGCGACCCCGAAACCTATCTCCCGTTGGAAGACGCCGACGTCGCCAGCACCGCATGGTGGTATCGGGGACGCGCGGTCCGCTGAGGCGACGATCCCGTCCGACTCGGCTCCTGTGACGGCAACTCGCGCGAACGTCACCAGGACATCCGGCGCCGACAACCCGAAACCCTCGACGGCGTCGAGGTGTTCGACGCGACCACGAATGCGGCCCGTCGCAGGTTGTGCGCCATCCGCAAGGGGCGCTCATGCGTGAGTGCCCCCCTCCGGATACCGCCTCGATGGGTGCGGCCATTTTCGGAAAGGCGACCGGGTGCGCGCGCCGCTCAGGCGTCCTCGCCCTCGGTGTTGTCGGCGAGCAGCGCGTCGGCGCGTGCCAGTGCGTCGTCCATGCTCGACTCGATCTCGCCGAGGCTCGATTCCAGGCCGTCGAGTACGCCGAGACCGTCCAGCAGGCCGGACATCTCGTCGTGGACCGCGCGGAGCTCGGGAACCTCGGGGTTGACCGGGAACCACGCGACACCCGTATGCCACCATCGGTCGTCGGCGAGCCAGGACCACAGCACGTCGCGCACCAATTCGCGATCCGGCGTGTAGAGCTGGAATTGGTCGGTCACCGCTCCCGCGCGATGGTCGAGTTGGTAGACGCCGTCGGGGAGCGTGCGTGCGCTGATCAGGTGGGTGTCGTCGCGGCTCAGTTCGATGAAAGGGTCGTCGCCGCCGAGCAATTCGGCGAGCAGCGACTCGGTCAGCTCCGGCAACGTGGTCCCGTCGCCGGCGCGAATTCGCACGTCGAGTTCGTCGGTGCTCACGGCGACAGTGTGCCCGATGCCCGGAAATTCGGCGGGCGGGGGTCGATCGGGTGCAAGGTGGTCGTATGCACGTGGTGATCCAGAGGTCCGGCCCCGCCGCCGGGCACAGGCCGGTGGGTGACGTCGTTGATGCGCGAGTCGGGGGGATCGGCTGATGGCGACGGTCGCGGGAGTGGACAGCTCCACCCAATCCTGCAAGGTCGTGGTGTGTGACGCCGAGACCGGTGAGATCCGACATCAGGCCACCGCACCGCATCCCGACGGGACCGAGGTGTCGCCGCGGGCGTGGTGGGATGCGTTGCGTCAGGCCGGGTCCGGGGTGCTCGACCAGGTCGATGCGATCGCCGTGGCGGGGCAGCAACACGGCATGGTGGCGTTGGACGCCGAGGGGCGCACGGTACGAGACGCTCTGTTGTGGAACGACACTCGGTCCGCCGATGCCGCGAGTCAACTGATCACCGAACTGGGCGGACCCGATGAGTGGGCGCGTGCGATCGGCAGCGTGCCGGTGCCGTCGTTCACGGTGACGAAGCTGCGGTGGCTGGCCGACCATGAACCGGACGCGGCCGACCGCACCGCGCGGATCGTGCTGCCGCACGACTACCTGACCTGGCGGCTACGCGGCGGCCGCGTTACCGATGCGCCCACCACCGATCGCGGCGACGCGTCCGGGACCGGGTACTTCTCCCCCGCCGAGAGCACCTACCGCGAGGATCTGCTCGCGCTCGCGTTGCGCGGGCGCACACCGGACCTGCCGAGGGTGCTCGATCCCGCCGAGCCAGCGGGCCGCACCGAGGACGGTGTGCTGATCGCGGCGGGTACCGGCGACAATGCCGGTGCCGCCTTGGGTCTCGACCTGCGCGAAGGCGATGTGGTTGTCTCGCTCGGCACCAGCGGCGCGGTCTTCGCCCGTGGTGCGGCACCGACCGCCGACGCTACCGGCATGGTCGCCGGGTTCGCCGACGCCACCGGCGCCTATCTGCCTTTGGTATGCACCCTCAACGCCGCGCGCGTGCTCAGCTACACCGCGCGATTGCTCGGCGTCGAACTCGACGCACTCGAAACACTTGCCGCACAGGCGCGCCCGGGCGCCGACGACGTGGTGCTACTGCCCTATGTGGCGGGCGAGCGCACCCCAAACCTGCCGAAGGCCAGCGGAAGCCTGCACGGTTTGCGCGCGGGCAATATGCGTCCGGCGAATATCGCCCGCGCCGCCTACGAAGGCATGCTCTGCAATCTTGCCGAAGCGCTCGGTCACCTCACGGCCGCGGGCGTTGCGCTCCGGCGAGTGCTGCTGATCGGCGGTGCGGCGCGCTCACCACTGGTCGCCGAGATCGCCGCACAGATCTTCGCCGTGCCCGTCACCGTCCCCGAGCCATTGGAATACGTCGCGCTCGGTGCGGCACGACAAGCGGCATGGGCGCGCAGCGGTGGCGCCGCGCCGCCGAACTGGGCCGCGCGCACCGCCGCACGGGTCCCGGCACCGGACGACGAATCGGCAGGCGCGGACATTCGCGCGCGTTATCGAGACGCCCGGGTTTCGCTCTACGGTGCGGCGGCCGAGGAATAGGCGGATTGCCGAGGACGGCCCACCTCCCACAGTGCACTTCCGCATACCTGCGCGGGTTCGCGGCGTTCGGCGAGTCGGCGCTCTCGCGAAGGGACGTCCTCCGCAGCCAACACGGTGCTGCCCCGGGCCTTGGGCGTGGCCTGACCGATGATTTTTCCGCGCGTCCCCGTCTCTATATCGAGTACCGAGTCACGGGAGGCTGCGCTCTGCGGAAACGCGTGATCTTGACCAGGTACAAAACCAGGCGCTGAGTGCCCGGCCGCAGCGAGTGCACGCCTGCCACGGACGAAAAGAGTGCGCAACGAATCGGGGTCGCGAGATAGCCTGGCGCGGTGACGAAATGGATCGCCCCCGAGGTCGACTCGATCCGCACGCCGAGGACCGGCGACGAGCGCACGCTGCTGCGCTCGTGGCTCGACCAGCATCGACGCACACTGTTACGCAAGTGTGCGGGACTCGACGGTGACGCGCTCGTGCTGCGCAGCGCCGCACCGTCAACGCTGTCGCTGCTCGGCCTGGTCCGCCACCTCACCGAGGACGAACGCGGCTGGTTCCGCATCGCCGCGGCCGGACAACCCCTGGATTACCTCTATTGCAGCGAGGGCAACGTGGACGGCGATATCGATGACGCCGACCCCGCCGCGGCCGAGGCGAATTTCGCGACGTATCGATCCGAGGTGGAACTGGCCGACGCCGCCGTCGCCGATCTCTCGCTCGAGCATGTCTTCCAATGGCACGACACGGATTTCAGTGTGCGTTGGGTCTATCAACACATGATCGAGGAGTACGCCCGGCACAACGGCCACGCGGATATCCTGCGTGAACGCATCGACGGCGCGACCGGGATCTGACGCTCGCGCCGTCGATCACGGTGTTCGGCCCGGTCTACGACACATCGTGTCCGTGCGACCAGAACGCCACGTCGCGGGGCAGCCGCAGGCGGCCCATCGAGCCGAGGAGACCTCCCGGCACCGGCCCGGGTGCACCCACCGAGGCATCAGTGCGGTGGGCGTAGCGCCGCAGGCGCTCGAGCGCCGAGCGACCCGCGGCCACCTCCGGCGGCAGCATCCGCGAGCAAACGACGGCGGATTGCCTATCGATCGGCGGCGCATCACCTCGCACGCCGCTGGTCGAGATATGCGGCCGCCCCGGGAAAACCGGGCGCCCTGTGGTGGGTCAGCCGACGACACCGCCTCCGGCCGTGTTCGCGGCGCGCACCACCGAGGCGAAGGACGCCGCGAGCACCGAATCGCTGCGCCCGCAGGACCATCCGGTGCGCTCGCCGATCCGATATTCCAGGTAGGTGATCGCAGAACCGTCGTTGCCATCCCCCAGCGACTGCTGAGTCATGCTCAATACCTCCACCGCACAGCCGATTTCGGCGAGTGCGACGGTGAGTGCGGCGACCGGGCCGACCGCGTGGTGCGCGCTGGTGCGAGTGCTGCCGTCGACGGAGAAGGTGATCTCGGTGTTCGCCTCGTCTCCTTCGCCACCGGTCCGCCAGTCTTTCAGTTCGACCCACGCGGGCCGCGGTTCGTCGAGGTACACCGCCGAGAACAGCGTGTGCAATTGCGCGGCGGTAATTTCGGCGCCGCTGTCGTCGGTGTGCTCCTGCACATGTTTGGCGAAGTCGATCTGCAAACGGCGCGGCAGGTCCATGCCGTACTCGGTGTGCAGCAGGTAGGCGATGCCGCCCTTGCCGGACTGGGAGTTCACCCGAATCACCGCGTCGTAGTCCCTGCCGATGTCGGTCGGGTCGATCGGCAGATACGGGACCTGCCAGGCGAGTTCGCGTTCGGGCACTCCGGTCGCGGCGGCGCGTTCACGGTGCGCGGCCATGCCCTTCTTGATCGCGTCCTGATGGGTGCCGGAGAACGCGGTGTGCACCAAATCGCCCACGTACGGGTGGCGTTCGTGAATCGGCATTCTCGTGCAGTGTTCGACCGTACGGCGGATCGCGTCGATATCGGAGAAGTCGATCATCGGGTCGATGCCTTGGGCGTGCAGATTCAGTGCGAGCGTGGCGATATCGACATTGCCGGTGCGCTCGCCGTTGCCGAATACGCACCCCTCCACCCGTTGCGCACCGGCGAGCACGGCCAGCTCCGCGCAGGCGATGCCGGTGCCCCTGTCGTTGTGCGGGTGCACCGACAGGATCACACTGTCGCGGCGAGCCAGATTGCGGTGCATGTACTCGATCTGGTCGGCGTAGATATTGGGGGTCGCTACCTCCACGGTCGCGGGGAGATTCAGGATCACCGGACGTTCGGGAGTGGCGTCCCACAATGTGGTAATGCTGTCGCACACTTCGAGCACGAAGTCCGGCTCGGTCAGGTTGAATACCTCGGGCGAGAACTCGAATCGCACATTCGGCAGGTCGGCGGCGAAGTCGAGAACATCGCGTCCGCCCGCGAGGATCAGTTCGCGCAGTTCGCCGCGATCCTTGCCCAACACCATCTCGCGCCAGGCGGGCGCGGTCGCGGTGTACATGTGGATGACCACCTCGTTGTCGATGCCGCGGATCGATTCCACGGTGCGTTCGATGAGGTCGCGGCGCGCGGGAGTGAAGACAACGATCGTCACGTCGTTGGGCGCGATGTCGGTGTCGGCGATCAACCGCACGAAGTCGAAATCGGTGCGCGAGGCCGACGGATAGCCCACCTCGATCTCCTTGTAACCCATGGCCACCATGAGCTCGAAGAAGCGGCGTTTGCGGTCGGGGTCCATCGGTTCGGCGAGCGCCTGGTTGCCGTCACGCAGATCCACCGGCACCCAGAGTGGTGCTTGCGTGAATCGGGCTTGCGGCCAACGCCTTTCGGTCAGCGGCACGGCGACCCGGTCGAAGACCTCGCGGTACCGGTGTGACGGCAGCGGCGAGGGCTGTTGGCGATTCCATGCGGCAACGGGATGAGTAGACATGCTTCGGCACTGCTTTCTGGTCGGCACTAACGAGAGGTGACCGGCCACGACTGAACCCCACGGCGGGGGGCCGGTCGTTCAGGCCCCGCCGTGGCGGCTAAGCAGAAGCGTGGTGCGCATGATGGGTAGACTGTAGCGCAACTCCTCAGACAAGCAGAGAGGTACCGGTGGCTTCTTCCCAGATGGGGGCTATTTCGCAGATCAAGCGGCATCCCTTGGCAGCGCAGACGGCCGAGTTGTTGCTCGCCCGCATTCGCGACGGTGAGTGGCCGCTGGGCCATCGCATTCCCGGCGAGACGACCCTCGCGGTGCAGTTGGGCGTCGGACGCTCGACGCTGCGCGAGGCGATCCGCGAACTGGCGGGTCGCGGGGTGCTGGACAGTCGACAGGGTGCGGGCGTGTTCGTCACGGCACTGGACGTCACCGACGATTGGGATTCGGTGCTGCGCCACGCGACCATCGTCTCCGTGATCGAGGCGCGCATCGCCATCGAGGCCGAGGCCGCCGCGCTGGCCGCGCACCGCCGCACCCCCGCCGATCTGCGTGCGATCCGACGGGCACTCACCGCACGCGAAGCACACGGCGAGCCCGTGGCCGAGCACGTCGACACCGATATGGCGTTTCATCGCACCGTCATCGTCGCCGCGCACAACGACGTGCTGACCCCATTGTTCGACAACTTCCTGCCTCGACTGCGCGCGGCGATGATCGCGATGCTCGAAATCCGCCCTGTGCCTTCCGAAGCCGCCGATCACATGGCGCACGAGCAGTTGGCCGACGCCATTGCCGCCCGTGACCCCGCGGCTGCGGCGCGGTACAGCCGCACTCATCTGACCGCATTGAAGGAGAGCTTGACGTGACCGGAGCACCGGTACTGGAACTGACCGACGTGACCTTCCGCCGCGAGGGCAAGAAGATCATCAACGGCATCTCGCTCACCGTGCGGGCAGGTGAGCATTGGGCGTTACTCGGCCCCAATGGTGCCGGCAAGAGCACGCTGCTCGGATTCTGCGGTGCGGTGACCTTCCCGACTTCCGGGACCGTGCACGTGCTCGGTGAGCAGCTGGGTCGGGTGGAGTTGCAGCGGCTGCGTCATTCCATCGGCCACGTCAATCCTCGACACCCCCTGCGTTCGGCGCTGACGATTCGCGAGGTGGTGCTCACCGGCCTCACCGCGACCGTCGATCTTCCGATGCACTGGACGCCCACCGCCGCCGACCTGACCCGCGCCGAGGCCATGATCGACACGGTCGGCCTCACCGGTAAGGCGACCGAGATCTGGCCGACGCTGTCACAGGGCGAACGGGGTCGCGCACTGATCGCCCGCGCGCTGATCGCCGAACCGGAACTGCTGCTGTTCGACGAACCCTCCACCGGCTTGGATGTCGCCGCGCGCGAGCAGCTGCTGGAAACCATCGACAATCTCGACGACACCCACCCCGACGTCGCCTCCATCCTGGTCACCCACCATTTGGAGGAACTGCCGAGCACCACAACGCACGCCTTGCTCATCGCCGACGGAAACACCGTCGCTTCCGGGCCCGCGGCGGAAATCGTCACCACCGAGAATGTGACGACCGCGTTCGCGCATCCGGTGCGGGTGCGCCACGATGACGGCCGCTGGACCGCCCGCGCGAGCAGGCGTCAGCTCACCGACACACCGCCCGGTGCGCGCACCGACACGGCCGACCCGGCTTCGCCGTCGCACTGACGGCGGGTCGCACAAACTCGCGCTCGGCGCGCGCTCAATTCCGTCGACGAAGCCCTTGGCACGCGCGTCGGCGGTCGCTCAGCCCTCGATCAACTCCGGGGTGAGCTGGTCGAGGCTGGTGATGGTGTGGGTGACCATGGTGGCGGCGTCGGAGTCCAGCGGGTAATCGGAGCTGGGTATGCCGATCACCAGCAGCCCGGCACCATGTGCGGCGCGGATGCCGTTGCTCGAATCTTCCACCGCCGCACAGCTTTCCGGTCCGTGCCCGAGCGCTTCGGCGGCGGCAAGATATACCTCGGGTGAAGGTTTGCCGTGCTGGACCTCTTCGGTGGACAACGTCACCGTGAAACTGTCGACCAGGTCGGCGTCGCGCAAGACGACATCGATCAGTGCGCGCGGCGACGAACTCGCGACGGCCAACGGCCAGCGCGCGCTGATCCGCCGCACGGCGGCGACGGCACCCGGCAGCAGGGGCAGTTCGCGGTCGTAATGCGCGGCCATCTGCTCGATCACCTCGCGCGCCACCGTCTCCGGCGACGCGTCGACGCCCAATTCCCCGCTCAGGTACTCCGACCATTCCTTGGTGCTCATCCCCATGAGTCGCCGCTGCGTGTCGTCCTTCCATTGCCCACCGCGGTCTGCGACATACGCGCGCCGCACCCGCTCCCACACCGGCTCGGAATCGACCAACACGCCGTCCATGTCGAAGACAACCGCCACCACACTCATCACGCAATCCTTCCGTCGGGCCGGGCCGGGCTCAGTAGGACAGATACCCACCGTATCCCGGTGATCTTGGCAGCCGGTCGGGAAGACAGACATGCCGGGAGCTCGACGAACCCGCCTGGTCCGCTATCGACGCCGAACCCTCGGTATCGGCGGCCGGGTAAATCTCACGCGGCGCATCGGGGCACCGACCGGTCGGCAGTCTCCCGCCACTCACCTATAACGTGTTATTCATGGACGAACTCCAGGTCGGCAGCTCCCTCCCGAGCAAGGAACACCACGAAGGCGCGTTCCGGCCGATGAACAAGCTGTACGAAGCGCTGGAGGGGATCACCCCGGAGACGATGCGCGGCGGACCCGATTACGGCGAGTTCATCGAACAGATCCGCGGCGTGATGGACAAGGCCCGGCTCGCGTCTCCCTCCAACGAACAGGCGACCGAACTGATCGGGCTGCTGAAGCAGCTCAACGACAAGCTAGCGGACACGGTCGTCGACGAATGGTCCGCACCGGCGTGGACCAGGCTCGACGTGCCAGCGCGCGGCAATATCACCGAGCCGCCCTACCTGCTCGATCGCGCGGAACCCGACGGCGTCGAAGCACGCATGACCTTCCGCACCTTCCACCTCGGCGCCAACGCGGCGGTGCACGGCGGCCAGGTCTGCGTCGGTTTCGACCAGATGCTCGGCATGACCGCCGCCCTCAGTTCGGGCGCGGTGACCAGAACCGCGTCCCTCACCGTCGACTACCGCTCATTGACCCCCCTGAACACCGAACTCACGCTGCGCGCGTGGCCGGAACGTCAGGAGGGCCGCAAGGTCTACGTCCGCGCCACCCTGCACGACGGCGAACGCCTCTGCGCCGAAGCGCACGGGTTGTTCATCGTGTTGAAGGCCGGGCAGCAATAGAAATCGCGCGTCACCGTCCGGGGAAATGTTGCGTGCGGTAGGTCGCGAACCGCTCGTCCACCTGCTCGGCGCTGAGACCGAAGTCGGCGAGGGAGTAACGGTGGGTGGGACGGGCCGCTCCCCCGGTACTTTCGGCGTGCAACGCGGTCATCGTGGCCACCGCCTTATTCGACAGCGGTAGGCCGAAGTGTTCGTAGATCGAGGCGGTGGTCCCGATCGGGTTAGTGACGAAATCGTCGTAGTACACGTCGCAGAACTGATTCGGGTTGTGACGCTTGCGGTCTTCGAGGAATCGGTCCGCCCCGCGCGCCCAGAGGTCGAGTTGAGTCGAGCCGACCACCTCGCCCTTGAACTCGGTCGACCAGCCGTCGGAGGCTTGTTCGTTGAGGCTGCATACCGAAGCGATGATCGTGCGCGGGTCGCGGTGTAGTTGGACGATCAGCGCGTCGGGGTAGACCTCGAAGATGGCGTCGAGGGCGAACAGGTGGCTGGGGTTCTTGAGCACCCAGCGGCGCTGCTTGTCGGGGAGCCCGATCAGTTGCAGGTTGCGCCGGTGCCTACGATAGGCACCGGTCCAGTCCTGCGTACGCAGCCATTCGGAGTAGCCGGGGAGATAGCCGAGACATTCGTAGGACACCGACATCGCCGACTGGCGCAGCAACTGCCAGCACTCCTCCACCTGGTCGGCCGAAATATGGTGCACACCCATGAATTCCGGATGGTCGACGTGGTGTTGGGCGAATCCCGCTTCGATCCGCTGGTACACCGGATCGTCGGCCCAGCTCTCGCGCGGCGGGCGCGGCTGCGGCATTTCCGTCAGCCACATTTCCAGGCCCTGATGCGCAGGATCGGCGTTGAGCAGCCGGTGCAGAGCGGTGGTTCCCGAGCGCGGCAGGCCGGTGACGAAGATCGGTCGTTCGATCGCCACCTCGGCGTGCTCGGGAAACCGTTGCCACGCGGACTCACTGAGGAGCCGCGCGATCAGCGCGCCGCGCAGGAACGCGCGGTTGATCTTGTTGCCGAAGGGGGTCAGCTCGGCGTCTTTCGCGTAGGAGTCCAGCAGCACGCCGAGTCCTTCGCGATAGTCGTCGGCGCCGAAATCGTCGAGGCCGACGACCTTGGTCGCCGAGGCGTGCAGATCGTCGATGGTGCCGACGTCGTCCCTGCCGATCACGTTCTTCTCCTGATCATCATCGTTCACATCGAATAGCCCGAAGCCGTCCCGAAAGACGGCGGACGGATCCTTGCGCACCTCCACCGCGACGGCACATGCACCGATGATGTCGATCGGCAACGCATGCGCTGTATCACCGTCGGAGCCCAGCGCGCAGCCGGGATGCCCTCCTCAATGGTGGTACTCGCCGCCATTGACATCCAGGCTGGCCCCGGTGATCGCGCGCGCCATCGACGAGGCGAAAAACACCACGGCATCGGCGATCTCGTCGGGTTCCGGCAACTTGCGTAGGTCGAGGGTCTGCGCCATTTCCGCGTAGACCTCCTCGGCGGTGATGCCACGTTGCTTGGCGAGGTAGCTGAAGTACCACTTCAGGTTGTCGGCCCAGATATAGCCTGGTACGACGGTATTCACGCGAATACCACGTGGACCGAGTTCGGTGGCCAGGCTCTGCGCGAGGGCGAGCAGGCTCGATTTGGCCATCTTGTAGGGGCCGAAGGTGCGCTGCGAATGCCGCAGTACCGCCGAGTTGATCATCACGACCGACCCACCCGTTTGCTCGAGGGCGGGCACCAACGAACGCGTGAGCCGCAGCGCCGCATACACATTCGTCTCGAAGGTGGCGCGCACCTTGTCCAGGTCGACCTCGGTGAGATCGGTCATCGGCGGCATCGCGAACGCGTTGTTCACCAGCGTGTCGACCCGACCGAAGCGGTCGAGTGCGGTCTGTACGAGGCGCACGACGGCATCCTCGTCATTGATATCGGTGGGCACCGCGACCGCACGCCTCCCGAGCGCAGTGATCTCCTCGGCCACCTCGGTGAGTCGACTCTCGGTGCGTGCGGCGAGCACGACGTCCGCGCCCGCCTTCGCACTCTGGATCGCGATGCCTCGCCCCAGTCCGGGGCCGATCCCGGAGACCACAACGACCTTGTCTCGCAACAACATCAGCCGAGCATCCTTTCCGCCACCGCGACCTGTCGCGCCGCGATCCGTTCCCGCCACTGTTCGGGCGTGACCCGCGCCTGCTCGTAGTAGGGCAGCCGTTCGGCCAACTCGTCGACGGACACGATCTCGACCTTCGGCCCGTCGGCGGGTGTCAGCTCTCGGGACAGTCGTTGCCAGCGGAATTGCAGGTAGCCGCGTTCGTGACCGGTGCGTTCGATCCAGTTGGCCAGCCCGGGGTCCCGCTCGCTGACGACGAGTCGGAAGTTGCCGTCCGGGTCCAGCCGCGCCTGGTCGGCGGTGAGGCTGGTCTGGTGATTGAGGTAGTCCAGCGACACATACCACATGCTGCCGAGCTGGAAACCCTGATACGGCGCATCGGATTTCGGCACGGTGAGGATCATCGCCTGGTCGTCGTCGAGTTCGTAGTGCCCGACCGAGGAGAACTGCGTAGCCAGGCCCCCCGGTGTCGAGCGTGGCTCGGTCATCGTGTTCACCGGCAGCTTCAGATAGAACCATTCCGGGAACGCCAGGAAGGTCTTCAGCCGCGACAGCAGCATCTTGCCCGCGACGCCGTATCGCGTGGTCAGCAGATCGCGGGTCAGCGCGGGGGGCGCGTCGCCGATCCGGTCGACCCGTTGGATGCGCAGGGTGCCCGCCCGCTCGGTGGCCCAGTCGCTGTGTACCTCGCGCACCACGAGCATCGAGGAATCCTCGCTGACATGCACGTAACCGGGCGCGGCGGGCCCAGGCCCGAACCGGATCTCGAAGGTTCCGTCTTCGGCGATGGCCAGTTCCCTGTCGTCGAAAGCGGTGAGACTGTCGGGCACGTCGACCGGCGAGTAGTTGCCGTTGAGCACCTGGAAGCTCAGGTCGCGCGTGCTGCCGCGCTGTCCGGTCACCAGGTACTCGGCGTCGGGGCGCAGGTAGGCGTGGAAGTAGAGGGTGTCCGGATTGTCCAGGCCCATCTTCGTGTAGGGCCCGGTGGACTGGACGAAAAACGGGAAGTCCCGCTCATAGGCCCACGCCATCTGCAAACAGGCGCGGATACTGCCGGCGAGGTAGTCGAAACCCTCGACGAGGTCCTGTTCGGTGCGGATGTGCGGCGCTTCGGTGATGATCTGCTCGGCGGCGGCGATGGCGTCCGCGAACGGCTGTGTCAGCAAGAGGCTCTCTCCGGTGTTCCATATTTGTACCGACCTGGTACATTTTCCTCGCACGAATATTAGAACTTGTTCTAGGAGTGGTCAATGGTCAGCAGGCGATCGGCGCCGACGGCCCGCGTGGTCCAGGTGTTGGATTTCTTCGTCGAACAACGCGGCAAACGCTTCGGCCTCTCCGAACTGGCCCGCGCGCTCGACCTCGCGAAACCGACCTGCCTCGGCATCCTCACCGAGCTCACCGCGGGCGGCTACCTCGTGCGCGACACCGGAACCCACACCTACGGCCTCGGTCCCGCGTTGATCGCCGCGGGCAGGGTCGCCCAGGAAAGTTTCGCCATCTCGGCCCTGGCGCGCACGGAATTGGCCGAGCTCAGCGCCAGATTCCGGACGACATGCACCGCGTCGGCGGTGGTCAGCCAGCGGATCATGGTGCTGGAGAGCACCGGTCCCGGCACGGTCAAGGTGGGCGCCTCTTATCAGTTCGCGCCGCCGGTCGGACTGATGTACGTGCTGTGGGATACCGACGCGGCCTTCGAGAGTTGGCTGGCCACGCCGTCTTCGGTGCCGCTGCGCCAGGACGAGACCCGGTTGCGCCAGCTCGTCACCGAGTGCAGGCAGCGCGGCTACCTGGTGGAGAGCCTCGCACCGGCGGGCAGGAGGCTGTATTCGCTGCTCGCGGGGGTCGCCACTCATGAATTGTCCGACGAGCTGCGCGAATTGGTCGGCGAATTGGTCACCAGCCTCGGTGAACGGGTGTACCTCGGCGCGGATCTGCGCCCGCGCAAAGAGCACGCGGTGAGCCTGCTCGCGGCACCCACCTACGGCGGGGACGGCCACCAGAGCATGGTGCTGACGATGTACGTCGGCAAATCCATCACCGGCGCCGAGATCGCGCGCCGAGGGGCAGCGCTGGTAACCGCCGCCGACGCGGTCACCGAACGATGCGGCGGACGCGGACCCGAACGCGTCGTGGCCGACGAACCGGCGGCCGACGCGACCATCGACCCGCTACCGACAACGCCCGAGAACCCCCGAGAACCATTGACCAATAACCGAAACTTGTTCTAGTTTTATGGCGTGAGCCCGTACGAGAAGTCGACGGCGAGCACCTACGAGTTGCCCCATCTCGACGCACTCGAGGCCGAGTCGGCACACATATTCCGCGAAGTCGCCGCGACGTTCGAGCGCCCGGTCCTGCTGTTCTCCGGCGGCAAGGACTCCGTGGTGATGCTGTATCTGGCGACCAAGGCCTTCTGGCCCGCACCACTGCCGTTCCCGGTACTGCACATCGACACCGGACACAACTTCGACGAGGTGATCGCCCACCGCGACGCGACGGTCGAACGATTCGGGCTGCGACTACTGGTCGGCCGGGTCCAGGACGACATCGACGCGGGCAGGGTCGCCGAGGAGACCGGACCCCGCGCCACCCGCAACCGGCTGCAAACCACCACCCTCCTGCGCTCGATCCGGGAGGGCGGCTTCGACGCCGTATTCGGCGGCGCCCGCCGCGACGAGGAGAAGGCGCGCGCCAAGGAACGGGTCTTCAGCTTTCGCGACGAATACGGCCAGTGGGATCCGCGCAATCAGCGACCGGAGCTGTGGAACCTCTACAACGGCAAACATCGTCCCGGCGAACACATTCGGGTGTTTCCGCTGTCGAACTGGACCGAGCTCGATATCTGGAGCTACGTCGCCGCCCAGGACATCGATCTGCCCGGCCTGTACTACGCGCACCGTCGCCCGGTTGTGCAGCGTGACGGAATGTTGCTGGCACACACCAGATTTCTCGACCTCGCCGACGACGAACAACCCTACGAGGCGACGGTGCGTTTCCGCACGCTCGGCGACGCTACCTGCACCGGGTGCGTGGAGTCCGCCGCCGCCACACCCGAGGAAGTGGTCACCGAGATCGCCGCGGCGCGGATTACCGAACGCGGCGCCACGCGCGCCGACGACCGTATCTCCGAGGCGGGCATGGAAGATCGCAAACGAGAGGGCTACTTCTGATGACGACCGGTTTGCTGCGCCTGGCCACCGCCGGCAGCGTCGACGACGGCAAGTCGACCCTCATCGGCCGCCTGCTGTTCGACTCCAAGACGATCTTCACCGACCAGTTGGCCGCCGTGGAACGCACCAGCCGCGACCGCGGCTGGACCGACCCGAGCGGACCCGACCTCGCCTTACTCACCGACGGCCTGCGCGCCGAACGCGAGCAGGGCATCACCATCGACGTAGCGCACCGCTACTTCGCCACGCCCCGAAGAAAATTCATCATCGCCGACACCCCCGGCCACACCCAGTACACCAGGAACATGGTGACCGGCGCCTCCACCGCCGACCTGGCTTTGGTGCTGGTCGACGCGCGCAAAGGAGTCGTCGAGCAGACCAGGCGGCACGCCTTCCTCGCCGGATTGCTCGGTATCCCGCACCTGGTGCTGTGTGTGAACAAGATGGACCTGGTCGACTGGTCGCAGGAGCGATTCGAGGAGATCCGGGCCGAGTTCAGCCGCTTCGCCGCCAAGCTCGACGTCGCCGACCTCACCTTCGTGCCGATGTCGGCGCTGCACGGCGAGAACATCGTCCATCGCGGCGCGGGCATGCCGTGGTACGAGGGCACCCCCCTGCTGCATCACCTCGAAGAGGTGCACATCGCCTCCGACCGCAACCTGATCGACGCGCGCCTGCCGGTGCAGTACGTGACCCGCGCACACGCGGCGGATTTCCGTGGCTACGCGGGGACGGTCGCGGGCGGGGTGTTCAAACCCGGCGACGAGATCGCGGTGCTGCCTTCGGGTTTCACCACCGAGATCACCGCGATTTGGGGTCCTGGCGGCCGACCGGTCGCCGAAGCGTTTCCGCCGCAGGCGGTCACGGTGCAACTGGCCGACGATCTGGATGTGGCGCGCGGTGATCTGTTGTGCCGCCCCAACAATCGGCCGCACGTCGGTCGCGATCTCGACGCCATGGTGTGCTGGTTCGCCGACGAGACCCAGCTCACCCCCGGCGCCACCTTCACGGTGCGCCACACCACCCGCGCGGTGCCCGCCGAAGTGCGCAGTCTCGATTACCGCCTGGACGTGAACACGCTGCACCGCGACGAGAACGCGACGGCGTTGTCGCTCAATGAGATCGGCCGCGTCCAGTTGCGCACCCGGCAACCACTCTTGTTCGATCCGTACCGCCGCAATCGGTTCACCGGTAGCTTCATCCTGGTCGACAACACCACCGGCAACACCGTCGGCGCGGGCATGATCACCGGGCCGAGCCTGCCGTCGTCGCGGGTGGTCTGGCATTCCACCGCCGTCGGGCGCGACGAGCGCGCGACGCGGGGTGCCACCGTGTGGCTGACCGGCCTGTCGGGATCGGGGAAGTCCACCGTGGCGGTGGAGCTGGAGCGACGCTTGGTCGCGGCCGGTCGTCCCGCTTTCCTGCTGGACGGCGACAATCTGCGCCACGGCCTGAACGCGGATCTCGGGTTCAGCGCCGAAGACCGGGCGGAGAACGTGCGGCGGGTCGGTGAGGTGGCCCGGTTGTTCGCGGAAGCCGGTGTAGTGGCGGTGGTCTCGTTGATCAGCCCGTATCGCGCCGATCGCGACACCGCCCGTGCGACGCACGCCACCGCGCGGCTCCCGTTCCTCGAGGTTTTCGTGGACACGCCCCTGGCGGTGTGCGAGGCGCGCGACCCGAAAGGCATGTACGCGAAGGTACGCGCGGGCGAGATCACCGGATTCACCGGCATCGACGCACCCTATGAACGCCCGACCGACGCGGAGTTAGTGCTCCGCCCGGACGACGGCGACCCTGCCGCCATGGCCGCGGCGATCATGGCGGCGCTCGCTAGCACGGACTGAGCCCCCGGCTGCCACTTCCATCGCGGGAGCACTGCGCACATGAAGGACTTCGGCCACGTGACGTTCGCCCGGGATCCGGCTCGAACAGTTCCGTGTCGCACCGGTCGACGACGACTTCCGCGCGGGCGAGCAACACGCCGCACGATTGTCCTCTCGGTGCGAATTACCTGATACAACAACGCATGTCATCCGCACAGCCCAGCTGGCGGCCGGGAACAGCCGCTAGCTGAGCGACAACCGGTTCCCACTGTCAATTTTGATACATGCATACCGCTCTGTATCATACGTTCGTGACATCAGCCCGGCGCCCCACCCGCTCTCCAGGTCGACCAGCCTCGGCGACCAGGGAAGAGGTCGTCGAACTGGCCCGCAGGGCCTTCCTCGCCGGTGAACGGGTGGACATCCAGGCGATCGCCGCGCAGCTCAAACTCAGCAGGGCCTCCATCTACCGCTGGTTCGGCTCGCGCGACGCCGTGCTCGGCACGGTACTCGCCGGCGAATTCGAAGGTCTGCTCGCACGGGCCGACGCGCGCCGCCGCTCCACCGGAGCCCGCCGCATCCTGGATGTGCTGAATCGGGTCAACCGCTGGATGACCGACAACGAACCCTTCCGCCGCTATTTCGAGAACGAGCCGCTGGCGGGCCTGCGCATCCTCACCACGACCGACGGGCCGGTGCAGCCGGTGGTCGTCGCCGCCGTCGCCGCACTGGTCACCCGCGCCGAAACCGAAGACGGCTACCGTCCGCCCCTCGACACCGACCTGCTCGCCTACACCCTCGTGCGCCTGGGCGAAGCGTTCCTCTACAACGACAATGTCGCCGGGATCCGCGGGGACATCGAGCGACTGCACGAGGTGCAGGCCGCACTGCTCGGCGTCGCCGAGAGCCGATGACCTCGCCGCGAGCCGCAAAAGAATCCGTGTGATCGCAATACCGCTGCTCGTGCCCGAGGTGGCGTAATCACCAGCTGATCGCGGCTTTCGCCAGGTCGGACCCCGTGGGCGCGTTGCGCAATGAAATCCGCCGAAGCCGCGCGCGAACAGCGCACCCGACCGGCGCGGGCGATGCGAACTATCGTCGCTATCCGTGCAGGTCAGAAAGACAACGGTGCGGCGATGACCGCGGAACCCGCCCCGGTACGCCAGCCCCGGGCCGATCACGCGCGCCGCATCGCAGACATTCTGCGCCACCAGGTGCACACGGGCTCCTTCGATGACGCGTTACCGAGCGAAGCCGAACTCGCCGCCGAATTCGACGCCTCCCGCAACACCGTGCGCAATGCGCTGACCCTACTCAAGGAGGAAGGACTGATCGATCGCGCGCCGAAGCTCGGCACCCGAGTCGCCACACGCAAACTCGATCACGGTCTCGATACGCTGCTCGGCCTGCAAGAGACGTTCAGTGATCGCGGCACCGTGCGCAACGAGGTACGGGTGGCGATGCGGGTCGGCGCACCGACAGCGGTGGCGCGGCGCCTCGACCTCGCGCCCGGCGAACAGGTCGTCTATATCGAGCGGCTGCGATATCTCGCCGACCTGCCGTTGAGCCTCGATCTCACCTACCTCGCCCCCGACATCGGCACCGCGCTGCTCGACCACGACCTGGAACACACCGACATCTTCGTGCTCATCGAACAACTCGCCGGGCAACGACTCGGCCACGCCGAGCTCACCCTGGAGGCCGTCTCCGCCGACGCGCACACCGCCTCGATCCTCGAGGTCCCCGCCAGCGCCGCCCTGCTCATGTTGGAGCGATTGACCAGGCTCGAGGACGGACGACCGGTCGACCTGGAGTACATCCGGATGCGCGGCGACCGAATCACCATGCGCGGCAGCCTTGCCCGCGCCACCCCCGAATGGAAGGTGCTCTAGATGGCACTCGCGAACCAGCGCACCGACATCCCCGTCACCATCGACGAATCGCTGTGCATCACCGGCTGCACGCTCTGTGTGGAGATCTGCCCCCTGGACTCCCTGGCGATCAACCCCGACAACGGCAAGGCCTTCATGCACGTGGACGAGTGCTGGTACTGCGGCCCCTGCGCGGCACGCTGTCCGACCGGCGCCGTCACCGTCAATATGCCCTATCTGCTGCGTTGATCCGGAAGTCACGGGAATCTCCCATGAAACAGCCAAGAAGAACTCGTCTCGTCCCCTTGCTCCTCGCCGCCGCGTTCGGACTGGCCAGTTGCGCACTCCAGAACCCGGATGCCGCGCCCGAAGGCACCGTCAAGGTGGTGGTCGGCTACCAGTCCAAGACCATCAACACCGTCACCGCGGGCACGCTGCTGCGCGCCAAAGGCTTTCTCGAACAACACCTTCAGCGGATCACCGACGACGGCGGCCCCAAGTATCAGGTGGAGTGGCAGGACTACGACACCGGCGCACCGATCACCGCGCAGATGGTCGCGCAGAAGATCGACATCGGATCGATGGGCGATTATCCGTTGCTGATCAACGGATCTCGCACGCAGGCGATCGAACCGGCGCGGACGGAATTGGTGTCGGTCACCGGATACAACCCCCTCGGCGCTCAATATGGTGGTGGTGGCGCCGAATTCGGACGCGAAAACCCTCGCCGACCTCACCGGAAAAAAGGTGTCGGCCAGCGTCGGCTCGGCCGGACACGGCACGTTGGTACAGGCGCTGGCGCGCTCGGGCATCGACCCCGCGACCGGCGTCGAGGTGCTCAACCAGCAACCGCAGGTCGGTGCGACAGCACTGGAATCGCGGCAGGTGGACGCGGTCTCGCAATTCGTCGCCTGGCCGGGGCTGCTGGTGTTCCAGAACAAGGCCACGCTGCTCTACGACGGCGCGGAACTCGGCGTGCCGACCTTTCACGGCGTGGTCGCACGGCGATCCTATTCCGCCGAGCACCCCGAGGTGCTGCAAGCATTCCTCGCCGCGCAACTGGACGCGACGCGGTTCCTCAACGAGAACCCATTCGAGGCAGCGGGAATCGTCGCGCAGAATTCCGGGCTGCCGCCCGAGGTGGTGTACCTCTACAACGGTCCAGGCGGAACGACCTTCGACACCCCGCTCGCGCCGAGTCTGATCGACGCACTGAAAGGCGATGTGCCGTACCTGAAGTCGATCGGTGACTTCGCCGATCTCGACATCGACCGCTTCGTCGACGATAAACCGCTGCGAAAGGCGTATGCCGACAACGGGTTCGGTGACTACGACGCGGATCTGGCCGACAACTCCAACCCGAGCAAGATCACCGGCACCGACCCCGTCTGCGGCACCGCCGTCGACGATCCGACGCGCGCGGGTGAACTGTGGGTCGACGGCGCGAACCGCCCGCAGGCAGCGGCCTCCCCGACCTGCCTGCTGCGCGCGGTCAAAGCGGCCAAGGAGCGCGGGAGCGCGATCCGTGCCGCGTACATCCCCGACGCCGAACTCGGCACCCGCTGGTTCGCCGACAAGGCCGTCTGGCTCCACGACGGGACCGACTACCTGCCGTTCACCACGGAGGCGGCCGCGCAGCGGTATCGCACCACCCATCCGGGGGCGGCGCAGCTGTCCTACGACCAGGCCGTCGCGGAAGTGCGCTGACATGACCGAAGCCACTGTCACCACACCGACGGCCACCACGTCGGCACCGCGCGCGCAAGCACACGGCATCGAGCACGCGACCCAGTTCGACAAGCCCAGGGACGCTGAGTTCTCCGCATGGCGCTCACGCCTGCTGCGGATCGGTTCGATCGTCGCCGCGATCGCCGTGTGGCAGCTGCTCACCGCCAACGACGTGCGGATCTGGCTGCGCTTCGACACCCTGCCGACCGTCACCGAGATCGTCGGTGAATTCGGCACGCAACTGCGCTCACAGCAGTACTTCATCGATGTCGCGCAGTCGTTGATCCGTATCGTCACCGGTTTCGGATTGGCCGCCGTCGTGGGTGTCCTCGCCGGGATCGGGCTCGCCCGTTCGCGCGCACTGGCCGACGGCTTCGGCTCACTCGTCGAACTCATTCGGCCGATCCCCGCCATCGCCCTCGTGCCGGTCGCGATCCTGCTGTTCCCCAGCGACGAATCCGGCATCGTCTTCATCACTTTCACCGCCTCGCTGTTCCCGGTGCTGGTCAGCACCAGACACGCCGTGCGCGCACTGCCGACGATCTGGGAGGACGCGGTACGCACCCTTGGCGCGAAACGTCGAGACATCCTGCTGCGCGTGGTGTTTCCCGGCATCCTTCCCGGCATCTTCAGCGGACTTTCGGTGAGCATGGGGGTCGCCTGGATCTGCCTCATCTCCGCGGAGATGATCTCCGGGCGCCTCGGCGTCGGTTACCGAACCTGGCAGGCCTACACCATCGTCGACTATCCGGCGGTGTTCGTCGGCATGATCACCATCGGCGTCCTCGGCTTCGCCACCTCCGGCCTGGTGGAACTCGCCGGACGCCGTGTCACCCGCTGGCTGCCGAGGGAGGGCGCGCGATGACCACCACCGAAACACTTCCCGACACGACCTCGACCGGCATGCGGCTGGCGTTGCGTGGCGTGCGGATCGCCTACGGCGGCGGCGCGCCGGTGATCCTCGGACTCGACCTGGAGATCGACCCCGGCGAAATCCTTGTTCTCGTCGGCAAATCCGGGTGCGGAAAGTCCACCGTGCTGCGAGCGCTCGCCGGATTGCGCCGCCCACAAGGCGGGCACATCCTCGCCGACGACGCACCGGTGAGCGGTCCCTCCGCCGATCGCGCGCTGATCTTCCAGGACGACGCCCTGCTGCCGTGGCGCACCGTCGAGCGCAATATCGAGCTGGCACTGCGCCTGCGCGGGGTGCCGAAAGCTCAGCGTCGCAGCGCCGTTCGACACTGGATCGGCCAGGTGGGGCTCGACGAGTATCGCGACTACCTGCCGCGCGATCTGTCCGGCGGTATGCGCCAGCGTGTGCAACTCGCGCGCGGTCTCGCCGCCTCCCCACGCGCGGTGCTGATGGACGAGCCGTTCGGCGCGCTCGACAGCCAAACCCGAGAAACCATGCAGCGCTTGCTGATCGAGACGTGGCGCAGCCATCCCACCACCGTCGTTTTCGTCACCCACGACCTCGACGAGGCACTGCTGCTCGGCGACCGCGTCGCCGTGCTCGCCGACGGTGAACTGCGCGCCGTCGTCGCCGTTCCCGACCCACGCCAGGTCGTCGACCGCCGGTCGGTGAAGGCCAGGATTTTGGAGAAACTGTGAACATCCCGGACCCCTCGCAGCGCACGCGCCTCGACTGCGACGTGCTCGTCGTCGGGGGCGGCACCGCGGGCACCATGGCCGCGCTCACCGCCGCCGAACACGGCGCGAACGTGTTGCTGCTGGAGAAGGCGCACGTGCGGCACTCCGGCGCGCTCGCCATGGGGATGGACGGGGTGAACAATGCCGTGATTCCCGGCAAGGCGGAGCCGGAGGACTACGTCGCCGAGATCACCAGGGCCAACGACGGCATCGTCGACCAGCGCACGATCTACCAGACCGCCACCCGCGGTTTCGCCATGGTGCAGCGGCTCGAACGCTACGGCGTGAAATTCGAGAAGGACGAATACGGCGAGTACGCCGTGCGCAGGGTGCACCGTTCCGGCTCCTACGTGCTGCCCATGCCGGAGGGCAAGGACATCAAGAAGGCGCTGTATCGCGTGCTGCGCCAACGCACGATGCGCGAGAAGATCACGATCGAGAACCGACTCATGCCGGTCCGGGTACTCACCGAGAACGGCAGGGCGGTCGGTGCGGCCGCGCTGAACACCCGCACCGGTGAATTCGTCACCGTCGCCGCCAAAGCCGTGATCCTGGCGACGGGACCGTGTGGGCGCCTCGGGCTACCCGCCTCAGGCTACCTGTATGGCACCTACGAGAACCCCACCAACGCCGGCGACGGGTACTCGATGGCCTATCACGCCGGTGCCGAGCTGTCGGGTATCGAATGCTTCCAGATCAACCCGCTGATCAAGGACTACAACGGACCGGCATGCGCCTATGTCGCCAACCCGTTCGGTGGGTACCAGGTGAACGCCAACGGTGAACGCTTCGTCGATTCCGACTACTGGTCGGGTCAGATGATGTCGGAGGTCAAACGCGAAATCGAGTCCGCGCGCGGACCGATCTACCTGAAGGTCTCGCACCTGCCGGACGAGACGCTGTCGGCCCTCGAAGGCATCCTGCACACCACCGAGCGGCCGACGCGCTCCACCTTCCACGCCAACCGCGGGCACGACTACCGCACCCACGACATCGAGATGCATATTTCCGAAATCGGTTTGTGCGGTGGGCATTCCGCGTCCGGAGTATGGGTCGACGAGCACGCGCGCACCACGGTCCCCGGCCTCTACGCCGCGGGCGACCTCGCCTGTGTGCCACACAACTACATGATCGGCGCCTTCGTCTACGGCGACCTCGCCGGTGAGCACGCCGCGAGCACCCTGGCGGACCTGCCCGCGCCGGACACACTGCCCGAGCGGCAACTCGCCGAGGCACACGAGCTGATCTACCGCCCGTTACGCCAGCCCGACGGTCCACCACAACCACAGGTCGAATACAAGTTGCGGCGCTTCGTGAACGACTATGTCGCACCACCGAAAACCGCGACGAAGTTGTCGCTCGCCGTCGAGACGTTCGACCGCATGCGTGCCGACGTCGAAGGTATCGGCGCCCGCACACCGCACGAACTGATGCGCGCCGTGGAGGTGAGCTTCATTCGCGACTGCGCGGAAATGGCCGCACGGAGTTCGCTGACCCGTACCGAATCCCGTTGGGGCCTGTATCACGAACGCGCGGACGTCCCCGAGCGCGACGATGCCGAATGGCGCTATCACCTGAATCTGCGCAAGGACCGCGACGGCGCCATGGAGTTCGTGAAGCGTTCTGTCGCTCCGTATCTGGTCGCCGTACCGGGATTCGACGACCTACCTTCGGCCGAGCCGGTGGAAATCGTGGTGCGCCAACCGGAGACGACGGGCGCACGGGCACCGCACCTGGAAGTCGACACCGCCGCGCCCGCGCGCGAAACCCACCGCGAAACCCCCGCTGCGTCATCGCCTCGACTCGTCGCGCTGCTCGCCTTGGACGCGCCAACCGTCGCCGAACTCGGGGACTACCTCGCCGACGAGGACCCGGTGGTGCGCGTAGCCGCGCTGTCGGTCCTCACCGAGAACACGCCGGAAGGCTTCGCGGGCGCATTGGTGCTGGCACTGGACGACTCGGCGGCGTCGGTACGCGGGGCGGCCGCGGCGAGCCTGCGCGAACTCGTGGAGGTGCTGCCCTCGGCGGACGGATTGGCCGGGCGCCTCGACTCACCGGATCCCGTCGTCCGCGCGACGGTGATCGATCTGCTGCGCGCTCGCCGTACCGGCACCGCAGCACAATACGGTGTCGCGCTGGGCGATTCAGATCATCGCGTGCGGCTGGAAGCGGTCCGCGCGCTGGTTTCGCTCGATGCCGCCGACGCGGTCGCTACGCTCGTCGCCGACGACAATCGCGAGGTGCGCATCGGCGTGGCGCAGGGACTCAGTGCGATCGGGGTGGGTGGGCACGAAGTCATCCGAGTGTTGGCCGCCGACCGCGACCCGCTCGTCCGCGCGGCCGCGCTCACCGCATTCGCGCGGCTCGGCGCCGAGCGGTCCGATGTCACCGAATTGGTCGGTGCGCTGGAGAGTTCGGCGTGGCAGGTCCGTGTCGGTGCCGCCAAAGGGCTCGCGGGTGCCGATCCCGAATACGCCGTTGGGCCGCTGACCGAGGGATTGCGGGACGCTCATCTCGACGTTCGCAAGGCCGCGGTGCTCGCGCTCACCACGTGGGGCGGGCATGCCGGTGCGTTAGCGGCTCTCCATCGGGCTGTTGGGGATACCGATGCCGATGTTCGTGCGTATGCGCGACGTGCGCTGCCTTCCGGGGTGGGCTGAGGGGTGGAGGGGGCGGTGCGAGTTGGTTCGGGTGGTGGAGTTTCACCGGGATCTGGGGGCGGGCCTGCTGACCTACACGGTCAGCAGGACGCGGGTGTGGATTCTGTGGGGGTGCGGTGCGGGGCTACTCGGTTGGGTCGGCGATCACCACTACGCCGCTCGGGGCGTCCAGGTACTTCAAAGTTTGGGCTGCGGCGTCGTCCACCTGTACGCGTGGGTGGTCCGGCAGGGTGTTCTCGTAATATGTTCCTGGGCCGTAGAATTGGCCGTACTTCAGGACCACGCCGCCGAAGTCCAGTACCGCCGACTCGTGTTCGGTGACCGCGGCGCTGCGCTCCGGTGGCTGCTCCCACGCGATGCTCTGGGCGAGGAACTTGCCCGCCTCGGCGGCGGTGGCCGCGGCGATCAGGTTTCGGGTCCCTTCGGTACGGATGCGCGAGTTCGCGGCGGCACCGGCCGCGAGCTCGGCGGGGTCGTCGGGCAGGTCGGTCAATTGGTGGAGCACCACATCGGGGCCGAAACTGACCACGGCGGTGGTGAGTGCGTCGAGGTCGTAGACGTCACACACCACGGGGACCGCGCCCGCCTCGCGCACCTGGTCGGCCTTGGCCTGGGAACGGGTCATACCGGCGACCTCGTGCCCGACCTCCACCAACAACGGCACCAACCTGACTCCGATGACGCCGGTCGCACCGGCCAGAAAGATCCGCATCGGCACACCCTACTGTTCACGCGCCGCAGTTCCTCGCATCATGGGATGACCGATTCGTCACACTGTCCGATGCCGCACCGAAACCATTGCGATGTCGAGTAAATCGACGTCATCGGTAACCTGAAGGCATGATCACGCTCAAAAAAGAAGACGGTGCCGCGGATCTCGCGGGCATCACCAAACTGAGTGTCGGGGTGAGCTGGGACCCGTCCGCGGGTGCCAGCGGCGGAGCGCTCGGCTGGGCGCGCCGCAAGCGCGGCGTCGACCTCGACCTCATCGCGATTCTCATGCAGGGCAGCGAGCCGGTCCGATTCGCCGGACTCGACTCGCTCGACCCGCTGGGCAACGGCTCGGTTCTGCACACCGGTGACGAACAGACCGGCGCCGCCTCCGGTGACGACGAGACCGTGCACGTCACCTTCGCCGACGTCCCCGGCGGCATCGATGCCATCGTGTTCGTCGCGGCGGCGTTCAAGAAGGGCTCTTCGTTCGAGAAGGCCAACAACATCTCGTTCAAGGTCTACGACGCCACCGGCGGCGGGTCGCAGCAGGTGGCCGACATCTGGCCTTCACTGCTGGGCAACGACAACGCCAACGCGGTCGCGCGTGCCTTCCGCAACGGCGACGTGTGGCAGCTCGAGGTGATCAACCGCAAGGGCAAGATCAAGCAGGGCGACAAGCAGGCGCTGTTGCATTTCGCGATCGCCTGAGCGGCGCGGTCACAGTCGGCGCGCGCGACGGTGCGCGCGCCGACGAATGCTCAACCGCCGGTTGATACTTCGACGAGTTGCTTACCAAGGTTGCGGCTCTCGAACAACCCGCGCAATGCCGAGGGCGCCGATTCCAGCCCCTCGTCGATGTGTTCGGCGACGCTGATCGCGCCCCCGGCATGCCATGCACGCAACTTTTCGAACGCCTCGGGGAATCTGTCGAGATAATCGAGCACAGCGACAGCGAATTCTCCGCCGCTGGCAAGCCGTGGTCGTGGGCCGAACCGGTAGGCTGCGGTATGCCCGAGTCCCTCGCCCCCGAGGGGCGGCGACCCCCGAATGACGGACGCAAGGTCGCTGCCCGCAACCGGGCCGCGCTCATCGCCGCCGCACGCGAGATCTACGCGGAGTCCGGCTTGGACGTTCCCCTCTCGGCCATCGCCCGCCGCGCCGGTGTCGGACAGGGGGTGCTGTACCGGAATTTCCCCGACCGGGTGGCGCTGGCGAACGCGGTGTTGGAAGAGAATGTGCACCGAATCGAAGAGGCCGCCGCGAACCACGACCTGGCCTTCGTCGATCTGATCGGCGTGCTCACCTGGCATCTGACCGAGTCGGCGGCGTTCGTGGATTTGCTGAATGCCGATCTCGCCGTCGACCGTTCGGCGGTGCGCGCGCACGCCACGAATCTGTCGGAGCGCGTCGAAACGGCGATACGCGCGCGGATGCCGAAGGCGCACCAACTCGCTGCGGGCGGTGACCTCATGCTCGCGTGCGCCATGGTCTCGGGTGCCGTCAGGGGCGCGACCAGACAGGCGCGGCGGCGCCGCGCACTGGCCGCGTGGCGACTGCTCGGCGTCGAGGTAGGGCCGGTTCGACCCGGCTGAACGGGGGTGACGGCCACAACTCCCGGCTCAGCGCCACAGTCGCGGCGCGCGTCGGCTGTGTCACCCCCCGTTCGACTGCCGAATCCCCTCCGCGAGCGCCTCGAAGGTGTAGAGGTATCCGCCGGACGGACCGCTGACGGTCATATATGCCGTGGTCTCGCCCGGTGTGATCGCCACGTTGGTCGCCGACTCCAAACCGGTTGCGGGTGCGGGGATCTCGATGGTGGCTATGCGCTCGCCGTGGGTGTTGAACACGAGCATCGCCGGTCGACCGTGCAGTGCTTGGTAGAGGTTGCCGTCGGCGTCGACGGCGATGGAGTCGGTCTCGGCGAGGCCGCCGTCGACGCGGATGGCGACGTGCCGGGAAGCTCGTCCGCCCTTGCTGTCGATGGGCAGGTAGGAGATCTGGTTCTTGGTGAGTTCGCTGACCCACAGGCCCTCGTAGTCGACGTCGAACGAGATGCCGTTCGTCGCGGCCATACCTTTGGCCAGTACCTCGGTCTTCTTGCCGCCGCGGTCGATGCGCACCACCCGGCCCTGTTCGACACCCTCGGTCAAGCCGTGCGAATCACTGACGTAGAGGTTGCCTTCCCGGTCGAAGGCGAGATCGTCGGGGTTCATCTGCACCCCGTCGACCTTGCCGGAGAAGAAGATTCGTGGATCGCTGCCGTCCTTCGCGAGGCTGACGATCTCGCCGTGCAGGAAGTCGGTGAGGTAGAGGCGTCCGTCGTGCGGACTGAACTGCGCCGAGGTGTAGGTGCCCCGGTCGTCGGTGTGGAAGGTCCGTGCCGTCTTCTCGTCCAGGTCGATGCGCAGCACCTTCGGCGCGCCGGATGGCGCGGTGACATCGACGACGTGCAGTGCGCCGCTCTCGTCGAAGGTCGGCCCCTCCAACAGGGTCATTCCGGTCTTGTCGTGCGGCTGCGTCACCCGCATGACCTCGCGGGCACGGATCGTCGTGTCCACCGTGCGGCCACCGCCGTCGGTGCCGCATCCACCGAGAGTCAGCGTGCCGACGGCAAGCACGGCTAGGCATCGAATCGAGGTCAGTCGCATGGGTGTGCTCTCTTTCCACTGTATTCCGGGTGCGCACGCCGGGAGCGGGCAGGCCCGCTCGGGCGACATGATTACCCGCACTCCACCCGGACAACAGTGTCCGGGTAGTTGTACCGTAGCGGTCGGCGCCGCATTCTGGGCGGCCGACCGATAGGAGCGACCCCTCATGACAACCGCGCAAGCGTGGACCCCCGATCGACTTTCCGCGCTGCGGCAGCGTTACCGCACCGAACGCGACCGTCGAGTCCGGCCCGACGGCGCCGACCAATACCGGGACGCCGAAACCGAATTCGGCTATTACGCCGCCGACCCCTATGTCGCGGAGCCGATCACGCGGGATCCACTGCACGACACCGTCGACGTCGCGGTGGTCGGCGGCGGATTCGGCGGCCTCCTCGCGGGAGCGCGCATCCGGCAGCGGGGTTCCCACCGGGTGCGAATCATCGACAAGGGCGGCGACTTCGGCGGCACCTGGTACTGGAACCGCTACCCCGGCGTCCACTGCGATATCGAATCCCACGTCTACCTGCCGATGCTCGACGAGACCGGGTACGTGCCGGAGTGGAAGTACTCCCCCGGCGAGGAGATCCGGCAGCACGCGGTCCGCATGGCCGAGCGGTTCGACCTCTACGCCGACGCACTGTTCTCCACCGCCGTCACCGCGCTGGACTGGGACGAGGACGCGCAGGCGTGGTTGGTCACCACACATCGCGGCGACGCGTTCCATGCCGTTTACGTCGTCACCGCCACCGGCACCCTGTCCGACCCGAAACTGCCGGGGATTCCCGGCATCGAAACCTTTCGCGGCCACACCTTCCACACCTCGCGGTGGGACTACGGGTACACCGGCGGCACCCAGTTCGGCGGCATGACCGGGCTGGCCGACAAGCGCGTCGGCGTCATCGGCACGGGCGCCACCGGCGTACAGGTCGTTCCGATGCTGGCCGAGGACGCCCGCCAGCTCTACGTTTTCCAGCGCACGCCCTCCAGCGTCGACGTGCGTGGCAACCGCCGTACCAGCGCGCGGGACGTCGGCGCCGACCACGACGGTTGGGCGCGGGAACGTCGGGAGAACTTCCTGCGTATCGTGTCCGGCGAGCACGCCGACACCGATCTCGTCGCCGACCGGTGGACCAGTTCGGCCGCCCTCCTGGAAAAGCTGCTCCCGAGCTTCCGCCGCGACAGTGCCGCAACGGATTTCGAATCCGCCTACGAGGCCGCCGATGCCGCGAAAATGGACGAACTGCGCACCCGCGTCGAGCAGACCGTGCTGGACCGGCACACCGCCGAGAAGCTCAAGCCCTGGTACCGGTACGCCTGCAAGCGACCAACGTTCTCCGACAAGTACTACGCGGCGTTCAACCGACCGAACGTCACCCTGGTCGATACCGCCGACACCCACGGCATCGAGCGCGTCACCGAGCACGGCGTCGTCGTCGGCGACACCGCCTACGAACTCGACTGCCTGATCTTCGCCACCGGATTCTCCGTCGGCGTCTCGGGCATCCTCGCGGGCAAGATCCCCGTGCGCGGCCGTGGCGGCATCGAACTCGAACAGGCTCGGGAGGATCACGGTGCGCGCTCGCTGCACGGGTTCACCAGCAACGGGTTTCCCAACC
This sequence comes from Nocardia callitridis, assembly GCF_039543305.1. Lineage (NCBI taxonomy): Bacteria > Bacillati > Actinomycetota > Actinomycetes > Mycobacteriales > Nocardiaceae > Nocardia > Nocardia callitridis. The sequence goes on along the minus strand of NZ_BAABJM010000004.1, from coordinate 475,235 downwards.
TGATCCAGATGGGCACGCTGCACAACGCCAGCAGCGTGAACTACACGCACATCCTCGACGAGCAGGCCACCCATGCCGCCGCACTCGTCGAGGCCGCCGAGGCCACGCACGCCGTGATCGAACCCTCCACCGAACTGGAGGACGCGTGGCTGGCCGTGCTGGCCGAGGGCGCCCCCGACCACGAGTGGTTCCATGCCGAGTGCACCCCCGGCTACTACAACCGCGAGGGACGCGGGCGACCGAATACCCGGAGCTCTTATCCGCACGGCGCGGTCGCCTTCCACGAGCATTTGCGGCGGTGGCGCGCGGAATCCATCGGCGAGGTGCTGCGGCCGAGGGTCACCGGGTAAGCGGTTGTTCGCTGCGCCGATGGTGCCGCCCAACGGCGCCTGCGTCCAAAGCCGCGACCGGAATCGAAAGGTACACATCGTATTCCGGCGGCTCGCGTGCGGCAGAGAGCACCGGGTGACCTGACGACACCCGTGTGGCCGACGAGGGCTATGACGCAGATCTTCCCGCGGTCTCGAGTATGCCGGGACCACACAGTGTGGACTCGGGCTGTCAGCATCCTGTCCCCTGGAAGGATCGTTCATGACCGTCCCGTCGCCTCGGGTGTCGGAGGTGAGGCGTCCGGCGCCAGGAGCATCGGCACCGGCCGCATGGTCGGGAGTCGCCCAGTCCGAGTCCACGTCACGGACGAAGACATTGAGCCGACCACGCCACGGCGCGAGGTAGGCGACGTTCGTTCCATCCGGGGAAAGCAGCGCTCGACTGCGGGTGGGCAGGCCGAAAACTCTTCGACAGCGATCAGCCGCAACATCGACACCCTTTTTCTGGACGGTTCGCCGCCGCGGTCAGCTACACCGGAATGTCCGACCTCGTCGACCTCGTCCGGTCGGTCGTCTCGTTCGCCCGCCGCGCGGTCGAGAACAGCTACCCGCGCTATATCGGCGACCCGGACGACCCCCACCGGGCCGCCGACATGCTCGCCCGCTCGCCCATCAGCCGCGTCGACGACATCACCGCGCCGACGCTGTTGATCCACGGCGCCAACGATGTTCGCGTCCACCGCCGCCACTCCGACCGCATCGTCGACGCGCTGCGTGCCCGTGGCGCCGAGGTCGAGTACTTGCTGAACGAGAACGAAGTCCACTGGTTCATCAACCAGGACAGCAATATCGCGTTGTACCGCACGCTCGTACGCTTTCTGGCCGGCATCTCGGCGGCCGGTCCTCGACCGGTCATTGAATGAGCCAGGGCGCCATCGCCGCGACAATGGCTCTGGCTTGACGATGGCTCGGTCTTCCGGCGACGTCTGGGCGACCACGCTCGGGCAGCTTCGACGCCACATCGCCGACAGCGCGAGGCTCGCACGCTGGGGCGGAAAAGGGTCGGTCGTGGTCCCCGGCCGGAAACCTTCCGCAGGTCGGCAGCTCGTCGCCACTACCGATACTCGAATGTCCTTGCGTGGAGGGGCAGATCAGGCGCCGGGGTGGTCCGTCGACAGGTTTTCGCGGGCCGCGATTGCCGCTTGGATTCGCCGTAGCGTGCGCAAGCCCTTCTTCGCGGCGACGCTGACCATGCCGTCGAAGACCGTCGTGCCTCGGTCGTCGGCCATCAGCCGTTCCAGGGTCGCCACGGCGCGCTCGTCGCCGGTCGAGCCGAGTGCGACGGCGGCCCAATAGCGTTGGTCGGGGTCCTTGCTGTCGGCCGCCGCGCACAGTCTCGGGAGCACGTCGGGGGCGAATCGTGCCAGCGCGCTGGCGATATAGCCGATGCGAAAGTACCGACGGTGCTCGAATTCCGCCCACAGTGCGGCCAGCGCCGCGTCTCCGCCGATCGCGCCGAGTGCCTCGGCAGCACGCTCGCGCGTTCCCACGATCGAATCCCGTAAGAGCGGCGCGAGCGCGGGGACGACAGATTCGCCACCCACGATGCCGAGGGCGATCACGGCTTGCTCGCGCGCGATATCTTGCGAATGATCGAGCAGCGCAACCAAACCGGGGACCGCGGCACGGAAGCCGAGCGCCGCACACCCCTTCGCCGCCCAGGCTTGACAGTTGTACCGAGTGTCGGCCAGTGACGCCAGCAGTGGCGCCTCGAGTGTCTCGTCACCGAAGACCGCCGCCCGATTCAACGCCCGCCCATACAGCGACCGGTGATAAGCGGGATAGTCACGCACGAGCACGCGCAGGGCTTCCTTGGCGGAAATGTCCCCGTCACCAGCCCGCGCCAACAGCTGTCGCAGATGTTCCTCACGGGTCTCTAGCTTGCCGTCTTCGAGGCCTCGCACGTCAGCTGGGTTCACCGCCCCACGGTACCCGGCGCGAGTCCGCCCGCCAGCCACGCGAAAGCAGCGGTGATGCCGTCGAGAAAGAAGCAGCCGACCGCGTACGGTCTACCGCGAAACTCGAAAACCACTACGGCGCCGTGGGATCGGGGCTCTTGCGGTGGTTGCGCAGTTCGAACCAGTAGGTCGCGAACACGGTGGTGTAGCTGGCGATGGTCGCTACGGCGGTGACGCTCAGCAGGATGAGAAGCAGCGGAAGTAGGAAAGTCGTGTCCATGGTGTCCTCCCCGTGCGCGACGGTGGTGTCAGCGATGAACGTTCGGCGCCGCCCTGCACCGATCGGAAGTATCTCCCTGCCGATGGTAAGCGCGCCTTAGCCAAACAAGCACGGTTCAAAACTGTGAGCTACGTCATGACCGCTCGCATAAGTGCTAGACGTGGTGCGTATCGTGCAGTTATGTCCGAACAAACGCATCCGGGATCAGCGGTGCGTGTCGACCCGGCCCCGGTCGCCGGCCACTCGTCGGCCGGAGAGCCCGGCCCCGACCTGCTCTCGCTCGCCTCGCAACTGTGCTTCGCCCTGTATTCCACCTCGCGCGCGATGACCGCGGCCTACCGGCCGCATCTGGACGCCATGGGGATCACCTATCCGCAGTATCTGGCATTGCTCGCATTGTGGGAGCAACCGGATATGACGATGAAGGAACTCGGCGCGAAGCTCTCGCTCGACTACGGCACCGTCTCGCCGCTCATCGCGCGACTACAGGCCAACGGGTTGGTGGATTGCGTGCGCAGCGCGAAGGATCGCCGGGCGGTCCGATTGCGTGCCACCGAGCAGGGATTGGCGCTGCGCGACGGCGCGCGGACGATGGTCGATTCGGTGCGCGGCTCGGCGGGGTATTCCCTCGAAAGCCTCTACGCGCTGCGCGATCAGATCAACGTGCTCGGGCAGCGGCTCGATGAAATGAACGCCGACCGAACCTGATTCACCCCCGTGCCAGCCCACCATGCGATGGCGGATGGCCAGCGTCCTTCCCGGACACGGGTCGTGACCGGCGAAAACCGCGAACCGGCCCGTATGGCCGAATATCTCGATATCGCGTCCGCATATCCCGCTGCGCTGTGGCCGACCACACACTAACCTCGAGCCATGGGTAGCCACTACGACGTGCTCGTCATCGGTTCCGGATTCGGCGGCAGCGTTGCCGCACTCCGCTTGACGGAGAAGGGATATCGGGTCGGTGTCCTCGAACAGGGCCGCCGCTTCGCCGACGACGAGTACGCGAAGAATTCGTGGCATCTGCGCCAATACCTGTGGGCCCCACAGTTCGGCTGCTTCGGCATCCAACGGCTGACCCTGCTGAAGGACACGTTCGTCATGAGCGGCACCGGCGTCGGCGGCGGCTCGCTGGTCTACGCGAACACGCTCTACGAACCGCCGGAGAAGTTCTACCGCGACAAGCAGTGGGCGCACATCACCGACTGGCGTTCCGAACTCGAGCCGTGCTACGACCAGGCCAAGCGCATGCTCGGCGTCACAGAGAATCCCGCGACCACCCCTGCCGACCGGGTGTTACAGGAGGTCGCCGAGGACATGGGCATCGCGCACACCTATCGCCGCACACCGGTGGGCGTGTTGTTCTCCGACGGGTCGACGCGTCAGGGCGACGAAGTCCCCGACCCGTACTTCGGTGGTGTCGGACCGACCCGCTCGACCTGCACGCACTGCGGTGAATGCATGACCGGATGCCGGCACGGCGCGAAGAACACCCTCGTGAAGAACTACCTCTACTTGGCCGAAAAGGCCGGGGCCACGGTGCATCCGCTCACCAAGGTCACCGACGTACGTCCGCGCGCCGAGGGCGGTTACACGGTGCGGACCGTGCGCACCGGACGCTGGGTCCGCAAGGACAAGCAAGTCTTCACCGCCGATCAAGTGATCTTCGCCGCCGCGGCACTCGGCACCCAAAGCCTGTTGCACACCCTGCGCGATAGTGGTGCGCTGCCGAACATCTCGCCGCGCCTCGGTCATCTGGCCCGCACCAACTCCGAGGCCGTGCTGGCCGCGCGCTCGACCCGTCGCGATGTCGATTACACCAAGGGCGTGGCGATCACCTCCTCGATCCACCCGAACGACTACACCCACGTGGAGCCGGTGCGCTACGGCAAGGGCAGCAACCTGATGGGATTGATGACCACCGCACTGGTCGACGGGCAAGAAGGCAAGCGCCGCTGGGTACTCGGGCTGAAGACACTGATCGCCGAGCGCCGCAACGTGTTTCGGCTGCATAATCCGAGGCGCTGGTCCGAGCGGATGGTCGGCCTGCTGGTGATGCAGAACGTGGACAACTCGATCGTCACCTACGCCAAGCGCGGACTGTTCGGCCGAAAGATGACCACCAAGCCGGGCGCGGGCGCGGCACCGCCGAGCTGGATTCCGGAGGGTCACGAGGTGACGCGGCGGATCGCGCAGAAGATGGACGGCATCCCGCAAGGCGCGTGGACCGATCTCGTCAATATCCCGATCACCGGCCACTTCATCGGCGGCTGCGCCATCGGCGACGCACCGGAGACCGGCGTGGTGGACGCGTATCACCGCGTCTTCGGCTACGCGGGCCTGCACATCACCGACGGTTCGACCATCTCCGCCAACCTCGGGGTGAACCCGTCGTTGACCATCACCGCCCAGGCCGAACGCGCGATGTCGTTGTGGCCCAACAAGGGTGAGGACGACCAGCGTCCCCCGCTGGGCGAGCCTTATCGTCGACTCACGCCGATCACGCCGAAGAATCCCGCGGTACCGACTGCCGCGCCGGGAGCATTGCGCCTGCCGATCACGCCCGTCTGACCCTGCGCCGCCGAGGCCGGGTTCGTCACCTCGACACGAAAGGACTCGAGCTGCTTAAAGTTTCGGCATGCCCCCGTGCGGACTGGTGAGCACCACGGGCGCCGAACCTTTCCGCAGATAGCCGGTGCCCTCGTCGTACTCGATGTGCTGATGCCCGCCGTCGGTCATCGCACCGACGGCACGGAGGTCGTCGGCGAGACGCGCTCGACTCTCTTTGTCCCCCAACAGAAGCAGCACCCTGCGCTGCTCGATGACCTGGACGAGCAGTCCGGCGCCATCGTCGGAGCTCACCTCGACCGCCGCGAGATCCTCGGTCTCGAATCGCCCCTCCCCACGAGCAACCACCGCGGCCAGATCGTCGAACTCCTCCGCGGTGCCACGGACATCGACCATCCCGTCACTGAGCTTCTCGACCCGCATACCTCTCCCTACCGCAGCCGCAACGCCAGTTTTCCCGCACAGGCGTGCAAGTTCCGGACCCAAGGTACGCGACAAGGCACATCCGAGCCGACTCCCCCATGCCCCGCCTCCGCACGTGCCCCATGCCGTTCGAGGGGGCCGCGTCTCGGCAGTGGGTCGGCCACCAGTGGTGCGGTCTTCATGGAATGCCTTGATCAGAGCGATCTTCGGCGTCACCCGCGACCCGGCTCCGGTGTCAGCGGCTCCGGTGTCAGCGGCTCCGGTGTCAGCGGCTCCGGTGTCAGCGGCTCCGGTGTCCGGTGCTCACGGTCTACGACCGGATCGGTGTTTTCGGCAAGCGGTCGCCAGCATCACCGGTGCGATGTCTCGTTGGTCGGGAGCGGTGATGCTGTCGCGCAGCATTTCCACGCGGCGACACACTACTCGGCCACGCGGACGACCAGCTTGCCGAAGTTTCGGCCCTCCAGGAGGCCGATGAAGGCTTCGGGGGCGTTGGCGAGGCCGTCGGTGAAGTCCTCTTGGTAGCGGACTGTGCCGTCGGCGACCCAGGTGGTCATGTCGCGCAGGAAGTCCGGGAACATCTCTCGGGCGAATTCAGTTTGGATGAATCCGCGCAGGGTGAGGCTTTTGATGAGGACGCGGCCGTAGAAGGCGGGCCAACGATCGGGGCCTTCGGGTTTGTCGGTCGCGTTGTAGGTCGCGATCAGGCCGCAGACCGGGACGCGGGCGTAGGTGTTGAGGAGGGGGAATACGGCGTCGGCGACCGCGCCGCCGACGTTTTCGAAATAGACGTCGATGCCGTCGGGCACCGCTTCGGCGAGGCGGTCGGCGAAATCCGGTGCGCGGTGGTCGATCGCGGCGTCGAAGCCGAGGTCGTCGAGCAGGTGCGCGCACTTCTTCGGACCACCCGCGATACCTACCGCACGGGCGCCCTTGACCTTGGCGATCTGCCCGACCGCCGAGCCGACCGGGCCCGAGGCGGCCGCGACCACCACGGTCTCACCCGCGCGGGGTTGTCCGATGCGCAACAGTCCCGAGTAGGCGGTGAAGCCCGGCATGCCGAGTACGCCGAGGGCGGTGGAGGCGGGGACCGCGTCGGGGTCGAGTTTGCGCACCTGCGACGCGGACACCACGTCATGGGTTTGCCAGCCGGAGTACGAGAGCACCACATCACCTTCGGTCAGCGAGGGGTCGCGGGATTCGAGCACCTCCCCCACGGTCGCACCGACCATCACGTCGCCGACCGCCACCGGTTCGGCGTAGGACTCGGCCTCGCTCATCCTGCCGCGCATGTAGGGGTCCAGCGACAGGTACTTGATCCGCACGAGCGCCTGGCCGTCCGCCACAGCGGGCAGCGGTGCGGTGTCGGTGCGGAAGTTCGCGGCGGTCGGCGCGCCGACGGGCCGCGAAGCCAATACGATCCTGGTCGACTCGAGTCCCCCTGTGGTCTGGTTCGACGGTGCGCTCATCTGTCCCTTCCTCTGCTGGTAGCTGCTGCCCATCGCACTGTGCCCGTGCTGGCGCCGGTGATCATGACGGCGCCGAGGTCATCGGGTTCGGCGGCGCGACCGGTCGACCTGCTGTTCGGCGTCACCGGTAGCCGACGACCTGGTCGACCCACGCCCGCTTCGAGGACGGAGTCGCCAGTTGTGCCATCGTGCCGTGGAAGCGTGCCGGAGCCCATCGACTACGCCATACCCCACCGGCCCGTCGACAATCAGCCCCGGCACTACCCACTCGCCGACGACCGAGGGCGGATGTGTCCGACGCAGACCACCGCCGTCGCCGCGACGCCGGTACATCATCCCGAACGCACCGGTCGCGCCGGCCTGCGACTAAACCACCTCGGCCAGATATGACCACATTCAGCCACGTCCATTATTGGACACTCTCGGCCCGCACCCCGCGAACGCAGAAAGACGTGTGGCCAGGACCGGAGCTGTCCGGGGCCTAGCTCAGGATTCCTTGCACCGCAACGACTTCGTCTTGTCAATATCACGAAACGGTTGCTCATCCGGTGTGCCCCAGTGAAAATGAGGGTGGCCGAGATCCGGCTTCCAGGGGACACGTCGGCCGCAGCGCCGACAGAACTATGGGGAAACACGATGAGAGTCAAGAGATTTGCCGCCACCGCCATGATCGCGGTCGGCGCCGTCGCGGTAACCGCGGGAGCGGCGCAGGCGCAGCCGAACCAGGCCGCCGACATCAGCGTGACAGGTGCCGAGCATGGAGTCGAATACACCACCGCGCCCAGTGTCGACGGTAAGTCCGTCGTCACCACGCTGGCCTCAGGTGCCTTCACGGTGACCGACGACGCCAAGGCTGTCGCACTCACCGACAGCACCGGGGCTGTCGTCGCGACCCTGCCCCTGGCCTTCCAGACCAACGGTCAGACGTTCGGCCTGAACGCGCAGATCGGCGAGGCCGGCCGCACGCTCACCATGACGCCGGTCAACGCGCCCACCGCGACCGAGCACATCGCGCAGCTGGTCGATGAGGCCTCGGATACGCAGGCCCGTAAGGAGCACAACGCGGGTGTCGGCGCGCTCATCGGAGCCGGGATCGGCGGCGTGATCGGCTTCTTCCTCGGTGGCGTCGGCGCGCTGGTCACGGTGCCGATCGGTGCCGGAATCGGCGCCCTCATCGGGTACTCCACCCCGTAGTTCGACCGCGGGTTTTCGCGACGCGCGCCGGTACTCCGGCGCGCGTCGCGCTGTGTGTGTGGGGGGGTACCGCGACGTCGGCCGACAGTGACGGGTCCTGCGAATTCCTTGCCCACGCCGGGCGCACCGTAGTACTGTCCAGACACGTGTCCATCATTTGTCTGGACAGTGATCCGGGGAAGGAATTCCAATGACTGCGCTGAAACCGAGGCGGGTATCCGGCGGCGAACACGAACACGGCCATCTCGAGGAGTTCCGCGTCGACCCGCTCGCCCTGATGCGCAGGGTCAGGGAAGAATGCGGCGACGTCGGACTGTTCGAACTCGCTGGCCGCCAGGTGATCCTGCTGTCGGGCGCCGAGGCCAACGAGTTCTTCTTCCGCGCCGGCGACGAGGAACTGGACCAGGCCGCGGCCTACCCGTTCATGACACCGATCTTCGGCGAGGGCGTGGTCTTCGACGCGAGCCCGGAACGCCGTAAGGAGATGCTGCACAACCAGGCGCTGCGCGGCGACCAGATGCGCGGGCACGCGGCGACGATCGAACACGAAGTCGAACGGATGCTCGCGACCTGGGACGACGAGGGCGAGATCGACCTGCTCGACTTCTTCGCGGAGCTGACCATCTACACCTCCTCGGCGTGCCTGATCGGCGTCAAGTTCCGCAACGAACTCGACGAACGCTTCGCGCACCTGTACCACGAGCTGGAGCAGGGCACCGACGCCTTGGCCTACGTCGACCCCTACGCGCCGATCGAGAGTTTCCGTCGCCGCGACGCCGCCCGCGCCGAACTGGTGGCCCTGGTGCAGGACATCATGGACGGCAGGGCCGCGAATCCGCCCACCGACAAACAGGATCGGGACATGCTCGATGTCCTGGTGTCGGTGCCCGACGAGAACGGCGATCCGCGCTTCAGCGCCAGCGAGATCACCGGCATCTTCATCTCGATGATGTTCGCCGGCCACCACACCACCTCGGGGACCGCGGCGTGGTCGGTGATCGAACTGCTGCGCCATCCCGAGGTGCTCGCCGGTGTGGTCGAGGAACTCGATGAGCTCTACGCCGACGGTTCCGAGATCAGCTTCCACGCGCTGCGCCAGATCCCGCAGCTGGAATCGGTGCTCAAGGAAACGTTGCGTCTGCATCCGCCGCTGATCATCCTGATGCGCGTCGCACGGGAGGAATTCGAGGTCTGCGGCACCCTGATCAGTCCGGGCGACCACGTGGCGGCCACGCCGGCTATCTCGAATCGGATCGCGGAGGACTTCCCCGACCCCGACCTGTTCGACCCAGGCCGCTACATCGACCCGAATCAGGCCGACATCGTCAACCGGTGGACCTGGATTCCGTTCGGCGCGGGCCGTCACCGTTGCGTAGGCGCGGCGTTCGCACTCATGCAGCTGAAGGCGATCTTCTCGATCCTGTTGCGGGACTGGGAGTTCGAGATGACCCAGCCTTCGGAGAGCTACCGCAACGATCACAGCAAAATGGTGGTACAGCTGGCCAAGCCGTGCACCGTCCGCTACCGCAAGCGCAAGCGCTAGCGCCGACGAAAAGGGGCGTTCCGGTGCGGAACGCCCCTTTTCTCGTCTGCGGCAGCAAACTATCCTCTGCGGCAGCAAACTATTCGTAGCGCGAGACTATTCGTAGCGCACTTGCCAGCTCTTGATTCCGTTGATCCACCCTGACCGCAGCCGCACCGGCTCGGCGACCTGGCTCACGTTCGGCATAGCGTCGGCGATCGCGTTGAACATGAGGTCGATCTCCAGGCGGGCGAGGTTGGCGCCGACGCAGTAGTGCGTGCCGGTGCCGCCGAAACCGACGTGCGGGTTCGGGTCACGCAGCACATCGAAATCGAAGGGATTGCCGAAGCCGTCCTCGTCGAAATTGGCCGAGCCGTAGAACAAGCCGACGCGCTCGCCCTCCTTGATCGACTGACCGCCGAGCACCACGTCCTCGGTCGCCGTGCGCTGAAACACCGTGACCGGTGTCGCCCAGCGCACGATCTCGTCCGGCGCCGTCCTCGGTCGCTGCTGCTTGTAGCGCTCCCACTGTTCCGGGTTCTCGAGGAACGCCTTCATGCCGTGGGTGATGGCGTTGCGGGTGGTCTCGTTGCCCGCCACCGCGAGCAGGATGACGAAGAAGCCGAATTCGTCCGAGGCCAAGGCTTCCCCGTCGACGTCGGCGTGCACCAACTCCGAGACGATATCGGCCACCGGGTCGGCCCTGCGTTGTTCGGCCATCTGCCAGGCATAGCCGAGGATCTCCAACGAGGCGAGCGCGGGATCGCCGTACTCGGGATCGTCGTAGTTGAGCATCTGATTGGACCAGTCGAACAGCTTGCGCCGATCGGCCTGCGGCACGCCGAGCAGTTCCGCGATGGCTTGCAGCGGCAGCTCGCACGCCACCTGCTCCACGAAATCCCCCGCACCCGAACGCTTCGCGTCGTGCACGATCTTCGCGGCCCGTTCGGTCAGCGCCGCGCGCAACCCCTCGACCGCGCGCGGAGTGAACCCCTTGGCGATGATCCTTCGGATCTTGGAATGCTTGGGCGGGTCCATGTTCACCAGCAGCGCGCCCGTCGCCTCCCGCTGCTCGTCGGTCGAGTCATTCGGGAAGCGGATGATGGAGCCCTTGCGCTGCGAGGAGAACACCTGCGGGTTGCGCGAGATCTCCTTGATGTCCTCGAGCCTGCTCACCACCCAGTAGCCGCCGTCGCGGAAACTACCCGAGGTCTCGTCGGGCTGCGCGTTCCACCACACCGGCGCGGTGCGCCGCAACTGCGCGAATTCGGTGACGGGAGTTCGGGACTCCCACAATTCCGGATCAGTGAAATCGAATCCCACCGGCAACGACGGTGCTGCCATGACTACCTACTTCCTGCACGAGTGGATATGAATCGGTCACTTGGACCGGTGATCGGGGTCGCGCCCCTCGGTAACCCCACGGGCCCACCGGTAATCGGGTTTGCCGCTGGGCGCGCGCACGACTTCCTCGGCGACCCAGACGCATCCGGGCACCTTGTATCCCGCAAGGTGCTCACGCACGTGCGCGAGCACAGCGCCGAAATCGATGCCGTCGGCGCCAGCCGCCGACACCACCGCGGCGACCTGCTGGCCCCAACGCGGGTGCGCCACACCGACAACCACGGCGTCGTAGATCGCGGCGTGCGACTTCACGACGCTCTCCACCTCTTCGACGAAGACCTTCTCGCCGCCGGTGTTGATCACCATGTTGCCGCGCCCGATGAGCGTGATGGCGCCGTCGGCCTCGGCGCGCGCACGGTCGTCGGTGACCACCATGCGGATGCCGTCGACGGTCTTGAACAGGGCTTCGGATTTCTCGGGGTCCCGGTAGTAGCCCAACGGCACCGAGCCGGTCTTGGCCAACCAGCCCTCCTCGCCCGCGGCGACCGGCCGCCCCGCTTCATCGACGACGACGGCGCCGCGACCGGTCTGCACTCGTGGCCCCCGCGCGGGGTCGTCGTCCTTCTGCGCGAATCCGATACCGCCGAAACCGGTTTCGGACGAGCCGATCGAATCCGAGACCACCGCCGACGGAAACAACTCCAGCAGTGCGTTTTTCACCGGCTGCGACAGCAGCGCGGCACCGGAGGCGACCGCGATCAACGATCCGGCGTCCACCGACTCCTCGGCGAACGCGTCGAGCAGCGGTCGCGCCATCGCGTCACCGGTGATGACCATGATCTGTGGCCGGTTACGCGCCACCGCCTGCCACACCCGACGAGCATCGAAACGCGGCTCGAACAGCACCGTATTGCCCGACCACAGCGCGGTGAAGGTGGGCATCATCGCGGCGGCGTGGATCAGCGGCGGCAGGATGAACCAGATACTCGGATCGTTCGCCTTACCGACCCGCGACTGCTGATATTCGTCGGCGACCGGTTCGCCGGTGTAGAAGTCGATGCCGCCGCCGAGCACGCGCCACATGTCTTCCTGTCGCCACATGACGCCCTTGGGCTTTCCGGTGGTGCCGCCGGTGTACATCATGAAAAGGTCGTCGCCGGTGCGCGCGGTGAAGGGCCGCCACGTCGCACCGGCGGCTATCGCGAGTTCGTAACGGACGGTGCCGATTTCGGCTTCGGCGGTGACCTCGTCGTCGTCCACGCTGAGGCAGTGCCGCAGCTTCGGCGCGTGCGCCCGCGCCGCGCGCACGGTGTCGGCGAAGACCGCATGGTGCACCAGTACCTCGAGGTCGGCGTTCTCGTAGACGTAAGCCGCCTCGGCGACGCCGTACCGGAAATTGATGTTGATCGGGACCGCGGCGAGCTTGAAGCACGCGATCAGCGTCTCCATCGTCTCGATGCTGTTGTGCAGCTGGAACCCCACCTTGGTGCCGCTGCCGACCCCCATCGCCGCCAAGTAGTGCGCCAGTTGATTGGCTCGAATATCCAAGTCGCGGTAGGTAATCAGGCGATCTTCTTGGATCAGGGCGATCCGTTCGGGCATGGCGTCGACGGAATGCTCGAACAGGTCGGCGAAGTTGTAGGACATCGTTCCCCTCCGGGGGTGAGCGCCTCACACGACGGTGAGCGGCAGCGGTATTCCTCGATCGGTGAAGTGGAAGTCGGCACCCGTGCTGAAGCGGGTCACCGCGACCTCGGAGGCTTCCTTGTATGACCGGGTGCCCACCCGGAATTCGATGCTCAACGCGCCCGCGTCCACGGTGGCGCTCGCCTCGAAGCGCGGATCGACGCCGCGAGCGAGAGCGAGCACCGGTTCGAGGTGCTCGGCGTCGAGCAACGCGGCCCAGCCCCCGTCGACTCGAGCTGCGCTCTCCGACGGAATCCGCAGGCGGACGGTCGACTTCGCGTCGTCCACGGTGATGTCGGTGTAGGGCAACGGGTTCGACATCGGGTGCAGCCGCAGTACCTCGGCCAGGGCGTTCGGGCCGGTTCCCAGGTCGAGGCAGTCACGAAGTCGCTGTGCGGTGAGACCCGCGATCCCGGTGAACTGCTTACGGCCGATGCTCACCGCGGTGTCGTCGTCGCCGAGCGCGCGCACGGCGGTCAGGAATCCCAGCGTCAGCAGGTGCTGCTGGAGGCACACCTCGTCGGCGAGTCGAATCAATGCCGACCGGGAGAAGTCGCCGAAGCGCAGGTCGCTGAGCAAGGGTCCCGCGTAGTCGCTGGCACCCTCGTCCTCGGGGTCGATCGGCGCCAAGACCAGCTGTGCCGCACGAGAGTTCGCGATGAGCTCGGCATTGGGTGGCACCGGCGGCGGCACGTGCGCCTGGTCGATGACCACCGTCCACGCGCACGCCGGGGTACGTCCGGCGGGGTTGCGCGGTGGTCGGTGAATCGGACGAACCTGCGCGTACGGGTTGGTGGCCAACGCGGTCGCGTCGAAGGTGGGGTCCTCGATGTCGTGGCACATGGCCACCACGAACGCCTCCCCCATCGGCTCCACATCCGCCAGCGCGCCGCAGTGATCGAGCCAGAACTCGCCGTGCGTCGAGTCCTCGACCCGAAACCGGAAGTCCATGAACTGCGGCGGCGCGCCGATATCCAGTTGCAGCCCTTTGAAAATGGTGACCACGTCGGTGCCGGGAATCGCGAGCGCCTCGCGGATCCTGCGGGTGTAGACGGGGCTGGCCAATTGCCACTCTTCGATGGCGGCGGCCGTCATCCCCTCGCGTCCGAAGGCCCCGAGCGAGTGCGCCATCCCCGAACGGTCGATCAGGTGTCCACACAGCAGGAGCTCGGGGACCAGGACGGCGAGCTGGTCGCGGGTCAGCTTCGCGAAATTACTGGCTGGCACGGGACTCACCACAGCGCGACCGGCGATTCACCGATGCGATACCACCCCGGCAGCGGGGTCTTCGAGGTGGAGCGCTCGATGCGCTTGTGCATGCCGTCCGACAGCGCGTTGTCGGTGATCATCTCCAGGAACAACGCCGAGACGTTGCCGAAGTCGAAGAAGTCGCGCTGCCACGACCACTGGTAGTCGCCGCCGTAGCGAAACCAGCTGCCGCCGATGCCCTGTGGGCTGTAGTGGCTGCCGTCGGCGCGGGTGCGTTCGCTGACCTGCTTCCAGAGGCCGATGACGTTCCCGCTGCGCTCGTCGACGACGAATTCCTGATACGGGTAGGTCCAGCCCTCCAGTCCGAGCATCTCCTGGCCGAGGGCGATATCGCGGATCTCCGCGCGACCAACGGACATGAATTCCTGGGTGGGCCCGTAGTTCCAGCCGTAGGTGGCGTCTTCGGTGTACATCTCGGCCAGCGGCTTCCAGTCGCCGGCCTGCTCACAGCGCTCGTTCTCCAGCACCCAGCGCCGCACCATCTCGTCGAGTTCGGCGCGCTCGAAACCTGTCATCGGTCAGAACCTTTCGTGGACCCAGTGGACGCACTGGACGATTCGGGGGCACTCTCGATGAGCGAGAGCGCCTGGGTGGGGCAGTAGCGGATCGCGTTCCTGACCTCTTCGGTCACCGCCGCGTCCGGTGCGAGCACCTCGACCGTGCCGCGCTTGGGGACGGCGAATACCTCCGGCGCCTCCGCCGCGCAGACCGCGTGGCCCTGGCACAGATCGGGATCGACGACAATGCGCATGGTTACCTCCGCACCGTGATCGGCAGTTTCGCGAAGCCGCGCACATTGCTCGAGTGCACCCGCACGATGTCCTCCGGGTGCAGCGTGTACGCGCTGACCCGATCCGCGAATTCACGCAGCGCGACGCTGGTTTCCAGACGTGCGAGGTGCGCACCGAGGCAGAAGTGCACGCCGGCGCCGAAGCTGGCCAGATTGCCGCCGTCGGTGCGTCCGATCCGGTAGTCGTCACCGTCGGTGAAGACCGTGTCGTCGCGGTTGGCCGAACCGATCAGGAGCAACACCTTGGCTCCCGCCGGAATCGTCGCGCCGTGCAGGTCGATATCGACCGTGGCGGTGCGCGCGACGATCTGGCTGGAGGTGTCGTAGCGCAGCGTCTCCTCGACCCATTCCCCGACCCGCTCGCGGTCGGCGACGACCTCGGCATATTCCCCGGGATTGCGTGCGCCCCAATACAATGCGTTGCCGAGCAGCTTGGTGGTCGTTTCGTTCCCGGCGACCACCATCAGGAACATGAAGCCGATGATCTCTTCTTCCGACAGCCGGTCACCGTCGATCTCGGCTTCCAGCAGCGCGGAGGTGAGGTCTTCGGTCGGGTGCGCCCTGCGCTCGGCGACCATGTCCGCGTAGTAGCCGATCAGGCGCAGCGAGGAGTCCATCGCCGCTTCCGGCACGTCGAAAACGCCGTCTTCCCGGTGTACGACCAGGTCGGCGAGTCGTCGAATCTCCGCGCGATCGGCCTCGGGCACACCCATCAGTTCGGAGATGACGTCCATCGGCAGCAGGCCGGCGAACTCCTCGATCCAGTCGAAGGTGCCGCGCGCCAACGCGGGCTCGAGATGCGCGACGGTGAGTTCGCGGATGCGATCTTCCATCTGCGCGACACGTTTGGGCGTGAACCCCTTGTAGACCAGGCGGCGCATGCGCATGTGTCGCGGATCGTCCATCGCGAGGAACGACATCACCTTGTGCGCGTTCGGGCCCCACGCCGCGGGATCGAGCGAGACACCATTGGCGCTGGACAGGCGGGTGGTGTCCCGGAACGCGGCGGTGACATCCGCGTGCCGCGACAGTGCCCAGAAGTCCAGTCGCGGATTGTGATACAGCGGCGCTTCGGTGCGCAGCCGGTGATAGATGGGGTACGGGTCCTCGTGGAACTGGTAGTCGTACGGGTCGAACGTCAGCGGCTCGACCGAAGCGGCCGTCATTGTGCACACCCCGATTTCTATAACGAGTTCTGCTCGGAAGACCATGCGCGGTCAGCCGACAGAGACACATAGCTGGACATGTGTCTGGACGGTACCACCGACGGTCGAGCGTGACAACGACAACCAGCAATCATGCCGAGAAGACGAGCGGTTTTCGCAGTATCACGCGGCAGGTGTTTCCTCGCTGCCGTTTCGGCGACTTCGACCAGGTAATGCAACTCGTTCTTGCGCAAGATCAACCGTTCAGACTATATTCCGTACACCTGTCCAGACACCATCGGAGCGATGCTCATGAGTCTTGTGCCCACCGACGGCTCCCCGCTGTTGATCGGCGGTGAACTACGCGAAGGCGGCGGCGGCCGATTCCCCACCGTGAACCCGGCGACCGAGGAAGAACTCGGCCAGGCCGCCGATGCCGACGCCACCGATATGGACGCCGCGATCGGGGCCGCCCGCAGCGCCTTCGACACCTCGGAATGGTCGCGTGACCACGCATTTCGCGCGCATTGCCTCCGTCAATTACGTACCGCCTTGCGCGACAACCTCGAGCAACTGCGCGAGATCACCGTCACCGAGGCGGGCGCACCCGCGATGTTCACCAAGGGGCCGCAGCTGGAAGGCCCCATCGACGACCTCGGCTTCAGCGCCGACCTCGCCGAAAACTACGACTGGGAAACCGATCTCGGCACCGCCGAGCCGATGGGCATCCGCTCGCAGCGCCTACTGCGGCGCGAACCGATCGGGGTCGTCGGGGCGATCACGCCGTGGAACTTCCCGCACCAGATCAATTTCGCCAAACTGGGACCCGCGCTCGCCGCGGGAAACACCCTCGTACTCAAGCCAGCACCGGACACCCCGTGGTGCGCCGCCGCGGTGGGCACCATCATCGCCGAGCACACCGACATCCCCGCGGGCGTGGTGAACATCGTGACCTCCGCCGACCACACCCTCGGCGCACGCCTCACCGAAGACCCCCGCGTCGACATGGTCAGCTTCACCGGCTCCACCGCCACCGGCCGCGCCGTAATGACCAGCGCCGCGGCCACACTCAAGAAGACCTTCCTCGAACTCGGCGGCAAGTCCGCGTGCATCGTCCTCGACGACGCCGATATCGCGGGCGCGTGTTCGATCGCCGCTTTCTCCGTCTGCGTGCACGCGGGTCAGGGCTGCGCGATCAACACCAGACTGCTGGTGCCACGTGCCGCCTACGACGAGGCCGTGCGCGTCGCCGCGGCGACCATGGGTGGCATCGTGCCCGGCGATCCGGCGAATCCCGGAACCGTCTGCGGACCGCTCATCTCCGAACGCCAACGCGCGCGGGTGGAACGCTATCTCGCGATCGCCCGCGAGGAGGGCGGACGGATCGTCGTCGGCGGTGGGCGCCCTGCCGGAAACGACCGCGGCTTCTTCGTAGAGCCGACACTCATCGCCGACACACCCAACACCGCCACCGTGGCGCGCGAGGAGATCTTCGGCCCGGTCCTGGTCGTCATCCCGCACGACGGTGACGACGACGCGATCCGACTCGCCAACGACTCCCCCTACGGCCTTTCCGGCTCGGTATGGGGCACCGATCCCGACCGCATCCGCCGCGTGACCGAGGGCGTGCGCACCGGGACGCTCGGCGTCAACGGCGGCATCTGGTACAGCGCCGACGCGCCCTTCGGCGGCTACAAACACTCCGGCATCGGCAGGGAGATGGGCCGCGCCGGATTCGAGGAATACCTCGAGACCAAGCTCGTCGCCACCGCGCGCTGACCGCACGCACACCCGAAACATCAGGAGCCCGAACATGTCTCGTTTCACGGGAAAGACCGTCATCGTCACCGGCGCCGCGCAGGGCATCGGTGCCGCCTACGCACACGCCCTCGCCGCCGAAGGCGCGAATGTCGTTGTCGCCGACCTGAATACCGAACTCGGCCAGGGAGTCGCGAAAGAGATCAGCGCGGCGGGTGGCACCGCTGTCTTCACCGAAGTCGATGTGGCCGAACCGGATTCAGCCGTCGCACTGGCCGCCGCCACCGTCGAGAAGTTCGGCGGCATCGACCATCTGGTGAACAACGCCGCCATCTACGGGCAGATGAAACTCGACCTGCTGCTCACCGTGCCGTGGGACTACTACAAGAAGTTCATGAGCGTGAACATGGACGGCGCGCTCAATGTCACGCGCGCGGTCTGGCCGCACATGACCGAACGCGGCGGCTCGATCGTCAACCAATCCTCCACCGCCGCATGGGTGTACTCCGGCTTCTACGGGCTGGCCAAGGTCGGCGTGAACGGCTTGACCCAGCAGCTGGCCACCGAGCTCGGCGGCTCGAACATCAGGATCAACGCCATCGCGCCAGGACCGATCGACACCGAGGCCACCAAGACCGTGACGCCGAGCGTGATCGTCGACGACATGGTGAAACGGTTGCCACTCAAGCGCATGGGCACACCGCAGGACCTCGTCGGCGCGTGCCTGTACCTGCTCTCCGACGACGCGAGCTGGGTGACCGGGCAGATCTTCAATATCGACGGCGGACAGATCCTGCGCGCCTGACCGAGCACGCCCCGACGACCCGCAGAAAGTAGGCACACCCATGACCGAGGACACCCCCGCCTCCGAGACACGCCGACGCGGACTGGCCAAAATGAGCGAGGTGTACGGCTGGGAATTCCAGGACGGGCCCGGCAAGCATTTCGAGGTCACCGCCGATCACCTCTTCGCCGACATCTGGTCGCGGCCCGCGCTGAGCCTGCGCGATCGCCGACTGCTGCTGTTGGGCGCGCTCACCGCGCAGGGGCTGTTCGACGTGGCCGACATCCAGATCGGCGCGGCACTGCGCAACGAGGAACTCGACGAGGAACAACTGCGCGAAATCGCCCTGTTCCTCTGCCATTACGTCGGTTGGCCGAGCGGAACCCAGCTGGATTCGGTTGTCGGCAAAGTGGTCGCGCAGGAGAAGAAGGCCGCGCGTAAGCGCGGCGAGCCGGACGCGCAGCGATAGGGTACGCCGACAATGACTGATTCCAGCCCGAACGATTCCCGCCGCACCGAGCCCGACGGATCCGTCGCCGGATTGCGGTTCGGCATCGTCCTGTTCACCAGCGACCGCGGCATCACTCCCGCCTCGGCGGCGCGCGCCGCCGAGGACGCGGGGTTCGACTCGTTCTACGTGCCCGAACACACCCATATTCCGGTCAAGCGCGAGGCGGCGCACCCGCAGACCGGGGACGCCTCACTGCCCGACGACCGGTACATGCGCACGCTCGACCCCTGGGTCTCGTTGGCCACCGCCGCGTCGGTGACCGAACGCATCGAACTCGCGACGGCCGTCGCGCTTCCGGTCGAACACGATCCGATCACTCTCGCCAAGACCATCGCCACCCTCGACCACCTCTCCGGCGGACGGGTCGTGCTCGGCGCTGGATTCGGGTGGAACACCGACGAACTCACCGATCACGGGGTACCGCCGAAGAAGCGGCGCACCGTGCTGCGCGAATACCTCGGCGCCATGCGCGCGCTGTGGACCGAGGAAGAGGCCGCCTACGACGGCGAACACGTTCGATTCGGGCCGAGCTGGGCGTGGCCGAAGCCGACGCGCACCGTTCCTGTGCTGATCGGCGCCGCGGGAACCGAACGCACTTTCCACTGGATCGCCGAATCGGCCGACGGGTGGATCACCACACCCGGCGAAACCGACATCACCGACCGGTTGGCATTGCTGCGCAAGATCTGGACCGACGCGGGACGCGCAGGGCGGCCGCGAGTGGTGGCACTGGACTTCAAACCCGACGCCGAGCGCCTTGCCGCATGGGCCGACGGCGGCGTCACCGACGTGCTCTACGGGCTACCCGACAAGTCCGATGACGAGGTGCGTGCCTATCTCGGACGACTGTCGGGCAAGCTGGCAACGATCACCGGAGTGACCCCCGACCCCGAAGGAAGCTGACCGTGCGCATCGCCCTGTTGTCCTATCGCAGCAAACCGCACTGTGGCGGGCAAGGGGTGTACGTGCGGCGCCTCAGCGCCGGACTCGCCGAACTCGGTCACGAGGTCGAGGTGTTCTCCGGGCAGCCCTACCCGGAGGACCTGGATCCGCGCGTGCGGCTCACCGAGGTGGCGAGCCTCGATCTGTATCGCGAACCAGACCCGTTTCGCACCCCGCGTCCCGGCGAGATCCGCGACCGGATCGATCTGCTCGAGTTGGCGACCATGTGGACCGCGGGCTTCCCCGAGCCCCGCACCTTCAGTCTCCGGGCCGCACGGATACTGCGCGAGCGCGCTGCGGACTTCGACGTGGTCCACGACAACCAGTGTCTCGGCACCGGGCTGCTCGATATCGCCCGCCACCTGCCGCTGGTCGCGACCATCCACCATCCGATCACCAAGGATCGGGAGCTGGACGTGGCGGCGGCGATCTGGCGGCGAAAGCCGTTGGTGCGCAGGTGGTACGGCTTTCTGGACATGCAGATGCGGGTGGCGCGCGCCCTGCCGGATCTGATCACGGTGTCCTCGTCCTCGGCCGCCGACATCGCCGAGGACTTCTCCGTCGTCCCCGAGCGACTACGCACGGTGCCGCTGGGCGTAGATACCGAGCTGTTCGCCCCCGGCACCGCACCACGCCACGCCGGGCGCATCGTCGCGGTCGCCAGCGCGGACAAACCGCTCAAGGGAATCACCCACCTGCTGCACGCGCTCGCCGCGTTGCGCGTGACCCACGCGGTCGAGCTCAGCCTGGTCGCCAAGCTCGAGCCCAACGGTCCCACCGAGAAGCTGATCGCCGAACTCGGACTCTCCGATATCGTCACCGTTCATTCCGGTCTCACCGACCAGGAGTTGGCCGCGCTGCTGCGCTCGGCCGAAATCGCCTGTATCCCTTCGCTGTACGAGGGGTTCTCGTTGCCAGCGGTGGAGGCGATGGCCAGCGGGACGCCGCTGGTAGTGAGCCGCACCGGTGCGCTGCCCGAGGTGGTCGGCCCCGAGGGGGAATGCGCCGAGCTCACCACGCCGGGTGCTGCCGAGGAACTCGGCACCACGCTCGGGGCGCTGCTGGACTCGCCTGCTCGACGCGAGCGGATGAGCCTGGCGTGTCGCGAACGTGCCGTCAGCGTGTTCAGTTGGGAGTCGGTCGCCGCGCAGACCGTCGAGGTGTACCAGCGCGCCATCGACCGCCGTGGGGCGGACGCCGCACCGGAAGGGATACAACCATGCTGACCGTCGACTTCGATCGGCTCGCAATCGCACGTGGATCGCGGGTGATCGACGTCGGCGCGGGTGCGGGCAGACACTCGTTCGAAGCGTTCCGCCGTGGTGCCGACGTGATCGCGTTCGACCAGGACGCCGCCGAACTCGCCGGGGTAGCCACCATGTTCGAGGCGATGGTCGAAGCAGGCGAGGTGCCCGAGCACGCGTCCGCGCGCACCGTGTGCGGCGACGCGCTGGCGCTGCCGTTTCCCGATCACGACTTCGATGTGGTGATCGCCTCGGAGATCCTCGAGCACGTTCCGCGCGACACCGACGCGATCGCCGAGCTGGTACGTGTACTGAAACCCGGTGGGACACTGGTGGTTACGGTGCCGAGATGGTTGCCGGAACGAGTGTGCTGGCTGCTGTCGACGGAGTATCACAGCAACGAGGGCGGCCACGTCCGCATCTACAAAGCCGACCAACTTCGCGCCAAGATCACCCATCGCGGCCTTCGTTTCGTCCACGACGCACACGCGCACGCGCTGCACGTGCCCTACTGGTGGCTCAAATGCGCGGTCGGAGTGTCCAATACCGAGCACGTGCTGGTGCGCGCCTATCACCGACTCCTGGTGTGGGACATGATGTCGAAGCCCGCGGCGACCAGGATCGCCGAATCGCTGCTGGATCCACTGCTCGGCAAAAGCGTCGCGTTGTATTTCCAGAAGCCGGTGGTGAGCCTTGTCGAAGCCTGAAATACCGTCGGTGCCCGGTGTTCTCAGCAGCAAACAGTGTTTACAGACGGCCGAATCGATAGCAGGGACACAGCTCGCGTCGGGCGCGATTCCGTGGTCGGTCGGCGGCCATACCGATCCGTGGGATCACGTCGAGTCCGCCATGGCGCTCACGGCGTGCGGGCTGCTCGACCCCGCCGTCGCCGCGTACCGCTGGTCGGCCGAGACGCAGCGCCCCGATGGTTCGTGGCCGTCGCGGTTCCAGGACGATCGCGTCGATTCCGACGACACCGACACCAATTTCTGCGCCTACCTCGCCACCGGGGTCTGGCATCACCTGCGCTACACCGATGACCTCGCCTTCGCCGCCGAGATGTGGCCGACGGTCCGCGCGGCCGTCGACTTCGTGGTCGGGCTGCAACACGAGACGGGGGCGATCCCGTGGGCCACCGGCCCCGGCGGTCCGGTGAGCGAAGCACTGGTCACCGGGTGCGCCAGCATGTATCACAGCATTCGCTGCGCGGTCGCGCTCGGGCGACGACTCGACATCGACTGTCCGGCATGGGAATCGGCCGCCGATCGGCTCGGTGACGCGTTGCGCAGGTGGCCGGAACTCTTCACACCCAAAGATCGCTATTCGATGGACTGGTACTACCCGGTACTCGGCGGTGTCCTGCGTGGCGCGGCGGGTCACCGGCGGATCGCGGCGCGCTGGGACGAATTCGTGGTCGGCGAGATCGGCATTCGCTGCGTCGCCGATCGGCCGTGGGTGACCGGCGCGGAGACCTGCGAATTGGTACTCGCCCTGGAATCGCTCGGCGACCACGCACGGGCACGCGCGCTGTTCGGCAACATGCAGCACCTGCGCGAAGCCGACGGAAGTTATTGGACAGGACTGGTTTTCGCCGACGGAAAGCGTTGGCCGGAGGAGCGTACAACCTGGACCGCGGCAGCGATGGTGCTCGCCGCCGATGCCTTGAGTCGCACCACCCCCGCCAACGGCGTGTTCCGCGACCTGGCAGCCGACCCGTTGCCGGTGAGCTGAGCTGCTGGTCAGTGGTCGCGGCGCGGCCTGGATGGGGCACGCACCCGCACGGTCGACTTGATCGCAGCTCCCTCGGGGGTCGTCCGGCTGGAAAGCCGCAGCACTCAGCTGCGCGATCCGCGCGACAGCAGGTTCACCCGCGACCGCTCAGTCCGGTTCGATCCGCTCCAGCACACGCAGCGAGCCCGTCGCCGAGACTTCCCTGAACCGTCCGGATTCCAGTGCGCGACAATAGATGTGATACGGCGGCCGACCACCGTCACGCGGGTCGGGAAAGACGTCGTGGATCGCCAGTGCCCCACCGACTCCGACGTGCTGCGCCCAGCCCGCATAGTCGCGTTGCGCGGCTTCTTCGGTGTGTCCGCCGTCGATGAACAACAAGTCGATCGGCGCCGACCAGAACCGCGCCACCGTCGCCGAACGTCCGACCACCGCGAGGACGGTTTCGGTCAGCTCCGCGCGCACGATGTTTCGACGAAACTCGGTCACGGTGTCGAAGCGGCCGGTCACCGGGTCCACCAGTGAGGTGTCGTGATACTCCCAGCCGGGCTGGTGTTCTTCGGACCCCTTGTGGTGGTCCACGGTGAACACCACCGACCCGCTCTCGCGTGCGGCCGCGCCGAGCAAAATGGTCGACTTGCCGCAATAGGTGCCGATCTCGACCACCACACCCGCGCGGCAATACCGCCGCGCCGCCTCATACAGCGCCAGCCCCTCGTCATCGGGCAGGAACCCCGTTGCGGCGGCTGCGATCTCGAACAACTTCGGCACTGTCATCTGCTCGACGCTCGACACATGCACTCCCTGGCTCTGTATTTTCGGCTGAACACGCCCTGCTGAACCACGCCCTGCTGAGCGCCACACTTCGGACGCTGAGTCCTCCGCACGCACAGCACTCCAGACACTCGACACGCCGGACGCCCAGGCGCCGACAAGCGGCTGAGAACTCCGAGCGCTCGAGCTCTGCGCCCGCTCGAGCACTACCAGACACTACGGACGCTCAGCCATCCCGGGCGCTCGAGCGCTACAGACCTCATTCCTCGCTTCTCCACGCCGCGCGAGCACCCGTTACGCGAGGCATAAGCCGCCGAACTATTTCCGGACAGGTGTCTGGACGATACTATGAATCGACGGCGCACGGCAATCAGACCGCGAGCGCCGTCCCGCGCGATCGAGAACGCACCACACAACCACCAGCACCGCGTTCGCCCCCGCGCGCGAATACACCCAGCCCGCGAAGAGACCCCGCCAGCAAGGATATGCACCAATGCCGACCAAGCGACCGCGCCAGCTCGATTCCCCGCTGGTGCCCACCATGATCAAATACAGCGCGCGGGCCCAGGCCTGGGTCTACCGCAAGACCAACGGGCGCATCGGCGGGACGTGGCGCATCGGTGCTGGACTGCGCAAGCCCGTACCGACCCTGCTGCTCGAACATCGAGGACGGAAGTCGGGCAAGCTGTTCACCGCTCCCCTGCTCTACCTCACCGACGGCGCCGAGATCGTCATCGTCGCCTCGCAGGGCGGGCTGCCGACACATCCGCAGTGGTACCACAACCTGGTCGCGGACCCGCACGCGCACATCAGGATTCGCGCCGAGCGGCGGCCGGTGCTCGCACGCGTCGCTACCACGGACGAACGCACGCGCCTGTGGCCGCTGCTGCTGCGGCTCTACGCCGACTTCGACAACTATCAGTCCTGGACCGAACGCAAGATCCCGGTGGTCATCCTGTCCGAGGACACCGCCGCCGCGCCGTCGTGACCGCGCCGCGGCTCACACCGTCCGCTCGGTCGGCCCGCCGACCAGCATGCGCTTGAGGATCTTGCCGGTCTCGCCGCGCGGCAGCGCGCTGAGAAAGGTGACGTCCCTCGGCACCGAGAAGCGGCTGAGGCGATTGCGGATATAGGAGCGGATCATGTCCGGGTCGAGACCGGAACCCTCACGTTTCACCACGAAAGCCGCCAGCCGCTGGCCGAATTCGTGATCGGGCACCCCGACCACGGCCACCTCGCTCACCTGCGGAAGGTGCGCGAGCGCCTCCTCCACCGGACGTGGGAAGACGTTCTCGCCGCCGGAGATGATCATCTCGTCGTCGCGCCCGGCGACGAACAACCGACCCGCGGCGTCGAGATAACCCAGGTCGCCGGTGTCGAGCATGCCGTCGGCCTCGTCCGGCGGTGCGGCATTGACGTACCCGTCGAACAGCATGTGATTGCCGACGTAGATGTGCCCGGTCGCGCCGCGCGGCACCGGACGATGATCAGGGCCGAGCACCGCCACCTTCGTACCGAGCGGGGGTGTCCCCGCGGTGGTCGGCGAGGTGAGCAGGTCGTCGGGATCGGCGATGGTGGCCCAGGAGACCTCGGTGGAACCGTAGACGTTGTAGAGGACTTCGCCGTAGGCGTCCATGAACCGCAGCACCGTCGCACCGGCCAGCGGTGCGCCACAGCTCACCACGTGCCGCAGGCTGGAGGTGTCGTACCGTTCCCGGACCGAGGCGGGCAGATCGAGAATGCGATTGACCATCGTCGGCACGACGATCATAGTCGACGCCTGGTGTTCGGCGACCTTGCGCAGACACTCCTCGGCGTCGAAACGCTCCGACAGCAACACCGTGGCACGCAGCGCGGTGCTCAATTGCAGCCCGGCAAGGCCCCAGGTGTGGAACAGCGGCGCGGGGATGAGCATGGTCTCGTCCATCCCCATCGGGATGCGCGACAACAACGCGGCGACAGTGCCGAAACCCTTCGGATGTGGCCGCCGCGCCCCCTTCGGCACCCCGCTGGTACCCGAGGTGAGCACGATCAGCCTGCCCGGTTGCGAGGGCCTGCGGAACTCGCTGCCGCCTGTCGCCACCAGGTCTTCGACGGTGGCCTGTTCCGGAGAGGTCGGCCTGCCGTCGGTGTTGTAGCGCGGAATGTCGGAGTGCAGGTAGCGCACCAATTCCTCGAGATCACCGTCGACGAACAGCGCCGAAAGCCGGTGGCGCTGCACGATTTCCTCGATCCGGCGACCGGACAACCCGGCATTGAGCAAGGCCACGTCGACGCCGAGCTTGCCCGCGCTCACCATGCACTCGACCATGCCCGCGTGGTTGCGCGAGAGCAGACCCACCGCGTCGCCCGCACCGAGACCCACGCTCGCCATCGCGGCGGCCAACGCGTCGGTGCGGTCGTTCATCTCGCGGAAGGTACGAGTGGATCCGTCGGCGACCAGCGCGAGCCGATCCGGGGAGTGCGCCGCCGCGGCGGCGTAGCCGCCCGCCAGATTGAAGCCCCACTTGGCCAGGCCGCGAAGCTGTTTGGCGGCCAGGTCCGGTCGGGAGGTGAGTACACCGGAGGACATCATCTGGCGCGCGACCCCCACCTGTAGGCGCACCGGCGAGTTCTCCGCGTTGACCGCGACCGAGGTCGGTGTGCCACGCACGAGGTCGGCCGCACGCCGCAATCCGCTGCGCGCCCAGTCGATCACCTCACCATTGGACATTTGCGTCACGTACGGGTGTATCCGAGCGGGCGCGAACAGGGTGATGGTGACGTGCGTGCGTTCACCCTCACCGCTCAGGCGCACCGAGGCGAAGCTGCTCGTGCCGGGGCATTGCAGCTCGAAGCTCTCATACCAGCGTCCGACCACCACCCGGATCTGGCGTAGTCGAATTTCGGTCTGGGGCGAGCCGATCCGCAGCTCCAGCAGCGGATGACCGTCGACGTCGTGTAGTCGTTCACAGGCGCCGACGCCGAGAAAGACACGAGGGTAGGTCTGAGGTTCGAGCAGAAGGTCCCACAGTGCCCTGCGGGCTATCGGGAATTCTGCGACCACATCAACGAGATCGGTAACCAACTATTCGCACTTCTTCCGGGCCGGTTCGAAAAGCTCGGGTCGGCGGATAACTTCCTTTGTAACCTCGGGCACACCCCAGGTCAAGCCGATTGCGCACGAAAGTGCCTGACCTGCATGTGTTTGCGCCACTGTCGGCAGCACCGACACTACGACGGCACAATCTGGACAGTCGCCCATAATTCGCCACCGGAGTGAGCATCACACCAAAGGCGGTGCCCGACACTGTGATAACTCCCAGTTGTCACCGTATTCCGCCCACCGAAACGCACCCGACCACCGTATCTTGCGCACCAGCGAAACCGCCGCAAACCCTTGGGTCGCCACACAAACCGCCACCGATCACGGTGTGAACACCACCAAGGATCCGCGATGGCACCTGTCGTCAACTCATCGCGACTCTAGCGTTCATAGATATCACCGACCCGCACCGGAATTCGTTCCGACCCAAGAGCACCTGGAGCACGCGGATGAAAAAATCCGATCGCCGGATCGCAATTGCCCGATCCGAGGAAATCCTCAACTACTTCGGCAAATGTCAGGCATGCGGCTATCCCGCCCGCGCCGTCACCACGACGCTGGTCTTCGACACCGGCGCGGTGGAGACCACGGTGGTCGCCACGTGCAACCTGCCGTGCGGCTGGACCGGCAGGGTGCCGCTGACCACCATGACGACCGAAGCGTTCACCGCCGCGAGCTGAAACGACGGTGAACGCTTCTGTTTGAAACGATTATATTTACAATTGCCGCTCACACGGCGAGACCGAATCAGCCGGTCGGCCCTTCCTCGGAATCCTTGTCGGAATCCCCCGCCGCTCCCGACACCTCCGCGGCCTTCGCCGCCATCGCCTTCTCGAATTGCGGCCACGAGTTGTAGAGATCCTGCTCCCAGTACGCCCAGGAATGCGTCCCCGACGGTCGCAAATCGAAAGTCGCGGGGATCGCCAAATCATCGAAGCGCGTCTTCAACTGGTCGGTGCACATCCGCATGACCGCCTCGAGCGGCGCACCGAACAGCAACGAATAGGCCAGGTGTGCCACATCGCCGCGCGCGCCCTCGAGAGTGTCGAGCGGGCCAGGAGCACCCGTACCCGCCGACACGTAGATGCTCGTGCCACGCAACTCGTCCGCGTGCAGGTAGGGGTCATTGGCCGCCCACGCGGGATCATTCGGCGCACCCCACATGTTGGAGGCATTACCGAACTGCCGCGCGACCACCGCGTTCACCATCGCCTGCCCCTGCTCGTCGCTGGTACGCACGCAGCCGCTGTAGGAACCGAGGCCCTGGTACAACCCCGGCTTGGCGAGCGCGAGCTGAAACACCGAGGTACCCGACATCGACAGCCCGGCAATGGAATTCGTGCCGTTGCCGTTGAATGCCTTGTCCACCACCGGCGGTAGCTCCTCGGTGAGGAAGGTGCGCCACCGCAGCTTGCCCAACAGTGGGTCGTCGCGCTGCCAGTCGGTGAAGTAGCTACCGCCACCGCCGATCGGGATGACGACGTTGACCTGCTTGTCCTTGAAGAAGTCCACGAGGTCGGTCTCGTCCAACCAGTTGCCCTCGGTGCCGCCGTTGGCCCCGTTGAGCAGATACATCGTCGGCGCTGGCTTGCTCTCGTCGGCGGCGCGCAGCACCAGCAGATCGATCGATCGGTTCATCGACGCCGAGTAGGCATGCGCCTGCACCAATTTCGGAGTCTCGTGCCGCACATCGATCAGATGCGAGCCGTTAGCCGACACCGCATCGGGGAACGGGGACGGCGGCGGCGGATCCGCCAGCGCCGCACCGGGCTCCACGCCGAGTGCGGCGGCAAGCAGTACCGTCGTCAGCAACACGCGACACCGCCGCCGGGTCGCTCGGTTGGACATCATCGTGCTCCTATCTCCGGGAACGCCATCGAATATGACGTCGCGCCGTCGATGAGTGGCGGCGACGGCGTTGCCATCGGCGGACGGTCCTGCGCCGAGACACCGGTGGTGGTCGGTTGCCAGGTCGACCCGTGTGGAAGGTACTGCGTCAGGCCGATTCCCGAGTCGGCGATGCCTGTTCGCCCGAACAGGGTGGCAACGATCTGGCGGCTCATCACCGCCAACTCGTGCGTCGGGCGATTGCGGTGGATACGGATGCCGAGGTCGACCTGGCCGATGGCCTCGATTCCGTACCGCAACCAGGCATCGACGAGAATACCGATCTCCACGCCGTAGCCGGGCGCGAACGGAATACTTGTGAGTAACTCACGAGTCGCCGCATATTCGCCGCCGAGCGGTTGGAGAATCTCACCAAGCTCGGGCAGCAATGCGGTCAGCAACGGCCGCGCCAGCAACTGCGTCACCCGCCCGCCGCCGCTGTCGCCGGGGCCCGCACCGGAGAGCGGACGCCGGTAGAAACCCTTCACCAGATGCACCCGCTCGTCGAAGAGCAACGGCGCCAGCAACGCGGGGACGAACTTCGGGCTCGGCTCGATCAGATCGGAATCGACGAACACGATCAGGTCGCCGGACGCGACATTCAGTGAGCGCCACAGCACCTCCCCCTTCCCCGGTATCGGCGCCACATGCGGCAGTGCCTCTTCCCTGGTGTACACGGTGGCACCCGCGGCGCGGGCGCGCGCGATCGTCTCGTCGGTCGACCCGGAATCGACCACGATCAGTTCGTCGACGAGCGACCCGACCAGCTCGCGGATCGAGTCGATCACCCCGGCGACCGTCTCCTGCTCGTCGAGCGCGGGCAGGACCACCGAAACGGTGCGGTTGTTCTTGCGTTCGACCAACTCGTCGAGCGACCAATCCTGGTCGAACCAGGTCGCGCGGTGGTTCGGCGGCGTCATCGGTGGGGTGTTCCTTTCAGTTGCCGAGTCCGACGCTCACAGACCGGGGTCGAGAACGTCGGTGGTCGTCGCCGCCCAGATGGCGGCCCAGTTCCGGATGGGGCGCTCGCAGCGCCACACCGTGACATGCCGGGTGATTCCCGGGAATCCGAGCGGGTCGTCCAGGCCAGCGATCGGCTCCAGCCGCGAGAAGTTCTGGCGCAGCCGCGCTTCGGCATCACCGGCGGTGACGTACAGCGCGATCGTCGCGGCATCGGGCGGGGTGGCGAAGCGGGCGAATCCGCGGTTGGGACTGTAGACCGCGGGCAGACCGTCGGCACCGAGCCGGTCGATCGCGCTTGCCTGCCAATAGTTTTGGGCGACGATCACGGTTCGCGCCCGTTTGTCGGGATCGAGACCGCGATAGGCGGCCTCGACGGTGTCGACCAGTTCCGGCCAACCGGTGGTACCGAATGTCCGCATTCTGGTAGATAATTCGGCTTGGGTCTCGGTGGGCGTGCGCAGTCCGTCGAGCGGACGCGGCAGGCCGAGCACCACCGTCAGCGTGATCGCCACCGAGACGGCGACCACACACGCCGAGCCGAGCCGAGCCCATCGGCTCGACAACCGATCCGCCGCGGCCACGGCGCCGACGGCGAAGACCACCGGCAGCACGACCGCCAGATAGTACGGGCGCCCGCCCGCGACCACGACGAACACGAGTTGCACCAGCACCGCGCCGAGCACCCACCGATATGGCTGGAACCGCCCGTCGCGCAAGAGTTTCCACAGACCGTAGAGCGCTAGCAGCCCGCCGAGCAGCCCGACGAGCGTCGCCAGCTGCACCGGCAACCCGAGCGCGCCACCCATCGCCGCGCGTTGCTCCGCCCGGATCACCGCGCTCATACCGAGTTGCGGCCATCCGTGCCCCGCCTGCCACAGCAGCCCAGGTGCCGAGGCGGCCGCGAATACCGCGGCGGCGGCCCAGAGCGCGGGTCGGCGCAGGACCGCGCGCGGGCCGAAAACCAGAACGCCGAGCGCGATTCCGGCGAGCAGGATCGGCACCAACAACTTCACCTGCATATCCAGCGCCGCCAAGACGCCGACGGCGAGCAACGCGCGGTCCCCGCGTGTCCTGGTCCAGCGCACCAACGCCAGGACGATGGCGGCCGACAAGGTGGTGTCGAACGCGAACGTCGACAGTGTCGCCGACTGGGTGACCAGAAAAGGACAGCTCGCATAGGCCAACGCGGCCAGTGTCTGCGCCGCGCGTCCGCCGCCGAGTTCCCTGGCGATCGCCGCCGCGACAACGACCGCGACCACACTGGCCACGATCGCCGGAATACGCAGCACGACAGTCGATCCCGGCGCGATCAGGTCGGCAGCTCGTGCGATCAACGGCACCAGCGGCCCCTGATCGACATAGCTCACCGCGAGCCGATGACCCGCGGACAGGAAGTACAACTCGTCGCCGAAGAAGCCGTAACGCCCGGCACGCGCCAGCAGCACGAGCGCCGTCACCGCGACGACCACGCACACCGGCCACCAAGCGAACGCGGGCAGCGCTGTGGATATTTTTTTGGTGCCGGGCCCTGTCATGTCAGGCCCTGTCATGTCAGGCCCCGTCATGTCAGACACCACCGTGCCCCGCACCACCGCGCCGGACACCGCCACGTCAGAGACTCCCGTGCCAGGCCCCGTCATGTCGGACACCACCGCGCCGGGTACCGCCACGTCAGAGACCACCGTGCCAGGCCCCGCCGTGTCGGACACCACCGCGCCTCGCACCACCGCGCCGGACACCGCCACGTCAGAGGCTCCCGTGCCAGGCCCCGCCGTGTCGGACACCACCGCGCCTGGCATTACCCCGGACACCACCGCGCCAGACACCGCCGCATCGGGGTCGCCCGCAGTGTCAGCGTCAACGGGCGCTGCTGATTTCGCCTCGGTCATGCCCGGCTCCCACTCGCGCGCGGCAACCACAGGGTGAGCACGGTCGTGGCGAACGACAGTGCCGCGACCACCCACAGCACCAGGGTGAACGCACCGAGGAAGGTCTGCCCGGCAGCCTGGCGTCCCGCCGCGTCGAGGTCGGCGGCCCCGACCGCCGACGAGCCGACGCAGGTGTCGGCCCGCAGGCGCGGCGCGGGTGCGGTCAGCGCGCGTCGCGCGCACTCGGTGAACCCGTCGACCGCGCTCGCATGCGACCCGGCGGGCACGCCGGATTCGGTCAACCGTTGCGCGAGAACGACTCCCGCGCGCTCGGTCGACTCGGGGGTGGCGCCGCCGACCTGATGGAAGAAGAGCACACTGATCGCCGCGAGCCCGACCGCGCTGCCGATCTGTTGGATCGTCGGCACGATTCCGGACGCCGAGCCGGTGGTCTGCTCCTCCACCCTGCTCAACATCAGTGCGGGCAATGCCGAAACCAGCAGCCCCATCCCCATTCCGGCGAGGAACACCGAGCCACTCAACTCCCGAAGCGAAACGGTGGCGTCCGAGGGAGTGATCGTCGCCGCGACGCAGGTGATCCCGATCGCGAACAATCCAACACCCACGGTCGCCGCGCGACGACCGAGTCGTGCGACGACGAACGGCGAGCCGACCGCGCCGATCACCGCGCCGACCGCGAACGGCGCCATGGTCAGTCCGGTGCGCATCGCGGTGAAGTGCAGCCCGTCCTGCGCGGTCACCGACACGGTGAACAGGAACCCGGCGAACATCCCGAAGAACACCGCCGTCGTGATCGCACCGATCAAGAAGGTCCGATCGCGGAACAACTCGCCGCGCAGCAAGGGGATCGCGCCCGTTCGGGCGTACCAGCGTTGCTGGACAACGAATACCGTCAACACCAGCACACCCACGCCGAGCAGCACGAAATACCCTGGCGCCCAACCGTTCTCCCTGCCGACGGCCAACGGGTAGATCACCAGCAGTGTCCCGGCCATGGACAACGCGACACCCACCAGGTCGAGTCGCTCGTGCGTGGCCTGTCGGCCCACGTGCAGGTAGCGGCGAGCCAGTACGAAACCGATCAGGCCCAGCGGCACGTTGAGCAGGAAGATCGCGTGCCAACCGAGCCCGAACGGATTCATCGCGATGATCACACCGCCCAACATCGGACCGATCACCGCGGCAAGGCCCGAGGCCGCCGCGTAGATGCCGAAGGCAATGGGCTGCTTGGCCTTCGGGAACGAATGGCTGATGATCGCGATGGTCTGCGCCGACATCGCCGCCGCCGCGACCCCCTGGAACCCTCTGGCCACGACCAGCTCGGTCGCACCACCGGCCAGACCGCACCAGACCGAGGCGAGCACGAAGGCGACGATGGCGCTGGAGAACATCCTGCGGCGTCCGACCAGGTCGCCGATGCGTGCCGCCGTCATCAGCGAACAGGCGAAGGTGAGGCTGTAGAGCGTCACGACCAGCACCTGCGCCGAACCGGGCGCGTCGATGTCCTCGGAAATACTCGGCAGCGCGGTATTGACGATGGTCAGATCGAGCATCTGCATGAACACCGCGATCAGGCACGCACCCAACGCACCCCAGGCGGCGGCCGTGATGCCGGGCGCCCGCTCAACGACCTCGGAACCGGCCGATTCGGCCGGCGGGGTGATCATGACAGCACATCGACCCGCATCGCGTAGTCCCCTTCGGCGGCGACCGTCGCGAAGATGCCACGGAAGATCTCCTGGAACCGCCCGATCGCCGCGTGCGCCTGCGGTGTGTCGGGGAACATCACGCTGAGCTTGGTCACATCGATGAACCGGTTGACCCAGATGTAGACCTCGGTGGAATTGCCTCGGCTGGCGAAGAATCCGCCGTCGATCTTGTCGAACATCTCCACCCCCTCCATCTTGCGCACATCGACGAACGACAACATGCGAGCCGACCAACCCGGCCTGGTTCGAATGCCACTGTCCGGGGTGACCAGCTCGAACGCGCGGTAGAGCGAGACATCGTTGAGTTCCCTGCCCGACTCCTGCGCCTGTTGCGCGACGGGAACGAGCGAGGAGAAGCTCGCCTGCGGCGCGACGTCGAAGGCGACCGGCACGAGGCTCGTGTACCAACCCACCGAGCCCGCCTCCCCCGAGGTGGCACGGGTATTGGCCGGGGTGAGCCCGAAATACCAGTCGTTGCCCGAGAGTTCGGCCTCGGCGAGCGCCTGCGCTGCGAACAATCCGCCGATGAACCGGCCGCCATGTTCGGCGCAGACCTGCTCGAACCGCAGCATCTGTCCCTCGGTCGCGAGTTCGATGTCGAGGAAGGCGCTTCCGCTGTTGGTGGTCTCGTCCGTCACGCCGAGATCGGCGGGAAAACCGGGAATGTCACCACCGTTGCGCTGCAACAGATCCACCCAGGTCTTGATCTTCGGGGAGTCCCACGTCAGCTGTGCGGTGGCCGCGCGTTCGCGTTCGCTGAAGGCGATGTGGCCGTCCACCGGCGCCGAGGGCGCCTTGCCAGCGGAGAGCACGTTGCCGTAGAGGGTCAGCAGATCGACGCAGGTCAGACCCTGCGCCATGCCGTCGGTGTGCAGATGGTCCACCGCACCGTAGAGGGTGAACGACCCTTCGTGCTCGATCACACCGAAGGTGAAGCAATCCCATCGCAAGGCATTGGGGGTCCCCGACTCCACCTGGGCATGGATCGCCTCGACCGAGTCCAGGTAGCCGTGCTCGGTCGGCGCGACATCGATGATGTCGGGATCGATCACGTGCCGGACGATGCTCCCATCGTCGCGCTGGGCGAACCAGCTGGAGAACGTGTCGTGACGACGCAGAAACGCGTTGAAGGTCTGCGTCAGCGCGTCGAGGTCGGCGACACCCGGCACGGTGAATACGACCGTACACAGCCGCGATCCGCGCCACTGCGGACTTGCGGTCCGGTACGCCGTGCGCAGGTATTCCTCCTGCTGGTGCGACGGTGGTGTCGCATGCCGAGGGGCACGCATCGCCGCCTCGAGCGATTGTGGGGTAACCGACCAGCTGGTGAGCTTGCCGGGATTGGGTCGCCATTCATCGATGAACCCGAAATTGACCACAGATGCCCTCGATTCGCGCAGCGGGAGGGTGCCGTCGAGCGGTTGTCA
The DNA here is from genome assembly GCF_039543305.1 of Nocardia callitridis. Taxonomy (NCBI): domain Bacteria; kingdom Bacillati; phylum Actinomycetota; class Actinomycetes; order Mycobacteriales; family Nocardiaceae; genus Nocardia; species Nocardia callitridis. The sequence continues at coordinate 440,554 of NZ_BAABJM010000004.1, read as the reverse complement.
CCGTTCGAAAACACCAGGCCCGGCAGCACGATCCCGAGGTCGCGTCGCACACCGAGGTGCTCAACGTTGTTCCGAGCAGAACCGGCTGCCGGTGGTAGTCGACGATCACGCCGATCGACACCACCACGATCACCGAGTTAACGACATCACTCACCCGATCGCCATGCGGCCGAGGAAATCTTGTGATCCGACCCAGAGCGAAAGATGGCGCACTGGTCGTATCTCCTAATAACCCATGAAACCGCTTGTCGCACTCTTGGATTGCGACATACCGTTCTACGCGCACAGCCAAGACCACCGAAAACACCCCCGAGGAGGCGTCGAGTGCTCGACCGTGCCACAAGGCAGTCCCGCAACGGGATCGCCCGTCGCGCATGCCGCGTCATGCCGATACTGGTAACCGTGGGACTGACCGCGGCGTTGCCGAACGCCGCTGGCGCGCAGCCGTCCGAGCACCAGGCACCCGTCAGCATCCCGGAGCTGACCGCCGCCGCCCTGCCCGCGCCGGACACCTCGCACCTGGTCGCCGTCAAGCCGGACAAGGGGCGGATGCTGGACGTGACGGTGTATTCGCAGGCCATGGCGAAAAACATCACGCTCAAGGTGCTCCCCGCACCCGACGGTTCGGCCCCCGCGCACACGCTGTATCTGCTCAACGGCGGCAGCGGTGGTACCGAGGGCAGCAACTGGCACACCAAGACCGACGTCGACGGTTTCTTCGCCGACAAGCAGGTCAATGTGGTGATCCCGGTCGGCGGCGAGGGCAGCTACTTCACCGACTGGAAGGCCGACGATCCCGACCTCGGACGCCAGCAATGGAAAACCTTCCTGGTCGACGAACTGACGCCGATCATCGACAGCGCCTTCCACGGCTCGGGCGGCAACTCCATCGTCGGCATCTCGATGTCGGCCACCTCGGTGTTCCAGCTGGCGATCGCCGCACCCGAGACCTACCAGGCGATCGGTTCCTACAGTGGTTGCGTGGGGACCAGCGATCCCGCGGGCAAGGCCATGACCCAGGCGGTCGTTACCCGTTGGAACGGCAACCCCGACAACATGTGGGGCCCCGGCAGCGACCCGGCGTGGGCGGCCAACGACGCGTTCGTGAACGCCGACAAGCTGCGCGGCACCACCATTTACGTGGCCGCGGGCACCGGAACGGCGGGTGAGTTGGACACGCTGGACGGCCCGAATATCGACAACGGCGGGACGCTGATCGGTCAGCTGGTCAGTGGTGGTGTGTTGGAGGCGGTGATGCGCCAGTGCTCGCTGCAATTGCAGAATCGGCTCGCGGCGTTGGACATTCCCGCCACCTTCGAATTCCGCGACACCGGCACCCACTCCTGGGGTTACTGGCAGCAGTATCTGCACAATTCGTGGCCGTCGTTCAAAGAGGCGATGGACCGCAAGACCCAGTCGTAGCGCTGGCTCGAACGCGGGTGCGCAGGGGTAGGTTCCCGCAACAAACAGCACCGCGCGACAAACAGCGCACACCGAGCAGATCGAAACCGTAAGCGCCTGGCGGCCTTACGGTTTCGATCTGCTCGGTGCTGATTTACCCAGTGTGGCCGATTTACCCGGCGTCGCCGTTCCGTGTCGCCCTGCCCAATGTCGCCGCGGCCGCCCGCCGCACTATGGCGTCGCCACGGCGTAGGCACGCGACACCGCCGAATTCAGCAGGCCGAGAAAGCCCGACAGGGTGTCCGGCTCGGGCTCGGCGCTCTGTTCCCGCTCACAGTCGGCTTCCGCGACGGTGACGGTGACTACCGAGTCTTCGCAACGTTGCAATGCGGCGGTCACGCCATCACTCACCACCGCGTGCACCGCCTCGATCGGGATGCCGGCGAGTGCGCACTCGGTGGCCGCGCGCTCGAACCATCCGAGTGCCACGATGCCCGACGCCTCCGCGGCGTCCACCAGAACCAGTGCCTGCTCGAAGCCTGCCTTCAGCAAGGCGTCCGGACTATGTTGCGGGTGGGGGTCGATAAAGTTCCGGTCGAGCCCCGAGGGTTCGGGTACTCGGTTCGACCGGTCTATCCCAGCCCAACCCTCGTCGTGCGGGCCGATGCTCATCAGCACTCCCTCCGCGTCGCCCTCCAGCATTCGACGGTACGGGCTGAACTGGTCTCCTTCGAGCTGACCGGGAGCTTTCGGCAAATGAACGAACAGGTAGCGGCACCGTTTGTGATAGTTCCCTACCGCCACTAACGTTACCCACCAGTAACTATGCAGGGCGCGGGCGCCGCTGCCACCACCGCGGTTGTGCGGGGTCACAACCCATAGCTCCCGCGTATGCACCGGGCAAAACGGGCATGCCGACCAACCGGAGGTCCAACCGCACCCACAATTCGAAACCTCGAAGTCGGAAACTGGCCTTATGACCTGTCACAGCGTTCCCGCCACGCGGTTCGACAAAACTCAGAACCCGTAGCGGACCCCCTCGGGACGCGACCACGCGGGTTAGCGTGATGTGCTCAGCTCGGGGATGGAAGGAAGTCTGTCAATGACCATCACCAGTACCACTCGTCAGGACCTCATCGTTTCGGGGCGACCGATCACCTCGTCACTACAGGATGTGTGGGCGCTCTCGCGCACGATGGTCGGCCACTTCGTCGAGAACGTCGTTCCCTGCCGCACTTTGCCCGGCGAAGCCATCAACGGTGACATCACCACCATCACCCGCGTCTGTCTCGAATTGGCCGTCAGCATGCTCGACGGCAGCGACATTCCGGAGAAGACACAGCAACTGCACAATGCCGCGGGAGCGTGGGCACGCGAAGGCATCCCGATCGACACCATCCACCACGCCGTACACGAGGGCTGCAAGCTCGGTTTCGACATGATCCTCGCCAATGCCACCGCCGACGACTTCGAGAACCTCAAGACGATCAACCGTAGGCTGCTGGAGGTACTCGACACCATCACCTCCACCGTCTCGCGCGCCTACGTCAAGGAATTGCGTTCGGTGGTCAGCGAACACCATACCGCCGCACACACCCTCACCTCGGCGCTGCTCGGCGGGCACCCCACCTCCACCATGGCGCGCGAATGCGGCATCGAGATCGCGGCGTCGTATTCGGTGCTGGCGGTGACGATTCCGCCGCATCCGGAGGAACGCAATCCCCGCGTCAACCAGCAGGTGGTCGCCCGCCGTAAGCTGCGTCGGTTGCAGGCCGAGCTCGCCAAACAGTGCGGCCACGGCGTGCTCGCGCTGCTCAGCGTCGACGGCGGCACCATCCTGCTGCCCGAGAAGCTGGTCACCGCACTGGATCTGGACGCACTCGTCGAACACCTCACCCACGCCGCCCAGGTTCCGGTGACCGCGGCCGTCGTCGAGGCGGCCCCCTCGGAGGTACCCTCCGCCGCCGACCAGGCCCACGAACTGCTGGACATGGTGCAGCGCCTGCACTGCATGCGCGGCCTCTACCGATTCGACGACCTGGCGTTGGAATACCAACTCACCAGGCCGGGACCGGGACTCGACCGGTTGCGAACCCTCTTGGACCCGCTCGACGAACACCCGGAACTGCTGGAGACGTTGCAACGCCACATCAGCAACAACCTCAACCGTCAGCGCACCGCGCGTTCGCTGCACGTGCACACCAACACCGTCGACTACCGACTCAAGCGCGTCGGCCAGCTCACCGGATTCGACCCGTCCCAGTCCTCGGGTGTCTGGTACCTGCGCTCGGCGCTCATCGCACGCAGCTACCGCAAGCCGGGCGCGCTACCCGGCTGACCCCCTCGGGCCCGCCCCACGCCCCGAAGACGGCCGCGACCAGGCGACGATTCTTCGGTGCGAGCGCCATCGACACGAGAACCGGTGTGCCGCACCCGGATCGGGAAGTCCTGTCCTGGGTCGGGTGCACTACGTACGCGCTGGCCATGGGCGGCTCGGTGTTCTTGTTGGACGCGTGGGTGCCCCGACCACATCAACGAACGCAGCACGCACACTCGATCCCTGAGCGGACCGACACTCCGACCCGCACCGTGTCCAGCCGGTTCAAGCCGCAGCCTCGAGCAGCACGCACACTCGACCCTCCCCTGCGCGAACCGGCACTCGCGCCGAGCGGCGAAGGTGCCGGGTAGGCAGCGTTACCGCGGATACAGTCTTGGCCATGCCGTCGATGATTCGCGTGCTTGTGACCTGCGCAGTTCTTCCGATGACGTTCGCGCCAGCGGTGACCATCGGCACGCTACCGGCCTCGGCGGCGCCGCTCGACGAGTGGTCGTCGGTCGCGGAGACGTTCGAACCCACCGACTTTCACGCGGCACCCTATCTGGGCAACGGACACCTAGGTACCGTCCTGCCGCCGAGCGGGGGCGGGTATTTCGATTACGGGCCCGGCGTCCATACGTCGTTTCCGCTCGAGCAGTCGCGCTACACCGGGACCTATCTCGCGGGTTTCTACGCGCGCCAACCGGGTTCGTGGAACAACACCCAGGTGATCGCCGCGCTGCCCGCGTGGTCGGGCTTCGCCCTCGACGTCGCCGGACACACCTACCGTCCCGACGTCGATCCCGCTACGGTGCGAAACTACCGACAGACCATGGACTTTCGGTCCGCGACGGTCACCACCGAGCTCACCTGGTCGCCGGATGCCGACCACGACGTCGAATTGCGCTACGACACCTTCGTTTCCAGGTCGCGGCCCGATCTCGCCGTCGCACGGCTGACGCTGACGCCCGGCTGTTCCGGCGAACTCGCCGTCACCGATTCGCTCGACACCACCGCTGCCCGTCGGGTGACGCCGATCGCGCGGGAGACCGACCCGGTCGATGGCCGCAGCACCGTCGGTGTGCGGGCCGACGGCACCGCCGACACCGCCTTCCTCGTCTCCACCCTCGACGCCCCCGACGACTCCCGCCGTGTTCCCGTCGAGGAAGGTCTGCGGCTCAACACTGATGTCGCTGCGGGACAATCCTATTCGTTCACCAAGTATGTCGGTATCGCCGCCACCCCGGACGGCCCCGACCCGAGGGAACTTGCCACCTCGGCTTCCGAGCAAGGACACGAGAACGGCTTCGAGCAGCTGCACGCCGAGCATGTCGCGGAGTGGGATCGGTTGTGGAAGCCGAGCATCGAGATACCCGGGCGCGCCGACTACCGGCGCTGGATCCACACGGCTTTGTACTCGGTCCTCGCCAGTGTGCGTGCGGGACAACGGTGGTCGGTGCAGCCCGCGGGGCTGTCCTCCGACGACTACGGCGGCCTCACCTACTGGGATGCCGAGACCTGGATCTACCCAACGCTGCTCGCCCTCTACCCCGACCTCGCGCGCACCATCGTGGACTTCCGCGCCGCCGCGCTCGACCAGGCGAAGGCGAACGCTCGCGCCTACGGCCTGCCCGGCGCGCTGTATCCCTGGGACGACGGACCTGCCCAGCGGTGCGCCTCGCCCGCGGTATGCGGGCTGGTCGAGGAGCACTTGCAGAACGAGATCGCGCTCGCGCATTGGCAGTACTACCTGGCGACCGGCGACGAACAGTGGTTGCGCACGGCGGGCGCGCCCGTGATCATGGCGATCGCCGACTATCTCACCGCACGCATCGGACCGAAACTCCCCGACGGTCGGTATCACTACGCGCCCGTCGGCGGTGCGGACGAATACGTGGCGACCTCGATCGACAACGCGCTCACCAATGGCGGCGTCATGCACACCATGCGTACCGCCAGTGAGGCCGCCGCGACGGTCGGCGCACCGGTCGACCCGCGCTGGGCCGATATCGCCGCGCATATGGCGATGCCCGGCGACATCGCGCCCGGCGTGCCCGCCGAATACCTCGGCTACACCGGCGCCCCGATCAAGCAGGCCGATACGGTCCTGCTGAGTTATCCGTTCGACTATGCCACGCAGGGGTATTCGCCCGAGGCGACGATGCGTTATTACTTCGACCGCACTGATCCCGACGGACCGAACATGAGCAATGCGGTCGGCGCGATACTGAGCTCCGGCCTCGACCCGTGCCGTACGCAGGGATTTCTCGACGCCTCGGTGGTGCCGTACGCGCAGGAGCCCTACGGCCTGCATTCCGAGGCGCGCGGCGAGCGCTCCGGCGCGAACGCGGTCGGTGGGTCCGCGCGGGTCTTCGTCACCGGTGCGGCGGAATTCCTGCAAGGGCTGCTCTATGGACCGACGGGCTTGCGCTGGACCGAGGCGGGCCCGCGCCTGGATCCCCTGCTGCCCACGGGTTTTCCGGACGGAATGACCGTGCGCGGCTTGGCCGTTCGCGACAGCAGGCTCACGGTGCGGATCGAGCGGCGGTCCACGACGGTCAGCCTCACCGCCGGTGACGCGGTCGCCGTCGATACTCCGGTTGGCCCGAAAACCGTGACCGCACAGGCGCCGGTACAACTGCCAACACGTTCGTGCTGACCCACCGCGATGGTGGGTCGGCACGAACGTCGTTTTCGGCGAACCGAATGAGCGTCAGCGGTGATCGGTCGTCGCCACCGGCGTATCAGCGTCGTTGTTCACGACCGCCTTCATCACGAAGTACCCGATGGTCACCAGCACGCCCCAGCCGACACCGACCGCGACGGCGGTGCGCCCACTCTCGGTGAAGAACAGCAGCACGACCACCATCGCGAGGAACGCCAGCGCGATCACCGTGGTGACCGGTGCGCCGGGCAGTCGGTAATCGCTCGCGGGCAATTCACCGCGCGCGACCTTGGCGCGGTAGAGCAGGTGGCAGACCAGGATCATGCCCCACACGAAGATGATGCCGATGGTGGATACCGAGGTGATGTAGGCGAACGCCTTGTCCGGGGAGATGAGATTGACGATCACGCCGATCACCATGGCGCCCGCCGAGATGATGATGCCGACGTGCGGCACCGCGCGCGAGCTGAGCTTGCGCAAGGCGCCGGGCGCTTCGCCGTGCAGCGAGAGGGTGCGCAACATGCGGCCGGTGGAGTAGATACCGGAGTTGCACGACGAGAGCGCGGCGGTGAGCAGCACGAAATTGATGATGCCCGCGGCGCCGGGGATGCCGATCTGCTGGAAGACCTCGACGAACGGGCTCTTGCCCTCGTGGAAGTTGCGCCAGCTCGACACCGACAGGATCACCACGAGCGCGCCGACGTAGAACAGTCCGATCCGGAACGGCAGCGTGTTGATCGCCTTACGCAGGGTCTTGCGCGGCTCCCGCGCCTCCCCCGCCGTGACGCCGACGAGTTCGACACCGACGTAGGCGAACAGCACGATCTGCAACACCAGCAGCGACTGACCGAAGCCGGTCGGGAACACGCCACCGTCGGCCCAGAGGTTGGTGACCGTCGGGTCGGCCGCGTTGCCGAAGCCGATGATCAGCACGCCGATACCCAGCAGGATCATGCCGATGATCGCGACGATCTTGATCGTGGAAAACCAGAACTCGCCCTCGCCGAACAGCCGCACGGAGATCAGATTCGCGAAGAACATCACCGCCAGCACCACCAGCGCGGTGATCCACGGCGCGATATCGAACCAGTACTGCACGTACTTGCCCGCGACGGTGATCTCGGCCATGCAGGTCGAGACCCACACCGCCCAGTACGACCAGCCGGTGACGAAGCCCGCGTAGCGACCGACGAATTCGTGCGCGTATTCGGCGAAACTGCCGGAGACCGGGCGGTAGGTGAGCAGCTCACCGAGTGCCCGCATGATCACGAAGATCACCAGGCCCGCGGCGAGGTAAGCCAGGATGAGGCCGGGTCCGGCCTGCTCGATCGCGCCACCCGCGCCGTAGAACAGGCCGGTGCCGATCGCGCCGCCGATGGCGATCATCTGAATGGTGCGTGGATTCAGTCCACGCGAATAGCCTTCGGAGGGCCCGGACTCGGGCGAGCCGCCCGGCGTCCCGGCCATTCCAGCGTCCGTCAACTGACGGTCGGAGGCTGTCATACTTGTGGGTCCTTCCCAGACACGCGGTGGCGTCGGACCCGAAATGTCCGCTCGCCGAATGGAACTCGAACGCCGATTGGACAGCCACCGGCCTCGAGACATCGACACGCTACCGCCACGACCACCGATTCGCCGGGTAACGAGCCAGCAACCGGGTGCAACGCCCCGAAAAGTTCACGGTTCAGAAATACACCCCGCGCCTACGGCCGACCCACCGGACCCTGGGTCTACGCGTCACACCTACACCGAGGATGCGGCCGCGAACAGGGCCGACGAGGATGGTGGGCGAGGGCGGCCGTGCCCGAGCCACGATCACGGCAAGGTAGGGTTTATAAGGCAACCCTAACTAATTTTGAACATTAAGAACACCGGGAGGATCATCTCATGGCACGACCACGCACGACGTTCACCGTGCAGCGCACGGAGTGGTTGACCCAACATCTGATCCGGGTCTACCTCGGCGGACCAGGATTCAGCGCGTTCCAGCCGAGCGAGTTCACCGACTCCTACGTCAAGTTCATCTTCCCGCGCGACGGTATCGACGTGCTGCGCACCTACACCGTGCGCTCGGTGGACACCGAGGCGGGCGAGCTGGCCGCGGACTTCGTCTTCCACGGCACCGAAGGCATCGCGGGACCGTGGGCGGCCGCGGCGAAGCCGGGCGACACCATCGACGCCTTCGGCCCCGGTGGCGCCTACTCGCCGCGCGCGGACGCCGACTGGCACCTGCTCGCGGGGGACGAATCGGCACTGCCCGCCATCGCGGCCGCACTGGAGGCCATGCCCGAGGGCGCGGTGGGCCAGGTGTATCTGGAGGTGGCCGGGCCCGACGACGAACTGCCCCTGCGCAATCCCGCGGGGCTCGAGGTGACCTGGCTGCACCGGGGTACGCAGGCACCCGGCGAACTGCTCGCGGAAACCGTCCGCGCCGCGCCGTGGTCGGAAGGCAACGTCCAGGTGTTCGTGCACGGCGAGGCGAACGCGGTCATGCACGGCATTCGCCGCTACATCCGCAAGGAACGCGGTATCTCCGCGCAATGGGCCAACTCGATCTCGGGGTACTGGCGGCGCGGGCGCACCGAGGAAGGCTTCCGGGAGTGGAAGTCGGAGCTGGCGGCGCGGGAAACCACCCAATCCGGGGCCGAACAGGCAGCAGCGTCGGCCGGTAGCTGATACCGGCCGACGCCACGCACGCGCGTCGCTACTGTGGCGCGCGTGCGGCCTGCTCGACGAATCGTGTCGTGTAGGTCTTCGACAGATCGATCCGATCGCGTACCGGCTGCACGTTCTTCGAGTACTTGCCGAGGATGTCCAACACGTTCCGCGCGCCTTCGGCTTTCATCACGCCGTCGCCGTTGAACATGCCGATCGAGTCCCGGATCGACTGGACGTACAGGGCGGGATCCCCACCCGCATACTGAGCGGGCATCTTCTCGGCGATCTGTTCGGGGGTGTGCGCCTTGATCCAGCCCAATGTCCGCACGAACGCCGATGCGAGCTTGCCGACGATCTCCGGATGCGCGTCGATCATCGCGCAGCCCATATACAGCGACGCCGCCGGATACAGGCCGCCGAGCGCGGCACGGGTGCCCTCCTCGGTACGCATGTCGAGCAGGACACGGGCCTCACCCGAGTTCACCATTTGCGCGACAGTCGGGTCGGTGGTCATTCCCGCGTCGATGCCGTCGTGATTCATGCCAGCGATAAAGGTCTGGCCCGCACCGACTTTCACCCTGGTGTAGTCCTCGGTGGACATGCCTTCCTGCCCCGCGAGCGCCTGGGTGATGAAGTCGGTCGAGGAGCCGAGCGAAGTCACGCCGAGGTTCTTGCCGCGAAAATCGGCGGGCGAGGTGATGCTCGCGGCGTCTTGCGCGGACACCAATTGCACTTCGCCCGGCACATCCGCCAACTGCACGACCGACTGGATGCACTGCTCCTTGGCCTGTAGGTCGATGGTGTGGTCGTAGAAACCCACCACGCCCTGCACATCGCCCGCAAGCAACGCCGTTTCGGCGGTCGCGCCGGACTGCTCGCCGAGCAACTGGACGTCGATATCGGCGTCCGCGAAATAGCCGAGACGTTCGGTGAGCATCGCGGGCAGGTAGATCACCTTCTCCAATCCGCCGACCATGATCGTGATCTGCGGCCGACCGTCCTTCATCGGGATATGCCGCGAATCCCGACAACCGGTCGCCAGCAGCAGCGAGGCGACGACCACCACCACCGCGACGACCCGCCTGCGGTACTTGCTTGCCGAATACCGCATGCTCAGACCGCCTGACTCGCGCTCGCCTGCGAAGGCCGCCATCGCAGCAACTTGCTCTCCGCGACGCCGATCAACCCTTCGGCGAGCAACGCGATGACGGTGATCACGATCATGCCCGCATAGATGCCCGCCGAGTCGAAGGTGCCCTGCGCGTTGCTGATCAGCAGGCCCAAACCCTTGCTGGCCCCGGCGTATTCACCGACGACGGCGCCGATCAACGCGAAGCCGAACGCGGTGTGCAGGCTGGACAGAATCCAGGTGGTCGCACTGGGTAACACGATCGACACCAACACCTGTCGACGTCCCGCGCCCAGAATGCGCGCGTTGTTGATGACATTGCCGTCCACTTCACGCGCGCCGGTGAAGGCGTTGAAGAACACCGCGAAGAACACCAGCACCACCACGGTCGCGACCTTGGAGCTGAGGCCGAGACCGAACCAGATGATGAACAGCGACGCCAGCACGATACGCGGAACGGCGTTGAGCGCCTTGATGAACGGCGCGAGCACGTCCGACCAGTAGCGGCTACGGCCGAGCAGCACGCCGAGGACGACACCGGCGACCGTGCCGATGACGAAGCCGAGCACCGCCTCCTGCACCGTGGTGTAGATCTGCAACCAGATCGACCCGAATTGAGTGCCCTCGGTGAACCATTCGATCAGCCGCTCCCAGATCAGCGACGGCTTGGAGTAGAAGAACGGATCGATCCACTTGGTCGCCGTGAGCTCCCAGGAGCCCAGCCACAACACGATCAGTGCCAGGCGCAGCCCCCAGGTGCGCAGCCGCACCTGCCTGGCCTTACCTCGCACGCGTGCGAGGATCTGTTCTTCGGTTTCGTGTACCGGCACCTCGGCCGGTTCCGACGCGCGGGTCGTCACCTCATGCGACACGGTCGGCTCCCTTCGCTCGCGCCGCCTCGACCTGATCGCGCAGCGTCTGCCAGATCTCCTGGTAGATCGCGCGGAACTCGGGCGTCAGGCGCACCTCTTCGACACTGCGCGGACGCTCGAGCCCGACGGTGAAGTCGCCACACACCGTCGCCGGACTCGCCGTCATCACGATCACCCGGTCGGCGAGCACGATCGCCTCCTCGAGATCGTGGGTCACGAAGATCACCGCGGCACCGGTGCCCGCCCACACTCGCAGCAGCTCGTCCTGCATGAGTTGGCGCGTCTGCACGTCCAGCGCACTGAACGGCTCGTCCATCAGCAGGATCTCCGGCTCGTTCACCAGGGTCTGCGCCAACGACACCCGCTTGCGCATGCCGCCGGAGAGCTGGTGGGGGTAGTAGCTCTCGAATCCGGCCAAGCCCACGATGCGCACCCATTCCGAAGCCTTCGCTCGCGCCTCGGATTTCGAGGCACCGCGCAGCTTCGGACCGAACGCGACATTGTCCAGCACGCTCTTCCACGGCAGCACCGCGTCCTGCTGGAACATGTAGCCGACACCCTCGGGGATGCCGTCCACCGCACGCCCGCGCACGGTCGTCTGTCCCGCCGAAGCGGGTTCCAGACCCGACACCAGCGACAGCGTGGTCGACTTCCCGCACCCGGTCGGGCCGACCACGGCGACGAATTCGCCCGGTGCTACCTGGAAGTCGAGATCCTTCACGGCGGTGTGAATGCCGCCGCCTGAGCCGGGGAAACGCTTCGTCGCGTTCCGCAGCTCGATGAGTGGTTCGGTCATTGCCCTCATTCCTGACAGTCGAGATAGAGGGAACCTATGTGGCGGGGCCCACAGTTCAGTGCTTGTGCGCACAACCCGCGCAAACGGTGGATTCGCTGTTTCTGCGCATTCTGCTCATCGCCATCGCCGTGGTTTATGCTCCGGCCATGGCCATCGAAGCGGCACCGGCCTTGCGGTTGCGTACACAGGTTCTGCTGTTGCAGATCGTGGTTGTCACGCTCACCCTCGGTGTCACCTTCGCGGTCTTCGGCTACGTCAGCGATCAGCGGCTGCACGACGCGTTCGGCCAGCGCGCGCTCGCGGTCGCCAGGACCGTCGCCGCCGACCCCGCCGTGCGCCTCGGCGTCGCCGGGTACGCACCCGGCGACATCGGCACCGATCCGCGGACGCGGCGCACGCTGGCCGAAGGCCCGCTGGAGCAGCTCGCCGTCGACGCCACCGTCCGTAATGACGCCCTGTTCGTGGTGATCACCGACGACTCCGGCATGCGCCTGGCCCACCCCGATCGAGGCCGCTTGGCCGAGCACGTGAGTACCGATCCCTCCGACGCGCTCGCCGGACACGAGGTGATCGTCCAGGAGGAGGGCACCCTCGGCGACTCTGTGCGCGCGAAAGTCCCTGTGCTCGCACCTGATTCGGACCGCGTAGTCGGACAGGTGAGCGTCGGGATCAGCACCGGCGCTGTACGCGATCAGCTGCTCGACGACCTGCGGACCGCCGGGATCCTGGTGGCGCTCGCGCTGGCCGTCGGCATCGCCGGTTCGATCTTGCTCGCTCGTCGCTGGCGCGGACTCACCCTCGGCCTCGAACCCGCGGAACTCGCGGAGTTGGTGCGTGGTCAGGCGGCGGTACTGCACGGCATCGGGCGCGGCGTGCTCGCCGTCGACGCCGGATGGCGCATCACCTTCGTCAACGACGAGGCCAGCCGATTGCTCGGCATCGACGCGCCGATCGGGCAGCCGGTCGAAGCGGTCGGGCTCACGCCGAGGGTGCTCGAGATCTTCCGCGGCCTCGCCGAAGCGCCGACCACGGCCACGGTCGGTTCGCACATCGTGGTCATCTCCGCGCGCAGGGTGACCCACGACGGTCACGACCTCGGCGCCGTACTCACCGTCCGCGACCGCACCGACGTGGAGGCACTCACCCGCCAACTCGACGCCGTGCAGTCGATGAGCACCGTGCTGCGCGCGCAACGCCACGAATTCTCCAACAAAATGCACCTGGTCAGCGGACTGCTGCACGGTGGACACACCGAGGAGGCCGCGCGCTCGATCGACGAGCTGATCGGCGCAGGCCCCCTGGGTGCGGCCACACCGGGCATCGACGCCATCCACGACGCCTACCTGCAAGCCTTCCTCGCCGCCAAAGCAGCGCACGCCAGGGAGAACGGCGTCGAACTCGTACTCGGCCCCAACACCTGGGTGGACGGCAGCCTCGCCGACCCGGTGGACGTCACCACCGTGCTCGGCAACCTGCTCGACAACGCCATCGAGGCCGTGCGCGGCACCGCCGATACCGGCGGCCTGGTGGAAGTGGAACTCGTGCAAGAGGATTCGACCTTGCACATCACCGTCGCCGACAGTGCCGACGGTGTCGCACCCGAGGTTGCCGAGGTGTTGTTCACCGAGGGCACCTCAACGCATGTCGACGACGAGATACCCGGTGGGCGCGGTGTCGGGCTGGCGTTGATCCGCCAGATCGCCCGCACCCATGGCGGAGACGTGCGGTTGTCCAGTGCTGGAGGCGGCAGCGCGCCGCTGACCGGCGCCGAATTCATCGCCCGCATTCCGGGCGTGCTGATCGACAGTGAGGTGCCATGGCCACGCCAGCCCCGTCGGATCTGACCGTCCTCGTCGCCGACGACGACTTCCGGGTCGCCGACCTGCACGCGGGGATCGTCGAGGCGATGGCGGGATTCGCCGTCGCCGGCACCGCGAACACCCTCGTCGCCGCGCGCGATCTCCTGACACGAACACCGGTGGACCTCGCGCTGGTCGACGTCTACTTTCCCGACGGCTCAGGTATCGATCTCGTTCATGAACTGCACTGCGACAGCATGGTTCTCACCGCATCGACCGACACAGTGACCGTGCGCGCCGCGGTCTCGGGCGGCGCACTCGGCTACCTGGTGAAGCCGTTCCCGCCCACCGAGCTGGCCACCCGCCTCGCCGGGTACGCCCGGTATCGTCGGCTACTGTCCGCACCGCAGGTCGACGGCGCTTCGGTGGCAACGGCTCTGCGCGCACTACACCCGCCCTCGGTGCCGTCGACGCCAGCCATGGTCGCCACGTCCCCCACCAAAGACCTTGTCCTGCACTCGATTATCGAAAGCGGCGCGGCCTTGTCCGCAGCGGAAGCCGCGGCAGCTATCGGCATTTCCCGTGCCACCGCGCAACGGTATCTCGCCACGCTGGTCGGCGAGGGCATCGTCCGCATGCGACTGCGCTACGGCAGCACCGGCCGCCCGGAACAGGAATACTTCGCCCCGGCGCGATGATTGGGTCGCGGCGACCCACCGCCGAATACGGCTGAGCCGCGATCAGTTCGGCGGTGTGCCGATCGTCTCGACCTTCGTGCCGTCCCAGTGGTAGCCGACGGTGGTCACGGCGCCGTCGTTGCAGGCTGTGCAGGTGCCGGGTGCCCGGTAGGCGATCACGACGGTGTCGTCCGTGCTCGCGGAGGCGTCCAGAGAAACGAGACCGTAGGCCTTCTGGGTGGCGGTGCCGACGTATTCACCCTGGTGGAACAGCAGCACGTGGTTCGGTGAGCTGCCGGTGGCGCCCTCGATCGAGACGATCGCGGTCGACAGGGTGGCGCACGGGTCGAAGTTGCCCTGGAATCCCGCGGGGTTGGTCGACCAGCCTCGGCCGGTCTGTGGTTCGGTCGGCAGGGTCGCGATGGCGTCCTGGATGGTCTGCGAGGCCAGATCGACCCCGCAGTCCTGGGAGATCTCGCTGGTAGCCACGATCGGTGTTTGCTCGGCGGCAGCCGAGGTGTCGGCGCCGGCGCAGCCCGCGCTCGCGACAACGGTGAGTCCGGCGAACAAGCCGACGAGGACGGGTCGAGGTAGCCGCATCACGGGTATCCCCTTTCAGGTTGCCGACCGGTTCGTACCGTGGTCAACAGCGACGAACCGGTTCACTTTCACCATAAACAGGGTGTCCATCGCAGACACCTCCGAAACCTGGTCGAGCGTCGGCTGCTCTTCCGGCCGACCTGTGTCACGCTGACGAGACACGTTGCCGTGCACTCGGTTTCGCCGGGTAGTGCAGCGCACGTCGGAAGGTATGTCTTGGCGTCGGCTTCGATCGTTACAAACAGGCGCTCACTGCCGGTCATGACGGTGTTCCACGCGCCGCAATGCCCGAGACAGGGGGTCGGCATCCCGCGAATCCCGTACCGCCCACTCGGCGATGTGTGAGCACAGCCGCACTGCGCCCCGGCGCGAGGAATCGCGGTTTTCCAGACCACCACCACGTCGCGGGTAGCGTTCCCGGCATGAGCACACTCGACGTCGCGATCATCGGATACGGCCTGGCCGGATCGGTATTCCACGCGCCGCTGGTCGCCGCACAGCCACGGATGCGGGTGGCGGCCGTCGTGACCTCCTCGGCCGAGCGTGCTGATCAGGCGAGAGCCGAGTACCCCGGGGTGCGCGTGCTGGCCGACGCCGACGCGGTGTTCACCGACGCCGCACGTTACGACCTGGTGGTCATCGCCACCCCGAATCGCGCACACGCACCGTTGGCCGTGCGGGCCATCGAGGCGGGACTGCCCGTGGTGGTGGATAAGCCGCTCGCGGTCACGGTCGCCGAGTGCGAAGATCTCATCGCGCGCGCCGAGCGGGCGAACGTCGCGTTGACGGTCTTCCAGAACCGCCGCTGGGACGGCGATTTCCTGACCGCGCGACGGCTGATCGACAACGGAAGCCTCGGCGAGATCCGTCGTTTCGAGTCTCGTTTCGAACGCTGGCGGCCGGTGTCCAAGGGCGGTTGGCGTGAGGTCGGCACCGACGCCGACGGTGCCGGGCTGCTTTTCGATCTCGGCAGCCACCTCGTCGACCAGGCGCTCACCCTGTTCGGTCCGGTCGACTCGGTGTACGCCGAACTCGATCGACGACGCCAAGACATCAGCACCGACGACGATGTATTCGTCGCGCTCACCCACACCAACGGGGTGCGTTCACACCTGTGGGCCAGTGCGGTGGCGCCGCAACTCGGCCCGCGCCTTCGGGTACTCGGCTCCGAAGCGGGTTACCTCACCTACGGTCTCGACCCACAGGAAGCGGCACTGCGCTCCGGCCGCCGTCCCGACGACGGAAACCCTTGGGGCTTGGTAGATCCCGGCGATTACGGCATCCTCGGCGCGGCCCCCGATTTCACGCCGGTTCCGACGCTGGCAGGCGACTACCCCGCGTTCTACACCGCGCTCGCGGCAGCACTATTGGACGGCGAGGCTGTTGCTGTGCCACCCGCCGAAGCGTCGGCGGTCCTGCGCGTCCTCGAACAAGCCCGGCGCAGCGCGCGAACAAACACCGTCGTTACGGATTAGCGGCGAGGCTGTTGCTGTGCCACCCGCCGAAGCGTCGGCGGCCCTGCGCGTCCTCGAACAAGCCCGGCGCAGCGCGCGAACAAACACCGTCGTTACGGATTAGCGGCGAGGCTGTTGCTGTGCCACCCGCACTCGCCGCACGATTGCGGTTGTCCGGTGCCGGTTGCGCTGGCTAACGTCGAGCCGACGATATCTGCCGATGCGCGTCGGCACGGGAGGAGACCAGCATGGGTTCAACGGCTTTCGCGGTGTTTCTTCCGCTCGCCCTCGCCTTGGTGATGTTCGGGCTCGGGCTCACCTTGACCGTCGGCGATTTCGCGAGGGTACTGCGCTTTCCGAAGGCGGCAGTGATCGCGCTGGTGTGTCAGATGATCGTGTTGCCGGTGATCTGCCTCGGGCTGATCTCCTTGTTCCGGCTGCACGGTGCGCTCGCGGTGGGGATGCTGCTGCTGGTGGCCTCCCCCGGCGGGCCGTCGGCGAACCTGTTCAGCCATATCGCGGGGGGCAATGTGGCGCTGAATATCACGCTCACCGCCATCAATTCGGTGCTCGCGGTGTTCACCTTGCCGTTGGTGGTCGCGCTCGGCTCGACGCTGTTTCTCGACGACGACGCCGCGGTCGGCCTGCGCCCGGACAAGTTCGCCCAGGTGTTCGCGGTGGTGCTGATCCCCGCCGCGATCGGCATGCTGGTGCACCACCGATTCACCGCGTGGGCGCAACGCATGCGCGGAGCAGTCAAGATCGTGTCGATCGTGGTGTTGGCGTTGGTGGTGGTCGCCGCGGTCGCCAAGAACTTCGACACCCTTACCGAGAACATCGGCACACTCAGCGCCATATGTCTGCTGCTGTCCACATTGAGCTTGCTCATCGGCTATTTCGTGCCGCGACTGTTCTCGATCGACACCGATCAGGCGATTGCCTCGGCCATGGAGATCGGCGTGCACAATGCCGCCGTCGCGATCGCCGTCGCCGGATCCGTGCTGCACAGTGAAGCGATGGCAGTGCCGCCCGCGGTATACGGGGTGCTGATGAATGTGCCCGCCGCGATCGCGGCCTACCTGCTGGCCCGGCGGCTGCGCCAGGGCGTCGCGACGCCGGTCCCCAGCGTCGCCAGCTGAGATCGGGGCAGATCCGACCGGCGGGGCGAGCGTGCTGCTCCCCGCTGGGTACTCTGCTTGGGTTCGAAGGATGGGAAGGGACGACCGAGCGATGCGACCGATCGGCGTGGATGATCCGACGCGGATCGGCGACTACCGCATCCTCGGCCTGCTCGGATCCGGTGGTATGGGCCGGGTGTATCTCGGGCGCAGTGCGGGTGGACGCACCGTCGCTGTCAAGGTGGTACGCCCGGATTTGTTGGGCGACAACGAATTCCGTGCGAGATTTCGCCGCGAGGTCGCGGCCGCCGCACGTGTCGACGGCAAGTTCACCGCGCCGGTGCTCGACGCGAACGTCGACGCTGATCCGCCGTGGCTCGCCACCGGCTATGTGCCGGGACCTTCGCTGACCGAGGCGGTCGAGCGCTACGGACCGCTCTCGCGCGATTCGCTGGTGGTGCTCGCCCGTGGCCTCGCCGAAGCGTTGGTCGCCGTCCACGCGGCCGGAGTGATCCACCGCGATCTCAAGCCCTCGAATGTCTTGCTGACTCTCGACGGCCCCCGGGTGATCGATTTCGGGATCGCCCGCGCGGTCGATGACAGCGTGCTGACCACGACCGGAAAGGTCGTCGGCTCACCGGCGTTCATGTGTCCCGAGCAGGCGAGCAACGAGCCCGTCGGCCCCGAGGGCGATGTGTTCGCGCTGGGCGGTGTGCTTGTCTTCGCGGCGACCGGGCACGGCCCCTTCGGTGGCGACGAGATGATGCGGGTGCTCTGGCGGGTCGTCTACGAACCGCCGCGACTCGACGGCCTTCCCGACTCGTTGCGCCCCTTGGCGGCCGCGTGTTTGGCGAAGGACCCGGCCGCGCGACCGACGCCGAGCGACATCGTCGCCGAGCTGGCGCGGCTCGGCCCGTCCGAGCGTGGCGGCTGGCTACCCGGCGCCGCGGTGGCGGAGATCGGCAGACGCATGGCGCTGCTGCTCGACCTCGAGACACCACCCGAGGCTGGAATGCCGACTGGGTCCACTACCAGGGCAACGTCGACCGACCCGTCGCGCTCGAACGCGGCGGTGCCAGCACGAGACCCGTCACATTCGACCACGACACAAGACCGGGGAGAGCCGCCCCCGGCAGACCTGTCACACGCAATCACGTCGCACGACCGACGCGATCCACACTCACCGAACCACTCACCCTCGATCAGCACACAAGACCACCGCGATCCACACTCACCAAACCAGGCACTCTCAACCACCACACAGGACCGCCGCGATCCACCGGACCCATCACGCGCAACCACGACGCATGTGCGGCTCGGGCCACCAGCTGGTCCACCGACGTATTCGGCCTCGGCGCACACCGACCGCGCGAGCATGATCCCCGGTCGGCCCACCCCGCCCGGAAACAGCATCGGCACCCGCGCTCGGGTCGCGCTCGGCGCGGGTGCGGTACTTGTCGCCGTAGCCGTGGCCACCGCCGCGTTCGTCGTCGGGACGCAGTTGCGGGACAACAACGCCGCGACCACTCCCGATCAATCACCGTTGACCACCGTCGACGCACCGAGCAGCACCGTGCGGCGATCTGCTGGCCCGGCCAGCACAGAAGTGCCCGCGGCGTTCGTCGGCGATTGGCAGGGCACCGCGCAAGATGGCATGGTCGCCTTCGACATCGAGCTGAGTATTCACGGTGGCGCCGTCGGCGACGAGGTCGCCACCTCCGCGAACATCGGCACGACCTTCGGCACCCGCTGCGAGCGCACCGAACGGCTCGACACCGCGACGGCCACCGAACTCGGTTTCACCGCAAGGCTTTCCGGCGGTGCGAGCGACTGCACCGACGACGGCAAGGCTTCGACCATCACCCTGCGCCAGGACGGCACCCTGTCCTACCGCACTCCCGGCGCGCTCGGTGGCACCATCTCGGGCACGCTGCGCCAGAACTAGCCGGCCCACAACTAGCGGGCCACCGCCGACGGACCCGCGGACACGAAGGTGAATCACCCTCTGCGCTCGGCAATGAGCGCCTCCGTTTCGACTACACCGCCGAGTCGCGCGCGTTCGACGTCGGGCCGATAAGGTGCGGCGGTGAACTCAGCGCAGTTGGTCGACCATGGTTCTTCGCTCCTCGACCGCCTCACGACCACCCAGGCGCAGCCGCCGTGGTGGTTGGTGGCGGGTGCCGCGGTGGTCGCACTGCTGTTGGTCGGTTACACCCCGGTCTGGCGGATCACCCGCAATGTGGTCACCATCGCGCACGAGGGCGGGCATGCCTTGGTCGCCCTGCTCACCGGGCGCAGACTCAACAGCATCCGATTGCATTCCGACACTTCGGGTCTCACCGTATCGAGCGGAAAACCCTACGGCCTCGGCATGATTCTCACCGCCATGGCGGGCTATCCCGCGCCACCACTGCTCGGCCTCGCCTTCGCCGCGTTACTCGGGTCGAGCCGCATCACCTTGATGCTGTGGACGACGATCGTGTTGCTCGCGGTAATGCTGCTCAAGGTGCGCAATGTCTACGGTGTGCTGACCGTCGTCGGCCTCGGTGCGCTGGTGTTCGCGGTGTCCTGGTTCGGCACCGACACATTGCAGGCGGGTTTCGCGTATCTCGCCGCGTGGGTGCTGCTGTTCGCGGGGGCGCGGCCGGTGATCGAGCTGCAACGCGGACGGCGCAGGCAGTTGCGTGGGCGCCACACCGGTGACGTCGACTCCGATGCCGATCAACTGGCCAGGTTGACACACGTGCCCGGCCTGTTCTGGGTGCTCGTCTTCGGCGTCATCGCGGTGGTGTCGCTCGTTCTCGGCGCCGGCCTGTTGGTCTCCGATGCCGCCGAGGTCTGCGTGCCCTTGCTGTCCGACGGGTCCTGCCCGGCACCCGCGTAAGCCCGACCCACGCGGCGACCGGGCGCGGCGATCGAGCACGATGGTGGATATGGAACTACGCATCTTCACCGAGCCGCAGCAGGGTGCGAGCTACGACACGCTCTTGGCCGTGGCCAAGGCCACCGAGGATCTCGGGTTCGACGCCTTCTTCCGCTCCGACCACTACCTCGCGATGGGCGACGCCGACGGACTGCCCGGCCCCACCGACGCGTGGATCACCCTCGCCGGATTGGCCAGGGAAACCAAGCGCATTCGCCTCGGCACCCTGGTCACGGCTGCCACCTTCCGGCTGCCTGGGCCGCTGGCCATCCAGGTGGCCCAGGTCGACCAGATGTCCGGTGGCCGAGTGGAACTCGGGCTGGGCACCGGCTGGTTCGCCGACGAGCACACCGCTTATGGCATTCCGTATCCCGACGACAAGTTCGCCCGCTTCGAGGAGCAGCTCGCAATCGTCACCGGGCTCTGGGGGACCCCGCAGGGCGAGACCTTCTCCTTCGACGGCAAGCACTTTCAGCTCGCCGACTCCCCCGCGCTGCCCAAGCCGGTGCAGCAGCCGGTGCCGGTGCTGATCGGTGGACTCGGCGCTACCCGGACGCCACGCCTGGCCGCCGAGTACGCCACCGAGTTCAATATTCCGTTCGCCTCGGTCGAGGACAGCGCGCAGCAGTTCGATCGGGTGCGCGCGGCAGCCAAGGAGCGCGGGCGCGGCGACGACCTGGTGTATTCCAACGCGCTGGTCGCCTGTGTCGGCGCGAACGACGCCGAGGTCGCGCGCCGTGCCGCCGTCATCGGCCGTGCGGTCGATGAGTTGAAGGCCAACGGTCTCGCCGGTTCCCCCGCCGAGGTGGTCGAGAAGATCGGCCGGTATCGGGAGATCGGAGCCAGCCGGGTGTATTTGCAGATTCTGGATCTGGCCGATCTCGATCACCTCGCGCTGATCGCCGAGCAGGTATTGCCGCAGGTGTGAACACTTCGCGACGAGGCCGGGTACGCACCAGAACCCGGCCACGTCCGGAATGTCGGCTATTCAGCGGTCCGTACGAAATGTCCTGTCTCACAAGATATGCCGTGAGAACCCTCACGCTCCTGTGTGCGTAGCTACCGCTGCGCGCGCCTGTACTCGCGAGTATTTTTGGGCGTATGCAGACCGGTCAACCCAGTCAGACTGCCTTCGCCGCCGCCTACGCTCGCGCCTATCACCAAGAGTTCGAAGAT
This sequence comes from Nocardia callitridis, assembly GCF_039543305.1. Taxonomy (NCBI): domain Bacteria; kingdom Bacillati; phylum Actinomycetota; class Actinomycetes; order Mycobacteriales; family Nocardiaceae; genus Nocardia; species Nocardia callitridis. The sequence goes on along the minus strand of NZ_BAABJM010000004.1, from coordinate 418,969 downwards.
CTGCGAATCTTCACCGACCCGCTGGCCACTGCCATCATCGGTGAACAGACGGAGGATTTCTTCGCCGTCGCCAGCCACATGTTCGGTGACCTGCCCGAGAACCAAACCTTGCGTGACCAAGCGCATTTGATGGTCGCCGCCCGCGCGCGCTTGGCGGAGGACACCGTCGCCGCGGCCGTCGAGAACGGAACAACACAGGTGGTCGTCCTCGGCGCCGGTCTGGACACCTTCGCCTACCGCAACCCCTTCCCCGGCCTCCAGGTCTTCGAGGTGGATCACCCCGACACCCAGGCATGGAAGCGCGAGCGCCTCGCCGCCGCCGATATCGCCGTCCCCGAAACCCTCACCTTCAGCCCGGTCGACTTCGAAACCGGCACCCTGGCCGACGGTCTCGCCGCGGCCGGGTTCCGCCGCGACGAACCAGCGGTGTTCGTCTGGCTCGGCGTGGTGATGTACCTGACCCTCGAATCCATCCGTGCCACACTGCGTTTCATTATCGAGCAGCCGGGCCCGACCTCGGTCGTCATCGACTACCTCGGCCCGCTGTCCAGCGTCGCGGCCGAGCACAGGGAAGCGATGGCCGCCAGCGCCGAGCTCATCGCGGGAATCGGCGAGCCGGTGCTGAGCTACTTCACCCCCGAGGAGATCGATGCGGAGCTGCGCGTGGCCGGATTCGACAAGGTCGAGAACTTCAATCCTCCGGCGCTGATCGCCGAGTACCTCGACCGCCCCTCCGACGACACCAACTCGATGGGCGCGGGCTTCGTACGCGCGACCCACCTCTGATCGCTTCGTACCAAACGCATTCCGCGATACCAGCGCCGATCAGCCGATCGGCTTGGTACTCGGGATGTTCAGGAAGCTCGGCGCACTCGGGTCGAGACGCAGGTGCTGCGGTTTCAACTCGGTGTTGTTGAGCATGGGGCGAAATGCCAACGCCTTCGGGGAGTTTCCCGCGAATACGTCCACCCGCAGCCGGTGCCCCGGCTGCAGGACCGCCTGCGTCGGAATGATGGCGACGTCGAGTTCGACGGGTTCGCCGGGGACCACCGCAAGCATGCTGTCGAGGGTGAGCGGGTTGTAGGGCGCGGTGAAATCGCCGTTACCCGAACGCACACTTCTTGCCTCGTCGACCCCGCGCATCGACGCGGTGAGCTGACCCGTGCTCAACACCGTCGAAACACCGTCGGGTGAAACATCATTCACCGTAACGCTCCAGTAGCCGTCCTCGGCGTCGTGCACGGTGTTCAGATGCGCGTTGATCGGACCCGAGATCACCGTGGGTTCCTCGACCGGCGCCGTGGTAAAAGTGAGGGCGTCCCGTTCGGCGATTCGCGAATCCTTCGCGCATTGGTCCAGGACTGCGGCGATTCCCGCCGACCCCTGTGCGGTGTCACGCGAACAGGCATTGGAGATTCCCGGTGCCACCGTGAGCGTCTCGGATTCCGGTGCGACGCCGGTGGTCAGCGAGCCGTCGTGACGACTGTCGGTGGTGCTGCCGCTCGCCGCGGGCGACAGATACATGCGCCGGTGGTTGACGTCGGTCTGCGGGAACTGTCCGTGGGTCACCCAGCCGCCACCCTGCTCCCACACGGTGACCGGGCCGAAGCTGTCGGTTCCGTGGTCGATGTTCTTGAGCCACTTGTCGAACCACACCCGCTGCAATACCTCGAGCCGCGGCGGTGCGCCCGGAGCACCTGTTCCCGCACCGGGATTCGCGTGATAGGTGTCGCCGACGATCAGCTGCTTCTCCCCCGCGGGCAACGGGATCTCGTTGTACAGTTTGGTCGCGCTGTTGGCGAAGATGTCGTGCCAGCCGCCGTAGACGAAGGTCGGCACGTTCACACGCTCGGGATGGCCGAGGATGCCCTGCCGGAAGGGACTGTTCTCGTCCAGCACCGAGGCCAGCGCGGGCGGAATCTCGTTGAGCGTCGGGGTGAGCAACGCCTGGGTGAGCAGGTCGTAGTTGCTGGCGGGTTCCTTCGCGCGGTCGCGCAGCCACGTCCAGTCGAACGTGCCGTTGAACATCGAGGCCACGTCCGGGATGAGCTTCAACTGGTTGACATTGCTCAGCCACAACGGAAGAAACGTGGTGCCGATCCCGCCGCCGGGTGCCACGACGTCACGCATCAGGTCGCTACCGGCCTCTACCGGGAAGATCGCCTTCAATGCCGACGGCGCGTCCTCGGCCGCGCGCAGCTGATTGATCCCCGCGTACGAGCCACCGCTCATCGCCACCTGCTTGTCCGAAAATGGTTGCGCCGCAGCCCACTCGATGACCTCACGGGTGTCGAGCTGCTCGCGTGCACCCAATGTGTCCCAAATTCCCTGGGAGAAGCCGGTACCGCGCACGTCGACGACGACCTCGGTGTAGCCGCTGCGAATCAGGTTGCGGTCCAGCCCCAGTACCGTCTGCACGGTGCCGCCGTCGAGTGCGTGCAGCAGGTCTTCGAAGCCACTGATCGGCGTCCCGGACAGGTTGATGCGCCGCACGATGTCCATGGTCATCTGTTGCAGGCCGGGGGCCGACATCGCCGAATCCACCAGATTGGTCAGCAGTTTCGTGTACGGCGTGAGGTTGACGATGGTGGGCAACGGCGCGGACTCGACCGTGCCGTCGGCCTTCACCGGCCGGTAGACGTTGGCCTTCAACACGACTCCGTCGGACATCGTGATCGGGACATCCGAGTCGATGCGCACATCGGGATACGGCTGCGGCCCGTCGTGTAATGCGGTCCAGTCCTCGGCCCGCGCGTCGCCGGTCGCCGGTTGCGCGACGGTGGGTTGCGCGTCGCCGGTAGCAGCGGGTTGCGCCGCAACGGGTCCTGCCGTGACGCCGACGCAGACGAGGATGGTGACCACAACCATCGCCCGAATCGTGTGCGCGATCGCCTGTGCCACTTCACGCCCCGCCGTCATCGCTCTCCTCGCTGGGGTCGGCATCGACGCGATACCGACACGTTGCGGACTGGTAAGTCCTCCGACTGGGCTGTGAACGTAGCAACAGTTATGCGGATTTCACGTGAAGCGCGGTCGCTTCGGTTTGTCGGGGCTCGAGCCGCTCGGAGCGAACATCCAGCCGCCGCGCATTTTCCGGCTGTTGAACCCGGAGCCCACCGCATCGCGAGGCAACTCGCGAGACGGCAGCGTTATTTATATTGTGCACAACTATATTGTGAGCTATATTTGTCGCATGACCGATCCACTCACCCTCGACGAGCAGCTCTGCTTCCCGCTGTACGCGGCGTCGCGGGCGATGACGGCGGTCTACCGACCCAAGCTCGAACGGCTCGGAGTGACCTACCCGCAATACCTCGTGCTCATGGCACTATGGGAGCGCGACGGTCGCAGCGTCGGCGACCTGTCCACCGCGCTCGCACTTGATTCCGGCACACTGTCTCCGCTGCTCAAGCGATTGGCGGCGACGGGACTCGTACACCGACGCCGCAGTAACACCGATGAGCGCAGGGTCGAGATCCAACTCACCGAACGCGGGCAAGGCCTGCGGGCCGAGGCGGCCTGCATCCCGGCCGAAATGAGCGAGGCCAGTGGCCTTTCCGAAGCAGAATTTCTGACGCTGCGCGCCATGCTTCGCCGCTTGAGCACCGCACTGCAGTCGACAGGAGCAGCCACATGACCGGATGCCTCGACGCGGAACGCACGGCTGTCCCGCAATACCCACAGCATCGACCAGCCGCCGGGCCCGAGCTAGCAGGACCCATCGGTTGCGCCCCATCGCTCTGAATATGCAGGGCACCGACCTCAGATACCTGTCAACCTAGGGAGAACATCCATGAAGGTCCTGTACACCGCCGAAGCGCTCGCCACCGGCGACGGCCGCAACGGCCACGCCCGCAGCACCGACGGCAAGATCGATGTGAACCTGAACGCGCCGGAGTCGATGGGCGGCAGCGGGGTCGGCACCAACCCGGAGCAGCTTTTCGCCGCAGGCTACGCGGCCTGCTTCCACTCGGCGCTGCGCCTGGTCGGTGGGAAGGCCAAGGCGAACATCGACGACTCGGCGGTCGGCGCGAAGGTGAGCATCGGCCCGAACGACGCGGGCGGCTTCGAACTCGCGGTCGTCCTCGAGGTGACGCTGCCGAACCTGAGCAAGGACGAGGCACAGCAGTTGGCCGACCAGGCGCACCAGGTGTGCCCGTACTCCAATGCCACGCGGGGCAATATCGACGTGCAGGTTGTTGTCGCCGAGGACTGAACTACCGAGCAGCGAACTACCGAAAACCGAACTGTTCGCTCGTGCGACAGCACGCGAACGAACATCGACGCGGCGCGAGCCTCACGCGCCGCGTCGATCCGTTTCCAACACGGCCATGGCCGCATTGTGGCCAGGAATGCCGCTCACCCCGCCGCCTCGAACCGCGCCAGCTCCGCACAGATACACATTGCGCAGACCGGTCGCCACACCCCAACGGGTAGCCGAATCGTTCGCCGTATCTTCGGCATCGTCGGCAAGATACGGAAAAGTCAAGTCCCCATGGAAGATATGCCCGCCGGGCAGGCCTACCTCGCGCTCCAGCTCCACCGGCGTCTTCGCTTCCAGGCACGGTTCGCCGTTTCCGTCGACGGCAAGGCACTCCGAAATCGGCTCGGCGAGCACAGCATCCAGCTGTGCGAGGGTCGCACGCACCACTTCCGACTTGGCGGCCTCCGGGTTCTTCTCGAAAAGCTTTGCCGGAGTGTGTAATCCGAACAAAGTCAAGGTCTGTGCCCCCTGCTCGGTCAGCTCCGGCGACAGGATCGATGGGTCGCTGAGAGTGTGGCAGTAGATCTCCGAGGGCGGCGCGGACGGGAGCCGCCCGATCGCCGCCTCCCCGTAGGCGCGGTCCAGCTGAGCGTACGACTCGGCGATGTGGAAGGTGCCCGCGAAGGCTTCGCTCGGGTCGACACCAGCATCGCGCAGTCGAGGCAGACGGCGCAGCAACATATTGATCTTCAATTGCGCACCTTGGGGTTTCGAGGCCGACGGTCGACCGAGCAGCCGATCGAGCTCGTAGGGTGCCGCGTTCACCAGCACATGTCGCGCACCCACCACGGCGTCCCCGAATCGCACCTCGGCACCGGCACCGTCGGTCTCGATCGCGGTCACCTCGGCGTCGGTGACGATCTCCGCCCCCGCCGAACGCGCCGCGGTCGCGAGCGCGTCGGTGAGCGCCCCCATGCCGCCGACCGGCACATCCCAGTCGCCGGTCCCGCCGCCGATCACGTGATAGAGAAAGCACCGGTTCTGTCGCAACGACGTGTCGTGCGCGTGGGTGAAGGTGCCGATCAGCGCGTCGGTGAGGACGACACCGCGCACTGTGTCGTCGGCGAAACTCGACTCGATGTACTCCCCCAGCGGGCGCTCGAACACCGCCCGCCACAATGCGGCGTCGTCGACGACGCGTTCGAGCTCCGGCCGCGTCGGCAACGGCTCGGTCATGGTCGGGAACACCCGCTCGGCCATCCGCGCGGTCGACTCGTAGAACCGTTGCCACGCTTGATGTTCGCGCGACGACCCGGTGAGCCGCGCGAAGCTCTCGCCGGTACGCGTGGTCGAGGCGTTGTCGATCAGCAGACCGGTGTCACCGACCGGAGTGTAGGAGGAGATCTGGCGTCGCCGGGTCGCGAACGTCAGTCCGAGTTCCCGCACGATCTGATCGGGCAGCAGACTCACCAGATACGAGTAACGCGAAAGCCGAGCGTCTACGCCCTCGAACACCCGCGCCGATACCGCGGCCCCACCTGTGCTGGCCTGCCGTTCCAGCACCAGCACCGTACGACCCGCCTTCGCCGCGTACGCGGCCGCGACCAACCCGTTGTGCCCACCCCCGACGACAACCACATCGTAGGAAGAACGCGACGGCTTCGACAGGCTCGATTCCATACCGCATCGTTAGCACGAATCGGCGAGGCCGCAGGGATTTCGGGGTGATGTGTCACGTGGTATCCGTGGAGGTATGACGGAAATTCCAGCGGGTCCGCAGCCACAGATCGGGATCGGCGTCGTCGCGTCGTTCGACTTCAATCGAGACCGCGAGCTCTGGCGCTGGGCACCGGAGAGCACGTCACTGTTCCTCTCGCGCACCGACCCCGCGCCGAGCTGGGAGGGGTTGGCTCTGGTCACGGCGTTGAATCGACCCGAAGTACTGACCAGAGCGACCCGCGAACTGCGCACGCTGCAGGCGGAATCGTTCGTATATCTGTGCACCGCGTGCAGTTTCATCGGCGGAATCGAGGGCGAGGCCGCGTTGCGACGGGCCATGCTCGACGAGGGTGCACCGCATGCCACCACCACCTCCGGTGCCGCCGTCGCCGCATTGCACGCCGTCGGTGCGCGCCGAATCGCGGTCGCACACCCCTACATCGACGCGGTCGGCGAACGCCTACGCGGTTTCCTCACCGCCTCCGGTTTCGAGGTCGTCAGCCAGTTGGGCCTCGGCCTGCAGCCCGCCGAGATCCCCCTGGTGCCCTACGACCGGGTGGCCGAATTGATCAGGCGCACCGACCATCCCGACGCCGACGCCCTCTTCGTCAGCTGCACCGGTCTCGCCACCTACGACCTCATCGCACCGCTGGAACGCGAACTCGGCAAACCGATCGTCACCGCGAACCAGGCCACCGTCTGGGGTGCGCTGCGCGCGCTCGGCTTGACCGCGGTCGGACCGGGCCAGCGCCTGGTCGAGGTCGGGTGAGCACTGCGCGAGACCGACACCAGTCGGCGGGTCACGACACGCCCGCCGTCGTCGCGAAGTCGGGTTTGAGGACGACCTTCGTCCACCCCGCGTCGCGATCGTCGAAGTGCCGGTAGCCGCTGGCCGCCTCGCTCAGCGGGAGTTCATGGGAGACGATCCAGGACGGCTTAGCCTTGCCTTCGTGGATCAGATCGCGCAGGCCGCGGTTGTAGCTCTTTACGTTCGCCTGCCCCGTTCCCATGGACTGGCCGCGGAACCAGAACTGACCCATGTCGAAATCGATCCGCCCCCGCCTGCTTTCGGCATCCCGCGCACCGGGGTCCTGCGGCAGGTAGAGGCCGACTACGCCGATACCGCCGGTGAATTTCACCGACCGCACCAGATCGTTGAGCACCATCGCGGGATTCTCATTGCCCTGGGGGTCGTGGGCTTGGTAGCCGATGCATTCGCAGCCACGGTCGGCACCCTTGCCGTGGGTGCGGTCGAGGATCTGGTCGACGGCGGGCGCGGCGGAATCGTCGATCGGCTCCACGCCGATCTGCTCGGCCAACCGCAGCCGATCCGGTTGACGGTCGACGATCATCACCTTGCCGGCACCCTTGAGCATCGCCGAGTACGCGGCCATCAGGCCGACCGGGCCCGCACCGTAGATCACCACGGCGTCACCGGCGCTGACCCCGGCGAGTTCGGTGCAGTGCCATCCGGTCGGAAAGACATCCGACAGCATGACGTAGTCGTTCTCTTTCTCCTGCGCGTCCTCCGGCAGCTTCAGGCAGTTCGAGTCACCGAACGGCACCCGCAGGTATTCGGCCTGGCCACCGTTGAACGGTCCCATCCCGGCGAAGCCGTAGGCCGCACCGGCCATGTCGGGGTCGGGATTGTTGGTCAGGCAATAGGCGGTCAGTCCGTTCTCGCAGTTGCGGCAGAACCCACAGCTGATGTTGAACGGCAGACACACGCGGTCGCCGACCCGCACCGAGACGACGCCGGACCCGACCTCCACCACCTCCCCCAGGTTCTCGTGCCCAAGCACCCGCCCGGTCTCCATGGCGGTCCGCCCCTCGTACATGTGCAGGTCGGACCCGCAAATATTGGTGGCGGTGATCCGCACGAGCACATCGGTCGGTTGTTCGATCCTGGCGTCGGGTACTTCTTCGACGCGGACTTCCTTGGGGCCTTCGTACACAACAGCTCGCATGATCATCTCCTGAGCGCCACCGCGATGGCGGCGGCGAAGAGTGGGGTGTGCTGCCTGTGTCTGACATCTCGCGTCGTAGTCGCGTAGCTGCGAGAACGCGGCTCGACCGTCTACCCGTCGCGCTGAGATCGGCGCCGACTTATGGCCGTGAGGCGGAAGGTGGACGCCGCTGCTGCGATCAACTGTTCTCCCGCGCGCAGTCTCCGTCAACCCTCGACCACGAGTCGAGGCGAGGAGCCGCCGACCTCGGCACGCCCGGCCCACCCCGCGCTCGTGCGCCCGACGCGATGGCCCCGCCGAACCCCGGAGATGGCGAGAACCCCGCCCTGTCGAGGACAGACAGGACGGGGTCGGGTGTCCCCCAACGATGCTCGTCGGGATCTTCGCCACTACCTACTTCGCGGGCTGGACGCTCGGTTGGTTGATAGTGGTGAAGTACTGGATGGCCGCACCGATCGCGACCGGTGCGGTCACGAAGATCTGACCAGCGACGGTGCCGATCGCGCCGATCGCGAGCACGCCACCGAGGCAGCCGATGGCGGCGGCCGGGATGAACGGACCGAACAGGCCGACAATGGTGGCCGAGGCGACCGTGGCGCCCGCGATGCCACCGAGCACGCATCCCACGGCGCCGCCGCCGATGCCGCCAACCAGGGTGCCGATGGAGGCGCCCATGCTGATGGTGCTGGTCATCCGGCTCCAGGCCGCCTGCTCACGCTCGTAGTCGGTCTTCCACGGTGCCTTGTCCTCGAAGGGGAGGGCGACCGGCTTGTAGGTCGCGTGCGCCATGTCGAGCTGCGGGGTCAGGGTCGCCGAGCGATCCGCGATGTCGGCGGCGATCGGGAACTCGAAGTCGTCGACGCGGAAGGTCAGCGGGGTGCCCGCCAGGGTGGTGCCGTCGGCGGCCTTGATCTTGAAGACGCCGTCTTCGTTGACCATCGAACCGGCATCGATCTTGATGATGGTGGTGGTGTCGGTGTGATCGGCGGTGAAGCCGATCGCCTCCTCGCCGCCGGGCTGCGCGGTCGCAGCTCCGGACGCGATACCGAGTGCGGCGGCCAGTCCTGCGGCCACCGCAACGAATTTCCTCATCGTCTGTGTTTTCCTCTCCGATTTTCTCGAGATCCGGCGCGTCGAGCGCACCGTGTGCCGACACCGAACGGGTCGACAAGTCAGATATCCAGGACCAGCACCCCGGACCTGGCACGGGAGACACACAGCATCATGGTGTCGCCGCGCGCCTGTTCCTCGGCGGTCAGCAGCGAGTCGCGATGGTCGATATCGCCTGCGCGCACCGGGGTTTCGCAGGTGCCGCAGGTGCCTTCGCGGCAGGAGGTGATCAGCGCGACACCCGCGGACTCCAGTACGTCGGCGATGGATTGGTTCGGGCCGACGCGCAGCGTCCTGCCGGTCGAAGCGAGCCGCACCTCGAACTCCGTGTCCGGCGCGTGCTCGACGACCTTGGGTACGAAACGCTCCACGTGCACCGACGCACCGCGCTCAGCGCCCACCGCCTCCAGGGCGGACAGCAACGGTTCGGGACCACAGCAATACACGACGGCCGCTGGGTGCGCGTCGAGAATGCTCGCCAGCGGCAATAATCCGTGTTCGTCCTGTGGCAGCAGCGCAGAATCCGGGTACCGGCTGGTGATCTCCTCGGTGAAAGCCATGTGGCCGCGCGTCCTGCCGCCGTAGTACAACCTCGCGCGCGCACCCTGGCGTTGCGCCGCCGCCAGCATCGGCAGAATCGGCGTGATCCCGATCCCCCCGGCCACGAATACATAGTCCGCACTGTCGACCAACTCGAAGTTGTTGCGCGGGCCCGAAACCCGCAGCACCGTGTCGACCTCGGCGGTGCGATGCAGATACGCCGAACCACCCCGGCCTCGCGGCTCGTGCAGCACCGCGATGCGCCACCGGCCGCGGTCACCGGGGTCGCCACACAACGAGTACTGCCGCACCCCGGCGTCCCCGACCGCGACGTCGATGTGCGCACCAGGCGTCCACGACGGCAACAACGCACCCGAGACGGCGGCCAACTGGAGCGAGAACACGCCCGCCGCCTCGTCATGTCGGGCGCTCACCCGTACCGGAAACTCCGTCATCTCGTCCCCTCACCGGCTCTCGTCGTCGCGATCACCGTCGCCGACGCCGTGGGGGTCTGTGCGAGAGAAACGGGCAGTCGATTCGCACAATCGACATTGACTATCGCCCCGACCTCGGCTTGCTCGCCCCGCCGACACTTGCGCCATGAGCACAGTGGGCCAATTGGTGGACAAGACCACCCAGTTCATTCGCGAACAGGTCATTCCGGTCGAACGCGAGGTTGTCGTCGACGGCAGGGTGATGGACGACGCGCTGCGGCTCGAGTTGCAGAAGAAGGCCAAGGAAGCGGGCGTATTCGGGCCGCTGTCGGACCCCGAGTACGGCGGCCTCGGCCTCGACACGCGCGCTCAGGCCGCGGTCTTGGAGGCTGCGGGGGCGAGCCTGCTGGGCCCGATCGCGGTGAACGCGTGGGCGCCCGACGACGGCAATATCCACCTGTTGGCCCATGTCGCGAATGCCGAACAGCGGCAACGGTATCTGGCACCGCTGGCCTCGGGTGCGGTGCGTTCGTCGATCGCGATGACCGAGCCGGGTCCCGGCGCTGGTTCGGATCCCGGCATGTTGCAGACGGTGGCCGAGGAAACCGACCGCGGATGGGTGATCAACGGTGCCAAGCACCTGATCACCGGTGCCAAGGGTGCGGCGTTCACCATCTGTGTCGCACGCACCAACGACGGGCCGACGATGTTCCTCGTCGATCAGGACAACCCGGGACTGCGGGTCGGGCGCAGGATGCCGACGTTGGACTACACCAGCGCACCCGGCGGACACTGCGAGGTCACCTTCGCCGACTGCGAGGTGCCGGATGCGGCGGTACTCGGCGAGGTCGGCCAGGGTCTGGCGCTGGCGCAGGTGCGGCTTGCCCCGTCGCGCCTGGTGTTCTGCATGAACTGGTTGGGTCTCGCGGTGCGCGCGCACCACCTGGCCATCGGCCACATCAGCACCCGCACGTCCTTCGGCACACCCATCGCCGAGCACGGAATCGCGCAGGGTCTGGTGGCCGACAGCGAGATCGATATCGCCGCCGCACGCGGCTTGATCCTGCGTGCCGCCGAAACCATCGACGCCAAGGGACCGACGGCCTCGCAAGCAAGGCACGAGGCGTCGATCGCGAAAACCTTCGTCTCCGAGGCGGTCTGGCGGGTGCTCGACCGCGCGGTGCAGCTACACGGTGGACTCGGCGTCTGCGAGGACTACCTGGTGGCGCGGTTCCTGGTGGAGGCGAGGGCATTTCGGATATACGAGGGGCCTTCGGAGGTGTTGCGCTGGTCTATCGCACGTCGCGCGGTACGCACAGCATCGAGCACAGGCAGCTGACTCGGATCTGCGAGGGACCCCTCGGAGATGCCGTGCCAGCTCAACACCCGTCGCGCAGTACGCACAGCACCAAACGCAGGCAGCCGACGTCGAGCACCGCTCACCACCAACGCAGGCAGCCGACATCCAACACAGCCACAAACGTCCAGCACACCGCACCGAACCCAAACCATCCGCCGAGAGGGAGCACAACACATGACCACCCGTGAGATCGCCGGATTCGCCTCCGCCTATCCCGAACTCGACCCCGCCGCCGTCGATTACGAATACCTGCGCGCGGTGTCGCACGATCTGGTGCCGTTCGGTCGCCACATCGGCACGGCGGTGACCGAGGTGAGCGCCGAACGCGCGGTCGTCGAGATCCCCGCCGGTGACACGGTCGGCAACCACATGGGCACCGTGCACGCAGGCGCGTTGTTCACCGCCGCCGATATCGGCGGCGCGGCGGCGTTCGTCGGCGCGGCGGCGACCAGGTTGCACACCGTCGAGCGTCTGGTGCTGCGCACCGCGACCGCGTCCTACCGCAAGCCAGCGATGGGTCGGATTCGCGCGATCGCCACCGTGGATCTGCGCGAGTTGGCCGAGGTGTTGACGGCGACGGTGTCCGGACGCCACGAATTGTCCGGCAAGGCTTCGCTGTTGGACGACCGCGACGTGCTGGTCGCGAAGTTCACCTTCGACTATGTGTGCGACCTCGCGATCGCCGGGGACGACCGGTGACCACCGAAGCCCCGAAGAAGCGCTCTGAATTCAACGCGCTCGAATCGCGGCGGGTCGAGACGGGCGATGGCTGTGTGCTGACACTGCGTTTTCTCCCGAACAGCCGACCCGACGCGCCGGTGGTGCTGATCCTGCCTGCGATGGCGGTCAAGGCCAAGACCTATCTGCCGTTGGCGAAAGCGCTGCACGCCCAGGGTCTTTCGGTCGCCACGGTGGATCTGCGCGCGCAAGGCGAGGCAACGCCACCGTTGGGCGAGCACCGGGATTTCGGCTACCTGGAGCTCTTGGAGACCGATCTGCCCGCGGTGGTCGCGGCGGTGACCGAACGCTTCACCGGCGCCCCGATCCACCTGTTCGGCCACAGCCTCGGCGGACAGCTGGCCCTGCTGTTCGCGGCCGCGAACCCCGACCGCGTGGCCGGGGTGACCGTGATCGGCACCGGCACGGTGTTCTGGTGGGCCTTCGGTCCCCGACGCTGGTTCGAGGCGTTGAGCCAGATCCAATGGATCGGATTGATCGCACGTTGGAAGGGCCACTGGCCCGGCGGGGTGCTCATTCCCGCACCGATGCCGGGCGGGGTGATGCGTGACTGGTCGTGGCATTCGCTGACCAGCTACTACCGACCGAAAGGCACTCGGCGCAAGTACAACTCGCTGCTGCGCGAGCTGACCGCACCGGTACTGGCCATCTCGCTGTCGGAGGATGTGCTCGGCCCGAAGTCGAACGTCGATTTCCTGGTATCGAGGATGCCGAGCGCGCGGGTCAGCAGGTGGCACGCCGACGAGAACTCGACGGTGGCGCACCGCGATCACTTTCTGTGGGTGAAAGACGCACCCGCGATCGCGACGAAAGTCGCGTCATGGATTGACTCCGGCCGGTTGCCGGACTGAGGAGAACTGGTGGCACGACTGCGCATCGAGCAGCTGTCGAAGAAATTCGGCGCCTCGAAAAACGATACCGACGCCGACCCGTACGCCGTGCGCTCGGTGAGCCTGGATATCGCCGACGGCGAGTTCCTGGTACTGCTCGGCCCCAGCGGCTGCGGCAAATCCACTCTGCTGCGCATGATCGCGGGACTGGAGGAGCCGTCGTCGGGTCGAATACTGCTGGACGACAACGACATCACCGACCAGGCACCGCAGCAGCGCGATTTGGCGATGGTGTTCCAGAGCTACGCGCTCTACCCGCACCTCACCGTGGCGAAGAACATCGGATTCCCGTTGCGCGCCAGGCGCACTCCGCGTGCCGCGATCGCCGAACGAGTCGAGCAGGTGGCCGACGTGCTCGGCTTGGGTGAGCTGCTTCGGCGCCGGCCCGCCGCCCTGTCGGGTGGACAGCGGCAGCGCGTCGCGTTGGCGCGCGCCATGGTTCGTGATCCCGGAGCCTTCCTGATGGACGAGCCGCTGTCGAATCTCGACGCCAAGCTACGCAGCGCCACCCGCGCCGAGCTGATCTCGCTGCACCGCCGTCTGGGCGCGACGTTCCTCTACGTCACCCACGATCAGGTGGAGGCGATGACGATGGCCGACCGCATCGCCCTGCTGAATGCGGGCAGGGTGGAGCAACTCGGCACGCCGACCGAGCTGTATGACCGGCCGCATTCCACGTTCGTTGCCGGGTTCCTCGGCTCGCCGCCGATGAATCTTTTCCCCGCCGTGGTCACCGAGCGTGCCGGCGAGCTGTTTCTCGTCGCCGACGGCATCGACACGGCCTTGGGGATCGAGGCGGCCGAGTTCGGCGCGGACGTCGAGGTCACCGCGGGCGTGCGTCCCGAGCAGTTGCGCCTGGATCCCGCCAGTGTGCAGATCCGAGGTAAGGCCACGATGGTGGAGAACCTCGGCAGCGAGGAACTGATCCATTTCAGTACCGGCGAGCACATGCTGTGTGCTCGCGCACCGCGGCCCGCCGGGGTGAACGCCGACGACGCCATCGCGTTGCGCGTGGACCCCGCGCACATTCATTTGTTCGATACCGCCACCGGTTTGCGCATGAGTTGGCACCAGCCACAGCAGGGTTCACTGTTTGAACACCCAGCACCCGCCGTAGCGACTGCCTGATGCTGATGCTGATTATGTCTCCGCGCACGCCACCACACCACCCGACGACGAGAACACCGTGAAACGCACCACACCCTCCCCGGACATGGTGACCACGACCGCCCTCACCCCCACCACGCGCACCGAACTCGGCGCCACCACCACCTGACTTCAATTCTGCTGCCCCA
>NZ_BAABJM010000004.1:0-404615 GCF_039543305.1 Nocardia callitridis | reverse complement strand
CCACACCACCCGACGAGAAGAACACCGTGAATTGCACCGCACCCTCCCCGGGCAAGGTGACCACGACCGCCCTCACCCCCACCACGCGCACCGAACTCGGCGCCACCACCACCTGACTTCAATTCTGCTGCCCCACACCACCCGACGAGAAGAACACCGTGAATTGCACCGCACCCTCCCCGGGCAAGGTGACCACGACCGCCCTCACCCCCACCACGCGCACCGAACTCGGCGCCACCACCACCTGACTTCAATTCTGCTTCTGCGCACGCCACCACACCACACCACTCGATGAGGAGAACACCGTGAAACGCACCGCGCCCTTTCTGGGCATGGTGATGGCGACCGCTCTCGCGCTCAGCGCGTGCGGCGGACTGGGCGCCACCACCACCGAAGCGAACGATCGCACCGAACCGGTCGCGCCGCTCGCGGCCGACCAGCAGGTCTCGATCGTGTTCGAGTCCTACAACTACGGACTCGCGGGTGCGTGGACAAACACCTTCAACTCGTTACTCGACGAATTCCGCACGGCACACCCGAACATCACGGTGACCGCGCAGAAGCCGCAGGGCAACAGCCCGAATCCGGCGACCGACACCATCTCGAGTATCCAGAACCAGATGGTCGCGGGCACCCCGCCTGATGTGGCGCAATTGGGTTTCAGCGACCTGGATTACACCATTCACGAACTCGGCGCCGAGCCGATCGATGAGCTGGTCGGCACGCAGGAATTGCAGCAGAACTTCGACGGCGTGCGGCACTCCTACGCACCGAGGGCACGCACGCTGGCGGATTGGGACGGGCACACCTACGGCATTCCGTTCGTCTTCTCCACGCCGGTGCTGTATTTCAACGCCTCACTGTTCGAGCAGGCCGGTCTCGATCCGGCGAAGCCGCCGACAACCTGGCAGGAGGCGACCGCCGCCGCCGACGCGATCACCGACAAGACCGGCAAGGGCGGCATCTACATCGACTGCCTCACCAAGACCGCCAAGGACTGGTGCTTCCAGTCGCTGGTGCGCTCCAACGGCGGCAGGGTGATCTCCGAGGACCGCACCCAGCTCACCTACGCCGAACAGCCCGCCGTTCAGGTGGCGGAGTTCGGCAAGCGATTGGTCGATTCCGGCGCGATGCCCAAACTGAATCAGCAGCAGGGCTACGAGGCCTTCGGACGCGGCGAGATCGGGATGATCCTGGAGACCAGCTCGGTGCAGGGCACCTTCGTCTCCGGCGCGAAGGACAAGTGGGACCTGCGTTCGGCACCCATGCCGAGCTTCGGCGCTGCCCCGACGGTGCCGACGAATTCCGGTGCGTCGCTGCACATCCTGTCGAAGGACCCGGCAAAGCAGCGTGCCTCGTGGGAGTTGATCAAATTCCTCACCAGCGAAACGGCCTACACCAAGATCGCCAAGGGCATCGGCTATCTACCACTGCGCACCGGACTGATGGACGATCCGAACGGCCTGCAGGATTGGTCGGCGCGTAATCCGCTGCTCGGCCCGAATGTCGCGCAGTTGGCGACGATGGAGCCGTGGGTCTCGATGCCGGGTACCAACTACCTGCAGATCCGCGACGGCATGATGGACGCCGTCGAGGCCGTCGTCTTCCAGGGCAAGGACCCGCAGCCCACCCTGACCGCCGCGGCCCAGCAGGCCGCCGACCTCCTGCCCGCGTCATGAGCGCCGTCACGATCCTCCAGCTGACCGACACCCACATCCGCCCCGAGGGCGAGCGGGTGCACGGCGCGGTGGACACCTACGACAACCTCAGCCGGGTACTCGACCAAATCCGCTCCGCTGGCCGCAAGATCGACGCGTTCGTGCTGTCGGGTGACCTCACCGACAGCGGGTCGCCGCAGGCCTACCGCCGACTGCGCGACGCGGTGGAACCGGTGGCCGCCGAACTCGGCGCCGAACTCGTCTACGTGATGGGCAATCACGACGAGCGCACACCTTTCGCCGTCGAACTGCTCGGAATCGACGCCGGCGCAGTCGATCCACACGCACCGCACGATCGGACGGTCGAGGTTTCCGGGTTGCGGATCGTCGCGCTCGACAGTACGACGCCAGGCCATCACGACGGACGGCTCGAGCAGCAGCAGCTGGATTGGCTGGCCGAGCAACTGCGCGAGCCCGCCGAACACGGCACGCTGCTCGTGTTGCACCACCCCCCGGTCCAGTCCCCCGTCGCGACCACCGAATACCTGCGGTTGCAGCAGCCCGAACGGCTTGCCGAGGTGATCGCGGGCACCGATGTGGGGCTGATCATCTGCGGACACAACCATCTCACCGGCGCGGCCGCGATCGCCGGGATCCCGGTGTGGATCGGGCCCGCGATGTCGTATCGGATCGACACGTTCGCCCCCGCTGGCCGCCACCGTGGGCTGGTCGGCTTCGGGTACAGCCGCATCGATGTACTCGAGGGAGCCGTACCCGGCTCCGCGCTGGTAGCGACCGCGATCGAGGCGACGCCCGCCGCCAGCGTCTACGACAGGGCCGAAGCCGAGGTGCTCGCGCAGTTGGTCGAATTGTCCGCGCGGGCAGGGTAATCGGCATGTTCGTCATCGACTCACCCGGCACGACACCTGCCGAGGACGCCGCCTCGGCGCCGGAGGCTGTTGTCGTCCACCGCCGCGCCCGGTTTCGCCGGGTGGGGCGGTGGGTGGTGCCGTACCTGTATCTGGCTCCCGCGCTGATCCTGCTGGTGGTGTGGATCTACCGACCGCTGGTACAGGCGATGCAGCTGTCGACCTATTCGTGGAATCTGCTGCCGACCTCGCCGATGAAGCCCGTCGGCACCGGCAACTACGAACGACTGGCCGAGCTTCCCGCGTTCTGGGATTCGATCGGCCGCACCGGCGTGCTGATCCTCGGCCTGCTGCCGTTCACCGTGGTCCTTCCGTTGCTGCTGGCGGCGGCGACCAAACGCGTGGGGCCGCGCGCTCGAACGATCTACCAGGCATTGGTGTTCGTGCCGTTCCTGGTGGCGCCGGTGGCCGCCGCGGCGGTGTGGCGGTGGCTCTTGCACCCCGGCAGCGGCTTCGTCGACCGGATTCTCGGCTCGGATCGCAACTGGGTCTACGACGCGAGCACCGCGCACCTGGTGATCATCGTGATCACCGGCTGGCAGTTGCTCGGCTTCGCCGTGCTGGTGGTGTGGGCCGCGATGGCGGGGATCAGCGGTGACTACGATGAGGCGGCCAGGGTCGACGGCGCCAGCGCGGGCCAGATCCGGCGCTGGATCACTTTCCCGCTGCTGTCGCCGACGGTGCTGTTTCTCGTGCTGACCACCGTATTGCTCAGTCCGACACTGACATTCCCGTTGATCGACTCGATGACCCAGGGTGGTCCCGCACAGTCGACCACCAATATCTATTACCTGCTGTGGGATTTCGCCTTCCACAGCTTCGACGCCGGGCTCAGCGCGGCGGCGGGGGTGTTGTTGTTCGCCGGATTCGGCGTGGTCGCCGGGATTCTGGTGTGGATCTCGGAAAAGGTTGCCTTCCATGATGATTGATCGACTCCGCCGGGTGGGCAGCCACACGCTGCTCGCCGGGACGGCGCTGGTGTGTGTGTTCCCGATCTACTGGCTGCTGGCCACCTCGCTGCGCCGACCCGAGGATGTCACCTCGCTCTCGCCGCTGCCGTGGCCGATCTCGATCGCCAACTACACCGACGCGGCGGCGAAGGTCGACGTGCTCGGACTGATCGGCAATACCTTCTTCGTGGCGGTGTTCTCGGCGGTCGGACAGTTGTTGGTGGCCTTGCTGGCCTCCTATGCCTTCGTGATGTACACCTTTCCGCTGCGCAATCTGCTGTATCTCGCGTTCGTCGGCACCTGGTTGGTGCCGTTCCAGGTGACGATGCTGCCGAACTACGTGCTGCTCACCAACCTCGGATTGATCAATTCGCTGGTGGGCGTTGTGGTTCCGACGCTGTGTTCGGCGCTGGCGGTGCTGCTGTTGCGCCAACACATGGCGAGTTTCCCGAAGGAGCTGGTCGCGGCGGCGAAGATCGACGGGCGCTCGTCCTGGTCGATTCTGTGGACGGTGATCGTGCCGAATCTGCGGCCCGCGCTGGCCGCGCTCGGGATCCTGTTGTTCATCAACGCATGGAACGAGTACTTCTGGCCCGCGGTGGTGCTGCGGCAGTCCAATAGCGTCTTGCAACTGGGGCTGCGCAGCTTCATGGGTACCGAGGGCGATCAGTGGGGGCCGATGATGGCGCTGGCGAGCCTGGCATGCCTGCCTGTGCTGGTGATGTATCTGCTGCTCCAGCGCCACATCGTGAACGCGTTCGTGCGGTCGGGGTTGAAGTAACGGCTCAGCCCGCGGCGACCGACACCTGCGGATCGCTGATGAAGTCGGTGATCCTGCCGTCCTCGACCACGAAAACGCCGGGGGTGATCGCGCCGTTGCCGTGCGAATCGTCCTGGTAGGTCGTGCGCACCACCTTGGAGAACAGCATCGACTGCGCCTCGGTCAGCGCGTACGGCACCGCGTAGATGCAGGTTCGTCTCGGCACCGACACGAGGATTCGGTCGGTGCCGAGCAGTTCCTGCGCCTGGGTCATCGCAGCGGGGTCGAGTACCTTTTCCGAGGCGAGGTCGTTGCCGGAACAGGTCGCGACCGGCAGGGTAAGGATTTCGCTGATCTCCCAGCGGTAACGCAGCCTGCTCAGATTCGCCGACATGGTGGCCCATAGTTGTCGGATATCCACCGATTTCGGGTCGAATCCGGACATTCGGTACTCGTCGCCGGCGTCCTCGGCCATGACCACAATGGGTGCGGTCGAATCCTCGGGCCCGGTGCGCCAGTGCGACATTCGATCTCGGTATGCCCAGTCGGACGGCTCCAACAGGGGAAAGCTGGTCATGTCAACCATTCTGTCTCGCGCTATGTGATTGCGGCGCAACCATATACGCCGCCGACCTGGCCGTCGAGAGCTGCACCGAAGTCTGGTTTCCCTGCGTGAGAAGAGGTTTCAGTACCTGGTACGCGGGGGTACTCGACCCCTGCTCGGCCGTGCCGCACACCGGTCGTCCCGACGCGGGACATCGGCGATGTGGCGCAAGCCGCAGCGACGGTAACGGCGAGCACGTAACCTCTAGATACAGCAATTATTTCCCGATGGATATTTCGTGATGAAGGAGTGGCAACGTGGCCGAGGTGAACGGCGTGGATCTACGCCAGGACAAACCACATTCGGCCCGAATCTACGACTACCTCATGGGCGGGAAAGACTTCTACGAGGTCGACCGGCTCGCGGCCGATCAGATCGAGACCGCCATTCCCGACGTCCGCTTGGTCGCGCGGGAGAACCGCAAGTTCATGAACCGCGCCGTGCGGTACCTGGCCGAGAACGGGGTCCGCCAGTTCCTCGACATCGGCACCGGCATCCCCACCGAACCCAACCTGCACCAGGTGGTTCAGACCGTGGCACCAGAATCTCGTGTGGTGTACGTCGACAACGACCCGATCGTGCTCGCGCACGCAAGGGCACTGCTCAGCGGCACCCCCGAGGGGAGAACGCAGTACGTTCACGCCGACCTCACCGCACCCAACACCATTGTGGAGTCCTCGGAACTGCGGGAGACGCTGGATCTTTCGCAGCCCGTCGCGCTGAGCCTCATCGCGATCGCGCACTTCGTTCCCGGTGCCCAGATCTACGACATCGTCCGCACCCTACTGGCGGCGTTGGCTCCCGGTTCGTACCTGGTGATGACGCACCTCACCGCGGACTTCGACGCGGAAACCGTCGCCAAGACCGTCGCAAGCTACCAGGCGAACGAAATCCCCATCGAGGCGCGCAGCGAGGAACAGGTCGCACGCTTCCTCGAGAATCTCGAGCTCGTCGAGCCCGGCCTCATCCAGTTCCACAAGTGGCGCAACGACGGCATCGAAACCCCCAAGTCCTACGACACCCGCATACCCGGCTGGGGCCTCGTCGCACGTAAGCCCTGAGCGCGAGCGGCCGCGGTTCGACCGGCGGCGACCCCCGCGGCAAGTACTCACCCGATCGATGCTCGTGAGGAAGGGGCGACGATGTGACAGATGTGAACGATATGGACCTGCACCAGGACACACCACATTCTGCCCGGATCTACGATTACCTGCTCGGCGGCAAAGACTTCTACGAGGCCGACCGGCTCGCCGCCGAACAAATCGAGATCGCCATCCCCGACGCGCGTCTCGGCGCCCGCTCCAACCGCGAGTTCATGAATCGGGCGGTGCGCTACCTCGCCGAGAACGGCATTCGCCAGTTCCTCGACATCGGCACCGGTATCCCCACCGAACCCAATCTGCACCAGATAGTTCAGGAGATCGCCCCGGAATCCCGTGTGGTGTATGCCGACAACGATCCGATCGTGCTCGCGCACGCCAGAGCGCTGCTCAGCGGCACCCCCGAGGGCAAGACGCAGTACATCCACGCCGACATCACCGCACCGCGAACTATCCTCGAGTCGCAGGAGCTGCGGGAGACGCTGGATCTGTCGAAGCCGGTATCGCTGAGCATCATCGCCCTCGCGCACTTCATTACCGGCGAGCGCGTCTACGACATCGTGCGCACCCTGCTCGAGCCCCTCGCCCCCGGCTCACACCTGGTGATGTCGCACCTCACCGCGGACTTCGACCCCGAAACCATCGCCAAGACCATGGCCTCCTACGAAGCGAGCGGCATTCCCCTCGAAGCGCGCGACAAGGAACAGGTAACACGCTTCTTCGACGACCTGGAACTCGTCGAGCCCGGCATCGTCCAGCTCCACCAATGGCGCAACAACGGCATCGAGACGCCGAAGTCGTATGACACCAGGGTCCCCGGCTACGCGATCGTCGCCCGCAAGCCCTGAGCGGCCGGTCCGCGCTGCCGCGCCTGATCCGAACCCAACCGTCGACGGATGGGACTCGTCGGTGTCGTCGGCGAGGAAGCGCGCGAAGAATTCGAGGAAGCGTTCGTGATGACGCCGCGTCTCCTCCTCGCTGTGGGAGTGATCTCTGGTGCAGACGGACTAGTTCAGGACCGGGCGTGGTGAAATGGAATAGGATTCTGAAATGCGCTGCTCAACAGCATAATTGCGCTGGCGAATGGTGATAGCTGTCGGTAATATGTGGGCATGGGGGAACAAAGCAACTCGCCGCGCCAGGCAGGTCTTGGGTTGCTCGATGCTGTCAGCCAGTTATCTGATCGTGATTGCACTCCACTGTCGGATGAACAAGTTCTCGATCAATTGCGTGAAATCGAAACCGCGACCAGGATGCTCGCCTCAGCAAGCATTGCGACCCTGGTCGAGGTCTCCGATCGTGGGATGCCCGCACGAGCGGGAGTTCGCGCGCTGAAGAAGTTCTTGATGCAGACACTGCGGCTCTCGCACGTGGAAGCTGGCGCACGGGTCAACGCTGCCATGAGCCTCGGGGCCTGGCATGCCATGGACGGCAGCGTCCGCGAACCCGAGTTGCCGCACACCGCAGAAGCTTTGCGACAGGGCGAGATCTCCACCGACCATGCGCGTCATATCGCGAAGGTGATGAAACGTGTCCCCGCATCGACTCCGCACACAGATATGCAGGCAGCAGAAGAGATACTCGCCGACTTCGCGCGTGACGGGTCACCCGACGACATACCGAAAGTCGGGGATCGGATCCTGGCGCACCTCGACCCCGAAGGCACACTCACCGACGATATCGACCGGCAACGCATGCGCGGCATCATTATCGGAGCCCAACGCGCGGACGGTATGTCACCGATCAGCGGCGAAATCACCCCGACGCTGCGGGCATTGCTGGATCCACTCGTCGCGAAATACGCGCGTCCCGGCATGTGCAATCCCGAAGACCCCGACAGCCCCCGTGGCATCGAGTCGGTCGACCGTGACGTGCTCGCGTCCGCGGCCGGTCGTGATCGGCGCAGCGCCGCGCAACGCACCCACGACGCTTTCCTGGCGATCCTGCACCCCGACAACACAGCGGGGTGGGGCACCCACCGGGGCGTACCAGTGTCGACGATACTGACGATGAGCGTGGCGGAGGTCGAGAAATCCGCCGGTGTCGCGACCACCGCGACCGGCGGCGCGGTCCCGATGCGGGAAGCACTGGAACTGGCGCAACACTCGAAACCGTTCCTGGTGGTATTCGACCATGCTGGCGTCCCTTTACATTTCGGGACCACGAAACGCCTCGCGACCCGCGAACAACGCATGGCGCTCATCGCCACCGTGCGGGGCTGCTCGCGTCCGGGGTGTGACGCACCGGCGAGTCTGTGCGCTGTCCACCATGTTCGCGACGCCGCCAAGGGCGGACCCACAGACATCACCAACGAAACATTGGCCTGCGATGCTTGCCACGCGTTGATTCACGACGGCCCGGGCGGTTGGAAAACCGTTGTCATGGACAATGATTCCGCATATCCGGGACGAACCGGGTGGATCGCACCTGCCCATATCGATCCCACGCGAACCCCGAAAATCAACCACCGCCACCGCGCTTCGGAGTTACTCGCCGCCGCCCTCACCCGGATCCATCACCGCCGCGAACACCAACGACAACAACACCAACAATGGCTACACCAACACCACCCACCGCCCGCCGCATGAGACCGGCGGCAGGCGCCCACAGATGCGCTACCCGAAAGCTCCGAGCGGCCGGGCTGCGCTGCCGACGCATGGCGCTCATCCCACCGTGCGGGATGTGATGCGCCGTCGAGTCTGCGTGCTGTCCATCACGTTCGCGACGTCGCACAATCGGGGACCGGCCAGACCCACCGACTCGGGTTTTACTACCAGCTGGCGAATTCGACGACGGTTCCCTCGGGCGCTCGCAGATGCGCGACCCGCATTCCCGAGTCGGCCTGGTCGGTCGGCGCCCAGGCCGTGCGCGCACACGGAAATCGCCCTCGCGTACCGCGGCGGCCACGTCATCCACGCGGAGCACCACCCCGCGCCGAATCCACCTGTGGCATCACCGGAATCGTCCGCCCCCTCGGAGAATCGACCATCAGCCGCCGCTCGAACAAGGCGACGTCGGTGCCACCGTCGAGTTCGAAGCACCCGTATTGCCCGGTCTCGCCACGCCCCGCTGAGTCTGCGTCGCACCGGGGCCGCATCGTGGTGGCCCCGGTCGAGCAACGGCGTTCGCGTAGTCAGCCCTGCGCAGGCGGTTGTGGGATAAAGTGGCCGACTGCTGCGGGAAGACGTGCGCCCGCGGTGCGGAGTTGGGCTACTCGAGTGAGGTAGGCGGCGCCGAGCATCAGTTGGTCGGCGATGTCGGCGACGTGGCGGTTGGTCGGGTCAGCGAGATAGGTGCCCGCAGTCCAGGTGTTGAAGGCGCCCATGGCGGGGCCGCACCAGACCTGATAGTCAGCGGCACGGTCGGCTTCGCCGCGGATGCTCCAGCCGGAGGACAAGCCCAGGTACCAGCGGAAGACCAAGGCCATCTTGCGTTTCGGGTCTGCTTCGGCACCGACGAGTTGGGCGGGATCGCGTTCGGTGAAGAAGTCGACGCAGTCGTGCCATACCTGTTCGAGGGGGCGGCGGAACAGGGTGCGTTCCAGGTCGGCGCGCAATGTCTCCGGAAGCGAGTCCATCCCGTCGTAGGCGCGGTAGGTGTCGTAGAGGCGTTGGGCGCGACCGGCGAACATGGTGCCTCGCCGCAGCACCTGTACCTGGACGCCGAGTTCGAACATGTCCGAGGACGGCGCCATCACGCAGTCGGCGAAACCCGCTGTCGCCAACAGCTTTTTGGTCGCTTCGCACTGGGCGGCCTCGCGGGTCGACTGGTTCACCGAGCCTGTCACCACGTAGGCCGCGCCGAGCGCGAACGCGGCGGCGGCCGCCTGCGGGGTGCCGATTCCGCCCGCGGCACCGATGCGGACCGTCGCGGCCGCGGGGAACTCGGCGGCAATGCGGTCACGGGCCGCGAGCAGTTCCGGTAAGAGCACCAGCAGGGGGCGGCGGTCGGTGTGGCCGCCCGAGTCGGCTTCGGCGGTGATGTCATCGGCCATCGGCACCTGCTCGGCAAGGCGGGCTTGTTCGGCGGTCACCGCGCCGTAGGTGACCAGTTCGCGCAGCAATACCGCGGGCGCTGGCCGCAAGAACAGCTCCGCCACCTCGACGCGAGACACCTTTGCCACCAGCCGGTTACCTACCTCGACCCGCCCCTGCTGATCCGCGACGAGCCCGGCCACCCTGTAGCGCACCACTTCTGCGGTGAGATTCATGAAGGCCGAAGCCTCCACGCAACGGACCTCGTGCCGTAAACACGAGTCGACGATGGCGCGCTCCAACGCGGGTTCGGACGGGCTGTGAATCAGGTTGCACGCGAACGGCTTTGTGCCCAAGGTCCGGCTGAGCTCGGCGAGGGCGCTCTCCACCGCGCGCGGCGCCACCCCCGCCGCGCCGTAGGAGGCGAGGTATCCGGCGTCGGCCATCGCCGTCACCATCGGCACCGAAGCGATCCCATTGGCCATCGCGCCAGCGCAGTAGGCCGCGCGCACGCCGTGCGCGACACGAAATCGCTTGTCTCCAAGTGATTCCGGCGACAAAGACCCTACGGCGGTGAGCACCTCACCAGCTGCGGCAAGCCGCTCGGACGAGGTCACCCCCACCCTGCCTTCGTAGCTCACGAACCAGGCGGGCCGGTGCACATCCAGCAGCACAGCAGCGATCTCGTCCGCGGTCCGTGCGATCGTCTCGACTTCGGTCGTTGTCATAACCTGTCCCTAAGTTCTGCGATGAACAACAGATTCATGCCCTGCTCACTAGAGCCGGGCGGCTGGCCGGTGCACTGCGAGCACCCACCCCTGAGAGCCCCGAAATCCCCCTTGGACAGCCGGTTCCAGCCGACGCCTCGGCGCGATAAAGAGCTCGCGCGGTCGGATTCGGTCATCACCGGCGCCGATGCGCACGAAAGCTTTCGTGGGCAGCGACACCCACCACCAGCACCACGCGAAACAACGCACTCACCGCCGGACTCACCAATCAACAACACCGACACACGCAAAAGCACACGCGAGCAGCGACACCCACCACCCGAGCGGGGGACAACGCCACTGCGGCCCGACTCAACCAGCCAAGATGCCGCCGCCGACGTGCACGAAAGCACCCGCGAACACCGACCCCCGCCACCAGCACGACGCGAAACCACACCCTTGCCGCGGGGCTCAGTAATCAACGGCGCCGCTGCGCGCGAAAGCATTCCCGGGCAGCGATACCCGCCACCAGGACCGCGCGATACAACGCCGCTGCGGCCCGACTCGGCCGCCGACAGTGCCGATGCGCACGAATGCGTTCGCGGGCGGCGGTTCAATTCATCAGCGCTCATAGTCCGCGCTGACTCTCGGTGCCGCCCACCAACAGGTGGCGCGCACAAGTACGGGGCCAGAGTCGCAGCGCCCAGCGCCCAGGCTCATTGCGAGACCTCTCGTTCGCGCAGCTCTACGGCTAGATCGGTGAGTTCGTAGATTCGCAGGCCCGGCTTCCACAGCGAGCCGTCGACCAGGACGGTCACACCGTGCTCGTCGCGGCGCACCTCCTTGATGTGTGCTTCCAATCGCACCGTCGAATCGGTGGGGAGGAATTGGCCTCGGTAGCGCCAGCTGAACGGTAGGTCGGCGGGGATGCCGAAAACCGGGTCGGTAAGCGTGTCGGCGAACCCGGCGTCGAGCATCCATTCCTGGACGGCGTGGATCACCGACTCCACCCCGAGCGATCCGGGAATCACCGGGTCGAGGTAGAAGTGCCGGGCGAAATACCAGTCGGTGGCATCGATTTCGCGCAGCGAGTGCAGGTAGCCCGCCGCGTAGTCACCGCCGCCGTCGACCACTTCGATGCGGTCGATCAGCGCCAAATCGCGACGGGAGCACAGGGGCGCGTTCGGGTCGTCGCGGCGCGCGGCCACGTCGATGGTCCGCACGGTGGCGTCCCGGTGGCGTTCCAGCCAACTCGGGGCGTCCTTGCCCGCGTCGAGGCCGGTCTGATTGGCCAACGCGCGGTCGTCGAAGTAGCCGAACATGGTTTCGCCGGTGTAGAAAGGTTCGCCGTCGACGCTGAGCGTGTAGTCGAAGGTCTGCAACGACGAGCCGGGCAACAACGTGGTCGACAACAACCGCGAAGTCTGGCTGATCGTCTTGTCCCGCAAGTCGACTCGACGCGAGACCGTGGCCGTTCCACCTAGATTGCGCAGACTCAGGGTGGTACCCGGCTGGGAAAGCGTCGGCCCCGCGTAATAGCCCATCAGCAGCGCCGCCTGCAAGGAGGTCTCCATATAGACGAAGTGCGGCATGGAGCCGTTGGCGGTGTCGGCGTAGTACCAGGAGTCGGCCGGTGAGTCGTACTCGGTGACGTAGGTGGCCGAGTCCATTTTTCCACGCGCGCCGTCGAATTCGAGGACACGATCCACCAGCAGCAGGCCGCCCGTTGGTAGACGGGTCGCACGCACGCCGGTGTATTCGGCGAATTCGGGCCCCATGGCGATGGCTTGGTCACCGCGGGCGAGATGTGCCATGTGGAACTCGTTGAGCAGAGTGCCCGGTGCAGCTTGACCTGGGCCGACCTGTGCGCCAGCGGCCTCATCTACGGTGAGGCGGACACCGATCGCGACACCGGCGACGGTCGCCGTCGCGGTGAGGTGCGGCCTCGGCACCAAGTCGAGTTCGTCGACGACAAGCTCGAGGAAGCCGGTACCGACCCCGGCGTCGCCGATCGTCTCGGCATGCAAGGTGCTGTTCGACAGGCACAAATGCATGCCGGTGAAGAGTGCGAACACCTCGGCGGCCTGGGCCACCGCCGCGCTCGTCGAGCCCTCGAAATACGCGGTGACACTGCCCTTTCCGGCTCCACCGTACAGCTCGATGACAGCCACTTCGGTCAGCACCAGCGGCGATCGCGCGGCCACCCGCGCCACCGATTCGACGTCACGGCGCGCGTGCTGCGCGCCGAACGCACCGACGATGTCACCGTGCGCGAGGAGTTCGAGTGCCGCGCGATCCAATCGGGTACGAGCCGTACGCGCCAAGGCTTTGAACGATGCTTCCGGCGCGAACGCGGCCGCAGATGCGTTATGCCGGAACGAGTGCGGTGCGGGTTCCGCACCGAACGCGCTACGCGACTGCGGTGTGAACAACGCTGGCGGCGTGAACGTTACCCCCGGCGCACTCTCCGCACTCGACCGCGACGCAGACTCTACCCCGGAGGCAGGGCGCGGCTGCGGCGAAGTTCCCTGCCCAACCGACCGTGGCACAGCCTTCACTAGGGCACCCGCCGACGCTGTCGTGTCAGCATCGAATGCGCTGTCCCATGCTGCCCGTTGCAGGGCCAGTTGCGCTCGCATCGCCGCCTGATGTGCGGCGACGACGCCCGCACGAAGCTCACTGAGTGGGTTGGGCATTCGGGTGGTCGCCTCCGGGGCGGTTACCGCGGCGGGCCGGCGCGCCGGTGTCGCTGGCTGCGAACTACCCCACTGCACGCCGGGTTTGCCTCGTGTCGTTGTCGAGTCAGCGGCCTCGGGGGTCGATTGTCCGCCGGTCGCCAGAGCGCCGCCCAACTGCGTCGCGCCCGCGGCAGGGGCCACCGAGCCAGCCCTCCCCGTCGGATCGAAGGCCGCTCCGTCGAAATCCGGTTCGTCGAAATCGAGAACTGTCATGCCATCCACCTCCTCACCGAGGTTTGGAACTTCTCCGTCAGATCAGGGGTCGTCACCACGACGACGCCCGAGAACCGTTGCAACAAATCACCGTTCACCGTGCTCGCGGTGGCGTCGATGCGCGCGTCGTACCGGCCGACGCGCGCGTTGTCCACGGTAAGCACGAACGACTCACCGGTGGGCAGTGGTCGGAAATATTCGACCTGCGCGACCCCCAGTGGCAGGCACGCGGAGCCGAGCAGTCGGTGGCCGAGCACCGGAGGACCTTGCAGGAGCAGATCGGCCAGCACCGGATCGTGCAGCCTGCCCGTGTATGCGCCATCGGCGACCACCGTGGACGGCAGCGCACAGTCGAACACCAGTGCCTCGTCGGAGGCGCCGCGCAGGGTCAGCCCTTGGAGCGCGGGCGCGTGGAACTGGATGCCCGCGCGGTAGATATCGGTCGTGCTCCCGGAGAGCGTCGGAATCGTCTGCCGTGCAGAGTATTCCGGGTCTCCGGTGGCGGCAAGGAGCGTGGCACGGAAGTGAATCCCGTTGTCGCCGTGCACAGTGACCAGGATCGAGGTGTACCCATCGACAGCAGCACCCGGCGCCAACTCGATTTCCAGCTGCCCCACCTCGCGGTCGAAGACCAGCCCTTTGAGCACCTGGAAATCACGCACGCCGAGCACCGTGTACCCCGGCAGCCGCCGCTCGACGACGTGCACCATCGCACCGAGCCCGAAAGTGGCTGGCAGCACGAGATGTTCGCCGATGCGGTGTGCCTGGATGATCGGATCGTCGGTGAGTCCGGTGAGCGAGCGCGTTGCCCGCACCGACCGTACGTCCGGCACGGCGGGACCCGACAGCGAGTGCGCGGGTCCGACGAGCACAACCGTGTCGTCGGCGCGTTCCTCGGTGAACTGTTCGGTGAAGGCCGCGGCACCCACCTCCGGTGCGAGCAAACCGATTCCGCGTGCGGTAAAGAGTTCGCGCAGCGCAGGTGTCACCATGCCGCCGTCCCACGCACCCCAGTCGATCGCCGTCACGTGGCAGTCGGGATGTGCGTGGCGCCAGCTGGCCGCGAATCGAGTCAACGCCTCGTTCGCCGCGGCGTAGTCGGCTTGTCCCGCGTTGCCGAACAGGCCGGCTACCGAGGTGAACAGCACCAGGTGCCGCAGTGCGGGGAGTGCGCCGAGTACCGCCCGAAGACCGGTGATCTTGGGTGCGAGCACACGAGCGATGGATTCGCTGGTCTTCTCGCCGATCATCGAGTCGGCCAGCACTCCGGCACCGTGCACCACACCGGTGACCCTGTCGTGCCACGGTGCGAGTGCGGTACGCACCGCGGCCTCGTCGGTGACATCGACGGCTAGGTAATCCGCACGTGTGCCGAGCGCGGCGAGCGTGGCGCGAATCTCGCGACTCGCGAGCACATCGGCGCGGGCACGCTCGATATCGCGCGGCTTTGCGCCGGTGCCCGCGAGCGCGCGCACCGCTACCGGCTTGAGCTGATCGTCGGGAACCCCGGTGGCCCAATCGGGTTCGTCGGTCGGTTCGGAGCGACCGAGCAGCACGAACCGAGCCGCACTGCGTTCTGCCAGCGCTAGCACGCAGGTCGCCGTGACACCGCGCGCTCCTCCGGTCACCACCAGCACATCCGAGTCCGTGAGCAGGCTCGGCGGCTGAGCATCACCGGGAAGGATCTCGGTGACGGTGCGAGCGGGACCGTGTGTACTCGGCACGAGTGTCCTACGACGGCCCTCGACGTCGATGCCGACCTCGAGGGTGTCGCGGGCAACGTCGAACAGTTCGGTGATCACCAGCGTCGCGAATCGCGCGTCCTCGATCGTCGGGTCGATATCCAGCGACCGGCACAGCAGCGACGGCACCTCCGCGGTAAGGGTTTTGACCACTCCGCCGACACCGCCGAGCAGAGCGTCCTCCGTGGACGCGGTTCCGAGCAAACCCAGGTGACCATCGAGCCTGGTCACCGTGACGAACGCTGCCGTGTACGGCGCGGCGAGCAACTTCGGCGTAAGTCGACCCGCCGCGACGATCGCGTCGGTGAGCCGACGTGCTGCTGAATCCCCTTCGACCCCAACGCTTTCAGTCACATTTCCGAGTACGCCCACGCACACATCGAGGTGTTCGACGGTATCGAGATCCTCGATCGTGTGTCGACGTACCGACCAGCCACGGCGCGTGAACGCCGATTCCAGTGCGGTGCACTCGGTTTCGCCCGACCCGAGGTCGAGCAATACGACCGTGGCGCTGTCGCCGTACGGCGCGACAGCCTGGTCGACGGCGGGCAGGGTGACCAGTTCTACGAGGTGCCGCGGCGTACCGGCCGCGGCCTCAGCTTTTGGGTAGACATCACCGCCGGCCACACCCAACTCCTCGGCGACCTGATCGAGCGTGCGCAGCGTGCCGAGCTGTTCGGGCCCGAGGTTCGGTAGGTCAGGGAAGCGTTCCTGCAACGCACCGATCACCTGCACCCGCTTGATCGAATCCACACCAAGATCCGCCTCCAGATCCATCGTGGAATCCACCATCTCCACCGGATAGCCCGTCTGCGCGGCAACCACCTCGCGCAATGCCTGGCGCAGTTCGTCGACCGACCGTCCCGCGCTCGCGGAATCGACACCGGCCGCCGTGACACCCGCGTCCTGTCCCGACGAAATATCCAGTGCTGCAACACTACTCGCTGCGCCGAGCTGATCGGCGACCTGATCCAGAGTTCGCAGCATGCCCAACTGCTCAGGACCGAGATTCGGCAGCTCAGGAAAACGTTCCTGCAACGCACCGATCACCTGCACCCGCTTGATCGAATCCACACCAAGATCCGCCTCCAGATCCATCGTGGAATCCACCATCTCCACCGGGTAACCCGTCTGCGCCGCAACCACTTCGCGGAGAGCGACGCGCAAATCAGCTACGGAGGGACCGCTGAGATCAGCCGCCAGTGTTGGCGACTCCCCCACTGCCGCCGCACTGTTCGCCGCGCCGAGCTCATCAGCGACCTGATCCAGAGTTCGCAGCGAACCCAACTGCTCAGGGCCCAGGTTCGGCAGCTCAGGAAAACGCTCCTGCAACGCACCGATCACCTGCACCCGCTTGATCGAATCCACACCAAGATCCGCCTCCAGATCCATCGTGGAATCCACCATCTCCACCGGATAGCCCGTCTGCGCCGCGACCACCTCACGCAAGGCAAGACGCAGATCATCCACCGAGGGGACGGAATTCGCGGATGCGGCGGACGCCGGAGACTCTGGACTCGACTCCGCCGCAGGACCGTTCAGCGTTGGCGCACCGAGCTCTTCGGCGACCTGATCGAGCGTTCGCAGCGAACCCAGCTGCTCAGGGCCAAGATTCGGCAGCTCGGGAAAACGCTCCTGCAACGCGCCGATCACCTGCACCCGCTTGATCGAATCCACACCCAGGTCTGCTTCCAGATCCATGGTGGAGTCGACCATCTCGACCGGGTATCCCGTCTGCGCGGCTACCACCTCGCGCAGGGCCAGGCGCAGATCGTCGACCGTGGGGCCGCTGGTGGGGGCTGCGGCGGCGACCGGGGTCGCTGCCGGCGCGGGGGCTGCTTCGGTGCGCGCGTGACCGTTCGTTTGGGCGGCGGATGTGGGCGCAGGTGCCGTCGCGGGTGCGGCCGCCGAGACCGAAGCGGGCTGCGGCTGCGGCTGCGGCTGCGGCTGCGGCTGCGGCTGCGGCTGCGGCTGCGGCTGCGGCTGCGGCTGCGGAGCGTTCGGCGCGGCGTGCAGCGGTGGGCGTACCGGGGCCGACTCGATCGCGGTGCGTGGCACCCGATGCGACGGTGTCACGGTGGGCGCGAGGGCAACGCCGCTCTCGAGCTGAGCGAGCTGGCCGAGTACATCGCTTGCCCGCGAATGGCTTTCGCTGATCGCGACGGCGTGCTCTTTGACGGCCTCGATGGCGCGCACGGTGGCCTCGTCCAGCGGGCCGCCGCTCAGTACGCCCGCGAGCCCTCGGGCCATGTCCAGCTGTCCGTCCAGGAATTGCCGGTGCGATTGCAGATGTTGGGTGAGCGCGCTGTCCATGGCGCCCGAACCCTGGTCGTAGGGCTGTGTGGGTGGGTACACGGTGGTCTCCGATGATTCGGTGAAAGTCTGTGGTGCACCCGGCCTTTGCGGGGAGCGCGCCGAATCCGCTACCGATGCGGGCCGGTGTGCGACGGCAGTCGCGGCGGGAGCGACGACGGAGGCCGGTGCAGACGCGGGCACGGAGGCAGACGCTGAGGCAGGTGCAGAGGCGGGTGCATGCGCCGATCCAGGCGCGGGTGCCGATCCAGATGCGGGTGCGGGCGCGGACGCGGGTGCGGGCGCGGGCGCGGACGCGGGTGCGGGTGCGGGTGCGGGTGCGGGTGCGGGTGCGGGTGCGGACGCGGGTGCGGGTGCGGGTGCGGGTGCGGGTGCGGGTGCGGGTGCGGGTGCGGGTGCGACAAGGGTGCCAGCGGGCGCCGCCGATGCCGAGCCGTTGCTATTGCCGTTGCTATTGCCGTTGCCGTTGCCGTTGCCGTTGCCGTTGCCGTTGCCGCGAGCCTCCACGGCGCCCACGCGATACCCGTTGGCCAACACAGCCGCGTACGCCGCACGGCGAGTCTCGGGCACGTACTCCGGCGCCGACATGGTCACCGTCATCGCCCGCTTCTTGGCCGGGAGCGGGAACGGCTGTGCACCATGATGATTGATCCCACTCAAGGAGAACCCGAGCACCGCCAGGCGCACCGCGGCACGAACCAGCGTGAGATCACTGTTGCCGATCGGCCCGGAGTCGGTCGGAATGGCGATCACGTCGTCACCGAGCGTGCGCCGAACCAGCGAGGTGAGCACCTGCTTGGGACCGAATTCCACGAACACCGTGACACCGGCCTCGCGCATGGCGGTCACCGAGGACACGAATTCGACCGGCTTGCCGAGCTGTTCGGTGAGGATCGCCCGATTCGCGACCACATCGCCGCCGTAGCTCGCGTCGGCGGTATTGGCATACACCGGAGCATCAGGTGCGCCGATGGTCACCGCGGCGGTCGCCTCGGCGAACGCCGACACCGCGTGCCCCACATAGGGCGTGTGGAACGCGCCGGACACCGGCAGCGCCCGATTCGCGACTTCACGTTCGGCGCACCGCGCCACCACTGCGGCGACCGCCTCGGCACCGCCACCCACCACCACCTGGTCGGGTGCGTTGTGGTTGCAGATCCAGACGTCGTCGATTCCGTCGATCAGCGCACCCACCACCTCACGGGTGGCATTGAGCGCGACCATCGTGCCCACCTCGACGCCGGGTTCGGGCGTCATCGCCACACCACGTGCCCGGGAAAGCGCGAAGAAGTCCTCGGTGCTCAGCGCCCCGGATGCCCACAGCGCGGTGAGCTCGCCGTAGCTGTGGCCGAGATATCCTTCGACCCGCAAACCCCACTCGCGCAGCGCGCCGAACTGGCCCGCCGCGAGCGCGCCGATCGCGGGCTGCGCGAATTCGGTACGGCGTAAATCGATTTCCTGCGCCGCTGCCTCGTCATCCGCGAACGCGGGCGGCGGAAACACCACCGACGACAGCCGTTTCGGCGCACCGGCGAAGGCGAAGTTAGCGGCGTCGAAGGCCGCGCCGACGGTCGGATTGTGCAGTGCCACTTCGGCACCCATATCGACGTACTGGCTGCCCTGCCCGGCGAACAGCGCACCGACCTTGCGATCCGGCAACGCACTGGCACGGAAGTACACGCCCTCCGGGTGGTCCCACGCGGTGGCGTCGGGATGGCCGATCAGCTCGTCGACAGCCAAAGTCCGCAGGTGCTCGGCATTCTCGTCGTCGACGGAGACGAACCCGATGCGCGCGTGCGCCTCCGGAATATCGCCGCCGTCGCTCGCCTCGACACTGCGCACGGCATCGATCAGACCGGCCACATCGGGTGCGTGCCACAGGTGTGCGCGCGCCGTCCTCGCCAGCACGGTGTATCCGTCGCGGCTGGCGTCGGCCTCCTCGAGTACGACGTGAAAGTTGGTGCCGCCGAATCCGAATGCCGACGCGGCGGCAGTGCGCACGGGACGCTGCGGGTCGCTGATCCACGGCCGGGTGCGGGTGTTCACGTAGTACGGCGCGGCGGTCGCGGCGATCTCCGCATTGGGTGCGGTCACATTGATCGTGCCTGGTAGCACCTTCTGGTGCAGCGCGAAGGCCAGCTTCATGAGGCTCGCGGTGCCCGCGGCGCCCTTGGTGTGTCCGATCTGCGATTTCACGCTGCCGAGTGCGGCGAACGCCGTTTCCGAAGTCGCTTCGGCAAGCAGGGATTTCAGCGCGGTGAGTTCGGTCTTGTCGCCGACGGGGGTGCCGGTGGCGTGCGCCTCGATGAGCGCGACATCGGCGGGTGAGATCTCGGCGTCGGCGTAGGCACGGTCGAGCGCGACACGCTGGCCGCCCGCACGCGGTGCGTAGATGCTCTTGGCCCTGCCGTCACTGGAGGAACCGAGCCCGCGGATGACGGCGTAGATCCGGTTGCCGTCGCGGCGCGCGTCGGCGAGGCGACGCAGCGCGAGCATGGTGATGCCCTCACCGAGCAGGGTGCCGTTCGCGTCGGCACCGAACGGGCTGATCTGACCGGTCGACGAGAGCGCGCCGACCTTGCTGAAGCACAGGTAGATGAAGATCGTGTTCTCGGTGTCGACACCGCCGGTGATCATCATGTCCGCACGGCCGTCCTGCAATTCGGCGATCGCGGTGCGCAGCGCGGCCAGCGAGGCAGCGCACGCGGCGTCGACGGTGCAGTTGATGCCACCGAGGCCGAGGCGGTTGGCCACCCGGCCCGCGGTGATGTTCGCCAAAAGACCGGGGAAGGAATTCGCCTCCCACGGTGGGTAGGCGGCGATGAACTTCTCCGCGATCGCGTCGGCGTCCGCGTCGGACAGCCCCACCGAACGCGCTGCTTGCTTCAGCACCGGAGTCGACAGCCGCGCGGCGAGCGGGTGCATGAGCGGCACGGGGCCGGTCGTGCCGAGCACCACCCCGGTCTTGCCGGGGTCGTACCACTCGGAATCCACCGCGCCCGCGTCGATCAGCAGATCGCGGGCGACACCGAGCCCGAGGGTCTGCATCGTGCTGGTGACCTCCAACTGATTCGGCGGCAGGCCGAATTCCAGGGGATCGAACTCGATGTCGGGCAGGAAGGCACCGCGCCGGGAGTAGGTCTTGTCCTGCGCACTCGCGTCGGCGTCGTAGTAATCGTCCAGGCTCCAGCGGGATTCGGGAACCTCGGTGGTGCAGTCGACACCGTCGACGATGTTCTGCCAGTACTCGCGATGGTTGTGCGCGTGGGGCAGCAGCCCGGACATCCCGACGATAGCGATCGGGTCGCGCGCCAGGCGTCTGTCGTCTGTCACGAATTTTCCTCTCGAACCGGATGAAAAGCGTTCAGGCCGCGACAGTGGTCGCGGTAGTCGAGGCGATGAGTTCGGCTGCGCCGGCGGCGAATTGCCGATGCCCGAGCGAGCTGGGATGCAGGCCGTCGGCAGTCCACAGTTCCTGGCGGGCCCAGCGGTCCTCGACGGCGATGTCGAGCAGCAGCGCGCCGGTGTCCGCGGTGACCTCGGCGAGCACGCTGTTGGCGAAGACGAACCGCTCGCGCAGCAGCGCGCGGAAGCGGTCCGGTACCGGCAGGCGCGCCGGGATATCCGGGTAGCTCGCGGTGAAAACCGTTGCGCCACCGGCACGTAATGTGGCGAATATGGTGCGGATATTGCGCTGGAATCGGTCGGCGTCGAAGTCGCTGACCAGATCGTTCACCCCGACGACCACGCCGTAGAGCGCGCCGCGCGTCGAGACCGCCTCGGACAGTTGGCTTTCCAGCACGGCCGTGGTGGTTGCCCCGTGCACGCCGAAATTGCGCACCGCGGCCGGACGCAAACCGAGCTGACCGCCGAGACGAGGCACCCAGCCGCGATAACCGCCGCCGATCTTGTCGTCGCCTCGGCCCTCGACGAAGCTGTCGCCGAGTGCCGTCAATCCGCCGCTCATGCGCGCACCCCGTCTTTGGTGGTGTGGCGCGCCTCGACCGGGAAATCCAACTTCTCATACAGTGCCGCGAGTTCCTGTTCGCCGAAGTACTTTTCGGGCGGGTAGGTGCCCGCGATCAGGCCGAAGAAGTTCTTCGTGTAGTCGGCGTCGAGGCTGGTGGCGCGGAAGACCGAGTCGTAGTACGGCGTCAGCGACAACTCCGAGATGCTCAGGGTTAGCTCGAGGGTGCTCGCGCTCTGAATGTCGCGGTCGCGCTGGTATTCAGCGAGGGCTTCGTCCATCGGCTTGGCACCCGAGAGCCCCTCGTCGACGCGGTCGGCCAGCAGCTGGCTGTATTTGAACGCGTCGGTGATGCCCCAGCCGGTGAAGGGATCCTTGTGGTAGCCCGCGTCGCCGACCAACGCCCACCCGGGGCCGTAGGACTGGCGACGATAGTTGTCCGGGTAGAGCATCGGGCGGAACGGCTCGGCGCGTTCGCCCGAATCCTTCAGGTTCACACCGAATTCCGGGTCGATCTGGGAAACGATCTCCTGCAACGACGCGTCCGGGTCGGCACGGAACTCGCGGAACCGGTCACGCTTGCGCATCACCGCCACCATCGCCAATTCGTCGTTGGTCGGCCACGAAGCGAACTGCTGCTCACCGAAACCGGTGCGGTGCTGCATGCCCCAGTCCAGCCCCGAGTAGTAGGAGTAGTAGATGAAGCACGCGCCCGGTGAGCCCTCGTAGATCTCGGCGCCGACGGCCTTGGCGACCGTCGAG
Organism: Nocardia callitridis; assembly: GCF_039543305.1. Classification (NCBI taxonomy): domain Bacteria; kingdom Bacillati; phylum Actinomycetota; class Actinomycetes; order Mycobacteriales; family Nocardiaceae; genus Nocardia; species Nocardia callitridis. Next base: position 382,198 of record NZ_BAABJM010000004.1, on the reverse strand, counting down.
TTCGCGCCGTCCGCGCCGACCACCAGTTTCGCCCGGAATTCACGTTCGGGCCCCGCACCCGCCGCCCCTCGGATGCCGACAACGCGGTCGTCCTCGAAGATCAACTCGCGTACCGCGAAACCCTCGATGACCTCCGCACCCGCGGCACCGGCTTCGTCGACCAGGATCTTGTCCAGCACGGTGCGGCGCGGGCAGTACACCGCGTCGATGCCCTCGGGCATGGTGCCCGCGGCGGGCGGGTTGGCGAAGCCCTTGATGACGATGTCGGTGTAGGAGAAGTTCAGCTTCCGTATCGGCGGGGTGCCGCTGGCGATCACTTTGTCCAGCAGTCCCCAGTGCTTCAGGAAGCCGAGACCGGCCTGGTGGATGTAATGGGTCGAGGGAGTGTCGCTGGGGAACGTGGCCCGATCGACGGCCAGCACCCGGTAACCCTTCCTGGCGAGCAGCATGGCCAGCGGGGAACCCGCCACCCGTGTTCCGACGACAATGACGTCATACATGAGTTCGCATCACTTTCCGCTAGTCGAATTCCAATTTCGAGTCTGTGGCCGATTCGCGCGCACAACCACCGCGACGAGCTCTGATTCATCGGCCGATCGGCCGTGACTATCGTGCGGGTGCGCTGACGGGATACAACTGGTCGATATCCGCCGCATACGCCTCCGCAATGACATTTCGGCGAAGTTTTCGTGACGAGGTCAATAATCCGGCTTCCACCGTGAAATCACCCTCGACGATCCGGAATGCCCGAATCGATTCCGCGCGCGACACCAGTGAATTCGCCTCGGCGACCGCTGATTCGACGGCGTCGTGCGGGTCCGCGTCGGGATGCCGGGTACGCCACTCGGCCAACCGCGCCGCGTCGAGGGTGATCAGCGCGGTCACATACGAGCGGCCGTCACCGAGCACCATGCAATTGCTCACCAACGGGTGCAGCCGCACGCGGTCCTCCAACGGCGTCGGTGCGACGTTCTTTCCGCCGGAGGTCACCAGGATCTCCTTCTTGCGTCCGACGATCCGCAGGTATCCGTCGGCGTCGAGGGTGCCGAGATCGCCCGTGTGCAACCACCCTTCGGCGTCCACGGCCGTCTGGTCCGCGGCGCCACCCCAGTACCCCGGCGACACATGCCCACCACCGACCAGCACCTCGCCGTCTTCGGCGGCGATCGCCACGGCCGTACCGGGGATCGGGCGACCCACCGTGCCGAGGCGATTGGTGCCCGCCGCGCTCACGGTCACCGCCGTCGCCGATTCGGTGAGTCCGTAGCAGTTCAGCAGTTCCACGCCGAAACCCGCGTAGAACCCGACGGTCGAATCGTCGAGCGACGCGCCGCCGGAGATCACGAACCGCAACTGCCCACCCAGCGCCCGTGCCACCGGGTTGTCCACCGAAGTCAGCGCGCCGGACGCGCCTGGCTCGCGCAGTGCCGCGAGTCCCGCGCGCACCGCCGCGTCCTCCTGCTCGTCGGTGAGCAGCGTGCGGCAGTGTTTGCGAATCTTCTCCAGCGCGTAGGGAATCAGGGCAAGGAACGTCGGCCGCAGCTTCGGCAACGCGGGCACCAGGTCCGGGATGCTCGGCAACAAATGGGTGCGGCTGTGACCGTAGAGGCACGCGAACAGGATGGTCTGGCCGAACACGTGCGACAGCGGCAGCGCGTGCACCGTGGTGCCGTCGAACATCTTGCCGGTCCGCACGACGGTGTTGGCCGCCGCGACGAACATGTTGCGGTGCGTGATCAAGCAGCCCTTCGATACGCCCGTCGTGCCACTGGTGTACACCAGCATCGCCAGGTCGTCGGCGCGCACAGCGGCGATCGTCGCGGCGAGATCGTCGGCGATCGCACCGCGGGACCATTCCTCGATGCGCTCGAACGTCCACACCTCGCCCGCACCGGCCGCACGCAACCGTTCGGCGTCGACCTCGGTCTCGGCGACGAAAAACGCACTGCCACTGTCGGAAAGGATGTGGGTGATCTGAGCGTGCGACGAGGTCGGGTACACCGGAACCACCACGGCACCGAGCGCGAGCACCGCGCAGTCCAGCAGCGCCCACTCCAGTCGGGTGGGGCCGAGGATCGCGACCCGGTCGCCCGCACGGACACCGCGGGCGGCCAGCGCCGAGGCCAGCGCTCGCGCGCGCAGGTCCACCTCGGCGCAGGTGAGTGGCACGCCGTCGGGCCCGCACAGCGAATCCCGCTGTGGACTCTCGGCCGCGGCGGCGGAAATCATCGAGTACAAACTCGCGGTATCCGCTAAATCCACACCGTTTTCGGCGAACGATTTATCGGTGAAAGTCACTGTGTTCACAGTGACCAATTCTGCTGCGCCGCAGAATTTATCGACCGGTCGATGCGCCGGTTCCTACCGCGCGAACGTCATGGCCTATCGAAGAGATCAGGCCGAGACGGCACGGGCAATATCTACCCGAGCGGCGTCAGGAGAATCGATGCAATCGAGGAAGAACGACACCGACGGATTGGTTTCATCCGCCCGCCACACCGCGTACAAATCAAGCGTCGGCACCGGGTCGAACAGTTTCACCGCCACCGAGTTGCTACCCGGCGCACCCATGCCCATCGATATCGCCCTCGGCAACGACGCGAAACCCACCAGCGGCCGCACCGAGACCATGTGCGCGGTCGCGCCGGGATCGTCGGCGGTCTGGGCCACCGCGAGGGTGATCCTGGAATCCGCGGCGGCGCGGAACAACGAGTCGTACATGGCCGGACACTGTTCACGAGCGAACAGCACGCAATCCTGGCCGTCCAATTCGGCGAACGGCACCCCGGGACGATCCGCCCACCGATGCCGTCGACCCACCACCGCGACCAACGGAACCCGGTGCAGCAGACGCCGATACCGGAAGTCCGGGGTGCTCGGGTGGCCGTAGACGAGTGCGAGGTCCAAGGACCCGTCGCGTAACGCCGCCAACTGCGGGCCGGTGCGCTTCTCGAACAGCGAGACCCCGATGTCCGGGTGCTGTTCGGTCATCCTGGCCAACGCCTCGGGCAATACGTGCCTGCTCGCGGGCAGGTTGTAGCCGACGCTGAGTGTTCCTGCCCGCCCCTCGGCCGTCGCCTTGGCGGCCTCGGCGGCGCGGTCCATCTGCGCCACGATGATCCTGGCCTGGCTCTCGAACTCCCGACCGGCGGGCGTGAGCTTGACCTCGTGTGAGTTGCGTGCGACCAGTTGCACGCCGAGCGACTTCTCCAACTTCTGCAGTTGGGCACTGAGACTGGGTTGCGTGAGATGCAAGCGCTGCGCTGCGCGGCCGAAATGCAGTTCTTCGGCAATCGTGATGAACGAGACGAGATGTCGGAACTCCATGCCGCAGGCTCCTTTTTCCGCGTAACCAGAAGGCTAATCGCGTCAGATAACCAAGGATGAACCGCAACAGGACGGCGGCTACCGGGACCATGGCGGGCGGGTGAACTCGGCGGCGAAAACCACTGTGGTCCACCGCATCGCACGTCGTGACCTCTCAGTTTCCCGCACGACGAGCAGAACGGCAACTCGCGCAGCCGTTCTCATCACCTGTCTGCCGCGGCGCGGCGCGTTTCGCCGAACTTTACGCAGCCTGCACACCGTGGACCGCGCACTGTGATCGGATAGGACAACCGCTGGCGCGGTGACCACCCACCGGTCGGTGTGCCGCGGTACGCAAGAGGAAAGGAAACCGTCATGTCCCTCGCCGAACTGCGCGGCCAGCTACTTCGCCGCAAGCCGATCGAGCAGGTGGACGAGGAGTCCACCGACCACCAGCTCGCCCGTTCGCTCGGCCTGTGGCAGCTGACCGCGATCGGCGTCGGCGGCATCATCGGCGCGGGCATTTTCACCCTGGCCGGTTCGGTGGCGCACTCGGTCACCGGGCCTTCGGTGCTGCTGTCGTTCCTGATCGCCGGGGTGGCCAGCGCCGCGGCCGCGCTGTGCTACGCGGAATTCGCGGGCATGGTGCCCAAGGCGGGCTCGGCCTACACCTACGGTTACGTCTCGCTGGGTGAGCTCGCCGGGTGGTTCATCGGCTGGGACCTGCTGCTGGAGTATGTGGCGGTGGCCGCCGTCGTCGCGATCGGCGTCTCCGGATATTTCCGATTCCTGCTCGAGCAGGTGGAACTCACACCGCCGGACTGGATGATGGGCGCCGCGGGCACCGGAGACGGCCATGTGGTGGATGTCTTCGCGATGCTGTTCTGCCTCGGCACCGCGTGGTTGCTCTCGCGTGGCATCCGCAGCGTCGGCCGGTTCGAGACCGTCGCCGTCGGGATCAAGGTCGCGCTGGTGGTGCTCATCGTGGCGCTCGGGGTTTTTCACATCGACAGTGCCAATTACACCCCCTACTTCCCGTTCGGTTCCGGCGCGGTGTGGACCGGTGCGGCGACGGTGTTCTTCGCCGTGTTCGGCTACGACGCGATGAGCACCGCCGCCGAGGAATCCACCGACGGCAAGAAGCACCTCCCCAAGGCGATCCTGTATTCGCTGGCCATCGCGATGGTGCTGTATGTACTGGCGACCCTGGTGCTCACCGGTATGCAGAAATACACCGAGATCAGCCCGACCAGCGGTTTCTCCACCGCTTTCGAGTCGGTGGGCCTGCCTGGTGTCGCGAACATCATCGCGATCGGCGCGATCGTCGGCATCGTCACGGTGGTACTCACCTTCATGCTCGGCGTGACGCGCGTCTGGTTCGCGATGAGCCGCGACGGTCTGTTGCCGCAATGGTTCGCCAAGACCCACCCGGTGCGGAAGGTGCCGACGCGGGTGACCTGGATTGTCGGCATCGGGTCTGCGTTGATGGCGGGTTTCCTCGACATCACCGTGGTCGCCGAACTCACCAATATCGGCATTCTGATGGCCTTCATCGTGGTCTCGGTCGCGGTGATTGTGCAGCGTCGCACCCGCCCGGACGCGCCGCGTGAGTTCCGACTGCCGCTCATGCCGGTGGTTCCGCTGATCGGTATCGGCTTCTCGCTGTATCTGATCTGGTCGCTGCCGTGGGAGACGTGGGTGCGGTTTCTGGTGTGGTTGGCCGTCGGGCTCGCGGTGTACTTCGGCTACTCGCGCTCACATTCGCTCTTGCAACGCGAAAACACCAGCACCGCATAGGTTTTCGGGCACTTCACGGGCCCGAGGTAGCGTCGGGTCAGCCGGGACTCGAGAGGAAAACGCATGGATCTGCACGACGTCACCTCGGCGGGACTCCTACGCCAACGCGACCTGCTGAGCCGCGGCGAGATCTCCGCCACCGAACTCACTGCCGCCACCCTCGACGGCATCGAACGCGCCGCCGACCTCGGCGCCTTCACCGAGGTGCTGCGCGAGGCCGCCCGTACCGAGGCCACCGATCGTGACGCGGTGCCCGAGGTGGATCGTGGTCCGCTGCACGGCATTCCGATCGCGATCAAGGACGAGATCGATGTGGCGGGCACCGTCACCGGTTTCGGTACCCGCGCCAACAGCACGCCCGTCGCCGCCGACGCGGAGGTGGTGCGCCGCCTGCGCGCCGCGGGCGCGATCATCGTCGGCAAGACCACCATGCCGGAATTCGGGCAGTGGCCGTTCACCGAATCCAGCACCTACGGCGCCGCGCGCAACCCGTGGGACCGCACCCGCGGCACCGGCGGTTCCAGTGGCGGTTCGGCAGCGGCGGTGGCCGCCGGACTGGTCCCGGTGGCCATCGGCGGCGACGGCGGCGGATCCATTCGTATCCCCGCCGCCTGCTGCGGGCTGTTCGGACTGAAACCGCAGCGCGGACGCGTCTCCCACCACCCGCACCCGCACCTGTGGTTCGCGCTCGGCACCCTCGGCCCCCTCACCCGAGGTGTCCTCGAATCCGCGATCGTCTACGACGTCATCCGTGGCAATGTCGCCACCGACCGATTCCGCGCCGCCGACTCGATCGTGTCCTTCGAGCACGCCGCGCGCACACCCGACACCGGCCTTCGCATCGGCTACAGCACGAAACCGGCTGTGCCACTGTTGAAACCGGATCGCGAACAGGTGCGGGCCGTTCTCACCACCGTGCGACTTCTCACCGACCTCGGGCACACGGTGTTCGAAGTCGACCCTGCCTACCCCCAGGTGCTGCCCGCCTTCACGCCGCAACTCGCCGCGGGAGTCCGCGCCGAAGCCGCCCTCGTCGAGCGCCCCGGCGCACTGGAACGCCGGACGAGACAGCACATCCGCATCGGCGCGTTCGCCCGAAAATCAGTGGTGGAGTGGGCGATCGCGCACGGCGAGAAGCTCGCATGCAAATCCGAGCAGCTGTTCACCCACTGCGACCTCCTGCTCACCCCCACCACTGCCACCCGCCCACCGCGCCTCGGCGCCCTGGACGGCGTCGGCGCATTCCGCGCACAACTGCGCTCGCTGCCCATGGTCGCCTACACCGCACCGTGGAACGTCACAGGCAACCCCGCGGCATCCCTACCCGCCGGAATCGGCGACGACGGCCTACCACTCGCCGTCCAACTCGTAGCCCCGGCAAACGATGAACCCACAATCCTCTCCGTAGCCGCACAACTCGAGCAGGCCCGGCCACACCCACGTCCACCTCGCTGAGTCGACGCAAGATCACCAGCACAACCCGGCGCCACAGACACGCAAAGACCCACGCATGGTCCTGCTGATCATGTGGGCACCCTTTGCCTGGCTTATGAGGGAACTCACGCGGCGTGTTCGCTGACGGTTCGTTAGGATACGACTTGTGTCTAAGATGTATTCATCGGCTGAGAACGCCTATCGCGAGGTCAAGGAGCGGATACTGAGCGGCGCGTTGTCCGGCGGTGAGCTGATCAGCGAGGGCGAGGTCGCGGCCGACTTGGGGACCTCACGGACGCCGGTGCGTGAGGCTTTTCTGCGGCTGGAGACCGAAGGGTGGATGAAGCTCTACCCGAAGCGGGGCGCGCTCGTCGTGCCGATCCCCGCCGACGAAGCCGAGCATGTCGCCTACGCCCGCTACGTCGTCGAAGCCGCGGCGGTGCGTGCACTGGCCAACGCCGACCGGACGACGCTGGCCGCGATGCTCATGTCGTCGCTCGAACGGCAGCGCACGCTCGCGGCCGAAGGCGACCTCGATCGACTCGCCGACGAGGACACCGATTTCCACCGCTCCTATGTCATCGCCGCGGGCAATCCGCTGCTCGCGGGGTTCTATGATTCGCTGCGCGAACGGCAGCGCAGGATGAACAGTGTGGCGTTTCATCGCGGTCCGATGGACGTGGATTTGATCATCGACCAGCACGTGCACCTGGCCACCCTGATCACCGACGGCGACGGCGACGGCTTCGCCACCGCATTGGTCGAGCACCTCGCCGGCGTGCACCGACTACGCCTCACGGGCCTGTGATGGCCACCCTCACCGCTACCGCGCACAGTACGGTCACCGTCACCAAGCGGTGGTGGGGTGTCGCGGCCGCCATGTTCGCGATCGCCTGGGGCGGAAACGAATTCACGCCACTGCTGGTGATGTACAAGAACAACGGGCTCAGCGTCACCACGGTGAATTTCCTGCTGTTCGCCTACGTGCTCGGCATCGTGCCCGCGCTACTCATCGGCGGGCCACTGTCGGATCGATACGGCCGTGCCGTTCTACTTCGCCCCGCTCCCCTGATCAGCGCGGCCGGGTCGCTGCTCATCGCGTTCGGCTCCGCCTCGGTGACGGTGATGTCGATCGGGCGGGTGCTGTGCGGGATCGCGCTCGGCCTGGCGATGGCGGTCGGCAGCAGTTGGCTCAAGGAGCTCGCGGCCGATCGGCCGTCCGGTACCGGCGCGCGCCGGTCGGCGATGAGTCTCACCGGCGGCTTCGCCGCCGGCGCGGGGTGTGCGGGCGTGCTCGCCCAGTGGGCGCCGCTGCCGGACACCTTGCCGTTCTTGATCAGCGTCGCCCTGTGCCTGGTCGCGACGGCGTGGGTGACGCGCGCACCGGAAACCGTGCCACGCAACGCGACCCCCGGCCGACTCGTCGACGACATCAAGGTTCCCGCAGCGGGGCATCGCCGCTTCGTGCGCATCGCGCTGCCCATCGCACTCTGGTTGTTCTCCTCCGCGGCAACGGCGTACGCCATCATGCCGACCCTCATGGCCGGACGGATCCATTCGACCCCGATCGCCTTCTCCGCACTCGTCGGCGTGCTGACCCTCGGCTGCGGTTTCGCCATCCAATCGGTCGCACGCCGCATCGATCGGCCCGGCACCGCCCGTACGGCCGCCCTCTCGCTGACGTTGACCACCGTGGGCATGGTCATCGCCGCGTGGTCGTCGGCGACACTGACGCTCTGGTCGACCCTGGCCACGGCCTTGGTGCTCGGCGCGGGCTACGGCATCGGTTTGGTCGCCGGACTCCAGGAGATCGAACGCATCGCCTTACCCACCGATCTCGCGGGGCTCACCGCCGTCTTCTATTCGGTGAGTTACCTCGGCTTCGGCGCGCCCGCCCTGTTGTCGTTGCTGCACCAGGTCACCGGCGCGAGCTACCCGACGATGTTCGGCATCGGCGCCGGCATCGCGGCCTGCTGCCTGGCGGTAGTGCTGCGCGACTACCGAATTCGCACCCCCTGAGTCGGCCGCGAATCCGTGCCGGGTCACCGACCGCTCTCAGCAACCTCCGCCAACCGATCCACTGACGCCAACAGCCGGTCCGAGGTGGTCGCGCGCGCCTTCGGGAACCGATTCTCGTCGGTCAACTTCGACCAGTCGTAGGTGTGGGTGACCCGGCTACGTCCCGGCCCCAACGCCTCGACCTCCCACCGCCACAAATGCCCGAGCACGTCACCACCCTGCTCGGCGGGCAACCAGGCGATCAACCGCCCCTCCTCGAACTCGACCACGTGATTGTCGCGGATACCACCCTGGGTAATGCGCATACCGAACACGTCCCCAACCTCGCGAACCCGCTGCCCCGCAACCACTTCCACGAGGTTTTCGTTACCGTCCCACCGTGGCTGCTGATGGGGATCCGCGATCAGTTCGAAGACCACCCCCGCCTCCGCGGCAATCTCCCGCCCAGCACTGACAACCCGCACGTCCTCGTCACTCTCGCTCATCCCCCGATAAAACCACCCATGCCAACCACAGCAGCACCCAGCCCACAAACACTGTATTTTTGGCGGCTGGCGCCGCGGGGTTCGCGGCCCTGCCAGTTTCGCTGCCGCGAACCTTACCGTGCCCGTCTCGCTTCGCTCGGAACAATTGTTTCGGCGGCTCGGGAGGATGGCTGGGTTTGGTGGGCGAGTGGGGGTCGCCGCGGGCGCGTGAGTTCATCCCACTCCCATCGAATCCAACACTCACACCCCCGCGGTCCCGAAGGCGTGCAGCAGCCACCCAGCGCCTCCGCTCGAGACGCGTGTGCCTCGAGACCACCAGGCCATCTCGGTCCGGATCCCACGCCGGGGCTGCCGCTGAGTCCTGGTGATCTCGACGTCCTATGCCGGTGTAATGCGGGTTGGTAGGGACTCCAATCCGCGGATTACTACGTTCGGCTTGTAGGGGGGCGTATCGGTGAGAACTTCTATTCCGCGGGTCTTGCGGATCAGCGCGTCGAGCAGGATTTCCATCTCCAGCAATGCCAGCGGCGCACCGAGGCAGTAGTGGATGCCGAGGCTGAAGCCGAGGTGCCGTTTGGCGGGGTTCTTGGGGTCCGAGTAGCGCGCCACGTCGACGCGTTCGGGGTCGGTGAAGACCTCGGGGTCGCGGTTGGCCGAATTGATCAGCACCACAACGCCGTCGCCCTTCGCGAAGTCGTGGCCCGCGACGGTGATCGGCTGGGTCGCGGCACGCGTGGTGACCTGTACCGAAGGCTCGAGCCGCAGCAGCTCGTCGGGGGCGTAGGCGGTGAGCTCCGGCCGTGCGCGCAACGCGGCGATCTGGTCCTGGTTACGCATGAGCTGCAACATGCCGGTGCCGATGAGGTTGGCGGTGGTCTCGTGGCCAGCGACGAAGGTGGTGATGCAGGTGGCGAGCAATTCCTGCTCGCTCAGCACGTCGCCACGGTCCTCGACCTGCGAAAGTACGCTGAGCAGATCGTCTTTCGGATCGCGACGGCGCTCGTTGAGCAGTTCACGGAAGTAGCCCATGAAACCACGTGAGGCGGCACTGCGGGCGGTGAGCGCCTCGGGCGGCAGGGTGTAGTCGTGGTCGAAACCGCGCGCGAGATCCTGCGCCCACTGGTGCACCTGCCCGTAGGCTTCGCGGGGCACGCCGATGAGTTCGCAGGCGATGATCAGCGGCAGCGGATAGGCGATGTATTCGATGAGGTCGAATTCCCCTGCGGCCACGGCCTTGTCGACGAGTTGCTCGGTGAGCTCCTCGATACGCGGACGCAGCCGGGTCACCATCCTCGGGGTGAAGCCCTTGGTGACGAGGTTGCGCAGCCGGGTGTGGTCCGGCGGCTCCATCCACAGGAACGAGGTCGGCAGTTCCTCGGGGGCGTTCTCCGGCGACACCGTGGGATGCATCATCCCGGCCTCTTCGGAATGACTCCACGCGGTGGTGGACAGCACGGCCGCGCAGTCTTCGTAGCGGGTGAGCACGGGGAACCCGAGCGGGGTCTGATGCACCCGTCCCGCCTCGCGCAGCACCCTGGCCGGCGTGTAGGGGTCCGGGCGGCCCTCAGGCCCGAGTAGTTGCGCGAGCGCTGTCTGAATGGCGGAATCTGGTTCCGCCACAGCGGTATTCGTGGACGTTGTGTCCATAACCGGTGTTCCTTCCTGTGGTTCGAGGTTGCTCAGAGGTCGGTGTGGCTGGCTGGCTGACCTTCGGTTCGGGCAGGTTGGTACGCAAGGGGGTTCACGGGACTCGCGGGTTCACGGGAGATTTCATCGGCGGCGTGCGCACCGGGGTCAGCCTCGTGCGCACCGGGGTCAGCCTCGTGCGCGGCAGGGTCAGCCTCGTGCGCGGCAGGGCCAGCACCGTGCGCGGCAGGGTCAGCCTCGTGCGCGGCAGGGCCAGCACCGTGCACAACGACACCAGCTTCATCCACCGCAAGACCAGCCCCGTACGCGTCGAGGCCAGCCCGTGCGACAACACCGACACCAACCTCACCTGCAAGGTCAGCTCCCTGCGCGACAACGCCGACCTCACCCATGACAGAACCGGCCGCACCCGTGACACAGCCAGCCTCGTCTGCGACAGAGTCGTCGAGCGAACCGTCGCGGCGAGGAACGTCGGCCGAGAACGGTCCGGCCTGTGCCGCGCCGGTGGGGTGAGCTGCTGCCACCGAGACTGCCGCAGGTCCGCTGACATCGCCGGTGGATACTACGGCGGAAGTACTGCCGCGCATCAGGATTCGCCAGGCGGTCGACGGTGCCAGCAATGCTGCCGGGGGGTCGACGAGGTTGGCTACGCGCAGAAACGCGCGTGCCACCGAAGGGTGGTAGTGTGCGGCACGCTGGGCGCGTGCGACGTACCGGTTGGTGAGTCTGGTTCGAAGGTCACGTGGTCCGACGACGGCGGGATTGGCCAGGTCCGAGCCCGTCGACAGTCGCCACGCGACGTCGATGACGGGCGCGACGGCCGAGTAGAACCGCTCGGGCAGGTCTCCGGTGTCCCCCGCGCGCAGGCAGGACCGCAGCACGAGTGTCTGCTGTGCGGCGACCGTCATCCCCTGCGCGTACAGCGGGTTGAAGTGGCACAACGCGTCGCCGATGGCCAGAAATCCTTGCGGCACGGTGGGCAGTCGGTCGAACCGCCGCCACACCGGGGAACGGAAGCGATGCGGCACCGCGGCACCCAACGGTGTTGCCGTGCTGATGATCTCGTGGATATCGCGCGAGCTGATGGTCTCGGCGAAGGCGGCGAAACCGTCCTTATCCGTCGGCGGATGGTCGCCGAGCATCCCGGCGAGCGTTACCTGCCAGCGCCCGCCCTCCACGAGCACCGCGCCACCGCCGCGACCGTTCGGACCGGTGGAGATGATCACCGACGAATGTCCGTCCAAGTGTTCGGGCCGGTGCTCGTAGAGCCGCGACGCGTAGCCCAGGTCGACGTCCAACCGCTCTTCGGGCGCGGCGAGTGCCCCGAGCTCGGCGAGCCATTGCGTCACGCGTGACCCTCTCCCGGTCGCGTCGACGACGAGATCGGCAGTGAGCGTGTATGTTTCGTCGCCCGCACGGACGGCGACGCCACGAACCCGGTGCGAATCACCGACCAGCCCAGCCGCCGTACCCACAGCCCACCGCACCTGCGGAAGATCTGTAGTCCGTTGCCGCAGCACAGATTCCAGCAGCGGCCTGCTCGCGATCACCGACGTGAGTCCGGTCGCGGTGGGCGCGGCACGCAGGCCGCCGATATACCAGCGAGTGCCCACCAGTGCTTCCACGGTCGTCGCACCGTGTTCGGACATCTCGGCGGTGAAACCGGGAAACAACTGCTCGATGCTGGTGCGGCCGCGGTCGAGCAGCCCATGCAGATGACGCCCCTGCGGCACCCCCCTGCGCGCGTCGTCGCCGAGGGTGTCGCGTTCGATGACGGTGACCCGGCCGAAATGTTCGGTAAGCACCCGTGCCGCAAGCAATCCCGCGATCCCCGCACCGAGCACAACGGCATGCCGAGCGTTGCTCACCTCGAGGTTCCTCGTCCGAGAACCGCGCCGCCCGCAGCGCCGAAAAGCGCAACGACGAAAAGCCGAGCGCCGAAACTCTGCGCGTTCCTCGACGCCGACGACAATGTCACGGTCCGTCGTAGTTTCCGGAATTGGTCGCCATACACCGGCAACTCCTGGGTCGAAATCGGCAAGAGCGGAAAATATTCAGCGATGCGATCGGCACCGCGGCAAGAGCTGATTCGTGATCCATGGTGGGGCGCCGTGGCGACCGGTTGCGACGGCGATCGCGCGCTTCTATCGCGCCATAGTCGGAATACTTTATCGCCCAACACGATGGGGCGATCGCTCCTTTTTATCGCACATCGCAATTCACAGTCAGTTCAGTGGCGCGTCATCGGGCGCTGTTGTCGTTACGAGCATGAATTCCGTGGATTCGCCCGACACGCTGCACGAACGGATGGCCGCGACGGCGCACGCGTTTCCCGAGCAGACGGCGACGTTCTGGTCGGTGTCGGAGACAGTGACCTACGCCGACCTGCACGAGCGCTCCCAACTCGCCGCCGCCGCGTTGGTGCGCCGCGGTCTGCGCCGCGGCGAGCCGGTCGGCATCCTGTGCCCCAACGCACCGGAGTTCCTGATCGGCCTGTTCGGCGTGCTCGCCGCTGGCGGTGCCGCCGCCCCGTTGCCACTGCCGACGGGTGCGCGACAGCTGGCGGAGTACGCAACCCGGCTCGCGGCGATCGTCGCGGCGGCGGGCATGCGCACGGTCGTGGTGTCGCCGCGCTTCGTCGACCTGGTGGGCATGCTCGGTGCCGCCGTCGAGGTCGAGTTGGTCGACATCGATACCCTGCTGGTCGCCGAGCACCCCGAAACACCGTTGCCCGTCGTCGGTTCGGGTGACCAAGCAATCGTGCAATTCACCTCGGGTAGTACCGCGACACCGAAGGGTGTGCGACTCACCCACGCGAACGTGCTCGGTGGTCTCGGCGCCATCCGTTCCGGCATCGCGCTCGATCTTTCCGATCGTGGCGGATTCTGGTTGCCGTTGTTTCACGATATGGGTTTGTTCGGCACCCTCTCGGCAATCCTGCGTGGAATTCCCGCGCATATCTGGTCACCGCTCGCGTTCGTCAAAGATCCGCAGCGATGGTTGACCGAATTCGCCCGTGCGGAAATCACTATCACGGCGATGCCGAATTTCGGATATGAGGCATTATTGGCGGCGATACCGCCTGCGGACGTGGCCGCGCTCGATCTTCGACACTGGCGAATCGCGTTCAACGGCGCCGAACCCATCTCGCACGCGGTGGTCACCGCTTTCCTGGATCGGTTCGCGCCCGCCGGTTTCGCCGCATCGACGATGTTCGGCGTCTACGGCATGGCCGAGGCGACGCTCGCGGTCGCGTTCCCGCCACTGGGTCGGGCGCCGTTGTTCGAGTGGGTCGATCGGCGCCAGCTGTCCAATGACGCTCACGCACAACCGGTTCACGCCGATGCGCCCGGTGCGCGGGCCGTCGCCGGTGTCGGCGCGCCGGTGCGCGAGCTGAGTCTGCGCATCCTCGACCCGGACACCGGGCTCGAGGTCTCCGACGGTCTCGTCGGCGAAATCGTCATCCGAGGCACCTCGGTGACCGACGGCTACCTCACCGCCGACCCCGCCTCGGTCGCCGACTTGTTCGTCGACGGCTGGTTGCGCACCGGCGATCTCGGCTATCTGCGCGCGGGCGAACTGTTCGTCACCGGCCGCCGCAAGGACATGATCACGGTGCGTGGCGAGAACTTCTACGCCCAGGACGTGGAGGCCGCGGTGCGCGGGCTCCACGGTATCCACAAGGGCCGCTGTACCGCCGCGATGGATCCCGACGGTGCCGAGGTGATCGCCCTCATCGCCGAGACCGAGGCGACCGGGGCCGCCGCCGACGAGCTCGCCGCACGAATCAAACGCGCCGTGCTCAGCGCATTGGGATTGGCCGCGATCGAGGTGTATCCGGTTGCGCCGCGCACTATTCCGCACACGAGCAGCGGCAAGCTGCGCCGCCTGGCGGCCAGGGAGCTGATCCAGCGCCTCGACCACCGGGACGTGGGACCGAGGGAGCCCGCCGCATGACCGCGAGCCACGCGCACCTCACCCGAACATCGGGGTCGTCTCGGCCACCCATGAGTCCGACGAGTTGTGGTTCGCCGAGTTTCGGAGGTCGTCCTGGACCCAACCCGCGTCGAACCGCTACCGGCGAGCTCGCCGTACGAATCAAGCGCCGCCGCGCGCAGCACACTGGGATCGACCGCGATCGAGGTGTATCCAGTTGCGCCGCGCACGAGCAGCGGCAAGCCGCGCCGCCAGGCGGCCGGGGAACTCATCCAGCGCCTCGACCGGCCCCGTCCGCCCCGGTGCTGTGCGCCCTCCGAGGCGGCCCGGCGCCCACCGCCGAACTGGTTGCGCCGGTGACGCTTCGCGTGCAGGAGCCCCGACGCGGTACTCACGCGATCACCGCGACGGCGCCTGGGCTCCCATCGCTCGGACACTCCGCCCACCACAACACTGTCTGCCCCGCAGAGCCTTTCGACCCCGACCGAACTGGAGACCACGGTGCACAGCTATGAAGTATTCCGCCACTACGAGCGCCTGCACTGGCGACTGGCGGATCTGGCATTCGACGATGTCGATATCGACCTCGTCCGACCCGAGTACGTGACATTGGCCAAGAGCGCCACCATGGGCGAGTCCAATGTGATCGCCGCGGTACACGGCTTCATGAACGAATTCGTCGACGACTACGACTTCTCCACCTTCGCGGTGGTGTGGGGCTATCAGGAAGTGCAGCACCACTACGCGTTTCGCGCCTGGCTCAACGCGGTCGGTGAACAGGTCGACGACCGTGCCGTCGACGCGATGCGCGAACCGTACGCGCCGGGCAGCACCCCTTCGGCGACCCTGGCCACCAACATCATCTCCGAACTCACCGTCAACCACATCTACCGCGCCGTGGCCGGTTGGGTGCGCGAACCGGTCCTGAAGGGCTTGCTGCTCAACGCCAGTCGCGACGAGGCCGGCCACGCCCGCGAGTTCATCCACTACGCCACCAAGCGCCTGGCGGCGCGACCGGAGGAACTGCCTTCGGTGCTGGAGACCCTGTACGTCTACAGCTCCGAGGCCAAGATCAAGCACCCGGTGAGCACATTCAAGGCGGGCATCAGCGAACTCGGCGACCACGAGACCATCGACACGGGATTCGAACTGTTCCTCGAACAGGTCGCCGCCGAGGGCGAACTGGAGGTGCTGCACGACAAGGTGCGGCGCACCTTCGCGAACATCACCGGCTTGGACCTGTCCAGTAATGCCAGGGTGCGCCGCGCGCTGGCCGACGCGATCGCCTGACATGGTCGCTGAGCCGAATTCCGGTGCGCCGGTGCGGGTGCCGTGGTCGGTGATCCCGGATTACCACTGCTTCGGCTGTTCCCCACACAATCGCTCCGGGCTGCGCCTGACCTTCACCCGCGAGGGCGCCGCGTTGCAGGCCCGCTTCACACTCGGCCGCGAGTTCGAGTCCTATCCCGGCGTGGTGCACGGCGGATTGATCGGCGTGGTCTGCGACGAGGTGATGGGCAACCTCATCGTCCTCGACCGGCACTTCCCCGCCTTCACCGTCACCCAGCGCACCCGGTTCATCGCGCCGTTGCGGATCGACACCGAATACCGCTGTGTGGCAACACTGTCCGACGACCCCACGCGCGCCGCGATCCAGGCGCGCGCGGAGATCCTGGCCGCCGACGACACCGTGTGCGCCACCTCGACGGCGGCCTACCAACGTTTCGCGCTCGAGGACGTGCGCGATCGACTCACCCTCGACGACGACCACATCGCCCTGCTCAGCCACGCGCTGGCCACCGGCGCGGACCACACATCGAACGGAGTTCACCCATGACCACCGCCACCACCGATCAGATCCTCGACACCGTCACCGAGATCGCCGCCACCGAGACCGGCATCGCCCGCGCCGACCTGCGCCCCGACGTCGACCTGCGCGGCATGGCCGGTGTCGACTCGGTCCGAGTGCTGCGCATGGTCGCGAAGATCGAACGCGCCTTCGACATCGAAATGGAGGACGAGGACGTGTTCGGCCTCGCCACCCTCGACGACGTGGTCGCGGTCGTCGACCGTGCGCTGCGCGAGGCGGCGGCGTGACCGTCACCGCCGACACCAACCAGCACTACGACCTCGATCCCGAACTGTTCGGCGAGTTCCTCGACCCGCTGCGCAAGTACAGTTCGGCGCTGTATCACGCCGATACCGACACCCTCGAGCAGGCGCAACGGCAGAAGCTGCGTTTCGTCGCCGACCGGTTGGCCGTGCGCGGCGGCGAGCGACTGCTCGATATCGGCTGCGGATGGGGTTCGCTGGTGGTGTTCATGGCCGAGGAATTCGGTTGCACCACACTGGGGGTCAGTCCCGCACCACGTCAGCACGAATACATCGCGCTGCGCGCGGCGACAGCAGGGGTGGCCGACCTGGTGCGCACCGAAGTCGGACACTTCGAGCACATGACACTGCCCGAACGCCACTTCGACGCGGTGACCATGCTCGGCTCGATCGTGCACATGCCCGATCCTGTCGCGGTCCTGCGCCGCGCCCGCGCCGCGCTGCGCCGTGGTGGGCACCTGTATCTTTCGGAGAGCTGCTTCCGAAACGCCGCCGCGCGCACCGCGTTCGACGCCAACGACGGCACCGAGTTCGTGCGCGAGGATATCTTCGGATGGGGTGATCTGCGTCCGCTGTCGGAGTTGGTCGCCGCCGCCGAGGACGCGGGGTTCTCGATAATCGCGGTCGATGACCTCACCGAGCATTACCGCCGCACCATCGAGGACTGGATCGGCAATGTCGACGCGGCGGCCGAGCGGATCGACACCCACGGCACCGGCATGGCCGACAAGCTGCGCCACTACCTGGAGGTCGCCAACGCCGGATGGGGTTACACCACCAAGCATTACGCGTTGACCTGCCGCAGGGCCAGGTAGGCGCCGACGATGGACATCGAAGCACAGATCCTGCCCGTCGAGGAACTCGTCGGCGCCGTCGACGGATTCCTCGCCGCCTCGCCCGCGGCGCGCGCGTGGGACGTCGAGACAGCGTTCGACTGGTCACGCGCAGATGCCGATCGGCTCACCGAGGGGCAGCGTTCCGCCGTGCGGTTCGTGACCCTCATCGAAGATCACCTGCCCGGCTATTTCGAGGTGTATCACCGGTATTTTCCGGTGGACGACACCGTGGACCGTGCCACCTTCGTGCACAACCGCGAGCTGTATCACTTCACCGTGCGCTGGGCGTGGGAGGAGGACACCCACGCCCGCGCACTCAGCCGCTATCAGGACGCCTCCGGAATCGCCGAACGTGACCGGCTGCGTGCCGAATTGGCGGTGGAGGGGCAGAAACCGTTCGACCTGCCCTACGACCACCCCGTGCAGTTCTTCGCCTACGCCCTCGTGCAGGAGAAGGCGACCCAAATGTACTACCAGCACCTGCGCGACGTGGTGGACGAGCCGGTGCTGGCCGGGCTGCTTACCCGCATGGCCAAGGACGAGGCACGCCACTTCAGCTTCATGGCCGATGTGGTGGGGCGTTACCTGCGAGTGAGCGGTGACGCGGCGGTGGAACCGATCCGCGACGTCATCGCGAACTTCCGAATGCCGTTGTCCGACACCATGCGCGGGTACTGGCGCTGGGCGCTGCGGATCGCCGATGTGGCTTCCTACGATCACACCGAGGCCTACGAGCACCTGATCAAGGTGCTCGATCGTGCGGTGGACGCCCGAACGGATCGACACGACGAACTCGTGCGCTTCGTCCAGGAATGCCGCACCATGGCCTGAATGAACGTCGAACACGACGGCCCCGACGCCGAAACCTGCTCGGCGCCGGGGCCTTCGGCGATGGTCATGACTGCGGCGCGAGCACCAGGATCGTGGTGGAGCTGTGCGCGACCAGCTTGCCGTTCGCGTCGACCACGCGCGCTTGCGCGGTCGCGGTGCGCCTGCCGACATGCACCGCACTCGCCTCGCAGGTCAGGCGCGAGCCGTCGACGGCAACCGAGCGGATGAAGTTCACCGACAGCTCCAATGTCGTATACGCCACGCCGTCACCGAGTTTCGTGAACACCGCGCTGCCCATCGCCGTGTCCATCAGCGTCGCGATCACCCCGCCGTGCACGGTGAACATGGCGTTGATGGTCGCCGGGTTCGGGTCGAGGTGGTAGCGGGTGTAGCCCTCCCCCGCGGTTTCCAGGCGAATACCCAGCGAAGCGCCGACGCCGAGGTTTTCGTTGAGGCCGTGCTGAAAGATCGTGGTGAGCTCCTCGACCCTTTTCGCGACCGTGGGGTCCGCGCTCCGGTCGGTGGTCTGGCCGTTGGCATGCGTATCGGTACTGGTCATGGCTGTTCCTCCCTGGCGAACGTTGCCAGGCCATTCGACCAGTGCCCGGTGAACCGCGAGCGACACCCGAGCGTTGCATTTCCAGCTTCGATCGCTCGATCGGCAGCCGCGCTCACCTCACCGGTAGTCGCGGCGACTTCGGAAAGGTCACCGGCAATGCGGCGAGCGCGCGATGGAAAGGGCCAGGGCGCCACGACATCTGCGCCAGCGGCTCGGCCAGCGACATCTCCGGCAGGGCGTCGAGAAGGTGATCGATCGCCTCCCGCGCCACCACGTACGCCACCGACCGTGCCGGGCAGGAATGCTGGCCCGCACCCCACGACAGGTGCGCGCGATTACCGTTGCGGTCGGTGCCGCCCAGCGCCGGATCATGGTTGCAGCCAGCGAGACTCACCAGAATCGGCTCGTGCGCGGGCAACCACTGGTTGTCGATCAGGATGGGTTGTTTGGGGTAGGTGGTGCAGAAGTTCGCGACCGGAGGGTCATTGAACAGCACCTCCTCGATCGCCTCCTGCGTCGAGAGCGCGCCGCCGAGGATCCCGCCGGAACGCTCATCGGTGAGCATTGCCAGCAGGGTGTTGTTGATCAGGTTCTGTTGCGGCTCGATGCTGGCGCCGTAAAGGCACACCAGCTGCGACATCATCTCCTCGTCGGTGAATCCCGCACCGTGCTGCACCATTCGCGAGGTCACATCGTCGCCGGGGTCGTCGCGGCGCAGTTGGATCAACTCCAGCAGCGCCGTGACCAACATTTCCATTCCCTTGGCCGCCTCCGCGGTATCGAACAGCAGGGCGGTGCCGGTCGCGACGCGCTGGCCGAGCTCGCGCGGACACCCGAGCACGTGGTTGACCACATCGAAAACCAGCGGAAAGGTGTACTGCCCGATCAGCTCCGCCGAGCCGTTCTCGCAGAAGTTGTTGATCAGCGGTATCGCGAGCTGCTCGACCATGGATTGCAGTTTGTACAGATCGATGCCGTCGATACTGGCGACGTAAGCCTGCCGATACCGCTGGTGCTCGTCACCGTCGCTGCGCAGCGCGTTCGGATACCACTGCATCAGCGGCAGAATCGGCGAATCACCCGGCACCTTGTGCTGCCAGCCGCGCGGATCGACGGGAAAGTGCTCGGGGTCGTTGAGGATTCGTAGCGCCTCGCGGTGGCCGAGCACCAAGGTAGCCGGTACGCCTGGCGCCAGCTCGATGCGTGCCAGCGGACCGAACTGCGCGCGCATCCGCGCGTACACACCGTGCGGGTCGGCCGCGAATTCCTCTGAATACAAGGAAACCCGAGGACTCTCGGTATCGACCGGCGAGATATCCGGAACAGGACTGACGGCGACCACCGTCTGGTCGTCGTTGCCCGATGAGTGCTGGGGCGTGATCACAGACGTAACTCCATACGATGGCACGGGAAATAGTGGCTGGCCCAAGGGGTATCGGGTCCGCTCGGGACACAGCGTACGACCGAAAGGTCGCGATTGTGGGCGTTTTCCGACACCGAAGCAGCAGTCTGATCGTTACTCGGCGCGACGCGGCACGCCACGACCGGTGTCACCGCGACGATCGAGGATGCTCGTTGCCCGAGATTCACAGGGGCAGCACCGGTCGTAGCGATCGGACACCAGCGCGGCGTGACCGGCCGCGCCACACGAACCAACCGGTGTCGGTGAGACATGCTCACCGACACCGGGATTCATTGCTTCTTCGGTTTTGCAGCGCTGTCTTCGTCGCGCTGTCTTCGTAGCGCTGTTCCGTCGACCAACAGTCCGCGAGTCACACGCGGGCCTCCACGCGATGGAACAGGAACTCCACGAGGGTGATCAGCGAACGCAGACAGGTCTGGCGGTCACGGGCGTCCAACGCGGTCAACGGAGTACCCGGCTCCAGGTCCAAGGCGTCACGCACCTCGTCGAGCGGAAACGCCCGCGCGCCCTCGAACTGGTTGACCGCCACCGAGTACGGCACGCCGCGCTCCTCCAGCACCGAAAGCACCTCGTCGGACTTCTCGATGCGCCGGGTGTCGACCAACACCAGCGCGCCGAGCGCGCCGCGGGCCAACTCCTCCCACAGCGGAACGAACCGCTGTTGACCCGGCGTACCGAACAGGTACAACGCCAGCTCGGGGTTGAGGGTGATACGACCGAAGTCCATCGCGACCGTGGTCTGCTTCTTACCTGGCAACCCCATCATGTCGTCGACGCCGACGCTGGCCTCGGTGATGGTTTCCTCGGTACGCAGCGGTTTGATCTCGGAGATGCTGCTGACGAAGGTGGTCTTACCGACGCCGAAATTGCCTGCCACCAAGAGCTTTACCGAGCGGGTGACCGTTTCCGGCACATACTCGACAACACGGTCAGACGGCGAGAGCGCGGAGCCCATTCAGTACCTCCTCGAGCAGGGCGATCTCCGGCATCGACTCAGCCGGGGTAGGTGTAACCAGGAGCCCGCTGTCGAGCAGGTCGGCCGCGAGGATCTTCACGACCGATACCGGCAGGTCGAGGTAGGCCGCGATCTCCGCGATCGACAATCCGCCTCGGCGACTGCACAAACTCATGACCCGCAGGCTGTCCGGTGAGGCACCGGGTAACGGGTCCTTCGCGACCAGTACCAACGTGACCAAGTCCAGCTCGCGACTGGCCTTGGTGCGTCCCCCCGTGCGCACATACGCACGGACCAGGTCGGGATCACGCCGGTGTCTGCTCATCGCCACACGCCTCTCGGATCGGTCCCGCGTTGTAACCCCGCCGTATCGCCCAGCGGCGCAGTGTCTTCGACCCGCACGCTGCGCTCGATCATGGGGCTTCGCTGCCGTCCTGGCGCCGGCGCGGCTGGCTACCCATCTCGTGCCCGACGCGCCCCGCCAGCTCGTTCATCCGGTGCGCGATCAAGCCGACGTCGATCTCCGGGGTGGTCGCCACACCGAGCAACGCGCCCTCACCGGCCGCGGTGATGAAGATCATGCCCTGGTCGTACTCGGTCATGTTCTGCCGCACGCCGTTACCGACGCCACCACAGAATTCACCGAGTGCCTTGCCCAGCGAACGCAGCCCGGAGGCCGCGGCCGAGAAGCGTTCGGCTTCATCACGATTGATCCCTCGGGAGTGCGCGATACGCAGGCCGTCCTCGGAAAGCAGGACCGCGAATCGCACGCCGGGCACACTGAGATCCTCGAGTAGCCAGCCGAGCTTGTTCGCACTGTCTGTCGCGGGTATCGCCATCAGGAGTTCACCCCTTCGGAGTCATCGTCAGGTGAGGCCGCGCGGCCACTCTTGGAGCCGCTCTGCCATGCCGCTGCGACATCCGGGCGCGCCAAGCCTGGCTCGGTGCGTGGCCCGACCGGGGCTAGGGAAACGTTCCTGCGGCGGCGCTTCGGTAAACCACCGCTGGTGATCTCGTGCACGGCAAACGACGATTCTGGCTCGTCCGCATCGTCTGAGGCGAACGAATCCTGTTGCTGTTGTTCATTACTCGGCTCGTCGCGCCGTTGCTGCTCCACCGGCGACGCGGCGGCCGACGGCATGGCGGGCGCCGCGATCGAGGCGGGCGCTTGCGCGGGAACCGGAGCGGGCGACTGGATCGCCGCCGGTGCGGTCGGGTGTTCGGCGGGCGCATCGTTCACCGGTGCGGCCTCCTGGAGACTCTTCGGGTCGACCAGCAGCGCTTCCGGGATGTAGACCATCGCGCGCATGCCGCCGTAGACATTCGGGCCATCGATGTAAACGGTGAATCCGTAGCGTCGGGCCAATGCCGCGACACCGGGAAAACCGACCTTGGGTGACGGGCCGAGCTGGTGGATATCCACCGAGCGCTCGTGCGCGAGCACCTGGCGAGCCTCCTCCATCTGCTCGGAGTTCATCCGCACACCGGCGTCGTCGATGATCACGGTGACGCCGTGGTGACCCTCCTGAAAGCTCACGTCGACGTAGGACGTCGGCGGCGAGTAACGCAACGCGTTGTCCAACAGCGTCGCCAGCGCGTGCACGAGTGGCTCCACCGCACGGCTGAGCACCACCCGGTCGAGCTGGTTGGCGCGCACCCGCAGGTAGTCGCGGACACGACCGGTCGCGCCACCGACGACATCGGTGAGCGTCTGCGCCGGCCACCTGCGGCCGGGCAGACCGCCACACACGATCACGTAGGACTGCGCCTGGCGGATCATCTGCTGCACGGTGTGATCGATATTGGTGAGCGTCTCGTAGACCTCGTCGTCGCGATGCTTGCGCAGCGCGGCACTGACCGCCTGGCTCACATCGGCGCCGAGGCTCACCACGGAGGTGCCGAACGAGCGGACGGCGGCGCTGGTCGCCTGGCGTGCCGCGGCCGTCACCTCGGTGCGCGCACCCTCGTCGGCGGACTGGATCGCCTGCTGGGCTTCGTGGTTGGCCTGATCTCTCGCCTCCGCGCGCAGCAGGCTGAGATCGTCGGCGTATCGCTCGCCGATCCAGCTCAGTCCCTGCGCCAGGCGGGTGCTCTCCATGCCTGCCGGCACTTCGATCGAGGGCACATGCGAGTCGTAGCGGCGGACCGCTTCGGTGATCGCGGGCAGCGTCGTCGCGGCGAAGTGCTCCAGCGCGTCATCGGCCGACCGCTGCTGCGCGGTCAACGCTTCTAGCCGTGATCGCTGCTGTTTCGACTGCTGCGCCACGTACCACGCCACCCCAATGGCAGCGATCAGTGCGGCGATGAGGATCCATATAAGCACCACGGCGGTATCTTGATTCATCGGTTCTTTCGTCGTTGACTGGCTCGAGGTTTGCGCGGCAACCCCAGCGCGTCACGGCCCGGCATCGAGGAATCGACCTGCTGCCATAGCGCTTCGTCTCACCTTCCTCGTCTCGACCGACCATGAGCGACCCGGTTCGGATCTAAGGGCACGTCTCTAAGGGCACGTCGAAGAACCGGAACCATCAAGGGCGAAGGTGCGTACCGTCACAAGACCCGAACCGCTTGAGGGACAGGCGATTACGTGCAATCGCCGCGCCGCCCGGATTGTATCCGAACAGCAACCAGAACCCGACTGTCGGAACATTAGCAGCAATGCCACGAAGTCTCTCCAGATCCACTGACACAATCGCGTTTTCCGCCGCGCCACCGAGGGTAGAGGACAGCTCGAGCGAGACCGAGCCGTAGCCATCGCAGCCATCGCGGACACCGGCGTGTCGTACGGCGTGTCTCAATGAGCCGAGCGATGGTGTGGCACTTCCCCTCTCGGGTCGACACCCGGTTCGGTGGGTTGACCAGCACGGGCGCCGCCTACCCACGGTCGTGAACGCCCGCCTGCCGCCACCGTCGAACCTTGCCGCTACCAGCGGAATTCGTCGTCATCGAGGACATGCTCCACAGCAAGCGCCTTCCCAAGTGCGGGAATCGGAGTACTTGCGCCGAGCCTGGGCGAGTTGCGTTGCGCGATAGCCGCATTCAGGTGTGATCCGGGTCATTACCCGCCGGTACACCCCCTCGGGCGTGCCGCCGCGCCGACCTCGTGTAAACCCCGCTTTGCGAGACCCACACACGGCTTACCCGGCCGACGCGACGCACCGCCGCGACCCCGATACGATGCGCGCATGGCAAAGCTGAAGGTCTCCGTCGACGTGCCGCTGCCCGCGGAGCGAGCGTGGGCGCACACCTCCAACCTCTCCGAACTCGACAAGTGGCTGACCATGCACGAAGCCTGGCGCAGCGAGGTACCCGAGGAACTGACCGTCGGCACCGAACTGGTCGGCGTCGCCTCGGTCAAGGGCATGCGCAACAGGGTGACCTGGACCGTTACCACCGCCGAGCCGCCGAAGCGCCTGCAACTGAAGGGTTCCGGCAAGGGCGGGACCAAGCTCGGCCTGCAACTCACCGTCACCCCGAAGGGCGACGCCTCCGAGGTGACCGTGGACATCGAGCTCGGCGGAAAGCCGCTGTTCGGCCCGATCGGCGCAGGTGTCGCGCGTGCGGTGCGCGGCGATATCGACCGTTCGCTTGCTCGCTTCGTCGAGCTCTACGCCTGACTCACCGACCACATGACCTACCGCCGCGCCTGATTCACCGCCCCGACCGGCTCACCGCACCTCGGCGTCGCCGAGCACGTCGAAGACCTCTTCGGCGCGGTCGCGGTCGCGATACATCCGCCACGCGGCCTCGGCGAGATCGTCAGGGTCGAGCGTGTGCCCGGCCGCACCGCCGAAGCGGTCGGGGTCCGCGGCGATCATGGCGTGGATGTCCCCGCGCTCGACCAGCCCGCCGATGGTGAGCGTGCCCGCGTAGATTCCGCGTTCGGCAAGCCCCGCGTTGAGGGTGAGCGCGTAATTGCGTAATGCCGCCCCGGCGAGCGCGAGCTGCCCCAGCATCGGCATCGGCCGCACGCTGGACAAACCACCGGCGAACAACAGCGCGCCACTGCCGCGTTCGAGCATGCCGGGCAGGACCACCCGCACCGCGTCCACCGCGGGCAACACCCAGTCGAAGCTCGCACGCACCGAGGCGGCATCGATCTCGGCGATCGGACGCGGCTGCTGGGTCGCGCCGGGCCCGTAGTAGAGCAGCTCGATATCACCGGCGCGCTGGATGTCGGCCAGTACCGCGCCCAGGCGCACACCGTCGGTGACATCCACCGCGTGTGCACTCGCCTCGATGCCGCGTTCCGCGAGATCGGCGAGGTAGGCCGCGTGGCGCGTGCCGCTGCGCGAAAGCACCGCCACCCGGAATCCCTCGTCGCCGAATCGACGGGCCATGGACATACCGAGCCCAGGACCGACGCCGATGATCACTGCCGTTTTCCTACCCATGCGCAACTCTCTCGAAAATATTGAGGGGGCCCTCAATATTTTCACCGTAGCACGAAACCGAGGCACCCCTCGACTTTGTACACTGGAGGCCATGACCAAGCCCCTGCGTCGAGACGCCGCCCGTAATCGGGAGAAACTGCTGCGCCACGCCGCCGACGTCTTCACCGAAGACGGGCTCGACGGGTCACTGGAGGAAATCGCGCGCCGCGCCGGGGTCAGCATCGGCACGCTCTACAACCACTTCCCGCACCGCGACGCCCTCATCGGCGCGTTGTTGCCGCAACGTATCGCCGCGATGGACGAGCTCGCCGCCCGCGCCGCTGCCGAACCGGACCCCTGGCGCGGTTTCGCGACGTTCATCGCGGAATTGCTCGTCCAATTCAGCGTCGACCGTGCGCTGATGGAAGTGATCGCCGGTGGCCACCCCGCCGCGACACAACTCGCCGACGCCTGCCACCGCGGCATGACCAACCTCGCCGGGGTGCTCACCCGCGCCAGGGCGGCGGGCGCGGTCCGGCCCGATGCCACCGATCAGGACGTCATCGCGCTCATCGCGGCCTTGGCGCAGCTGCCAGACCCGCCGGACTCGCCCACTGGTCGCCGCTGCCTGACCTTCGTCCTCGACGGCCTACGCACGCCACAGCCGCAGCGGTGAGCCGCACGACGCCCCTCCCCACGAGGCGACCACCGCGGACAGCCGATCTCCGCCGCGGCTCGACCGACGACGGTGCACCCGCTGGACGAAAAAGGTCCGGCGCCCGCGATACGCGGACGCCGGACCTGGTTACTCGCACGAAACCGACTGCTACACAGTCGTTTTCCCGTAATTCAGACGTGCATGGCCGTCGTCGCCGCCCCGGCGGCCTCGGGGTTCCCCGCCTTCTTGCGTGGCAAAAAATAGGCCGGAATCAAGGTCAGCACGATCAGCACCAGCGCCACGATGAAGGTATTGCTGAACGCGTGCGCGGCCTGGGTGAGGCCGGATTCGAGGACCGAGGGCGGGATCTGCGCCGCCACTTCGGGGCTCGCCTTGGCAAAGATCGCCTGCCCTGCCTCCGGGTGGCCATTGAGCAGATTGGTCAGCACCACCGAGATGGTGGCGGTGCCGATCGAGCCCGCGGTCTGGTTGACGATGTTCATCAGCGTCGTGCCGCGCGCCACCTGCTGATGGGTCAGCGTCTGGATGGCAGCGGTCATGATCGGCATCATCGTGCACCCCATGCCGAGTCCCATCACGAACAGCGCCGCCAGCATCCACGCGTAGGAGGTGTCGGACTCGAGCTGCACGAAGAACGCCGTGCCGACCGAGATCAGCGCGATGCCGACCATCACGACCTTGCCCGGCCCCATCTTGTCCACGATCCGACCCGCGATCGGCATCGACACCATCGCACCGAGTCCCTGCGGGGCGATCAGCAGCCCCGCCCACAGTGCCGACTCGCCGCGCACCTGCTGAAGATAGGTCGGCAACAACAGACCGGAGCCGAAGAAGGCGATCGCGAAGAGCACCATCGTGATCACCGCGAAGGTCATCGCGCGGTTGCGGAACAGATGCAGATCGATCAGCGGATGCTCGGTACGCAACGCGTGGAAGACGAACGCCACCAATAACAGCGCACCGATGATCGCGGGAATCAGCACCTTCCCCGCCACGACGGTCCCCTCGCTGGGAATCGAGGAAACACCGAACAGGAACAGCGCGAGTCCCGGCGAAGCCAACAGCATCCCGACGAAGTCGAACGACTCCGAGGGCTCCGGCTTGTCCGAGGGGAACACGATGATCGAGAGCACCAGCGCGACAATGCCGATCGGCACGTTGATCAGGAAGATCCAGTGCCAGCTGAAGTTCTCGATCAACCAGCCGCCGAGGATCGGGCCGCAGATCGGGCCGAGCAGCATCGGCACCCCGAGCACGGCCATCACCCTGCCGATGCGCTGCGGACCCGCCGCGTGCGTCATGATCGTCATGCCCAACGGCATCAGCATGCCGCCGCCGAGCCCCTGAATCACCCGGAAGGCGATCAGCGTCTCGATGTTCCACGCGGTGCTACACAGCACCGAACCGAGCACGAACAGCGTCAGTGCGACCAGATAGAGCCGTTTCGTGCCGAATCGATCGGCGGCCCACCCCGTGAGCGGGATGACGGTGGCCAGCGCCAGCGTGTACCCGGTCATCGTCCACGCGGCCACGGCGTAGCTGGTATCGAATTGGGTTTGGAAGGTCGGAATCGCCACCGTGACGACGGTGATGTCGAGGATCGACATGATCGCGCCGATGACCACGACGCCTGCGACCTTCAGAACACCGGCGTCGAGCTTCTCTGTTGTCGGAACAGGCTCGGGCGCCTGCGTATCCGGAGGTTGTGTCACCGCTTCAGCGTGGCATTTCCGCGGTCAGCACACCAGAGCTTTTCTGTTCACCCGCAGCTGAAAATGCCTTCAGCGCGGCCAATGCGGTGTACAAGGAGGACTCGGTCGCCGGAAGCAAGGGCAAACGCACTGCGGGGCTGGGAATTCGGCCCTGTGCCGCCAAAACCGCTTTGATCACGGTCGGGTTGGGCTCGGCGAACAACGCCGTGGTCAGTCCCGCCAACCGGTGACCGATCGTCCGCGCCCGCATCGAATCACCCCGGTGCCACGCCGTTACCAAGTCCGCGAACGGCGCCGTCGCCACCACCGCCGAGGCCACGATCGCGCCGGACGCGCCGAGTGCGAGCAAGGGTGAGGCGTACAGGTCGTCCCCGGCGAACACCGCGAATTGCGTGGGCCGCGTACTCATCAACGTGATCGTGGTGTCATCGATGCCGCCGACGGCGTGCTTGACGCCGATGACATTCGGTAGCTCCGCCAGGCGCAGCAGGGTGTCGGCGCTCAGTGTTCGGCCGGTGCGGTACGGAATGTTGTAGATGATCAACGGCACCGGGCTCACGGCGGCCAGGTGGGTGAAGTGCGCGATCACGCCCGCTTCGGACGGCCGCACGTAATACGGCACCACCGCCAGGGCGGCGGCCAGGCTCGGGTCGAGTGCCGCCACCGCGTCCATCGAGGCGGCGGTGGCATTGGCACCCGCGCCGAGGATCAACGGCGCGCCGTGCGCGCGACACACGCGGGTGCAGACCTCGGTGACACTCGCGCGCTCGTCGTCGGTGAGCATCGCGGTTTCCGCGGTAGTTCCGAGCGCGACGAGCCCCGTCGCACCGTCGATGAGCGCCTGCTCGGCCAGGTCGTGCAGCGCGTCGACGGCCACCGCGCCGTCGTCGGTGAACGGCGTGATGAGCGGGACGAAAAGGCCGGTGAGCGTCATGACCCCAGCCTCTCCCCGACCGTGCCGAGCGGTCCAGTTCAGGTTTCTGCGCTCGAGCATAAGCTGGGCTTATGCTCGATGTCCGCAAGCTCAGGCTGCTGCGCGAACTCGCCCACCGCGAGACCATCGCCGCGGTCGCGCAGGCACTGTCGTATACGCCGTCGGCGGTGTCGCAGCAGCTCACCGCGCTGGAGCGGGAAGCGGGTGTGCGACTGCTGGAACGCTCGGGCCGGCGCGTCACCCTGACACCGGCGGCCATGAACCTGGTCGCGCACGCGGAAACCATCCTCGCGGTGCTCGAACAGGCGGCCGCCGAGTTGGCAGGCACCCGCACCGAACTCACCGGCACCCTGCGGATCGGCGCGTTCCCGACCGCCGTGCGCACCATCCTCTCGCCCGCACTCGTCGCGTTGAGCAGCAACTATCCCCGCTTGGAGCTGATGGTTACCGAGCTGGACCCCGTGTTGGCGCCGGACGCGCTGCGCGCGGAATCCCTGGACGTCGCGCTGGTGCAGGACTACGACTATGTGCCGGTGGCACCGGATGCCGCGCTGGACACCGAACCGCTGTTGGAGGAGACGGTCTACCTGGCAGCGTTGTCGGAGGATCCGTTGATGACCCACGCCGAGAGCGCGTGGATAGCCAGCACACCCGGCACACTGTGCCACCGGATGACGGTGCGCGCCTGCGAGGCAAGCGGTTTCACCCCGCGCATCCGTCACCACGCCGACGACTTCGGGACGGTGCTCGCGCTGGTGGCCGCGGGCCAAGGCGTGGCGCTGGTCCCGGAGCTCGGCGCACTGGCATGCCCCGAGGACATCACGCTCACACCCTTGAAAACCCAGCGCAGAACTCAACTGGCCTACCGCCGCGGCACCGGCAACCACCCCGGCGTACTCGCGGCACGCGCGGCCCTACACGAAGCCGTCGCCCGGCGATTCAGCACCCAAACCGAGATTGCAAGATCATCAGGACATCCTGGTGGGTTCACTCGGGTAGCGCCGCCCTGATGTCCTGATGATCTTGGTTACGTCGTGGGTTGGGGCAGCGCGGGCGCGCCGACGCTAGGGAAGAGGCGAGTTAACGCGGGCGATCGTCCCGTAGCGTGCGCGTTAACGGGCCGCGCGAATCGGCAGGACTTCGGTTACGCGGTTGCGAATCGACATCGCCTGGACGGGCGAGTCGAGGTCATTCGGTCACTCGTAAACTGTTGCAACACAACACTTTTCCTGGAAACGCTGATCCGCCGACACGGTGAGCACTCGGCAATACCCAATTGTTCCCGACGTGACCATTCGGAAATGCCGTTGGCGTGAAATCAATTCATCAGCGATCGCACCGATCGCCCGCCACGAGCACAGGAGAACCCGAATGTCCGCACCCACCGAGTCGACCACCGACATCGACAAGGCGATCGAGGCGAACATCGCCGCATCGCTCGCCGAGATCCCGCACCCCGCGCTCCCGCCGGGCACCAATATCTACGGGTCCACCAAGATCTTTCCCGACTACCGCGCCGAGGCGGGCGAAACCTACTTCACTCTCGTCCACGGCATCGCGCACGAATCATCCGTCAGCTTCGTCGCCATTCTCCAGGCGACCCGCGCACTGCGCAAAGGTTTCGACTCCGCGATCTACTTCTACGGCCCCGGCGCCATCAATTGCGTTGCCACCCGAGGCTTTCCGACCACCGGTGCCAGCGGATTCCCCGGCGAACAGAACATCAACGAGGCGCTGACCAGCTTTATCGGCGAAGGCGGCAAGGTATTCGCCTGCCGCTTCGGCCTTGCTTTACACGGCGCCCGCGAGGAAGACCTCATCGACGGCGTCATCCCCGCCCATCCCCTCGACGTGCAGGACGCGCTGATCCATTACGCACGCAAGGGCGCCATCATCAACTCCACCTACCAGCTGTAGGGAGCGCGACCATGACCGAAGTGTCTACGCGGGTGGACCTGGCGTTACGCGGGATTCGTTTCGACGCCCCCGTCCACCGCAGCGGCGGAGCCGGACCGAGCGACGACGGTCATGTGCTGATCGGCGGCACCGGCGCCGCCCTTCCCCTGCGCGCCGACAGCCCGTACGAGATCAACGGCAACCGTCTCCTGCGCGACGGCACCGACCTCGGCCTCACGATCGAACCCGTGCGTAGGCCGAAGTTCTACGACCTGCGCACCGACGACGGTGTCGCCTACGAACAGATCGCCAAGCTGCACGGCGCCAAGGTGCTCGCCACCACCGTCGTACAGACCTGCATCCGCTACGGCGAGGACCAACGCTGCCGTTTCTGTGCCATCGAAGCCTCGTTGCGCGCGGGCACCACGGTGGCGGTGAAGCGTCCCGACCAGCTCGCCGAGGTCGCCGCGGCGGCCGTGCGGCTGGATGGCGTGGAACACATGGTGATGACCACCGGCACCTCGGCAGCGAAAGACCGTGGCGCCAAACACCTGGCGCGCTGTGTGCGCGCGGTGAAGGCGGCAGTACCCGACCTGCCCGTTCAGGTGCAGTGTGAGCCACCCGGCGATCTCGCCACACTGACCGAACTGCGCGAGGCGGGCGCAGACTCGATCGGCATCCACGTCGAATCACTCGACGAGCGGGTGCGCGCCCGCTGGATGCCGGGCAAGGCCACGGTGGCGTTGACGGAGTATCGCGCCGCGTGGGCGGAGGCGGTGCGGGTGTTCGGGCGCAACCAGGTGTCGACCTATCTTCTGGTCGGCCTCGGTGAGGACCCGGACGAATTGGTCGCGGGCGCTACCGATCTCATCGCGATGGGCGTCTACCCGTTCGTTGTTCCGTTCCGTCCGCTGGCGGGCACGCTCGCCGTGGATGTCGACAGCTCCGTCGCACCGCCCGCCGACGTGTTGGCCGACATCACCCGTCGAGTCGGTGCGGAGCTGACGCGGGCGGGGATGCGCGGGGCCGATCAACGCGCGGGGTGCGCGGCGTGCGGCGCGTGCAGCGTATTGAGCAAGGCGGGCGGCTGAACCATGGCGAACATATCCGAGGTCGGGTGGCTGGACCAGACCTATTGCGCGGCAACGGCTTCCACTGATCACTGCGTGTTGTCGGGTCGACCGGGCCCGGTTGCCGCCGACTCCGAGTTCCTCATTCGTCCCGCCGAACGCGCGCACCTGACCGCCTACCGCACCCTGCGCCGCGCGAATTTCGTGGTGGAGCAGGGGTTGTTCGCCGGGACCGACGCCGACGACATCGATGACGATCCGCGCGCCCACATCCTGGTCGCCGTCGCGCCGGACGGTGCGGTACTCGGAGGGGTGCGGCTGGCTCCG
This sequence comes from Nocardia callitridis, assembly GCF_039543305.1. Classification (NCBI taxonomy): domain Bacteria; kingdom Bacillati; phylum Actinomycetota; class Actinomycetes; order Mycobacteriales; family Nocardiaceae; genus Nocardia; species Nocardia callitridis. The sequence continues at coordinate 349,867 of NZ_BAABJM010000004.1, read as the reverse complement.
GCGACTGCGCAGGACATCGGCTGGTGGACCGGCAGCCGCCTGGTCGTGCGCGGTGGTGCGCGGACCCGCGGTGTCGGGCGTGCGCTGGTACGTGCGGCGTGCGCGTTCGCCGAGAACCACGACGCGCTGCGCTTCGAGGCCGATGTGCAGACCCGGCACGCTCCCCTGTTCACCGAACTCGGGTGGATTCGCCTCGGTGAATCCACGATCGGCGGTGTCGCGCACCTGACGATGCGGTGGCCGATCGACCGGCTCGAACGGCTCGCCAGGTCCGCCAAGGCCATGCTGGCTCGCGCGCTCGCACCGCTGGAGCACACACCGATGGCGCTGGGCGGCAGCGGCTTTCGCGGCGACGACGGCGCACTCGTGCCGGGCAGTGACCTGATCGCGGCCTGCGACGCGATCATCCCCTCGATGGTCGAGCGCGACCCGGAGTGGGCGGGGTGGTGCGCCGCGCTGGTCAACCTGAACGACCTGTCCGCCATGGGCGCCACCCCTGTCGGCCTGTTGGACGCGGTGGGCGCGCCCACCGCATCGCTGTTGACCAGGACGCTGCGCGGTCTCGCCCGCGCCAGTGCCGCCTGGGGGGTGCCGGTGCTCGGCGGGCACACCCAGGTCGGCGTTCCCGCCGCGCTCGCGGTGACCGCGCTCGGTCGCACGGCGGCACCGGTCCGCGGTGGCGGCGGCGCGGTCGGCGACGAGCTACGGCTCACCGCCGATCTCGGTGGCCGCTGGCGGCCCGGTTACCAAGGAAGGCAATGGGATTCCTCGTCCCAGCGCGGCACCGCCGAGCTGCGCGCGCTCGGCGAATTCGTCGCACGCACCCAGCCGAAGGCCGCCAAGGACGTGAGCATGGCCGGACTGGTCGGCACCGTCGGCATGCTGGCCGAGGCGAGCGGCGTCGGCGCGGAACTGCGCATCGATCACATCCCCCGGCCCGCGGGCGCCTCGATGGCGCAGTGGCTCACCTGCTTTCCCGGTTTCGCGATGATCACCGCCGATCGACCGCACCGAAGTATCGCCCCGACCGGCCCCGCCACCTCGACGGCGTGCGGCGCGCTCACCGCGACACCGGGTGTGCGCCTGCGCTGGCCGGACGGCACAACGACAACGGCGGTGCGCGGCACCGTCACCGGATTGGGAGAATCATGAACGCCACCACCATCTCGGTCGCCGCGACCGAATTCGGCCGCGACATGGAAGCCGGGTACCGCACCATCGCGGCGCTGATCGCGACCGCCCGCGCACGCGGCAGTCGCCTGCTCGTCCTGCCGGAGGCGTGTCTCGGCGGGTATCTGCCGAGCCTCGGTGGGGGCGAGGAAAGCGCGCAGGCCAAGCGTCGGAGGCTGCGTAGCCTCCCGCCCGCGCTCGCACTCGACGGGCCCGAGTTACGCCGAATCATCGATATGGCAGGCGATCTCGTCATCACCCTCGGATTCTGTGAGGCCGACGGCGACATCAGGTACAACGCCGCGGTCACCCTCAACGGCGACGGCATCCTCGGCTCCTATCGCAAGGTCCATCAACCGCTCGGCGAGAACCTCTGCTATTCGGCGGGCGAGCACTACCGGGCCTTCGACACACCGGTCGGCCGGATGGGCATGCAGATCTGTTACGACAAGGCCTTTCCCGAGGCAGCACGCGCGCTCGCGCTCGACGGCGCCGAGATCATCGCCTCCCTCTCGGCGTGGCCCGCCGCACGCACCGCGACGGTGGCGCGACTCGAAGACGACCGGTGGAAGCGACGTTTCGACATCTACGACCACGCGCGCGCACTGGAGAACCAGGTGGTGTGGGTCGCCGCCAACCAGGCGGGCACCTTCGGGTCGCTGCGCTTCGTGTGCAGCGCCAAGATCGTCGGACCCGGCGGCGAGTTGCTGGCCGGTACCGGCGTGGAACCCGGATTGGCCACGGCCACCGTGGATCTCACCGAGGCGGTGGGGGCGGCACGTGGCGGTGGCATGTACAACCTGCGCGATCGCCGACCCGATCTGTATCAGAGCGTCGTGCGGCGCCACGGCGTCGTCGGCCAACCCGATCTGCCCGAGCACGAGACCTTGGAGCCCAGCCATGCCTGATATCCGTCACCACGAGGTCGTCGTGATCGGCGGCGGCCAGGCCGGGCTGTCGATCAGCTGGCACCTCAGTCAACGGGGCACCGATCACGTGGTGCTCGAGCGCGAGACCATCGCCCACGAGTGGCGGGACAGCCGCTGGGACAATTTCACTCTGGTGACACCGAATTGGCAGTGCGTGCTGCCCGGCTACCGATACCGCGGCCCCGAGCCCGACGGGTTCATGCCGGGCGCCGAGGTTTACGACTTCGTCCGTGGCTACGCCGACTCCTTCGCCGCCCCCGTGCGGGAAAAGGTGGCGGTGACCTCGGTAACCCGTTGCGCCGATGGCGGTTTCGACATCGCGACCACCGACGGTGCGCTCCATGCCGATCAGGTGGTCGTCGCCACCGGCGGCTACCATCAGCCGGTTGTTCCCCGCTGCGCCGAGAAGCTGCCCGCGGCGATCACCCAGGTGCATTCCTCGCGGTATCGAGGCGCCGACGCGCTGCCCGATGGCGGTGTGCTCGTGGTGGGCAGCGGACAGTCGGGCGCGCAGATCGCCGAGGACCTGCACCTGGCCGGACGCGCCGTACACCTGGTCACCGGTTCGGCGCCGAGGGTCGCGCGCAGGTATCGCGGCCGCGATTGCGTCGCATGGTTGCAGGACATGGGCCACTACGACCGGCCGATCGAAGACCAACCCGGCGGCGTCGGCAAGCGCGAGAACACCAATCACTACGTCACCGGACGCGACGGTGGACGCGATATCGACCTGCGCCGATTCGCCCTCGAAGGCATGCGCCTCTACGGCCGTCTGCGCGACATCGACTCCGGCACCGCCTATTTCGACCCGACGTTGACCAGCTCGCTGGATAACGCCGACGCCGTAGCCGAAGGCATCAAAGACGCCATCGACGCCTACATCACCCGCACCGGCATCCAGGTCGCCACCCAGCCGAGATACGTCCCGGTCTGGCGGCCAGAACGCGAACGCACCGCACTCGACCTCGCCGCGCACGACATCGGCGCGGTGGTGTGGGCGGTCGGTTTCCGCACCGACTACTCCTGGTTGCGGGTCGGCGTGTTCGACGGTGCGGGCCACCCGTGCCACCAGCGTGGGGTCACCACGACACCGGGGCTGTACTTTCTCGGCCTGCCCTGGCTGCACACCTGGGGTTCGGGCCGGTTCGCGGCCATCGCCAGGGACGCCGAGTTTCTCGCCCGCCGGATCGCCACCGGCGCACTGGACACCATCGCGGCCTGACGGCGATCACAATGGCAGTGACCAGGATCGCCGCGCTCGCAGGACATTTCGGCCAGGATATCGGCCGGGCATTGGAGAAGCTGGCGGGCATCATCGAGCGTCTGCGACACGACGGGGTCGAGCTGCTCGTGTTGCCCGACGCGACCCTCGGCGGCTATCTCGGTGATCTCCGAAATCCCGACCCGGTCACCGCGCCCGAGGCGATCGCGGGCGACGGCCAGGAGATCCGGCTGCTGTGCCGGATGGCGGGTTCGATGACCGTCTGCGTCGGCTACGCCGAGCGGGTCGGCGACCTGCGCTACAACGCCGCGGTCTGCCTCACCGGTGACGGTGTGCTCGGCCGCCACCGCAAGGTGCACCAACCGGCGGGCGAGCATCTCGCCTACGCGGCGGGCACCGAGTTCTCGGCCTTCGACACCCCGGTCGGTCGGCTCGGCATGCTCATCGACTACGACAAGACCTTCCCCGAATCCGCACGCACCCTCGCGCTGGACGGCGCGCGCACCCTCGCCGCCCTCTCGGCCTGGCCGGCCAGCATCACCGACCGCGCCTCCCGCATGCCCAACGACCGGCAGGCGCGGCTGTTCGACCTCTACGACCAGGCGCGTGCCGCCGAGAATCAGGTGGTGCTCGCCTCCGCCAATCAGACCGGCGTCACCGGCAACCTGCGGTTTCTCGGACAGGCCAAGGTGGTCGGCCCCGGTGGCGACATTCTCGCCAAGACCTGGTCGAAAGGTGGTCTGGCCGTGGTGGATATCGATATCGACGCCGAGGTGGACCGGGCACGGCGGGTGCTACGTCACCTCGACGAGCGGCGGGTCGACAGCTATCACAATCTCCTGGCGAAAGGGACCGTGCACTGATGCGCATCGCCTTACTCACCTACTCGACCAAGCCACGCGGCGGCGTCGTGCACACCCTGAATCTGGCCGAGGCGCTGGCCGCCGCCGGCGCCGAGGTGACGGTGTGGACGCTCGGGCGCGGTGGCGACAGCGGCTTCTTTCGTCCGGTCCACCCCAGCGTCGCGATCGAAGTGGTGCCGTTCGCCGCCGACGACGCCGAGACCGTCGGGCAGCGGATCATGCGCTCGGTGCGCACCTTGCGCGCGGCCTTCCCGCCGCGGCGCTACGACGTGGTGCACGCCCAGGACTGCATCAGCGCCAATGCGGTGACCGACTGTGTGCGCACGATCCACCACCTCGACACCTTCACCACCCCCGAGCTCGCCGATTGTCATGAAACAGCCCTCGTGCGACCGTACGCGCGGATCTGTGTGTCAGCCGCTGTGGCCGAAGAGGTCCGTGCCGGTTGGGGTTTGGCGCCGACGGTCATCCCCAACGGTGTCGAATACGAGCGCTTCGCGGCCGCGGCAGGCGCGGCGCCCGCGGCCGATGCCGCACGCGCGGCGTGGCGAGAGCGGCTCGGTCGCTACGTGCTCGCGGTCGGCGGTATCGAGCCGCGCAAGGGTTCGCTCGACCTGCTCGAGGCGTTCGCCGTGCTGCGCGCCGACGATCCCGGTCTGGAGCTGGTGATCGCCGGTGGGGAGACATTGTTCGACTACCGCGACTACCGGGTGCTTTTCGATCGCCGCGCGCGCGAGTTCGGCATCAGTCCCCGCGTCCTCGGCACCGTCGAGCATGCCGAACTGCCCGCACTGGTCGCCGCATCGGCGGTACTGCCGTTCTTGTCCACGAAGGAGGGGTTCGGCCTCGCCGCGATGGAGGCGCTGGCCGCCGGTGTTCCGGTCGTCGCCCGTGATCTTCCGGTCCTGCGCGAAATATTCGGCACCGCCGTTGATTTCGCGAGCACACCGACCGAGATGGCCGCGGCGATGACGGCGGCGATGCACCCCGACCCCGTGCGCGCCGATCGAGGGCGGACCCTGGCGGCAGGTTTCTCGTGGGGCAAGGCGGCGGCAGCGCACCTGGACTTCTATCGCGCCCTGGCTCCGTCCGAGTCCGCCACCGCCGGCCGCGCCACGACTGGCTGGTGAGAACCTGCCGTACCAGTCCAATTTATCGAGCCCCGCACAGAACCCGCAGCCAGCGCCCTCGTCGGCGGATCCTACTCATATGCAGGGTCTTCGTATTCCCACATTAATACCGCACGCGACCAGCACCGATGCGTAGCTATGACCAAGCAAACCCTTTTCACAATGACACCGACACCCTAGGGTGAACCTCCGAGCCTCGGAAGGGAAATGATGACTGCCAGCACGCCCGCCGCACCCACCCGCGCACGCAACAAGTTCGTCACCGACAGCTGGAATCGGCTCGCACGCGCCTATGACTTCCCCATCCTGCAACGCTTGGCCTACCGCCCGCCGCAGGACGAGATCCTCGAGCAGCTGCACCTCACCGACGCGCGACGCATCGCCGATATCGGTTGTGGCACCGGCATTCTCGCCTCCCGCATCTACGAAGAGATCGGCCCGGACGTGCTCTACGGCTGCGACGCTTCCGAAGGGATGCTCGCCCAGGCCAAAGCCCGTACACCCGAGGTGAATTGGATCAACCGCCAAGCCGAGGACCTCGGCCTCCCCGACGGCGCCGTCGACGCCGTGGTCTCCACGCACGCTTTCCACTTCTTCGAGCACGCGCCCGCGGTCGCGGAGTTCCACCGCATCCTCGCCCCCGGTGGGCTACTCGCGATCGTCGTCGCCAACCAGCACAATCTGCTCGGCCAGTTCTTCCAACTGACCACGAGCCCGAGTGTCATGTACTTCCCGACGATCGAGGAAATGCGCGACCTGGTCGAAGAGGCAGGCTTCACCCTGCTCACCCAACGCCCCATCCGCCGCCCACTCCCCGGCGCCTTCATCCCCGACGTCCTCACCGTCGCCCGCAAGCACTGAGCCGCGAACCCGTGACGCGGTGCGGTCATCGCGACCGCACCGCGCACCGGCCCGAACGCCGTCAGCCTCCGACGACCACATCCTGAGTGGACACCCCGTTCGGGCACCAGATCGAGACCTTCCTCGGTCCGGCCGGAAGACCGTCCACGAAGAGGTTGCCCGTGGCAGGGACCTCCCAGCTCACGGTTTCCGGCGTCCCGAAGAACGGGTCGACCCGGCACGACGCCAAATCATCGCCTTCCAGCGGCGTCACCGTGACGACCAACCAGTGCCGCCCGGTCGCGATCTCCACCCCCACATCGGCCGACGCCACACCCGCCGTCGCCACCACACTCACCGCGGCCACCACCATCGCGACCGCACCGAACAACATCCTGAACAGTTGCACCGACAGCCTCACCTTCTGCCTCGAATCACCTGGTCGAGCCGTACGCCGAGCAGGCGGCGGGTTCACCCCGACGCAACATTATGCGTCATCGAACCTCGCTGACTCGAAGAATCGCTGCCCGCGGTGGGAATGAACGGAACCGACTGTGCGCCAGCCAGACTCGCAGGCAAGCAGCAGTGCTCGCCGCTGCGGGCACGACCAGTTGCTGGCAGATCGCCGGTGCGGCGCTCCGGTTTCCCTGCGCGCCGAGTGCCACTTCCGCACCAAGTACGCCCACCGTTGCGGTAAGGGGGCGCATAGTCGCGACCTGACCCGATCCGCCGTGCGACGACCAGGGGAAGACCATCGGCCTGTACTCGGCTACGCGGACGTAACAGAGAAATACAGGTGGCTGCTGCGGATAATCAGCACTGCCGCTTCGGTTCTCGTGGCAGGGTCGATCGCCGCCTCAGCCGAGCGTGTGGAAGTGGCCGGGCGACGGGGTGAGCTCGTCGAGGACGACGAGGTTGCCGCCGGCCTTCTTCGCCCGGTACATCGCCGCGTCCGCGGATTGCAGCAGGCGCTCCGGATTGGGGCGCGGGCATCGAACGCAGACGCTCGCGTCGAAGATCGCGACACCGACGCTCGCGGTGACCTCGACCGCGTTCTCCGACGGTTCGGCGACCGCCCGCCGCAGCCGTTCCGCCTCGTCGCGCGCAGCCGAGGCGGCGATCGGCGCGGCCACCACGAATTCCTCCCCGCCGGTGCGCGCCACGACGGCGTCGTCCCCGGCGGCCGCACGGAGTCGGCTCGCGGTCCGCACCAGGACGGTATCGCCGACGCGGTGACCCCAGGTGTCGTTGACACGCTTGAAACGGTCGAGGTCGAAGGTCATGACGCAGATCGCGGAGTCTCCCTCGACCAGCAACGGCAGCCGGATCTCCAGTCCACGGCGATTCAGCAACTCGGTCAGCGGGTCCGACAGCGATTCGGTGCGCAACAGCCAGTAGAGGATCTGCAACGCGGGCAGCGCGCTGACCACGGAGACGAACAACAGCAGCGCGACCGCGATGCCCAATCGCACACCGCCGCCGTCGGTGGCCACGCGCACCGAGAACACGATCACCGCCAGCAGCGACCACGCCGAGTGCGCCGCGAGTGCACGGGCGCTGTGGAAAAAGCCCAGATAGCTGCCGGTGCTGACCAGCAGAACCGTACCCATCGCCGCGTAGAGCGGGTTCGGCACCCGCAAGAACTCCAACACGAAAAGCACGTCCGCGCCGTAGATCAGCACCAACGACTCGGCTTTGCCCGGCCACGGCAGCAACCACCAGCGCAGCGCCCACAACACGCCCGACACGACACCAAGCGTTGTGGCAACGCCGGGGTCGCCCGCCGGTCCCATCGGCGTCCCCCCGATCACCACGCCCATCAGCGCGACTATGGCCCCCGAGAGACCGAGCAGCGCCTTCAGCGGCCCCAAGGCCGAGTGCGCGGCCAATGTGCGCACCAGCCAGCGGTAATCGACCGGGTCCTTCCACCAGGCCCGCAGGGTCTCGCTGACGTTCATCCACTCACCAATTTGTCATACACACAGGAAAAACTCCGTCACCCGCTCGGCGACGGCAGGGAACTCATCGAAGAAGCCGTGTCGCCCGGGCAGGATCTCCACGACAGCGTCGGGCACATACTCCCCCAGCACGGCCGCATTGCGGGTGGGAACCATTCGGTCGTCGCTTCCGTGCAACACCAAGGTGGGCGCGCGGATTTCGCCCAGCACCGAGGAGGCGTCGTGGCGATTGCTGGCGCGCAGGTGGCCCCGCGTGGCCGCGGCGCTCATCGTCGGATCGCCCAGCAGCGTCGAGCGGCGCGGCGCGCCGGCCAACCAGTCCGGCGTGTACATCAGTTCCAGCAGCGCCTCCCGCCGGACCTTCGGGTCGGGGTCGGCGAGCGAGCGGCGGATCTCCTGCCCACGCTCGGCGGCAATCGCACCGCCCGGCGAGGTGCACGCAAGGACCAGTCGTCGCACTCGCTCGGGGTGGCGCGCCGCCAGCCACTGGGCGACACGGCCACCCATCGACGTCCCGAACACGTGTGCCGACGGATTGTTCGTCGCGGCCAGCACGGCCGCGGCGTCGGCGGCGAACAGTTCCGTAGTCCAGTCCGCTGCCGCGGCTTCGTCGGCTTCGGTACCGCCGGTCCCGCGATAATCGAAGGTGATCGTGCGGAAGTTCTCGGCGAGACCGGCCCGAACCCCGTCCCACCACCGGTGCGAATTGGCCTGACCCGCGAGCAACAACAGGGGCGGTGCCGTCGGGGGGCCGACCACCTGACACGCCAGCACCGTCCCGTCGGGCAGCGGGCAGGACACGCGAACCTCGGATCGTTCGACTCCGTCGGTCACGTATTCACCTTCCACCGCGGTCACCAATCGGATCCTACGGTCGACGCCACCCCCGGTCTGTCGCGGCCACCAACGGCGCGATCGAGTACTCGATTTGCAATCTTGCAGACTGATTCCCCGATCCGACCGGGTCGAGCAGCGATCCGTGTCCAGCACGACCGGTTTCGCGGCACCAGCTCACCGCTCGACGGGCGGCAGTGACACGATCCAGGGATGACGGTGCAGGAATTTCGGGACCTCGCGGTGGCGCGTCTGCGCGACTTCGACTTTCGGACCAGCGCGGATGTCCCCGAGATACGGCGTGCCGCGGTGGTGTTGTGCGTGTTGGAGCACGCGGGGCAGCCGTGTGTCGTCGTGATCCGACGGGCTTACCGTGGTCGCAATGCGGGGCAGTGGGCGTTGCCCGGTGGACGGGTGGAGGGTGACGAGTCGCTCGTCGACGCGGGTGTCCGCGAGTTGCGCGAGGAGATCGGCCTCGAGGTGGACGCCGAAAGGGTGCTCGGTAGGCTCGATGACTTCCCGGCCGCCTCGGGTTTCGCGATCACACCGTTCGTCGTCGCGGTGGATGATCCCGGCACGCTCACGCCCAATCACGAGGTGCACGCCATCCATTTCGTCCCGCTGGCCCGTCTCGCCGCCGACGACACCCCGCACTGGGTCGACCGCGAGGACGGTTCCCGCCTTCTGCAACTCAAACTCGGCGAGGCGATGACCATTCACGCACCCACCGGCGCCATGCTGCTCCAGTTTCGCGATGTCGTCCTGCTCGGACGCGACACGAGGGTCGCCGACCTGCTGCAACCCGACTGGACCCACCGCTGACCGCTCGGCGGAACGAAACCTACGTCTGCGGTCGACGTTGCGCGGTGGTCCACTGATTGTTGGCCCTGCCGATCCCGAAGTTGTCGACATTCCGAACACCGCGGTGGCGACATGTGCAGCCCGAAGCCGCAGTGCGACAACACTGCTCGCTGGCGAATCAAGCCTACCGGTTCTAAAATATCAGCCTTTGTCTGATATATTGCCAAGGTTCGGTGCAGTCGAAGGGAAGTAACACCAGTGACCACACGCCCCACCCGGTCCCGACGCACCACCCTGGCGGTGCCGGGATCAAGCCGGAAGATGATCGACAAGGCACGCGACTTGGCCGCGGACGCGTTGTTTCTCGACCTGGAGGACGCCTGCGCACCCGCGGCGAAAGCGGAGGGGCGCAAGACGATCGCCGCCGCGCTCAACGAGGGCGGATTCGGCACGAAGACACGTACCGTCCGGGTCAACGACTGGACGACACCGTGGACCTACGCCGACGTCATCGAGGTCGTCGGCAACGCGGGCGACAATCTCGACTGCCTCATGCTGCCGAAAACACGCGGCGCGACCGATGTGGCGGCGTTGGATCTCTTACTCACCCAGGTCGAGAAGTCCGAGGGGCTCGAAGTCGGCCGCATCGGCCTCGAGATTCAGATCGAGACCTCCCAGGGCCTGCTCGCACTGGAATCCATCGCCACCGCGAGTCCACGGATCGAGACCATCGTCTTCGGCCCCGCGGACTTCATGGCCTCGATCCAGATGAAAACGCTGGTGGTCGGCGAACAACCACCCGGATACGACGTCGGCGACGCCTACCACCACATTCTGATGAGCATCCTGATGGTCGCGCGCGCCAACGAGCTCCAGGCCATCGACGGACCGTATCTCGCCATCAAAGACCTCGACGGCCTGCGCCGGGTCGCACAGCGTTCGGCCGCACTGGGTTTCGACGGCAAGTGGGCGTTGCACCCCGGCCAGATCGAGGCGCTCAACGAGATCTACAGCCCGCGCCAGCACGACTACGACCACGCCGAGAACATCCTCGACGCCTACACCTGGCACACCTCACAGGCCGGTGGCCACCGCGGCGCCGCCATGCTTGGCGAGGAGATGATCGATGAAGCCTCACGCAAGATGGCACTGGTCGTCTCGGCCAAAGGGCGAGCGGCGGGCATGTCGCGCACCGACGTCTGGCAGGCCCCCGCCTGACCGCCGCCCGCCCCGCACCCGACGATCAGCTCGCGGCGCGGTGTCGGCGCAGCAGTTCAGGGCGGCGGCACCCGCTTCCGAGCGCCACCGAACAACGAACCGCCTCAGCGTGCGGACCGCACCGGCGCGTGCTTCAGCTCCCGTAACGCGGTGCGCAGCCCACGCCGCTTTCCGGTTTCCGGATCGACCCCGAAGTGCTCCTGGACGCCGTCCCGAATCGCGAAGCGCAGCTCCGATGCCGTCTCGGGCGCATCGTCGGAGGTTGCCTGCAACAAGGCATTCGGAAGCGCCAGCTTGGCGATCGTACGGAACGACTGAAGGTACTGGCCGCCCAGCGAACCTGTCGTGTACGGGAGGTCGTACTTGTCGCACAACTCCCGCACCCGCACGCCGATCTCCTCGTAGCGGTGGCTCGGCAGATCGGGGAACAGGTGGTGCTCGATCTGGTGGCTGAGGTTACCGCTCATGAAGCGCATCAGCGGTCCGGCACGAAAGTTGGCCGATCCCAACATCTGTCGCAGATACCAGCGCGGCTGATCCTCGGCCTCGTACTCGCCGACGGTGAACTTCTCGGCGCCGTCGGGGAAGTGACCGCAGAAGATCACCATGTAGGCCCAGTAGTTGCGGACGACATTGGCGGTCACGTTGGCCGTCAAGGTCGTCTTCCACCTCGGTCCCGCCACCGCGGGGAAGATCAGGTAGTCCTTGGCCGCCTGCTTGCCGACCTTGGTGCCGATGATCCGCAGATCCTTGAACGCCTGCCGATAGGTCTTCTCTTTCTTGCGCAGCTTCTCCGACTCGAGGTGATGCAACGCCACGCCGTACTCGAAAAAGGTTCCCAGCGTGAGGTTGTAGACGGGGTTGCCGACGTTCCACCACTCCCACGGCTGGTCACGCGTCACGCGCAGGATGCCGTAGCCGACATCGTCGTCCATCCCGACGATATTGGTGTACTTGTGGTGCACGAAGTTGTGCGAATGCTTCCACTGCACGCTGGGGCAGGTGTTGTCCCATTCCCATGCCGAGGAATGGATCTCGGGATCGTTCATCCAATCCCACTGCCCGTGCATCACATTGTGCCCGAGCTCCATGTTCTCGATGATCTTGGCCAAGGACAGCATGACCGTCCCCGCCAGCCACGCGGGCCGACGGTTACTGAACATCAGCGCGATCCTGCCACCCGCGGCCAGTGCGCGGTGCACGGCGATGGTGCGCCGGATGTATTGGGCGTCGCGTTCACCACGCGATTCCTCGACATCCCTGCGGATGGCGTCGAGTTCGGCACCGAGTGCCTCGATGTCGGCGGCGGTCAGATGCGCGTAGGTGTCGATGTCGGTAATGGCCATCCGGCCTCCTAAATATCGAGAGTGCATGCACCAGAAGCACTGCTGATGCACGTTTGGATTCGTTCCCCTTCGCGACGCTCCTCACCGGTACGGAGGTCGCGGACATACCCGCCGGCCAGCGGGAGAACGCAGGTTTGGCAGATGCCCATCCGGCAGCCGAACGGCATCTGGATCCCCACGCTCTCCCCCGCCTCGAGCAGCGTTGTCGCGCCGTCGATCTCGACCTCCTTGTCGGAGATCGCGAACCGCACCGCCCCGCCCTCGCCACCGTGATCGGTACGGGAGATGGCGAACCGCTCGATGTGCAGGCGCTCGCGTAGACCACCGGACTCGTAGTGGGACTCCATCGCGTCCAGCATCCCGGCGGGTCCGCATGTCCAGCATTCGCGTTCACGCCAGTCCGGCACCCACTCGTCGAGGCGATCGACGGTGAATTTGCCCATGTCCCTGGTCAGGCGCAGGTTCAGTGCGTAGCTGGGCGTGGTGTCGGCGAGCTTTTCCATCTCATCGAGGAAGATCACGTCGTCGCGGGTCGGCGCGGAATGGATGTGGAGGATGTCGGGCTGCTGTCCACGCGAGGCGAGCGAGCGCAGCATCGCGATCACCGGCGTGATGCCACTGCCCGCGGTGACGAACAGAATCTTGCGCGGAACCGGTTCGGGCAGGTGGAAATCGCCCTGCGGTGCGGCCAACCGAATGATGGTGGCGGGGGTGACGCCATCCACGAGGTGCGTCGACAGGAAGCCGTCGGGGTTGGCCTTGACCGTGATCGTGATGGTCTTCTTCTCGGCCGCACCGATCGAGGTGAGCGAGTAGGAGCGCCACCGCCAGCGACCGTCGATCTGGAGTCCGATCCCGACGTACTGACCCGGCTTGTACCCGGCTGGAAAACCCCACCCGGTCCTGATTCGCACCGTCGCGGTGTCCTCGGTCTCCTTGACGACACTGAGCACCTTCCCGCGCAGCTCACGGGCGGTCCACAATGGGTTGACCAAATGCAGGTAATCGTCGGGAAGCAGCGGCGTGGTGGCACGCGCCAACAACCCACGCACAATGTTGACCTCGGGCTTGCGCACCCCGACACCCTCGGTCGGACGCGTACTCCACTTCAACAGACCCACGGCACCACCTTTCTGTGTACAACCGTACACTCGAATAGGGGTTGACCGCGTAGTCGAAAACTACGGGAAACGCTCGCGAAAATCGTGACATTGCCGCAGACCGAACCCCGCTGCGATCAGATCCTCGCCGGTGACGCATCCCGGCTGCTTCCGAAGCGCGGAAACCGCGGGGGTTGCACAGCCGCGAATTATTCGGCGCGAAGCCATCGCAGGCGATTGACGAGGGTCTGCCCGCCGACCGGCGTCGGCGGCGTTCGTAGGACCAATGTGTCGTCGTCGAGTTCGACGAAGCGGCGCTGCTCGGTACCCACCCAGTTCGGGAACAAGCTCATCCGCAGCACGTGGACCACGACATCCCCTTCGAGTCGGTAGTCACCGCAGTAGGCCACGTAGCTCGAATACGCTTCGGCACGTTCGGGTTCCGTACCCCTGAGCGCGACCGATATGGAGAACTCGCCACGGTCGGCGACGGCGAGGTGACCACTCATCCAACCGCCGGGGGTGTACACCACCGATCCCTGCGCATGCGCACCGAACGGCAGGGTCGTGTTGCCCGTTTCGTCGGTTGCGGTCCACGCCGTCAACTGCCACCGACCAACCAGTTCGATCGCGCCCATGGACGCGATCGTAGCGTCGGGTCTCGCCGGACGCCGTTGTCCGGCGAGACCGATCACGAGGGGTCGAGGGCGCATACGCGGGGTTACCTCGTCCAGGAATGCGTTTCCCCGGCATTCCCTGGTGACCTGTCACCGTCGGTCATGACGCGCTGCCACCAGTCGGACAAATTGTTGGGCTCGGGCCAGATGATCGGATCATCCGCGTCGGGCCTCGGCTGTGTGCCACCGTCGAAACGTTGCATCGAACCTCCTGCAAACCGGTGCGAGTCCGGGAAACCGCGCTGTTGCACAGAACCCGCACCTTCCTATGTGCGCCACCCGACGCTACGCCGCGCCGCGTTTATGAAACGGTGACAAATGAGCGCCGAAAATCGCCTTCACCTGCGCAAACGAAAGCACGATAACGCCTGACGACCAGTGTTTTCGCCGCCGTGTACGTCGATTTCGGCGCGCTCTGTCGACACCGTATTTCAGGTCTCGAATCGGTAAACTCGCCGTGGCCGTGCGATTGCCGAGACGGGGGCCACAGACAAATAGGGGGAAGAATCGATCGCGTTTTCCTCGACTCGACACGAAAGCGAACTCGTGCCCCGTTTCGACGGGTACGTCCGCATTTTCTACCCGCCGCAACGCAGGCCCGCGCATTCAGTGCTGGTGGAAAATACGCAGCGGTTGGTCCGGGTCGTGGGACGCCGCCGGGCCGTGGCCAGGCACGATCGTGCGGGCCGGTTGCGTGGCGAGTAGCTGTGCGCTGCCGAGGGTTTCGTCTTCGTCGTGATTGAAGAACGGGGGCAGGAGTTGCGCTCCGGCATGGCGGGACAATGGGTGCGCGGTGACCAGGGCGTCACCACTGAACAGCACCGACTCCGAGGGCATGAGGTAGGCGGTGTGGCCACTGGTGTGTCCCGGCGTCGGCACGGCGACGAACCCACCCGGCAACGCCGCGAGCACCGCGTCTTGGGTGGCGGTCGCCGAGGGAACGCGGGTGCGCAGGTGGCCCGCCACGGCCAGCGCGGTCTGTCGCACCCACCTGCGCCCCGCTCGATTACCCAATTGCCGGACCATCTCCGCGGGCGTGATCTGTTGCAGGTATTCGCGTTTCGCGTGGCGAACTTCCTCGGCGCCGGTGTAGACCGGCGCACCGGTCTGCTCGACGAGGGTGGCGATCGCACCGATGTGATCGAGGTGCGCATGGGTGAGCAGGATGGCCGCGACGTCGGCGATCTCGTGGCCGATCTCGCGAATCGAACCGAGCACGGCACCGGTATCGGCGGGATATCCGGCGTCGACAACGGTCACCCCCGACCCGTCGCTGATCAGCGCCCAGTTGACGTTGGTGCCCGCCACGACATAGACGGAATCGGAAACCTGATCGATCTTCAAGACTCGGTCCTCACGCTCGGTCAGGTGCTCGACAGCACCGTTGGCCCGCCACCGGCGCCCGCACGGACGACGACGCTCCATCGCCGGGAAGCGTACCTGTGCGCGCCAACGGCCGACGCCGGTCACGGTCGCGGCGGGACGAAGGCATGCGCCTTCGGTGCTCGAAACGCGGTGTTCAGCGGCTTATTCGGGTAAGTCCTCCGCAGGCGCTGGCGAGGTCGCCGGTGGCACCGGAAGCCGGTGGCGATCCAACGCCCGCGTTCCTCGGGTCAGACGAACAGGACTCGCTCGGCCGGACACATCGACTTCCGGCGATCCAGTAGGGTCGAATCCGGCCAGAAACCCGGTCCGACCACCGAGGCAGCGGCCGACCGGTCCCCGCCCACCAGCCGGGAACCGACCAGAGCTCCGGAACAACCGGAACTGTCGAGAACCAGGTGATCCATTGATTCCCGCAGCAAGCACCGCGACCCTGCTGGCCGCGTGCCGCGCCGAGATCGCGGCATTGACTCGCCGCTTGATCGTCGCGATCTTCACCGACAACCCCGACTGGACCGACTACTCCTCGGTCACACGCCTGGATCTACAGGACGGCTGTCGCCGCTATCTGACCCGAATCCTCGACCTCCTGGAAAACCCCGGCGTCGTCATCGAAGACGACGAAGTCGCCGCCTCGATCGGCGAACACCGCGCGCAACAAGGTGTTCCGCTCGAGGTGATGCTGCGAACCTTCCGCCTCGGCGGCAGAATCGTGTGGGAAGCCCTGGTCACCCACTCCGACGACACCGGCTCCTCGGAGTTCCGCGAGATCGGGACAGCCACGTGGGCGGTCATCGACGGGCTTTCGTCGTCGCTGGTCACCGCGTACCGCAATACCGAACTAGACAAGGTGCGTCGCGACGAACGCCACCGGCACGCGTTGATCGAGGACCTGCTGGCGGGCCGCGCACACGACGTCGCCTTCCTCGCCCGTGCCGCGCGTGAGCTCGCGCTCCCGATCGAGGGCAGCTATCTCGTTGTCGCCGCGCGCGGTGCCACTCCCCCGCTGCGCATCGGCGCCGAAACAGCGTTGGCGGCCTTGGGAATTCGATCCGTCTGGCACGACCGAGCGCAAACCACCGTCGGCCTCGTCTCGATCGCGGCGCACAGCGTCACGACGGTGCTGCACCACATCCGCGAGCAGCTACCGGGCTGTGGTGCGGCCTCACCCCGCGTCCCCGGTCTCGCCGAGGTCGGCACCGCGCACGCACTCGCCGTCACCGCTCTCGACACCATGACCGGCGAGGCGAACGGATTGGTGTCGCTGGAGGATCGTTACCCGGAGGCACTGTTGGTCCGTTCACCCGATCTGGCCGCCTTGCTGGTCAGCCACGGCCTCGGGCCGGTACTGGCGCTGCCCGACAGAGAACGCGAACTCCTGTTGCAGACGCTCACCGCCTGGCTCGCGCACGGGTGCTCCGCGGCGAACGCGGCACCGCACCTGAACTGCCACCGCAACACGGTGATCAACCGCCTGAATCGGATATCGGCGCTGCTCGGGCGCCCACTCGAAACCCAGCGCTCCTATGTGGAGCTCTCCTTGGCGTTGGCGGCACTGAAGCTGCGCGAACCGGCCTGAGCGCGTTCGCGCCGACTGCCGATTGGGCGCAACGCCCAATTCGCCGACGGGATCTCTGAGCTTCGAGGTCATTGTTCGCCGTTGCGGTCGCGACAAAACTCGACGGGACAGCCCGAGCACAAGCACGGCCGGGCCCATTTCGTCGAGACAAGGAGCACCACGAGTGCCGGAGTTCGATCTATTGGTAATCGGTGGTGGCCCAGGCGGATACGTGGCGGCCATCCGTGCGGCGCAACGCGGTCTACGGGTTGCCGTGGTGGAGAAGGAACGGCCGGGAGGTGTGTGCCTGAACTGGGGCTGCATTCCGACCAAGGCCATGCTCCGCTCCGCCGAGATCTACCAAAGCGTCAAGGACGCAGCAGATTTCGGCATCCACGCCGAGGGTCTCGGCGTGGACTTCGGCGTTGTTCGCCACCGCAAGGACCGCATCGTCACCGAACTCACCGATGGCGTCGCCGGGCTGCTGAAAGCCAACGGCGTCACCGTGCTCGAGGGGCACGCGCGATTCACCGGGCCGACCACCGTGGACATCTTCGACGCCGGACCCTCGCCCGTCTTCCCCGACGGCCCCCGCTACGCGGCCGCACCGACCACCACCGCCACGCGCACGGTCAGTGCCACCGACGTCATCGTCGCCACCGGTTCGGTACCCGCGCAACTGCCCGTCCCCGGCGCGGATCTGCCCGGCGTGATCACCTCGGACGGCGCGTTCGGCCTGACCGAGATTCCCGCTCGACTCGTCGTCATCGGCGGCAGTGCTGTCGGCGCGGAGTGGGCGAGCCTGTTCGCCACCTTCGGCAGCGCAGTGACCGTCATCGAGATGCAGGATCGTCTTGTTCCCCTGGAGGACAAGGAGATCGGCACCGCCCTCGGCCGCTCGTTCGGCAAGCACGGCATCGGGGTACTCACCGGGTCGACCGTCACCGCGATCGCATCCACCGATACCGGACTACGGGTCAGCGTCAGCGGCGCCCATGCGCGCGACATCGATGCCGACGTGGTGCTCGTCGGCGTCGGCCGTCGCCCGAATACCGCCGATCTCGGCTTGGACAAGGCCGGAATCACCACCGACGCACGCGGTTTCATCACAGTCGACGAGCAACTGCGTACCGACGTCGACAATGTGTCGGCCATCGGCGATGTCACCGGCAAGGCACTGCTCGCACACGTAGCGTCGCATCAGGGGCTCACCGCCGCCGACGTCATCGCCGGTCACGACGCGCACATCGACTACGCCGTAATCCCCGCCGCGACCTTCACCCACCCCGAGATCGCCAGCGTCGGGCTCACCGAGGACGCGGCGAAGGCCGAGGGCCACGAGGTGGTCACCGCCAAGTTCCCGTTCGCCGCGCTCGGCCGCGCGAAGACCTTCGGCGACACCGAGGGCTTCATGAAAATCGTTGCGGGCCACCAGCATGGCGAAGTACTCGGGGTGCACATCATCGGCCCTTCGGCCAGCGATCTGATCACCGAGGGCGCGCTGGCGATATCGCTGGAGGCCACCCTGGACGAACTCGCCGACACCATTCACGCCCACCCCACACTCGGCGAGATCGGTATGGAAGCAGCCCTGACCGGGCTCGGCCTGCCGGTACACCTCGCCCCGTCCCGCAAGCGTTGAGGAGACCCCTCGTGACCACCATCCCCACCCCCCGCAAAACCCCCGCGCGCAAGACCTCGACCCGAGGCCGCACTCGCCCGGCCACCGCCAAGGCGGGTGCCACTGCCGCCGAGGTGCCATCGAATCCGGATGTCGAGCAAGAGACTATCCAAACCCGCATCGCCGCAACGGATCCCGAAACGCTGCGTGGCCTCTACCGCGACATGCTGTTCGTGCGGCGCTTCGAGGAGCGCACCGCGCAGAGCTACCAACAGGCCAAGATCGGCGGTTACTGCCACCTGAACCTGGGCGAGGAGGCCACCGTCGTCGGCATGGGTGCCGCGATGCGTGCCACCGACTACCTGTTCACCAACTACCGCGAGCACGGCTACGCCCTGGCCAAGGGCATCGAACCCGGCCGGGTCATGGCCGAGCTGTACGGCCGCTCTACCGGCACCTCCAAGGGCTGGGGTGGCTCGATGCACATGTACGACACCGCAACCCGACTGCTCGGCGGCTACGCCATTGTCGGCGGGCAGGTTCCCTTGGCCGTTGGTGCGGCACTGGCCATCGATTACCGTGGCGACGACGATGTGGTGGTGTGCCAGATGGGGGAAGGCACCACGAATATCGGCGCGTTTCACGAGTCGTTGAATATCGCGGCGTTGTGGCGGCTGCCGATTGTCTTCCTGGTGATCAACAACCAGACCGGCATGGGAACCACGGTGGAGAAGTCCTCCGCGGAACCGGATCTGTGGAAGCGCGCGCACTCCTACCGCATGCGCGGCGAGCGGGTCGACGGCACCGATGTGCTCGCGGTGCGCGATGTCGCGAGTGAGCTGATCGAAACCGCTAGGCGGGAGGGCAAACCCGCATTGCTCGAGGCGGTCAGCTACCGCCTGAAGGGACACTCTGTCGTCGATCCCGCGAAATACCGTACCGGCGAGGCGGTTTCGGTGGCCCGCGAGAACGATCCTGTCGTGCGCTGGCACACGGCGCTGCTCGAGGCCGAGGTGCTGACCGAGGATTCCGCCGCCGAGGTCGAGACCCAGGTGGCCGCCGAGGTCGCGGCCGCGGTCGAATTCGCCGACACCAGCCCGCATCCCGACCCGTCGAGCCTGTTCGACTACAACTACGCGACCCCGGTCGCGGGCGATTCCCGACGCCTGCCCGCCGACCCGCTGTTCCCCGTCTCCGATGCCGCGCCCACGGGGCCACGCACCGCTACCGTCTGAAAAGGACCACACCGTGGCTGTCATGACCTACCGCGAAGCACTGCGCGAGACCCTGCGCGAAGAGATGCGCCGCGACGACGACGTTTTCCTGATCGGCGAGGAGATCGGCGTCTTCGAGGGCTCCTACAAGATCACCGCGGGACTGTTGGCCGAGTTCGGCGAGAAGCGAGTGCGTGACACTCCGATCGCCGAAGAAGGGTTCGTCGGTGCGGCCATCGGCGCGGCGATGCTCGGCCTGCGCCCGGTCGTCGAGCTGATGACGATCAACTTCTCGTTGCTCGCACTCGACCAGATCGTCAATCACGCCGCGAAGATCTACGGCATGTTCGGCGGGCAGACCAACGTGCCCATGGTGATTCGCACGCCGGGTGGCGGCGGTCAGCAACTGGGGGCGACCCATTCGCAGAACATCGAGCTGTACTACGCGTTCGTGCCCGGTTTGAAGGTCGTCGCGCCGAGCACCCCCGCCGATGCGCGGGCGCTGCTGAAGGCAGCCATCGAGGACGACGATCCGGTGTTGTTCCTGGAGAATCTGTCGCTGTACAACACCAAGGGCGAGGTGCCGGACGCGACCGCTCCCGCGGAGATCGGCAAGGCGGCGATCACTCGCACGGGCACCGACATCACCTTGATCGGCTATTCCCGCATGGCGACGGTCTGCACGCAGGTCGCCGAACAGCTTGCCGCCGAGGGCATATCCGCCGAAGTGATCGACCTGCGCAGCCTGCGACCGCTCGACCGCGACACCGTGGTGGCCTCGGTGCGCAAAACCGGATGCGCGGTCATCGGCGAGGACGACTGGCTCACCTACGGGATCGGCGCCGAAGTGGCGGCCTCGATCTCCGACGGAGCCTTCGACTACCTCGATGCCCCCGTACGCCGGGTAGCCATGGCCGAAGTACCCCTGCCCTATGCCAAGCCGTTGGAAAAACTCGCCCTACCGTCGGCCGAATCCCTGCGCACCGCCGCGTTGGAAACGCTTGCGGCCGTGGGCAAGCGGCGCTGAGCCCGAGATCGAAGGAAAACACCCCCTTGCCTGAAATCATCATGCCGCGCCTGTCGGACACCATGGAGGACGGCGTTGTCTCCTCCTGGCTCAAACAGGTCGGCGACCAGGTCTCGCGCGGCGACATCGTCGCCGAGATCGAGACCGACAAAGCTCTCATGGAGCTGGAGGCCTACGACGACGGCGTGCTCGAGCAGATCCTCTTCGAAGAGGGCGCGCGCGTGCCGATCGGGGTGCCGATCGCGCTCGTCGGCGACGGCAGCGCCACGTTGGCGGACACCCCCGCCCCATCCGCCACCGCCGCAGCACAACCGGCGACCACCGAGGCAGCAGCACCGACCCCGGTGGGTACCCCGGTTCCGGCGGCGGAGAGCGCACCGGGCGACCGGAAGGTCAAGTCCTCTCCGTTGGCCCGCAAGATCGCCCGCGAGCTCGGCATCGATATCGCCGCGGTCGTCGGCACGGGACCTGGCGGTCGCGTAACCCGACTGGATGTCGAATCCTTCACCGCGGCAGATTCTTCTGCGACACAGGGGTCCGTGGCCGCCTCGGCCGTGAGTGCACCTGCGCCGAGTGCGTCTCCCGACGCCACCACCACCCCGGCATCCGGCGATTACGACGAAGTCGCGCTCACCGCGATCCAGCGGGTTTCGGCGCAGCGACTGACCGAGAGCAAACAGCAAGCGCCGCATATCTATTTGACCAGTGCGATCGACGTGACGGCGTTGCTGGAGTTCCGTGCGCAGATCAATGCGACTCTCGCACACACCGGTGCGGGCAAGGTGAGCGTCAACGATCTACTCGTGAAGGCCGTCGCGCTGACCCTGCGTTCGAACCCGCAGGTCAATGCCTCGTTCGCGGGCGAGACGCTGCGCCGCCACCACGGCGTGCACGTCGGCATCGCGGTCGCGACTCCGGCGGGCCTGCTGGTCCCGGTCATTCGCGACGCCGACCGCAAGGCCGTTTCCGCCATCGCCACCGAAAGCCGCGACAAGGCCGAACGAGCCCGCGACCGCAAGCTCGGCACCCACGAAATGACCGGCGGCACCTTCACCATCTCCAACCTCGGCATGTTCGACATCGAACACTTCACCGCCGTGATCAACCCTCCGGAAGCCGCCATCCTGGCTGTCGGCGCGGCCACCGACGAACTACAGCTCCACGACGGAAACGTCGTCAGCCGCAAGATCCTGCGGGTCACCCTCTCCGCCGACCACCGCGCCATCGACGGCGCAATCGCCGCGCAGTTCCTGAAAGAGCTGAAAACCCTTCTGCAACAGCCGATGCTGATCGTGGTCTAACGAGCCCTCCCACCACACGCCCACACTCCGCTCCGGCTTCGCCTTATCGGAGCGCGCCCCTGCCTCGCGAACGCCGCGGTCGGCCTTCACTTCCGGCCGCGGCGCCGCAGCGTCGACCCAGCCATGTCGTCGACCCAGCCGCGTCGTCGACCGGTGCGGTACGCACGATCCATACGTGCTTGCCTGCCCACCCGACCGAACCCCAGAACCATAGTCGGATGCACCATGGCTTCTATTGCGAAAAGACGAATGTAGCTTGTCACAATTTCAACCCCGCATATTGGGCAACAGCATTCAGTCGCAGCGACTATTTCGTCCCCCGCCTCGGACTGTCCAACTGGCGCAACAGATTACGTGAACAGGCGGAATACCCGCCCACACGCCATCGTCCGGCCAGTTTTTGGAGAATATGATTACCGATTCGTGAAAATAACACTTGCTTTTCTGAGAGTTTCAATAGCAGCATAGATGTCGGCCGACGGCCTGCCGGTTCACCCGACCGCCCTCGGCCTGCGGGCAATCAGTCCGCAGCCTGTGCTCACTCTCTGGAGAGTCCTATGCCCAACACAGCTACTGCCCCACCGCCCGAGGGCTTCGACAACGACGTGACCGATACCGGGCGGCTGGACGGGGCCTCGCGCTGGCGCGTGTTCTCCGTACTGACGGTGATCGTGCTGTACACCGAAGTCGCACCGCTGCAATACATCATGATCGCGGCGGCGCTGCAGAAGATGGGCGCGACGTTTCCGACGGTCGGCGCCAACCTGAGCTGGGCCGTCATCATCCTCACGCTGGTCGGCGCTTCCGCTACGCCGCTACTGGGCAAAATGAGCGACGTCTGGGGCAAGAAACGGCTGTTTCTGTGCTGCGGCGGACTGTTCATCGCGGGCTGCCTGATCGATGCGCTCACCACCAACTGGACACTGTTCCTGATCGGCCGCGCGCTCCAGGCGTTCGCCATTGCCACACAGGTCATTTCCTATGGCCTGATCCGAGACCTGATGCCGCGCAGGTACGTTCCTGTCGGTCTCGGCCTCGCGGCCGCGGGGCTGGGGTTCTCCGGCGTCCTCGCCCCAGTCATCGGCGGATTCCTGGTCGACCACTTCGACTGGCAAGCCATGTTCTGGTTCCTGGCGATCTTCACCCTGATCATGACCCCGATCGTGATGCTGGTCGTGCCGGAGTCGAAGCTGCGCGTGAAAGAGCGCATCGACCCGATCGGCGCCCTGCTACTGTCCGGCGGCGCCGGACTGACCCTGCTCTATCTCGACAAGGGGCAGGACTGGGGCTGGAGTCGACCGACCACCCTCGCCTGGTTGGTTGCCGGAGTCGTACTCATCGTGCTGTTCTTCGTGGTGGAAAACCGGGTCAGCCGCCCGATCATGGACATGAAACTACTGCGGCACCCGAAGGTCAGCATGGTTTTGCTGATGACCTTCTTCGGCGTCTTCGTCCTCGCCGTGCAGTCCTACGCACTGGGATACATGACTCAGACACCCAGCTCGGATGAGCTGAAAGGGACTGTGGCGCAGGGTGTTGTCGACCAAGCACAGCAAATGACCGGCGCCACGCTGCCGATCTCGGTCGTACGAGTCGCCCTCGAGCCCGGCTACAGCTACGGCAGCGGCTTCTCGCTGTTGCAGTACGCGATCCACCTCGGCATCTGGACCGGCATCGTATCGATGATCTTCGGACCGCTCGGCGGCATCATCGCCCGCCGCACCGGCGCACGCACCCCCGCCATCGTCGCCCTGGTAGTCATGGCCAGCGTCAGCGCGGGCTACGCACTCGCCACCACGTCCTACAGCTGGCTCGTCTTCGCGATCCTCGCCGCGATCTTCGGCATCGGCTTCGGTCTTTTCTACGCCGCCGTACCGATTCTCATGGTCGACGCCGTACCGCAGGAGCAACAGGGCATCGGTCTCGGAATGCTCGGCGTCACCCAGAGCATCGGCTCCGGCGTCGGTATCGCCGTCGTCACCGCGCTGCTCAACAACGGCCCGATCACCGCGCACATCGACGTCATGGGCCGCACCGTCGACCAAACCATCCCTCAGGTATATGCCGACAACGGCTGGGTCATCGGATTCTGGATGGTCACCGCCACCACACTGATCGCCCTGATCGTCGCGCTGTTCATGCGCCACGGCCGCACCCCGGCCACCGGCGGCGCCTAGTACCCGTGGTCGTCCTCGGCGCCCAACTCGTCGCGCCGAGGGCGACCATCCAGAACGACGAAACATCTTTCGCGCCAGCGCATTTGCTGCGGCGCGGCCGGGGAGGCACAACCGCACGCACGTGCTGGCACCACCGGACTCGGCGGGGCATCGAGCGAGGTGCGCTTGCGCCACCTACGCGAGAAACCCATCCTTCGACACCGCGCGTCGAAACCAACCGAAAGGAATTCCGTTGACCAGCAATGGTTTTACTGTTGAGGCCGAATCGGCGGACAGGTTGCCACCCCAGCGCAGCGGCTTGTCGCGACGCGGATTACTGACCGCCGCCGCACTCGGCGCGGCAGCCGTGCCGCTGGTATCCAACACGCCGCCCGCCCAGGCGCGCGCGACGACCGAACGGGCACGCGGCGCGATTCCGCTGACCAGGCAGGACCATCGCGTCATCGTGATCGGCTCCGGGTTCGGCGGCGGTGTGACCGCACTGCGCCTGGCGCAGGCAGGTGTCCCGGTTCTGGTACTCGAGCGTGGCACTCGCTGGCCCACCGGGCCGAACGCCGAAACGTTCCCGCACCCATCGAGTCCCGACAAACGCATGCTGTGGCACCGCTCGGTACCCCAAGTGTTCGGTAAGCCGGTCGGTTTCGAGCCCTACGCGGGACTGCTGGAAACTGTGCTCGGCGAGAACATGACCGCGATCTGCGCCGCGGGTGTCGGCGGTGGCTCGCTCGTCTACCAGGGAATGACCCTGCAACCATCGGAGGCGGTGTTCAATACCGTGCTGCCCGAACAACTCGACTACTCGACGATGGACAGCGTCTACTACCCGCGCGTCGCGCGGATGCTCGGCGCCGCCACCGCGCCCGACGAGTTGATCAACAGCCCCTCCTATCTTCCTGCCAGAGTCTTCGCCCGCAACGTGCAAGCCGCCGGATACCCGCTACAGAAGATCCCCATGCCGATCGACTGGTCATTCGCGATGCGAGAACTCGACGGCGAAATGAAAAAGTCCTACACCAACGGTGACTGCGCACTCGGCGTGAACAACGGCGGCAAACACTCCGTCGACGTCACCTACATCGACCGAGCCGAGGCGACCGGCCTGGCAAGCGTGAGTACTTTGCACGAGGTGACCGACGTCGCGACAACCAAGGACGGTCGCTGGCAGGTCTCGGTGGACCGGACCGACCTCGCGGGTGCGGTGGTCGAACAGAAGATTCTGACCGCTGACGCGGTGGTGATGGCCGCAGGCACGATGAACACGACAAAGCTGCTGCTGCGGTCCGCCGCGAACGGTCATATCCCCGATCTGCCAGACGGATTGGGTTCGGCGTGGGGCAACAACGGCGACCGGATCTACACCTGGACCAGCCTGCGCGACGACTTCGGCGCGGAACAGGGCGGACCCGTCGTCTACGGTAGCGAGGAGTGGGACGATCCCGACACCGCCAATACCGTCATCCAGGCCTCGATACCTCCCGCGGGCGCGGACGTTCGCACGACCATGCTCGTCGGCTTCGGCGTCACCCGTGGCCGAGGACGGATGACCTACGACGCGGCCTCCGATGGTGCGAAGCTGTACTGGCCCGAAGACGCTGACAACGACCTGCAACCGCGCATCGCCGAACGCGTCCACACGATCGCAGGACCGGCCAGCCAGGTCACCGACACCAATGCCATCGCACCGAGCACCTGGCATCCACTCGGCGGCGCCCCGATGGGCTCGGTGTGCGACCTGAACGGGCGCGTCCACGGCAAGCAGGGCCTATATGTCCTGGACGGAGCGCTGATCCCCGGTAATACCGGCGCGTGCAATCCGTCGATGACGATAGCGGCGGTCGCCGAGCGCGCGATCGATCGAATCATCGCCGAGGACGTCGGCGTCGTGTTCTGATCCGAACACCGTACGCACCGGGACGCGGACTGGGTGCGGTTCGGCACCGAGAGGTACCCATGCCGTCCCGTCATCCATGTCGCGCGGACCGACCCGGCGCGAATCCGACGTCGTGACAGCCGGTTTCGTGCTCCCCAATCCCGACCGGCGGTAGGCCCGCGTGGCGGGCCGCGGGCTCGTCATCGCGTTCACCCGAGTCCGTAGACCGGTCAGTTCGCGGCCTGGTCGTCCGCGCCCGGTGTTGCCTTATCGAGGTGGTCGTATGCCAGTAGCGCGACGGACGCACGCCAGATCCCCGCCGAGGTGGTCAGTTCGATACCCGTCAACCGTGCCACACGACGCAACCGGTGGTCGACGGTATTGGGGTGGATGTACAGCCTGCTGGCCGTGCGCTGCCGGTTCATGTCGCTGGCGAGGTAGCTACGCACGGTCTCCAACAGTTCTGGATGCTGGTGGAGCGGGTCGAGGACGGCCGCGATCCGTCGGGTCGCCAATCGACTGCGTGTGAGCTGATATTCGATGTCGAGATCCCGCATGCGATAAAGACCGGGTGGACGACGACCCGACCGCACCAAGGTGAGCAACTCGTGGACCTGGTCCGCCGATTCGGGAATCTGATCGGTATCGCTGATCACCACGGTCGCGGTGAGCGGCACCTGCGCTGCCTCCGACAGTAATGCCAACGTCTCGACGCACACGGTAGCTTCGGCCGCGGCACCGAGCGCGATCAGCAAGGTTCCACCTTCGGGCCCGAGCAGAGCCAGTGCGCGAGGACCGAACACGGCGGCGATCTCCGACCGCAGACGACGCAATTTTCGCCGGGCGGCCATGTCCGAGTCCAGCTCGGCGTCTCGCTCGTCGGGGTGCTCCGGGATCGTCAGCGCCACAACCTCATACGAGTCGGCGATCGCCACGCCGACCCGCCTGGCCGACACCGGGTGGCCGCGATAGCCGAGCAGTGCGGAAGCCACCCCTTCGGTCGCGGATTGATACCGCTCGGTGACCAGGAGCTGTTCGGTGACGTATGCCTCCGACGCCCCCGCGATGATCGCGTTCATCAGCTCGAGCATCAATTCGCCCGCGACCCGCAACTGCTCGACATCGTCCTTCTTCGCGGGCGCCGTGACCATACCGAAGGCGATCCGAGCCCCTTCGTGGCAGGCACGCACGATCGCCGTCAACGGGACACCGTCTCCGGCCCACCGCGTCGCCGCCGCACGGATCGCGCCGAGCTCCGAGGTCGCGGGCACCGCGCCGTGGTCGAGCATGTCGGTGACGAGGACGAGACAACTGTGGATGAGTTGCACCAAATCCTCGCGTAGCTGCTCGACCGGCAGCCCATAGCAGGGCGCGACGTACCGTTCGAAGTAATCGACCACGTCGGCGGTGACCCGATCGGTGTCACGCAGCGGCGTGGCCGCCGCCCGTCCACCGATCAGTAGGACGGGCTCCGACGAACCAGCGAGCAGTTCCATCGGGGAAAATGTCATGACGTGTAGCTCCCGTGCCGTCGCGGGCACGCGATACTCCGCCCGCGTTCGATTCCCCGCGATGCCGATGCGGCGTCGCCGACCGCCGAGCCGCGCCGTCCGGTGTGAACCGGTCGGTGAGTCACCGTGATCCGAGTACTCAAACCTCTGGTCGCCGCCATCCTGGAAATATCATTCTCTGCGGTGGAGAGTATCATATTCACCGGCCGGGCAGCGCAAACCAGGCGCGAGGACATGCACGTCGACCTGCCGCGCGAATCAATACTGGGCGACCGACCGTGACAGTGTGAGCTCGTCCGTTCACGGAGCCGGATGCGGTCGATGCCGCCGAGCCGAACCAGCACTTCACCGGCGGCACCGGCCACCCCTCGATCCACAGTCGAAAATTCCTGCGACACAACGCATAACAACCAGGACTCGGTGCCACCCCACACAGGTGGGGCAGGTGTCTGGTGACACCTGCCCCACCTGTGGGTCGGATTATCGAGTAGTAGGTTCCGACAACCGCTTCCGATCAGCGGCGAATCGGGCTAGCAGGTCAGGTCGGGGGTCTGCTCCGGGTCCAGGGTGTTGAGGATGATCGAGAGCGAACGCTTGGAGTACATCAGGCCGAGGTGCTCGGCGAGATCTGTCTCGCATCCGTCCTGCAGCGTGATGTTCTTGACCGTCGCGCCTTCGCCCGCCTCCAGGAAGGTGGAGTCATACGGGGTGGTGACCTCGTCGTATCGGGATCCGACAATGGTGTAGTCAACGCCGGGCACGGTGTCACCGTTGGCGGTGAGTGCGTTGATGAAATCCGAGCCGACCGTCTGCTGGATACCGGCATGGCCGACAAGCAGTTCCACCGGACCGAGGATGTCGATGCCCAGGTTGTTGATGGCTCGACCGAGAGCGCCGATACCGGCCAGCGTGGTGCCGTGGTTGGTGCCACCGAAGGTGATCTCGTGGTGCACCTTCGCCGCGCCGCCCTCGTTTTCGAGGTACCACAACGACATCGGCCCGCCCTGGGAGTGGCCGACGATATTCACCTTGGCCGCCGTGGTCGCGTCGAGCACCCGATCGACGAAGGTCGCCAGTTGCTTCGACGACTCCTCGATGTATCCGGTGCCGTTGGCGCCGGGAAGCAAGGAACCCACCCCGCCGCCCTGGTCGATGCTCAACTTGCCGTAGTTGAAGGTGAAGACGCAGTAGCCAGCGTCCTTGATGGGCTGACTGATCGCCGCGAAGTTGTTGTAGGCGTTTTCCCACGTGCCGTGCACGAGCACCACCGGCTCGGGATGCGCCTCGGTGGGCTTGCAGGACCAGTCGTTGGCTCCGGGCGGCGCCACGTCGGGATGCGCTGCCCCGTAGGCGAACGCCTCGACGAAGGTGTTTTGCGCTGGCCCGAAACCTTCGGTGTCGGAGGACACCGAACCCTCGCTGGCTGCCACCGCCTCGGCCGTCTTCGGCTCGGCGGACTTGTCCTTCAACCCGTCCTTGATGTAATCGGCGAGCGATTGCTCCTGTTGCGGCTGCTCGGCGGGCGCGGCGTGCGCACCCGCACCGAGCAACCCCGCGGTGAGCAGCGTGACGCCGGCGAAAGCGGCGGTACAAACAGATCGACGGTAAATGCTTCTTCTCATGTCATCCCTTTATGCAGAACCACTGTGTTCATGGGGTGGGGTGCCGGAGCTCACTGACTCCGGCACCCGTGTCCAAAAGCTATGCCCGCACAAGACCATTCGAGGACGGTAGCGACCTTTTCCTCGATATCTCACATGGAACCCCGATGCTGCTAGTGAGTGAATACAGCATGGGATACACCGAGAACTGTTTCGGGCATACAATCGAATCTTTTGGGAGAAGGGCAAATCACACAGACAGGCGTTGAACTGCGATGATGCGAACACCAAGCAGGACATGCACGCATTCTGACGAGGTTTCCACGCGGTCACCCACATTCCGAAAATCAGCGCCGAATGTCATTCGGAATTGTGTTGCACGTAGTGGACTATCCTCGGTAACAATTGTTGGGCGCGCCGATTATCCGGAATACAGCCCGAGAAATAACGCGATTCGCACCGAACACGGAGAGATTCGCTGACTCCACGTCAGACGCGGTTGTGGCGCACCTGGTCGAACGGAACACCACGATCAGCGGCCGGCTCGCGCGGAAAGCCGAGGAGGCGCTCGCTGATCACATTGCGCGCGATCTCGTCGCTTCCGCCACCGAGGGCGACAGTTTGACGCGACAGGAAGCGGTCGCCGACCCCGCGCAGCCCTGCCGCCGACTCGATGACCGCGGCGTCCTCGGTGATCTCGAGCGCGGTGTCCACCTCGAGGAAGGTGACGTCGGAGTGGAACAGTCTGATGATCGAACCGGCGCTGGGTGGGACCGAGCCGTCGGCCATGGCACGCGACACGTGGTCGACCAGGTGGTCGCGCACCAGACGACGGGCCAGGACGCGGCCGATCTTGTCGTGCGCATCCGTGTCGTCGGCGCGACCTGCCCTGCGTAACAAACCGATGAGATCGTGCGCGATCCGCTGTGTCTTCTCCTGGCCCGCGCCGCTGGCGAATTCGGATCCGCCGCCGACCGCGCGACGTTCATGATGCACCTGTCGGCTGGCGACCGCCCAACCGTGGTTCACCTCCCCTACCACCGCCGCATCGGGAAGCACCAGATCGTCGAAGAACTCCTCGCAGAATTCGCGGGAACCGTCCACCTGCTCGATTCGACGCAAGGTCACGCCCGCACTCGCGAGCGGTACGAGGAACATGGTCAGTCCCTCGTGTTTGGGCACCGACCAGTCGGTGCGGGCCAACATCAGGCCATAGTCCGCGGCGAAGGCGCTGGTGCTCCAGGTCTTGGCGCCGTTGACGATCCACTGTCGGTCACGGCGTTCGGCTCGGGTGAGGACACCCGCGAGGTCCGATCCTCCGCTCGGCTCGGACAACAACTGGACCAGCACCTCCTCACCGCGCAGGGCGGCACCGATACGGTCGTGCTTCTGCTGGTCTGTGCCGGCGTCGAGCAGCGTTGCCGCGCAGATCGTGAAGTTCGGTGTGTTGAGGATGAGCGGCATCTCGTACCCGCGGGCCACCACATCGAAGGCTCGCTGGTAGGCATGGTCCAGACCGAGGCCGCCGTACTCACGCGGAAAACAGATGCCGGCGAATCCGCCCGCCCAGAGCAGTTTTTGCAGCTCGCGGGCGCGTTGCCAGGCCAGCTCGTCGCCTCGGCCGGTCGGCGGCGGGTCGTTGTCGTCGAGGCGAGGCATGCGCTGCGACAACCAGATTCGGGCACGGTCGGCGAATTCCTCGACGGTTTCGGTGGCCGCGCGGTCGGCGGGGGCGTTCATACGGTGGCC
This sequence comes from Nocardia callitridis, assembly GCF_039543305.1. Lineage (NCBI taxonomy): Bacteria > Bacillati > Actinomycetota > Actinomycetes > Mycobacteriales > Nocardiaceae > Nocardia > Nocardia callitridis. The sequence continues at coordinate 318,767 of NZ_BAABJM010000004.1, read as the reverse complement.
TCTTCCTCGCGGCGGTACAGCGCTCGATGATGCTCGCTCGGCGTGCCGAGCATCATCCGGTACAGCGTCGCTCGCCGCAGATACAGGTGCAGGTCGTGCTCCCACGTCACGCCGATCCCCCCGTGCAGTTGGATGCATTCCTGGATGGCCCGCGGAACATGTTCGCCGAGATAGGATTTCGCCGCCGAGAGGCACTCGTCGGCATCCGCCCTGCCCGCATCGACGGCGGCGATCGCGGCGCTCGTGACCGCTCGGCACGCGTAGGCCCACATGGTCATATCCGCCAGCCGGTGCTTGAGCGCCTGGTAGGACGCCAACGGACGACCGAAGCTGTAGCGCTCGGTCATCCAGTTCGTCGTCATATCCAGCACCTCGTCCAACAGGCCGACCGTTTCGGCGCACTGCACCGCGATCGCGACGCGACGCTGATGCGCGATCACACTCCGCGCGTCTCGCGCCGTCCCGAGGAGGGCCGTGGCTGGGATCGACACGTTCTCGAACGTCACTCGCGCATAGCGCTTGGTCAGATCGATCGACTCCTGCGGATCGAGCCGAATTCCGGGAGCATCGCGGGGAATCACGAATTGCCGCACCGTCTCGTCGAGTTCGGCGGTGACGAGGAAGACATCGCTGTCCGCGCCTGCCTCGACGCGATCCTTGACGCCTTCGATGCGATATCCCGACTCGATGACGCTCGCGGTGACGCCGCGTGCCGAGTGCGGGTCGAACCGACGCCCCGGCTCGTAGACCGCCCACGAGGCCACGAGGCGACCCGACACCAGCCCTTCGATGAGGGCGGTGTGCGACTCGGGGGCACTGCGCACCAGCCCGGCGAGCACGATATTGACCGGATGCAACGGGCCGGGCGCGACGGCACGGCCGACGCACTCGGCGACCGCCGCCAGGTCCGCCAACGGTCGACCGGACACCGAACCGCCACCGAACTCCTCGGGAACGAGCATGCTGCTCCAGCCGAGTCCTGCGGCCGCACGCCAGTATTCGCGCTCGAACGACGCGCCCGCGGCGTGCAAAGCGCGCGTGGCGCCGGTCGAACCGTGCCGGTCCAAAAACGCCCTGGTGGTCGACAGGAACAACTCGCGCTCGGCCGATGCGGTCGGTGTCATGTGTTCTCCTCGTTGTGCACACCGAAACTACGAACCGCCATGGCCAGCAACGTGTATCCGCCGACCGTGAATACGAGGTCCATGATCTGCTCGGTTCGCAACACCCGCTCGAGACGCTGCCAAGTGGTGGCTTCGAGCGCGCCGTTGTCTACGAGCTCGTCGACGGCCTCCGTCAGCAGTGTGATTGCCGCGTCGGCACCGTCGCCTCGCAGCGGTGCCAGGCGGCTCACTCGCCGCTTTCTCGGACCTGGGTGAAATACCGCATGGTGGGCGGCGGGTCGGTCCGCACGCCTACCGGTTTCGACATCTCCCCGGATTTCAACGCGGCTTGCAGGTTCGCCTTCGCCGTCTCGGCGTCGACGTCCAGTTCGTACACGGTGAGGAACCCGCTGTCGGCGGCCGCTTCCCAACGACGCGCCGCGACGATGCCCTCGACGGCGAGCATCTCGGGGATGTGCACGAGCTCGTGCCACCGGTGGTATTCCTCGAGGACGTCCGCCGAGACCGGGGCGCTTTCGACGATCAGAAGTGCTGTGGTCATGCTCGAACTCCGCTTCGGGTTGTGGGTGATGCCTGGAAAGAACTATTGGATCGGTTCGTCGCCGAGGACTGTGGTGCGCAACATCTCTCGTGGCGACGACGGGTCGTAGGGCGCCGCGCGATGCAGGACGCCTCGGTTGTCCCACATCACGGTGTCGCCGACCGACCACACGTGGCTGTACACGTTCGAGGGCCGAGTCGCACGGTCGAGCAGTCGGGTCAGCAGCGCCCTGCCCTCGTCGACATCCATGCCGACGACGTAGTCGGCGGACGCGCCGAGCACCAATGACCTGCGACCGGACCGATGCGACCACACCAGTGGATGTTCGTGCGTCCTGCGCGCACGCCACCTCGCCAGCTGCTCCGGCGTCGGGTCCGGTGTGACCCGACGCTGCGAGGCCTCCAGCGAGTGCACCACGCGCAACTGGCCGAATCGCTGTTTCTCGTCCTCGTCGAGCGCGTCATAGGCGGCGTACGCACTGGCGAACTCGGTCTCACCGCCGGTCTCGGCGACCTGAACCGCCGACAATACGGTCGCTCGCTGCGGGCAGTCCTCGTTGACCGGAGTGCAGCCGTCGATATGCCAATCGAACGTTGCCCGCAGGTAGGCCGCGGACGCGTTCTTCTTGGCGTCCAAGGAGATCGGGTAGATCCCGGAGACCGGGTGCTGTCCGTCGGTGGAGGTGTCGATCTCACCGAGACCGCGACAGAACTCGACCTGCGGACCGGGCTGGAGTCCGAGGCCACGGAACACCAGAACGCCGTTGTCCTCGAGCGCGGCCAGCAGTGTCGTGCTCAACGAGGTATCGGTGGCAAGACTTTCCTGGTCGACGCCGGTCACCTCGGCGCCGACAGTGTCGGTCAATGGATTGATAGTGAGCACGCTCATAGTCGTGATCCTTTCGAGCCGGTCCTCGGCGGGTGTCGGCGCCCAGGGGTGCCGCATGGTCATGGGGTGGGTTGTCCGACGCGAAAGAGGGTGGCGTCGGCCGCGTCGACGATGGTCGGCTGGCCGAAGATCTCCACGGCCATGGCCACCATGGTCAGCGAATACACCAGGTGCAGCAGGTTCAGTGCGTCGTCGGGGAGGCCGTCGAGGGGAAACTTGTCGCAGTATTCGATCGCTTCTTCCAGGCGGGGAAAGAAGGCATCGTAGAACGCCTGCAACTCGGCCATCGTGCTGGCGGTCCTGCGCTCGTAGCGCTCGGCTTCCGTTGCCAGACACCAGATGTCGGCGAATGGCGCGAATTCGGCGAACGCGGGGGGCAGCGTGGTCGCGGCCATCTCAAACCACCACCCGTTGCGGTTGGTCCTGGTAGGCGCGCACCCAGTCGCCGACCTCCTTATGGAGATGACGCACGAGGATTTCCTGGTCGTTGAGCGGAAACTCGCGCACGATCCCGGTCTCCAACGCCGCCTGGGTGCCGCCGAGCATGCCCGCGTCCTGGAGGGCGAATTCCTTCAGCACCACCGAGGCGACCTCGTGCTCAACGCGTTCGCGCACCGTGCGCGCGGGAGTGAATGCCGTGTACGCCTCGAAGCGATGGGTGTTGTGCGAGGTCGGCCAGTACCGGTACAGCAGATACCAACCGCCGTAGATGAGAATCTCGAGATTCGGGAAGATCTGGAAGTTGCTGATCCCCCACGGGTCGATATTTCCCGGATTCAGCCCGGCGGGCAGGGGCCCGATATCCGGTGTCTCCCAAGGCCCGACGAGACCGCTGCGCGTCGCACGCTCGATCGGATACATGTATTCGGCCGGGAGTGTCCACCGTCGCGCGCCCGCGGTGGAGACCACCCGATGCGGGCCGTCGATCTGGAAGTGCGCGCAAGTGAACTCCGCATTGGGCACGCGCACTGCCGAGGGCACCTGCTGGGCGTGTAACGAGGGAACGTGGTAGTACTCCTGGAACGCGTCGGCGAAGATCTTCCAGTTGCTGTTGTTGTCGGCGACGAAATCGTAACGCTCGGTGAGCTTCTCGAATGGGTACCCGTCGAGGGCGGTGACCATCGGCCCGAGAAAGTCACGCAGACTCTGCCTCGGTTCGTGATCGACGTTGACGAACACGAATCCGTTCCAGATGTCGCAATGTACCGCGCGCAGTTCGGCGCGTTCGGGTCCGCCGTCCTGGTCGACCGTGCCGTCGAGTCGGTATCGCCAGCGATGGCATCGGCAGCGAAAATGGCCGACGTTTCCGGTGGTTTCCGCGTCGAAGTGGTCTTTCCACACCAGTTTGGTGCCGTGCGGGCACACATTGTGGAACGCGCGAATCCGACCGTCCTCGCCGCGCACCAGCAGCAAGGACGATTCGGCCGAGGGAATCTCCCTGGTCATGAAATCACCGGGGGCCGAAAGCTCTTCGACCCGAGCGAGATTGAGCCAGGCGCGCCGAAAGATCGCTTCGCATTCGAGCGCGTAGAACTCGGGAGACACCGAGTCGTGGAACGAAATCGGTCCCGTACCCAGGTGCGGATAGTGCTCGGTCCAACTTCCTTCGGCTGGTTTCGGCCAGTTCGTAGCCATGTGAACTCCTGTCGATGCGATGTGTCCGGTAGTGCCCGACTACATGACGGACCCGCCGTTGACGCCGAGGGTCTGGCCGGTGACGAAACCGGCTTCGTCCGAGCTGAGATACCCCACGGCGGCGGCGATATCGGTCCCGCTGCCCAGGTATCCGAGCGGAATAGCCTGCGCCATAACCTCATTGGGAGGCAGATCACCGGTCGCCTGCGACTGGTGCTGCATCGGTGTTTCGATGCCGGAGGGCGGAATGTTGTTCACCGTGATGCCGCGGGAGGCGAATTCCCGTGCGAGCGACTTGGTCAGCGTCAGTACCGCACCCTTGGCGGCGGCGTAATGTGCCATCCCCGGCGATCCGCGTTGACCGCTCGATGACGAGATCAGCACGATCCGCCCCCAGCCCGCGGCGATCATGTCCGGCAGCGCGGCCTGGCAGCAGTGGAAGGTGCCGGTCAGATTCACCTCCACGATCCGGTGCCACTGCTGGGCGGTGATCTCGAGAAACGGTGCGAACCCGACCGCCCCGGCACTGGTCACGAGGATCTCGAGGGGGCCGAGTCGTTCTCGCACGGTCGCGTATCCCGCCTCGACGCCGGCACGGTCGGTGACGTCGACCCGCAGGCCCACCGCCACCGCACCCTTTCCGCGCAGCTGTTCGGCGACTCGCTCGGCGGCGGTGCCGTCGATATCGAGCACGGCGACTCGATGACCTCGGGCGGCGAGTTCGTGACAGGTCGCCTCACCCATCCCCGACCCGCCGCCGGTGACCACCGCTACCCGAGACATGTGTGCATCCTGCTCGCCGTCACGTTCGTCCGTCCTATTCGTAGCTGACATGTACCGTCGGACTCGTCGGCAGCGACTGGCAGGTCAAAACCCACCCTTCGGCTACTTCGTCGTCGTCGAGTACGTCGTTGTTGACCATGCGCGCGGAACCGATGCGCAGCCGTGCCATACACGTTCCGCAGGAACCGGTTTCGCATGAGGAGGGTGCGCGCAGGCCCGCCGATCGTGCGGTCTGCAACAGGGTGCTCCCGCGACGGTAGGCGACCGTCACCTTCTGCCTGCCCAACCGAATCGTCACCTCCTCGGTCGTTGGCGTCGCCACACTCGAAACCTCTTCGGGCGGGGGGATTTCGGCGGTCTCGAACCGTTCGAGGTGTACCGACCTCGGGTCCGCGTCGATGACCGCCTCCTCGGCGACGTCCATGAACTTTCGCGGCCCGCAGATGTAGAAGTCGGCGCCAGCGCAGCCGTCGAGAACGGACACAATCTGGTCCCTGGTCAACAATCCCGAGTCGACGTCGAGATGGTGACCTACCTCGAGCCGGTCGCCGAACAGCTCCGCCAGGTCGTCGAGCTCGTCGCGGAAGATGATCGAGTCCCGATCGCGATTGGCGTACAACAGCTTCAGCCGTCGGTCGGTGGTGTGCAGTGCGGTGCGGATCAACGACAGAATCGGCGTGATGCCGCTACCACCCGCGAGCGCCACCAGTGGCGCGTCGGACAACGGGTCGAGCACGAAACGACCTTCCGGCGCACGCACATTCAGGACATCGCCCGCGCGCGCGTTGTCGTTGATCCAGTTCGACACCGGGCCGCCGATACTGCGCTTCACGGTAATCCGCAGCCCTTTGTCCACCGAGGGCGCCGACGACATCGAATAGCACCGGCGATACCACTGCGCGCCGATCGGTACCGACACCGTGATGAATTGGCCGGCTCGATAGTCGAATCCCTCGGCGACCGAAGCGAGATCCAGTGTCAGCGAGACCGCGTCCACAGTCTCGCGGGTGACGGTGCGTATCGGCACCGGCACGAAGCCGTCGGTCACATCGACCGCGCCAATCGCCTCGCGCCCTGCGGATTCGGTGGCTCCGCTCGCCTGCTCGCTCGTCATCCACCTCAATATATCAAGTAGTTGTCATACATATCAAGTAGTAGACATAGGCGGAATCGCGGACGAAATGTCTTAGAGCACTGGCTATTTCGACGAAGGGGTGGTCAGCTGTCGAGCGGGGGGCGATCGGTGAAGCGCTTGTTCCCCGTGCCCTGCTCGATCACCTTGCCGAGCAACTCACGCAACGTGCGCTGTTCCTCGGCGTCCAAGACACCGAAGACCCGCTCGTGCACGAGCAAGGCGTCCTCCACGACCGCCGCGGCGACGTCGCGGCCCGTGTCGGTGAGATAGGCCTGCAACACCCGGCCCCGATGCGGATCCTGCTTACGCACCACGAGACCGCGGCGCTCGAGCGAGGTCAACGCCATCTGCGCGGCCTGCGGAGTGATCGTGAGCCGGCGAGCCAGCTCCGCGCCCGAAAGGCCGGACTCGTTGGCCAGCTGCCGGAGCACACCGATCTGCGCGGTGCTCACACCGTGCGGCTCCATCGCATCGTTGACCGTGGTCAGCGAGTAATAGAACGCCTGTTTGAGCAACCACAGGATATTGTCGGTCAGCTCCACGTCGCCCTCCGCCTTCAAGCCTGCCGATTCGTCGCCCGACACGGCAGGGGTCCGTTCCCGCTCAACGGTAACCCACCAGCGGACGCAGGCGACCACGCGTCGCTCGACCGGTACTCCACGGTCACGGCCGCTTGTGCACGCGACCGTTCTTCATCACGAACTCGACCTGCTCGGTGCGGCGGATATCGGTCGAGACGTCTCCCGGTACGGCGACGATGTCGGCGAGGTAGCCGGGAGCGAGACGACCGAGCTCGTCGTCCGCGTCGATCAGCTCGGCGCTCACCTTCGTCGCCGCCCCGATCGCCTGTAGTGGTGTCATGCCGCGCTCGACCAGCGCCACGAGCTCCTTCGCGTTCTGCCCGTGTGGGATCGCGGGCGCGTCGGTGCCGCACGCGATCCGCACACCGGCCGCGACGGCCTTCGGCAGCATGGATTTCGCACGCGGGAACACCTCCTCGGCCTTCTTGCGCAGCTCGGGCGCCACGCGGTCGACGGCGAGGGCGTCGGTCAGATAGGTGGTCGACACCAGGAACGTCCCGTGGTCGACCATCATCTGGAGCGTCTCGTCGGTGGCGAGGAAGCCGTGCTCGACGCAGTCGATTCCCGCGCGGATACACGCGCGAATCGCGCTGTCGCCCACGGCATGCGCCGCGACCCGCACGCCAGCTCGGTGCGCTTCGTCGGCGATCGCGGCGAATTCCTCATCCGAGTACTGCTGAGAACCGGGCGGCGTGCTGTGCGACATCACGCCGCCGGACGCGGACACCTTGATCAACTCCGCACCGTGCCGGATCTGGTAACGCACGCAGGCGCGCACCTGCGAGACACCGTTGGCGATTCCCTCCGCGACACTCAGCGGCATCACCCCCGGTGCGAGCCGCTGAAACACCGTGGGATCGAGGTGACCACCGTAGGGCGTCACCGCGTGGCCCGCGGGGTAGATCCGCGGCCCTACGTTCCACCCTTGGTCGACAGCACGTTTGAGCGCCACGTCGAGCAGGTATCCCCCGGTCTTGACCATGAGTCCCAGATTGCGCACGGTCGTGAATCCCGCGTGCAGCGTGGTCGCGGCATTGACCGCGCCGCGCAGCGTTCGGTACGAGGGGTCGTCCTGCACGCCGTGCATCGGCGTCGGCAAACCCTCCGGGCCACCGGGCCCGCCGATGAACAAGTTGATCTCCATATCCATCAGGCCGGGCAATAGCGTCGAGTCCCCCAGGTCGATGACCTCCTCGGCCTCGGGCACAACCTCCGGGTTCACGGCGGTGATCCGCTCGCCGTCGACCACGATGACGGCCGGTGTTCGCACGACCCCGGCGACGACGTCGATCCACCGCGCCGCCTTCAGCACGATCACGCCGCTCACGGGACCGGCTCGCTGACACAGTCCAGCCACGTCGCGCCGGAATCGGGAACCCTTGGCTGGCTCCAGCATTCGACCGAGAACGACACCGTGATCATCGAATACAACAGATGCATCAAGTTCAGCACCTCGTCGGGCAGGTCATCGAGGGGAAACTTGTCGCAATAGGCGAGCGCGTCCTCGGCGCGCGCGGTGATCGCGTCGTAGAAGGCTTGGATCTCGGCCATGTCGCTACCCAACCGCTTGGCATACCGCTGTGCCTCGGTGGACAAGCACCAGTCCGTGAATGGCCGCAGGTCGGCGAACGCGGCGGGCAGATCGCGGTCGTGCGTGGCGCCGTAGCGCTTTTCGTCGTTGGTCATGGTGTCACCGCATTCTCGCGCTCGTGCCGGGCTATCCAGTGCGCCGTCTCTCGGTGCAGATGGCGCAGCAACACCTCTTGGTCGTTGAGCACGAAGCGGTCGACCGCGCGAGACTCGATCATCGACTGCGTGGCCTCCAGGGTGTTCGCGTCCTGCAATCCGAACTCCTTGAAGGAGGCGGCGGCCAACTCCTGGCCGACACGCTCTCGCGCGGAACGAGGTGCGGGGAAATAGAGCGTTCCCTCGAAGACGTGCGTGTTATACGACGTAGGCCAGTAGTGATAGGTGAGATACCAGCCCTGGCCCCACACCAGGATCGTGAAATTGGGGAACAGCTGGAACGAATCCAGGCCCCATGGATCACACTTCGCCGGATTGAGCCCCGGCGGCATCGGGCCGAGGTCCTGCTTGTCCCATGGACCGAAAAGCCCGCTCTGGCAGATATCTTCGATCGGCTTGCGCATCTCGGGCGACATCTCCCACGCTCGAACGCCCGAGGTACTCACCATGCGATGCGGGCCGTCGATCCGATAGTGCGGCGCCTCGAATCCGGCCTCCGCGGCGGCCTTCGAATACTGTGCGGGCGATTGGTTCGCATGCAGTACGGGCGCGTGATAGAACTCCTGGAACGCGTCCATGTACAGCTTCCAGTTGGCTTTCACCTCGGACCGGTACTTGAAGCTCGAGGTCATTCGCTCGAAGGGATAACCCTCGAGCCCGGTGACCATCGGCCCGAGGAACTCACGCAGTGATTGCTCCGGCTCCTGCGCGAAGTTCACGAAGATGAACCCCTCCCACACCTCACAGTGCACGGACACCAATCCGTAGCGTTCCTTGTCCAGATCGAAGAATTCGCTTTCCTGCTGCACGTGCGTCAGAGCGCCGTCCAGGTTGTATCGCCACGCGTGGTATTTGCAGGTGAACTGACGACAGGTGCCGCTCGACTCCGCGCGCGGGTCGTCGTCCCACACGAGCTTGTTGCCTCGGTGTCGACAAATGTTGTGGTGGGCCTTGATCGCACCCCCGCGCGTGCGCACCACGATGATCGAGGTGTTCGCCGCGGCAAGCTCTTTGGTGAAGTAACTGCCGGTGCGCGGCAGGCTCTCGATACGACCGACGTTGAGCCAGGCGCGGGTGAAGATCGCCGCCCGCTCGAGTTCGTACACCTCGGGACTGATGGAATCTTCGTAAGAGACCGGGTCGGTGCCGAGGTCGGGGTAATGCTCGGTCCAACTACCTGCTGGTGGCTTGGGAAAGCGGGGCATATCGGCTCCTGTCGCTTCGGTGACAACCGCACTGCCGGATCGAACAGGCAGCGAGCAGATCCGCCAATAATCCACGTACCCTTGCTCTTTCGAGCCACATGCCAATCCCTGCACAGCGACGGTAGCTGCTTCTACCCGTAATCACAAGTAGTTGATATAGTGGCCTCGGTACCAACCCACAAGGAGGTGGCACGTGTACCGAAACGATGCCGTATTCGTGGGCGGCGCCTGGTCGCGCTCCACCGGCGAGACGAGCCTCGAGGTGATCTCACCCCACACCGAGCAGGCGATCGCTCGGGTCGCGGCCGCGACGGAGCCCGACATCGACGCCGCTGTCCTGGCGGCACGGGAAGCGATCACCGTCGGCCCTTGGGCCCGAACGAGTCCCGCCGAACGCATCACCGCGGTACGGAGTCTGGCCACCAGCTACGAATCGCGTCAGCCCGACATCGCCCGCGCGATCACCGAGTCGATCGGCGCACCCGCGGCCTTCGCACGCCGCGCGCAGGTCGGCCTGCCATTGATGATGATGCGCGCGTTCTGCGATGTCGCGCAGCACGTGCCGTGGCGGGAAGAACGAATCGGCCTGTACGGAAAGACCATTCACCTGCGCCGCGAGCCGGTCGGGGTGGTGGCCGCGGTCGTCGCGTGGAACATGCCGCAGTTTCTGATCATCACCAAACTCGTCCCCGCTCTGCTGGCCGGATGCTCCGTCGTGGTCAAACCCGCGCAGGAAGCGCCGCTGGACGCACTGCTGTTGGCGGAAGCCATCGCGGATTCGGACCTACCGCCCGGCGTGGTGAGCGTTCTGAACGGCGACGCCTCCGTCGGTCGACACCTCGTCGCCCATCCCGGCGTAGACAAAGTGTCGTTCACCGGGTCCACGGCGGCCGGAAAAGCGGTCGCGGCGGCGTGCGCGCCGAACTTGACCAGAGTCGGCCTCGAATTGGGCGGCAAGTCCGCGGCGATCGTCTTGGCCGACGCCGACCCGGAGAATGTGGCCTCGGGGATACGGACGGCCAGCCTGTCCAACAGCGGACAAATCTGTAACGCGTTGACGCGCATTCTCGTTCCGGCCGCACGGCAGCACGAATACATCGACGCCCTCGCCGCGGAAATGGCCGGCCTCACCATCGGTGACCCCGCACTCGATGAGACCCAGGTCGGCCCGCTGGTCACCCGTCGACAGCAGCGGCGCGTCCGCGAATACATCGACAGCGCTCACGCCGAAGGTGCCCGCGCGGTGCTCGGCGGCAGCGATATGCCGCCCGGTATCGATCGCGGTTGGTACGTGCGCCCCACCCTGTTCGCCGAGGTACACAACAGCATGCGGATAGCCCGCGAGGAGATCTTCGGACCGGTGCTGTCGGTGATCGCCTATCGAGACACCGACGAGGCTATCGATATCGCGAACGACTCGGACTACGGCCTGGCGGGTTCGGTGTGGACCGGCGACATCGACCAGGGTCTGGCCGTCGCCGACCGCGTGCGCACCGGAACCTTCGGTGTCAACGAGGGATACACGATGGACCCCCTCGCCCCGTTCGGCGGCGTCAAGGCCAGCGGCTACGGGCGAGAACTCGGCCGAGAAGGCATCGAGGGCTATCTCGACACCAAATCCGTTTCGGTCGATACGCCACCGATCCGACAGCCCATTCCGCACAATCGCACGCATCACCACCAGTAAGGACAGTCCATGACCGAGATCGAATCCGTCGACTTCTTCACCGACCAATCACTCATCGCCGATCCCTACCCGTACTTCGACGCCCTGCGCGCGAAATGTCCCGTGCTGCACACCGATGCCTACGGCGTTGTCGCGGTCACCGGGCACGAGGAAGCGGCGGCCGTATACAAAGACCCCGATACCTTCTCCTCCGCCATCTCCGTCGGCGGCCCCTTCCCACCGCTACCCTTCACACCCGAAGGCGACGACATCAGCGACTTGCTTGCCCAACATCGGGATTCGATGCCCATGAGCGAGCACATGATCACCATGGACCCACCGCAACACCAATACGCCCGATCGCTGCTCACCCGCCTGATCACCCCGCGTCGACTGAAGGAGAACGAGCAGTTCGTCTGGCGCCTCGCCGACGAGCAACTCGACGAGTTCATCGACCGAGGTCGCTCCGAGTTCCTCGAGGACTACGCCAAGCCGTTCTCGCTGCTGGTGATCGCGGACCTGCTCGGTGTCCCAGAGGAAGACCACGACGAATTCCGACTCGTCCTCGGCGGAAAACCACGTCCGGGAGCCCGCGTCGGATCACTGGAAAAGGAAGCCCTCGACCACAATCCGCTCCAATGGCTCGACGACAAGTTCAGCACCTACCTCGAAGAGCGCCGCGCACATCCGCGCGAAGATGTCCTCACCGGCCTCGCCACGGCCAACTACCCCGACGGATCCGTACCCCCGATTCCCGAGGTGGTGCGTTCGGCGACATTCTTGTTCGCCGCCGGGCAGGAGACCACCACCAAGCTGCTCACGGCCGCGGTTCGTGTCCTGGCCGAAAATCCCGACATCGTGGAACAACTCGACGCCGACCGCAGCCTGATCGGCGACTTCGTCGAGGAGATGCTGCGCATGGAAAGCCCCGTGAAGAGCGACTTCCGCCTCGTCCGAAAGTCGACCACCCTCGGTGGCGTCGACATCGCCGCCGGCACAACGCTCATGGTCTGCCCCGGCGCCGTCAACCGGGACCCTCGACGATTCGACAACCCCCATCAGGTACGCGTAGACCGCGACAATGTCCGCGACCACATCGCCTTCGGCCGCGGCCCGCACACCTGCCCCGGCGGCCCGCTCGCCCGCGTCGAAGGACGGGTCACCATCGAACGACTCCTCGACCGCCTCCGCAACCTCCGTATCGACGAAGACAAGCACGGCCCCGCCGACGCCCGCACCTACGGCTACGAACCGACCTACATCCTGCGGGGAATGACCGATCTGCACATCGTCTTCGACAAGGCCGATTGAGTAACGGGGCGGTCTAGTTCCTGCCAGGCTCCAGCATGGGGACGAGGTACCGCCGAGCCAGCGATGCCAACTGCTCGTCGTCATCGAGATCGATGATCTGACTGGGAACGGCAAGGAACGACGCCGAGATTCGAACCATCAACTCGGCCACCACATCCGCGTCCACCTCGGTCGAGACATGACCGGCAGCTTGTTCGCGGCGCAGTTGCCCCGCGACGAACTGCCGCACCATGGCGACGCTGCGTCCCCGCTCGCCGATCATGGAGCCGACGAGTATCTCCGGCTCGGCGGCGAGCAGATCCCCGATGATCGGATTGCCTCTGATCACCCGCAAGGAGCTGACGAAGCCCAGAACCACACGGTCGGCCGCGGTGCGCGCGTCTCGGATATCGGTGCGGAAGCTCTCGAAGTATCGACGGAATTCCCGCAGGATGACCTGTTCTACCAGTACGTCTTTCGTCGCGAAGCGACGGTAGACCGTGATCCGGGAAACCTTCGCGCGTCTAGCCACATCGTCCATGGTGGAACGGCGCACACCCATCACCCCGAACTGCTCACACGCCGCGTCCACCACCCGGGTGCGGATGTCGTCGCTGTCGTCGACCCCGTCGACCGCGGCGCTGACGGCGCGTTCGAGCAGCCCTTCGGGTTCCGGCGTGCGCTCGGGTGCCGTTGGTCGCGCCTTCACATTTCCTCCTGGTCTCACCTCGAAAATACCGCCAACTCCTTGTGATCGTAGTCACGATGTGCTGTCATCGAGATACAGAGATACATATTACGTATCTCAGTATCTTTGGACTCGATGCAGAGGAACCCGGCATGGACGGTCTCGGACTCAACAGACGTAACGCACTGAAAGCGGGTGGCGGTTTCCTTGGCGCCGCCGCCGCGCTCGCACTGGGTGCGCGAACAGCACGAGCGCAACCATGGACATGGTCGCCGAACGGATCGATCCTCGGCAGCGGTGACGGAGCCGACCCACTGACCGTGTGGGACCCCGAGGCCGACTCGATCGTCGCCGACGTTCTCGAACACGCGAATGTGCCCGAGGTCAACCGCTTACTGGCCACCTGGATCCACAACGAACAACCCGTGCCGGAGGGGCTGCCGAAGAACCTCCGCGACTTCATGGAATCCGCGCGTCAGCTGCCTCCGTGGACCGATCACGAAAAGTTGGCCGCCGCCTTCGAATTCAACAAGAAGCGCGGCACCTACCTCGGCGTCATGCAAGCGTTTGCCAGCGGCATGATGTCCACCGTGATTCCGCACGAGGCACTGGCGGTGTATTACTCACGCGGCGGGTCGCATCTGAAGGACCGTATCGCCAAAACCGCGAAACTCGGCTACGACATCGGCACGATCAATGCGTATGGCCCCGGTGGTCAAATGGTCGTGACCTGCGTCAAAACCAGGATCATCCATGCGGCGGTGCGCCACCTGCTGCCGCAGTCACCCCATTGGCACACCGAGGACATCCCGATCAGCCAAGACGATTTGATGGTGACCTGGCACAGCCTGCCCACCACCATCATGCGGACGTTCAAGTCGTGGAACGTGCCGATCCCCGCGAACGAATCCGAGGGATACCTGCACAGCTGGCAGCTCGCGGGCCACCTGCTCGGCATCCGCGACGAATACATCCCGGCCGCATGGGACCAAGCCGAAAGCCAAGCGCAGCAGGTACTCGACCCGATACTGGCACCGACACCCGAGGGCGTCGACCTCGCACACAAACTCCTCGACCTCGGCGCCAACCTCGACCTGACCCTGCTCAGCAAACCCATCCTCGGCGCGTTCACCCGATTCGTCATGGGAGACAAGGTCGCCGACTGGCTCTACATCCCCCGAGAACCCGTGTGGAGCCCACTACTCGAAGTCGCCTGGGGCCCTTTCGTCGCCGTCCGCGAAGGCATCCTCGGCGCCATCCCCCCGTCAGCGGACGCCTACTGGCTTTTCGATGAATTCCTCCGCCAATTCGCCCTGTGGTACCTGGCCGAGCTGCACATGCCGATCAATATCGAACTCCCCCAGTCCAACCGATGACAGTCACCCGCAGCGCGCACCGCCGCGCGACACCAATCCCACTGCGAACCAACGCCGCCCGAGTGCGCGGCTACTACTCGGCCGTCCGCCGGGCCGGGCCGTTCGCGCTGCGGGGGACGATCGGGACGACGCCGACAGCGCTGAGGACGGCAACGACACCGTTCTCGATCCGGGTGGCGGTACCCGGGGAGTAGCCGGAGCCGGAGCAGAGGAACTCACCACACGTCTCTCGCGGTTCGCTGGTGCAGCCGGCGACGAGCAGGACGAACGCGCTCAACCACGATCCACTCCCTCCGTGACGACCGAGGAACACGCTAAGCCGGGCGCACCGGGACCCCTCCCGGCCATGAGAACGAGTCGGTACCGATCCGAACGGCGGCAACTGAGCTGAAACCCCTCGGCGCCTTGGGTTCTGTGTCCAACGGGTGAGGTCGTCCGGGTAGACGAATCGAGCGAACACACGGTGGGCTCACCAGCACTGCCGCGACGACGGTGCGTCCAGCTCGGTCCGCACGAATCGGGACCTCTTGCCCCGATCTCTTAGCGCGCCAACCATTCCCGCTCGTCGCGACACCCGACCTGTGATCAGCGGGTGCGTACTCACCAGGACCGGAAGGCGGTGAGGCGTCCCCCGCTATAGCGAATTCATCGATTACGCCAAAAGTCCTTGAGCTCGGCGTCATTCAGCCATCATTGAACCTGATGGGCACAGCTCGTCCCGGCCCACGACCGCCGAGGACGGAGGCGGCACACCCCCCGAACACCCTTTCGTCAACGGACAGAACGTCCGCGCGGTACTCAGAAGGACCTTCGATGACATCCATCACACCGGCTGAGAAAATCTGGGGAAGCCTCTCCGAGCCCATCCATTTGAACGCCGCGGGACCGAGCGAGCCCGTCTGGAAGGACAATGCTTATCTCTCATTCTGGGACAACGACTCCCAGGTCTTCGGCACACTGCATGTCGCGACTTCACCCAACGCGCCGAGTGCCCGCCGAGCCCGATTCAGCGTCTGCGCGGCGGGCCGGACCGTCGAGGTCGTCGAGCCACTCGACGAAGGCACGTTCCAGAGCGCCAGCATCGACTTCGGGCTCGACGGCCGGGTGTTGGTCGATCATCCGTCGGTGCGCGCCGAACTGGTCAACGCCCCCTTGTTCGCCGTCGCCGACTACGCGTCGAGCGATCTCATACCCGCACTCGTGCCGGGCGAACCACTTCACCACTTCCAACAGGCATGCACCGTTACGGGGCAGGTGCGGATCGACGGGACGACTGTCGGCACCACCGGCCATGGAATGCGTGACCGCACATGGGGTTTCCGCGACGAGGCAGCGCAGTGGGTCGAGTACGCGGGGCTCATCACCGTCGACGAAACGAGCTTCATCTCTGCGATGAAGTTCCTGCGCACCGACGGCACACTGGCCACGGACGGCTTCGTCATCGACCGCGCGCGCTCGACACAGATCACCGGCATCACCTTCGCACGCAATGCCGCCGCGCAATTCCTGTGGGCGCGACTCGAACTCGACGACGACAGCACACGGGTGGTATCGATGCGCGCGCGTCACGGCGGTTTCTGGGTGCCCATGGGCCCCGCCGAGACGGAAGGTCCCGCGTTCGGAACCTACGACGACTTCATGACGCTCGACAGCGAGGACCGTTGCGGCGGTGGATTTTTCGAGCAGGGCATGGTCCACCGGGTCGCGTAACAACCTGCCGAGAGGAAACGGGCGACGATGTCACACGACCTGAGCATCCTGCAGGCGGCGCGCCTCAAAGGACGCCCGAGCGAGGCCGACTTGACGGCCGCCGCGTGTCTCACCGAAGCCGAAACCGCCGAAGCCCTCGCCGTAGTACGTTCCCTCATTGCGGCAGGCGAGCTCGACCGAGCGGGTGCCCGCCTCCAACTCAACGCGGCGGGCCGCGCCCGGCTCGACTCGCTGCTCACGGTCGAGCGCACCACGGTCGACCGGCGGCTGCTGCGCAAGCAGTATCGCGACTTCGGCGAAATCAATACCGCTTTCAAGCAGCTGGTCACCGACTGGCAACTCATCGACGGGACACAACCGAACGACCATCACGATCCCGAATACGACGCCCACATCGTGCGGCAACTGGCCGAGCTGCACCGGCGCTTCGCACCGCTGCTCGAACAGTTCGTCCGACTCGTGCCGCGACTGGCCGCCTACCAACGCCGATTCGTTCGCGCGTTGGACCATGTCGAGTCCGGTGATCACGCCTGGTTGGCGCGCCCGCTCATCGACAGCTATCACACGGTCTGGTTCGAACTACACGAAGAGCTGATCGGACTCGCTGGACTTTCGCGCATGCGGGAAGCCCGTACCGAGAGGGCACAGTGACCACAACGCCCGAGCCCGAGTCGATCGTCGTCTTGGACGCCACCACCAGCGCTACCCGGGAACTGCTCGGGGGCAAGGCATGGGGCATCCAACGGATGATGGCGCTCGGCATCCCGGTCCCGCCTGCCTTCGTCGTCACCACCGATGTCTGTCGTAGGTTTCACCACACACCGGCGACGCTGCCGGCCGACGTCTGGGGTGGGGTGCCAGCGGCCATGGCCGCTCTGGAATCGCGCACCGAACGCCGATTCGGCGGCGGTGCGCGGCCGCTGTTGGTCTCGGTGCGCTCGGGCGCGGCGGCCAGCATGCCGGGGATGATGGACACTGTCCTCGACCTCGGCATGACCGACAGCGTCGAGCTGGCGCTCGCCGAGCACACGGGCGACCCGGCGTTCGCGGCCGACACCCGTCGACGCTTTCGCGCGCAGTTCCAGAAGGTCGTCGGCTTCGCACCACCCGAGGACCCGTGGGAGCAACTACGTCTG
Organism: Nocardia callitridis; assembly: GCF_039543305.1. Taxonomy (NCBI): domain Bacteria; kingdom Bacillati; phylum Actinomycetota; class Actinomycetes; order Mycobacteriales; family Nocardiaceae; genus Nocardia; species Nocardia callitridis. The sequence goes on along the minus strand of NZ_BAABJM010000004.1, from coordinate 301,263 downwards.
GCAATCAGCGCGGTGCTCGACTCGTGGAACTCGCGCCGCGCGAACAGCTATCGAGAAAGTCGTGGGCTCCCGCACACCGACGGCACCGCGATCACGGTGCAGGCCATGGTCTTCGGCAATCTCGATGATCGATCGGGCACCGGCGTGCTGTTCACTCGAAATCCCCTCAGCGGCAGCGCCGAACCCTACGGTGAGTGGCTGCCACGTGGACAGGGCGAGGACGTCGTGTCCGGACGAGCCGATGCCCTCGCGCTGCCCGTGTTGGCCGCCACGATGCCACAGGTCCATGCCGATCTACTCGCCGCCGCCGAGCGTTTGGAGGCTGACGCCCGCGACGTTCAAAACATCGAGTTCACTGTGCAGAGCGCCACACTGTGGCTACTACAGACCCGGGCGGCCACACGATCTCCGACGGCTACCGTTCGACACGCGGCGGTACTGCACCGGGCAGGCCTGATCACCGGCACCGAGGCGCTCGACCGGGTACGACCGGATCACCTTCAGGCCCTGTTCACCCCACATCTCGACCAGTCTGCCGTAGCCACCGCCACACGTGTGGCGACTGGAAAACCGGCCTGTCCCGGCATCGCAACGGGAACCGTTGTGCTCGATGCGGCCGCCGCGCAGGAGCGTGTCGACCGCGGCGAGGCGGTCGTGTTCGCCCGGCCGACTACCGATCCCGAGGACGTGGCCGTGATGTCCGTCGCCGCCGCGGTGATCACCGAACTCGGCGGGTCGACCTCGCACGCGGCGGTGGTCTGTCGAGAGCTGGGTGTGCCGTGCGTAGTCGGCTGTGGCAGCGGAACATTCGCGGCGTTGGCCGGACGCACCGTTACCGTGGACGCGACGTCGGGAATCACGTATTCCGGCGAACTCACGGTGCTGCCCGCTCCCACGACAGACGACCCCGATGTGCTGCTACTCACCAGCCTGGCACGCGAGGAAGCCATGGCTGAACTGAATGATTCGCTGCTCGGTCTACTCGCGCGGCGCAATGGAAAGCAGAGCGAATGAGCAGCCGTCAGAATGTCGAGACCACACTCGACAACGCCACGATCGATCCGAATCTCACATGGACTACCGGCAATGTCGCCGAGGCATTTCCCGGTGTGTTCAGCACGCTCGGCTTCACCTTCCTCAACGAGCCGGTGGAGTTGGCGTTCCGCACGATGTTTCTGCGGTTGGGGGTCTTCACCTCGAACCAGGTCTATGTCCCTGAGCGGGCGGAGGACATGTTCTGGACGCTGTTCGCAGGCCGCGCCGCGGCCAACATCGACAAGTTCCGGGAGGTCGCGAACATCACTCCTGGCACGTCGGCCACCGCTATCGAGCAACAGCTTTTCGGCTACGTCCGCCAGGAAACGGTCGATGAGAACAGCGTGCGGCGCTATCCGATCATTCTCGCCAAGGCGCCGCGAGCTGTCGCCCGTCTGCCCAAGCAGCACGACGCGGAGTTCGCCGAGGTGCGCCTATGGCGTCTGGCACAGCTCGATGGCATCGATGAACTCGACTACGCACAATGCCTCGCAGTGCTCGCGGACGCACGGGCGCGCTTTCAGAGCATCATGATCAAGCACCTGGTCGTCGCGTTCGTCAGCTCGGGCCTTACCGACCGACTCGCCGATACCTTGGCCGCCCTCGACCTTTCCCATCTCGGGCCAGGGCTGCTGTCCGGCGTCGGATCGGAGGAGAACGACGTCGCCCACGATCTCTGGGCTCTGGCCCACGACCGGATCACATTGCACGAGTTCACCGATCGGCACGGCTACCACGGGAGCGACGAGGGCCAGCTGTCCGGCGTCTCTTGGCGCGAAGATCCGACGCCGGTGCTCAACCGGCTCGACGACTATCGCTCGATCACCGCTGACAGCCCACGCGCGCCACACAACAGGAGCCTGGTGCAGACCCGGGCGCGACAGCGCGCACTCGCCGAACTCGAATCGGCCCTCCCCCGGCACCGGCGACTCGCGGCGGTCCTGATCACGCGTCTGGCCTGTCGCTGGCTTGCCCTCCGCGAACAGGGCAAGGCCGGGTACCTGCTCACTTTTGACGTAGCTCGCGGCGCCATTCGTCGACTGAACAGTCTGCTCATCGCGGACGGTGTCATCGACAGGGCCGACGATATATTTCACCTGTCCTACGACGAGGTGCGCGCCGGAGTTACCGGTAGTCGGCACGCGCAGGTCGACCATCGCCGAGCTCGGTACTACGAACGCCGCGCCTGCCGGTTACCGCGATCGTGGACCGGATTGCCGACATTGATCGAGGTTGGTGCGTCCCGAGCACCGGAATCCACCGGCGTCGTCACCGGTGTCGCCGCCAGCAGCGGTGTGGTCGAGGGACGGGCCAGAGTGGTCCGCGATCCGTCGACCACCGAACTCGACGAGGGCGACATCATCGTCTGCGAGACAACGGATCCGAGCTGGGTGTCGCTGTTTCTCCTCGCAGCCGGGGTCGTCACCGATCACGGTGGCATGCTCAGTCACGGTCCGATCGTCGCGCGCGAACTGGGCGTTCCTTGCGTGTGCGGCACCGACAACGGCAGCTACCGGATAAGCGACGGCCAACGCATCCGCTTGAACGGCGACCTGGGCACGGTCACCATCCTGGAGTAGAGATCGCTGTGGTGGCGACCGCGTGAACACCCTTCGGTGCCACCACTCGGTAGATGTCCCGACCTGATTCGCTGTATTTCCCCGGACTGGCTGCTGGAGCGCCCTCACGCGACCTCACTCCCGGATGTGCGAAGCAAGGCTGAGCCCTTGCGCGACGAGAGCCCCTTGCACGACGATCCGTTCATCAATATTCTGAATGCCATTCAGAATTAAGTGAGCCATACCTAATTTTCATCCTCCGTCGAACCCGGACTGCCTGATCAGGAGTGTCATGACCACAGCGGCTGCCCAGGTTGCCACGCCCACGCAGGCACATCCGGTTCCAACGCCGGGCGCCGGCGAGACCGACGAGAAGAGCAGGCAGGAAGAGCAGAAGGCCGGTGCGCGGGCCTTGAAGGGACTGTTGCGGCCGGTCTCGTCGCAGTTGACAATCGGCAGGCTGCTCGCAGTCGTGTCCGGAGTGCTCGCCGTCGTCCCGTATATCGCGTTGGTGCGCATCGGCGAGGTGCTGCTGTATGCCCACACCGCGGGCGCGGATGTCGACTCCGACGAGGTCGGTCGCTGGCTGCGGATTCTTCTCGGCGCGTTCGCTCTTCGGTTGATCATCTACTTCGTCGCGTTGTTCGTCACCCACTTAGCCGACGCCCGGCTGGGGCACCTGCTCCGATTGCGGATGGTGCAGCGGTTTTCCCGGGTGCCACTGGCGTGGTTCACCTCCACCAACTCGGGCCGGGTCCGCAAGGCGCTGCAGGACGAGATCGGTACGGTCCACCAGCTCATCGCCCATCGGCCCGTCGACGGAACCAACGCCGTGGTGATGCCGCTGGCGTTGATGGTCTACGCCTTCATCATCGACTGGCGGCTGGGGCTGCTGCCGATCGCGACACTGCCCCTCTATATCGGGGCCATGTCGCTGTCGATGATCGGCATGGGAGACAAGACCGTGGAGATGGATAAGCGGCTCTCGACCGTATCGGCCAGGATGGTCGAATTCGTCACCGGGATTTCGGTGGTCAAGGCCTTCGGTCGGGTCGGGCGGGCGCACCGCAGCTACCAGGAAGCCGCCGACGACTTCTACGGTTTCTATCTCGCCTGGGTCAGACCGCTGATCCGGGTCTCGGCGCTGGGCACCTCGTTCCTCGCCGTTCCGCTGGTACTGCTGATCAATATCGGTGCCGGTTCCTGGCTGGTCCATCGGGGTTCGGTCAGCGCGGCCGATGTGCTGGCCACGGCGCTGATCGCACTTCTGGTCCCCTACGCGCTGGAAGTGTTGATGAATTCGATGTGGTCCCAGCAACTCGCCGGCGGGGCGGCGCTGCGGCTCGCCGATCTGCTGGAAACCCCGACGCTGCCGGAGCGGGGTGCGCACGATGCGGCAAAGCCGCAATCCTATGAGGTCGTTTTCGACCGCGTCAGCTACTCCTACGGCTCGGATACCGATTCCGCGCTTGCTGTCGAGGACGTCAGCTTCACCCTTCGGCAGGGCACGATGACCGCGCTCGTCGGACCGTCCGGGTCGGGAAAGTCGACGATCGCCACCTTGCTGGCCCGGTTCGACGACCCGGGTTCGGGCACCATCAGCATCGGCGGAGTACCCGTTGCCAAGGTCGCCGACCTCTACTCGCACGTCGGCTTCGTGCTGCAGGACCCGCAGCTACTGGGTATCAGCATCCGAGACAACATCACCCTTGGTCGTCCAGAAGCCACCGATGTGGAGATCCGGAATGCGGCTCGCGCGGCCCAGGTGCTGGACGAAATCGATGCGCTACCAAGGGGCTTCGATACCGTTTACGGCAAGGACACAGGTCTGTCCGGCGGGCAGGCCCAACGTCTCGCGATCGCCCGCGCCCTGCTGGTCGACGCACCGATCCTCGTTCTGGACGAGGCCACCGCACTGACCGATCCCGAATCCCAGCACGAGATCCAGCAGGCGCTGTCCACGCTCGTTCGCGGCCGGACCGTTCTGCTCATCGCCCACCGCCCCGAAGCAATTCGGGGTGTCGACCAGATCATCCTCATCGACTCCGGGCGGATCACGGCCACGGGTACGCATGACGAGCTGCTCACCGAGCCCGGGTACGCGCACCTGTGGCGAACAACCGGCGCAGATCGAAAATCCGACAGTCAACCCATGAACGCGGCGCACGGAGGAGACCGGAAATGACTGTGCCCCTGATCGATATCGTGCCGCGGATGAGCCGGATGATCTCGCACCCGGAAGCACTGAAACCCGCGCTCGCCATCAGTGTCCTCGCCGGGTCGGTCGAAGGACTGGCGCTCGCCGCGCTCCTGCCTGCCATCAGCGCCCTGGCCCGAGACGCGCCGGTCTGGGGAATGGGACTGGCCGGGTGGCTCTGGGTATTCGCCGGACTGGCAGCGGCCAGCTTCGCGGTCAACTATGCGCAGAGTCGCAAGAATTACGCCGTCGCCCTCGACTTCCTACGCAGCATCCACCGGCTGACCGGCGATCAGGTGGCCAAGCAGCCTCTGGGCTGGTTCTCCCGGCAGTTGGCCGGCAACCTGTCGCGGCTGGTGTCCACCGAATTGATGTCGGCAGGGCAGATCTTCGCCCACATGTTCGGCCCGTTGATCGCCAGGGCCACCGCGGCCGTGGTGATCATCGTCGCGGCCTGGTTCTGGAACCCCGTTCTCGGCCTCATTCTGACCATCGCGGTGCCGGTCTTCGGGGGAATCACCCTCGTGTCGACCGGGCTCATGCGCAAGGGCAGGGCGATCCACGAACCGGAGGAGGTTGCGCTGGCCGATCGGATCGTGGAATACGCCCAGTGCCAAGGGTCGCTGCGGTCCTGCGGTCGCAGCGAAGACTTTCCCCCGCTGTCCGTCGCGCTGGAGAACGCGTATTCCACCAAGACCCGCGCACTGTGGTTCGAGTCCGGCGGAATCCTGATCAGCGGCATGATCACCCAGGGTGTCATCGTCGCCTTGATCAGTACGACCGGTTCATTGGCCGTCGCCGGCACCCTGGCGCCGATCCCTGCCCTCGCGTTCATCGGCCTGGCCCTGCGGTTCTCGTCGACGGTTTCCGCGATCACCGAGAGCGCGGTGGCACTGGAATCCCGCCGCCCGCTTCTCGATGCGCTCGATGAGGTGCTCACCGTCGAACCACTACCCGAACCGGCCACCCCGGCTGTCCTCGGCACACCCGGCGCCGTGGAACTGGACAGCGTGACCTTCGGCTACGCAAACGAACCGGTGCTGCGTGCGGTGTCCATGACGGTGCCCGCGGGAACGATGGTCGCCCTCGTCGGACCGTCCGGCAGCGGGAAAACGACCATCGCGCGGCTGATCAGCCGTTTCTACGACGTCGACGAGGGACAGATTCTGGTCGGTGGTGCACCGGTCACCGAACAGACCAGTGAGCAGTTACTCGGGCAGCTTTCGATGGTGTTCCAGGACGTCTACCTGTTCGACGACACCCTCACGGCCAATATCGAGGTCGGTCGCGAAGGTGCCACCGCGACAGAGATCCGCCACGCCGCCGACCTCGCCGGTGTCACCGAGATCGCCGAACGACTGCCCGACGGATGGGGGTCTCGCGTCGGCGAAGGCGGGCGGGCACTGTCCGGCGGTGAACGCCAGCGGGTGGCGATCGCGCGGGCACTACTCAAGAAAGCGCCCATCGTCCTGATCGATGAGGCGACCTCAGCGCTGGACGTGGAGAACGAAGCCCACGTGGTCGCGGCCATCGAGGCGCTGCGGCAACAAGCCACGGTCGTCGTCATCGCCCACCGCTTGGACACCATAATCCGAGCGGATCGAATCGTGCAGCTCGGCGCCGACGGCAGGATCGCCGCCGCTGGCACCCACGACGAGCTCCTGGCCGAGGACGGGACCTACGCCCGTTTCTGGCGGCACCTGCACAGCGCTCAGGGGTGGCAGCTGACCAGCCATTAGCCTGGCCGCATGAGCGGTTCCGGATGGGCGGCAGGAAAGAAGGTCGGCCGTAAACCCGCCTTCACGGACAACGATGTCGTCCAGGCAGCGATCAACGAGGGCATCGACAGATTCACCCTCGCGGCGATCGGCGATCGGATAGGGGTCGCCACCACCGCGATCTACCGGCTGTTCCCCTCCCGCGACGATATCGTCATCGCCTGCCTGGACGCCGTCGCCGCGACCATCCGGCGGCCCGCTCCCGGCAGCGATTGGCGAACAACGTTGCGCCTGTGGTCGGACGAATGCTGGCGGATATGCGAGGAGTATCCGGGACTGGACCGCACGGTCTACTCGTTCGCGCCGGCATTCACCCGCATCGCGGACGTGCTCGGGGATTACGCCGAAAATATGGCCGCTGCGGGAATCACCCACGGCCAGGCCATGTTCGCATTGGATTTCATCGGCGATACCGTCTTCGCCTGCCACCTTTCGGTGGTGGCGATGCGCACCACCGACCGCAACGGCGCTACCGGACTCGAGCGCGTTCGCGAGGCCCTCGGCGACAACACCACTGGCTTTCAACCCCGGGAATCGTGGACGGATCGAGGGGTCATCGACATCAAACTCGACTTCATCATCACCGGGCTCGACCGCCATTGGCCGGAAATATGACGAGCCGGTACTCGACCATGCCGGTGCGCCACGGATTTCGCGTCTGGATCGCGATGGTCGGGAACAAGAGCTGCGATAACGACGACTTCGCGTCGCCGAGGCAACGAGTCGGGGACGACCCATTGTGCTGGCTCGGACGCTCGGCAGGTCACGCACTCCTGAACAGCCGGTCCAGCTGCACGTCGATCGCTGCGAGCGCGTCCCGTGGTTTGATCACGTCGAGTTCGATCAGGGAGGTGAAGCCGGTGAGGGCGAGGAGCAGGTTGGTCTCGGTCGCCGGGTCGCGGCCCGAGTCGATGTGCCCGTCGGCGATCGCCTGGCGGACCAACTGCTCGACGAGAGCCCGCCCTTCGACGAGGCCGCGGCGCGCCTGCTCGTGCACGTCCTCGTCGTGCAGCGCCTCCAGGACGTAGGCGGCGCTCATCCGGCTGGTCGCGCGGGCGTCGGCATGGAGGGGGAGCATTTCCGCGAGCGTCAGTCGCAGCACGTCACGGGGATGCGGACGGTCACCGAGCTTTTCGAGCCCCTGGTGTACGCGCGCCGAGGTCTGTTCGGACGCGAAATCCATGGCGAAGGAGAGCATGGTGGTCCGGGAAGCGAAGTAGTGCTGCAGCTGCCCGAGTGACATGCCCGCCTCCTGCGCCACCACGCGCATCGTCAGCTGTGCGACGCCGCGCTGCTCCACCACCCGCCACAGTGCGCGGGCGATCGCTTCGCGGCGGCCGCGGTGGTCCACCTGTTTCGGCATCGCCGGTCTCCCTCGTACGCTCGGGCTTTTCCAATACAGTTGACATAATACACCTGACCCATAATCCTGAGGTGCACGCGAAGGAAGGGGATCGTCATGGCCGAACAGCCGAAGGTGCGGACCACCGAAGGCGTGGTGCAGGGGCGTTGGCGGCAGGGTCACGCGGTGTTCCGCGGCATCCCCTACGCCCAGCCACCGGTCGGAGCGCTCCGCTTCGCCGAGCCCGCGCCGCCGCACCGCTGGGAGGGGACGAGGCAGGCCGTCGAATTCGGGCCCGTGGTGCCGCTGTCCCTGCCGATCGAGGTGCCCCCGCAGGGCACCGATTGGCTGACGCTCAACGTCGGCACTCCGGGTCCCGGCGCCGCGGGACTGCCGGTGCTGGTGTGGATCCCCGTGGGCGGCTACCTCTCGGCGGCGTCGAGCGACCCGATGCTCGACCCGGCAGCGCTGGCCGAGGCGGGCGTCGTCGTGGTGACGATCAACTGTCGCGTGGGCGCGGAGGGCTTCGCGTTCCTCGACGACGCGCCACCCAACCGCGGGTTCCTCGACCAGATCGCGGCGCTGGAGTGGGTACAGCGCAACATCGCCGCCTTCGGAGGCGACCCCGGACGGGTCGCCGTGGCCGGGGTGTCCGCGGGGGCGGGCTCGGTCGCCGCTCTGCTGACGATGAGGTCCGCGCGCGGCCTGTTCCGGCGGGCCATCGCCCACTCGGTGCCGGGCCTGCACAGCACCCCCGCGCTGGCACGGCAGGTCACCGCCGCGTTCGCGGACCGGCTCGGCGCGACGGCCCCCACCGCCGAGGCCCTGCGCGACATCGAACCATGGCACCTGGCCGCCGAACTCACCTCCTTCAACGCCGACCTCCATGCGCACCGGGAGAACTGGGGTCGCCTCACGGAGACCGGCACCGCGCTGTGCCCCGTCGTCGACGGCGAAATCCTTCCGGAAACGCCCTGGTCCGCGCTGAGCGGCGCGCGAGCGAGCGGGACCGAACTGCTCGTCGGCCACACTCGGGACGAGTTCCGGTACTTCAGCGTCATGAGCGGACGGTATGGCACCTTCACCGAGGAGGACGCCCACGCGGCCCTGCAACTGCATGCCCCGCAACCGGGCGGGGCGCGGGCCTACCGTGCGGCGTTCCCGCAGGCGGGCCCGGAGGAGCTGGTGGAGACCGTGTACTCGGACGCCCTGTTCCGCATGCCGTCACAGAAGCTGGCCGAGACGAACGCCGCCGCCGGCGGCACGTCGTACCTGTTCGAACTGGGCTGGGTCGCACCGGCTCTCGGCGGTATCCTCGGCGCCTGCCACAGCCTCGATGTGCCCCTGGCGTTCGGCACGCTGGACAGCCCCGTCGGCACCCAACTCATCGGCGAGGAGCCAACTCCCGAAGCCGTCGCGCTCTCCCGCGAACTCCAGCAGGCATGGGTCCGCTTCCTCACCACCGGCGACGCGGGCTGGTCCGCCCACCGGCCAGGCGAGCACCTCACCCGCGTCCTGGACACCGAGTCGAAGACTCTGCCCTACCCCGAACAAGCATCCCGCCAGATCTGGGAAGGCCACTACCCCACCCCTTTCGACCTCTCCTGATTGCCCCGGGTCGAAACGCCGCTGACTGAGTCGATAGGTGTCGCGGGCGGTGTCCTCGCCGAGATGGAAGGGCTGGGGGTCCCAGTCGGTGGCGAAGGCGATCGCCAGTGGCACCGGTAAGGTCGCCGAACAGCCCGAGTCCCCTCGGGCCGACACCGACGCCGAGGTGGTCGACCTACAGCGAGCAACTGGGCCCACTCCGCGAGGAGCGCCGCGTAGCGCTCCGGTTCGCTGGCGTGCATCGTGTGTGCCGACTCGGGGAAGGAGTGATACTCCACGTCGACGCCCGCCGCGCGCAGGATCGCCTGAGCGTTCACTGCCTGCACGTCCGAGTACGCGCCGATATCGACACCGGTGTGCGCGTCGATCGTGTGCGCGTACGGGTATGGGTGTCTTCACCTGGGAGAGTATTTGGTCGTACGGGCTGTGCAACCCGACCGTGCCCTCGACGAACACCCGAGCCCATTCCGGGTCGTACTCCTGGCGATGCTGCGGCGGCTGCGCAGGCAGCTCCCGCATACGCATGATCTTGATCGTGGAATTCTTTGCGGCAGCGACCAATCCGGTCCAATCACCCACCGGCCACTGATCGCCGAGATGGTCGCGGCGAGCAGCGGTGCTGCCCCGCCGATCCAGTGCCGAATGATCAGGCGCGAACCCCTGGACGGTCGCGGCACGCCAGCACGCTGATCCGGTGATCCTCGAGCGATGTGACAAGCTTCCGAATATCGAAAGTGCTTGCGCGTCACAACTGTCCGTATCCGCGAGCCAGACGACCAACAGTAGTCCGTGGTGCTCCCACCCGAGGTGACCAGGTGCGCAGAGCTGCCCCGGCCTCGCGTCGACACCACCGCACGGCCGCCGAAACACCTACTGACCAGCCGATTAGCTCCCCGCAATACCGCTGATGTATTCTCATCGAGCGCCGTCACCGAACGACGCAACGGGCTGTGGCGCAGTTTGGTAGCGCACTTGACTGGGGGTCAAGTGGTCGCAGGTTCAAATCCTGTCAGCCCGACAGTAAAAAACCCTCTCCGACCTTGGTTGGAGAGGGTTTTTCTGTTAGCCGACAACACGGAGAGCGGGACCAGAACGGGACCGAAGGTGTTTCGAGAGCTTGTCGCCTGCCTCGGTGACTTCCCGCTGATCAGGGTGTAGGTAGCGCTCGGTTGTTCGACTGTCGGCATGGCCCGCGATCTTTTGCAGTAGGTGCACGCTCACCCCGGCATCGGCCAGCCAGGTAAGTCCGGTGTGCCGGAGGTCATGCCGTCGGGATCCCGTCGGCGGCGAGCTCGCTCACGAGCGGGTAGATCCTTTTCCCGGCAGATTCGCCTGCGACAGATACGCCGCTGCCCGGCGCAACACCTCGTTCTCTTGCTCCAGTAAACGATTGCGGCGCTTGAGCTCTCGTAATTTAATGAGTGAACGGACCGCGTGGCGGATCTGTTCCTCGCGGCGGTGGTGGAGCGTGTTCGCTAAACGCTCCCGAGGAAAATCACGTCGCCCAGGCCCGGCGGTCCATGATGATCTCGTGCGACGAAGGTTCATCGCCGATCAACCGAACATGTTGTGGCTCAGCGACATTACCGAACACTGGACGAGAGAAGGCAAGCTCTACCTGTGTGCGGTCAAGGATGTGTTCTCAGGCCGGATCGTGGGTTATTCGATCGGTTCGCGCATGAAGTCGAGATTGGCGGTGGCCGCGGTGAACAATGCTGTGGCCCGTCGTGGTGTTGTGGCCGGTTGTGTGCTGCACACCGATCGAGGAAGTCAATTTCGTAGTCGGAAGTTCGTGCGCGCGTTGTCTTTTCACGGATTGTCGGGATCGATGGGTCGGGTCGGTGCCGCGGGTGACAACGCCGCGATGGAGAGCTTCTTCAGCCTGCTGCAACACAACGTGCTCGACCGCCGACAATGGCAGACCCGCGAGCAGCTCCGAACCGCGATCGTGGCCTGGATCGAACGCACCTACCACCGCCGACGCCGACAAGCCCGCCTGGGCCGGTTGACCCCGATCGAATACGAAACCATCATCACCACAGCAGCCCGACAGGCTGCGTAACCACTGTCACCCGATCGTGCAGCAGCCCCCAGCTGTGTCCAGCATGTGTGACAACAACAGATTCGCCGTGCCACCCGCACGGGCGGCCGACTAACCCCACAACGCGCCCAGCCAACCCCGCTCCGCCACCGAGAACGACGACCAGCCACCCACCAGAGCACCCCCGGTATCAGTCATGGCGACACCATAAAACCCCCCCACCGACAACAACCTTTGACCTATGGAAGCCCCCCAACTTTGCCCAACCCCGACGCGGACCATGTCACGCATGACAGGTGGCCACCCCCTCGAGGTGACGCCATATTCGACGCCACCCCCGACGGAGATTGGGGCCAACATCATGACTCACCACATCCCCGTGAGGCTTCGATGGACCATCCCCGCGCGTGCGAGGCCGCCACCTGTTGACCAGCAGCTTTATCCACTGAACCCACGATTTTCATTCGGTTTGGTTTGATCGAGCTGAGCCGCCCGGTCCACCCGCCTTACTCCTGCCTTTCGGCCACCCACAACGTACGCGCTACGTCAGTCTGGTTCGCGGTACCGCCCTGATGTCGACTACCGCTCGACCAGATCGAGCGTGCGGGCGATGATGCCTTTCATGACTTCCGATGTGCCGCCGTAGATTCGAGCGACACGGGCATCGGCATACATGCGACAGATGTCCTGCTCCCAGGTGTAGCCGTAACCGCCGTGCAATTGCAGGCAGGCGTCGACGACGTGACCGTGTAATTCCGTGCAGTAGAGCTTCACCGCGGCCGCCTCGGCGAGTGTCAGCCTGCCGTGTTCGTGGCGCAGCATCGCTCGGTCGACGAGTGCCTGGCCTGCGGCGATCCGCGCAGCCAGCTCGGCGAGCACGAATTTGGTGTTCTGAAAACTGCCGAGTATCGCACCGAATACCCTGCGGTCACGGACGTAATCGCAGGTGATGCGGTGCGCGGCGACAGCTTGCGCCTGGGAGTTGACGGCGATCGACAACCGTTCCTGCGCAAGATGGGCGGATAGATACTCGAACGCCCGCCCTGGTTCGCCGAGGATGTTCTCGGGCGGGATCACGACCTGGTCGAAGAACAGTTCGGTGGTGTCCTGCGCCTTCAAACCGAGTTTTTCCAGGGGTGCGCCGCGCACGAACCCGTTCATCGAGCTTTCGACGACCGCGAGGGTGAGTCCGTCCCTGCGTTCGCGTGCGGCCTGCGAGCGCGCGACGACGACGATCAGATCGGATTGCGCGCCACCGGTGATGAAGGTCTTCGCGCCGTTGAGGACCCAGTTCTCGCCCTTGCGTTCCAGGCTCGTCTTGATGCCCGCGAGGTCGGATCCCGCCGCTGACTCGGTCATCGCGATCGAGGTCATGAGTTCGCCGGAGGCCATGCCGGGCAACCATCGTCGCCGCTGTTCGGATGTGGCCAGACTCAGCAGGTACGGAGTGACGACATCGGTGTGCACCCGCAACGAACCCAGCGTCGCACGTTCGTACGCCACCTGTTCGGTGACAACGCAATTGAACAGGAACCCGGCTTGACCGCCGCCCCCGTACTCCTCGGGAATCTGTAGCCCGGCCATACCGAGCTCACCTGCGGTCCGGTAGATCTCACGTGGCACCATTCCCGCGTTTTCGAACTCCGCGACCCGTGGCGTCACCTGCTTGCGCAGGAAAGCCGCGACGCTCTCGGCGAAGTCGCGGTGTTCGCTGTCGTAGACGTCGCGTTCGGTGAGGTCGTGGACGCTCATCGGCGCCGCTGACTGCCGCTGACACCGAGTACCTTGGCGCCAAGGACATTGCGCATGACCTCGGCGGTGCCGCCGCCGATCGCGAGCCCCCGGCCGTCCCGGAAATAGCGCTCGACCGGCCAGCGCCGTGAATACCCGCGTGCACCGTGTACCTGGATGGCCTCATTGGTCACGCGCTGCACCATCTCGCTGCTGTGCAGCTTGGCCATCAATGTCGCGGTCTGGTCCGGGAATCCGTCGGTCGCGGTACGCGCCGCCCGCCACAGCAGCATCCGCGAGACATGGACATCCATGGCCATGTCGGCAATTTTCCATTGCAGCCCTTGAAAACTCGACAACGGGCGCCCGAATTGGTTGCGCGCGTTGAGGTACCCCACGCTCGCGTCCAGCGCGGCCTGACCGAGGCCGGTGCACATCGCGGCATTCCCGCAACGTTCCGGATTGAACTGGTCGACCAGTATCCCGGTGCCTTCCTTGGAGTCCAGGTGCGGCCACACCAGAACGTTCTGCGCCTCGATGCGAACATCGTCGAAGCGAACAAGGCATTCACCGACCCCGCGGATGCCCATCTTCGGGTCCACCACGAATTCGCCCATCCCCTCGGGGTGACCCTGCACGACGACGGCACCGATACCGTACGGACCTGCGCTGCCCGCCAGCCGCGCGAACACGATGATCGTGTCCGCCTCTCGGCCACCGGTTATCCAGCATTTCGTCCCGGTGAGCCGAAAGCCGTCACCCTCGGGGGTGAGAGTGGAGCGCATGTCCGTTCCCGCGCTGCCCGCCACCGGCTCGCTCATCGCGATCGCGAAATGGTTGGTGCCCTCGGCGACTCCCGGCAGTAGTCGCTGACGCAGATCATCAGTACCGAGTACATTGATCGCGCGCCACGGGCCGTTCAGGAAGGGCTGCACCGCCATCGCGGTCGACAGGCACGCGCGAGCCAACTCCTCCACCACGAGGCAACCCTCGAGCAGTCCTTCGCCTTGCCCGCCGAATTCGCGCGGAATGGTCAGCCCGACCAGCCCGGACTCCACCACGGCAGCGAAGCTCTCGCGGGGAAACTCTTCATTCTCATCCCACCGGTGTGCGCGGGGACGCAGTTCCCGCACAGCCAGTTCGCGGGCGAGTTCACGGATCTCGCGTTGGCGCGGAGTCAGTTCGGCCCACATTCCGTCCCAGGTGATCTCGGGGTCCAGCAAGGCTGGATCCCACACGTCGCGAGCCGCGTCGAACATCGGCTCCTCCGTGGACTGCACGGCATCGAGGGTCATCGCAGTTGGCCTTTCGGAATCGTTACTACAAGCGTCGGTTCACGGCGGGTTGGTCAGCGCGGCGCCATCCGAATGGCGCCGTCGAGTCGGATGGTCTCGCCGTTGAGCATCGGGTTGGCGATGATGTGCGCCGCGAGATCGGCGAACTCCTTCGGGTCGCCCAGCCGCTTCGGATGCGGCACCGCATCGGCCAGCCGCCCACGCACTTCCTCGGGAACGCGCGCCAGGATCGGGGTGTCGAACAGTCCCGGTGCGATCGTGCAGACGCGAATGTGATTGCGCGCCAAGTCACGGGCGGCGACGAGGGTCATCCCGACCACGCCCGCCTTCGACGCCGCGTATGGCAACTGTCCGATCTGCCCTTCCCATGCGGCGACCGACGCGGTCAGGACGCACACTCCACGCTCCTCGTCCAGGTCGTCGTGTCGGGCCATCGCCGCCGCGGCGTAGCGCATGACGTTGAACGTGCCGAACAGATTCGTGCGCACCACCGCCTCGAAGGTCGCCATCGAGCCTGGTTCACCGTCACGCTCGACCACACGGACCGGTCCGCCGCGCCCCGCGCAGTGCACCACCGCGCGCAAAGGGGCGTGTTGCTCGGCGGCCGTCACCGCCGCCTCGACTTGGTCGCTGTCGGTGACGTCGGCAGGCTGGAACGACGCGTTCGGGCCGAGTTCCTCGGCCACCGCGGCACCGTCGCTGGTCGGCAGGTCGACCAAGACGACGTGCGCACCGTCTTGCAGCAGTCGCTGCGCGCACGCGCGTCCGAGGCCGGAGGCGCCACCGGTCACCAGAGCGGTACTTGCACTGATTCGCATTTTTCGTCTTCTTTCTTGGATCGAAAGCTGTTGCGGCTGACGCGGTCAGGATTGGCGAGGCGGACGTTGATCGAAGCCGCGGCCGAGAATTTCCGACACGATCCGAATCCGCTGCATGGCGGGTGTGCCACCCGCGAGCGCCCAGCCGTGCGCGTCGCGGTGCATGCGTTCCAGGCCGTATTCCTCGGAGTATCCGTTCGCGCCGTGTAGTGCCATCGCCATGTCCGTCACGCGTTTGGCCATTTCGTTGGCGGCGCATTTGGCCAAGGAGACTTCGAGCGTGCTCGGTGTTCCCGCATCGAGGCTCGCGACCGCGCGGTCGCGCAACAGACGAGCGGCGTCGACCTGCAGCGCCATGTCGGCGAGAGTCAGTTGCACGGACTGGAATTCGACGATCGGGCGGCCGAACTGTAGGCGCTGCTGTACGTAGTCGATGCTTTTGTCCAGTGCCGCCTGCCCGAGCGCGAGACTCATGGTGGTATTACCGAGGCGCTCGATGGAGAAGTTGCTGAACAGCTTGCGGAAACCGTCCGGCGGGCGGACCACGATGTTCTCCACCGGGACCTCGACATCCTCGAAAATGACATCCGCGGAGGGGATGCCGCGAAACCCCATGAGTCGTTCCCGCCTGCCGAAACGCACTCCCGGCCGGTTGGATTCCACGATCACCGCGCCGATGCCCCGAGATCCCGGCGTATCGTCCATCCGCGCGTAGACCAGGTACCGGTCGGCTTCGCCACCGTTCGAGATCCAACGCTTCAGCCCGCGCACGACCACGATGTCGTCGCGGATCTCCGCCTTGGTCACCATGTCCGTCGCCGCGGAACCAGCGTCCGGCTCGGAGATGCCGACGGCCATGGTGTGTTCACCACTGACGATTCCGGGCAGGAACTGGCGCTTCTGCTCCTCGGTACCGATCCGCGCGAGATGTTGTGCTGGACCGACATTCGCTTCGAAAACCTGGAACGCCGCAGGGCTGTACACTTTGGCGAGTTCTTCGACCACCACCAACGCCTGTGCGAAAGTGCCTCCCGCGCCGCCGAATTCCTCGGGTAGCGCGATTCCCAGCCAGCCGAGTTCGGCGAGGTAGCGGCGCTCCTGCACCGAGATCGTGCTTCGGTCACGATCCCACTGCTCGGCGAACGGCGCGTACCGCTCGTTGGCGACTTCCTTGGCCACGGCCCGGAGGTCATCGAGTTCGTCTGCCGTGTCGGCGCGGTCGGCCGCGGTAGTTGTCGACATGGTGAATACGAGTCCTTCTACTGTTGCTGTGCGGGTGCGATTACACGAAACGGGCTCAACGCTGCTGGCCGTATTCGCCGTCGGACCACCGGACCAACCGGCCGCCGACCAGCCCGATCACGGCACTGAACAGCACGCCGATGATCGAGACCGTGACGATGCCGACGTACATCCGGTCCGGGACGAACATCTGCCAGGCATGCCAGGTGTAGTAGCCCAATCCCTCTTGGGCGTTGACGAATTCGACCGCGATGACCAGCAGCATGGAGATGCCGGAGGCCAGTTTCAGGCTGGCGACGATCTGCGGCAGGCAGGCGGGGAAGATCATCCACCGGAACCGCTGGGACCGTGACAGGCCGTAGGAGCGGGCGACCTCGTGATAGGGGGTCGGGATCATCATCGCCGCCGATAGCGTGGTGAACGCGACGATGTAGAAGGTCCCCAATCCGATGAAGACCAGTTTCGGCATTTCACCGAGCCCGAAGACCAGCAGGAATAGCGGTAGCAGCGCGAGTTTCGGGATCACGTAGAGACCGCGGATGATCGGTTCCAGCATCCAGCGCAGCAGCCGGGACTGGCTCATGGCCAAGCCAACGGCGATCCCGGCCAGCGAGCCCGCCACGTAGCCGGTGACCAGCCGGACCACCGTGACCCGCACTTCACCTTGCAGCAGCCCGGATCGCACGTCGTCGAGGGCTTTGCTCGCGACCGCGCTGGGGTGGCTGAAGAAGCGGGCATCGATCCAGCCCGCCTGTGCCGCGATCTCCCACAGCACCAGCAGGCCGACCGGCAGCAACAACCCGAGCGCTATGCGCGCCAACAGATCTCGTCGCGCCTGCACGCTGGTCGTCCGCTGTCGTGCATCCGGTTTGCGGTCGACCCATGGCTTTTCCGTGGTGGCACTCGATTGTTCGGCATGAATCGTCACGAGGCGCCTCCTGCGACCTGTTGGACTTCACCGCGCAGTTTCGACCACAGGACCTCTTCCATCCGAACGAATTCGGGGTCCTGGCGCAGCTCCGGTTGTCTCGGATGCCCGAAGGGGACATCGATGAGTTCCCGGATTCGTCCGGGGCGGGCGGACATCAAAGCGATCCGGTCCGAAAGTAGGAGTGCTTCGTCCAGGTTGTGGGTCACGAAGAAGACGGTGTGCTGGTGTTCGCGCACGATGGCGAGCAATTCCTCCTGGAGCACCTTGCGCAGCTGGGCGTCCAATGCGGCGAACGGCTCGTCCATGAGCAGGATCTCCGGCTCCACCACGAACGCTCGCGCCAGCGCGACCCGCTGTTTCATGCCACCGGAGAGGTTTCCCGGGTATGCCTTCTCGTAGCCGGACAGTCCGACTCGATCCAGCCACCGGTGGACCCGCCTGGTGGCTTCGCGGCGATCGATGCCCGCGGCGTCGAGCCCGAGGCGCACGTTCGCTTCGACCGTGCGCCACGGGAAGATGCTGTACTCCTGGAAGACCGGCGCGACCAGTGGGCTCGCGGGTTCTTCCCTGCGCAGCCGAACACGTCCTTCGGTCGGCTTCTGTAACCCGGCGATGACCCGCAACAGCGTGGATTTTCCGCAGCCGGAGGGCCCGACCACCGAGACGAACTCGCCGCGACGTACCTCGAGATCGACGTCGTGTAGTGCGACCACGTCGTCGCGACCACGGGGACGGTAGCGGTACTCGAGCCCTTCGACCCGAATCTTGGCCTCCGCGCGCTCATGGCCTGGGTGTAGGTCCAGCTGCCCGGGAGGACTGTCGGATGCAGCCTTCATATCAGACACCTCAAATTAGACTCAGCGAAACTAACTTCTGCTGAATTGAATAGTCACGGCCCGCTTCGGCTATGTCAAGGGTCACAGTGCGCGCTCGAACGGGGCCGCGACCCGGTGTTTCCGGCATTCGAACCGCTCACGGCGGCATTCGCGACTCGCCGCGGCCGAGCCATCGAGAATCGCGATCGGGCCCCTCGGAACCACCACTTTGTCGGACTCCGCGGGCACGCATTTGAATGGCCAGGATTATGCGACCTCGGCGCAGCACGGAATTTTCGTGGCCGTTCGAGCAAACCCATCAGTGCAGGAGGCTCCTGAAATGCGTCTGTGTATCAACTGGCTCCCGCTGCGGCCGGAACTGACCCGATCGGTCGCCCGGCGCGCGGAGGACATGGGGTTGTGGGGCATCGGCATCGGCGACTCCCCGAACTACGGCGAGCTGTACTCAGCGTGCGCCGACGCACTGGCCGTGACGTCCTCCCTTGTCGTCGGCACCAGCGTCACCAATCCGATCACCAGACACTGGTCGGTAGCCGCCGCGGCGGGACGCACATTCGAGGATGCCTACCCGGGGCGGTTCCGACTCGGCATCGGCCGGGGCGATTCCGCGGTACGCACGTTCGGGCTCGCGCCTGCGGGACTGTCGGCCATGGAGCGGTTTCTCGCGACGTTCACCGAAAACGTCCCCACCGTGCGCACTCTCGTCGCCGCCAGTGGGGCGCGCACGGCGCGGATAGCGGGACGCGCCGCCGACGGCGTCATCGCAGGCGTGGGCGCGGACACCGTCGCGATCCGCACCATCGGTGCCGCGGCTGACGTCGCCCGCGCACCGGGACGCGAACGCACCGAAATCTGGGCATCGGTCCGACTCGCGGTGGGACGCGACGACACCGAAATCGCACGCCTGCGGCGCGCGCTCGTCCCCCGTGCGGTCAGCGCGTCACATTTCGCGTTCGCCGCGACCTTCGCGGGAAAGAATGTCCCCGAGCACTTCCAGTCGGTACTGACCGAGCGGTACGCGCACTACGACTACACCGCGCACGGCGTCGCGGGAAAGACCAGCAATGCCACGATGTTCGCCGATCGGCCGGACATCGAGGACTATCTCCTGAACAGGTTCGCCGTGGTCGGCTCTCCCGGAGACTGCGCGCAGCGGTTGTCGCAGCTGAGTGCGCACGTCGACGGCATCTATCTCTCGGTGATCTTCGAGGACGCGCTCGCCCAGCTCGACGCGATCGCCGAAATGCTCTCCGCGAGTTAGCTCGTCGCCCGTCAGGCTTCGAGTTGGAGCACCCTGCGCCGGGGGCCGCCGAGCCTGCGCGTCATCGCGTCGGCCTCACGGACCACCGCGCCGATCGCGCGCTCGCGCAGCTCGTCCGGCCGCGAGGCCGGGATGGTGACACCGAGCGCACCCACCACCTGAGCCGAGGCGTCGAAGACCGGCGCGGCGGCCGCCCAGAGATCCGGCCATTTCAGCCCGGCGCCCGCGGCGTAGCCGCTCGCCCGAATCCGCCCCATGGCCTCGGTGACAGCCTCGACCGCTACGGTTTCATCCGTCGTACGTTGCTCGGCCACGGCGACCTCGACCTGCGCTTCGTCGAGCCACGCGAGCACCGCGTGGCCGGTCGTGGTGGACAGCAGCCGGTGCCGACGACCGAGCCGGACATGCGCGCGCACCGGTTTAGCCGGCTCGGAGTGCGCCGCGTAGGTGACGACCCCTTGTTCGAAGACCGCGTACACCGAGGTCTCCTCCAACTCGGCGGTCAGAATGTCGGTGTGCTCCTGGGACAGTGTCGAATAGCCCACCTGGGCGTTCACGGCACAGCCGAGACTCCACAGCAGCATCGTGCCGCGCCATGTGCGGTCCGGCAACCGCGTCACGTACCCTTCCTGCTCCATCAGCCGCAAGATGCGAAGCAGCGTCGGTGGCGCGAGATCGAGTTCGTCACTGAGCGCCTTGAGCGGCTGCGGCCCCTTGGCGCACACCACTTCCAGGACACGGAGGGTTCGGGTGATCGACCCTTCTGCCACGACGCTCCCCTCGGTCCCGATTTGTGCCGCCATGGTAGCAGAATTCCACCAGGCTGAAGTTACTTCTACTGAGCGGTGGGCAGCGCACGCAAGTACCGCGCGATCCGAGCACGATGGCTGGTCGCCGTTCCGAACAGGGTGGCACCGGTGACACATCGTTTGAAGTAGTGGTGCAGATCGTGTTCCCAGGTGAAACCGATTCCACCGTGCAGCTGGAACGCCCGCGACGCACAGTCCTGGGCCGCGTCGGAGACGAACGCCTTGACCGTGGACACCAACAGCTCGCGCGCGTGGGCGTCGTTGTCGTTGCCCTCGTCGCCGAGTGCGTCCGCCAACTCGAGCACCATCGCACGGCTGGATTCGACCTCGGCGAGCATCTCGGCACAGCTGTGCTTCACCGCCTGCCTCGTCGCGATCGCTTGACCGAACTGCACCCGTTGACCCGCATAAGTCACAGTGGTCTCCAGCAGCCAGGACATCGCCCCGACCAGACCCGCGCAATGGATCGCGGTCCCGACGGCTTGCACCCGGTTCATGGCAGCGACCAGCTCAGTACCCGCCACCGACAGGACCGTGGCCGCCGCACCGCCGAATTCCAGACTGCTCATCGGCTGGGTGAGATCCAAGGTGCGTAGCGGTGTCCGCTTCGCGTCGGCGATGTCGAGCACCACCGCACAGGGCCGGTCGCCACGGACAACCGCCACCACCGCCTGAGCGAGATCCGCGTCCGGTACGAACGGCAGCACACCGTCCACCCTGCCCTCACGCTCATCCAGTGACCGCGCGGTGCAGCCACCATCGGCGCCGAGGAATCCGAACGTCGCCCACACTTCGGGGTCATCCGCACCCATAACCGAGAGCGATTCCTGCGCAACACTTCTCGAAAGGTAAGGCACCGGAGCAGCGGATTTGCCCAACGCCTCGGCAACCAAACATGCTGTCAGGACATCACCCTCGCGCAGCGGCTCTAGCACGCCCGCGTCGACCAGCGCCTGCCACAGCGCCTCGTCGAGCTGTCGGGATGCCGCCGCAGCGCGGACACCGCGCAACGGATCGTGCTTCGCCGCGATCGCCTCGACGGTCGAGACGAAGTCACGCTGCTCTGTGGTCGGAAGTCTCATGTGTTCGCCCCAGGAGATTCGAGGAAGGAACGCCAGGTCTGCCCCCGGCTGGGATCGGTGCCGCGCGGCATGCTCAACCCGCGCTCGGCGATCTGATCACGCAGCACCTCGGAGGTGCCGCCCGCCACCGTCTTCGGCTGCACCCGCAGGAACGCCCAGACGTCGTATGCGGCAGCCCGGTCATCGAGACCGTGTGCCAGCAGCGACATTCCGCCGAACTCGAGAAAGGCGCGCTGCAGCCGTTTCGTGTGCTCGGCCTGCATCACCTTGTTGTAGGGCGTGCCACCCGCCACCGGAGGGAGGTCGGCGGCGCGATGCAGAGCGTGCCGGCGATTGTTGAACGCGATCGCCCGCGACTCCACCCACAGCTGCGCGATCCGGTCGGCCGCGACGTCGTCGGCACCAGACAAAAAGGCGGCCACCAGTTCTTCGATCGAGCGCCCGACCATGGAACCGGGAGTCGCCGCTCCCGCACCGGACCCCGCGAGACGCTCCCATTGCAGCACCGTGCGCACCACTTCCCACCCCTGGCCCCGAGCGCCGAGTCGGTAGCGATCCGCGATCGCGACATCGTCGAGGGTGACCTGGAAGAACTCAGAGTCACCGGTCATCTGCCGGATCGGCTCGATCGTGACACCGGGACTCGTCATGTCCACCAGAAAGCAGGTGAGCCCGGCGTGCTTGGGCACGTCGATGTCCGTCCGCGTCACCGCGAGACCCCACTGCGCGCGGTCGGCCCGACTGGTCCAGGTCTTGCGCCCGTTCACCCGCCAATGCTCGCCGTCCGGTGTGGCCTTGGTACGCACCGAAGCCAGATCCGATCCCGCGTCGGGCTCGGAAAACAGTTGACACCACAGTGTTTCGTTGCGTGCTATCGCGGGGAGCAACTCCCGTGCCACCGTCGCGTCACCGAAACGCAGAATGGCGGGCCCGACCCACCCGGTTCCGATAGCGCTGTCCACCGTCCCGACCCGCCAACGCGCCAGCTCACGACGAACGTCGACGGTGGCGTCGGCATCCAACGCTCGCCCACCCAGTTCACGCGGCCACTCGGGAACGAGCCACCCATCGGCGGCGATCTGACGAACGTAACCGTCGATCGTGCCTCGGTCGGTGCCATCGAGCACTTCGTCCAGCCGCTCGCGATCTTCGGACCGGACTGCCGCCATCCATTCCGCCGGCAGGGTACGTTCCAGCGCCGCGCGCAGTTCATCGACCGGGCTCATCGCACGACCCTCGCGTCGAGTGCGACGAGTTCACCGTCGACCCACCCCACTGGGTTGCATTCGACCAGCGCAGCCCCCGTGGACTCCGTCAGGGCGACGAGCCGGTATGCGACTGCGGCCAATTCGGCGGCCAGACCGACATAACGGTCCGCGACCGACGCGAAGATCACCTCCTCGAGCCTGCGCGCCAGCGCTTGCTCACCGAGAAAGGCGGGCAACGCGACCGTGCGATTCATCAGTTCGACGTTCGCGCCGCCGAGCCCGGCGGAAACCACTGCGCCCCATTGCTCGTCATGACGTGTACCCACGAACAGCTCCACCGAGGACCGCAGCTGCCGAGCCACGATGACGCTGTCCGCCCGCTCGAACATCTCCCGCGCGACCATGTGCGCGGTCGCGCGGGCGACGTCGAGCCGCACCCCGCCTGCTCGGGCCTTGTGCACAGCCGCGGCGGTATCGGCCTTGAGGACCACCGGCCAACCGATCCGGTCACCGATCGCCTCGACCTGCTCGGGCGCGGTCGCGAGATCCCATGGCGCGACGGTGATTCCCGCGCTGGCGACAAGCGTCATGCTGTCGGCCGCGCTCGGATCCGTGGTGAGCGGCGCCGAAGGCGTAGTGTCCGTCCGCCGTAGTGGCTCTCCGGACAGGGTGCCCGCGTGTCCGGTGACGGCCGCGAGCACCGCACAGGCTGAGTCCAGATCGGGCAGCACGACACCACCGGTTTCGATCAGGGGGCGCACATCGGCTGGTTCCCGGTCCAAAGTGGCCAGCACGGTGGGGATATCGGCGCCCGACCTGGCCCCGGCGACATCGGACTGGGTCTCGCGACCGATCACCAACATCGTGTCCACCTCACCCGATTCGCGCAGTACGTCGCAAACCTGCCGCAATACCACGTCGTCACCGATGGTTTGCGCGGTGACGTCCACCGGGTTTCGGGTGGATGCGATCGGGGGCAACAACGCCGCCAATTTCTGCTGCGTTCCCTCGCCAAGGGTCGGCAATGCCAGACCTGCGCCGCTCAGGAGATCCGAAGCCACGACACCGGCGCCCCCGGAACCCGTGACGATGCCGACTCGCCGTCCCTTTGCCGTGGTGAGCAGCGCGAAGCCCAGCGCACTCACGATGAGTTCACGATCGGAGTGCACCAATGTCGCGCCGTACGCGTGGAACAACTCGCCGAGCACTTCGGCATCCGCGCTGACCGCGGCGGTGTGCGAGGCCGCGGCGGTCGCGCCAGCGGCGGAGAGCCCACCGAGCAGGCACACCACCGGAATTCGCGCCGCGCGCGCATCGGCCAGCAGCGCCTCCAGCGCGGCAATGTCGCGCAGCCCTTCGAGATACAGCATCAGCACGGCGGGTCGGGCGGCGACGAGTACACCGCGTGCCAGCGTGCAGACATCGAATCGAGCTTCGTTCCCGGTTCCGAGGAAACCGTCCAGGTGCAGTCCGTACCGCGCCGCCGCACTCACCACACGCGCCCCGAACGCACCGCTCTGCGAAACGAGGAAAGCGCCACTGCCGCCGCGGCAGTCGACCAGCGCGTCGAATGCCTGCGCGAAGGTGAGGATGGCACGGGCAGGCGCGTGGTACAGCCCGACCGTGTTGGGTCCGATGAGCTGGGTGCCCTTCGAGGTCTTCGGCGGTGCGAGCCCGACCTCTTCGAACCCTGAGCTGTACACCACCGCGAACCGGGCCTGCCCGTCGATGGAGGCGAGCACGTCGGCGACCGCAGGTGCGGGAACACCGATCATCGCCACATCGACCGGCTCGGTGAGCGGGTGCTGCTCGGTGGGGGTGAGAATCGTTCCCGGAAAACCGGCCTCTCGTAGGTGACGCACAGTACGACTACCGAGGCCGGTCGGCTTCGACACGCCACCCACGATCGCGACCTTCTCGGGAAACAACAGCGGGGTGAGGTCAGGGACTTCCCGCGCGCGCGACGCCGTGGTCATCGCAGTTCCGCCGGGATCGTCGTGTGTTTGGTGGTCTGCCACTGTGGCGGCTTCTTCTCCTTGAAAGCCGCGATCCCCCTCAGGGTTTCACCGAGCGTGCGTACCCAGTTCAGGGTTCGACGCTCACGGTTGTAGGCGTGCAGCCGGTCGGTGGTCTCCAGGAACTCGTACATGAGCTGCTTGGTTACAGTCACTGACGCGGGCGCGCAGCGCTGCGCCATTTCCTCGGCGAGGGCTATCGCGTGGTCGAGGACGTCAGCGGCGGGAACACAGTGCGTCGCCAAGCCGAGCCTGCTGAATTCGGCGCCGTCGATGGTCCGACCGGTCAGCAACAGGTCCATCGCCACACCGAATCCGGCGAGCCGGGGCAGCAACCACATCGAGCCGCGGTCGGGGATGATGCCGACCCGGTTGAAGGAGAACGCCAAGCGTGCGTCCGTGGCAACCACCCGAATGTCGGCCTGCATGGCCCAGGTCAGACTGACACCGATCGCATCCCCGTTCAGTGCCGCGATAATCGGTGTCCGCAACCGCCACGGGGCCTGGTCCGGTCGCGTGAGCGACTCGACGGCGTGCGCGTCGACCTCACGCCAATCCAGGCCGAGGTCCGCGCCCACCCCGAAATGGTCGCCGCGACCGGTCACCACGATGGCGGACACGTCGGCGTCGTCGTCGAATTCGACCAATGCCGCCTGCAATTGATTGGCCATCAGCGGCGTGTAGGAATTGCGCCGGTCGGGGCGATCCAGGTAAACGACACCGATTCGACCCTTCTTCTCGACGGTGACATGGCGGTCGGTCATTGGCTCCTCCGGGGATGACGCGTGGTAGGCGGGGATACTCCGCTCGCCCCGGACGAAACCAGCTGTCGTCGGTCGGGGCATCGAGCTCGGGTGGGTCAGACGATCGGGCGACACAGCGCCAGCGCCTCGGTGAATCGGGTATCGATGATCTCCGACGAGTCCAGCGGTTGGTCGTATTCGAGTTCCCCGCGTTCCAGCGAGAAAGTCTGAAGACGGTCGACGAATTCGGCGGCGCCGTCCATCGAGAAGGTCGGGTCGAAGGCGAGCAGTGCCGCGTTGCGCACGGTCTCGATGTCGGTTTGCTCGGCTTCGGCCAGCAGTGCGGCGGTCTCGGGGTCGCGACGATAGTCGCCGGTCAGGTACCGCTGGGTGACCTTGCGCAACACCTGCAGAAACTTCACGGTGACGTCCGGCCGATTCAGCATGGTCGGGCCCACCATCACCGAGGTTCCGGTGATGCCGGGCTCGTAACCCGCGATCGGCACCAACTCGGGGTACTTGGCCGCCTCTACCTCCAAGGGCGCCGAAATCCATGCCGCATCCACGGAACCGTTGATCAGGCCGGTCAGCGCGTCGGCACCGACGAGGGGGGCGGTCAGGGAGACGTCGCCGAGACGGAGCCCGACCTTGGACAGGGCGTTGTCCATGATCAGACCCGCGACGCCACTGCCGCGCGTCGGGGTACTGACCTTGGCGCCCTTCAGTGCCGCCAGGTTCGGCGCCGCGGCAGAGCCGACCCGGTCGACCCTGGCCCAGTACCCGGCGACAGCTTCACCGGCGGGAATTGGTTCCTGCTTGTCCATCGGAGCGATCCACTCGAGCGGAACGTGTGCGTTCGCGGTGTTGTAGTGCGCGTTGGACAGTGAGGTGATCTGCGCGTCGAGTTGCCCGCGAGCGACCAAGGGCAGCGATGCGGTGCTCTGCAACGACTCGGTGCTCACCTCCAGTCCGGTGCCCGCGAACGCGTCGGTCTGGAGCGCGAGCAGCAGCGGTGCGAAAACAGCCAGCGGAGAACTCATCCCGATCTTCACCGTGCCCGCGGTCTGCTCGGTCGGACACATCTCATCCGGTGCCATTCCGTCACTGACGGTGGGTGCGGGAGCGCCACAACCCGCGCCGACGCCGCACAACACGACGGCCGCGGCGGCGACCGCCAACGCCCGACGGAGATCTCGCCTGTTCACTTCCGACTCCTTCGACTGCGAACCACATCCCACAGCTCGCGTATTGTGTTGCGCGGAAAACAGTTCCGCCTGGGGCGATATCGCATGCGACGGCGTTACCGCGTCAAGGACTCGATGACGTAGGCGTTGGCCATCCCGCCTGCCTCGCACATCGTCTGCAATCCATAACGCGAACCGGAATCCGCCAGCGCGCCGATCAGCGTGGTGAGCAGCCGCACGCCCGAGGCGCCGAGCGGGTGCCCGAGAGCGATCGCGCCGCCACGAACATTGACCCGCTCCTCGTCGATCCCGAGTTCGCGCATCCACGCCAGCGGCACCGCGGCGAACGCCTCGTTCACTTCGAACAGGTCGATATCCGACGGCGTGAGACCAGCGCGCCGCAACACACGCCGAGTCGCCGGGATCGGCGCGGTCAGCATCAATTCCGGATCGTCACCACACACGGTGGACGCCACGAGCCGTGCACGAGGCCGCAGACCCAGTGCGTCGGCACGCGCGGCCGACATCAGCAGCGCCGCGGCCGCTCCGTCGGTGAGCTGGGACGAGCTGCCCGCGGTGGTCACGCTCACCAGGTCGGGAAAACGCGCACGCACCTGAGCATCGGAGAAAGCGGGCGCCAGTGCCGCCAGACTGTCGACGGTGGTGTTCGGCCGGATCGTCGAGTCCGCGCCGACGCGGGTTCCGTCGTCGAGTGTGATGGGCACGATCTCGTCATCGAACGCTCCCTGTTCCACAGCGGCGTGCGCTCGATGATGCGAAGACGCCGCATAGGAATCCAGCAGCGGGCGCTGTAGTCCGAATTCGGCGGCGACTCGGTCGGCCGCTACCCCCTGGCTCGTCAGATTCGGGAAGCGTCGCCACATCGCCGGGCTGTAGCCGTCCTGTGCGATTTTCGCCGCACCCATCTGCACCCGGCTCATCGATTCCACCCCGGCGGCGATGACGACATCGGCCGCCCCGACCCCGATCGCCTGTGCGGCGAAGACCACCGCCTGCTGCCCGGAACCGCATTTCCGTTCGATGGTGGTCGCGGGTACGTGCTGTGGCAGTCCCGCGCCCAGCCAAGCGACCCTGCCGACTGTCGCACCCTGCTCACCAGCCTGGGTGACGCATCCGGTCATGATGTCGTCGACCAGACCGGGGTCGAGATCGCTTCGGTGCAGCAGCGCCCGGAACACTTGACCGAGCAGCTCGGCAGGATGCACGGAGGACAACTGTCCGCCGGGCTTTCCCTTCGCCATCGGCGAGCGCACCGCGTCGACGATCACGACGTCCTGCAACGAACCCATCACACCCTCCAGGTTCAACGGCCACCCGCGATTACGCTGAGCGGAATTCAACTCCACTGAGCATTACGTTCACCGCGGGCGGCGTCAACGCCTCGCGCGCGAAAATTCACCGAGACACCCCCTCGGCAATGCCTATGCGGACCGCGCCGTGCCCCACTGCGGGCGTGATGAGCGGGCGAACAGACCGCGACGAAACAACCGATCCCGACGACGAACGCTCCAGCACGGAAAAATGCCGTGTTAAATTCCGCTCAGAGAAACTTGATATGTGTCAGTGAAATAGAGGTGTGGGAAATTGCAAGGCATCCTCTGGACCGGAACCGAAGTTCTGTGCGTCGACGACCTCTCGGTGGAGGCGCCGGGCCCCCGCCGAGTGGCCGTCGAAGTGGACATCGCTGGACTGTGTCACAGCGACCTCAACCCCGTGACCGGGAACATCCCCCAGGAGACTCCCGTCGTCCTCGGACACGAAGCCGTCGGACGGGTGGTCGAACTCGGCGCGGACGTCGACCAGCGCTGGCACGGTCGCCGCGTCACGCTGACCGTGCTGCCGTCGTGCGGGCACTGCGAACACTGCCGCAGCGGTCACGAACACTGGTGCCGCAGTAGCGCCTCGCGCCCCCACTCCCCGTTCTCCCGGCACGGGCAACCCGTTCACCAGTTCGTCCGGCTCGGCGCCTTCGCCGCCCGCACGGTGGTCAACGAGTCGCAACTCATCCCGCTTCCCGAGACGCTGGACCCCAAGGTCGCAGCGATGCTCGGCTGCGCCACCGTGACCGCCTTCGGCGCCGCGCGTCAACAAGCACGGATCGGTCCCGACGACAAGGTTCTGGTCACCGGTGCGGGCGGTGTCGGACTGAACGCCATCATCGCCGCCCGCTACTACGGCGCGCGCCACATCACCGCCTATGACGCGCACGAAAGCAAGCGCGCACTCGCACTGCGCTGCGGAGCCGACGCCTTTCACACCCCCGACACCGCGGAATCGCTCGCAAGCATCGCACCGGACAACGGCTTCGACGTACTACTCGAATGCACCGGCGTTCCCGCACTGCTACGCGAAGGGTTCCTGACCATGGGATGGGGCGGTCGCGCCGTCATCGTCGGATTGCCCACCCGAGGAACCGAATTGAACCTGGAGGTGCGCGACTTGTTCAATGACAAAGCGCTGCTCGGCTGCCGGATGGGTTCGGTCCCACCGCGACGCTTCATTCCCGAACTGGCCGCCGCCGTCGGCCGTGGCGAACTCGATCTCACACCCGTCGTTTCCACCATCGTGGCTCCAGACGAGGTGAACGAGCTCATCGCGAGCCTCGGGCGGGGCGAGATCGCCCGTGGCTACCTCGATTTCCGCGATCGCTGACCGAGCTGGAGGAAGTACCGATGTACACGACATGGATCGACGGCGAAGAGGCGACCACCACGCGGACCTACCGCGTGGACGACCCGTCGACCGGTGCGCAGATCACACAGGTTCCCGAGTGCGACACCGAGGATATCGAACGGGCGATCGCCGCCGCCGAACGCGCCAGAATCGGTTTCGCCGCAAGTGATCTCGATGTGCGGCGAGCATTCCTCGATCGCATCGCCGATAAATTGCAGGCCGAACGAGACGCATTGGTCGACCTCGCGGTCACCGACACCGGCGCCCGCCTCGTCATCGCGGAAAGTCTGCACGTAGATCGCGCGATCGCCCGCTTCCGCGGTTGGGCCGCCACACCCGCAAGCGTGCTGGAACCATCGGGCCCGCCCGAGACGGCCGGATTGTCCGCCGCACTGTATCGTCGCCCGGTCGGCACCGTCGGTTGCATCAGTCCGTACAACTTTCCGCTCCTCGCGATGGCGGGAAAGGTCGCGGCCGCGCTGTTCGCGGGCAACAGTGTCCTGCTCAAACCCGCCCCACAGGATCCACTGCTGGTGATGGAGCTCGGACGACTCGCCGCCGGCGCCGCCGCCGAACTCGGGCTCGACCCGGGGGTGGTCGGCACGCTCACCGGATCGAGCCCCGAGACCGGACAGGCGCTGGTGGCAGACCCTCGGGTAGGTGCGATCAGCTTCACTGGCAGCACTGGGGTCGGGAGGTCGATCTTCGCGAACGCCGCACCGCACATGAAGCGGTTGTTGCTCGAACTCGGCGGCAAAGGCGCGGTGCTTGTGCGCGCCGACGCCGACCTGGCCATGGTCGCCGATTCGGTCGCCCGCACCTGGACGATCCAGGCCGGACAGGTGTGCCTCACACCCGCTCGCATTCTCGCGGACGAAACGGTCGCGGCCGACCTGGAGGATCTGCTGGTCGCCAAGCTGCGCACGCTGCGGGCGGGCGCGCTTCGAGACTCCACTACCACTGTCGGGCCGGTGATCTCGGCAGCACAGCGCGCGCATATCGAACGGCTGGTCGGCGCCGCCGAATCCGCGGGGCGGCGCGTGCATCGACACACCGAGCTGCCTGCCACTGGGTACTGGACCGCACCCGCCCTGGTGGCCGACGCGCAGCCGGAAGACGATGTGCTGCGAGTCGAAGCGTTCGGCCCCGTGCTCGCCATGACGGCGGTCTCCGGCGACGACGAAGCCGTCGAGATCGCGAACGGTTTGGACTTCGCGCTGTACGACTACGTCTTCAGCGCGGACCTCGAACAGGCCGACCGCGTCGCCGCGCGACTGGACGCCGCCCAGGTGGGGGTGAACACCACCACCCGACACCCGGATGCGCCGTTCGGCGGAAACAAGCACAGCGGTATCGGACGCACCGGCGGCACCTACGCCCTGGACGCGTACACCAACCTGCAAGCGGTGGTTCGGCACGACCGCTGAGACCGGTTGGCGCACAAGAGCAGGCCCGGCGCAGTGGTAGCGCCGGGCCGCTCGATTCGTCGAGATTATTCTCGTGCTTCGTCGGCACTTTCCGTCCCCGCGCCGCCCTCGTTGCCTGCCTCGGCGATCACCCGGTCCCTGACCTCGCGACGCAACAGTTTGCCGACCGCCGAGAAGGGCAGCTCGGTGACGAATTCGAATGTCCTCGGCACCTTGTAGCCCGCGATCTTCGTTCGTAGCCGCGCGGCGATCTCTATCGCCAGCGCCTCGGTGTCGGCGACCCGATCGGCCGCGACGAGCACCGCGTGCACCGACTCACCCCACCGTGAGTCGGGACGGCCGACGACGCACGCCGACCTGATCTCCGGCAACTCGAGCAACGCGTGCTCGATCTCGGCGGGATAGATGTTCACGCCACCGGAAATGATGGTGTCGGCTGTCCGATCGCAGAGATAGAGGTATCCCTCGGCGTCGAGGTAGCCGATGTCACCGAGGGTGGCCTGGTTTCCGATCCGGGTGGATCGAGTCTTGTCCTCGGCGTGGTGGTACTCGAATGGGGCGCCCGCATTCGCGAAGTAGATCAATCCGATCTCCCCGTGCGGCAACACCGCACCGCCTTCGGCGCGCACCGTGATCGTCACCCCTTTGCGGGCGCGCCCGACCGAGCCCGGGCGCCGCAGCCATTCCGGCGTCGAGATGAACGTGGCCGACCCCTCGGTACCGCCGTAGATTTCGTTGAGAACGGGCCCCGCCCACTCGATCATGGCTCGTTTCACCGACGGTGGGCACGGTGCGGCGGTGTGCACGATCGACCGCAGGCTGCGCAGACCGGCCGGGTGAGAGTCCTTGTATTCCAACAGGTCTCGCATCATCAACGGAACCAGGTACGTCCAGGTGATCTGCCACCGTTCGATCACCTTCAGCGCCGACTCGGCGTCCCAGCGCGACAGGATAACCACGGTGTGTCCGACATCCAGTGCCTGATCGGCATAGGCCGACGGCGCCGCGTGGTACATCGGCGCCACCGAAAGATAACGCCCGTGCTCATGGGCCGCACCGTACAGCTCGGCGCGCTCGACCACCGCCGCCGCAAGACGTTCCGGGGAGGCGGCAGGCAGTGCGCGCCGCACGCCCTTGGGTTTCCCGGTCGTCCCGGATGTGTAGAGCATTCGGCTACCGCCGGTGCTCGGTTCGGGAGGCGTCGCCGGATACGCGGCGATCGTCTCGTTGCCGCCGGTTTCGTCGACGACCACGATGCGGTCGTCGGGAAGATCCGCGAGTGTGACGGCTGCGCGCACCAGTTCCAGATGGTCGGTATCGGTAAAAATCAGTTCGGCGTCGCAGTCCCGCAGGACGTATGCGATTTCGGCGGCCGCGTAATGCCAGTTGATCGCGGTCAGATAAAGCGGTCGCCGCAGCACCGCGCGTTGGACGGTGAGCAACGCACCGCCGTTGGGCAGCAGCACGCACACCGAGGCGCCACGCGTCGGCACCCGGTCACTGAGGAAGCGGGTCAACCGATCGACCTGTGCCGCAAGCGCACCGAAGCTGGTGACGGCACCGGTGGGGTCCACAACGGCCGGTCGGTCCGGCGCCACCTCGGCATAGGCGTGAAAGTTTCGCATCGTTCCTCCATAAAAAATCGCCTCGGCGAGGACGCAGCGGACAACCGGTCAACGGGGACGGCCGAGAATGGTCACTCCGGCCGCCGTGAACATGCCACCGAAGCCGAGCGCGAGACTGGTACCGACCGGGCCGATGTCGGCGTCCGCTTCGCCGCGTACCTGGCGCGCGGATTCGGTCAGCGCGAACATGCCGTACATCCCGGTGTGGGTATAGGCGAGGCCGCCGCCGTTCGTGTTCAGGGGAAGCGGGCCACCGGGGGCGGTGCCGCCCTCGGAGATGAAGCGCGCGGCGGCGCCGGGTCCGAAGAACCCCATGCTCTCCAAGCCGATCCACGGCAGATGCGCGAAGGCGTCGTAGTTCATCACGTGGTCGATGTCGCCATGGCGCAGATCTGCCTCCGCGAAAGCATCGGCCGCGGCGCGGCGCGCTGCGCCGGACACTCCCGCGTTCGGCAGGTAGGCCACCATCGGCGACTCCGTAGCCTCGCCGGTGCCGAGCACCTCTACCGCGCGCGCACGCTGACCGACACGGGCGTCCCCGGCCCGAATGAGCACCAGCGCACCACCGCCGTCGGTCACCATGCATACTTGCGGGATACGGAACGGCCACGCCAGCACCGGCGCGGCCAACACTTCCTCGACCGTCATGCGCGTACGCCGACCCGCCCGGCTGTTCCGGTGCGCCCAGTGCCGTTGTGCGACAACAACCTCCGCTAGATCTCGTTCGGTGAGACCGTGCTCGTGCATATAACGCAACGCGGGCAGGGTGAACTTCGTGTACGGCGCTCGCGCACCGTAGGGTTCTTCGAACTGTCCGGTCAGCGACGCGGGGTCACGGGGACGCGGAGGCACGCCGACCCGTGACCGATTGGACTCACCGTGGGTGATCAGCACCGCGTCGGCGTATCCAGCGCGCAACGCCGCGCTCGCATGCCGCACATGCGCCATGAACGAGCAGCCGCCGACATTGGTGGTGTCCACCCATCGCGGCTGGACGCCGAGTGCGTGCGCGACCTGATGCGGTGAGTAGGCACCCGCGATCCCGTCGATATCGGTGGTCCTGAGCCCGGCGTCGGTCAGTGCGCGCAGCCCGGCCTCGACGTTCAGTTCGAGCACGGACTGGTCGGGGATACGGCCGAGACGTGCTGTCTCGGCGGCGCCGACAACGAAACAACCGGTGGTCATGCACCCTCCCCGATCGGTACGAAAATCGGAACCTGCTGCGCACCACGGGTTTCGAACGACGCACGCACCGCTAGATCGAGCAATCCCATGTCGTATGCCGCCACGACATCAACGACAATGGACAGCAAACGAGGTCCCTCGTCGAGCTCGATCACGGCGAGCACATAGGGCACGTCGGGCGCGAAGGTGGGATCCGCACGCTCGACGACCACGTAACTCCACACCCGACCTCGCCCGGTGGCGGTGAACCAGTCGAGATCACGCCCGCCGCAGTTCGGACAGTTCAACCGGGGATAGCCGATCGCCGCCGAACACTCGCCGCAGCGTTGCAAGGCGATCTCGTGGCGTTGTGCGGCAGCCCAGAACGGTGCGGTCAACGGCGTGGGTATCGGGACTGGCTTCGGTTCCGTTGTCACAGTGACACCTCGTGCGCGGTGCGAACAAGGCCATCGGCCAGCACGATTCGGTCCGCCACGCGGGCTTGATAATTCAGCACGCATTCCGCCGTCTGCACGAGATCGATCGTCAATATTTCCCCGGGGTAGGCCGGATGGCGCAAACGGCCACCGATTTCGTCGACCGCGCCGACCTCGGCACCAAGCACGTGCCCGATCACCGTGCGCGCCACCATCGCCCAGGTACACAGTCCATGCAGAACAGGACGATCGAAGCCGGCCCGCTTCGCGACAACCGGGTCACTGTGCAGCGGATTACGGTCGCCGCACAGCCGATACAGCAGCGCCTGATCCGTGCGAGTACGCACACTCAACGTCGTAGCCCAACGCGGCGCGTCGATGACCGGTGCGCCGGTCGAATCAGGACGCGAACCGAGACCACGCAGAAAATACGAAGCACGGGCGGTGAACAACTTCCTGCCTGCGGGACCTGCCACCGCGACCGCCTCGGTTTCCAGGAGAACGCCGGTACTTCGATCGGTCATCTCGGCGATCGAGGTTGTGACCTCGATCCGACCCGCGACCGGCAAGGCATCGAACAGTTCGAGCTGTTGGCCGACGAAAACAACCGCGTGCGAAGGAAATTCCCCCACCAGATGCCGCACCGAACGCAGCGATCCACCCAGCACCGCCGCGAAGCTCGGCAGCGCGCACAGCCCGACACCCTGGGAATTCTCGGTCACCAGGTGCGGATCGCTCGCGTCCGCGCCGACCGAAAGGTTGTAGAGCAATGTGTCATCGACGTGCCATTCCCGCTGCCACGGCATTCCCTCGGCCCCGATGTTCGCGTAGTGCAGGGTCATCGCGGTCCACGCATGTCGGCGTTCGGGCGGGCGGTATCCACAAGTTCCCGCAACACGTTATCGAGAGTGTCGAGATCTTTGCTCGGCTCGGCGCTCGGCCCGTGCTCCCATCCTTCGGCGACCGAAATCCTGCGCCCCGACGCCAGGAAAACGCGACCCGTCACGCCCGCGCTGCGGGCCGAGGCGAGCCACTCGACCACGGCGGCGGGCCACTGTGGCGACATCGTCTCCGCGAGCGCGGCGACATCACGCCCGGGAATCGAAGCCAGCATCCGGGTCGCGGCTCCTGGACTGACACAGTTCGCGGTCACACCCCAGCGCGCCAGTTCCTTCGACGCCACCAGGGTCATGGCCGCGATACCCGCCTTGGCCGCCGCGTAGTTCGCCTGCCCGACATTGCCGAACAGTCCGGCGACCGAGGTGGTGTTGATCAGGCGAGCATCGAGCCGAGCCCCATGGTCCACTCGTTGCCGCCAGTGCACCGCCGCGTGATGCATGGTGTTGAACGTGCCCTTGAGGTGGACGCCGATCACGGCGTCGAACTCGGCATCGGTCATCTTGACGATGCTGCGATCGCGCAGGATGCCCGCGTTGTTGACCAGCACGTCGAGGTGACCGAACGTGTCGACGGCGAACTGAACCAGTGCCCCCGCTTGTTCCCGGTCGGCGACATCGTGTCCGCTCAGGACCGCCGAGCCGCCGAGCTCGGTGATGCGATCAACCACTGCGGCGGCAGGCGAAGCGGGGTCGGGCGCCCCGTCCAGGGTGACCCCGAGGTCATTCACGACAATGCGGGCACCGGCCGCGGCGAGCCGCTCGGCATAGGCCGCGCCGAGACCCCTGCCCGCGCCGGTCACCACGGCGACGCGCCCCTCACACGATCGTTCGGTCATCGGTTCCGCCATGTGCGCGAATCATGCTGTCCTCCAGTCGAATGCAACCTGTCTCCAGCGAAGCCGAGGGCGACCGCGAGCACAAAGTACGAACGGCGAGGTCGCCGGTCGGAACTGCCTATGCCGCATTCCGTCGAGACCGCTCTGCCCACCGCCCGCCCCCTTGTACGCTCCCGGTATGGATCTTCGACTGCTGCGCTACTTTCTGGCAGTCGTGGAACACGGCAGCCTCACCGAAGCCGCCAACGCCCTGTACCTGACCCAACCGTCACTGTCCCAAGCGATGCGTACGCTGGCGAAACGCCTCGACGTGGCACTGTTCGTCCGGGCCGGCCGCAGGCTCGAATTGACCGAGGAGGGTGCGGAACTCGCGGTCCAGGCGCGGGAGATCATCGCGCAGATCGACCTGGCGCGCGGCCAGGTGGACGAGGTGAAGCAGCTGCGTTCCGGCCGGGTCACCGTGGCCACGTCGAGCACCTTCGGCGTCTTCCCACTGCCCGAGATCGCGCGCGCGATGTTGAACCGGCATCCCCACATTCAGATCGTCGTCCTCGATGGCGGCTCGCCCGAAGGCGCCGCGGCCATGGTCCGCGCCGGCGCCGCGGAGTTGGGGTTCGTCGAATTGCCGCTGCACGAAGAAGCGCTGGTCACCTACCCCTTGGGTAGGGAGGAGATCGTCGTCGCGGGTCAGGAGTCGCTGCTGGGGTCGTCGTCGGAGCCGATGACGCCCGCCGAGGCTCGGCGGCTGCCGTTCGCGGTCCTCGACCGGGCCAGTGTGGGGCACTCTCGCTCCACCCAGGTCATGGCGACACTCACCGAACAGATCCGACTGACCGCCGCCGAACGGGAAACGATGTGGGACGTCGTGGCGCACGGTGGGGCCGCCACCTTCGTTTCGGCGCGGGCAGCCGACATGGTGCTGCCTGGGGTTCCGCACCGGGGGCTGACACCCGCGCTGCTTCGGGACGTGGGTGTGGCGCACCGGGCAGGCCCGCTGACACCCGCCGCTCAGGCGTGGCTCGCGGCCTCCCGCCACATTTGTGCCTCGGCCCTACAGAGATCGACGAATTCCTGAACGACGCCGGTCTCGCGGTCCTTCTCCCACAGCAGCAGTACATCACGGTCGAGAACCGGGCGTAACGGTCGAACCACGGCGCCCACATGCTCGGCGCGTACGCGGTCCCGATCGGTGACCAGGCTCGCACCGAGCCCGGCGGCGACCAGGCCGAGCCGATCCTCACGGCGCGAAGCACGCACCGGCACCCGCTGCGGCGACCTCAGCAGGCTGAAGTGCTCGGCGAGCGCCGGATACACGTCCGATTCCGCACTCGTGAGCACAAGTGGCTGTTCGGTGAGTGCCGCCAAGCTCACCGCCTCCGCCGAGACCGTACTGCCCGGCGGATACACCGCCAGCACGGTCTCGGTATCGATGTGCAGCGAGTCCAACTCGTTGGTACGCGCCGCACCCGGCGTCACCACGACGAAGGCGACATCGGCGACGCCACGATGCACCAGGTCCGCCGCTTCGGTCGGGTCCGGCGCACGCTTGGTCACCACCGAGGCGCGCGGATGCGCACGCAGAAATCGAGCGATACAGCGCACTCCCGCACCCGACGCCGTGCTGTCGATGAGACACACCGTCAGCCGATCCGGCATGGTGTCCTCGCCGCGACGGATCTTCCACGGCGTCGCCGCCGCCATCCGCGTCACGCGGCGCGCGGTGCTCAACAGGGCATACCCCGCCGAGGTGAGGCTCATCCCGCTGCCGAGCCGGAAGAACAGCGGGGTCCCCACATTGCGCTCCAGCGCCTGCAACGATTCGGAGATCGTGGTTTGCGAGGCGCGCAGCAGTGTCGCCGCCGCGCTGATGCTGCCCTGCTCACTGACGGTCACGAAGTATCGCAGCTGCTGCAGTTCCATCGTCTCTCCCGTCGCAGGGCCCACTCGGTCGCTATCGCGTCACAGTCCGATCGACTTCGCGATGATGACCCGCTGCACCTCGTTGGTCCCACCGTAGATTCGCGAAATTCGGGAATCGGTGTACATCTTGCTGATTCGATACTCGCTCATGAAGCCGTATCCGCCGTGCAATTGCAGGCATCTGTCGATCACTCGTGCCTGCAGTTCGGTGCAGTACACCTTCGCCATCGAAGCCTCCGGCGCCGTCAGCTCGCCCGCTTCGTGCGCCACCATGTACCGATCGATCAGGGCACGGCCCGCGGCGATCTCGATGCGACATGACGCGAGTTCGAACTTGGTGTTCTGGAATTGCGCCACCGGCTGACCGAAGACTTTGCGCTCGCGCACGTAGTCAAGGGTGAGGCGCAGCGCCGTCTCCGCCGAAACCTGGGCGCCGAGCGCGATGCCGAGCCGCTCACCCACCAGGTTCTGCGCCAGATAGGCGAAGGCGTTTCCCTCCTCGCCCAGCAAATTGTCGCCCGGCACCCGGACGTTGTCGAAGAACAACTCCGCGGTGTCGGTGGCCTTCTGGCCCATCTTCTCCAGATTCCGCCCTCGACTGAACCCGCCGAAGTGAGACTCGACGACCAACAGCGACAGGCCCTTCCGTCGGTCCTGCTCGGTGCTGGTGCGGGCAGCCACTATCACCAGGTCAGCGTTGATGCCACCGGTGATGAAGGTCTTCTGCCCGTTGAGCACCCAGTCCTCGCCGTCGCGGACCGCACCGGTACACATACCGGCGAGATCGGAACCGGTGCCGGGTTCGGTCATGGCGATCGCACCCATGCACCGGCCGGCGACCATGTCCGGCAGCCAGCGACTTTTCTGCTCGTCGGTGCCGTTGGCCAAAATATATGGGATCACCAGGTTCGCGTGGGCGCCGACACCGCCGAGCGCCACTCCGGCCCTTCCGCACTCCTCGGTCCACACCGACTGATACAGGAAACTGTTCGCCAACCCCCCGCCGCCGTACCCGGCGGGCACCCGTAGCCCAAATACTCCGAGTTCGCCGACCTTGGCGTAGAAGTCGTGCGGCACCTTGCCCGCACGCTCCCACTCCGCGAAATACGGAACGACCTCCCGATCCAGGAAACCACGGACCGAGCTGCGAAACTCCTCGTGCTCAGCGTGATACAGGGAATTCGTCATCAGGTTCTCCTGAGAAAGCAGGCGCCGACGCGACGTCGAGTGCGGTGATGCGTGGAGCCGTTCGCGGCAGCGGATGGCCCGCGTCGTCGTATTCGAAGATTTCTCTGGCCCGGTTGTGCGGATGCTCCGGTACCTCGTTCAAGTCGAGCACCGGGGAAAGACATGCGTCCCGGCCTGTGAAATGGTCGACCCAGACATCCCGGTCGCGGGTGCGGAAACGCTCGGCGAACAGCTTCCGGTGCCGCGCCCACGCCGAGCGATCCAGCTGCTCGGCCGCGTCGATCTGGTTCTGTAAACCCAGTCCTGCCAACAGTTCTCGGTAGAACTGCGGCTCGATCGCACCGACGGCGACGTAACGGCCATCCGCGCAGGAATAGGTGTCGTAGAAGGGCGCCCCACCGTCGAGCAGGTTGCCCCCCGGGGGCTCGGACCATCGGCCGTCAGCTGCGTAACCCCAGGTCATCGCCATCAGGTTGGCCGAGCCGTCGACCATCGCGGCATCGACCGTCGCGCCGACTCCCGTAGCCCGCGCCCGAAGCAGAGCGGCGACGACGCCGAAGGCGAGCATCATCGCTCCACCGCCGAAATCGCCGACCAGGTTCAGCGGAGGGATCGGTCGCTCACCGGTGCGACGGATAGCGCCGAGCACGCCGCTGATCGCGATGTAGTTGATGTCATGGCCTGCCGTGCCCGCCAGCGGACCGTATTGTCCCCAACCGGTCATCCGCCCGTAGACGAGACCGGGGCGAACGGCGGTCAGATCATCGGGCCCCAACCCGAGTCGTTCGCTCACTCCGGGCCGGAAACCCTCGATTACGGCATCGGATTCAGCCACCAGAGCCAGCACTTCGGCGCGCTGATCGGGGTCCTTCAGGTCGATTTCGCGTAAACTCTTTCCTCGATCCAATGCGGCTGGTCGCGGGCCTCGGCCCGGACGAACCAGTCGGGTGACGGCCGCACCGTGCTGGGCAAGCAGCATGGTGCAGAACGGCGTTGGACCGATGCCACCGAGTTCGACAACACGTATCCCGGCAAGAACGCCGACGGTCATGAGCGGGTCCATTCGGGTCGGCGTTTCTCCGCGAACGCCGCGGCACCCTCGCGCGCATCGTTCGTCGCCGAAATGGGTCCGGTGATAGGCGCTTGTCTCTCAAAACGTTCGTCGCGTGCCCAGTCGGGCGCCTCGGCGAAAACCCGTTTGCTGGCGGCAACAGCGAGGGGGCCGTTCGCCGCGATCGCCTGCGCCAGCTCGAGTGCTTCCCGCAGCGCCGCACCGGTTTCGGT
The DNA here is from genome assembly GCF_039543305.1 of Nocardia callitridis. Taxonomy (NCBI): domain Bacteria; kingdom Bacillati; phylum Actinomycetota; class Actinomycetes; order Mycobacteriales; family Nocardiaceae; genus Nocardia; species Nocardia callitridis. Next base: position 261,074 of record NZ_BAABJM010000004.1, on the reverse strand, counting down.
GAGTCGGTTGACCAGGCCGAAACGGTGCAGTCGCGACGCGTCGATCGGGTCTCCGGTGAGGATCAATTCCAGCGCTACATTCGCGGGAACGCGCTCGCGCAGCCGGAACAAGCCACCCGCGGCGGCCACCAAGCCCCGTTTGGTCTCCGGCAGCCCGAACCGCGCGGTCTCGGCCGCCACCACCAGGTCGCAGGCGAGCACGAGTTCGAAACCGCCCGCCAGCGCCCATCCCTCGACCGAGGCGATGAGGGGCTTCACCGGTGGCCGCTGGGTGATACCACCGAACCCCCGCCCAGGTACGGAAGGCTTTTCGCCGCGCAGGAACCCCTTGAGATCCATGCCGGCACAAAACGCCGAGGCGCCACCGGTCAGTACCGCGGCCGAAAGCGTGTCGTCGGAATCCAATTCATCGACCGCGGCGGCGATACGCTCGGACATCGCGAGCGTCATCGCATTGCGCGCATCCGGTCGATTCATGGTGATCAGCAGAACGTTGTCGCGACGTTCGACCAGTACTTGCTCGGTCATGAGCGGACTCCGTCCGTGGCACCGACCAGCTGTGCGAACCGGTCGGCGATGAGGTCGACGGCCTCGCGGCTGATGCGCTCGACCAGTTCGGCCACCGTGGGTATGTCATGGACGAGGCCCTGCGACGCACCCACGGTCCAGATACCGAGATCGGGGTCGCCGTCCTCGTAGACCCGACGCCCACGCGCACCGGCGACGAGTTCCCGAATATCCTCGAATCGCGCACCATCCGCGAGCCGCTGGACGACCTCGCGGCTGACCGCATTACTCGCGACCCTGGCGGTATTGCGCAGTTCCCGGAAGATGAGTTCGGTGGCGCGCTCGTCGGCGGCGACAATGGCGTCCTTGATCTCGGGATGAATGGGCGCCTCTCTGGTGCACATGAAGCGCGTGCCCATATTCACCGCGTCCGCGCCCAACGCGAGCGCCGCCACCAGCCCACGGGCGTCGGCGATCCCCCCGGAGGCGATCACCGGGATGGACACGCTCTCCACGGTTCGAGGAACCAGCACCAGCCCGCCGATGTCGTCCTCGCCGGGATGTCCCGCACATTCGAAGCCGTCGATACTGATCGCGGTGACACCGAGCGACTCGGCTTTACGGGCGTGTCGCACGCTGGTGCACTTGTGGATGATCTTGACGTCGTGCGGTGCCAATAGCTCGATGATGTCGGCGGGTAGGTTGCCCGCGGTTTCCACGATGCGGACGCCGCTGTCCACGATGGCTTTGCAGTATTCGGTGTAAGGCGGCGGATTTATCGCGGGCAGGATCGTCAGATTGACCCCGAATTCGCGGTCGGTCATAGTACGCGTGCGTGCGATCTCGGCGGCGAGCGCACCAGGCGTCGGCTGGGTGAGCGCGGTGAGCAATCCGAGCGCGCCCGCGTCGGCGACCGCCGCGGTGAGTTCGGCGCGTCCCACCCACTGCATGCCACCTTGCACGATCGGGACATCGATGCCGAACAGCTCGGTAAAGCGGGTGCGCATCTGCTGGGCGGTCATAATTGCCACGTCCCCTCGAATTGTGGTGTCGTCTTGGCGCTCGCCGCCGCCCGACCCGCAGGCGCATCGGTCGCGAAATTGACCAATTGGGCGGCGTTCTCCCTGGCGATCGCCTCCGCGAGCGTTCCGGTGAACGCGCTGTCGATCAACGCCTTGTTCTGTGCCAGCGCGACCGGCGGTCCTGCGGCGAGCCGTGCCGCCAGTTCGGCGACGGTCTCGTCCAGCTCGTCCGGTTCCACCAGACGATTCAGCAACCCCAGCTCGTACACTCGGCGCGCGTCGAGCAGATCGGGAAAATACAGCAGCTCCTTGGCGCGCTGCACGCCGATCATGCGGGGCAGCAACCACGATCCACCGCAGTCCACGGAAAGCCCACGGCGAGCGAAGATCTGCGAAAACCTCGCCCTACTCGTCGCCACCACCAGATCGCAGGCAAGCGCGAGATTCCACCCCGCCCCGACCGCGTCACCGTCGACCTTCGCGATCGTCGGCAGCGGGATAGTATGCAGCGCGAGAACGGCGGCGGTGATCGAGCGCATACGGACGGCAGGGTGCACGGGCTGCGCTCCCGCGGCGGTGACATCCGCTCCGGCACAGAAGGTATCGGCTGCCCCTCGAAGGACCAGTACCCGACTCGTGCCGTCGTCGGCGACCTTCTCGACCGCGGCCCGCAGCGCGATCCATGCGGCCTGGTCGAGCGCGTTCTTACGTGCCGGTCGATCGAGAGTCACTGTGGCGACTCCGTTTTCGCGATCCAGTCGGATTCCGTCCGCAGCGTTCACGACAGCGTCTCCACGACCGTCGCGTTCGCCATGCCGCCGCCTTCACACATGGTCTGCAATCCCCAGCGGGCTCCCTCGCGACGCATGCGGTGCACCATCGTGGTCATCAACCGGGCGCCGGAAGCGCCGAGCGGATGCCCGAGCGCGATGGCCCCGCCCTGCGGGTTCGTCTTCGCCGGGTCGGCGCCGGTCTCCGCTAACCAGGCACCGAGCACCGCCGCGAACGCCTCGTTCACCTCGAAGGTATCGATCTCCTCGATCGACAGCTTCGCCTTGGCCAGCACATCCGCGGTCGCCGGGATCGGTCCGGTCAGCATCAGTATCGGGTCGGTGCCGACGACACTGAACGCGTGCAGACGCGCGAGGGGCTCGAATCCGAGCTCGCGCGCACGTTCGGCCGCCATCACCAAAACCGCTGCCGCACCATCGGAGATCTGCGACGCGGAGCCCGCGGTGTGCGCGCCGCCGAAGGCGGGCGCCAGCACGCCGAGCTTCTCCGTCGTCGTACCGCGACGGATGCCCTCATCGGCTGCGATCTTGTCGCCATCCGGCGTAGTGATGGCCACGATCTCGTCGGTGAACTCGCCCGCGTCCTGCGAACGCTGCGCACGGGCGTGTGATTCGGCGGAAAGCTCATCGAGGCGGCCACGGGACAGCTGCCAACGCTCGGCAATCCGGTCGGCACCGTCGCCTTGGCTGAATCGCCGCAGGCCATAACGCCGCTCCAGCGCCGGGCCGAGCGTGGATTCGACGTCTAGGCGGGCCGCGCCCATCGGAACCCGAGTCATCGACTCGACTCCCGCCGCGACCACAACATCCTGCATACCCGACATCACCGACGCGACCGCGAATTGGATTGCCTGCTGCGAGGACCCACATTGCCGGTCGACTGTCACGCCCGGGATCGCCTCGGGCCACCCCGCAGCGAGCGCGGCCATCCTGGCGATGTTTCCCGCTTGCTCACCCGCCTGCGAAACACAACCCATGATCACGTCATCGATCAGCGTCGGGTCCAGCCCACTGCGCCGCACCAGTGCGCACAGCACCTGACTCGCCAGGTCCACTGGATGAACATCCGCAAGGCCCTTGTCGCGGCGGCCGATCGGACTGCGTACCGCCTCGACGAGGACGACTTCACGCACGGTTCCCACCCTTCGAAACTGGAGTGCTCAGGTGGGAACAATTCAAGATCCCCTGGACGAGTCGAACAAGACAGCGTTGCCGATCCCAGCGACCGCAGCTGCCTATGTCTGGGAGAAAACAGGTGTTCAGCGTGAGTTACCGGCCGCGCCTCCTCGGTGCGGGCCCAGCCGTTTCCGGCAATCGACGCTGAGCTGTTCGCGAGATCCTGGAACTTCATTCCGCGGCGCCCTCCGAGTAGTCGAGTGCTACCTGCTCGGCGGGCGCTGCCTGCGTCCCACGGTCGTCGACGCCGGTGAGTTCGCTTGTCTTACTGTGCAATTGCGAGCCGAGCACATCGATCACCACCGCCATCGCGACCGCGACGACGGCCCTGATCCAAGAATCACAGGTCCAATTCGCGACGCCTGGCCACCGCGAACGGTTCTCTGCGAGTTCAGGCTGTCGAGGGTGCCGTCTTGTTGGCTGGAACCGGGGGGTGACGCAGGAACGGTTACGAAGTCGTCCAGGTCAGCTTTGGCCCTGTGACGCTGGATTGCCAGGCGAATCCGGGCCAAAATATGAAGTTCCGCCCGGTCGAGCTGAGATAATAGGACGAGCATCCACCGCTGTTCCATACGCTGCCGGCCAGCTTTCGATCTACCGAACCGGTGAATTCCCGCTAGATTTCGGGTCGAACGTCGAGGGCGGTGATGTGGTGGCGCTCGGCTCGGTCGATCGCGTCGGCGATGTATCGCACCTGGGCCTAGATCGTGACGGCCTGAGAGATATACAGCATCGAGCCAGGCGTTGACGAGTCCGCGCAGCAGGCTGTACGGCTGCCATGCGCGCGGCGCGAACGTCGCCGCCGCGCGGTGCTCGATGCCCGAGGCGATGCTACGGGCCGCATCAACCGAGGTGATCCGAGTGCGTAATGGCTTGGGCAGCAATGTATTCATCTCCTGCCCGAGATCATCGTCGTCCAGCGTCTTGTGAGTCAGCGCTGTGTCGACTATTCCGAGATAGGCGATGCCGGCGGTGGCACCGTGGGGCGCGAGCTCCGCACGCAGCGCACGGCCGAGTTGCTCGACGGCCGCCTTGCTGATCATGTACGGCGCTCCGCCCATGCGTGGCGCGAAGGCAGCGCACGACGAAACCACAACCACATGTCCTGCCCCGGCGATGACGTGCGGCAAAGCCGGCTGGACGGTGTTGAACACGCCGGTGAGATTGATCGCGATGACACGATCGAACGCCCCGCCCGGCACGATGCGCAACGTTGCCGGTGGCGGCACGACGCCAGCGTTCGCAACTACGACATCACATCCGCCGAACCGCTGGACCGTTGCGGTGACGGCATCCCTCATGGCGTCGCGGTCGGCGACGTCGGTCGCGATCGGCAGCGCACGGTCGCCGAGCACAGCACTGGTGCGCTCGACCCACTCGCCGTCGATGTCGACCAGCGCCACGCAGGCGCCTCGGCTGTGCAGCACGGTGGCCAATTCACGACCGATCCCCTGCCCGGCTCGCACACGATGGATTACGCCTTTCGATGAATGAGGACAGATACGCGGTCGCTGGGAGGTCAACGGCAAGACCGCGGAATGGGAGTTGCCGGCGACCTTCCCGGTCCGCACCTGTTCGAGGCGGCGTGTCGTCCCCGTCCCGCAGCCCGTGGCATCGGTGTGCAGCGCCGAATACGCATTCGCACCGCCGGATACAGTGCGCGCACCGGCCACTACCTCTTGGTCCCGAATCGCGACAACAGTGCGGGCACTTTCGATGCGGCCATCAGGGTGCGGAACTGCCAGCTGTCGTCGCGTGGCAGCACACCGCCGCGCTGGGTCGCGTCCAGAAAGTCATAGAGGGTCTCCCCCTCCTCCATCAGCCCGTCGGCGTTGAAGTGATAGCGGTCCACGGCCGGGCACTGGATGAAACGCCCGTTGCCGTAGATCACCGGTGCGGACTCGTCGTACGGGTACAACCGCAGCGGGCCGGTCCAATGCCCGCTACCGATGTAGCGAATCATGGTGCGCACCCGACCCTCTGGTGTCACGTCCAAGTACACCTGGTTCGGCAGCGGGTCATATCGCCAGTCCGGGATCGCGTCGAAGAACGCGAAGTTGTACTTCACGAACTCGTCGATCCCCACGATCGTGCGCCCGAACGTCGTCACATCGGTATACCGGATGTCAGCGGAGTACAGCTCGTCGTTCACGCTCATATCGCGGACCAGGAAGCTCCACCAGTACTTCTTGGCCCATTCCATCACCCAGCTCAGGTCCGCCCCGAGCTTGCTGTAGAACTCCAGCTTGCGCTCGAAATCCTCGAACCACCGCAGGGTGCTGACCTGCAACTCGGCCTCTGGGATCGCCCGAATCGGCACCGCGCGATTGGAATTCAGAAATTCCGGAATCGGCTTGGACAGCCGCGGCTGCCGTAGAGCCTGTTGGAACTGTTCCTCGTTGAACATGGCGCACCTTTCACACGACCACTGCGGCGGCCACGATGTGGCGGCTCCGCACTCAAGATGAATCACACGATTCATATAGAATCGCATGATGTCAATGTAGTGGCGGATACCGGATGCGAGGATGGGGTTCGTGACCGAGACACCCAAACTCTGGCGCGGCCAGACTCTTCAGGACCGATCCGGCGAACGACGCGAACAACTACTCGATCACGCGTTCGACCTACTCGGCACTGCGGGCGCGAGTGCGGTTACCATGCGGGCGGTCATCCGGGAGGCGAATCTGAGTCCTCGGTACTTCTACGAAAGCTTCGACAACCGCGAAACTCTCCTGGCCGCAGTGTACGACCGCACCGAAACCGCTCTGTTCCAAGAGTTTTCAGCCATCGCACCGGATGCCGACCCGTCCGCTGCCATTCGGACGGCGTTGCAGGCATGCGCCGACTTCTTCGAGGAAGACCCGCGCCGCGCGCGTGTATTACTTCGTGAGCCCATGGCCGATGACTATCTGCGCCGCCACATCACCCAGCGGACCCCCTCGGTGTTCCGTGGCCTGGCACCCTTACTCGGCCCCGTTGCGGAAACCTTGTTCACCAGCAGCGACGAGTCGCTAGCCACCATCGGCACCGCCCTTGCCGGCGCGCTGACCGCCATATACCTCGAATGGACCGACGGACACCTGACGATCACCCGCGAACAGCTAGTGGACGATGCCGCCGGTATCGTCGTCGCACTACTCGGCATCGCTTTCCTTGGGCGACAGTAGAGTCGATCACGGCACCCCGGTCGCGCCACTCGTACCGCGACGATCTGAAAGTTGGCTGCCGGATTTCACGGGGACGATCGCGCGGCTTGCACCAGCGCGAAGATGATATCGACAGCCGCGTCGGTGATCCGGTCACGGCTGACGTCGACGTCGACCCATTCCAGATAGAGTGAGACCACGCGGCATCAACCAGTTAAAACAGCATCGGGCCGTGGCAACCCGATTCGACAAACTCGCTGTCGGCTAACAGGCCACGATCCACATTGCCGTGATCAACCAGTGGCTAAGACACTCGTGAGCAAGGACAGGCCCGTGGCCTGTCCTTGCTCCACTTCGAGACAAAACCTAGCCCACACCACGTTTGGCTGCGCGAGTCCAGGGCACTTCGCACAGCAGGACCCGCACACCCGAATCAAGCCTGTGTCGGTGTGGTCGAAGCAAGCGCGGCAGGCCGGCGAGAGGACCGAGTATGGCCGTTGACCCACAACGCTTCTTGGCGTTGCTCGACTACTCGATGTTCATCGTCACTTGCCGCGGCGGTGAGCAGCGGGCCGGGTGTCTGGTCGGGTTCGCGTCGCAGGTGAGTATCGAGCCCCCGCGCTTCCTGGTGTGCGTGTCGGTCGCGAACTTCACCAGCTGCGTGGCGACCGAGGCACGCCACCTCGCAGTGCACCTGGTCGCGCGGCACGACATCGGGCTCGCCCACCTGTTCGGGGAGACCACCGGCGATGACGTCGACAAGTTCGCGCGCTGCCGGTGGCGGGACGGGCCGTACCGAACACCGATCCTCGAGGAAGCCGCCGCTTGGTTCGTCGGCGAGATCATCGAGCGCGTGGATTTCGGCGACCACCGGGGGTATCTGCTCGAGCCCGTCGCTCTCGACACCCGGACGAGTGACGAAACCGATTCGCGGCTGGTCGGTTTCGCCGATGTGCGTGATTTCCATCCCGGCCACGACGCGTGAGAATGGTGCGCCTGGTAGGCGTGGAGCTCTTCCACGGGCTGTCGCGCCGAGAGCAGGAGTGCGGCGAGTCCGGCTGCCGCGGAAGGTGATTCGCCGCCCTCGGCCAGGCGCGGTCAGCTCGCGCAGGGCCGCTCGGCACTCCTCGAGGTCCTGTGCAACTCGAGGAGTCGTCGACGCAGACGAAAACTGGGCACTCCGGCGCCGCCGGTTCAGGCCGATGCACACACGGCGGTGTTCGGGCTCCGATCGAATCCGCACTCGCGGTGAAAGAGCTTCCTCGACCCGCGAGAGCGGTAGGCCAGCGCCTGGTTCGCCCCGGCTTCGGCGGCGACATCGCGGGTGCCGGCGGCCTCGACGCCCTGTTCGACCCGCGGACACGGGCGGCGGTGACGTTGGTGTAGTACATCTTTCGGTCGTTCGCCGCCTGTCGTGACCCGTGCGGCGACGCAGGACATCGGCTGACTCCCCCGCCAGCCGCGACGCGATGTGACCCACGACGGGAAGCAGAGAACTCCGCGCCGATCCGAGGCGGCACCCGATGGTCGGTTCTCGGTCGGCGCCTGGTTGCATGGATTTCCACACAGGAGGTGAGCGAGCGACTATGACCAGTGCGGACAATGTGATGCGGGACCACCCTCTCGATATCGAGTTCGTTCGTGGTGCCGCCGAGTTGGCACCGACCGAGCGCGGGTGGCTTCCGCACCGCCTGCCCGCGGCGGCTCGCGCGCAGTGCGCGGATCCGCAACTGGTGGGTGCGCAGGCACAACCGTCGGGTGTGCGGTTGGTGTTTCGTACCAGCTCAACGGTGATCGAGCTCGACCTGCTGCGCACGCGAAACGCCATTGTCGGGGTGCCCGATCGTCCGGACGGGACGGTCGATCTGCGGGTCGACGGGAAACTCGCGCAGCGGGTCACTACAACGGGTGGCGATGTGGTGCGCGCGAATCTCTCCACCGGGCAGGTGGAGATCGAGCACGGACCCGTCGGCACCGTGCGGTTCGCCGAATTGCCCGCGCACGACAAGGACATCGAGATCTGGTTGCCGCACTACGAGCGCATCGAGCTCGTCGCGCTGCGGACCGACGCGCCGATCACGCCCGCGTCGATCGGAAATCGACGCGTCTGGTTGCACCACGGGAGCTCGATCAGTCAGGGGTCGAATGCCGCGAGCCCCAGCACCACGTGGGTCGCACTGTCGGCGGCCAGCGGCGATGTGGAGCTGATCAATCTCGGACTCGCGGGCAGCGCGATGCTCGACCCGTTCACCGCGCGCACGATGCGCGATACCGCCGCCGACCTGCTCAGCGTGAAGATCGGTATCAATATCGTCAACGGCGACGTCATGCGGCTGCGCGCCTTCGGTCCCGCGGTACACGGGTTCTTGGATACCGTCCGCGACGGACACCCCGACGCGCCGTTGCTCGTGGTCGGCCCGCTGTACTGCCCGATCCACGAGAACGCCCCCGGCCCAGGCATGTTCGATGTGGAGGCGCTGCGTGTGGGCCGGGTTCGGTTCCTGGCGACCGGCGACCCCGCCGAGGTTCCCCGCGGCAAACTCACCCTGAAGGTGGTTCGCGAGCAACTCGCCGACCTCATGGCCACGCGCATGGCCGACGACCCGAATCTGCATTACCTCGACGGTCTCGAGCTCTACGGCCCCGACGACTCCGCCGCACACCCGCTGCCGGACAACCTGCACCCCGACGCGGCGACACACGAGCTGATCGCGACACGTTTCGCGCAGCTGGCGTTCGACAAGACCGGGGCATTCGGCCAGCACTGACCCGCGCGATAGCCTGCGTCACAACGCGTGCCACGCGACTGCCCGGTACCGCGCGCTCGGCAGGCCCGCGTGCACGGAATCGGTCGCCACCGACTTCGGCGACCTACGCTGGGCGCGTCGGCAGTGTCCACCGAACGGCGCGAGACCACGTATCCGGCAGCGACCACGACGCCGTCGATGCACAAGCCGCACGACTTCGAGTGCAGCCCCCGCAAGCCGTCCGGTCGGTTCAGGACCGAGCGCGGCAATCGTGATCACGACACCGGAGGATGCCGAGGCCTTCCGGCGACTGCTGGGTCACCAGGGCGAAACCGGTGGTCAAGAAGGCGAATCCGGTCAACAGCGCGGTCGCCCAGTTGCTCGCCGCGTGGACCGAGCGCGGTGTCACTTCGATGCTGCTGTCTTGCATGGAATCGATTGCCCAAGAATCTCTTTCGAACATCGCCGCGAGTTTTCCACGGCGATCGCACTCAGCGAGCGTGCCCGGGACCAGCACTAACGGGGACGGTCAGCGCAGATGTCGGGCCACACCGTCAGCGCGCGGCGGGAAGGGAGACTGGACCACACCGCGCGAGCGACCGCCCTGTACCCCGTCGAAACTCACCGTGCCCACTGTGCACCGACAGAACTCGACGCGCAGCCAGCCGGAAGCGGTGCCGCATGCCGGTCGAGCGAAGTGACCACGCGTTCGCCACGCGCTGCCCTGAGTCGACGGCCGAGACAACCCCGCGACCAGCACAACAAAAGGTCCGGCACCGCGGCGGTGCCGGACCTTCGACAGCAAGTGCGGCGATCAGCCTGCGGCGACCTCGCTGCGATCCCCACTCCACAGTGTGTGGAACTTGCCTTCGCTGTCGACACGTTCGTAGGTGTGCGCGCCGAAGAAGTCGCGCTGGCCCTGGGTGAGCGCGGCGGGCAGGCGTTCGGCACGCAACGCGTCGTAGTACGACAGCGATGACGCGAACGCGGGCACCGGAATTCCGAGCAGGGTGGCGCTGGACACGACGCGCCGCCAGCTGTCGATGGCGGTTTCGATCGCCTCACGGAAGTACGGGGCGAGGATGAGGCTCGGCAGGGTGGGGTCCTGCGCGTAGGCCTCCTTGATCCGGTTCAGGAAGCGAGCGCGGATGATGCAACCACCGCGCCAGATGGTCGCCATGTCACCGGGGTGCAGGTCCCAACCGTATTCGACACTGCCCGCGACGATCTGGTCGAAACCCTGCGCGTAGGCGACAACCTTCGAGGCATACAGCGCCTGCCGGATGTCCTCGGTGAATTGCGCTACGTCGGTGGGCTTTTCGGCCAACTGGCCCGACGCGAGACCGACGGCGGCCTTGCGCTGCGCCCGCGAACCCGACAGCGCCCGTGCGAACACCGCTTCGGCGATGCCGGTCACCGGGATACCGAGGTCGAGCGCGGCTTTCACGGTCCAGCGACCGGTGCCCTTCTGCTCGGCCGCGTCCACGATCACGTCGACCAGCGGCTTGCCGGTCTTCGCGTCGACCTGCTCGAGCACCTGCGCGGTGATCTCCACGAGGTAGCTTTCGAGATCGCCCGAGTTCCACTGCGTGAAGACGTCCGCGATCTGCTTCGCGTCGAATCCGAGTGCGTCGCGGAACAATTGGTAGGCCTCGCCGATCAACTGCATGTCGGCGTATTCGATGCCGTTGTGCACCATCTTCACGAAGTGGCCGGAGCCGTCGGGACCGATATGGGTGCAGCAGGGGGTGCCGTCGACCTGTGCGGCGATCGACTCCAGCAGCGGCCCCAACGACTCGTAGGACTCCTTCGGGCCACCGGGCATGATCGCGGGCCCGTTGAGCGCGCCCTCCTCACCGCCGGAGATTCCCGCGCCGACGAAGTTGAGTCCACGCTCCCGCATCGCCGCTTCGCGCCGGATGGTGTCGGTGTAGAGCGCGTTGCCACCATCGATGATGATGTCGCCCTGCTCCATCGCGTTCGCTAATTCCTCGATCACGGCGTCGGTGGCCTCGCCCGCCTTCACCATGATCAGCACGCGGCGCGGCTTCTCCAGTGCGCCGACGAATTCCGCGATCGTCTCGGTGCGCACGAATTCGCCGTCGGCGCCGTGTTCGGCGAGCAGGGCATCGGTTTTGGCCACGCTGCGGTTGTGCAACGCCACCGTGTAGCCGTGCTTGGCGAAGTTTCGGGCGATATTGCTGCCCATGACCGCCAGGCCGGTGACGCCGATCTGGGCGCGCGCTGTAGAGGTCGCCATGAATCCGCTCTCTTCGTTCGACAGGGGCAAAAGGGGTGACCGCGCGAAGGCCCGGCCACGAACCTTTCTACCCCGTCGGCGGCGGCAAAGGCGAACACCACGACCACCACGAGCTCGCCGACCACACGGGAGGCTCACCACCGACTCAACGAGCGAGGTCGGCGCGCCTTACTGGTTGTCGATTCGTTCTTTCGTTTGTCCCGCACCACTGGTGGGAGCCGCGGGTCCGAGGCGGTCTTCAGGTGCGGATTGTCTGTCAGCTCGCACCCGGCTCGATGTCGAGGGGTAGGTGGTTACACCAGGGTGATCCGCTGGTGTCGCGGCATCCCGGGGGCCGCACCCGTTGTCGCTGTCACTCCAGAATGGCGCGGGCGGGTCCTGCCACGTCCGCGACCGTCGGTCGGACCTCGGCGAGCTGGCACAACAACTCGAGATCGTCGAGCAATTCGGCGTCGTCCTCGTCGAAGACGTTCGGGTCATCGATGCCCATCACGGCCAGGGCTTCCTCGATCACCCACGGTTCGGCTCCCCACACCCCGCTCGGCAAGCCTTCATCGAACTCGGCCAGGGTCTGTCCGTCCCGGCTGACCAGAAATAGCTGGTCGGCGTTGATGCTGCAATAGCTCGAGACCGCGAAGGTTCCCTCGGATAGTTCCGGTTGCGAGGCCCCCTCGCCACCGTCCTCGACGATCAGGGTGTGCGGGCCGAGCCCGAACGCGGCGACCACCCGGTAAACGACGCTGTCCTCGCGAGCCAGCTGGAGTTCGGCCCAAGTGGTCGTGATGATCCGGCTCTCGTCGATCCCGTAACGGCGCAGCGCCTCGTCCGGATCCACGTGGTGAATCACAGTGACGCTGTAGGCGTAGTCCAAGTCCTCCAGTCCGACCTCCATCCACGGGTGTGTCACGTCGGACTCGTCGGGGGGTTCGGGCAGATCGGTCACGAGATTCGGAGTCCCTTTCTGGCGCAACAGATATAACTGTGGGAATCATCGCACGCATGACCGACAACCGCGGACCCGAGAACGTGGTGGGCTGCGCAGCGCCAGGTACTGAGCCGCCACAGGCGGGAGATCGAAACGGAACATAGGCCTTGTTCGATCAGTACCCACGCATCGAACCCGAAGTTGTTGTGCCACAGGTGAATAGCCAATCAGAAACCTCGGCCGTTTCGCCGTTGGCGAAATGATCCCCCGGCGCGTCGATGTCTGCTTACGCTGACCCCGTAACCGAGACAACCGCGAGGGGACGTATGGAGACCATCACCGGTACCGCCGCGGGGGTACCGTTCACCGCGCTGCCACCGGCCGAGGGCACCACGGGTTCCGCACCACTGATCGTGACCTGGCACATGTTGGACGCACCGCGCACCGATCCGGCCTTCGCGGCCGCTCTGCCCATGGCCGGGGTTCCCGCGTGGCGGGTGCATCTCGGGATGCCGATGTGTGGCGCGCGGATGGTCGACGGCCGCGTCGATGCCGTCCTCGAACTCATCCGCGAGGACCCACTGCTGGCCTACCTCGCCCCGTTCCTCTACCAAGCCGCCGACGAATTCCCCGCCGCCCTGGCCGCCGTGCGCGATCAATTGCCGGTCGACGACGGTCCCGTCGCGATCCTCGGCGGGTCACTCGGCGGGGCCGTAGCGTTGGAAGTGCTTGCCAGAGCGGAGATTCCGCTCGCGGCGGTCGCATTGGTCAATCCGGCGGTCCGAATACGGTCCGCGGTCGAACTCATCGAAACCGGGTTCGGGCAGCCGTATCCGTGGACCGAAGCGGCCACCGAGACCGCCGACGCCCTGGACTACGTGCGTCGGTTCGCCGACCGTGACACGACGCCGCCGCTGCTGCTGGTCAGCGGGGAACTCGACCATCCCGCCTTCCGAGCAGACGCGAACGACCTGGTCGATGTGCTGCGCAAGCACCACTCGACACCGGAGGACGTCGAGTTGACGACGGTCGCGAACCTGGCGCACCCGCTGGCCGAGGAACCCGGCCTGGCACCGGCACCACAGCTACCCACCGCCGCGGCGGTCGACGCGATCCTCACGCGGTGGTTCATCGAGCGACTCACCGCACGGTGAACGATTACGTGCGGTGAACGATTACTCGACCAGGTTCTCGCTCTTCAGCCAGTCGTAGGCGACATCGGAGGGATCCTCGCCGTCGATGTCGACGCGGGCATTGAGATCCTGCATCAGGTCTTCGGTGAGGTGTTCGGAGATCGTCGCGATCAGGGGCCGCAGCTGCGGATACTGCTGGAGGATGGATTCGCGCACCACCGCCGTGCCGCTGTAGGGCAGGAAGAACTTCTTGTCGTCGTCGAGCACCTGCAATTTCAGGTTCTTGACGCGACCGTCGGTGGTGTAGACCATGCCGAAGTTGCAGGGCGATCCGTTGGAGGTCGCGGTGTAGACGACACCGGCGTCCATCCGCGTCACATTGCCCGAGGGCACACCGTTCGGGCCGTTGTAGGGAATGCCGTACTTCTCCAGCATCGGAATGAAACCGTCGGAGCGACTGAAGAATTCGTCGTCGACACAGAAGGTCCGGTCGGCGACCGGCAGCGCGGCGACGTCCGAGAGCGACTTCACGTTCAACCGCTGCGCCGTCGGCGTCGACGCGGCGAAGGCGTAGGTGTTGTTGAAGTTGGCGGGCGGCAACCATTCCAACTGGTAGTCGCGCTGCTCCACCTCGTTGACCCGCTTCCAGAGTTCGTTCGGGTCGACGATCGTCTCGGTCTCGTTGTGGTAATTCACCCACCCGGTGCCGGTGTACTCCCAGAGCACGTCGGCGTCACCGTTGAGTTGCGCCTGCCGCGACGATGCGGAACCCGGCGCCCCGGTGAGGTCGGCGACGTTCGCGCCCGCGGCGCCGAGATAGGTCGCGGTGATCTTGCCGAGCAGCACGCCCTCGGTGAAGCTCTTCGAGGTGACGGTCAGCTTGGCGCCGGCCAGCGGTTGCTCACCGCCGGGCAGGCGCGCCTCGTGGAACTTCCCCGACGAACTCACCAACCCGCATCCCGCGAGCATGGCCGTCGTCGTGACCAACGCACACAACAGGGTGATCAGTCGGGCTCGTGGCGCTCTCATGAGATACCTCGCGGGGTCGCGGCCAGTTCGACTAGTCGGCCGAGCCAGTCGATGATCAGTGCCAACAGCCCCACCAGGATCGCGCCGGAGATCAGCAGTTTCGGCAGAAACAGGGTGACGCCGGTGGTGATGAGCGTGCCGAGGCTGGTCGCGCCGATGAAGGTGCTCAGGGTCGCGGTGCCGACCAGGATCACCAGCGCGGTACGCACACCGTTGAGGATCACCGGCACCGCCAACGGCAATTCGACCTGCACCAACGTTCTCGTCCCCGAGTAACCGATGCCGCGCGAGGCCTCGATGGTGCGCTGGTCCACCTGCCGCAGGCCCGTGATGGTGTTCTGCAGAATCGGCAGGACCGCGTACACGACCAGGCCGACCACCGCGGTGCGGAATCCGGTCCCCAACCAGAAGGTGAACAAGACCAGTAGACCCACGGCGGGCGCGGCCTGACCGATGTTCGCGATATTGACCGCGACCGGCTCGAACCGCTTCACCGAGGGCCGAGTCAGCAAGATACCCAGGGGAATCGCGATGACGACCACGATGAGCGTGGCGACCACGGTGAGCTTGATGTGCTCGAGGATCGTGGTCTGCAAATTGGACCACTGCAGCGACGCCTGTTCGGTCGCGGTGAACGTCGTCGATCGGTACCAGATGGCGTAGCCGATGCCGATGACGAGAATGATCAGCGGTTCCAGCCAGACGTCGAACGGGACGGTGCGCAGGCGGCTCATGACGGTTCGGCCGATCCCGCTTCGGTGGCCGGCTGGCGGCCTTCGTCCTCACCCTCGGCGGCGATCACCGGGGTCGGTGTGGGATCGGTGCCGTCGACGTAGGTTTCGTAGGACGGCGCTTCTTCCTCGGAGCGCACGTCGGCGAGCTTGGTGCGGATCGTGTCGGTCACCGACGCGATGCCGAGCGAGCCGACGACCGCGCCGCGTCCATCGGTGACCAGCGCGGCACCCTGACTCGCGGCGAGCATCGCGTCCAGTGCGTCGTTGAGGGTCGAGGACCGCGCGACGACGGGCAGTCGCCGATCGAGATAGTCGGAAACCTCGGGTTTGGTCGCGAGCTCGGTGAGCGAGGGCCACGACCGTGGTCGTCCCGCCGCGTCCACGACAACGACCCAGGTGTGTCCTGCCGCCTTCGCGCGGTCGATCACGCCCTGGGCGGGTTCGCCGACGCGCGCGGTGATCACCTCGTTGGATTCGACGTCCTTCACTCGCTGCACGGTGAGGTAGGCCAGCTTCGCACCGGAGCCGACGAAATCCTCCACGAACGGCGTAGCCGGATCGGTGAGGATTTCCTCGGGCCGCGCGTACTGCTCGATGTGGCCGCCCTCGGACAGGATCAGCACCTTGTCGCCGAGCTTGGTGGCTTCCTCGAAGTCGTGGGTGACCACGACGATGGTCTTGCCGAGTTCGTGTTGGATCGCGATCAGGCTGTCCTGCAAGCGAACACGGGTGAGTGGGTCGACCGCGCCGAACGGTTCGTCCATCAGCAGCACGGGCGGGTCGGCGGCAAGCGCTCGCGCGACACCGACGCG
The DNA here is from genome assembly GCF_039543305.1 of Nocardia callitridis. Classification (NCBI taxonomy): domain Bacteria; kingdom Bacillati; phylum Actinomycetota; class Actinomycetes; order Mycobacteriales; family Nocardiaceae; genus Nocardia; species Nocardia callitridis. Next base: position 244,789 of record NZ_BAABJM010000004.1, on the reverse strand, counting down.
CTGCTGCTGTCCGCCGGACATGTCCTTGGGCAACCGGTCGGCGAAGACGGTGGGGTCGAGGCCGACCAGGTCGAGCAGGTATTCGGTGCGTTCGGCGATGCGCTTCTTGTCCCAGCCGAGCACCCGTGGGATGGCGCCGACATTGCGCGCCACCGACCAGTGCGGGAAAAGGCCGCCGGACTGGATGACGTACCCGATCGACTGCCGCAGCTTGTCGGGGTCTTCTTTCGTGACGTCGCGGCCACCGATGAAGATTCGGCCCTCGCTCGGCTCGATCAACCGGTTGATCATCTTGAGCGTGGTGGTCTTGCCGCAGCCGGATGGGCCGACGAACGCGACGATATCGCCCGCTTCGATCTCGAGGTCCAGCCGCTCGACGGCCGGAACATCCTGGCCGGGATAACGTTTGACGATCGAGTCCAGCGTGATGGAGGCACCGGTTACTGTGCGACCCGGTGTCGTCGGAGCGGCCTGGCTTGTCACACCATCGGTCATTGCAGTCCCTTTGCGATCGTGAGGCGTCCGAGCAGGACGAGGAGCGCGTCGAACACCAACGCGATGATGACGATGAGGATGGTGCCCGTCAGCGCCATCTCGAGCGCGTTCGCTCCGCCGAGCCGCGACAGTCCGTTGAAGATCAACGAACCGAGGCCGGGGCCGAGGACGTAGGCGACGATGGCCGCGACGCCGACGATCATCTGCGTCGAGACCCGGATTCCGGTGAGGATCACCGGCCACGCGATCGGCAGCTCAACGGTGAGCAGAATGCGCCACCGCGAAAGCCCGATGCCGCGAGCCGATTCCACGACCGTGGCCGGCACCGAACGCAATCCGACGATCGCGTTGCCGATTACCGGCAGTGCCGCGAAGAACGCCAGCATGACAAACGACGGGACGACGCCGAGCCCGAACGGCACCAGCAGCAGTGCCAGCAGTGCCAGCGCCGGAATCGTCAGCGCGACGCGGCTGGAGGTGAGCGACAGCGCGGACAACACCGGCAATCGATACACCGCCACCGCGATGGCAACGGCGACAATGGTTCCGACCAGCACCGTCTGAAATGCCAGGGAGGCATGCTGATACGTGAGGAAGGTCAATAATTCGCCGCGTCCTTGGACGTAGCTCCATAAGTTCACGGGACTCCCATCACCCGAAGGCAGGCCGGATCCGGTCGGTGCGCAGTCGCCGAGCACAAGCCGCCATAGCGTAATCGACGTTGCTCGTTCGGCTCAGGATGGCACGTTGCCGATGACGCACAGCGCGACAATACGGTGCGCATCCGTCGACAATCGCGTTGTTGCACGCCTTCGATGCGCTCGGCCCCTTTCCCTCGAAGCTCATACTCGGCCCAAATCAAACTAGCCCACCATAGACACGGCCAGCATTACATTCATCCCGAGCGAAATCCGCGCGGTCACGGTGACAACGTGCGAGCGGCCACATTCGCCGACCTCGTACGCTGTCGGAACCGAACGGTGTTTCGGTGAATTACCGCCATGGACCAGCGAAGAAAGGGCACACCGCATGATCCTCGACGAGGAACCCCTGCTTCGCTCGCGCGGCTTGTACATCGACGGGCATTGGGTGCGCGCGGGCGCGGGCGGTACCCGCGAAATCACCGATCCCGCCGACGACACGGTGATCGCGGTCGTCGACGAAGCCGATCACGACGATGTGCGCAGCGCGGTCGCCGCGGCCCGCTCCGCGTTCGCCGCGGGCAGGTGGTCGGCGACCCCCGCCACCGAACGGGCCGACTACCTGGTGCGTATCGCGGACCTGCTCGAGCAGAATCGGGACGCGATCGCACGCATCGAGACCCTCGACACCGGAAAAACGCTGCGCGAGAGTCACATCGACATCGACGACGTCATCGCCGTGTTCCGCTACTACGCGACGCTGGCCGAGGCGAGCACCGAACGCCGGGTCGATACCGGCAATCCGGCCGTGCTCAGTCGAGTGGTCGCCGAACCGATCGGGGTGTGCGCGCTCATCGCGCCGTGGAACTATCCGTTGTTGCAGATGTCGTGGAAGATCGCGCCCGCACTGCTCGCCGGATGCACCATGGTCGCCAAGCCGAGCGAGGTCACGCCGCTGAGCACCGTCGCGCTGGTGGCATTGATCGATCGCGCGGGGGTGCCCGCGGGGGTCGTGAATCTGGTGCAGGGCGGCGGTGAGGTGGTGGGTTCGGCGCTCACCACCACCCCGGAGGTCGACCTCATCTCCTTCACCGGGGGCGCGGCCACCGGCACGAAGATCGCGCGCAACGCGGCCGAGCACATCACCAAGGTCGCCTTGGAACTCGGCGGAAAGAATCCGCATATCGTTTTCGCCGACGCCGAGTTCGACACCGCCGTCGATGCCGTGCTGACCGGTGTTTTCCTGCATTCCGGACAGGTGTGTTCGGCGGGGACCCGCCTGATCGTGCACGAATCCGTCGCCGATGATTTCGTCGCCGAGCTCGCCCGCCGCGCGGCCCGCATTCGTGTGGGTCCCGGTATCGATCCTTCGTCACGGACCGGTCCGCTGGTTTCGCGGCAGCAGCGGGCGAAAGTGGAGGCGTATGTCGCGCTCGGCATTTCCGAAGGCGCGACGCTGGTCGCCGGAGGAAAGCGCCCGGCCGATCCCGCATTGGCGCACGGAAGCTATTACCTGCCCACCATTTTCGACAATTGTCACCGGGATATGCGCATCGTCCAGGAGGAGACCTTCGGGCCGATTCTCACGGTGGAACGATTCGCCACCGAGGACGCGGCGATCGCGCTGGGCAACGACACGGCATACGGCCTGGCCGCGGGGATTCGTACCGCCGATCCGGTCCGTGGTGAGCGCGTGGCGCGAGCGCTGCGGCACGGCACCGTGTGGCTCAACGACTTCGGCTATTACACACCAGCCGCCGAATGGGGCGGGTTCGGCCGCTCCGGCATCGGCAGAGAACTCGGACCGGGTGGCTTGGCCGAATACCAAGAGCACAAGCACATCTGGCACAACACCGCGCCGACGGTCGAGGGCTGGTTCGCCGACTGACCCGCGACCGGGCCGCTTCCCGAGTTGGGATCGACACCGGTACCGAGACCCTGCCGCGTTCGGGCCGAAATTTCTGGCCATGCCGGTGGCGGCGCTCTGGAACGCGCGTCCGTGACACACTGCGAACTCACAACCATCCCACCGCACCGCGCGGCGGGAACAGTCTTTCGGAGGTGGACCGTGCCTGAACGACCGATGACAGTGTCGGACAGCATTGTGATCGACGCCGACCCGACCACGCTCTACGACCGCATCAGTGATGTCACGCAGATGGGGTCGTGGAGTCCGGAGAATCGGGGGGCGAAGATCGCGCAGCCGAGGGCGGCGGCCTATGTGGGGATGGTGTTCGAAGGGCACAACAAGCGCGGCGCGTTTCGGTGGTCCACGCGGTGCACGGTCACCGCGGCCGACCCCGGTGCGCGCTTCGCGTTCCGCGTGCACGTCATCGGTGTCGGCAAACCCCTCCTGCACGGCCGGATCGCCAATTGGGAGTACCGATTCGAACCCGAAGCCGGTGGTACGCGCGTCACCGAGACCTGGAACGACGACAGGACCAACTGGCCCGACAGGGTGGCAGGAGTCTTCGACCGCATCGTGACCAGAGGCAAGACCTTCGCGGACTTTCAGCAGAAGAACATTCACCTCACCCTGCGCAACCTCAAGCGCGTGATCGAAACCGACGCCACGACGAGTTGAGCATCGCCGAGGCGTCGCACGCGGACCGGTGCACGCGCGCCGATTCGTGACAGAATCGCCCGATGCGTCACCGTTTCGTCCGTGCCATGAATTCGCCACGGCGAGAACCGTTCACCACGGCTTCTCCTGGCACCTCGACGGTGAGCACCCTCGACCGTTGGCTGGTGGCCCGCAGTGCCGGATTACGGCCGACCTCGGTCGACCGTGTGCTTCGCGCGCTGAGTACCAGTGCGGATCACAGCGTGTTGTGGTCGGCGGTGGCCGCCGGGTTGTTCGTCGCGGGCGGGCGCGCACAGCGTCGCGGTGCGGTGCGCGGGCTCCTGGCGGTCGGGGTGGCGAGCACGCTGGCCAATGGTGTCGCCAAACCCTTGTTTCCGCGACGTCGACCACCCGCCGAGGCCGTCCCCTCCGTGCGTCGGCTGATCACACCGCCGGTGTCGTCGTCGTTTCCCTCCGGCCACGCCGCGTCCGCGGCCGCCTTCGCCACCGCGGTGGCCCTGGAGTCGCCGTCGACGGCCGCCGTGCTGGCACCCGTCGCCGCCGCCGTCGCGTATTCACGGGTGCACGTCGGGGTGCATTGGCCCTCCGATGTCGTGGTCGGTGCCGCGTTGGGCTGTGGTGTCGCGCTGGCCACCCGGCGGTGGTGGGCGGTGCGCGACGACGAGCCCGCGAGCGTCGGTCCGCAGAAACAGATCGACCCGTTGCCGCGCGGCGCGGGATTGCTGCTTGTGGTCAATCGGGCCTCCGGACAGGACGGTGACGACGAACTGTTCAGCCTCTTGCGTCGGCGGCTCAACGACGCGGAGATTCTCGAACTCGATCCGAATCTCGACCTCGAGGCACGGATCGATGAACGGATACGCGGCGGTCGGGTCACGGCACTCGGTGTGCTCGGCGGCGACGGCACCGTCTCGACGACGGCGCAATCCGCCGTGCGCCACGGTCTTCCCCTGGCGGTGTTTCCCGGTGGCACGCTGAATCATTTCGCGCGCGACATCGGCGTCGAGGACCCCGAGGCCACCTTGACCGCGCTGGAACAGGGCCATGTCGTGTTCGTCGACACCGCCGAGGTCCGGCTCGACAGCGCGGATCAGCGCTCGTTCGTCAACACGGCCAGCCTCGGTGGCTACCCCGATTTCGTCCGGTCGCGCGAGCGCTGGGAACATCGGATCGGCAAGTGGCCCGCGGCGGGGTTGGCGCTCTTGCGGGTACTGCGACACGCGAAGCCGGTCGACGCGGTGATCGACGGTGAGCGAGTCGCCCTGTGGATGCTGTTCGTCGGCAACGGCGCCTATCACCCCGCCGATCAGATCCCGATGTCGCGCCCACGCCTGCACGACGGCGTGCTCGATGTGCGATATCTGCGCGCGGACCGCCGCCTCTCGCGCACCCGCCTCGTCTGGGCGACATGGACGGGGACGCTGGGGTATTCGGGCACCTATGTGCATCGGCGCACGGCACGCTCGGAAATCGCGCTCGACGGGCATCCGGTGGCACTGGCCACCGACGGCGAGGTCAACCACCGCGCACGAACCCTCACCTTCACCAGTCGCCCCGCCGCGCTGACGCTGTTCGTGCCGCCCCCTACGGACGCCGAATAGCGGGCCCGACCCCGGCCCCGCCTATCGTGGTCGCATGCTGTCGACCGCACTCGCCGCGCTCCTGCTCGCGCTGATCGTCGCGATCGTGACCTGGGCGGTTGTCTCCGGACACAGCATGACGAGCTTCGATGTGCCCCTCATGAACTGGGCTGTCGAGCATCGGCACGGCTGGCTCGACACGGTGTTCACGGTGATCAGCACGCTCGGTGGCAGCGTCGCCATGTGGGTGCTGGCACTGATCGCCTGCGGTTGGTATGCCGCACACCGCCGTTGGCCGGAGTTCGCGGTGGTGGTCATCGCCGGCGTGGGAACGCTTCTACTGGTTCGTGTACTGAAGTATGTGGTCGATCGTGACCGACCGCCGTTGGCGATTCGGCTGGTCACGGTCGAGAATCAATCGTTTCCCTCCGGCCACAGCCTCGGATCGATCGGGGTGATCGGCATTCTCGTCGGCGTGTTCGTCCTGGGCGAGGCGCGCAGGTCCTCGCGCGCCGCACTCGTCACAGTCGCGGTCGTTTTCGTCGCGCTGGTCGGCGTCTCACGGGTGTATCTCGGCGTGCATTGGCCGACCGACGTTCTCGGCGGCTGGGCGATCGGCGCGTGGTGGGTCCTGCTCTGCCGCACCGGGTACCTGCGCTTTCGGTCGCGGGGGGACCGACTCGGCGGCGCCGCCGACCGCCGCGTCAGCTCTGCGCCCATCGACTGACGGTGAATTTGTCGCCCTCGCGGCGGATTTCGGCCGCGCCGGGACCGGCGAAGTGTGCGGGGATGATCAACTCGGCGGTGTCGGCTGCCCGTTCGAGCACTCGCCGCCGGGTGGCGGAGGCCGTCACCGGGTCCTCGAGGAATTGCACCGGGCTGTGCACCAGGTCGCCGACGAACACGGCGCGATCCGAACCGGAGGACAACCGCACCGGCGATGAGCCCGGTGTGCGACCGGGGCCCGCCTCCAGCACCAGGTTGTCGTCGATGCGAAAGCTGTTCTCCCACAAAACCGCCTTGCTCAGCACGGGAGCGATGCTGTCGGCGTAGACGAGTCGGCTGCCCGCACGGCGGCGACGGTGTCGCTCATCGCGGGCGACGGGCATGCGGTGCGCGTTGGCCGGGTCGTAGTAGTTCTGGGCAGGACTCGCGCACCGAGGAGGCCGAGGCGCAGGTCCGATTGACGTGGGTTATTTTTGTTGCAAAACTACCTAGCCATGGGCATCGTGATCGTCGGCGCCGGGATCGGTGGGCTGGCGGCGGCGTTGAGTTTGCACGCCGCGGGATTCGAGGACATCGGGGTCTACGAGCGCGTCGAAACCTTGCGCCCGCTCGGGGTCGGGATCAATCTGCTGCCGCATGCGGTCCGCGAGCTGACCGAGCTCGGTCTCGGCGAGCGGGTCACCGCGCTGGGGGTCGCGCCGGGCACGCTCGCCTACTACAACCGGCACGGCCAACAGATCTGGCGCGAGCCGCGTGGCCTCGACGCCGGGTACCACTGGCCGCAATTGTCGGTGGGTCGCGGGCAACTTCAACTGGCGCTACTGGAGGCTGTCCGAGAAAGACTGGGCCCCAACACCGTTCGCACCGGCCATCGTCTGGTTTCCACCGATCCCGCCGGGACGGCCAGGTTCGAGACGACAGCGGGTGCGGTTACCGTGCACGCCGAACTCGTCGTCGGCGCCGACGGCATCCACTCGACCGTGCGTCGAGAACGCCGCCCCGACGAGGGTGCGCCGATCTGGAACGGCCTGACACTCTGGCGTGGCACCGCGCGACTGCCCGGATTTCTCGACGGTCGCACGATGATTATGGCGGGCGACGCGGAACAGAAGTTCGTCGCCTACCCGATCCGCGACGGGATCAACTTCATCGCCGAGCGCCGCGCCACGGGATTCGGCGGCGCGAACGCGGACTGGAACCGCGCCGTCGATGCGACACCGATCATCGAATTGTTCCGCTCGTGGCGCTTCCCGTGGCTGGATGTGCCCCAAATACTCGGTGCCGCAGCCGAAATACTCGAATATCCGATGGTGGATCGCGACCCGCTCGACCGGTGGACCCACGGTCGCACAACCCTACTCGGCGATGCCGCGCACCCGATGTATCCGAACGGTTCCAATGGTGGCTCCCAAGCCATCCTCGACGCGCGCACCCTCGCCTATCACCTGGCCACCGCACGCGACACCGACATCGGCCTCGCGGCCTACGAGCGCGATCGCAGGCCCGCCACCACGGATTTGGTGCACCGCAACCGGCAGCAGGGGCCGGAGCGGGTCATGGTGCTCGCCCACGAGCGAGCACCGGACGGGTTCGCGAATATCCACGATGTGCTCTCGCCACAGGAACTCACCGAGATCGCCACCGGATACAAGAAGGCGGCGGGGTTTCATCCTGAGGCACTGAACGCGCGCCCCTCGCTCACGCCCCGCCCACACGGCGGCACACCGGGCGCGACGCCATGACCGCGCTGGACCCCGCGCGACTGGCCGCGGTGATCTCCCCCCTGCGTCGAGCACTGCTGACCGCGACCAGGAACGCCGAGGGCCTGCCGGAGATTCCGGACGCGCAGATCGAGATCATTCGCGCGCTGCCGTACGGAAACAGCAGTACCTCAGGGGAATTGGCCCAACGGCTGGGCCTGAGCCGCCCGACGGTCAGCAATCTGCTCACCACCATGGCGGCCAGCGGGCTGATCGAACGCCGTTCCCGGCCCGACGACCGCCGCCACGTCGAAATCCTGCTCACGGCCAAGGCTAGAGACCTGTTCACGCGCTTCGACCGCACCAGCGGCGATCTCGTCACCGACGCGGCCGCGGCACTCAGCGTCGACGATCGAGCCGCGTTGGCCGCCGCCCTACCCGCCCTGGAACATCTACGGGCGGCGATCCAGCGAATCAACTCCTTACAGGAAACCGAATGAGCTTACGCCAGAGCATATCCCGATGGATACAGACCCGGACCATCACCGGGCTGACACCCGGACCGCACGACATCACGGTGCGCAAGAACCTGCGCGTGCCCATGCCCGACGGAGTCGAGCTCCTCGCCGACCTGATCACGCCGATCGGCGACGTCGACCGGCGACTACCCACGATCGTGATGCGCGGCCCCTACGGCCACGCCGGACCGGTGGCGAAGGAGGCGCGCGCGCTGGCCCGCGAGGGATTCACCGTCCTGTTCCAGAGTTGCCGTGGCACTTGGGGTTCGGGCGGGGTGTTCACTCCGCAGATCGACGATCAGCGCGACGGGATCGCCACCCACCGCTGGGTCCGCGAACAGCCATGGGTCACCGACGCGGTGGCCACCTTCGGCAAGAGCTACATGGGCTTCACCCAGTGGGCGGTCGCCGGCGAACTGCACGTCAACGAACCCGCGATCGCCCCCGAGGCACTGTGCCTGGTGGCGACGATGCCCGACTTCGGCGTGATCACCTGGGACAACGCGGCCTTCTCACTGCGCAACGCGCTCGGCTGGTCACGCATGATGGATCTGATGATCCGCAGGAAGTTCCTGGCACTGGGGTGGGCGCAGCTGCGTTCGGACCCCCAGCTACGCAAGGCATTCGATGTGCTGCCGCTCGCCGAGGGCGATGTGGCGGTGAGCGGGCATCAGGTGCACTGGTATCAGGACTGGGTTCGCCACGAACGGTTGAGCGACGAGTACTGGACCCGACAGTCGCACACCGCATCGGTTCCCGATGTCGCCGCGCCGGTGTACATGATCAGCGGCTGGTACGACATCTTTCTGCCGTGGCAGCTGCGCAATTACGCTCAACTCGTCGCGGCCGGTCGCCCGCCTCGGCTCACACTGGGCCCGTGGGGGCATATGTCACGCGCCATGGACGCCCCGTCCGTCGCCGAGTCCGCCGCGTTTCTCCGGGAACAGTTCATCGCAGCGCCGAGCGAGCGCGCGGCACCGGTTCGCGCGTACCGCACCGGCGACGAGCGCTGGCACGACCTCGAATCCTGGCCGCCACCGGGGACTTCCACGCGGTCGCTGTACCTGCGGGAGGCGGGCGGGCTCGGACCCGAACGTCCAGACGACGGTGTCACCAGCTATCGCTACGACCCGGCCGACCCCACCCCCGCCGTCGGTGGGCCGAGCCTGCAACAGAATTCGGGCCCGGTCGACAATGCCGCGCACGAGCGCCGCGCCGACGTGGTGGTGTTCCGAGGTGAGACGTTACCGACCTCGGTCACTCTCGCGGGCGAACCGGTCGCGCATATCCGGTTCCGTTCGTCGCAACCGAGTGCGGACCTGTTCATCCGGATCTGCGACCACCATCCCGACGGCCGCTCGATGACGGTGTGCGACGGCATTCGCCGCATCGGCGGCGTCGGCACCCGCGACAGCGATCCGCCGAAGGACGCCGACGGTTTTCAGGAGGTCGAGGTACGGCTCTGGCCGACGTTCCACCAATTCGCACCGGGTCACCGCGTCGGCATTCAGATCAGCTCCGGCGCGCACCCGCGCTACGCGCGCAACCCGGGATCCGGCGAACCCGCGGCGACAGCGACCACCACACATGCTGCGACCCAGACGCTTTCGCATGCGACGGCCGCCGCGTCGCGAATCGACCTGCCGGTGCTGCCGGAATGAACACGCGACCCATGAACACGCGAGACCGGAGTAGACCATGACCGCACCACCGGTTCCCAGCCTGGCCGCCGCGTTCGAGGTCGCGGCGGATCTCGGGCCGATGCAGGACCACGGAGTGACCCGCGCGGGCCACCGCAGAGTGGTTCCGATCGTGGGCGGGCGCATCACCGGCCTGTTCGAGGCCGATGTCCTGCCCGGCGGCGCCGACTGGCAGGTGGTTCGTCCCGACGGCGCGATCGAGATCGAGGCACGCTATTCGGCGCACACACCCAAGGGCGAGCACGTGCACATCCGCACCTACGGCGTCCGCAGCGGGCGCCCCGAGGTGCTGGCAGCGCTCCAGCGCGGCGATCAGGTCGACCCGTCCGAGTACTACTTCCGCCTCGTCGTACGACTGGAAACGTCGAGTCCGCGGCTCGTGGAGCTCGAACAGGCGCTGTTCGTCGCAGCCGCGCTGCGCGAGGCGGGCCAGGTGCGCTACACGGCATACCGCGTCACCTGATCAGCGATCGAGGCTGGCCCCGGGCGCCACTTACCACGGAGTGGCCGACAGTCCCCAGCGGTCGAGTTCGGCGTCGATCGTCTTACGCAGGCGTTCGGACTCACCGAAGTGATCGGGGTCGATGCCGAAGAAGGTGATGGTGATCTTGTTGTCGTATTCGACAGCCCATGCGGCGATAGCCGGGCCCTGACGACGGCGCTCGACGCCGCTGCGGCCCTGCATGATCGCGCGGATCGCGAACGACTCGGCGCGTAAACCGCCGACGTGCAAAGCACTTTCGGGCGCGGCGCCCAGGTTGGAGACGGTGGTGTCCGGCCCCGCGACCGACAGCATGAGCTTGCGGATCAACGGTTTCGGCAGCAGCCGCACGACCGGTTGAAGGTTGTCGGCGAGCTTGTCCTTGCCGGCGGACTCGTAGTCGCGCAACGCCTGCTTACTCAGCGCCCTGATGCCCCCGAGCCCCTTTTCCGGGGAGATCTCACCGGGCACCCGAATCCAGACCCCACCGGAGGCATTGGCGCGCTCGTCACCTTCCGCACGCTTGCTCACCGCCATACAGACCCGCAGCCCTTCGGCGCCTACCGAATACCCACAGCGGTGCACGATCCCGCCGAGGACGGCGGTGAACAAACTGTTACCGGTGCCACCGAATTCCTGTGCCCGCGCAACCCATTGGCCCCGATCCACGTCCACGATGGCCAATGTGGTGTCCGGATCGGCCGCGCTCGAAGCCGCCCCGGAATCCGCGTGCGAGCGTGCACCGGCAGTGCGGTCCGACTGCCGATCGACGCTCGGGTCCGACGGCGGAGCGTAGTCGGCATGCGGCGGCACCGTGGTGTTGGTATGCGACGACACGGTGACGTCCGTGCCAGGCAATGAGGAACCGCCGACGTCCGACGACACAGTGACGCCCTCGGCCGCCGGTACAGCGGCGCCCCTGTCCGCTTGCGCAGCGATATGCCTGCTCGAAGTCACGTCCACGTCCGTCGACGCGGCCGCCCCCGTGTGCGACACCACAGCGGATGGCGGCTCGGGATTCGCCGATGCCGTGGGTTTCGACTTCCCCGCGCGCCGCTGCCGCCACAATTCGGTGGCGACGACCCGGCTCGCTGTCGCGGCCTCGGCGAGCTGACCCACCGAATCCCTCAGGTCGCCAAGCACTCTCGTCCGCCACCCGAGGTCCTCTGCGCGGCGCAATGAACTGCTCGAGGTACCGGTATGGGCTGCGGCCAGCGCGTTGTAGAGCCCGTGGCCGTCGGCGACCATGTGCGAAATCAACAGCGACAGTGCGAATTTCCCCGAAGTGGTCGCGACCCCGACCAGCTGCCACCCCTTGCCCGCTGCGGGGTCGAGATCGGCCGTGCGCAACACCCGGTCGGTCCACGCGCCGACCTCGGAGTCGGCTATCGGGGTCGGGTCGATGCGCAGGAACGGCGGGTGCGGTGAACGCACCCAGCGATCCCTCGCGAAGGGGACGACGGCGTCGACCACCTTGCGACTCAACAACCCGGAACCCAGCTGGTCGCCGAACGCGGCGAGCGCTTTCTCCTCCGGCACGGCACCGAAGATCCACGCGTACTGGATCGGAGCCGACCAGCCGAACAACCGTTCTGCCAGCAGGTATGACTCGTCCGCTCCTGCAACCCTGTCCATTTACGCAGGCTAATGGCACCCGTTCGAGCTCGCACCCGCTGCGGCACCGAACGCGACGTTCACCACATTCGGTGGGCGACACCCCAGCGGGTCAGCTCGCGCGCGAGCACGCCGCGCAGATCGTCCGGTCGCGGGAAGTGCTGTTCGTCGAAGGCGACAACCGAGAACGTCAGGACGGTACCGACCTGCACGCACCAGGACTGCACGCCGTCACCGAACCGGTAGGGCTCGGCGGGCTCGACGCCCTGTGCGATGCCACGGAATGCCACCGCGCTCGCGGAGACGGTGCCGACGCGCGCCAATTCCGGCGCGAATTCACCGAGATTCGAGGCAACCACGTCCGGCATCCCGGAACCCGCGGTCGCGGCGCGCACCACCAGCGCGGTCGGCAGCAGCGACAGCAGCGGCAACAGGTGGATGTGCGGCGCGCGGTGTCCCTCGGCGAGGCGGGTGAACGCGGCCTTGCATTGTGCGCGCAGGGCGGTGAGGTCCATGCCGGGATCGTCGGTGAGCAACACCGACACACCCGCGGTCGCGTTGGCGCGTTCGTCACCGTCGCCGCGTCGACTCACCGGGATGCCGACCTTCAACGGTGCGCCCGGTGGCACGTAACGGGCAGCACGGAGCGCACCCGCGAGGACCGCGATGAACAGCGTGTTGCTGGTGCCGCCGTGCGCGCGGGCGGCCTCCTGCCACGCGGTGGCCTCGACGCTGACGGTCGTCCACGAGTAGCGTGCGCGCGGCGCGCGGACATGCGCCTCGGTTTTGGACACGACGGCCTTGGGCACGATTGCCATGGGTTCTGTTGTCGCAGAACGGTTTCGGACCGTGCTCAGGGCGGCACGCAGCACCCCGACACCCGCGGCGGTGACCTGGTGCAGCGCGTCGGTGGCATCGGCGACGAGCGCGGCCGCGCCAACGGGTGGGCGGCGCGGCGCCAACGGGTCGGCGGCGGTGTCGGCCAGCGCCGCGGCGGCCGCGGTGACCATCGCCCTGCCGTCGGCGACCAGGTGCAGGGTGGTCAGCGACAGCACCGCGCCACCGTCGTCGACCTCGGCCGTACGCAGCCGCCAGGTCGGGCCGGTCTCGGGATCCAACGGGGTCGCGTCCAGCTCTACACCGGCCCACCGTTCGACGGCGTCGGCGCCGATCGGCCCATCGTCGATGAGGAGATCTGGCGCGTCCTCGGAACGCACCCAGTGCGGGCGGGCGAAAGGTGTTGCGGGCCTGATCAATCGGCGGTTCAGTACGCCCGAGGCCAAGCGCTCGTTGAACGCGGCCAGTGCGGCGGGCTCGGGCGGTCGCTCGAAGCGCCACACCATCTGCAACACCACCGACCAGCCGAACGCCTCGCGGACGAACCAGTAGGTGCTGTCTTCCGGCTGCATTCGTGCGACCGCGGCCCTCATGTGCGCTCGCTCTCGGAGTCGTCGGCGTGGGTAGCGCGGTCGTGGACACTACGCTCGATCAGATCGGCGCAACGCCGCACCGCCTGTTCGGGGGAAATCAAGCCCTCGGCCAGCGCACGCGCCCGCCGCGTGTACTCGGAAGACAGTATGGTGGCGAGCTTTTCGGTGAGGATGTCGGCGTCGATGCCCGGTAATCTGGTCGTCTCCCCCACTCCGTACCGCACACATCGCGCACCCCAGTACGGCTGATCCGAGCCCACCCAGCACACCAGACTCGGCACACCCGCCCGCAGGGCAGCCGCCGTTGTTCCCGCCCCGCCGTGGTGCACGACCGCGCGACATCGCGGAAAAATCCGGTCGTGATCGACCGCGCCGACCACCCGCACGCGGTCGTCCTCGGCGACGGCGGCGGCGAGCGCACCCCATCCGCTGCTGATCAGCGCGCGCACCCCCACCCGCTGGGCAGCGTCGACGATGGCCGCGGCCGTCGCCGCTACGTCGGGTACGGGCATGCTGCCGAAGCCGAAGTACACCGGCGCGTCCCCGGCCTCGAACCATGCGGCCAGGCCCGGATCGTCGGTGCTGTCCAGGCCGATGCGCACGCGCTGCTCGCGCGACAGGTTCAGGAATCCGACGAACGGCCGCCGCTGCCCGGCCCACTCCCGCACCAGCTCCTGACACAGCAGCGGATCGTAGGCCTGAATCTCCAGCGCACCACGGTAGTTCACCCCAGCGGCACCGGAAACGCCCAGGCGCCTACGCAATTCGTTCTGTCGGTTCCTGGTGAGCAACCACATCGTGTATTGCGCGACCGTCCACATCGCACTGTTGAGCAGCGGCGGCAACGCGGGCGCGCCGGGCACGGGGCCGATATGGCGGGTAGGGCGAATCGGCGCGTGGTGCAGCGACAGGCAGGGGACGCCGAGCGACTCGGCGTACGGTTGCGCGATCTGTTCGGTGATGAAGCCGGTGACGATCGCGTCGGCGCCCTCGTACATCGCGGCCATGTCCGAGACGGCCTGCGACCAACCGAGATCACGAATCTCGGCCAGCGCTTTCATTCGCCGACGTGGTCCACCGCTGCGCAACCCCGTGCGCACCAATTCCGAATTCATCTGCGCCTGGCTATCCGCGCCGAAAGGGCGTGCGGATACACCGGCGGCGGCAACGAAAGCACACAGGTTGGGTGGAGCACCGAAAACGACGTCATGACCGCGTCGCTGTAATTCCGACGCCACGACCACGGCCGGTTGAATATCTCCGCGAGTCCCATTGAACGCGAGCAGAAACCTCATGGGCTCTCCTTGCCTCGATCCTCGACATTTTAGGGGCGCTACGCCCCAGTTCGCAGGTCAGGACCTCGCGGTTGTGAGAAGAAGCACCTGACCCCGCGCTCGACGCGCGCGGTGGCGACACCTCTGGAAATATGACCGTTCTTCGAGGCAGAGCCGATAGTGCGAGGAGATCGATGAAATTCGTACTCGCTTTCACCGGAAGTCGCGGTGATGTGCAACCGGCGCTGGCGCTCGGTGTGGCATTGGGTACGCGCGGGCACGATGTGCAACTGGCCGCGCCGCCGAATCTTGTCGAATTCGGCCGCCGTGCGGGACTATCCACACACCCGTATGGCACCGATACCAAGGAGTTGCTCGATTCCGATCTCGTCACCGATCGGCTGAAATCGGCGAACCCGCTGACGAAGCTGCGAGCGATCTCCGAGCTGACCTTGCGCGGGGGACGACAGATGCAGGCCGAGCTGATGGAGCTCACCGCCGACGCCGACGCGATCATCGGCGGCAGCGTCGGTCAGGAACGTGCGCTCAATGTCGCGCAGGCACGCGAAATCGGTTACATCCCGGTGCATTACTGTCCGGTGCGGCGCAACGGTGTGGTCTCGATGCTGCCGGGAGACCGGCTCCCGAACACGGTGCGCCGCGCCAGCTGGACCGGCCTGGAGCACGTCCTGTGGCAGGCGACGCGGACAGCCGAACAGACTCTCGCGGCCGATCTCGGCCTCGACCGGCCGACGACCCCGGCTGCCACCCGCATCGCGCGCCGTGGAGCCATCGAGATCCAGGCCTACGATCCCGCGCTCTTTCCTGGGCTGGCCGGAGAATGGGGTGCCCAGCGCCCGCTCGTCGGCTTCTTCGATCTCGACCGCACGACCCGTGGCCGGGTGGATGGCACCGATACCGAGACCGCCGCCTGGCTCGACGCCGGTCCGCCACCGATCTATCTGGGTTTCGGCAGCATGACGGTCGCCGAGCCCGCGCGGTTGGCGAAGGTCTTCGCCGAGGTCACCGCAGCACTCGGCTACCGGTTGCTGGTCGCGGCGGGGTGGAGTGAGTTCATGGCGGGCCAGGACAGCGACCGCGTTCGAGTCGTGCGCACCCTCGACCACGCGACCGTGCTGCCTCGGTGCGCCGCCGCGATACACCACGGCGGCGCCGGGTCCACCGCGGCGGGGCTGCGTGCCGGAATCCCGACGTTGGTGTGCTGGTTGGGCGCGGATCAGCCGATGTGGGGCGCGCGCCTGCGTGCGCTCGGCGTCGGAACCGCCTTGCGCCAGGCCGATCTCGATCGTCGCTCGCTCCAGTCCGCGCTCACCGACATCCTGCGACCCGAGTGCCAGCGCACCGCCTGGCGCCTCTCCGCCGACCTGATCGCCCCCGATGTCGCGGTGCGATCCGCCGCGGTCCTCGCCGAGGACGCGGCGAGTACCCACCGGCCGTTACGCCGACCCGCCGCGGCGAGGAGCCCGATGAACGCGAAGACCTTGTCCGTGGTGATCCCCGCCTATAACGAGGAGCAGGTGATCGGCGACTGCCTGGCGCGGTTGACCGCGCAACTCGACCACATCGCCGAGATCATCGTCGTCGACAACAACTCCACCGACCGCACCGCCGATGCGGTACGCGGCTTCGGGCAGCACCACCCGAGCATCACGCTCATCGACGAGGCGCGCCAGGGTCTGGTCTACGCGCGCAATACCGGCATGAACGCGGCGACCTCCGACCTGATCGCCAGAATCGACGCCGACACGCTGGTGGGACCGGACTGGGCGCGCACCATCGTCGATTTCTTCGAGCGCGACACCGAGGAATACTGGGCGGCGGCCTGTGGGCGCGGCGAGGCATACGGCCTCCCCTACGGCGATCGACTCGGCAAACTCAAGCAACGGATGCGCGAACGCAAGCGTGCCGAGGTGCGTGCGGTTCCCGTGCTCTACGGGTCGAATATGATTGTGCGCACACAGGTCTGGGCGGCGATTCGGGACAGGGTCGGCATGCGCCGCGACATCTTCGAGGACGTGGACTGCGGCCTGTGCGTCACCGAGACCGGCGGGCGCAACGCTTTCCTGCCCGAAATCACCGTCGGCGTCGCCGCCCGGCGGATGGAAACCGGCATGCCAGGATTCGTGCGCTACATGAGCTGTCTGCCACGCACCCTGCTGCTGCACCGCCGCTACGCTCTCGCGGCCGCCGCGGCCCTGTTGTACGTGCCATCGGTGTCGACCCTGCACGCAGCCAGACTGGCGCTGCTGCGCTCCTACGACACCGAAACCGGAACTTTCGCGGCACGAAACATCCTGCGCCCCACCACCGATCGGGTCGCACCGTAGAACGACACCCGGCTACCCCCCACGCTGACACCCGACGACACACCACTCTCGACGCGGACACTCCGCACACCGGTGCGCGTACTCGCCACAGATCGACGTCACCGCGGCCGTGAGCTACCTCCACGACTACCCGTCGAAACAGCGGTTGCCGCCACCGCCGCGAGAATGCCCGCCGCGTAGCGCGCGTCACCGAGCACGCGGTCGGCGGCACGGATTACGTTGCGCCGCGGCAGACTCCGAGAACCGCCGTCGCAACGATCGAACTGCCCGAAGAGCGCCGTCACCGCACGGTTGCCACACAGTCGAAACCCTCGCCGTCGCGGTGTCGGCCGCTGCGGGCACCACCAGCCGCCCCAATCAAGCGCGACGCATGTACACCCGCACCGTCAAGGGCGCCATCACCGCGATGACGATGAGCGCACCGAGCAGTGCCGTCGCGATCTGGGCACCGAAGTGGCCATCGTTGGCCATCTCCCGCACGGCCGAGACCAGGTGTGAGACCGGGTTCACCCGGGCGAAGGCCTGCATCCAGCCGGGCATCGTCGCGACCGGGACCAGCGCGTTGGACACGAACGTCAACGGCATCAGCACCAACATCGAAATGCCCTGCACCGTCGAGGGTTTGTCCATCAACACGCCCATCAGCGCGAAGATCCAACTCAACGCGAACGCGACGACGATCACCAACAGACACGCCGCCGCGACGCCGACCACACTCTCGGGCCGATACCCCAGCACCAGCCCGACCAGCACCGTCATGGTCGTGGCCACCGCGTAGCGGACCATATCCGCCAGCAGCGATCCCGCCAGCGGCGCGATCCTGGCGATGGGTAACGAGCGGAACCGGTCGAACACGCCCTTGTTCATGTCCTCGCGGAGTTTCACCCCGGTGCGCACCGACGCCGCGACCGCGACCTGTACGAGCACACCGGGAATCAGCGTCGGCAGATAGTCGCCGACGCTGCCCGCGATCGCGCCGCCGAAGATGCTGGAGAACATCACGGCGAACACCACGGGCAGCGCGATCACGTCGAACAGTTCCTGCGGATTGTGCTTGATCTCGAGCAACCCGCGCAGCGCCATCGTGGTGGCGTGAGACAGCGACCGTCGTAGCGTGACGCGCGTACTGGCCACCGGCGGCGTGCGCGCTCCCGTGCTCGCCACACCTACCGTGCTCGCCACACCCACTGTGCTTGTCATGCCGCCCCCGCTGCCGCTACCGATTCCGGGCGCCCGGTAATCGCGAAGAACACCTCGTCCAAGCTCGGTTGCGCCACATTGACCTCGCGCACCTCCACGGCCGCTGTGCGCAACGCGGCCAACAATTCCGGCAGCACCGTCATCGGTACCGACGCCGCGGCGATCTTGCCGTTCTCGGCCGTCACCGCCGACCCAGGGGGCAGGTAGTCGCGGACGATCTCGATGGCGACCGCGATATCGGCGTCGAGAACCCGCAGCGTCAGCGCGGTGGCGCCGATGGTGGCCTTGAGGTCGTCGGCGGTACCGTCGGCGACGAGCCGCCCGTGATCGATGACGACGATGCGGTCGGCGAGTTCGTCGGCCTCGTCCAGGTACTGCGTCGTCAGCAGCACCGTGGTGCCCGCGCGCACCAATTCCCGGACGGTGCCCCACATTTGCGCGCGCGTGCGCGGGTCGAGGCCGGTGGTGGGCTCATCGAGAAACAGCAGGGGCGGGCGGGCGATGAGGCTGGCCGCGAGGTCGAGCCTGCGGCGCATACCACCGGAGAAGTGCCGCACCGAACGACCCGCGGCCTCCGCCAACCCGAATTCCGCGAGGAGTTCCTCGGCCCGCGCGGCGGCCACGCGCCCGGAAAGGTCGAGCAGCCTACCGAAGATGGTCAGGTTCTCGCGCGCGGTGAGCCCTTCGTCCACCGACGCGTATTGGCCGGTGAGTCCGATCAGGGAACGCACGGCGGTCGCCTCGCGCACGACGTCGTAGCCGAAGACCCGCGCGGCACCTCGGTCCGGCCGCAGCAGGGTCGCGATCATGCGCACGGTGGTGGTCTTGCCCGCGCCGTTGGGCCCGAGCACCGCGCACACCGTCCCCGAGGGGACGGTGAGGTCTACGCCGTCGACGGCACGAAACGCGCCGAAAGATTTGGTCAGACCCTCGGTTTCGATCGCCGGAAAATCGTTCTCGGCCATCGACACCTCCTCATCGGTAGGTGTGGCAAGTTTCTCGCGAAGGCCACGGCAAACAATTCGATTGCGTAGCTGATGTAGTGCGCAGCATATGTTTCGCAACGTCGACCTGCAACCGCTACAGAACAACCGAAAGTCATTCTTACACCACCGAATACTCACGCAACATGCCGTTTACGGAACCCTAATGCCGCGGAGACGTACTACCAGGAACCCATTTCAATAAATAGCGTCCCATCTGCTGTTATTTGTTATGCACATGACAAGTGATCAATGACACCCCTTCCCGCCGCGAAGAATACACACGCTGGCCTTACGCTGAATTTTGTCCCGTTCGGCGGGCACAAACTCTCGGGGCGCAGCGTTGCGTGCGGCAAAACCACCCACTTTTTCCGGATTAACTCCGATGTCAGCTTACGTTCAGCAACATGCTTGGGGCCGTGTCAATGGAATTCACAGAACTCGCCGACTACCCGCTTCCCGCGGGAACCGTCACCGAATGGGTGCCCGTCGCCCACAGCGCCGCATGGCAATTCGACGATCGTCCGCTGAGTTATAACCATCAAGATCATTGCGAGCGCACGGACCCGACCACACCCGACACCGAGAACTCCTGGATCGGCGCCGTCTTCGAGGTTCCGCTGCGCTTCGACGAGCAGGCACTGCGCACCACGCTCACGCGATGGACGGCACGCCACGAGTCCTTTCGCACTACCGCCGGTGCCGCCGTGGACGACCACGGCGACCTCGTGATCACCCGCTACACCTGCCCCGCCGAGGACATCACGATCGAGAGCACAACGATCGGCCCGATCCACAGCAAAATGCGGGTGCACCAACACATCTGCGACTTTTTCGGCACGAACCTCACCCCGATGCACTGGCCGCACTGCTTGGTCGCCACTGTCAGCGATACCGATCTCACGCGGGCGGACGAGGCGTTTCTGTTGATCTTCGGCGCCGACCACTCCGTGCTCGACGCGTACTCGATGCTGTTGGCGGTCAGTGAGATTCAGCGCATCTATCGCAGTGTCACGCTCGGTGACGCACCCGAACTGCCGACGGTGGGTAGCTACCTCGATTACGCCGTCGTCGACCGAGGACTCGGCGAGCAATTACATCTCGACCACCCGGTGGTGTCCACCTGGCGGCACTATCTGAACCGCTGCGGAGGCGGCTTTCCCCTGTTCCCCCTGAGCGTCACGCCACGAAACCCGCGACCCGAGGCCCGAGACCACACCGATCTGCACCAGAGTGGACTGTCGAGCTGGGTGTTGAGCGCCGAGGAGACCGACGTGCTCGAGCGCCGCTGCCGCGACCTCGGCCACAGCATCCACACCGCGGCACTCGCCACCCTCGCCGCGACCAACGCGATACTCACCGACGAGGCCGAACCGCTGCGCTTCGCCATGCCCATGCACACCCGCCACGACGCGGCACACGTGCACGCGATGGGCTGGTATGTCGGCATCGTGCCGATCGAGATCGACCTCAGCGCCGACGAAGACCTGCACGACCGGCTGACGCACACCGCCACCGCGGTCCGCGCGGCCAAATCGCTGGCCCGCTACCCGTATCCCCGGGTCGCACGTTTGCTCGCCAACGCGTCCACACCGAAGTTCGTCGTGTCCTACCTGGACGTGCGACATGTGCCGGACGCGGCCGAATGGCAGGGATGGAATGTGCGCCCGCTGCGCAGTGGCGAACGCTCCGACGACGAGGTGTACTTCTGGATCGCCCGCTCCCCCGCCGGGATGGCGATCTCCGCGCGGTTTCCGAGCAACGAGGTCGCCGCCGCGAATGTGCACCGCTTCATCAATACCTTTAGCGCACAACTGTCCTCGGCGGCGACCACCGAGCCGACACCGAGCCGATCGAGCTCCGTCTTGGAAAGCAGGTGAGCGGCGATGATCATCACCGCGTTGGCCGAATGGCAGACGGCGGCGGGGACCTTGTTGGAATGGCACGCCACCGCGAAATCCACGGCCGCTGCCGCCGCAGCACCGGCCACCGGCGGTAAGGCATCGTTCCTCCAGGACAACCACATTCGTGGTGTCGCCGCGAAAGCGGCTGCTGGCCAACCACATCACGCGTATCTCGCGGTCGGCACCGAGGTGGACGGAGAGCTGGACGTCCCGGCCATGACACGCGCACTGCGCCGCTTCGTATGTCGCCACGGCGGACTGCGCAGCTGGTTCGACACCGCGACCCCGGCGGTGTCCAGGAAGCTGATCGCACAGGAATCGGTCGAGTTCGAAGCAAGGTTCGTCGGCGAAAGCGCCGGTCACACCCATTTTCTCGAGTATGTGCTCGCACGCTTCGCCCGCGAGGCGATCGCCACCTCGTGGCCGGGGTTCGCGTTCGGCGCCGTAACCCGTCCCGGTGGCTTCACCCTCTACTACGGCTGTGATCACGCGCTGAGCGACGGTGCTTCGCAAGCGCTGGTGCTCTCGGAGATCCTGGAGTTCTACGCCGAGGAAGCCTTCGGCACGCCGATCGGCCCGTACACCGCCATGGAGTGCGGCAGCTTCACCGATTACACCGAGATCGAACACGCGTTGGCCGCGAGTGTGCGCCAGGACAGTCCCGAGATCGGCGAATGGCTCGACCTGTTCGGTCGACACGGGAGTGCCATGCCGTCGTTCCCGATGGACCTCGGACTCGCACCGGGTGCCACCGCGCCGATGCGCGCCATCGAATTCGATCTGCTCGACCACGTGGGCACCCGCGCGTTCGACGCGGTATGCAAGAGCAACGGCGCACGCTACGTGGCGGGCGTTCTCGCGGCGGTGGCGATCACCGATTACGAGGTCGGCGGTCGCGACGAGTACTACGGGATGACCGTCCTGAGCACCCGCGACCTCGGCGATTTCCTGGTGTCGCAGGGCTGGTTCTGCCAGTTCGCTCCGGTGAGCTTCCCGGTACACACCTCGGCGTCTTTCACCGAACTGCTCGCGCACGCGCACGCGGGTTACCAACGCGCCATGCGGTTGGGTGCCGTGCCGGTGCAATCGGTGATCGCCGCGCTGCTCGCCTCCGGCGCGCACATCGATGCGGTGACCGCGAGCCCGAATATGCTGTCCTACATCGATTTCCGTCGCTTCCCCGGCGCGGGCACACCGGCCTACGAGCGCGCCGTGCTGTGCACCGGCGAGGGCTCGACCGCGAACGCGTCGATGTGGTTCAACCGCGACGAACGCCACCTCTATGTGGGGTGTCAGAGTCCGGACACCCCGCTCGCGCGGCGAAACCTCGCGACCTACCACGCGCACCTGCGTGCGGTCTTCGACAGCATTGCCCGCGACGGTGATTACCGCATCCGCGCCGGTGCCGACAAGGAGGTGGCCGGTGCGAGTCACCACCATTGACCACTATCTGCCCGAGCCGGGCACGTTCGTGTGGTGGGCACCGGAGTCCGCCGCCACCGAGTCGGTACCGTCCCCGGTAGCACCCTCGTTCAATCAACGGGTGCATCTCGCCTCGGCCGAGCGTGGAAGCACTTGGCTCGCAGGGTCTTTCGAAGTCGAGGGCGCCATCGATCACGCGGCGCTGGAGCTGGCTTACCGCGGCCTGATCGACCGGCACGGCAGCTTGCGCAGTTCCTTCGTCTCCACCGTGCGCGGGCCGTCCCGGCGGCGGTATCCGACGCCACGATTGCGCCGACAGGACGGCGTGCGCGCCGACACCGCCACGCAGCTGCGGGATCTGCTCCGGCAGGCGTTCACCGAGCGTTGTCGGCCCTTCGGGTTTCCCGCATACCTCCTCGGCGCGATCGACCGCCCCGAACGCTCGACGATCATCTGCGGATTCGATCACGCGCACGTCGACAGTTACTCGATCGCGATCGTCATCGAGGACATGCGCAGGCTCTATCAGGGCTTCCGTAGCGAAACCTTGCCGAAGACCGGCGATTTCGTCGACTTCTGCGCCGAGCAGGCCGCCGTGGCGCCCACGCTCGACGACCAACGGCTGCACGAATGGCACCGATTCTTCGGCACGAGGGCGTCGCCGCCGACGTTCCCGCTCGATCTCGGCCTCGCGCCGGGTACGAAAGCGCCACAGGCCAGCGATCTACGCCAGGTGCTGGACGCCGCCGCGGTCGAGCGATTCGAAACACTCTGCCGTGGTCAGGGTTCCGGGGTCTTCGCGGGATGCCTGGCCGCCATGGCCGAAAGTGTCCGGTCGCTCGGCGGTGGCGACCGGACGCGGGTGTTGTTCCCCATGCACACCCGTCATCACGACGCGTGGCGCCATGCGGTCGGCTGGTTCACCAGCGACGCGCCCATCGAGGTCGATACCGACGCCGACCCGGCCACGGCCATCCGGCGCACCGGACGCGGCGTGCGTGCCGGAATCGAACTCGGCACCCTACCGTTGGAACACGTCGTGGCCGCGCTCGGCGGGCTGGACCTGGTGCGCGACGACATCTTCATGATGTCCTACATCGACTACCGGCGACTGCCCGGCGCCACACATCACCACGCCGTGCGCGCACAACATATTTCGAATGTGAGCGCGGCCGACGACGCGCAGTTCTGGTTGTCGCGCACCGCCGACGGTCTCGCGTTGCGCAGCCGTTATCCCGATACCGCCGAAGCGCATTCGGTCATCGCCGGGTTTCTCGACGAGTTTCAGCACACGCTGCTGCGCTTCGGCGCCGCGAGCCACGGTGTCACGGGCGCCGCGCGCCGCGGTCTCACGCTCCTGGCGTGAGCGGACGTTCGAGTCAGGACGCGACGCCCGCGGCGAGACTCGGGCGCAGCGCGACGCGCACCAAGGCCGCAGCCAGCCTGGCCAATTCGTCGTCATCGACCAAGCGCGCGAGGCGGTTGGCGTTCTGCGGGAGACCGAGTTTCTCGGCGCCCTGCAGCACCTTCTTGTCCAATGCCGGTCGATACTCCGGCCACACCTGCTGCACCTCGCGCAGGAAGATGTCGGCGCCGACCGGACCGAGTCGAGGAAACTCGGCCAGCGCTCGACGCAGTTGCTCGCGCGAGCTCGACTCGTCGCGCAATCGGCGCAGGTCGCCGCCGTAGCGTTCGAGCAGCTGCTCGGCGCCCTTGCCGAGCGCGGTCGCGGTCTGCTCGTCGTAGCGGCGGTAGTGCGCTCGACCAAGGGCGTCGACACGGGCTTGCCAACTCGCCTCGGCCATCGCCTTGGGCGTCCGCATCCCCGCACGCGACAACTCACGTGCGGCGTCGACGGCGATCTCCGCGCGCACGCGCGTCGACAACAGTGTCGAGAGCACCAGCAGCCGATACAGCGGTGCGGGTTTGTCGGCGAGCGTGATCCCCGCGTCCAGCGCGAAGGTTTTCCCCGCCTTGTCCAGTAATCGCGTTGCCGTGTCCTTGTTCGTCATGCGCGCGTACTACCCGACCGTGCGCGATGTACGCACGCGGCTACGCTCGCGCGCCATGGCCGCGCCGCTGCCGCTGCCGCTCAGCGTTGCGCGGCCAGCATGGGGATCACGCCACCTGCCAATACAGCGCGCACCTGCCGATCGGAAAGAGTATGGCGCACAGCGATTTTCGTCTCCTTGGTCACGTTGCGCACAGCGAGTTCCGAGCCGCTGGCCACCGCCGCCCGCAGTCCGTCCATCCGCAGCACGTCGTCACGCTCGATCCCGTTGTAGTCCTCGGGGTCGACGAATTCGAGGGCGAGGATGCCGAAATTGGCGAGGTTCTGCCAATGGATTCGCGCGAACGACTTGGCGATGACCGCGCGAAGGCCCAAATACCGTGGCGCGATCGCCGCGTGTTCGCGGGAGGAGCCCTGTCCGTAGTTCTCGCCGCCGACGATCAGGTGGCCGGTGTCGGCGCGGTGTTCGGCGGCGCGCGCAGGGTAGGTCTCGTCGACGCGGGTGAAGGTGAATTCGGCCAATTTCGGGATGTTCGACCGGAACGGCAACGCCCGCGCACCCGCGGGTGAGATGTCGTCGGTGGAGATATTATCGCCGACCACCAGCAACACCGGTGCCTCGAGCGTGTCCGCCAACGGCGCGAAGTCCGGCAGCCCGGAAACATTGGGCCCCTTCACCAATGCCACCTGCGCCGCTTCGTCTTTCGGCAGCGGCGCCACCAGCATGGCCGTGTTCACCGACGCGTGCGCGGGCAGGTCGAGGACCGGAAGGTCGAGCCCGAGCTGTTCGGCGAGATCGCGGGGATCGATGATCGTGCCGGTCAGCGCCGCGGCCGCCGCGGTCTCCGGGGAACACAACCAGACCGAATCCTCGTCGGTGCCGGAGCGCCCGGGGAAGTTGCGCGGCATGGTGCGCAGCGAGTTGCGACCCACCGCGGGCGCCTGCCCCATGCCGATGCAGCCCATGCACCCGGACTGATGGATGCGCGCGCCCGAGCGGATCAGTTCGAAGGTGGCACCCATCCTGGTGAGGTCCTCCAGGATCTCGCGCGAGGTCGGATTGATGTCGACGCTCACCTCGGGCGAGGTCTGGCGACCGGTGAGCATGGCCGCGACGATCGCGAAGTCACGCAGACCGGGGTTGGCCGACGAGCCGACCACCACCTGCGCCACCGGTTCGCCCGCCACTTCCCGCACGGTCACCACGTCTCCCGGTGAGGATGGTTTCGCGATCAACGGTTCGATCGTCGCGAGGTCGATCTGTTCGTCGATGTCGTAGGTCGCGCCGGGGTCGGCGAGCAGTTCGATGTAGTCGTACGGGCGGTCTTCCGAGCGCAGGAATTCGCGCACCGCGTTGTCGGCGGGAAACACGGTGGTGGTGGCGCCGAGCTCGGCACCCATGTTCGCGATCACGTGCCGATCCATCGCGGTCAATGTGTCCAGCCCCGGCCCGTGGAATTCGAGGATTCGGTTCAGGCCACCCTTCACCCCGTGCCGACGCAGCAGTTCGAGGATCACATCCTTGGCCGAACACCACGCGGGTAGCTCACCGACCAGTTCCACGCCCCAGATCTGCGGCATGCGCAAATACAACGGTTCACCGGCGATCGCGAGCGCGACCTCCAGCCCACCGACCCCGATCGCGAGCATGCCCAGCGACCCCGCCGCTGGCGTGTGCGAATCCGAGCCGACCATGCTCGCACCGGGCCTGCCGAAGCGCTGCATGTGCGTCGGGTGCGACACCCCGTTGCCCGGCTTGGAGAACCACAGCCCGTATCTGCGGCTACCCGACAGCAGGAACTCGTGGTCCTCGGCGTTCTTCTCGTCGGTCTGCAACAGATTGTGGTCGACGTACTGCGCGCTCAGTTCGGTGCGCACCCGGTCAAGGCCCAACGCCTCCAATTCCTGCATGACCAGGGTTCCGGTCGCGTCCTGGGTCAAGGTCTGGTCGATGCGCAGCCCGATTTCCGCCCCCGGCGTCATCTCCCCCGACACCAGGTGTGACCGAATCAGCTTTTGCGCGACGGACTCCATGAAGGTCCTTTCGATCAGCTCCCGAACAACAGGATTGCGTTCGAGGCGTGCTACCCGCGCTCGAGGACTTGAAACAACACGCGCGGGTGAGGCCCGCCGCGGCAGCATCGCGCACCTCGACACCGTCGGACACATCCTGATCGACCGCCATCACCCGAGAAATGCGGCCCCTGTCATGAACGCCACGCCAACGCAGCCGTGATGAACGCTCAGCCCCGCACGCGCGACATCAGGTCATCGAGTGTCGGGGCGGAAGGCAACGCGAGCGCCGAGTCGGCGACGGCGCGCGCCACCTCCGGGGCGAGTCGTCCGGCGATATTGAGATCGAACTTCTGGATGAGTTCCTTGTCGGACAGGGGATTCGCCGGGCCGCCGCGATTGTGGTCGACTCGCGCTTCGTGTGCGCGTCCGTCGCGCGTGCGCACTCGCAGCACCGCGGGGAACTGGTGCGGGTACAGCTGATCACAGCGGTCGTCACCGTGGCTGGTGACCAGCGACGCCAGGGCGAGCGTGCGGGGATCGCGGGCGGCGGCGTCGGTGAAGTCGGCGTGGCCGACACCGAGTCCCGAACCGCCAAGCAGCGCGCGTGCGACGGTGAACGGGCCGGAGAACGCGGCGTGATACCCGGACTCCGGGGCCGCCTTGGCGGCCGAAGGCTCGGCGATGGTGCGTAACACCGGCTTCGGCACGCCCAACTCGATCGCCACGATCTCGGCGGGGTCCAGCCCCTCGCTCACCAATGCGCGCGCGGCGTCGATCCCCGCGTGCGTGAAGTGGTTGCACGGGTAGGGCTTGAAGAAGATTCCCGGCAGTTCCCAGTGCTCGCCGAGCCGGTCGAGAACCTGGTCCACATCGCCGCGATCACCGCAGAACGCGTGCAGGAAACCGAATCTGCCCTCGATCACCGTCGGCGGCCCGGTCAGCCCGTGCTTGGCGAACTCCGCCGAGGTCACGCCCGAGTGCGCCGCCCAGCCGCAGTGCGCGCGCTTCACGGTGCCGCCGGTTCGGTTGGCCTCCAACAATCCCGCGCCGAAACTCGCCGCGATGCCCATGGCGTCGGCGATGCCGTCGACATCGAGGCCATAGAGCATCGCGGCCGCGGCGGCGGACCCGACCGCGCCGCAGATCGAGGTGGCGTGCAGACCACGCTCGAAGAACTCGGAGTTGCCGAGTTCCTCGTCGTAGCCACCCATGCCGAGGCGCACCGTGATTTCGATCCCGACGCCCGCGGCGTCCAGCACCGCGGCCCCCGACGCGCCGGTCGCCTCCCCGACCGCGAGCGCGGCGGGTAGCACCGACGCCGACGGGTGCAGCACCGACGGCAGGTGCGTGTCGTCGGAGTCCATCGAGTGCGCGAGGGTGCCGTTCACCAGCGCGGCGGTCGCCGCGGGGAAGCGCGCACCGGCGCCGATACCGGTTGCCCTTGGCGCACCCGCCCAGTCACGGGCCACCGCGGTCACCGCGTGCGCGGACGGTTGTCCTTGTGCGGCAACGCTATTGCCGAGCAGATCGAGGACACGACGGGCGACATCCTTGCGTAACTCGTCGGCCAGACCGACCCCACGGGTGTGATCGGCCAGCGCGGCGAGACGACCGACGACGGTGCCGTCGGTGTCGTGTCGGGCCGGGCTCATGCGGCGACCACCGCGACCGGACGCACCGGCGAACCGGTCCCGCCGGTGATCCGCAACGGGGCCATCACGAACGTGAACTCGGTGAGGCCACGTTCGCTCGCCGTTTCCAGGTTCAGGTGTTCGATGATATGAATCCCGTTCTCCACGAGCAGAACCCGGTGCACGGGCAGCACACTGTGGCCCTGGCCCGCCGGAATCTGTTCGAACGCCGTGGTGTCGGCGCCCGCCGCGACGATGCCCGCCTCGGCCAACCATCGGGCCGCGCCGACATCGGCGCCGGGAACACCGTCGCTCTGACCGAGGTAGTGCTGTGGATCGCCGAAATGCCGGGCCCAGCCGGTCCGAATGAGCACGACGTCGCCGCGCCGCGGCGTGACCCCGGCGGCGTCGGCGGCCGCGCGTAGATCCGCCTCGGTGACCCCGCGACCGGCGTCGAGCGCCTCGACGCCGTGCACCCGCGCCACATCCAGCAGAATGCCGCGACGTAGCAGAAACGGAATCGTCTCCGCCCCCAACTGGGTGAACCGTCCGCCGAGTTGTGCCTGCTGGGCGTCGATTCCGCCGTGCAGCTTGCCCTCGTGACTGACGTGGGAGAGCGCGTCCACATGTGTGCCAACGTGACCACCGGTCACGATGATCTCGTTGGACGCCGATCCGCCGTCGGGGCGCACCATGTCACCGTGGCGGCGAATCAGGGTCATCCGGAAGCCGGGGTGGTTGGGCGAGCACGGCATCCCGGTCGTGTGCGGGTGTCCGAGTTCGATGGTCTCGGTGTCGGTCGCCACCACGGCGCGCAACAGTGCGTCCTGTCCGGTGGCAAGGGCGTCGTCGGTCATGCTTGCACTCCTGGTTCTGCTGTGACACTTGAACGTTCGAGCACGATGCGGGCATTCGCCACGACGGCGGGGTCGATGAAGCGCCCGTCCTCGTCGAGGACAGCGGATTCGCCCGCCGCCGCTGCCGCCGCCGCGCGCTCCACGACCCGCTGGGCCGTGCGTAACTCCGAGGGCGAAGGCGTATACGCCTCGTTGACGATCTCGATCTGCTTCGGATGGATGACCGACCGGCCGAAGAAACCCCGCGCACGAGCGGCCCGCGACGAATGCGCCAGGCCCGCGATATCTTCGACGTCGGTCCACACGCTCTGCACCGGCGAGGCCAGCCCCTCGGCACGCGCGACGGCCACAATCCACCCGCGCGCCCACTCCAGTCCGTCGGATTCCGTGCGCAGATCGGCGGCGAGATCCGCTTCACCGAGGGCGATTCCGGTGACACGCGGATGACAGCGCACGATCTCACGCGCATCCAACAGCGCCGTCGCGGATTCGACCATGACATGGACCGGACAATCGATCCGGTCGACACTGGCCGACACCGATCGAGGACTTTCGGCTTTCGGCAACCGCACACCCGAGGGCTTGCGCACGGCCGAGGCCAGTTCGCCGAGCTCCTCGTCCAACCACGGTGAGCCGATGGCGTTGAGTCGCAACCAGATCGCGCG
This sequence comes from Nocardia callitridis, assembly GCF_039543305.1. Classification (NCBI taxonomy): domain Bacteria; kingdom Bacillati; phylum Actinomycetota; class Actinomycetes; order Mycobacteriales; family Nocardiaceae; genus Nocardia; species Nocardia callitridis. The sequence continues at coordinate 215,009 of NZ_BAABJM010000004.1, read as the reverse complement.
ATCCTCGGATGCCAGATCCAATGCCGCCAACGCATTGGTCAAGGCGAGTTCTTTCGCGCCGACCGGCACCGCGTCTTCTAGATCGATCACGACGGCGTCGGCGGAACTCTCGAGCGCCCTACCGATGCGGTCGACGCGGTGGCCCGGCACATAGAGCCAGCTGCGCGGGGTCATACGCGCTCCGCGGCAACGATATTCACGGCCGCCGCGTCCTGGCCACGGTAGCCGAGGGCACGCGAGACTCGACGCGCCGCCGCCACGAGTGCTTCTTCGTGCCGTTCGCAGGCGTCCTCGGTCATCCGGTAGCCGGGACCGCAGACCGACACCGCACCGATCACCGCACCGTCGGCGCCGAAAACCGGTGCGGCGATCGATCCCGCGCCCTCTTGGCGCTCGCCGGTCGACCGGCACACTCCGCGTTCGCGAGCGTCGCGCAGGGCCGTTCGCAGCGATTCCGGGTCGACCATGGTGTTCTCGGTGAGGCGAGCCAGCGGCCGCGACAGCAGGTCCTCCTGCTCGTCGTCGGACAGGTGCGCCAGGATGACGCGACCCGACGAGCCACTGTGCAGCTCGAAGCGTCGGCCCAGTTCGACGGTCATCTTGATTTCCTTGGTGCTCTCGACCTGGTCGAGATAGACGCGCCCGCCGGGCAATCGACCCGACACCGTCGCCGTCTCACCGGTGGCGCGCTGCAATTCGATCAGTGCTTCGCGGGCCACCCTGCGCAAGGGCGAGACGTCGAGGGCGCGGGCACCGAGGGTCGCGGCGGCGGGGCCGAGCAGGTAGCGCCGGGTCGCGGGTTCGTAGAGCAGCAGACCGCATTCGACGAACGTGGTGAGGATGCGGTGCACCACCGCCTTGGACATGCCGGTGGTGCGGGCGATCTCCGAGACGCCGAGCGCGCTCGAGCGTCGGCCGAATTCGAGCAGCACTTCCGCCGCCCGCGCGGCCGAGGTCGTGCCTGCGCCGGAGGACTCCATCGATGGCTCCGTTTCTCGGGTTCGGTGCTTTTCTTCGGCTCGCGGGCTCGGTGCGCCGCAAACCCTCTCGACAAGTTGTACCGCTGAGAGAAACGAATGTCCAGCCCCGAGTGTTCGCGTTCCAGCTGGCCCGCTCGGCATAAAATCCCCTAGGAGCACTTGTGCACAGATGGCAAGAAGTGCATAGTGCTTAGAACCACACTGTGGCGTTCCGTTCAGCGGAACAATTAGGAGGAATCATGGACGGCGCTGACTTCGACCTCGTCGTCGCGGGTGCCGGCGGCGGCCTCGTTGCCGCACTGCGTGCCGCTGAACTCGGCGCGACCGTGCTGGTCGTCGACGCCGACGAGCACTTCACGCGCGGCAACAACACCTCGATGTGCACGGCGATGATCCCCGCGGCCGGGACACGATGGCAGCACGACGCGGGCGTCGACGACAGCGTGGAACGCTTCGTGGCCGATATCGAGCACAAGACCGAGGGCACGGCGGACCGAACGCTTGCCCGCGCACTCGCGCGGGCGAGCGCTCCCCTGGTCACCTGGTTGGCCGACGAACAAGCCTTGGACCTCGAACTCGTCACGGACTTCCGCTACCCGGGCCACAGCGCCGACCGCTGCCACACCATCACGGGACGCCACGGCTCGCGTCTGCTGCGCCACCTCGTGCGGCGCGCACACGACCACCCGGCGATCGAGGTCATCGCACCGATGAGTCTCGAGTCGGTACACACCACCGACGGCGCGGTCTCCGGGGTCGACATCGCCACCCCGGACGGAAACCGCGAAAAGGTGTCGACCTCGTCGGTGCTGTTGGCCACCAACGGTTTCGGTGCCGACCCGAACCTGGTGCGACGCTGGATTCCCGAGATCGCGGAGGCGGAATATCACGGCGGTCGATTCAGCAGGGGCGACGCGCTGCGCATCGGCGCCGAACTCGGTGCCGATGTCGGATACCTCGACGCCTATCAAGGCCACGCCGCACTGTCGGCGCGCAGTCGCACGCTCGTCGGGTGGGCCACCGTCCTGCACGGCGGAATCATCGTCAATGTCGAAGGCACCCGCTTCGCCGCCGAATCCGGCGGTTACTCCGAATTCGCGGCGATCCTGGCCGCGCAACCGGAAGCGAAGGGCTGGATCGTCGTCGACCAGCACATCGAAAACTTGTGCATGGCCTTCGACGACTTCCGCGCGGTCTCCGACGACGGCTCTCTTGTCCGCGCCGACACCGCCGAGGACCTCGCCGCGCGTCTCGATCTTCCCGCGAACGCCCTCGAGAACGAACTCGACGCCGCTCGCCGCTCCGCACTGGGCCAGGAGCCGGACCGGCAGGGCCGCACCGACGAACGGCACCCGCTCGCCGCACCCTATGTCGCCATCGCGATCACCCCCGCGCTGTTCCACACCCAGGGCGGCCTCGCCGTGGACGAACACGCACGCGTTCTCGCCGAGGGCGCACCGATCCCCGGCCTGTACGCCTCAGGCGGCGCGGCCACCGGCGTTTCCGGTCACGGAGCGAGCGGCTACCTCGCGGGAAACGGACTGATCGCCGCACTCGGGCTCGCTTACCTCGCGGCAGAACACGTCGGCCGCACGCACTCGGCCTGACCCCAACGACAACACAGATCCGGATATCCGCCAGGAGAGAGTAATGACTACGTACCTGATCAAGAACGCCACCGTGGTGCGCACAGACACCGATGCCGACGCGGCGGGCGTGGTCGAGGACATCCTGATCGTCGACGGCAAGATCGCGGCACTGGGTGCGCAACTCAGCGTCGAGAACACCGACAACACCGAAATCATCGACGGCACAGGAAAACTCGTCTTCCCCGGCGTGGTGGACGCCCACCAGCACTGGGGCATCTACAACCCGCTCGCGCAGGACTCCCGCACCGAGTCCAGGGCAAGCGCCCAGGGCGGCGTCACCACCGCGCTCACCTACATGCGCACCGGGCAGTACTACCTCAACAAGGGTGGCCCCTACGCCGATTTCTTCCCCGAGGTGCTCGCCGCCGCCGAGTCGAACAGCTACGTGGACTACGCCTTTCACCTCGCGCCGATGTCCAGGCAACACATCGGCGAGATCGGCGACCTCGCGGCGCGGCAGGGCGTGACCTCGTTCAAGATCTTCATGTTCTACGGCAGCCACGGTCTGCACGGCCGCTCCACCTCGCAGAGCGACTTCCTGATGATCCCCGAAGACGAGCGCTACGACATCGCGCACTTCGAATTCGTGATGCGCGGTATCCAGCGGGCGCGCGAAGAGCACCCCGATCTCGCGCCCTACATCTCCCTGTCGCTGCACTGCGAAACCGCCGAGATCATGAGCGCCTACACCGCACTCGTCGAACAAGAGGGCAAGCTGAGCGGTCTCGCCGCCTACAGCGCGTCGCGCCCGCAGCACTCGGAGGGACTCGCGGTCACCATCGCCTCCTACCTCGCCGACGAAACGGGATTACCGAATATCAATCTGCTGCACCTGAGTTCGGCGAAGGCACTGCGGGCCGCGATGACCATGGCCGAGGCCTTCCCCGCCGTGAACTTCCGCCGCGAGGTGACCATCGGACATCTGCTCGCCGATATCGACACCGCAGGCGGCCTCGGCGCCAAGGTGAATCCGCCGATCCGTCCGCGCGAGGACGTCGAAGCACTGTGGGAGCACCTGCTCGCTGGCAATATCGACTGGGTGGTCTCCGATCACGCGTGCTGCAAGGACGAGGTGAAGTTCGGCGAGGACCGCACCGACGTCTTCGCCGCGAAGTCCGGTTTCGGCGGCACCGAATACCTGTTGCCCGGCCTGATCACCGAAGGTCGCAAGCGCGGATTGTCGCTGCGCCGCATCGCGGAGCTGACGGCCACCAACCCCGCCGACCGCTACGGGCTGCCCGGCAAGGGCAGGATCGCCGTCGGCCTCGACGCCGACCTCGCGATCGTCGACCCGGACCGCACCTGGACCGTTCGCGCGCAGGACTCCGAATCCACCCAGGAATACACACCTTTCGAAGGATTCGAATTGACCGCCGCGGTCACCGACACCTTCGTGCGTGGCCAGCGCGTCTGGTCCGATGGCGCGATCCTCGGCGAACCGACCGGACGCTACCTGGCCAGGCCGTACCGGGGAGACGCGCAGTGAGTGAACCGAACGAATCTCTCCCGACCGGTCCGCTGCGCGGCATCAAGGTGGTCGACGCCTCCACCATTCTCGCCGGACCACTCACCGCACAGATTCTCGGGGATTTCGGCGCCGAGGTCATCAAGATCGAACACCCGGTCACCCTGGACGGGATGCGCGGACACGGACTCGACAAGGCGGGCGTGCCGCTGTGGTGGAAGATGGTGGCCCGCAACAAGCAGACGATCACGCTCAACCTGAGCACCGAGGACGGGCAGGCCATTTTCCGCGACCTCGCCGCCGAAGCGGACGTGGTGATCGAAAACTTTCGACCGGGGACCTTCGAGCGCTGGGGCCTGAGTTACGACGAACTCGCCGCCCCCAATCCCGGACTGATCATGCTGCGCGTCACCGGATTCGGACAACACGGCCCCTACGCCGAACGACCCGCCTTCGGCACCCTGGTCGAATCGATGAGCGGATTCGCCTATCTCACCGGGCAACCCGACGGACCGCCCACGCTGCCCGCCTTCGGGCTCGCCGACTCCATCGCGGGTATCGCTGGCTCGTCCGCGATCTCCATGGCACTGCTCGACCGCGAACGCCACGGCGGCACAGGACAATCGATCGACCTCGACCTGCTCACCCCGATCATGACGGCGGTCGGTCCAGGCGTGCTCTACGCCGACCAACTCGGCATCGACCAGGAACGGACAGGCAACCGCTCACAGAGCAACGCGCCGCGAAACCTCTACCGCACCAAGGACGATCAGTGGGTAGCCATTTCGACGAGCGCACACGCGATCGCCGAACGTGTCATGCGGCTCGTCGGGCACCCGGAAGTGCTCGACGAGCCGTGGTTCGCCACCGGCCGCCAACGCGCACAGCACGCCGACCTGCTCGACCGCTACGTCGGTGACTGGATCGCCGAACGAACTCGCGCCGAGGTCACCGAGATCTTCCAAGCCGCGGGTGCCGCCGTCGCCCCGGTCTATCGGCCGAGTGATCTACTCACCGACCCCCAAGTGGTGGAGACCGACATGATCACCACCGTCGAGGACGACGACCTCGGCCCGATCCGTATGCAGAACGTGTTGTGGCGCATGCCGAATACGCCGGGCTCGATCCGGCACACCGGACGTCCACCCGGCGCCGACACCGACACCATTCTCACCCGCCTCGGACACAGTCCCGAGGACATCGACAGCCTGCGCGTGCGCGGCGTCATCTGACCCGCACGGTTATTCGAGGAGCTCGCCATGAAATCGCGTTGGTTGACCATCGCCCTCATTCTGGGGCTGGTGGTGGTGAATTACATCGACCGCAGCGCCATCTCGTTCGCCGCCGGTGATCTGCGCGAGCAGTTCGACATCTCCCCCGGCCGATACGGCGTCATCAGTTCCGCGTTCTCGATCGGCTACATGCTGTTCGCCCTGCTCTCGGGCCCGCTGGTCGACCGTTACGGCGCCAGGCGCGTGCTCATGGTTGGCATGGTCATCTGGGCAGCGGCCACCGCGTTGACGCCCTTCGCGGGCGGATTCATCGGCTTGATCCTGTTGCGCATTCTGCTCGGCGCCGGTGAGGCGCCATGCTTCCCCGCCGCGACCAGGATCGCCAGCCGCTGGTTACCCGCGCACGAACGAGGCAAGGCGCTCGCGCTCATCGGCGGGGTCGCGGTATCGGGCAGCCTGCTCATCGGCGGCCCCATCCTCACCCAATTGATCGCGCTGACCAGCTGGCAGGGCATGTTCTGGGTGCTTTCGCTCGCCGGGGTCGTCTGGCTACTCATCGCGCTGCCCTTCCTGAAGAATTCCCCGGCCGAGGCGTCGTTCGTCTCGGCGGCGGAGTTGCGGGAGATCAGGGCGGGACAAACCGACGGCGAGGACAGCGGCCACGAGTCGGCGGTCGACTGGGGTGCGATCCTGCGCAATCGCAATCTCTGGCTGGTCGGCCTCGGCTACTTCTCCTGGGGATTCATGTTCTGGGCCTTCATGTATTGGTTGCCGCAGTACCTGGAACACGAATTCGACCTGTCGATCAAGGCGGTCGGCGGTTTCTCGGTGGCACCGTGGGCCGCGGGCGTGGTCGGTGCGCTCGCGGGCGGCATCATCGTCGACCGGGTATACAAACGCACCCAAAGCATCCGCTCCCGCTTCGTCATCATCGGTATCGCGTTATTGCTCGCGGGCGCCTCCATCACCCCGATCCTCTTCCTCCCAGCCAATCTCACGACCGCACTGATCTGCATCTCGGCGGGCGTCGGCTTCGGCTTCGTCACCGGCGGCATCTGGTGGGTCGCCTCCATCGACGCGGCACCCACCCAACCCGGCACGGCAGCCGGTTTCGCCGACGCCTGCTTCGCCCTCGCCGGAATCATCGCCCCCTCGGTCATGGGCTTCATCGTCGCCCGCACCGGCACCTACGACGGCGGTTTCCTGGTCATGGCCACCCTCTGCCTCGTCGGCTCCCTCGCCCTGCTGCTGTTCGCCGAGGAACCCCGCCGCGATTGCGACCACGAGCACGACTCGACCGGCGGAGGGAAACTCGCCGCGACGGAGTGATCGGCGCGAGGGCGATCGGTCGAGCCGCACTCACCGGGGCGCTCACATCGGGGCTCGCATTTCAAGACACTCCGAAACAAACTGCCGCTCAGCAACTCTCATAGGCGGGGCAGAAGCACGCGCGGAGAACCGATTCACGGAGAAACACCGAATGCCACCCACACGGCGGATAGAGTGTTCTGGTCATCCCTGAGCGATGACACCCGTTCGAAGGGGGATCGGTGCTCGACGCGCGAAACCACCAGGGCAAGTTCGGCGCCGACTACGTCCGGGTACTCGCCTCGGCCGCAGGGCTGATGTGGGGCAACGACGATGTGGACCTGGACGGGGTCGACCTGTGCCTCAAACTACCGGGGCGCACACCCTCCGGCTTCTCGCCGCGAATCGATGTCCAGGTGAAAACTGTTTCCCGACTGGACTTCCGACACGGCGTGCTCAATTTCGACGGCCTCAGCCATAAGCAGTTCGACAAGCTCGCGGGAACCGACTACGTCGTCCCGCGCTACCTGTTCGTCGTTCACGTTCCGCCGGTCGCCAAACGCTACGCCGACCTGCGTACGGAGGGGCTGCTGCTGCGCCACCTCGGGTACTACTTGTCGCTGTCCGACCGGGTGCCGTTGTCGCCCGACGACACTCGCCAACAGATCCGCGTGAAGATTCCGATCAGCAACGTCCTCACCGCGACCAGCCTGCATGCGCTCGTCGCGGACAGCGCCGCCCCGACGTACACCCGGTAGCACCCATGACGCCCGCGGTGGACGACGTCATCGGCTATCTACGAGCCAACGGGTGGGAGGTCACCGACCGGTGGCGCTCGGCGGAGGTGTGGAGCTGGCACGAATTCGACGTCCTCGTGCCACCCACCGACCAGGTCCCCGACAAAATGACCCGTTTGCGGGAACTGGCGCGCTGCGTCGCGGACGCGGAGGGGCGTTCGCCGACCGCGGTATTGCGCGACATGACCACGGCCACAGCCGATGTCATCTCCTACCGCGCACAGCAGCACGAGTCCGTATCGCTACCGACCGGTGTCAGCACCGTCCAAGCGGCATGGGCGTTGCTCAACGTCGCGGCACGTGAAGTCGTGGCCGACGACGATGTCTACGCCGCGCACCACAAACAGGAAACAATTCGGCACCTCATGGCGGACACGCGAATGGCTCTGCTCGACGACACGTTCGGGCTGGAATTCGCTTTCCCTTTCGAAGCGGGCGAACTGAATCCGCTGGGACGCAAGGTCGTGATTCGCGTACTCGACCATTCGACGAGGATCCTGCGGGCAGCAACGCAGACAACCACGTTCACCGAACTCCCGGACGAGGAGTTCCCCGACGCGGTGTGGTCGGCCATGGCCGACCTCGCCGGGCCGGAACACCCCACCCCGTTCGTGCTCGACTTCCGCTGGTCTCGACACGCGCCGCGAGCTCGCGAAGCACTGACATTCCCGCTCCGGGCAGCCGAGCGAATCAGCGCGGCGACACGTAACGCCGCACCGAAACGCCAAGAATCCCGATCGCGAGCCGACCAGCAGGAATTCGGGGTAATCGAAGGCCCGGTCACCAGCCTCGCCGATGACGAAACGGGCGTCAGATGGCAGATCAAGGTGCGAGGCACACTCACCGCCGACGACGTCGCCTCGGGCACGCGACGTCAGGTGCCGGTGCTACTCCGAAACCGCGACGACTACCAGGACGCATTGGCCGCACATCGGGACGGTCACACCGTGCGGGTGGAAGGGCCGGTGACTCGCTTCGGACGAGCACGCGGCATCACCGCCGCACCCACCGGCTTCACCGTCATCGATCGACCAGCGACCTGACCGCAAAGAAATGGGGACATGCATGTCCGAAGCACGGACACCCGACGTTCACCTGTCCGCGACCGAGCGCTATGTGCTTCTCGTACTGATGGCCGAGGCACGCGAACTCACCAATGCCGAGTTACACGCGCTCGCGGGCATCACACTCGACGGCGAACACCGCCGCCGCCTCAACGAGCTCGATCTGGTCGCCAGCACGAAGGTCGGCCGAGCATTCGTGCACGAACTCACCGATCGCGGAACCGTGTGGTGTGCGCGGGAACTCGTGCACGAGCGACCACTGCGCTCCGGCGGAGCGGGCGGCGCGTTGTACGCGGTCCTCGGCGGCTTACACCGCCACCTCGCGGATTCGGGTAACGCGCTCGCCGATGTCTTCCAACCCGATGTGGCCCGAGAGGTGGAAAACGCATATGCGCGACTGTCACGGAAGAAGGCCGTACCGATCCGCTTGGCCGTGCTCCGCGAGCACCTCGACGACCTGCCGAAAAGCGAATTCGACAGGGGCATAGAACTTTTGGCGCGTCGCACGGATGTCCATGTGCGCGCCGAAGCGGACCAGAAGACTTTGACCGAACAGGATCGGGACGCCGCGATCGTGCTGGGCGGGACACCGAGACACCTGCTGACGATAGAGGCGCCGCGGTGAGCCGGATCGACGAAGAGCAACACTACGCACTGACCTCGATCCAGTTCAGTAGCGCGCTGGCCGCCAATCAGATCTGGAGCCCACTGGGCTACCACGTCGACGGCCTGCATCCGCGCGCAACGGAAGCGATCACCCGCGCCGTACGCGGTGCCACGAATAGGCCCGAAAGCACTCCGGTCGGCTTGGTCCTCAGCGGCGAGCACGGCGTAGGCAAGACGCACATGCTCGGCTGGTTGCGTCAACACGTCGAGGAGGCGGGCGGGGCGTTCTTCATGCCCAAGCTCATCGACGGCGAGTCCTTCTGGGCGGGCGCGGTGCACGGCATCGTCAACCGGTTGCTCGGTCAGGATGGCGGGCCGCTGGGGCGGATGCTCGGCAAGCTGGCCGAACTCACCGGGTCCGGCCCAGAGTCGCGGATGCGACTGCGCGGCACCATCGAGGTGAGCCGGCACGATCTCGACGAATTCCTCGACCGCATACAGGATCTGGACGTGCAGGTCGGCATGCAGTGCCAGGACACATTGCGGGCACTCGTACTCTTCCAGTCCAAGAAATTTCGGGAGACCGGACACAGCTTCCTGATGTTGGACGACGGTATCGACGCCGAGTCCGCACAGAAGTGGGGCTTCCGGGACCGCGACCGCGCACCACAATTGGTCTTCAACGACCTGACGCGCCTGTTCGCGCTCGTCGGCCCCGTTGTCCTCGCGGTCGACCAAATCGACACCGTGATCGCGCAGTCCGGGCAGTCGAACAACCCCGACCTGCTCGCGAATCGACTGGCGGACGGCCTGATTCGGATGCGTGAGGACACCGTCCGAACCATTATCGTCGCCGCGTGCATTCCGAAATCGTGGGAACTCATCGCGACCAGAGCCGTGAATTCCACCGCGGATCGTTTCACCGTGCTCGAACTGTCCACCGAAATGCCCGGCGCGGCAGTGGCGTCGGCGATCATCGAACGACACCTCGGGGAATTGTTCGGTGAGATCGGATTCACTCCGCCGTACCCGACATGGCCGGTCCTTCCCGGCGCATTCGACGGTGCCGAGGTCTCGGCCTATACCCCTCGTCGGCTGCTCCAGCAGGTGGAGGGGCATGTGCGGCGCTGCCTCGACAGCGACGTCGTCGCCGAGCTCGAGCGCTTCGGCGTTGTCCCCGAATCGCTTTCGTCCGTCAATCAGACAGTCGCCTCGGTCGATCTCACCGCCGTCGACGCGAGGTTCGCTCGCCTACGAGCGGACGCCGACGTGATCGGCCCACTCGATCCGAAACAGGAGGACAGCCAGATGTCGGCGCTGTTGGACGCCGCGCTGCACGGTTTCATCCTGGAACGCACCGAGGACCGCCCGAAGTGGCAGATCGATCCCGCCTCGGTCATCAACACGGCACTGCACGCGCGACTGCGCAGGACGATCGTGGAGGCCACCGAAGACGAGGAGCACTGGAGTTTCCGCGCGATCGCCCACCCGCACCCGAACGCGGTACTGAACCGACTGAAGTCAGCGACACTCGAAGCCGGGCTGCAAGCGGGGACATCGAAGCGACATCTGGTGGTGTTGCGCAACACTCCGTTCTCCCCCGGCCGGGTCACCACCACCAAACTGGCCGAATTCGAGGCGGCCAACGGGCTCGCACTTCCGATCTCCGATGACGACCTGCGCACGTTCACTGCGTTGAAAGCCATGTTCGCGACACCGAATTCGGCACTCATCCCGTGGCTGGTCGCGCGGCGCCCGGCGAGCACCTCGCAACTGTTCAGCAAGATCTTCGACGGTATCGAGGACGCGCACGAAGAAACCGCTACCAGCGGTGCAGCCTCCACGCCTGTCGCTCCCGTGGCTGATTCGACACCCGAGGCGCTTGGCAACGACACCGAGGGCGCCCGGCCGGTGGTGGACGGACGCGACGACGAGCGGGCCGCTCGAGCCACCGAAGGCACCGCAGAGCCGCCGAGCCTGCCAACGGATCCGGCACCGGACAGCGAACCATCGGTCTTCCTCGGCCGCTACGTCGAAACCGGTCGCGAATTCCGAGTTCCGTTGCTGCTCTTGCGCAAACACACCGCGGTTTTCGCCGGTAGCGGGTCTGGCAAGACGGTGCTGCTGCGCCGTTTGGTCGAGGAGGCGGCACTTCACGGGGTTTCCTCCATCCTGATCGACACCAACAACGACCTCGCCCGCCTCGGCGATCGATGGCCCGAGCCGCCCGCGGGATGGGGAAGAGACGATCCCACGTTGGCCGAGCGCTATCGCAGGGACACAGACGTGGTCGTTTGGACACCGCGGCGAGAAGCGGGCCGCCCACTCGCACTGAACCCGCTCCCTGACTTCAGTGGCGTACGCGAGGACATCGACGAATTCCGTACGGCCATCGACGCATCGGTCGCGGGCCTGGTGGCGCGAGCCGGGCTGACCCCGCGACGGCTGCCCACCGGCAAAGCCGTGCTGACCGAGGCGATGCGGCATTTCGCCGAACGCGGCGGCGCCGACCTCAGTGCGTTCATCGCCATGCTCAGCAACCTGCCCGAGGGCGTGAGCACGATGAACGATGCCGCACGCTCCGCCGCGAGCATGGCGGAGGAACTCAAGGCGGCGATGATCAACGATCCGATCTTCGGCGGAGCGGGCCACCACCTCGACCCAGGCATGCTGCTCACACCCGCTGTCGGGAAACGGGCACGTGTTTCGGTTATCAGCTGCATCGGCTTGCCGACCGACGAACAGCGGCAGACATTCGTCAATCAGCTGCAACTGGCATTGTTCGCGTGGATCAAACGCCACCCGGCTGGCGACCGACCGCTCGGCGGACTACTGGTCCTCGACGAGGCGCAGACCTTCGTTCCGACTCGCGGCACGACAGCTTCCACTGAAAGCACGCTCAAACTCGCCGCGCAGGCACGCAAGTACGGCCTGGGCCTGGTCTATGCCACACAGGCCCCGAAAGCGTTGCACAACGCGGTCACCGGCAATTCGGCGACCCAGTTCTTCGGCCTGTTGAACGCTTCGGTGCAGATTCAGGCCGCCAAGGAACTCGCACGCGCCAAAGGCGGTGCGGTCGACGATATCTCGCGACTGCGTGCCGGAAGGTTCTACGGCGCGACGGAAGGAATGTCTTTCGGCAAGCTCGTCGTCCCCATGTGTTTGAGCCATCACCCCGCCAGCGCACTCACCGAGGACGAAGTCCTCCTCCGCGCCAGGAACGGTCCGCGGTAAGGCGTTTTGCCCACACCTCGGCATCACCTACAGCGATCGGGGCCAGGAAGTACGCGGCGCGATCGCCCGCGAGCACGGGGCGTGACTGCGCACCGCACCTAACGGGTGTTGTCGTAGGTACAAACGAGGTATCAGCCAGCCAGCGGAACCCTCGCGATCACCTCCCACGCATACGAGCGCTGCCGCCGTTCGAGCAGGACCATCGTTGCCTCCCGGACGGTTACCCTGGCCGCACCAACCTTTCCGTTGACCTGGCCCATCTTCTCCACTACCCGGTCCCCCGCGATATCGTCGACGTTCGCGTAGGCGATCGAAATGTGCGGGTTCGTATCGCCGCGTTTGACCGAAGCAGCGGGGAACGCGTGAAGGGTGGCTCCTCGTAGGGCATCACGGAGCTGCCGAACCCGCTGGGCCGGTGTCACATCGAACGCGACTGCGCTGCGAAAGCAGTTCAGGTGATCGACCGTGATCTGAAACGGTTCGAACTCTCGACACACCTCGGTGGCGGATCGTTCGATGGATTCGAGATCAGCGCCAACACTTGTCGGGTCATTGCTTATTCGGTCCAACGTGAGGTGCAGGCTCGCCAGAGGCGCCGCGTCATAATAGGGGTAGTCGATCGCTTCCTGGGAACCGCTGACCAACGTGTTCAGTTCTGGTGAGGTTTCGAACGTCAGAAACCAGTAGTAGCCCAAGGGGCCTTCTGGTCGCGTCCAGTGATCTTTGAGCCGCAACATACTCCGACATCCTTACTCGTGTGGTTGCGCCGTAGTAGTGGACGAGACTACTCGAGGCAATCAAGCGCTTCCCGAACCTCGCGCAGCCGCGGCAACTTCCCCCATCGGTCCGTGGCATCCTGCACGAACTCGGCGGCTCGATGCCGCAGCGGGATCATTGCTTTGCCCGACGAACTGCCTAGCGCATCGATCATCAGACTGGACGCGTACTCCACATCCGGCTGCTTGGACTGAATGTGGGAACGCGCGAGATCAACGGTGACGAGCGACCGACCCCACGGTGAGTTGGAACTATTCATTTCCAACAACGCAGACCGTGCGTACTCTTCCGCCTTGTCCGGCATCGACAGCGACACATAAGCGGTGGCGGCATTTCCGGCAACTTGGGCGACACTGTAGCAATCGAGTGAAATACTCGATGGGACCCCTTGGGGGACAGCACCTTTACTCAATGCCTCGTACGCATCGTCCACTGCGAGACGCACTCCATTCGAATCACCCAGCTTTCCATATGCGCGTGCTACACCATTCACCAAGAGTCTGACACGTTGTGAACCATCCCCAGCGTATGAAAGCCCGTCCAGAGCATAATTCAGTGCCTCGTCATACCTTCCCGAGTAGTATTCACAGAAGCTCTGCAGCCCACGAGCCCACGCTTGCAGATTGGCATCGTCAATCACGCCACTCAGCTGGAATGACTCTGCGCAATAGGCCCGCCCCAACGGGAAATCACCGATTCCGACGGTGATGAACCCGAGCAATCCGGAGGTCTGCGCGGCTACGTCGAACAACTGCCTCCGCTGGCGCTCAGGCGCCGATTCTTGCAACAGATCGTCGATCCACATGCGCTGCCGCACAAGCCCATCGACCAGGCTTGCGCTATCGAGCGTCTCGTACTGCTCGATGGTCCGAAGCGTGTTGACCCGCAGATGTTCGACTACGCCGGGGTGGACCGATCTACTCCACTTGTGGATGCGACCGAGGACATCCGCCAATCCCTCCGGCGCATTACCGTTCTCACGCGATTCTGTGGGCTCCGTGACGAAGTGAGCATGTTCCGCGACGGGCGGCACGAACGATGAACCCTGCTCCCTCGGGGGCTCGTGTTTCGCCTGTCGAATGCCTTTCGCGCGAGCACGGATCGCCAAGAGCGCACCCTGAGCATGGAGCGCGGTATCAAGCGCGGCCGTCACTTCCTGCGAGGGAAGGGCCGCGTCTTGCCATTCGGTCATGGATACGTACTGGCGGGAGTAGCCGATCTTCGCCGCGAGCCGACGTTGACTCAGTCCAGCAGCGAGTCTGAGCCGCCTGATCTCACGCGCCAACTCATCGGCGATGTCGACAGCTTGCCCGTTTGGTTCGGTCGTCGGATTGGTCATCGATGCCCCCTGGTCATACGTCAATTGTTACCCGATGCGCGGCTGTGGCAAGTGCCGTTGACCGTGACTTGCCACCTTCCATGTCCAGGAGTGGCGACGGTTTGCTCGATGCATTGGAGACGCCGAAGCTCTCCGCAGGTTCTAGGGCATGCCACGAACCCGGAACGTGGCGTTAATCCAAACCACCGCTCACACAACACCTTCGAGGTCTCCGATGACAGAGATCACCATCACCGATCGACTCGACACGGCGCCGTCGTGGGAGCGGTGCGTGCACCACAGCGCACCCGCGAACCCGTACACGGTGGAGCAGGCGCATCGGGTGATGCGTCAGTACATCGCATGTCAACGTGGCGACTGCGCACGCAAGCAGGTCGCGTGGGATGTGCTGGTCGAGGCAGGCCGCATTGTCCCGGATGCGGGGCGGCAGCGGTGACCGCCCCGGACGCGCGGACAGTCAGCACCAATGCCGAATCCGAGGTCGAAGCAACGCTTTTCGGGGCGGCACCCACTGATATCGCGATGTTGCAACGGGTCGCCGACGGACTCCGTGTCCTCGGCTCCGAACCACCCCGGCGATCGTGGATGCGCGGAGGGTTCATTCACCCGCCGCAAGTTGATGCGATGACCACGCTCGATGACGAAGTGTTGGGCTACCTAAAAAGCCATGTCGACGGCCAGTGGTTCGTTGTCGCGCAAGACGGTTTCGTCTACGACATCGAGTTCTTGCACGACATGATGCGGGAATCCGATGAGGACGCGTTCCGCGGCGAATCGATCAGAGACGCCCGAGCGCCGGAGGTGGACGACACCGAAGACCCAGCTCGATGAGGCGAACTCCCGGCACCCGAAGCGGTTGCGCATGCCGCATCCTCAGGTTGCGGCATGCGTGTTCTGCGCGGAATCTCAGGATCGGGGGCGATGCTGGCGCGATGAGTGAAGATTGGTCAGGGGTCGGACAGCCTCTTCCCTCGTGGCAGCCCACCCAGCCGCCACCGCCGCACGGGAACGCTTGGGGTGCAACGAATCTCCCTCCGCAGCAGGGATTACCGCCGCAGGGTCCGCCGCCGCTGGTGGAAGCGCCACCATCCGCGCCGCGACGTGGGCGAGTGTCCGCGCCGATTGTCGTCACGGCGGTGATCGCCGGGTTGATCGGTGGTGGTGTCGGGGTCGGCGGCAGTGCTCTTCTGCTGAACCAGCATTCGTCGCCCCCGGCGCTCACGACGCAAACCTCACCGAACGAAGTGGACGAGAAGCCAGGTTCGGTCACCTACGCCGCGCAGACGGCGATGAAATCGACCGTCGACATCAAAGTCGCCGATCAGCAAGGCGTGATGGCGGGCAGCGGAATTGTGTTGTCCCAGGACGGTTACGTGCTGACCAACCATCACGTTGTGTCCAGTGCGCTCGGCGGAGGAAAGATCAGTGTCGAACTACCGGGCGGTGATACCGAATCCGCGACGATCACCGGAACGTCGCCTTCCTATGACCTCGCGGTGATCAAGGTCGACGGCGTCACCGATCTCACCCCGGCCGTACTCGGCGAGTCCTCTAGCTTGAAGGTGGGCCAGCAGGTCGCCGCGGTCGGCAGTCCTGAAGAGTTGTCCAATACCGTGACCGCGGGAATCGTGAGCGCGCTCAGCCGAACCGTCACGGCCGCCGACGAATCGGGCGGGCAGGCCCTCGTTTACAACGGCCTGCAAACCGATGCGCCGATCAATCCGGGCAACTCCGGTGGTCCACTGGTGAATCTGAACGGTCAAGTGGTGGCGGTGAATTCGGCCGCCGAGACCGGACAGAGCGCCGAGGGCGGGGTCCAATCCTTCGGATTGGGTTTCTCGATTCCCATCGACACTGCCAAGCGCGTCGCCGATCAGCTCCTGCACGACCACACCGCCACCAAACCGGTGCTCGGAGTCAGCGGCACCCTCACCGACCCGCATCAGCCGACCGCAGGCGCGGCGGTCGCCGACGTCCAACCCGACGGTCCCGCGGATAAAGGTGGACTCAGGGCAGGCGACACCGTCACGCATATCGGCCAAGTACCGGTGAATTCCTATGCCGACCTCATGGCGCAGACCCTCACCCATGTCCCTGGCGACAAGGTCGACCTGACGGTCGCACAACCCAACGGCACCACCCACACCGTCACTGTGACACTGGGTTCCGCGCCTGACACACAACAAACAACCATCAAGCCGAGCCCGTTCGGCCGCTTCGGCGGCCACTGATCCCGCAGACCGCCTTCGGGTGGTGCGGGTCGACCCACCCCGTCGACCCACCCCGTCGAACCGCACCACCTGAATTCACCGCGCGACGGCCTGACCGATCTCGGCCTTCTCCAACCAGCGCGTCACGACCGAGTTCCTGCAATGCGGCGGCGACACCGACCGCATCCTTGCTCACCTGCTGACCTGCCCGGACGATGAACCGATCAGCTGCTGTCCCTACCTGCGTGAGCATGCGGACGACTACGTCGACAACGCCTTGGCGCGCAGCGGCGAGTTCTGAACAAGACCCGAGCGTTTGCACGGTTCCAGTGAACCGCTCGGTAGAGTGGCACCGAAGCGATGCCGGTGGTGGTCGTCGGACCGAGGAAGGAGCACGGGGTGGTTGGGCGGCGACTGGATACCGAAGACGACGATCGTGCGCTGCTGGGGCAGCGCTTGCGCGAGGCGCGAGTGCGGCGCGGGCTGACGATTCGCGATGTCGCACCGACGGTGGGGGTCAGTGTCGGGACGTGGAGCGGCATCGAGAACGGGCGGGCGCGGGTCACCGAGGAGCGGCTCGAGGCCGCCGCCAAGGTCTTCGGGGTCGAGGTCGCGCAGCTGCGGACCGGCACCGGGCGAGCCGCCGAGGAAGACTGGCGTCACTTCGCGCCATTGCGGCTGGCGCCACCGCTGGCGGGCGCGTTGGAGGCGTTCGTCGAACTCGGCTATCACGGCGCCACCATCCGCGACGTGGCCGAACGCGCGGGTCTTTCGGTCGCCGGGGTGTATCACCACTGGCCGACCAAACAGCATCTGCTGGTCGCGTTGCTCGATGTGACGATGGACGACCTGCACTGGCGCTGCCGTGCCGCGCGTGCCGAAGGCGATGGTCCGGTGGCGCGCCTGGAACTGCTGGTCGAATGCCTCGCCCTGTTCCACACGCATCGGCGCGCGCTCGGATTCATCGGTGCGAGCGAGATGCGCAGCTTGGACGAGCCGCACCGCACCAGGATCGCGACGGCGCGCCGGGAGATTCAGCACATGGTGGACGACGAGGTCGTCGAGGGTTGTCGGCGCGGACTGCTGGCGACGCCGATTCCACGGGAGGCTGCCCGCGCGGTGGTCACACTCTGTACCGCGTTGCCGCAGTGGTGGTCACCGACGGGCGGCCTGTCCCCCGAGGCGACCGCTGATCAGTACACCGATTTCGCGCTCGCTATCGTCGGAGCGCCCTCGACGTGATCATCGACAGACGATTTCCCGCACCGGCCGACCACACTGGTCGGGAAATCGCCTGTCGCACAGCATCTTTACTAGGCGACGAGTGCCGCATGCCCACGCTCGACCAGCGCGGGCACCATGACGCCGAGCCCTTCGAAGCCCGCACCGACAGTCAGTCCCTGTTGGGAGCGGTAGTGGATTCCCTCGAAGATGGCCGCGATCTTGTAGTAGGCGAACCCGAGATACCAGGACAGGTCGGCCGGTTCTCGACCGACGCGTTCGAAGTACCGCTCGATCAGCACGTCGCTGTCGGGAAAGCCGGGTACGTCGCCGGGTACCGCCGCGACGGGACTGTTCAGGCCGCGAATCCCGTCCCACCACAACGCCATCGACGCGACATCGGTGAGCGGATCACCCAGGGTCGCCATCTCCCAGTCGAGTACGCCGACGATGCGACCGCTGGCCGGGTCGACCATCACATTGTCCAGCCGGTAGTCGCCGTGCACGATCGCCGGTGGCTGCTGGATCGGCAGCTCACGCGCGAGCCGTTCCCCGAGCGCGCTGAGTTCGGGCAGGTCACGACTGTGCGAGGCCAGCAGTTGGCGCTGCCACCTGCGCACCTGTCGTTCCAGGAAACCCTGCGGCCTGCCCAGCTCGCCGAGGCCGACCGCGGCGGGGTCGAGCAGGTGCAGCCGCGCGAGGGTGTCTGCGAGGTTGTGCGCGAGGTCGCGTGGCGAGGTACCGAAATCGTCGAGGTCGCCGCGCTCGCGCAGGACCGTGCCCTCGGTGAAGTCCATGACGTAGAACGGGGCGCCCAGGGGTTCCGGACCGGCGATCACCCGGGGGCGCGGCACCGGAACGTCGGTGTCGGCCAATGCCTCGAGCACACGGTATTCGCGCGACATGTCGTGCGCGGTTTCCAGCACGTGGCCCAGCGGCGGGCGGCGCAGCACCCATTTCCGGCGCCCGTCGGTGACGAGGTAGGTGAGATTGGAGCGTCCACCGGAGATCAGCGTGACCGCCAATCGACCGTCGAACATTCCGGGTCGGTGCGCGCGCAGGAAAGTTTCCAGCGCGTCGATCTCGATTCCAGGTGGGCCGTTCCGCGTCATCGTATTCTCCAAAACCCGAACGCTCGAATGGTTACATTGAACAGAACAGCAACCTAATATGCCACTATAAGCGCCGTCAACAGCACATAGTCTAGACTCATACCGATCAAACGCTCGGCCAAGTTCAGGAGAGGTTCATGTCCGATTACGAGCTGCCACCCCCCAGCAAGCGCGCACGCGACCTGCGTGAGCGTATGGCCCGTTTCCTGCGCGAGGACGTGCTCCCCGCCGAGGCGGAATACGAGCGGTATCGCCGCGAAGCGGGTCCCGACGACCACGTCCTGCCGCCGGTCGTCGAGGAACTCAAGAAGCAGGCGCGCTCCGAGGGCCTCTGGAATCTGTTCCTGCCCGCCGAGTCCGGCCTCACCCAGCTCGAGTACGCGCCGATCGCCGAATTGTCCGGCTGGAGCCTCGATCTCGCCCCCGAAGCCATCAACTGTCAGGCACCCGACAGCGGCAATATGGAGCTGCTGCATCTGCTGGGCACCGAGCAGCAGACCCGAGAGTGGTTGCGGCCCTTGCTCGCCGGGGAGATCCGCTCGGGCTTCGCGATGACCGAACCGGAGGTCGCCAGCAGCGACGCGACGAATATCGCCACCAGGATCACCAAGGACGGCGGCGACTACGTGATCAACGGCCGCAAGTGGTGGACCAGCGGTGCGATGGACCCGCGCTGCGCGTTCTTCATCGTGATGGGCAAGACCGACCCCACCGCGGCGACCCACCGCCAGCAGACGATGGTGCTCGTCCCCCGCGACACCCCCGGCGTCACCGTCGTGCGCGACTATCCGGTCTTCGGCCACCACGATCAGCACGGCCATGCCGAAGTCCAGTTCACCGACGTGCGCGTCCCGGTGCAGAACGTGATCGGCGAGGAGGGTGGCGGGTTCGCCGCGGCGCAGGCCAGGCTCGGCCCCGGCCGAATCCACCACTGCATGCGCGCCATCGGCGCGGCCGAACGCGCACTGGCCATGCTGGTGGCGCGCGCGAAGAGCCGCACGGCCTTCGGTTCCCCGTTGTCCGACAAAGGCGTTGTGCGCCAACAGATCGCGGAATCACGGGTGGAGCTTGAACAGGCCAGGCTGCTGTGCCACCACACCAGCCACGTGATCGACGTGCGTGGCAACAAGGCGGCGAAGGATCTGGTCGCCATGGCGAAGGTCGTCGTGCCGCGCACCGCGGCCACGATCATCGATCGGGCCATTCAGGTGCACGGCGGCGCGGGGATCTCCGATGCCACACCGCTTGCGGCGATGTATGGCTGGCACCGCGCGATGCGGTTGTTCGACGGGCCCGACGAGGTGCACATCGAGGCGATCGCCAAGGCCGAACTGCGCCGCGAATCACCGCTGCCCTGACGTGATCGGCGGCCTCGGGGATTCGTTATGCCGAATCCCCGAGGCGCACATGGTTTTCCCGCAGCGTCCGCTTGAGCACCTTGCCGCTCGGGTTCTTGGGTAATTCCTCCGCGAAGACGATGGATTTCGGAATCTTGTACGGCGCCAGCTTCTTCCGGCAGTGCGCGACGATATCCTCCACGCTCACCGACGCGTCACGCACCACCACCGTGGCCGCGACCGCCTCGATCCAACGACTGTCCGCGATCCCGTACACGGCGGCCTCGACCACCGCGTCGATCTCGTAGAGCACCTCCTCGACCTCGCGGGTCGCGACGTTCTCGCCACCGGACTTCACCATGTCCTTCTTGCGGTCGACCACCCAGAGATAGCCGTCCTCGTCGAAGTAGCCGAGGTCACCGGAGTGAAACCAGCCGCCCGCGAACGCTTCCTCGGTCTTTTCGGGCTGGTTCAGGTACCCCAGGGTCACCTGCGGGCTGCGGTGCACGATCTCGCCGACCGATCCGGTCGCCACCACGCGATTGTCGTCGTCCATGATCGCGGTCTGCACGTTCAACGCGGGACGACCGGCCGAACCGGGCCTGCGATCCTGTTCCGACGGCGGCAAAGCCGTGGCCAGCGAGCCCATTTCGGTTTGGCCGTAGAAATTCCACAGTCGCAGATTCGGGAACTTCTCGCGCAGATCGTGCAGTACCTCGATGGGTAGGGCCGCCGCGCCGTAATAACCTTTGCGCAAGCTCGGCAGCGCCCGGTTCTGCTCCGACAGTCGGTCAAGTAGCGCGATCCAGACCGTGGGCGGGCAGAACAGGTTGGTGGCGCCGTGCCGTTCGACGGCGTCGAGGATCGCCGAGGGGTCGGGCCGGTCGAGCACAATACTGGTCGCACCGAGGTAGATATCGGTGATGAGAAAGTTGTCCAGCTGCGCGCAGTGGTAGAGCGGCAGCGCGTGCACCTCGATATCGTCGGCCGCCATCCCGCCGGAGACGACGCAACTCAGGTACTGCCACATCAAGGTTCGGCTCGAGTGCAACACACCTTTGGGACGGGATTCGGTCCCCGAGGTGTACATGATTCTGATCGGCGCGTCGTCGTCGACCGCGATTTCCGGTGCGGCGGCGGTGCCGGTCTCGACCATGGCTCGCTCGAAATCGGTCCAGCCCCTCGGTGTCGCCACGGCTGACTCGGCCAACGAAATCGCGAGCCGTACCGACACTTTCGCCGATGCCGCCGAAATGGCCTGCTGCGCTGTCGAACACAACGCGTCCTCCGCGATGAAGGCGCTCGGGCGGCAGTCGTCGAGCAGGTAGGCGATCTCACCGGAGGTGAGCATGAAGTTGATCGGCACCGCGACCACGCCGATCCTGGCGGCGCCGAAGATCACCACGGGGTACTGCCAGCAATTGTGCGACAGGATCGCCAGGCGATCGCCGGGGCGCAGTCCCGCCTGCCACAGCCAGTTCGCGGCCGCGTCGATCTTGCGATCGAGCTCGGCGAAGGTGAGCACGGTCGCGCGGTGGATCAGCGCGGTGCGGTCGGGAAACCTGGCCGCGCTGCGCCGAGGGATATCGCCGAGTGCGTGCGATCGCGCCGCGCCGACAACTTCGTTCATCGTGTTTCCTGCTCAGTCGAGGTGTGGGAGGTGGGTGCCGAACTGGCGGCGGTGGTAGGTCAAGGGGGCGGCCTCGGTGACGGTCGCGACATCGCGGACCTCACCGATCAGGATCCGGTGGTCGCCGCCGGGCGCCGTGTCGGCGAGGGTGCAGCGCAACCAGACGGCGGCACCCGACAGCCTCGGCACGCCACCGGCGACCTCCCACGGCAGGTCGGCGAATTTCTCCCGCCCCTTCTTCGCCAAACGCGACGCCACAGCGTGTTGGTCGGCCGCGAGCACGTTGACCCCGAATGTTCGGTTGGCGTTGATCAATCCGAGGCAGTCCGAGGTGTCGGCCAGCGCTACCGCCACCAACAGCGGTTCCAGCGACAGCGACATGACCGCGCTCACGGTGGTGCCGTGCGGGCGTGCCCCGTCCATCGCGGTGACCACGGCGACCGGCGCGCACAGATGCGCCATCGCTTCGCGGAAGCCGGTTTCGAGTGGTGTCCTGGTGGTTTCGGTCATGAGCGGGGAACCTTCTAGCAGAACGGGGGCGGCACCAGCAGCCCGGTAGCGGTGCGGCGTGGGGAGATATCGCCCACGGCGGCAAGGATTTCGGAGCAGCGGATGACCGCGAGAGCGGGGCCCTCGACCCGATCCAGCAGGCCGGAGCCGCCTCGGTCGAGGCTCGCGCAGAACGCGAGCGAGCGATGTTCGCACAGGGTGGCGAGCGCGCCGTGCAGGTTCGGCCGCGTCACCGCCACCCCCAATGGTTCGGCCAGTACCGGAATGACATGTCCCGGCCGATTCAGGTGTCGCGCCGTGGTGTCGGGATCGGCGAGCACGGCCAAGGTCCGCGTGCGATCGTGTGCGGAGATGCCGGTGGTGGTGCCCGCCACGGCGTCCACCGCCACCCGCATCGACCCCACATATCGGTCGTCGGCATCCGCACACCAGGTGACCGGTGGGAGATCCAGTCGCCGACAGGTCTCGGAATCGACGGTGGCGCAGAGGAACCCGGACCCGTACCGGACCATGGTCGCGATCGCCGAAGCCGACCCGACCCCCGCGAGGGTGACCAGGTCGCAGCCGGTGTCGAGCACGTCGTCCAGCACGAGCGCGACCTGTCCGAGCCGCAATGCCGTGATCGCCTCCGGCAGTGTCGTCGCCAGGGGATCCCGGCGGGTGGTGGTCCGGGTAGTCATCTGCTTCAACCTCGATTCTCCGATGGGTTCGCTCAGACGGTCAGGCCGGTGGTGGCCCAGAACCGTTCGAACGACGACGGCACGATGTCGGTGCCGTGGGTGACCTTGCCGTCGATGAAGCGGTGGGTCATCACCATCGTGATGTCCAGCTCCTTGTCGCCGAGGCGCCGGTAGACGCGCACATTCGCGACGACGATCTCATCGCTGACGATCTGCACGTCGGTGACCTCGTTCTTGGATTCGTCGAGCTTGGCGAGCACACCGAACGCCTCGAGGAATTCGGACTTGCTGTAGAGGCGCTGGGTGCCGGTCAAGGTGAACCCGGCCCACGTCATGTCGTCGTGGTAGAGGGCGACCAGCGGTCCGGCGTCACCGGTGTCGGCGGCCGCGAAGGCGGCGCGCAAGGCTTCCGCGTTTTTCTGAGTCATGTTCTGCTCCTATGTTTTTCGATCTTATCGGTGCCTCGGTTCGTGCTATACCTTCGACAGCGCGCCCGCGTCGACAGGGAGCGCGATCCCGGTGACGTAGCGGGAGGCGTCCGAGGCCAGCCACACCACGGCGTTGGAGACGTCGACCGGCTCCAGCCACGGGATCGGCAGCACGTTCATGCCCGCCTGGCATGCCTCGCGGAAGTCCTCGTGTGTCGGCTTATCCAGGTCGGGCCGAAACAGCCGGTACATGGCTTCGTGGTCGATCATGTCGGTGAGCACCGAGGTGGGATGCACCGAGTTACACCGGATTCGGTGCTGCCCCAGCTCATTCGACGCGGTACGGGCCAGGCCGGTGACGCCGTGCTTGGCGGCGACGTAATGCGCGAAATTCGGGAAACCCTGCAATCCGCCGGTGGAGCTGACCAAGATCAGCGAGCCACCCTCACCCTGTGCGATCAGGTGCCCCACCGTGGCGCGCAACGTCTTCCATACGCCGGAGAGATTGATGTCGATCATCTCGTCCCACTGCGCCTCGGTGAGCTCGTGCAGCGGTGCCGAGGAGAACACCCCGGCATTGGCGACCACGGTGTCGAGCCGACCGAACGCCGAAATACCGTCGGCGACAATACCTTCGAGCGACTTCAGATCACGCACGTCACCGACGGCGGTATGGATCCGCCCACCGGCCTTTTCGACCGCGCGTGCGGTCTCGTCGAGATCCTCGACCGTGCTTCCCTTGTATTCGGTCGTCGCGGCGTCGGCACAGAGGTCGAGCGCGATGATGTTCGCGCCTTCCTCGGCAAGCCGGACCGCGTGCGAGCGTCCTTGTCCGCGTGCGGCTCCCGTGACCAGGGCGACTTTGCCCGTCAACTGACCCATGATGATGTCCTTTCCGGTCCCGCGCTCGGCGCGAGGCAGGTCGTGCTCGAAAGAGAAGTTCAGCGGCGGTAGGCGGGCACGATGTCGGCGGCGGCCTCGACGAGGGTCATCCTGTCGATGAGCGCGTGCTGCGTCGCCACCGCGGCGTCGCGCAGGCACCGGCCGAGCGCGCTGGGATTACGCACCGTCGCACTGCCCGCCCAGCGATGGGCGAAGGTGACCACCTCACCCGCGACCTCCTGTGCCCACGTGGCGGTTTGACGCAACCGCGCACGCTGTTCGGCGCTGATCTCGCCACCGGCCGCCGCCGTGGCCTCCGCGTCACCGAAGGCCTCGTAGACGTAGGCGCGCGCCGCACGGTAGAGCGCCTCGTGCCGCGCGAAGTCGAGCCGGAACAGTTCCGAATCGCCGACAACGGTCGAATAGCCGGGCCGCACTTTGTTTTCCACGATTCCGGCGATCTCCTGTAAGGCCCGCTGCGCCAGCCCGAGCGCGACCGGCGCGTGGCCGCCGACACCGATGCCGAGCAGCCCGAGTTCATACACCGATTCGGGACGCGTCGGCACGGTGGAGAAGGTCTCCATGGTGAAACGGTCCGGGATGAAGCGGTCCTCGACCCGGTAGTCGTAGGAGCCGGTGCCGACCATGCCCATCACATCCCAGTTGCCGAGGAACTCGACCTCCGCGCGCGGGAGGAAGCCGATCCGGCAATCGGGCGTTCCCTCGGCGTCGACGATCGGATTCCCCGCGTCGTCGTGCACCACGAACCCGGCACCGATCCAGGAGGCGTGCGCCGAGCCGCTCGCGAACTGGAACCGGCCGGTGACCCGGTAACCACCGTCCACTCGTACGGCCGAGCCGGTGGGCACGATCATGCCCGCGGTGATCCCCCGCTCCGGTGGCGCGAAGATCTCCCGCGCCCCGTCCTGGTTCATGAAGCCGACGGCGACACCCATGCTGCACGCGTTGGCCATGAAGGCCCACCCGGTGGAACCGTCGGCGCGCGAGATCTCCTGCACGATCTTGAACGCGCTGACGATGTCGAGTCCCGCGCCGCCGTACTCCTCGGGGACCAGGATCCAGAACAGTCCGGCGTCCGCGATGGCCTTGAAGGCGGTGTCGGTGATCGTCGCCGCCTGCTCGATAGCGTTCGCCTCTGTCTCGATCACCGTCGCCGCCTGCGCGGCGCGGGCAATATATTCGGCACCGCGCCCGGTACGGGCGTTGTGCGGTTCAGCGGTAAGGGTCATGTTCGTGTCCTTCCGATCGCGCCCGCGGCATTGCGGGCTATGACACGAGTCACAGTGACGGAGAGGAGGTCGCGCGGACATCGGGACGACTACGTGGTCCGCTACGTGGTCGGTGATCCGGGTACCGCACACGTAGCGCGCCCACCGGACGCGCACCCTCCGACGACGGTACGGAAATATCGAAAGCCGCTCGCTCGTCGCCGAATCCGTTCTTCGCACATTGCGCCGCGCAGCTGCCTGGAAATAATGCGTGCGCACCTTTTCGGCCTCGACCGAATCCACAGGGGATATACTCCGAAGTGGTGGCAGGATCGTCGGCGAGCGATGTTTCCCTGGTCCCCCGACGAGGTGGTGATCATGACCGTGCGTACGTGGCACGAACTTTCCCGAAAGAAACTCCTCGGCGTCATGTCCGTCCTGGAGTTCTGCGCCGAATCGCGCGGTGGGGAGAAATTCAAGCATTCGCTCGCGGAGCTGATCGCGATCCACTTCGGCGTCCGCGACGTCACCTTTTTCCACGGCGTCAACTATCCCGCCATCTTCGCCGACCCCGCGCCGGTACTCACGGGCGCCACCGAGCGATTGCTGCCCGTTTATCAGGAAACCTGGAGCGACAAAGACGTTTTCGCCATGCCCACGGCACGGCGATTGCTCACCCGCAACGGATTCGCCACGCTCGACGAACTCGCCAGGCTGCCGACCCCGCAGCGTTCCTACGTCGTGGACTACCTCAATCCGAACGACATCAACTCCGCGGCCGCGATCCACCTCACCCTCGCCGACGGGGAAGCACTGGTCGGGATGTTCGATCACATCCGCCCCTGGGACAGCGAGGATCTCGTCGCCGTCCGGCTGCTCGCGCGCCAATTGCGCGTGGCCGCGAGCACGGTCCACGCCGAAAGCGCGCCCGTCGACGACCCGCTCACGCGCCTGTCCGTACGCCAGATCGAGGTCGCCGAGCTGGTCAGCGATGGGCTCAACAATCACGAAATCGCCGAGGCACTGAACCTTTCGGAGCTCTCGATCAAGAAGTACGTCAGCCGCATCTTCGAGGCCACCGGGTACCGCAACCGCGCCGAACTCGCCGCGGCGGTACTGCGACGCCACCACATTCCCCGCCGCGATCATCGCCGCAGCGGCGAGTAGGCGACGACCACCAGCCCGGACGGTGCGGTGAGCACGACCCTCGTCTCGTGCGCGCCGAGCACCGGGGCGCCAGCCGCCCACCCCAGCTCCGCGGCGCGCACGATCACGCGGCCGAGATCCGGTGCCCGCGCGAGCAGACACCATGCGGGCAGCCGGGTCTCGTCTCCGACGGAGAGCTGATCGAAGGCCGCCCAGGATTTTTCATCGGTAAACCTCGGCAATCCGGCGACAGCTTCGATGTCCCGCGTGCGCTCCGACCATTCGGCGATATTATGCAGCACGGTGATTCGCTCGACGAGGTCGGTGAATCCAGCCGCTGAATCCGTGGAATTTTCCGTCATCGCTCTGCTTTTCCTTCGATAATTCCTATGAGCGCGCGCATTGCCGCCGCTGCGGGAGCTGCTATTCGCTGATGTTTGCATCAGCGAATATTCCGACAACCCCGCCACCTTCGCCGATTCCGCACCGATGTCACCGAGCGACCCGCGAGCCGCCGAAAGGCCGATCGTTGAGCGGGAACTACGCCCCGGCGAGCTTTGTCGCCAACTCCGTCAGCGCGTCCGAATAGATTCCGTCGATGGCCGTGCCGAGACCGGGTTCGTCGGCCTCGGATTCGGCGGAGAATTCCGCGGACCACACGACCTTCGATCCGTGTGCGGTGTCCGCCACACCGATCGTGGAACGGTAGACGCGCAAAGGCAGTGGGCCGTCGAGGTATTCGTAGGTGTAGCGGCGCTTCGCGTCGTCGTGCTCGACGATGCGCTCCCGTGCGGGATTGCCGTCGGTAAAGGTGACGTGCCGAATGTCTTCGACCATGTGCGACTCCCCGATCGCGGGGATCCAGTTCGCCACCGTCGCGGTGTCACCCACCCACGCCCACACGGTCGCGGCGGACTGCGGAAATTCTCGCTCGACATGAACCTTCGCCATGGTGCTCAGCCCCTGCCCAACTCTGCGGTGTACTTCTGTGTCATGTGCTCGACGGCCTTGCGATGCTCGGCCGCCTGTCCTTCGCGCACCGCCTCGGCCCTGGCCGCGGCATCCAGCATCGGCTGCGCCTGACCCTGGAAATGCGGCATGACGTCCTGGGCAAACAGCTCGAAGGAACGTCGTGTGGCCTGGGGATTCGCCCAGTCGTGCCCCTGCACCAGCAGCGTGCCGAAACCGCCGGACTGGTCGATGAGGCGCTGTACCTGACCGCGCGCCTGCTCGGCGGTGCCGATGACACCGATGCCGGAGGAATTGATGAAGTCGATCATCTCGCGTTTGGTATTGCCTCGGACGTCCATCTGCGGGAACGCGGCGACATGCTGGAGGTAGTTGAACCAGTACTCGATGCCGTGCTCGACGTCGCGGTAGGCCTGCTCCTCGGTCTCGGCGAGGTGGAACGGACCGACCAGCCGCCAGGTGGACCGATCCACCTCGTCGCGCCGTCCGGCCTGCTCCGCGAATTCCTCCAGCAGACCCCAATGATGTTGCAGCGCACTGAATCCGTCGGCGGTGAGCGTGGCGGCGATGGACAGCAGCCCGATGCCGTGCTTACCGGCCAGACGCGCACCGGTCGGCGAGGCGATCGCGGCGACCACCACGTCGAACAGCGGGTCGGAGTAGGGCGCCATCTGGATCTTGGCGTCGATGAGTTCGTGGGTGCGGGTCTTCGCCGTCACCGTCTCGCCGCGCAGCAGCCGCATGATGATGTCGGCGTTCTCCGCCAACAATTCTCGGGTGTCGATCTGTGAGAGCCCGAGCATCGCGGCATCGGTCGGCAATGAACCGGGCCCGAGACCGAACAGCGCCCTGCCTCGGGTGAGGTGATCCAGCATCACCATCCGCTCGGCCGCCCACAGCGGGTTGTGATACGACACCGAGGTCACGCCGGTCCCCAGCTTGATGCGGCTGGTTTGTTCACCCGCGGCGGCGATCATGATCTCCGGGGACGCGTAGATCTCCGCACCCGCCGAGTGGTGCTCACCGAACCACGCCTCGTCATAGCCGAGGTCCTCCAGGTATCGCACCAACTCGATGTCCCGGCGCAGCAGCAGGGTGGGATTCTGCCCCGGCCGGTGGATAGGTGCCAAGAAAATGCCGAACTTCAAGCGGCTCACAACGCGCTCCCTCTGTGATCGGGGTTACAACGGAATGTCACCTTATGAGCGGGCGACAGCGGCGGGACAGTCCGCGAAAGTAGACATTCGGTCCGCACTCGTGCCGGTCTCCACGCGGTCGGCGGCGGAGAGACACGGCCGAAACAGTCATAGACATTCGCTATTATCAGCGGGTTGTCATCGCACTCCTGACACCGACCGCAGAATCACTACGTACCAGGCCGCGGCACCCGCCGCGCGACCCCCGAATCAAGAACAGGCACGTGAAAGCCACTCGGTGCCCGCAGCACGATCGCCGCACCCAGCCATCGGTGACACATCCTGACCCCCCTGGTTGCGATCTCGACACCCTCCGGAGGACAGTGATCCAGATCTCAGCTAGTGCGATGGTGGAGGACGATGAACGCCGACGAATGGTCCGAGATTCGCCGGTGCCACGAGGCCGGTGAGTCGATCAAGGGCATCGCAGCGCGGATGCGGATGTCGCGCAACACCGTTCGTCGCGCACTCGCGCTGAACGCCGCACCCGACGATCATCGCAGCCGGGTGGGAAAGTGCGCCGACACCGTCGACGCGCAGGTGCGCGAGCTGTTGATCCAGGACCAGGGCATCACGATCGCCGAAATCGGCCGACGCGTGCATTGGAGCCGCTCCAGGACCGCCCTGGCCAGGAAAGTCAGCGAGGTCCGCGCCGAACTGGCGCACTCCAACACCACATCCAGCCGGATCGCGGCGGGGGTATTGCCCACCCCCGCAACCAAATTCGTCGGACGACGCACCGAGTTGCGGGAACTTCGGCGCTTACTCGGGGACAACCGGCTGGTCAGCATTATCGGACCGGGTGGCGCGGGCAAGACCCGCCTGTCCATCGAGGCCGCACACGAGTTCCGGCGCGCCTTCCCCGACGGCGTGCGGTTCATCGAATTCGCCGCCGTCCGTACGGCTTCGCTGCTCGCACAGGTCGCCTGCGACGCCCTCGCTTTGGAAAACCGCGAGGCGCACAACCGTTCACCCGAACAGGTATTGACCGAGTACCTGCGCGACCGCCGCATGCTGCTGATCCTCGATAACTGCGAGCACGTCATCGACGGCGCCGCCGCCTTGGCCGACCGCCTGTTGTCGGCCACCTCCACCCTGCGCATCCTCACCACCACCCGCGAACACCTCGCCATCCCCAGCGAGTACGCCTTCCACCTGCCACCGCTGCCGACACATGACGAGAACGGCTCCGGCGCAGTGGAACTGTTCACCGCCCGCGCCGCGGCGGTGCTCTCCGGATTCGAGCTGACCGACCGCAATGTCGACGCGGTGGAACGAATCTGCGAGCAACTCGACGGCCTGCCCTTGGCCATCGAACTCGCCTGCGCCCGGCTCACCGTGCTGTCGCTCGACGACCTGTCCGACCTCATCGTGCACCGGCCCGCCGCGCTCACCGCGAGCGCACGAACGGGCCCGCCGCGACACCGCAGCCTGCCCTCGGCGATCGGCTGGAGTTATGACCTGTGCTCCCCCACCGAACGCGCGTTGTGGGCGCGACTATCGATATTTCCCGCCGGGTTCACCCTGTCGATGGCCGAAAAGGTCTGCGCCGACATCTATCCCGCCAAGGACACCATCATGGACACGCTCGCGGCCTTGGTGACGAAATCGGTGGTGGTCCGGGAGAAATACGAAGAGCACGTGCGATTTCGGATGTTGGAGTCGATTCGCGAGTACGGCCACAACCACCTCTCACCGAGCGAACGCGGTCAGCTGCACACCAGGCTGCTCGCGTGGTGTGGCGAGACCATCGCCGCGACCGCGCGACACTGGCACGGACCCGATCAGATCCGGCACGTCGACATCATCAAACACAATCGTGGCAATATCCGCGCCGCCTTCGGCGCGGCCATGTCCGCACCCGACGACCGCTGCGCCGTTCGCACCTGCGTCGAGGCGCTGACTTCGTCGATGTTCCTGTGGGCGTGTGGAATCTCGGTGCGCGAGCACCGGATGTGGTTGACCCGCGCCCTCGCCCTTCCCGATATCGATGCGAGCGCACGCGGTCGGGTACTGCTCGTGCTCGCGCTGGTCCAGACATTGCAGGGCGATCGGGAATCGGCCGAATACTCGCTGTATCGGGCGCGCGGGATCGCCGAGGAGATCGGCGCCACCGACCTCGCCGCCACCGCGACGCACATCGGTGGTTTACGCGACATGTTCGCCGGCGACCTCGTCGCGGCACGGGCGAGCATGACCGACGCCGAGCGTCGCTACGACGAACACCGCGCACCCGCCGACCTGGTCGCCATGCTGCGCATCCACCAGGGCATGCTGCTCAGCGCGGCCGATGAGATCGATTCCGCCGGCGCGCTTTTCGAGCAGGTATACGTCGAGACGGCCGCACTGGGTGAGCGTTGGTTTCACTCCTACGCGGCCTACGGCCTCGGCCTCACCGCGCTGCTGCGCGGCGACCACACCCGCGCCCGCGATCTCGCGATCCACGGGCTACGCATCCAACAGTCCTTCGGTGACGTCCTCGGCACCACGCTCATGACCGACCTGCTCGGCTGGGCATCGGCCGAGCTGGGCGCCGACGGCCGCGCGGCGGTCATGCTCGGTGCGGCGTCGTCGATGTGGGACTCGATCGGCCAGCAGCTCTACGGCTCGAAGCGGTGGATCGCCTTGCGCGCCAAGGCCGTCGACACCACCAGGCATCGGGTGGGGGACGCGGCGTTCCAGAAGTACTGGGACGAGGGCAGGTCCATGTCGACCTCGGATATCCTCGATTTCATCTTCGATCGCCACGGCGAGACCGCGGTCGTACCCACCGCGATGGCGTCGGCGGGCCCCTATCATCGAGCGGGTCTGACCGCGCGCGAACGGGAAGTCGCCGACTACGTGGTCGCGGGGATGACGAACCGGCAGATCGCCGAACGACTGGTGCTGTCAACCAGGACGGTCGAGGGCCACGTCGAACACCTGCTGCGCAAATTGGGTCTGCAACGCAGAGGCGAGCTCGCCACCACCGCGCCCCGATGAACGGTCGTCCTCATCGGCCGCCGCGACACCCCGCTCCCCGATACCCGAGGCATCAAAGAACAGGTCGAGATCCGGCCCGCATCGCGGAGGTCCGGCGAATGACGCGGGGGCAGAACCTGATTCAGGCAACCTCCGCCTGACCATCGACCGTCGACACCACCGCCGCACCCGGCACGGAATCCGACCAGTCCTCCTGACGCAGCAGTTCGAGCAGTACCGTCTCCGCGGGACCCGCTTCGTGCCGCGTCACGGCCACCACCGGCTGGGATACCGCGGGAAACACCGGACGCATCAGGTGCTCGTGACCGGCGGGAACCGCGGAGGCGGGCACGAGCGTCACACCGAGCCCGTGCGCGGCCCACCGCACCGCCGTCGCGGTCTGCGAAACCCGAGCGACCGGCGTCGGGGTCAGATCATGCCCTCGCAGCACCGCAAGCAAGACGGCGTCGAGCGCGCTGTCGCGCCCGAACCGCACCCACGGCTCCTGAGCCAACTCCCGCAATTCCACCCGCTCCGCCGCCAACAAACGGTGCCCGGTACCGAGCACCACGACGAACTCCTCCTCGCCGAGTCGGTAGGCGTCCTCGGGTGTGCGCGCACACGCCGCCATCAGCGCCAGATCCAGCACACCCCGACGGCCCAGTTGTTCGAGTTCGGCCGAACCGGGCTCCTCGAAGACGGTGACCTCCAGTCGAGGAAACCGCCGATGCAGCGCGCCGAGCGCGCCGGGCAACTGCCGCGTCCCGAAACCCAATTGGACCGCAACCACCAGCTCACCGACCAACTCGTCGGCACCGGCCCGCGCCGTGGCCCGCGCCCGCCGCGACGCGCGCACCGCGACCTCCGCTTCCCGCAGAAACGCACGGCCGACCACGGTCGCCACCAGCCCGGTCGGCGTGCGCGCGAACAGTTGCACGCCCAGCTCCCGCTCCAAGCTGCGAATCTGCTGGGACATCGAGGGTTGCGCGACACGCAGCCGCTGCGCCGCCGCGGTCACCGACCCCTCCTCGGCGACGGCCAAGGCGTACTCGTATTGCCGAAGACTCATGCGCAGTACACCGCCGTCGCGACCATGATTATTCCGCCGTCGATCGAGCACCCCGAAGGCTCGGGATCGCCTCGACTCAGCATCGATGCCAACGCGGGCGCCTTCGTCGATACCGCCGGATTCACCTGGCAGACACCGGCCTGACTCCGGCTACGGCACGGCCAGCTCCGCCATGTCCGACCACCCGGTGGCGTCGATGTTCTGGCTGATGATCTTCGGGGTGGCGGCCAGCGCCTGCGGCAGATGCCGCATGGCCGTGGCGAAGTGTTCGCTACCGACGTGGTCGGCGCCCGCTTGTTCGTCCCGGAAACCTTCCACCAGAACATATTCGGTCGGGTCATCGACGCTACGCGACCACTCGTACCACAGGTTTCCCTGCTCGGCGCGGGTCGCGGTGGTGAAGGCGTCGACGTGCTCGAGCCAGCGTTCGGCCCATTCGGGCTTGGTCTTGAACTTCACGACGATGAAGATCATCTTTTCCTCCTGCGGTGCGTCGGGCCGCCGCGACACAGCCCGACCACCTGGTGCGCGGGCGGTGCGCGCGACGAACATCCCATTGTCGACGATCAGTAGATGTTGGAGGGCCGAACCAGCCCCTCGGCGAGGTCACCGAATCCCGGTGCCATGATCGCACCGGGGTTGACCATGATTTCCTCGACGATCAGCGTTTCGGTGGTCAACAGCAGCGCCGCGATCGAGGCGGCACTGCGCAGCGCCGACCTGGTGACCTCGACCGGGTCGATCACCCCGGCTTCGAACATGTCGACGTAGCTGTCGGTGAGCGCGTTGAACCCGTGTCCGACAGGAAGATTCGCCACCTTCTCGACCGCCTCGTCACCGTCGTATCCCGCGTTGACGGCGATCCACCGCAGCGGCTCCTCGACGGCACGGCGCACGATCTCTCTCCCCTCCGCGGCGTCGCCGGTGAGCTCGAGCAGATCGAGCACCGATTGCGATTGCAGCAGCGCGGTGCCGCCACCGGCCACCACACCGTCGGCCATGGCCGCGCGGGTGGCCGACAACGAGTCCTCGACCCGGTGCAACTTCTCCCGCAGCTCCACATCGGTGGCGGCGCCGACATGGATCACCGCGACCGAGCCGGAAAGCCGTGCGATCCGCAACCGCAGATTGTCCTGGTCGTGTTCGTTGTCGGTGCGTTCGAGCTCGCGCTCGAGTTGCGCGATCCGCGCCAGGGCTTCCTCGGGAGATCCGGCACCGTCGACCATCGTGGTGGCGCGTTCGGTGACGGTCACCCTGCGTGCCCGGCCGAGATGTTCGACGCGCACGTTCTCCAACGCCACCCCGGAATCCGCACTCACCACGGTCGCGCCGAGCAGCGCGGCGAGGTCCTCCAACTCGGCCACCCGCCGATGGCCGAAGCCGGGCGCGCGCACCACCACCGAGCGGAAAGTGTCGTGGACGGTATTGGTCACCAACATGCTCAGCGCTGGACCGTCCATGTTCTCGCACAGGATCACCAGCGGCCGCTGCGCGCGCTGGACCTGTTCCAGTACCGGCATGAGGGTCTGCACCGTCGAGATCTTCTGATTGGTGAGCAGCACGAAGGCGTCGTCGAGCACCGCCTCCATCCGATCCTTGTCGGTGACGAAGTACGGCGAGAGGTAGCCGTGGTCGAACTCGATGCCGTCGATGTAGTCGAGGCCGAGGCCGATCCGTGGGGTCTCCTCCACGCTGACCACGCCGTTGACCCCGACCTTCCACAGCGCCTCCGCGATCACGTCACCGATCTCGGTGTCGTTGTTGGCCGAGAGCATCGCGACATGACGCAGACCGGTCTCGTCGTCGACGCGACGGCTGCGTTCGCCGAGCAATTCGATCACCGCGGTCGTGGCGCGTTCGATCCCGCGTTTGAGTTGAATCGGGTTCGCGCCGTCGGCGACGGCGCGCAAGCCCTCCCGAATCATCGCCTGGGCCAGGACGGTAGCCGTGGTGGTGCCGTCACCCGCGACACCGTTTGTCTTGGTGGCCACCTCCTTGACCAGCTGCGCGCCCATATTGGCGAACGGATCGCGCAGCTGGATCTCCTTGGCGATGGTGACCCCGTCATTGGTGATCGTCGGTGCGCCGGTGAGCTTCTCCAGCACCGCGTTGCGCCCCTTCGGCCCGAGTGTCACCTTCACCGCGTCCGCGACCGCGTTGACCCCGTATTCGAGCAGTTCCCTGGCATTCGCGCCGAAGCGCAGTTCCTTCGCCATCTCGCATCTCCACCGTTCTGTGCTGAATCATTCTGTTACGGAACGAGAACCGCTCTACCTCGGACGCGCCCTGCGGCGAGATCGTCCAGTGCGGTGGCGAACTCGTGCATCGGATATTTCGCGGTGTGCAGGCGCACCCGGTCCTGCGCGGCGAGCACCATCAGTTCCACCAGGTCGGTGTAGGAACCCACCAGGTTGCCGACGAAGTTGATCTCGGCCGAGATGATGTCGATGGTGGGGACCGTGAGCGCGCCGCCGTAGCCGACGACGTAGTAGCTGCCAGCGCGACGCAGCATGGCGACTCCGGCTTCGAGGGCGCCACCTTCGCCGACGAAGTCGATCACGGCCTCCGCACCGTTGCCCGCCGTGAGGTCGCGCACGGCCGCGGCCTCGTCGCCGTCGGCGAGCACCGTATGGTGCGCGCCGAGGTCGGCGGCCAAGGCGAGTGCGTCGGATGAACGGTCGACCACGATCATCCGCGCGGCCGACAACGCGGCGAACACCTGAATGCCGATGTGCCCGAGCCCGCCGGCGCCGATCAGGACAGCCGTGTCACCCGGCCTCAGGTGCCGCGCCGCCTTGGCGACCGCGTGATAGGCGGTCAGTCCCGCATCGGCGAGCGCCGCGACATCGGCGGGAGCCAGCGTGGGATCGAGTCCCACCACCGCGCGAGCATTGGTGCGCAGATATTCGGCGTAGCCGCCGTCGGCGTCGATGCCGGGGAATCGCGAAGTGTCGCAGTGCACGTCGTCACCGGATCGACACGCGCGGCACAGCCCACAGGTCACCAGCGGGTGCAGGATAACGGGGTCGCCGACACGGAGCCCGGTGACCGCCGATCCCACCTCCTGCACCCACCCCGCGTTCTCGTGACCGATCGTGTACGGCAGGGCCACACCGCTTTTGGCCTCCCATTGCCCCTCGATGATGTGCAGATCGGTGCGACACACCCCGGCACCGCCGACCCGCACGATCACATCCAGCGGCGACTCGATCTTCGGGTCGGGGACCTCGACCAGTTCGGGTTTCGTGTCGTATGCGGCCAGCCGCACGGCTTTCATCACGCCGCTCCGTTCCGCGCGGACGCGCTGTCGTCGCCATAGCGCGTGGCGAGCAGGCCACGACACAGGTGGGCATTGCCCTCGATGCTGACCCGCACCGCACGGGCGTAACTGAGGCGCAGGGCGAGATCGCCGGATTTCACCGGAATGCCGTCGTCGCCGACCAGCAGCGACGACTCCGGCGCGGTATCGAGTCCGATCGCCGCGCGTCGACGCTCCAACGAGGTGCGCTCGACGCCTTCGGGAACATCGCCGAGGGTCAGCAGCAGCGGCGCGGGCTCCATCCGCCCCGCCGCCGACAATCGCCGCACGACCCGTTCCAGCGCCGCGATATACGCCTTGCGCTGGAAGGTTTTTCGCAGCTCGTCGAGTTCCTCGGCCGCCTCACCGGGAAAACTTCCGGTGAATCCCGTCGCCCGTTCGACACCGGCATTGATCTGATCCGCGGCGAAATGATCCTCCAATATCACGCGGACCGTGCCGGTTTCGGGAACGGCCGCGGCGACATCGTGTGCGTCCGCCACCATCAGATAGGCGAAATTGGGTGCGCAGAAGTACGCGGGTAACCGCAGCCGGATGGTGACATCGCCCTCGACCACCCGCACCTCGGTCACGAACCGCAACGCCGTGATCGACTCGGCCAACTCGGGGTCTTGCACCGCATCCAGTGCGGCCCACACTTTCCGCTCGATGGTCGTCACCGTCGCGTACGCATGCTCGGTGGCCATCTCAGATCACCGCCGGTTGCGCCAGCGCCAACTCGGCCGGTACGTCGATGTCGTACATGGCGGCGGCGTTCAATCCGAGGATCTTCTTCTTCTGCGCGACCGTGATCGGCGTGTATTCGGTCATGTCCGCCGGGATCTGGAAATCGACGAACTTCTCGATCAACCACCGGGGCGTCCACAGTGCGTAATCGCTGGAGAACTGGATGCGATCCTCGTCGAGCCAGTACAGCAACTCCCCCATGATCTGCGCGAAATACCGTGGCCGCGAATGGATGAACGGGATCGCCACGGCCAACCCCGCGTGCACATTGGGCTCCTGGGTGGCGATCCAGCAGAAGTCCTCCAGCCGAGGCAGGCCACAGTGTTCGACGACGAAGTTGAGGTCCGTGAAGTCGGTGGCGACCTTGTCCACGTCAGCCACATCGAAGGCATCGCGATCGAGTGGACGAATCGTCGGACCCTTGTGGATATGAATATTGGTGATACCGAGCGTCCGGCACGCCTCGAGATATCGGTAGCACCACGGGTCGTCGAGCTTGTATCCGCGCGAATCACCGCGCCATTCGGCGGTATACAGCTTGATCCCCTTGAGACCGAAGCGTTCGGCGTCGCGGTGCAGCTGATCGAGTCCTTCTTGCCCCGCACGCGGGTCGAAGTAATGGTTGTAGGTCAGCTTGTCGGGGTGGCGCCGGGTGAGCGCGAACGCTTCCTCGGTCTGCCCGAACCCGTTGCGGTAGAACTCGCCGAGGCGCGCGGGTTGGAAGATCGCGTGGTCGACGTAGCCGTCCTCGAACAGGTCCTTCATCAACCGGTCGCCGCCCTGATACAGGTACTCCTCGTAGGACCACACCTGCGACTCGGGGCTCAGATTGCGGTGATAGTCGTAGAAGCAGTCGATGAACTGCTTGCCGTGAATGTTGCGTTGATTCTGCTCGCGCGCGTCCCAGAGGGCGACGTGCGCGTCGACGATGAAATACTTCTCGCCGTCTTTCTCATACATGAGGTACTCCGTCCACGAGGTTTCGTTCGCTTCGCTGCCTTACACCGGTTTCAGGTCGAAATCGATGTACTCGGCGGCGTCCTCCGGATTGGCGAAAAGCATGGTGCGGTCGTCGAAGTGGACCATCCGCCCATAATGGGTGGACATGATCTCCTCGAAGTCCGACAGCGCGAAATCCGCGCCGAGCGCATCGGTGATCTCGTCGAAATCGAAGGTCAGTACGCGGTGTCCGTCCACGCGGATCATCGACGGATACTCGGTGATCGAGACCCCTTCCTTGGCGCCCATCACCTCGGCGACGACGTAGCCGTTCTGATTGTTCATCAGGGTGACCCCACATTTGTTGGACGATCCGACACCGGCGCCGAATTCCATGGCAGTACTCATCGGTTCAACTCCTCGGGCAGTTCCAGATCCAGGTCGGCGAGCACGCTGCGCAGGCCGTGTAAGGCCACATCGAACGACTCCGCGAATTCCACGGTGCGTTCCTGCGGCTGCGACCAGATCGGTTGCAGCGCACGCGCCGCGTCGATGCTCAATGGCACCCAGGTGCGCAACCACCCGTTCAGTACTTCCCTGTTGTGGTCGCGGTGTTCGTCGTCGCGGGTGAGCAACACGAACAACGCGCGGGTGTAGGCGAGGTCGCGGTTGTAGTCGTGTTCGCCGGAGCCGACGATGCTCGGGGTGACGTAGTCGCCGTTGCGGGCGGCGATCTGCATCAACAGGTGACTGCGGAACAGCACGCCGACCAGTTGTTCGAACACGATATTCGTCGCGAACAACGCCTCGGCCCAATCGCTGGCGGCGGTGAGCAATTCGACATTGCGCCGAACCCCTTGCCACACCGGATCGTCTTGCCACACTTCGCGATGCGCGGATCCCTGGAAGCCGTCGAGCACGTCGCCGAGTTCCAGATTGTAGAGCGCGAGGTCCTGGGCGAAACGCAGCTTGTGCGCGCTGTTCACCGCGACCGCGGTATTGATCATATTGGTCGGCCCCGACCGCTGCACCGCGGTGAATACGTGCAGGCCGAGTCCGTTCTCGGCGTGCATCCAAGCGCCGAGATTGCGCTCGACGAATTTCGACCACGCCGGGGTCCACGAATCGTAGGCGTCGGCGAGCGCGGCATTGGCGAGATTGCGTTGGACCTGACGCACCGCGTTCGCGTTGTTGCGGAAGATCGTCTGCTCCCACTCCTCGTTGGGATCGCGGAACCGATGCCAGTCAACGGATTTCAGTGCGGTCCAGTCCTGCGGGTAACCGCCGGGACCGTCGGCGAAGCCATAGAGCCACCCCTGGCTCAGGTGCCGCTCGGGATCGGGTTGGACATCGAAGGTGACGTCCTCGTAGGTGGTCGCCCGCAATTTCGCCGGCTCGAAATAGTTGTAGCTGCGGCTGCGCGAACTGGGAAACTCCAGTGCGCCCGCCTCGGCGTCGGTGAACTGCGGCTTCGGAAAACTACGTTCCGCGGCCGTCCCCGGCTCTGCGGTAGATGCGCTCATCTCGATACTCTCTTTTCTCGAATTCAGTTCGGCGGAACCGTCGTGGTGAATTTGTCGAAGTAGATCCGTTCGCGGGCAGCGCCTTTGGCCTCCACCGTCGCCATCGCCGCCTCGACCATCGGTGGCGGTCCGCACACGTAGACCTCGGCCGCGGCGAGGTCGGATTCGCGCCGGTCCACCACCTCGGTGACCAAGCCGGTGTCCCCCTCGACGACACCCAGCGCCGCC
The DNA here is from genome assembly GCF_039543305.1 of Nocardia callitridis. NCBI lineage: Bacteria > Bacillati > Actinomycetota > Actinomycetes > Mycobacteriales > Nocardiaceae > Nocardia > Nocardia callitridis. The sequence goes on along the minus strand of NZ_BAABJM010000004.1, from coordinate 175,243 downwards.
CAGTCCGGGTCCGTCTGCTCCGACAGCACGGGAACGAAGACGAAGTCGACCAGTCGCCGACCCAATTCCGCGATCTCGGGCAACAAGAACAGGTCGGCGGCGGTGCGGGCGCCGTAGTAGAAATGGACCCGCCTGGTACTACCGATCTCGGTGAGGTGGCGCAGCAGCGCGAGGATCGGCGCCATCCCCGCACCACCACCGACGCAGACGATGTCGCGTTCGGAATCCTTCTTGAGGGTGAAGGCGCCGTAGGGCCCGCGCAACGACAACTCGTCGCCGACGCGCAGCTCGTTGGTCAACAACCCCGAAAATCGGCCGCCCGGATAACATTTGATGAGGAACTGCACGCGGCCCTGCTCGGTCGGCGTCGTCGCCATCGAGAACGATCGGTGCTCCTCGGTGCCGGGAATCAGCAGATCCGAGTACTGACCGGGCCGGAACTCGTAACGAGTCGGCTCGAGCAGTTCCAGTTCCAATGCGACGATATCCCCGGTCAGGTTCGTCAATCGATGGATGCGCGTGCGCAGGTTCTGCAACGGCACCGCGTTGCGCAGTTCGTCCTCGTCGAAATTGATCAGCTCGATCTCGCAGTCGCTGTAGGCATGCGACTTACACAGCAGGACATACCCTTCCTCGCTCTCGTAGTCCGCCAGCGCGAACGTGGAGTAACGATCCATCTGGATATCCCCGTCGAGCAGAAACGACTTGCACGCCGAGCACTGGCCCTCGCGGCACCCGTGCATGAGCGAAACCCCCTGCCGGAAGGCCGCGTCCAGAATGGTTTCCTGCTCCTGCACCTCGATCTCGAGATCCACCGGTTCGAATCTGATGCGGTGGTTTTCACCCATGGCAGTGCCCCTTTCCCGCGTGCCTGCCTCGGCCGGGCCGCCAGCGACCCGGCCGATCGGTCATCGCGCCGATGACGCCGGCCTGCCGCCCGGCCCGCCCGCGGTGTATTCGGCGAGGTGCGCGGCGCGCTCGGCGTCGGACATCTCGTTCAGCAACACGTTCGGACTCTGGAAATTGATGCCGCGTAGATCGTCGAGCGTCCACAGCTTCTTCGGGTCGTCGAGATCCAGATGTGGTTGTGGGATCAGCGTTTTCCCGTCGTCACGCACGTACCCGAGACCCCGCACCACTTCGGCGAGATCCTGGTTGTGGTGCAACGTCTCCCATTCCCTGTCCCCGGTGAGCCGGCCCATGTTCGGCGTCGGCCTACCCTCGTACTCCGGACGGAACGCCTTGATGTCGGTCCACGCGCAGGTTTCCGAGCAATAGGTGCGCCACTGGCCGTCGACCTTCTCGGTGACCATGTCCTCACGAATCAGGCACGGCACCATGCAGGTCCAGCAACGATGCGGGTACACGTAGTCGACGTCCTCGAAGGCGATCGGCTTATTGCGTCCCGGATACCGCAGCCGGTTGTAGTTCTCCCACCACTTGCCGTACTTGTTGTACCAACCGGGGTACTTGTGCTCGAACCACTCGAAGTCCTGGTCGGTCATCGGGTCGATCCGCCAATAGTTCACCGGCCAGCCGGTCGCGAAGAACTGCGCGACCTCGTGCACATACCCCTTGTTCACGATGCGATTCCACGATTCCTCGACCAGGTCGTGCGGGATCTTCAGCCCGTACTTCTCCAGCGGAATCAGGTAGCTGCGGTAGTAGTCGTCGTAGATCCAGCGCCGCCACATCTCGGCGTAGCTGTCGCGATCCTTGCGCCGGTCCTTGGTGCCGTATTCGATGAACGTGCCGATCGCGGCGTCCACCACGCAATGGTTGTTCCACCACGCGTAGCGCAGGTCGCGTTCGAGCAACTGCCGGTTGTTCTCGTCGGCCAGCGCCATCAGCAGAATCGAATAGCCGTTGGAGATGTGGCGGGACTCATCGGACTGCACCGAATGGAACACCGTGGGCAGCAGGTAATCGCCATTGGCCGCCGCCTCGGAGGGCATCGCCACGAAAAGCGTGTTGGTGAACGCGGTTTCGGCGACCACGGTGAGATAGATATTCGCCGCGGTGATCGCGTCGCCGGTGATGAACCCCTCGCCGAACTGGCGGCCGATGGTGCCCGCGTAATTGTTGGCGAACGCCTTCTCACTCACATCGAACCCCGCGGGGTCGATGTAGTGATTCATGTAGAGGCGCTTGAGGTTCATCTGAATCGTCGAGTGCCGCACCTCGTCGATCATCTGAACCGCGAGTCCGTTGTGGATCTCCGGATTCGGGACCGCGTCGATGGCCATCGGCATCGCTCGCGCCGCCGAGATCTCCGGGAAGGGGATGATCGACAAGAACAGCTTCTGCCACTCCATCCAGCGCTGCTGTACCTGCCGGAACATGTTGCCGCGGATGGCGCCGTCCATCGCGCCGAACACCCGGTTGTCCTTCTCCTCCTCCATCGGGAAGTAGGAGCGCAGGATCTGCTTGAGCGGATCCTTCTTCGGCGCCTTGTCGAAGGTGTAGTCGGTGCCGAACCGGGTCGCCGGGGTCGCGAAGGTCGGCTCCCAGGACAGTTCGGTGATCTTCTGATGGGCCTTGCTGAGACTCTGTCTGCTCAACGTCTTCCTCCTGATGCGGTAGGACTGTGCAGATTTCCTGTGATCCATGACACAACGGGGGCAATAGTTCGCCGGTCTCAATGTGAGACGCGTCTCATACTGAGACGGGTCTACCGTGGACCGGAGCCAGTCAGTATCGAGGTGATACCCATGACCGATCCGCACGCCGATGCCGTCGTGCGCCTGCGCCGAGCACGCGAAACATTTCTGAGCACAGCGTCTTTCGACGAGTTTCCGATCCGCCCGACCGTGCGCGAATCCTGGCGCCGCGCACACGCGTTGCGCATCCACCCCGATCAGGTCGAGTTGCCCTACGTGCGCGATCCGAACCTCGACTCACCGCTGACCAACGCCGCTGCGCCGGTACTGCGCCGCCTCGCCGACGATCTCGCCGCCGAGTCCGTGAGCGTGGTCCTCACCTCATCGGACGGGCTTGTGCTGCAACGCTTCTCCTCCGACCCCACGATGCGCCGCCTGCTCGACCGCGTTCAGCTCGCACCCGGATACAGCTACGCCGAGGACTTCGTCGGCACCAACGGCATCGGCACCACATTGGAGACGGCGAGTCCCACCTACATCGACGGCGGCGAGCACTATCTCGGCGCCCTCGGGCGGCTGTCGTGTGCGGGTTCGCCCATCCGCCACCCGATGACGCGTTCGGTGCTCGGCGTCATCGACCTCACCTGCTGGGCGAGTCGATCCGACCCGTTGCTGCTCAGCCTCGCCAAGAGCGCGAGCAGTCAGATCGAGGACCGCCTCGGCACGATGGCCAGCCAGGCCGAAACCGCGCTGCTCGCCGCGTATCTGCGCCAATGCCGTCGCTACCCGTTCGGGGTGATCGCCGTCGGCGGCGACGTGGTGCTGATGAACCAGTACCTGCGCCAGGCGTTGGACGCCCACGATCAGGTCGCATTGCTCGAACACTCCATGGATCTGGCCCAGCAGCGCACCGTCGACACCATGGTCGGGCTGCTCCCCAGCGGCGGAAACGCGAAAGTGTCTGCGGTCGAGCATCTTACGGTCCGCTCCGGCGGGCGCAGCGTGGTACTGCACGTCCAGCTGGACGCCGACCGTACCGGACACCGCCCGAGTCGACCCGCGATCGCCACCCTGCCGGGCGTGGTCGGGCGAAGCAGTTCGTGGCAGCGCAGCTGTCAGCAGGTGCAGCGCTGCTGCCGCGACCGCGAGTGGGTCGTACTCGACGGCGAAACCGGTTCCGGCCGAAGCAAACTCGCGAAGTCAGTGGCCGCGCACCTGCGACCCGACCGCATGGTTCGGGTGCTGCGCGCCAGCGATCGCGCCGTCGCCGACGACCTGCCCGCCGCGTTGCGCGCCGAAACCGCGGACAACGACTTCACCGTCGTTCTCGCCGATCTCGACCGTTTCCCGCCCAGCGTCCTGCCCGCGCTGGCCGATGTCTTGCAGGCGTGCGCGGGCCGCGGCTGGATCGCGGCCACCATGAACTCGACCATCCCCGCACCCGCGATCGAAGCGCTGCTCCTGCCGCTGTTCACCCATACCGTTGGCCTGCCCGCCCTGCGCCACCGGATCGAGGACCTCGAAGACCTCGTCCCCTTTCTGCTGCACGAACTCACCAGGGGCGCCGACATTCGCCTCGCCCCCGATGCGATGCGCCAACTCGGTAAGCTGCCGTGGCCGGGGAACGTCGCCCAACTACGTCAGGTCTTGGCCGAGGCGACCGCCCGGCAACGCTCCGGCACGATCCAACTCGACCAACTCCCACCCCAATGCCGCTCGCTGACCCGCCGCCGCCTCAGCCAGATCGAGGCCCTCGAACGCGACGCCATCGTCCGTAACCTGCGAGACAACGGCGGCAACAAGGCCGAGGCGGCCGCCGCCCTCGGCATGTCCCGCGCCACCATCTACCGAAAGATCAAGGATTTCGGCATCGCGTAACGCGCTCGGTCCCGCCAGCGACTAAGTCGATAATCCACCACCAGTGGCGTGGATCACATGTTGTCGTCGTGGCCTCGGCCCTACCCGGTTCGGTGCCGCCCGTCTCGGCAGGAGCCCCCGTTGACCGATCGACTGGATGACATCGACTGCGTCAGCGCGCGCGGGCACGCCGCGTTGGGCGGGACATTAGCGATCCAGGCGGTCTGGCATTACGACCGCGCGGTGGACACGGCGACGCTCACGCGGTTTCATGCGGCGCTGTGTGCGGGCAAGCTCGCGCGCACCGTCGCGCATTCGATCATTCCCGCGGCGGGCGACAGGTGGAGTGCGCGCACGCGGTTCGCGCCGTTGCGGACGACCACTACGCCATTGCCCGCCGCGGACCTGGAGGCGTGGATCCTCGAGCAGGCGCGCGCCCCGTTGCAGACCTTCGGCGGGCCGACATGGCGGCTGTCGAGCGCCAACTTCGACGACGGCCGGTCCGCGGTTTCACTGCTCGTCTCGCACACCGTCACCGACGGTGGCGCGTTGTGCGCCGCGATCGCGGCGGCGGTGGCCGACGAGCGGGTGCAGCTGCGCTTCCCCTCGGACGAGTACGGACCATTTCGATTGGTGTGCAGCGATATTCGTGCCACGGCCCGGCGCGGGACCCGGCTGTGGCTGGCCGCGATCTTGGCGGTGCGGCTCCTGCTGCACGCGCCACGACGACGCACCGCACGCCACGACGTCGAGCCGGACCGCGGGGCGGGCGTCCCGACGATCGCCGCGACGATTCCCGCACCGCAGTGGCACGAAGCCGCACAGACACGCAACGGCACGGCCGCTACCTTGGCCGTCGCCGTTCTGGCCTCGATCGCCACCGAGATCGGGCGCGTGAACGAGCACGACCGCGTCGAGATGATGATGCCGGTCGCTACCCGCGCCGCCGACGACGCGCGCGCCAATGCCTTGACCTCGATCGACTTCGAGATCGCCCGCACCGACGAGCTGTCAACGGATCTGAGCGCACTCCGCGCGGCGATCAAGGCAAAGCTGACCGCTGCCGGAGCCGGCGCGAACGCGGTGCCCCCGCTCATCCCCGTCGCCGTGGCGCTGCCGCGCTCCCTGCACGGCATGCTCGCGCGCCAGGTGGCGGCCGATCCGGTTCGCACGGTGTGCTCGTATCTCGGCGAACTCGATCCTCAGGTGCTGCGCATCGACGGCGCGCCCGCGACGGCGATCATGCTGGGCCTCGTCGATCAGAGCCTCGATTCTCGGCGCGTCCTCGCCGAACGCGGCGGCACACTGTATGCCCTGTTCAACGCGTCTGTCGGTTCGATCACGCTGCGTATCAACGGCTTTCAAGCCCCTGCGTTGACCGATACCGACCAACTCGCCGACGTCGTGTCGCGGGTGCTTGCCAGGTACGGGCTTTCGGCCACCTTCTGGTGATCGCGCACCACCGCAGCACAGCGACGACCCGATCTTCCCCGTCCCGCCGCCGCGGGTTCCCAGGACGAGGGCGACACCGCGACAGGTCGGTTCCCCCGAGTCGATCTCCATTCCATGAGCTGCCGCGCGGGAGCGCGGGACGGGCCGCGCAGACAGTGCTTCGGGAAGCGGTCCGTCGGAGGGGCGGAATGGGATGCGGCCGGATCGGTGCGGTCCGGCCCTGTTCTTCCGAGGCGGTGCGGTCGGTGGGATCGGTCTCGGCGCTGTCCGGCGTGCTCGGTGGGATGGGCTGGTCGACGACGAGGTCGACCTCCGCGTACACCGAGACCGTCGAAACCGCGGTGATCCGCGAATCCCTGCGCAGGCTGCGTTCGGACCTCGCGTTCCACCCGCGCGGGCGACTCGATATCACAGCTTCGACCTGCGTCTACGCCCCCAAACGGTGTCGCGGGGGCTAAGTTCGTTGCACGGCACCCGAGCGTTCGACGAGGGAGGATCGATCCGATGAGCGACGAACCCGTTTTCACCGAGTGGGGCTATTCCGAGGACGAGCGCGCGATACCGTACGGGTTCAAGTCCACCGAGGACGCGCCGGAGGCCGAGCGGTGGGCGCGCAAACGCGCGGCGCAGTACCACTCGCAGGGTGGGCGCCTGTTTCGTCGGGCCGTGAGCCCGTGGGTCACCGTCGACGAATCCGCCGGGGCGCTGACCAACGGCGCACAGGGGCGGCCGATCCATATGACCCAGGCGCTGCGGTCGGCGACGACGCACACCTGGGAGATCCAACCGCCCGCGGCGATCTTCTCCGACCGCACCGAACCCGACGAGCAGACCAGCGTCGCCGTCTACCCCGATGCCGCCGACATCGACGCTCGCGTCTACGCGGGAGCCGCGACACCCGAGCGCGCGACCGAACTGCTCCGAGAAACCATCGCTCGCTTCGAAGCCCAGACGATCAGCCCCGCGAAGGTGGATATGCGCGAGCCTTCACGGTGAGCTCACGCGGGCCCGCGCGCACGGCGCCGCGCGCGGGCTGTTCGACGGCCTCGAACACGTCGCGGCGTCGGCCTACGATCTGCCGTCGCGTGCCGAGTTCGCGCGGCTGACCGTCGAACCGCCGCCACGTCTGCCCACCTCGCGTGCCCCTCGGCCGCCCCTGCCTCGTCGCGGCGGATCCGCGAATCCCCCTGCACACCAGGGTGTCCCACCTTGTGGAAGTTGGCTTGACAGCCATCTCGTGGTCAACCACAGTGTGATTCGCGGACACCGCCCGGCCGACGGGCGCAGGAGGCAGCATGACCACACCCGGAGCACTCGACGGTTTCCGTGTGCTGGAACTCGGAACACTCATCGCGGGACCCTACTGCGGTCGACTCCTCGGTGACATGGGTGCCGATGTCATCAAGATCGAAGCACCGAATCGTCCCGACCCGCTGCGGGATTGGGGACAGGCCGAGGGTGGCAACCAGTACTTCTGGTCCGTGCACGCGCGCAACAAGCGGTGCGTGAGCATCGACCTGCGCGTCGAGGCGGGGCGCGCGCTGTTTCTCGAACTCGTCGCCACCGCCGACGTGGTGGTGGAAAGCTTCCGTCCCGGCACCCTGGAGCGGTGGCGCATCGGCTACGACGTGCTCGCCGACCTCAACCCGCGACTGGTGCTCGCACGGGTATCCGGCTACGGGCAGACCGGGCCGTACGCCGAACGCCCCGGCTACGCGTCGGTCGCCGAGGGCATCAGCGGCCTGCGTCACCTCAACGGCTTTCCCGGACAGGCACCGCCGCGCATGGCGTTGTCGATCGGTGACAGCCTGGCCGGCCTGTTCGCCTACCAGGGTGTGCTCGCGGCATTGCTGGCGCGCGAACGCACCGGATGCGGCCAGGTCGTCGACACCGCGCTCACCGAGGCCGCCCTGGCGGTCCAGGAGTCGACAATTCCCGACTTCCACAAGACCGGCCACGTGCGCCAGCCCTCGGGTACCCGACTCGACGGGATCGCGCCGTCGAATCTGTACCGATCCCGAGACCAGCTGTGGGTGATCATCGCCGCCAATCAGGACACCGTGTTCCGACGCCTCGCGGCGGCGATGGGTCGCGCGGAACTCGCCGACGACCCCCGTTACGCGACACACACCGCACGCGGCACCCATCAGGACGAACTCGACGCGATGATCGGCGAGTGGGCCGCCGGTCTCCGCGCCGCCGAACTGACCGAACTACTGAACCGCCACGGCGTCGTCACCGGCCCGGTGAACACGGTCGCCGAGGTGATGACGGACCCGCACTTCCTCGCGCGCGGCTTGTTCGTCGAGCACGTTGATCCCTCGATCGACGAAGGCGAGGAGGGATTCGATCCGATCCCGCCCCAAGGCGTCGGCGTCGTTCCCCGGCTCAGTGCGACGCGAGGCGGCGTCCGGTGGGGTGGTGCGAGTCGACCAGGCACGCACACCGACGAGGTGCTCGGGGAACTCGGCTACGCCGACGACGACCTGGCGGTCCTTCGCGCAGCGGGAACGATCGGATAACCGCGGTATCGACCGGTGGCCGCACGCTCGCGACCTCGCCGGTAACGCCGCGTTCCCGGCTGGTCGCAATCGGTAGCCGCTGCGACGCGTCGACGCTGTCGAGTCGAGCGTGGCTCGGCCGACTCGACAGTCGCGGCGCGAGTCGCCGCCAGCGCTCGCATGCCTCCCTACAGCGCAGTCGATGCCGCTTCAACCACTTTCGACAACCGATACCGAAGTACCGCGAGCACACTCGCGCACTACTCGCGACAACGGGTGCACACCCAATTCCGGACCAGTCGATCTGGAGACCGATCCCACCATCGAGCACGGATGCGCGACCCGCCGGGCGGTGCCATACTCGGGCACTGAGGTCCTGATCGGGATCTCCCGGACGAGCGGTGCCGTACCCGGTGTGCGACAAGACGGCGCTTCTGGGAGGTGTGATCATGTCGTGGATCGTGCTCGTTTTCTCCGGTGTGCTCGAGGCCGTGTGGGCGACCGCATTGGGCAAGTCCGAACAATTCACTCGCTTGTGGCCGTCGGTGACCTTCGCGATCGCACTGCTCGCGAGCATGGCCGGGCTGGCCTACGCCATGCGCACGCTGCCGGTCGGCACGTCGTACGCGGTGTGGGTCGGCATCGGTGCGGTACTGACGGTCGTCTACGCCATGGTGACCGGAGCGGAGTCGAGTTCACTGCCCAAGATCCTGTTGTTGCTGGGCATCGTCGGCTGTGTCATCGGGTTGAAGCTGCTGCATTGACCGGGCTTTCGCCGTCGCGATCGTCGTCCTCGACGAGCGCGAGGAGGGCGACGAATTCGGCGGCGGCCTCGAGGAGTGCGCGCGAACGCACCGTCAGGGCTGTGTCGCGGGTGGCGAGTGCGGCGGCGAGTTGGTCGAGACGACCGGCCGCGCGCACCTGCGGCATCAGCGTGCGCAGTGCGTCGATGCGGTAACCGGCGGCGCGCAGTTGGTGCACGATGCGCGCGTCCCGCACATCGGTCGGCCAATAGCGTCGAATCCCCTGGGCGGCAACCCGATCGGGAACTACGAGACCTTCCGTATCCCAGTGCCGCAACGTGGAAGTCCGCACACCGAGCGCGGTCGCGAGTTCGGCGACGCTCATCGAATCGCGGGCCTGCGCCGGCGCGATCGGTTCGGCCGAGATCGTCGTGACGGCGGCCAGCGTGCGGCGCAGGTCATCGCGTTCGCGGTCCAGCGCGGCATGTGCGTGATCGAAGAGCGCGAGCACCCGTGGCACCGGTTGCTCGTGCATCGCGCGCACGAAGGATTTCGCGTCGACGGGCCCCACGGCCGTAGCGAGCGCGCGGTAGGCCAACGCCGCGCGCACATGGACCTCGCCGTAGCGGCGATAGCCCGAATCGGTACGCCGCACCGGTGGCAGCACGCCGTCGCGCGCGAGATTGCGCACCTGCTGCACCGAATACCCGACCCGACCGGCGACCTGCGCGGTGCGCATGGAGGGTTCGGCCCGCTGCGAGCCCGAGTGGCGACTTTCCACGCCCTTATTCGACCATTCGGCCACCGAAGTCGCCACAAGCACTTCAATGACACGCTTGAACACATGCGCATTGATGACATCCTCGCCCTGGTAGCGAGCCGCGAAGCCACGCTGGCCGTCCAACCGACCGAGGGTGACGGCACACCGGAGATAGCCTGGGGAGACACCTTCTTCTATTACGCGCCCAACGGATCGATGCCCGAGGCGACGCAACCGTTCGCGACGATCGTGACCAAGGACTATCCCGGCGACACCGACTGCCGACTGGACCGGCCCGACGCGTTCCGACTGAACGTCGCCGTCGGTACCGAGGAATTCCGTGCGTGCCTGGGATACGGCCCGCGCGAGTCGAACCCGACGCCACAGCCGGTGCGCGACGACACCGTCATCGCACACCCCACCTACGCCTCGGCGGGTTGGGTGGCCGTGGTCAATCCAGGACCAGCGACCGAGTACGCGGTGGGCGAACTGCTGCACCGCGCGTATGTCCGCGCCGTTGCCGCACACGACCGAAAGGCCGCCCGCAAGCAATAGCACCGGCGCACAACGCTTCCCGCACTTGCTCCCGCACCCCCTGGGTCAGCTGATCCGTCGCGCGACCCCGGCGCAGCAGCAATCGCGCGCGACTCCCGTTCTCCGCTGTGCCGTGCTGAGGGGTGGGCCCACTCGATTCCGAACACGAAGCGCGGATGCGTGCCGCCCGTTTACCGCCCCCGGATGTGCGGACCGCTACTGGTCTCGGCGGCGCATCGGCCGACACGAACGAAAATCCTCGGCACGCAGCCGATCACGTCGCCCGCTCGACGGTAGCCAGCCAAGCCGGTGCGCCGTTCTCGTCGTGAAATCTGGTGCGAATCCGGTCGGGCTCGATCCCGACGACACGCCACCCTTCGGCGAGGTCGAAGGCGGCCGACAGTTCTTCCCGTGCCACCGGATGCGGGCCGGTCGCCGAACCTTGGTCACTGAGGCACAGCAGGTAGAGCATTGTCCGCGCAGCGCTGACGGCCGCCAGGCTCGTCAAATACTCGGCGCGTTCGGTGCGGTCGAAGGTGTGGAACAAGCCGCAGTCGAGCACCGTGTCGAACGTGCGATCGAGGCGGTCGAGCCGTAGCGCGTCGGCCCAGGCGAACTCGGCCGCGAGCGCGCGTTGCTCGGATTTCGCCCGCGCCATCGCCAATGCCGTCTCGGCCACGTCGACGCCGAGCACCGGGATTCCGAGTGCCGCCACGCACAGAGCGTTCTCGCCCGTGCCGCAGCCGGCGTCGAGGACCGTCCCGGAGAACACCCCGTCGGCCACGAGCCGCACCACTGCGGGCTGCGGGGCACCGGTATCCCATGGCGCGGGACCGTCGGCGTACGACGCGTTCCATGGCCGCCCCGCCGCCCGTTCGTGACTGGTCGGACGGCGACCGCCGAAGGGGTCGTCGCCGCGAGCGTCCCGGCGATTCGACACGTCTATTCCTCCGCTCTCCGCTGTCTGGTGCGTGGCGCTGGGCTCTTCGCCCTCGACGCCCTTCGCCCTCGACGCCCTTCGCCCTCGACACTGCCACCTTGCGCGACCCTCGGTCACGCGTTCCTTCGGATCTCACGTGGTAGTCGCGCACCGCAGAAATTATGTGCGCTGCATCACATAAGGTTTAGCGGCAGAACCCCCGCATACGACCGTCATCCATCGATTCCACCTGGTGTTTTCAAGATCGGACGCACTCTTCGTTCAGACTTGATTAACCCGCAGTTCATCTTCCGTGATCAAACTGCGATCGGTCCAAGAACAGACCAGAAGTTCGGAAAACCCGAGAAACAGTCCACGCATATTCGGAACTGACCGCGGCGGACCTGTTCACCCGCCAGCGCGACAGCTACCCGCCACGCCACGCCGGTAGCCCGAGACAACGTCGTGCGCCAGGGGCATCCAGACCCCTCGGCACCCCACAACCGCACCGGAAAACAGCACATCGCCGTTCGCGGCGAGTCCCCTCGGGGTCGCCCGCCGTGAATCCGTGCTGCCCCGTCCTGGCCGCCACGCACGATCAAGGAATCGAATTTCGCATGCCCGCACACCGTCTTCCCAGCCGCCGTCCTTCGCTGCGTCGTGGCATCCCCTTCGCACTTGCCGCCGCGAGCGCCATCATCGTCGGCTCCACCGGGGTCGCCGCGGCCGATCAGCCCGCCGCGATCGACGCCCCGACCATCCCGGGTCTGCCGCCCCTGCCCGACATCCCCGGCCTGCCGCCGCTGTCGTCGCTGCCGTTCCCGCCCGCGCCGGCGCCCGCCTACGAGAACAACCTCGACGGCTGGATCCACGAAGCCCTCGACGTCATGCACGCGCGCAACATTCCCGGCAGCTACGAGGGCATCCACCGCAACATCATGCGCGAGTCCGGCGGCAACCCCGGCGCCATCAACCTCAGCGACTCCAACGCCGCCGCCGGCATCCCCTCCAAGGGCCTGCTCCAGGTGATCGACCCGACCTTCGAGGCCTACCACGTCGACGGCACCCCCTTCGACATCTGGGACCCGGTCGCCAACATCACCGCGGCCTGCAACTACGCCGCCAACCGCTACGGCTCGATGGACAACGTCGACTCCGCGTACTGACACCACTTTCCCGCCCCGCGCGGCAATCGCCCCCGCGGCGCTCACGACGAGTACCACCACCGGTCGCGAGCGCCGCGGCGTGCGACTAGGCTGAGTGCACATGGCGGTGGGGCTCGCCATTCCGTTTTCGGACAACCGCGACCGAGTTCGCCAACAGTCCCTACTTGACCAGCTATTCGCCGTTCGAGTAGGAGCACGTCCGTTGACCGAACTCTCCGCCACCGACCCCACCGATCCCGATGTGGACCTGCGCATCCCCGACCAACGCCGCGAATTGTTCCGCGAACATCGCGCGGTACTGGCGGTCGTGGCACTCGGCGGTGGCCTCGGCGCACTGGGCCGCTACGGAATCACCCAGGCCATGCCCACCGCACCCGGCCACTTCCCGTGGGCGACCTTCTGCACCAACCTCAGCGGCTGCTTCGCGATCGGCATCCTCATGGTCCTGGTCACCGAGGTCTGGTCGGCACATCGCCTCATCCGCCCTTTCCTCGGCACCGGCCTGCTCGGTGGGTTCACCACGTTTTCCACCTACACCGTCGAGATCCACGATCTGCTCCGACCCGGCGCCGCGATCACCGGCCTGGTGTATCTGTTCGCCACCCTGCTCGGCGCGCTGGTCGCCGTCTTCCTCGGCGTCACCTGCGCGCGAATCACGTTCCTGCGCAAAAAGATCAGGAGGGTACAGCGATGAGAACCACGGAATCGGCGGTCCGAATACAGATCTTCGTCGGCGAAGACGATCTCTGGCACCACAAACCCGTGCACCACGAAATCGTGCGCCGCGCACGAGAATCGGGGTTGGCGGGTGCGACGGTGGTGCGCGGCTGCGAGGGCTTCGGCGATCATTCGGTCATTCATACCAACCGCCTGCTCGATCTGACCGAGGATCTGCCGGTGGTCGTGACCATCGTCGACATCGAGGAGCGCATCCAGAACTTCCTGCCCCGCCTCGATGACGTCATCGCCGATGGCACCGTCGTCATCGACGAGGTCCGCGTCATTCGATATCGAGGTAGGTCGTGACCGTCGTTCTCGTTTTCGTCGGCGCCGCCGTCGGCGCACCGGCCCGCTACCTCACCGACCGCGCGGTACAGGCCCGTCACGACAGCCTCTTCCCGTGGGGCACCTTCTGTGTGAATCTGATCGGCTGCTTGATTCTCGGCGGCTTGACCGGCGCGGCGGTCGCCCACCCGGTGTCGGCACTGGTGGGCACCGGCTTCTGCGGCGCACTCACCACCTACAGCACCTTCAGCTACGAGGCCCTGCGGCTGGCCGAGCAGCGAGCGTACTTCTATGCGGGCACGTATATCGGCGTCAGCGTAGTCGCCGGGCTCGGTGCGGCACTGCTGGGGTATGCCAGTATGCACGCGCTTATCGCCTGAGCCGATGCTCGACCGAAACCGATGTGTCACAACACTATCCGTGATACACCGGCTTCGGCCTCACCGTCCTAGCTGGTCGCGGCGACTAGTTCCCTGGTCAGCTTCGAGGACCAGGGACACCAGAAGCAACCGGGCAGAAACGCGCCGCACGCCTCGTCCAGATAATCCTCGGTGTACTGAATGCTCGAGTCGCAGACCTCAATCGCCATGGTGAAGAAGGTGATCGTGTCGGGGTCGAGATGGAAACTCCACTGCGGGTTGTACTCCACACGCTTCTTCTTGATCCGACCCATCACATGGATGGACATCTGCTCTTCCCCGGAGAGGATTCGACGAGCTTCTTCGATCCGTTGCTCATTGGTGAGTCTGATGACGAACTCTTTGCCGCTGTAGTCGGTGAAAGCGAAGTCAGCCATGATGAATCCCCTTGATCGAGTGAGGTCTAGCGACACTGATTGGTGGAAACGAAACCGAGCGCCTCGATCATAACGGCCCCGTCGGTTCGCCCGCTAGCCCTTCCGAGCGAAAATCATTATGCGACAATCGCTTTGAATAGTCGGTCCGTTTGACAGGCAAAAAACCGACCCGGAGAACCCAGACGCGCCGAAACTCGAGAGACGTTGTCCGACACCATGGCGCGTCGCGCGTCGGTTTACTGCCGAACACCCTTCTTGGCCAAGAGAATCAGATCCCGAACCGCCATTGCTCCGCGTGCCACCGGCGCGAGGACGTGTCCGTCGGCGGCTATCAGAACCCCCGACGGCGTGCCGCGCACGCGATACCGCAACGCCGCCTCGTTCCCGCGTTGCACCAGCGCGGGCATCTCACCGATCCCTTGCTCACGACCCCACCGATCCTGTTCAGCCGCATCACCGTTGCCCACGACAACGATCGTCAGCACGTCGACGGTGCGTGCACGCCAGGCGGGCAGCTCACGAGCCAGCGCCGCACACAACTCACACCCGGGATGCACGAACACCAGCAACACCTGACGCCCCTGCACCAGTAGCGATTCCAGCGTTGTGCGCACATCCCGGGTATCGAACAACTCGACCTCGGGCGCGACCGCGCCCACCGGCAATCCCTCGGCGCCGAGTGCCGACACGGCGTGCGCGTCCACCCGTCGACGCAATGCGTGCACCTGACCGAACAACCACACCACGACGGTGCTCAGCACCGCGAGCGCGAGCAATCCACCCACCGCGTCGGTCGCGAGTACGCCGGGTACCTCGGGGTGAACCACCGCGCCGACGCCCACCACCAGGGCCAACGCCGCGAGCATGGCATTGCGCACGACGGTCCGCACGCCGATCGGCTTCTCGCTCACCGACCCGAAACACGAACAGCTGGGCCGCTTCCCGCGCGCCAGCAGCCGGGCGATCGCCGCGGTGAACACCGCGAGCAGAAACACCGCGAGTAACGCGGCAAACGCCGCCGTCCACGGAAACAGGACCGCCACCGCGACCACCGCTTCGACGACCGGCAATCCGATCGCCATCGACGGTCCCCAGCGGATCGGAACGCCGAAGTCCGCCACCGACTTCCGTGTCGCGGGCAGATCCGTCAGCTTACCCACCGCCGAAAGACCGAAGACCGCACCGAGTACCAGCCGCGAAATCCACACCCCGTATCCGATCAGCATCCCTCAACGATGCCATATCGCTATGAGTCGTGAATCATGAATCGTCGGTACGCTTTTCGCTATCGGCAACCACTCGAGCAGCCAGCCGACATCACGTAATGGTGAACCCGCCATCCACCGCGATGGTTTGCCCGGTGACATACCCGGCAGCAGGGGAAGCCAGCCACACCACGGCGGCGGCGAGCTCTTCGGGATCACCCATCCGGCCCGCGACGATGCGCGGAGCGAGGCTCTCGAGGTAGGCGGGATCGTATTGGTCGGTCATCTCCGAGCGAAAGAATCCCGGCGCGATGGCGTTCACGCGAATTCCCTTGCGCGAACCCCACTGCTGCGCCAGGTCGCGCGTCAGCCCGACGATGCCCGCCTTGCTCGCGGCGTAGGCCGCCTGCGGCAACCCCGCCGTGGTGAGCCCGAGGACGCTGGCGATATTGATGATGCTGCTGCCCGAGCCCATCACCCGGCCGCACGCCTGAGCGGCCCAGTAGGAGCCGTTGAGATTGATGTCGATGACCGAACGGAACTGTTCGGGAGTCTCCCTGGTCGCCGGGACCGCGGTGCCGACGCCCGCGTTGTTGACGAGGATGTCGACCCGCCCGAATTCCGCGACGGCGGCATCGACGAGCGCCGCGCACTGCTCGGGTTCGGCGATATCGGTCGCGACCGTGAGCGCACGCCTCCCCGCGCCGCGCACCAGTTCGGCGGTCTCCTGTAAACGGTCGATCCTGCGCGCTGCCAGCACCACATCGGCTCCAGCCTCGGCCAAGGCTGCCGCGAAGGCGACACCGAGGCCGGAGGAGGCACCGGTGACGATGGCGACGCGACCGTCGAGTCGAAACTTGTCGAGCACGGACATGCGGGTTTCCTCACCTTCACACCGGGAACAGCTGTCGAGGCGTCCGACAAGGCGGACAGTCGAGGCAAATACTATACGAGTACCGCGCTCCCGCCGGAACCGGCGGAGACGCTCCAAATAGCTTGCCGCACAACATTTTTACCGCATCGCCAGGAATACAGTACATTCGTACCGATTACGCCCGTACGGTGAGGAGTGCGACCACATGTGGGATCCGAAGAAGTACCTCGCCTTCACCGATCACCGCGCCCGTCCCTTCTTCGACCTGATCGCCCGCATAGACACCGACACACCACGCAGGGTCGTCGACCTCGGATGCGGGCCGGGCAATCTCACCGAGACACTCGCCGAGCGATGGCCGCACGCGCACCTCGACGCCGTCGACTCCGCACCCGAGATGGTCGAGGCCGCCCGAGGTCGCGGTATCGACGCACGCGTGCTCGATGTGCGCGAATGGGTGCCCGAACCCGACACCGACGTCGTGGTGTCCAACGCCGTCCTACAGTGGGTCCCCGAGCACAGCGACCTGCTGCGCATCTGGCTCGACGCGCTACCGCACGGCGCATGGTTCGCGATGCAGGTGCCGGGCAACTTCGAGGCGCCCTCGCACCGCGAGCTCCGCGCGCTCGCCGCCGAACCACGCTGGCGCGACCGCCTCGACGACGTCGAATTGCGCGGCGGCGACGCCGTCCCCGACCCCGCCGACTACGCCACGATCCTCGCCACCGGCGACGTCACCGTCGACGTGTGGGAAACCACCTACCTGCAACGCCTGTCCGGCCCCGACCCGGTCCTGGAATGGGTGAGCGGTACCGCGCTGCGACCGATTCGCGCGGTCCTCGACGACACCGACTGGCAGCGCTTCCGCGGTGAACTCGCACCCCGGCTGCGCGCCGCCTATCCCCCGAATCAGGACACCAGCACCTGGTTTCCGTTCCGACGCCTGTTCGCCGTCGCACACAAGAATTGACCGCCGAGACCGGTCGGCGCGCCTATCGGCGCAGCGCACGAGCACAACTGGAGGGTTCTGACAAAGAGCGGTCCGCAGGTTCGTAGCGGCTGACATCGTGGCTTTGTTACGCGCCGGTATGCTTTGCTCCGAACAAGATCTGGAACGCACTGGATCTGGAACGCACTGGTCCGAGTCACAGCATCCACCCGAGTCACGACATTCGGGCGGATCGACCATCCGC
Source organism: Nocardia callitridis (assembly GCF_039543305.1). NCBI lineage: Bacteria > Bacillati > Actinomycetota > Actinomycetes > Mycobacteriales > Nocardiaceae > Nocardia > Nocardia callitridis. The sequence continues at coordinate 157,638 of NZ_BAABJM010000004.1, read as the reverse complement.
CCGCGCGGACGCCTCCGGCGTGCGGGTGACGGTCTACGCATTTGACCAGTTCCGGAGCGATGCCGAGTAGGAGTGAGGCCAAGTGGGGAATGTGTTTGCTGCCGACGGTCGGTTTCCCGACGTCGTAGTGACAAGTCTGGCGGCGACCACGTCGATCGCGGGTGACGTCGACGCGACGTGGAAGGGCCTGCTCAACGGCGAGAGCGGGATCGACGTGCTCGACGACCCGTTCGTGACGGACTACGAACTTCCCGTCCGTATCGGCGGGCATCTCAAGGTCAAGCCCGATTCGCTGTTGAGCCGAGTCGAGATTCGACGAATGGCTTACGTCGAGCGCCTGGCCACCGTGCTCGGCCGGGAAGTCTGGCGCAATGCCGGAAGTCCCGAGGTCGACAAGGAACGCCTCGGCGTGGCCATCGGTACCGGCCAGGGTGGCGGTGACGCGCTCACCGACTCCGACAACAAGTTGAAAAACGGTGGGTATCGCAAGATCTCGCCGCTTGCCGTCCAGATGATGATGCCCAACGGCCCTTCGGCCGTTGTCGGTCTCGAATTGCAAGCCAAGGCGGGAGTGGTCACTCCGGTCTCGGCATGCTCGTCGGGTTCGGAGGCGATCGCCAACGCATGGCGAATGATCGCGATGGGTGACGCCGACATGGTCGTCACCGGTGGCGTCGAGGGCTACATCGAGGCGGTGCCGATCGCGGCGTTCACGATGATGCGCGCGATGAGCACCCGCAACGACGATCCGAAGGCGGCGTCGCGGCCGTTCGACAAAGACCGCGACGGATTCGTCTTCGGTGAAGCGGGTGCCCTGATGGTCATCGAGACCGAAGAGCACGCCAAGGCTCGTGGTGCCACCATTCACGCCCGGTTGCTCGGCGCGGGCATCACCTCCGACGGCTACCATCTCGTCGCCCCCGATCCCACGGGCGATGGCGCGGCCCGCGCGATGACACGTTCGCTGCAAACCGGCGGGCTGACCAAGCAGGACATCACGCATATCAACGCGCACGCGACCGCGACCCCGATCGGCGACTCCGCCGAGGCGAACGCGATCGCCAAGGCCGTCGGCAACCACGCATCGGTGTACGCGCCGAAATCCGCACTCGGCCACTCGATCGGCGCGGTCGGCGCGTTGGAGTCGATCCTCACCGTGCTCAGCATCCGCGACGGGATCGTTCCGCCCACGCTGAACCTGGACAATCAAGATCCCGACATCGACCTGGATATCGTGCACGGCGAGGCGCGCCGTCAGCAGATCGAGTATGCGATCAACAACTCGTTCGGATTCGGTGGCCACAATGTGGCGCTGGCGTTCGGTCGCTACTAGCCGCTGAGCCCGTGTGGCGGGTATCGCTACCGCACAATGACTCCCCGCAAGCGACGAAAACCCCTCGAGCAGCCGTTCGCCCGAGGGGTTTCGTCATGTCTGGTCGACGGACCTATCGGATCGCGACCATCAGCCGGTCGTCACCGTATTGCCAGACGAAACCGGCTTCGGCGAAACCCGCGCCGCGCGCGAAGGTGAGGTAGTCCTCGGCCGTGGGGCGATCATCGACGGTGTGGTCGAAGCCGCCGCCGCGTAGCCGCACCAGTTCGGCGAGTTCGGGCGCGTTCTCCACCGCCTCCCACCACTGGCGCCAGTCCTCGGCGTCAGCGGTGCCCGCGCGTTGTCCGCGCCGACTGGTCATGGCCCGGCCGAGCGCGTCGAGTCGAGGTGCCGCGTCGCCCTCGTAGAGGTGGTCGCCGTCCACGAAGACCCCACCCGGCGCGAGCGCGCCCGCGCACGCCGTGAACAGCGCACGCAGCGGGTCACGGTTCATCCAGTGCAAGGCCGTCGTACTCACGAAAGCATCGGGCTTACGGTCGAGTTCGAGCCGGTCGAGCCAATCACGCTCGCGCAGATCGGTATGCACCGTGCGGAAGCGCGGGGAACCCAGGTCGGCCTGTGCCAGCGCGAGCAGCAGCGGGTCCGCGTCGACCCCGACCACGGTGGCCTCGGGCAACCGGGACAACAATCGGTCCGACAGCGTTCCTGGGCCGACACCGAGATCGACGATCAGCGGATCGGCACGCTCGAGCACCTCGATCAGCACATCACCGATCACCTCGAAGCGCTGCTCCCGATCGGGCATGTAGTGCTCCTGCTGCCGATCCCACCGCTCGATCCAGTACCGAGCACGCTCGACATCGATACCGATCCCACTCATCGCACCGCCACCTTCTCCCACTGCCACCTGGCTTGCCGTAGTGCTGCCGGAAATCACCACCGCACCCTAGCGTCCCGTCGATCCCGCATGCCCCGACCAGACGTCGCGGCGATCACAGCAACGCGCGCACCCGCTCGATGATCTTGGTCGTCGAAACACCGTAGCGGTCATAGAGCGTGGGAAGTGCTCCCGCGATGAGGAATTCATCGGGCAAGCCGACCGGCGTCACCCTGCGACCCACCCCCGAACGCACCAGCAGCGCGGCGACCGACTCGAACAGCCCGCCGACAACGGAGTGGTTCTCCAATGTCAGGATCAGCCGGTCCTCGGCGACCGCGGCGAGGATCGCCGCTTCGTCCAGCGGTTTGATCGTCGGGACATGCAGCACACCGACATCGACGCGGTCGGCGGCCAGCGCCTCGGCCGCCTCCAGTGCGCGTCCTGTCATCAGCCCGGACGAGATCAGCAGCACATCCCGACCCGTGCGCAGCGCGGCCGCTTTGCCGAGCTCGAAGCGGTAGTCGTATTCGTCGAGGATGGTCGGCACCGCACCACGCAGCACCCGCAAGTAGGTAGGCCCCGCGCTGGCCACGAGTTGTGGCACAGCCTGTTCGATGTCCACCGAATCGCAGGGGTCGACGATGGTGAGGTTGGGCATGCCGCGCAGGATCGCGATGTCTTCGGTGGCCTGATGGCTTGGACCGTATCCCGTGGTGAGTCCGGGAAGCGCGGCCACGATATTGACATTGAGCATGCGTTCGGCGATGTCGAGGCAGAGGAAGTCGTAGGCGCGGCGCGTGGCGAAGACGGAATACGTCGAGGCGAACGGCACGAAGCCTTCTTCGGCGAGTCCGGCTGCGGCGCCCATCATCACCTGCTCGGCCATGCCCATCTGATAGAAGCGGTCCGGCATCGCGTCCCGAAAGATGTGCATATCGGTGTATTTCGCGAGATCCGCCGACAGGCCGACGATCCGTGGATCACGCCGCGCCGCGGCGAGCAGCGCGTGCCCGAACGGCGCGCGGGCCACCCGGTCGGAGTCGGCGATCGAGGCGATCATCGCGTCGGAGGTGAGCCGCTTGCGGGTGTTCGTGGTGGCGCTCATGCCTGAAACCCTTCATCGAGTTGCCGGTGGGTCAGCGCCCATTCCTCGGGGGCGACGGCCATGAAGTGCAGTTTTTCGCGGGTCTCCAGCATCGGGACACCTTTGCCGAGGACGGTGTCGCAGATCAGCGCCTTGGGGTGGCCGCGATGAGATTTCAGATCCGCCAACGCCTCGATCAACGCGGGAATGTCGTGGCCGTCCACGCGACGCACGTACCACCCGTTGACCGCGAACTTCTCGTGCACCGGTTCGGTGCCGAGCACCGACTGCGCGGGACCGTCGGCCTGCTGGTTGTTCATGTCGACCACGGCGATCACATTGTCGAGTTCCAGGTGCACGCAGGCCTGCACCGCCTCCCAGGTGGACCCCTCGTCGAGTTCGCCGTCGGAAAGAATGGTGTAGACGTGCGCGGGATTGTCCTTGCGCCGCAACCCCAATGCCTTGCCGACGGCGATCCCGAGTCCGTGTCCGAGCGAACCGCCGGAAATCTCCATGCCGGGGGTGTAGCCCGCCATTCCCGACATCGGCAGCCGGGATTCGTCGGTGGCGTAGGTGTCGAGTTCCTCCAGCGGCAGGAAACCCGCTTCCGCAAGCACCGCGTACAGCGCGATCGCGTAGTGACCGACGGACAGCAGGCACCGATCCCGCTCCTCCCATTCCGGTTCTGCCGCACGCAGTTTCATTTGATCGAGATAAAGCACGGCGAGCACGTCGGCGAGGTCGAGGGCCTGACCGATATACCCCTGGCCTTGAACCTCGGCCTGGGTGAGTGCGTTGTGTCGAATGCGTAGCGCGGCTTCGCGCAACCGCCGTACACGAACCGGGTCGACCGGATCGAGACGAGGCCCGTTGTCGGACACGGTGCGGGTTGTCATGATGAATTTCCTAGCGGTCGAGGTCAGTCGGAAGTGTTGCGTGCGAGGACGACCGGCGCGGTCTCCGGCGTGAAGAACGCGCAGGCGGTGGAGATCACGCCGAGGACGACGAAAAGCAGTGCGGGACCGCCCCATCCGAACGCGCCGTAGATCAGGGTGGCGAGGAAGGGAATGAGGCCGACGACGACGGAGGCGCCGTTGTAGCCGAGCGAGATGCCCGACGAGCGCACATTGGCCGGGAATTGCTCGGAGAACCAACTGGATTCGACCGCGAAGATCGGGTCGTGGCTCAGGACGAGCGCCAGCGCCACCGCGACGACCACCATGATCACCGCACCGGTGTTGATCAGCAGGAACATCGGGAACCCGAATACGATGGTGAACACCGACCCGATCAGGAACACCGGTTTCCGTCCGATCCGATCGCTGAGCGCCCCGAACAGGGGCAGGCTCGCGACACCGAGTGCCGAACCGACCAGGGTGCCGATGAGTACGTCGGTTTCGGACGACAACGCCGCGAGCCCGATATACGACAGCACGAAGCTGGTGGCGATGTAGTAGCCGCCGGTTTCGGCCAGGCGCAACCCGATGATCTTCAGGATCACTCGCCAGTCGGTGCGAATCACCTGCAGCGCAGGACGTTCGACGATCGCATTGTTGGACTTGACGGCCTCGAAGGCTGGCGATTCCTGGATGCCCAGTCGAATGTAGATGCCGATGGCCACCATCACCGCCGAGGCGAGAAAGGGCGCTCGCCATACCCAGTCGCCGTCGAAGAGCGCGTTCGACACCAGGAAGGTGCCGTTGGCCAGGAGCAGTCCGAGCGGGATGCCGATCTGCGGTATCGCACCGAACAATCCTCGACGCCGCTGGGGTGCGTGTTCGACGGCCATCAAGACCGCACCGCCCCATTCGGCACCGAATCCGACACCCTGCACCATGCGCAACAGGATCAGCAGAATCGGCGCGATGATGCCGACCTGACCGTAGGTGGGCAGGACGCCGATCGTCACCGTCCCGACCCCCATGATCAGCAACGACCAGAACAGCACCGCCTTGCGGCCCACTCGGTCACCGAAATGACCGGCGAGGTATCCGCCGACCGGTCGCATCAGGAAGCCGACGGCCAAGGTGGCGAAGGAGGCGAGGACACCGACGATCGGCTCGTCCGCGTGGAAGAAGACACTGCCGAAATACGCGGCGGCGGCGGTGCCGTAGATGAAGAAGTCGTAGGCCTCGACGGCCGAGCCGATCATGGAGGCCAGCGACACGGCGGCGGGGTTGTCCCGCGTCGCTTCCGCGTCGCGTTCGACCGCGTCGTCGGGCTGGATGAGTTTGTGAGCAGACATGATTCGTCGTTTCTTACGGAGACAGCGGCGGCACGGAACGGCCTACCGGTAGGTTTCGATGACGCGGCTGTCGTCGCGGGCGGCCAGGCCCCGCTCGACCGCGTCGAGGTATTTCCCGCGCGCGACGTCCAGCAACGGAACCGACGCCGCCGCCTCGGCCGCGACCTCGGCGACCAGGCCGCTGTCCTTCACGAAGATGCTGATAGCGCTCGTCACCGGGGCGTCGGTGCCGAGCAGCATGCGCGGACCGCGATCGGACAGCATCCACGAACCCGCGGCACCGTCTTGAACCAGGTCGAGCACACCCTCGGGGTCCAGACCGAGGCGGCGCGCCAGGTCGAGGGCCTCGGCCGCGGCGACGATGTGCACCGAGCACAGGTGTTGGTTGATGACCTTGATCGACTGCCCCGCACCGACGGTGTCCCCGACTGTCCGAGGGGTGCCGAGGGTGCGCAGGAGCGCATCGTTGTGTGCGAGGTCGGCGGCGGACCCGGCGGCGAAGAGCACGAGATCGCCGGTCTTCGCGCGTGCGACACCGCCGGTCACGGGCGCGTCGAGCACGGTCGCACCGGCGGCGGTCAGTCGTCGCGCCGCCGCCGTCACCGATTCCGGGCCGACGGTCGACATCACGATCCAGGTCTGTCCGCGCACGGCGGCGCCCGCCTCGGTGACCAGGGTGTCGAGCTGATCGCCGGTGGCCACCATGACCAGCACGGTGGCCACCTCGGCGCCATCCGCCGTCGCCGCGACGGCGCGGATACTGTCCACGGCGGTGATTCCGGCATCGGCGGCCCGCTCGCGCGCAGCGGGCATCGGATCGACACCGATGACGGTGTGGCCGGACGCGGCGAGGACCGAGGCCATGGGCAGGCCGATCGCGCCGAGCCCGACGAAGGCCAGCGTGCTCATGACTGTGTTCCTGTCTCGGTGCGCGCCTGCAGGCTGAGCGCGGAGAAGTCGATGAAGTGCTTGTGCATGGCCGCGCGTGCCAGTTCGGGGTCGCGCGTGGCCAGCGCGTCGACGATGCCGAAGTGCACCGTGTCGGTGTTGATCGCGCCATCGGCGTCGGTGTGCTCGATGTCGACCGCGAGGCAGCGCCGGGCGCGAATGCTTTCCCGCAGTACGGTGCCCAGCCCTTCGTTCATCATGTTGAACACCGGATTGTCGACGGTCTCGTACAGGTAGTTGTGGAACTCCAGGTCGGCGTTCAACGCGCCTTCCTGGTCACCGGCGGCCGTGCGCGCGACCATCTTGTCCACGATCGCACGCAGTTCGATGAGGTCGTCGTCGGTGATCTCCAGCGCGGCCTGTGCGGCGATCGCTTCTTCGACCATCTCCCTGGCCTGGACGAATTGCGCGGTGCTGAGGTAGCCGAGTCGGTGCATGAGCGTGAACGACGTGCGAAACAGCGAGGCGTCGGGCACGTCGAGATAGGTGCCGTGCCCCTGGCGACGACGCAGCACGCCCAGGTACTCGAGCATGGCGAGCTGTTCGCGCAGCGCTCCCCTGCTGATCTCGAGCTTCTCGACCAGTTGCCGCTCGGGGGGCAGTCGGCGCGCGCCGCCCTCGGTGTGTGCACTCAGCTCGATGAGTCGCACAACCAGACTCTCCAGTGGGTCGGCCACGCTCTCGCCTCCTCAGATTGGTTTAACCAAATTGGTTCGGCCAATTCTGTGGCAGCGCTCACAAACTGTCAAGGGCTGGTTTTGTCGGGATCGAAAACAGCTCGGGGCAGGCGGAATCCCGCCACGCCGCGCGAACGCGGTGACCTTCGTGCGACTCGGCGTCGCTCGACCCGGGGTGCGGTCGGTCAGGAATCTCGCGACTTGTTCGCGGCGATCCGTGCCGCGATACCGTCGAGGACGAGTTCGAGCCCCGCCTCGAAATCGGCACGCTCGGTGGTTTCGGTGGGAACGGCGGATTCGGCGAACACGTCGGAGGCGAACATCGCCGATACTTCCGGAAACTGTTGCGGGTCAACGAGTTCGCGCATCGCGAGGGCGTAGCGGTATTCGCTTTCGGACTGCTGCTCGTCCGGCTGCCTTCCGGTCGTGAGGTCCTGGGTCAGCAGGACCGATTGACGGACGTGCGCCCCGACCAACATGACCGCGATCATCTTCTCGCCCCAGCCCAGTCCGCTGGAGGACAGCGTCGCCAGCACTCGTTCGAGCCACGCGAGCTGATGCGGACCCGAGGGTGCGGTCTCGATCGGCACCCGAGGCAGCCATGGACGCGAGCGATAGAGCTCCCAGAGGGCCAGCGCGCAGTCTCGCAACCCGGTGCGCCAGGCACCGTCCGGCTCCGACTCTGGCGCGCGCGGCGTGGTGGCGGCATCCAGCATCAGTTGCAGCAGTTCACTTTTCGAGCCGACGTAACGGTAGAGCGACATGGCGGTGACGCCGATCTCCTTGGCTACCCGAGGCAGGGTCACCGCGTCGAGTCCGTACTCGTCGGCCAGCCGGACGGCGGCAGCGATAACGGTATCGACGTCGAGGTTCGACGGTCGCCCCACCCGGACGGGCGGGTCGGGCAGTCGCCACAGTCTGCGCAACGGGGCGGGGATCTCGTCGCTCTGCATGGCTCGATTCTCGCTGTCGTCGACCGGTGCGGGCGTAGGCGGTACGAATCTAAAACTATACGTGAGAAAGTATATGGCTTATAGTTTTAGTCGTGACCGATACCGCACCTACTGTTCGGGCTGGAAGAACCGCCCGCGTCCACGACGTCGACGCGCTGCGCGGATTCGCGCTCCTGGGCATCTTCGCCGTGAACATCACGTTCATGGCCTCGGCTTTTCCCAGCAATCTGATCAACGATCCCGCCTACGGATCCTGGCTCGACGAGGCGGCGCGCTTCGTGGTGTCGGTCCTGTTCTCGATGAAGTTCTACCTACTGTTCTCGTTCCTCTTCGGCTACAGCTTCACCTTGCAGATGGATGCGGCCCAGCGCGCCGGTGCCGAGTTCGTGCCGCGAATGCTGCGGCGCATACTCGGGTTGTTCCTGCTCGGCGCCGGACAGATCGTGCTGCTCTACGGCGGTGATGTGCTCACCACCTACGCCGTGGCCTGTCTGGCACTGTTGGCGATGTTCCGCGTCCGTGACCGAGTCGCGCTGCGCGTCGCGGGCATCCTCTACGCCGTGGTACTGGGCCTGATGATCCTCAGCGTGCTCATGTTCGACCCGACGACCCTGCTGCCCGATCACGCGGAGGCGCTGGCGAATTCCCTCGCGCAGAACCAAGCCATGCTCGGTTCCTTCGGCGACATCGTCGGCCAACACCTCGACGGCCTCTCACTACTGGTCCTGCAGGCGCTGACCATGCAGGGCCCGACGGCACTGGCGATGTTCCTGCTCGGCATGGTGGCCGGACGACGCCAGCTCCTGGCGAATCTCACCGGCGCCGAACCAATTCTGCGGCGCCTCCAGGTAATCGGGTTCCCGATCGGTCTACTCGGCGCGGTGACGTTCGCACTACTCGGCGGCGACGGTAACGGCACCGCCGCCCTCATCAGCGTGGCCACTGCCCCACTGCTCACCGCCGCCTATGCGGCGACCCTGCTGCGTGCTATGCACAGCACCCGATTCGCCTGGCTACGAAGCGCACTCGCACCAGCGGGCCGTATCGCGTTGACGAACTACCTACTCCAAGCACTGATCGGGCTGGTGCTGTTCACCAGTGTCGGATTCAGCCTCGCGGGCAAGGTATCGCCCCCAGGACTGCTGGTGCTCACGTTCGTGATCTTCGTCGGACAGTTGCTGGCCAGCGTCTGGTGGACGCGTACGCACCGCTACGGGCCCGCCGAGTGGGCACTGCGCTGGCTGACGAACTGGGAGCGGCCTCGCACATCATCGCGGTAGTGCGGATCGGTCGGTAGCGGCAGGGAGATCGCCTGCTACCGACCGTGATTCACGAATGGCTGCCGGTCGCGTGTCCCGGCAGAACACACGCCGTGTCGAGACCGAGGACGCGATTGAGTCGTCCGAAGGCCAGCCAGGAACCGATGCTCATGCTCAGTTCCACCACCTCGGCCTGGGTATACGCGGCGAGCATGCGGGTCCAGAACTCGTCATCGAGGTGGTGATGGTCGATGGCGTAACGCTCGGCGTATTCGGCGGCGAGCCTGGTGCGTTCGTCGAAGGCGTCCGTGGTGCGCCACGCGGTCACCGCATCGGCGAATTCCGGTTCGACCTCGACTCCCTCGCGGTCGGTGCGCCAGTCCTGGCAGAACAGGCAGCCGTTGATCTGCGCGATACGCAGCCTGGCCGCCTCGAATTCGCGCAGCCCCAGCGTCGAGTGCGCGTACACCGACATCGAGAACTTCCCGGCGGCGACACCGATTCCCGGCACCATCTCGCCCCACACATAGCCGATCGGGTCTTTGCCCTCCGGCACATCGATGATCATCGTGGTCTCCTTCCCAGCTTGCCGAACGCGGGGCGCAGCGGGACGTCCACCGCGTCGTAGAGTCCGGGCTCGGCCGCGGCGAGCCAGTCGATGGCCGAGACGAGTCGTCCTACCGCGGTGGCGTTCCCACCCGCGGCCCGATTGCCGCCTTCGTCGGTGGCCTCGACGGTGACCTCGACGCGTGGACTGCCCTCGATGATCACCCGATGCGCGCCGTCGCCGTTCGGTGGTGTCGGCCAGTCCGGCGCGCAGCTCGGATGGATACGGGTGACGTGTTCGATCACCAGCAGCGACTCGCCGTCGACCACGCCGTGCACCTCGAACCGCACCGCACCCTGGGTGCCCTCGACGAACTCCCCCATCGACGCGGTAGCGACGGTGTTGTCCAATCGCCGCCGATCACAGGTCTCGCGAATCTCGTCGATCCGCACACCGAGCGCGCGCGCCATCAGCCGAATCTGCCCGCCCCACACCATGGTCGGCACGCCCGCCGCGAGCATCGGCGGCTGATAATCCAGCGGCTGACCCATGCCGACCAGATAGCGGACCGAATCGGGTTGGTCATAGGTGGAGTAGTCGAAGATCTCCTGGCATCTGATCGACTCGATCGTCCCGCCGAGCCCACTCATCAGCAGCGGAAGTACATCGTTACCCCAGCCGGGATCGACGCCCGAGACGAACAGCGACCCGCCACCGTCCGCTATCGCCGCGAGCACCGGGTCACGCACCTCGGCGGGTGCGCTGCGCGGGTCGTAGAGGGCATACAGCGCGGGACTGACGACGATCGCGCCCGCGCGGATCGCCAGGACGATGTCGGCCAGCGCCTCGTCCGGGCGGATATCGCCGGAGGCCGCGTACACCACCGCGCGCGGGCCGGCGGCCAGTGTCGCGGCGATATCGTCGCTGGCCGCGATTCCCAGCACACGATCGAGACCACTCAGCTCCCCCGCGTCCCTTCCGACCTTTTTTGGATCGTGCACGAGCACCCCGCTGAGGGCTAGCGCGGGATGGGCCTCGACGGCCCGGATGGCGGCCCGGCCCACATTGCCGGTGCCCCAGACCACCGTGGAGATCATCCTCGCCAGCGTAGCAAGCGCTTGGTCGATAATGCGGCGAAATCGGACCGGCGCGGGGCGCCCCGCCGCACCGTGCGGTAAGACTTGTTCGACGTCCGACCGACGAAGGGATGTGCTCATGGCCGAGCGAGTTGCAGTAGTTTCCGGTGCCGCACGCGGAATCGGCGCCGCGGTGGCGAAACGATTGGCGAGCGACGGGTTGGCCGTCGGCGTGCTGGACCTGGACGCCGCCAGCTGCGCCGACACCGTCAGCGCGATCACCGACGCGGGCGGTAACGCGGTCGCGCTCGGCGCGGACGTGGCGAACGAGGAATCGGTCGCCGCCGCGGTGACCCAACTGGAAGCCGAACTCGGCGCCCCGACCATCGTGGTCAACAACGCCGGCATCCTGCGCGACAACCTGCTGTTCAAGATGAGCGTCGAGGACTGGGATTCGGTGCTCGGCGTGCACCTGCGCGGCGCGTTCCTGCTCACCCGCGCGGTCCAGAAGTACATGGTCGAACAGAAATTCGGCCGCATCGTCAACATGTCGAGCACCTCCGCGCTCGGCAATCGCGGCCAGGCCAACTACGCCGCGGCGAAGGCAGGCATGCAGGGATTCACCAAGACCCTCGCATTCGAGCTCGGCAAGTTCGGCGTGACCGCCAATGCGATCGCACCAGGATTCATCGTCACCGACATGACCGCGGCCACCGCCGAGCGGGTCGGCATGCCGTTCGACGACTTCCAGAAGGCCAATGCCGCACAGATTCCCGTGCAACGAGTCGGGCGTCCCGAGGACATCGCGCACACCGCTTCCTTTCTGGTGAGCGAGGGCGCGGGGTTCGTCTCCGGTCAGGTGATCTACGTGGCGGGCGGTCCGCGCGACTGACGACGCGCGCGGGCGGTAGCGTCGCTGCTCGTGAATCAGCGGATGCGCGACCATCGCAGGACGCGACGGACCATGACGAGCGGTCTGCTGTTGCTGCCGAGCATGATCGGGGTCGGCGCGTTTCTGCTCGTCCCGATCGTCGTCGTGGCGTGGCTGAGCCTGCACAGTTGGAATCTGTTGGGCCCCATGGAATTCGTTGGCCTGCGTAATTGGCGTTCGGTGCTCGGCGACGCGGAGTTCGGCCACAGCCTGCTGGTGACGCTGGCATTGACGGCCATCGTGGTTCCCGCGCAGACCGTGCTCGGATTCCTGGTCGCGGCGGCGTTGGTGCGTCGAGGTGGTGGCACGGGGCTACGGATGGTGTACGCACTGCCATGGATGTGCGCGCCGGTCGCGGTGGGTGTGGTGTGGCAGTGGATCTTCGCGCCCACCGACGGCGCGTTGAACGCGCTACTCGGACATCGGGTCGAGTGGTTGTCGAATCCGGCCCTGGCGTTGCCCTCGGTGGCCGCGGTGGGCGTGTGGGCGAACTTCGGCTATGTGGCACTGTTTTTCGTTGCCGGGTTACGCGCCATCCCCCGCGACATCCTGGACGCGGGCGCGCTCGACGGCGCGACCGGGTGGCTGCGGGTCCGTTTGCTTGTGCTTCCCCTGCTGCGGCCCACCACGTTCTTCGTTCTGGTGACCGGCGTACTCACCACGTTTCAGACCTTCGACACCGTGTACACGCTCACCAAGGGCGGGCCGGACGCGACGACCGACGTGGTGGCCATGCGGATCTTCAGCGAGGCATTCACCGCCGCACGGCCAGGCCGGGCGGCGGTAATGGCGATCGTGGTGTTCCTGGTGCTCCTCACGATCACCGCGGTGCAACACCGCTACTTCCGGGATCGGACCACCTATGAGATCTGAGCACGTGCGCGGCGCGGCGGTCTACGCACTGGTGCTGCTCGGCGCGTTGCTGACGGTGGCGCCGCTGGTGCTCAGCGCACTCACCGCACTGAAGACGCCCCAGCAGTTCGCGCGCGAATCCGCGCTCACGCCACCGCATCCGGTGACCATGGAGAACTTCCACACCGCCTTCGAGCACGGTCTCGGACGTGCGGTGCTGGTGACGGCACTGATGACGGCCTTCATCACCGGCGGTCAGCTGCTCACCTCGATCCTCGCGGCGTACGCGTTCGCGCGCACCCAGTTTCCCGGTCGCGACACCTTGTTCTGGGTGTACCTGGCCACCATGATGGTGCCGCCGATGGTCACGCTCATCCCGCTGTATCTGATGTTCGCGAAACTCGGCTGGCTCAATACCTTCTGGGCATTGGTGCTGCCGTTCATGTTCGGCTCGCCGTACGCGATCTTCCTGCTGCGTCAGTACTTTCGCGCGATCCCCGGCGAGCTGATCGGCGCGGCACGACTCGACGGCGCGAACACCCTGGACATCCTGGTACACGTGATGGTGCCGATGAGCCGACCGATTCTGGCGACGCTCACGCTGATCACCGTTGTCTCGCAGTGGAACACCTTCATGTGGCCGTTGGTGGCCAGCAGCGGCCAGCGCTGGCAGGTGCTCACGGTGGCGACCGCGAACTTCCAGACCCAGTACAACGCGCAGTGGACGCTGGTGATGGCGGCGACGACCGTGGCCATCGCGCCGCTGGTTGTGCTGTTCGTGGTATTCCAACGGCAGGTGCTGCGCTCGATCGCGTGGACGGGAATCAGATGAGGCAGTCCACGCGGGTGGTGTTGGCGATCGTCGTCGCCGCGGTGGTGTTGGTCGCGGCGGCGCTGTGGTCGGGACGCGACCCGGACTCGACGGCGTCGGGGCGCACAGTGGTCGGCCTGCGGGTATGGGACGAGAGTTTCGTGCCGCGTTATCGCGCGTCCTTGGACGAGTTCGAGCGCGCTAATCCAGATGTGCGAGTACGGATCACGGTGGTGCCGTGGTCGTCTTACGAGCAGAAACTGCGCCTGGATCTCGCCGGTGGCACCGCCGACGATCTGTTCTGGAGTAGCTCCTATGCCGAGTACGCCGACGCGGGACGGTTGCTGGAGATCGACGAGTCGCTCGGGCCGCGCCGAGCGTGGGATCCGGCCTCGGTCGCGCAGTACACTCGCGCGGGGAAACTCTGGGCGGTACCGCAATTCGTCGACGGCGGCACCGCCGTGTACTACAACCGCGACCTACTGGCCGCCGCGGGAATCGACCCCGCGTCGTTGAATTCGTTGCGCTGGGGGCCCGGCGCCGACGACAGCCTCACCCCGCTGCTGCGGCGCCTCGCCGCTGTCGCGCCGTCGGCCTACAACGCGGGGCACGACTTCCAATCCGTCGAATTGCCGTATCTCGGTTCGGCGGGTGCGCGGTTTCGCGACGGCCAGGGGGACTTCGTCTTCGACAGTACGGAGGCGATCTCGGCCTTCGAATATCTGGTCGGACTGATCCGCGACGGCCTCGCCCCTTCGCCCGCCGATACCAATACCGACTCCGACTTCGCGAAAAACGCTTTCTTGCAAGGCAAGTTGGCCATGTTCCAATCCGGAACCTTCAATCTCGCGCAGATCGCCGAGCAGGCCGAGTTCGGCTGGGGCGTCGCCATGTTGCCCGAGGGTCCGGCGGGACGCGTGAGTACCAATAGCGCGATCGGCGTCGCGGGCAACACCGACACCGAGCACCCGGAGGCCACGCGGCGCGTGCTGCGCTGGTTGGGCAGCGCCGAGGGCACCCACGACCTCGTCGCGAACGGCGCCACCATCTCCGCGAACGTCGGCCAGCAAGCCGAGTACCGGGACTACTGGTCAGACCATGGCATCGATGTCACCCCTTTCTTCGATGTCCTGCACGGCCCGAAAATCTCCTCCGGCACCGCCCCCGGCCTGAACTCCGCCCTGCGCGCCATCGACCCGATCTTCGGGGAAATGTACGCGGGAAGACTTCCGGTGCCCGAGGCGCTGCCTCGCGCTCGTGCCGCTGCCGAGGACGCGGTACAGAAATAGACCCGGAACGGCGAATGAAAACAGGCGCAGGTCATCGTGTACAAGAATTCGGACAACCGCGCACTCGAGAACGAGCACCGGCTTGCCAACCCGGGGTTCATCTCCGAAATACGCAGCGTAGCTGCTATTCTGGTGCATAATGGCATGGCGAACGACGCTCGGCAACTCCCCAATAATAGGGGCATGGCACGACCAGTCGGGTACGCCTTCGCGCGAACTGTCAAGTCCCCAATTACCCGTGTATACACATTCGGAGAATTCGGTAAATTGTGCGACATGATCGCACGCAAAGGAATACGAGGATTAATCGTCGCGTCGTCGACCGCCGCCGTTCTCGCCGCACCTGGTTTGGCTACAGCGGCGATTATTCCGCCGAGTACGTCGACCATCACCCTCGCAGGCACGACCGTCACCGCGACGGCGAGCGAGATCAGCACCGACCAGCCGGGCGGCACCGTGCAGTGCACGCTGATCATCGACGGCAACGAACAGAG
The DNA here is from genome assembly GCF_039543305.1 of Nocardia callitridis. NCBI lineage: Bacteria > Bacillati > Actinomycetota > Actinomycetes > Mycobacteriales > Nocardiaceae > Nocardia > Nocardia callitridis. The sequence goes on along the minus strand of NZ_BAABJM010000004.1, from coordinate 142,259 downwards.
TCCGACGTCGGAGCGCGTTGTAGCCCCTGCGAACTTCACCCTCACCGGCGAGGTCACCGACGGCGACCACCTGGTCATCAACTACTGCGCCGACTACCCCGAGGGCTCCGACACCCCCGCGTCCTACCCGACCGTGGCCTGCGCCATGGTGAGCCTCCCCGCCGCAACGGTGGAGGAACGGCCGAACGACCGCTGTTTCGTACCCGCAGGCTGACGCTGCGCATCACCGCCCACACCGCCCCGAAAGCCCGGACAGTGTCCGGGCTTTCGTCGTTCGCTAGCGCCGCGCCATGGCCGCGATCCGAAGATCGCGGGTGCGCGACTGGTGGGCGATCATCAGCAGGCGGGCCTGTTCGGCGTCGCCCGCGCGCACCGCCGTCAGGATGTCGCGGTGTTCGGTCTCGATCTGTTGCAGATTCGACTCCGCCCGTGCCTCTTTCGCGTCGTAGACCCGCAGCTGGGCGTCGAGCCGGTCCATCAGCTCGGTGATGGTCTGGTTGTGTGCCGCGCTGCGCAGTGCGCCGTGCCATTCGTTGTGCAGTGCCAAACTGGTTCCCGGATCCGGGGATTCGACGGCCTGCTCGAACAGTCGGGTGAGCCGGGCGAGGTCGAGCTCGGTGTGCCTGCTCGCCGCCGAGTAGGCGATCGCGGATTCCAGGGCGATCCGCGCCTCACAGATCTCCAATACTTCCTCCGCGGTGCGTTCGCGCACCCGATAGCCGCGCGGCGCCTGCACCACCAACCCCTCGTAGTCCAGGCGCTGCATCGCCTCGCGGACGGGAGTGCGCGACAAGCCGAGCTCCGCACCGATCGCGGCGGGGACCAGCATGGTGCCCGGCAGATAGACGCCGCTCGTAATGCGTTCGCGCAGTTGCTTGTACGCGGATGACTCTCGTTCCACGGCTGTCCTCTCTTCGGCACAGGGCATGCCGGGCATCACCATTACCAAACAACACCCGCCGGAGTAAAGAGTTTGAATCCATGTGTATACAGATGAAGACTCTCGTGTACAGAAGCTCTTAGGCTCCGGGGCGTTCACACAAGGAGAGAGTCATGAGCATCCCCGCCAGATACCCGGCTTCGCGCCATGCCTGAAGTCCAGGTCGCCACGCGGCCCGCCAGCACACCGGGACCGATCGACCGCGCGCCGAAGGCACGGCGCACCTTCCCCGCGTCGGCGCTGTTGCCCTGGGTGGTCCCGGTACTCTTGATCCTCGCCTGGCAATGGGCGGCCTCGACCGGCGCCATCTCGGCCACGATCCTTCCGCCACCGAGCAAGGTGCTCGCCACAGCCGAACAGCTGTGGAAAGCCGGTGAGCTACAACATCATCTGCTGACCAGCTTGCGGCGCATCGTGCTCGGCTTCACCCTCGGCGCGACAATCGGGCTGATACTCGGCTTCGTCGTCGGACTCTCCAGAATCGCCGAAGGGTTGATCGACCGCACCCTCCAGATGCTGCGTGCGCTGCCCCATCTGGCGCTCGTGCCGCTGCTGATCGCGATGCTCGGCATCGGCGAGGTACCCAAGGTCGTGCTCGTCACACTGGGGGTGATCTTCCCGGTCTACCTCAATACCGTCGCGGGCATCCGCACCGTCGACCCCAAGCTGGTGCAGCTGGGCGAGTCCTACGGTCTCGGACGGGGCGCGCGCATTCGCGACATCATCGTGCCCGGCGCGATGCCGATGATCCTCACCGGTATTCGCTACGCGCTCGGCGTCGCCTGGCTGACCCTCGTCGTCGCCGAGACCATCGCCACCAGCGAGGGCATCGGCTACCTCGCACAGAACGGGCGCGACATGCTGCGCAACGACCGAATCGTGCTGGCCATCCTGCTCTACGCGGTAGCCGGTCTGCTCGCCGACCAGCTCACCCGCGTGCTCGAGGCACGAGTACTGCGCTGGAACCCGCACTACCGCAAGGAAACCCGTCGATGACCGCACCCGTCGGACTCGAGCTACTCGACCTCGGTCACCGCTACCGCGACAAGGTGGTGCTGCGCGATCTCGCGCTGCGCATCGCGCCGGGCGAATTCGTCACCTTCCTCGGCCCCAGCGGCGTCGGGAAGTCCACCCTGCTGCGCATTCTGGCCGGGCTGGAGACGCCGAGCACCGGTTCGGTGCGCCCGCTGGACGCCGCCGAGCACGCCACGTCGCAGAACGTGGTCTCGCGCATGATGTTCCAAGAAGATCGGCTGCTGCCATGGCGATCGGTACTGGACAACGTCACGCTCGGCACCAGGGGCCGGGGTCAACGCGCCCGCGAGCTGCTGCACGCGGTCGGCTTGTCCGAACGCGAAAGGGACTGGCCCGCCGAGCTTTCCGGCGGGCAACGGCAGCGGGTAGCGCTGGCACGGGCGCTGCTGCATCAGCCTGACATCCTGCTGCTCGACGAACCCTTCGGCGCGCTGGACGCGATCACCCGCGTCACCATGCAGCAGTTGCTCGAACGCGTGCTCGCCGAGCGGCCGCGCACGGTGCTGCTGGTCACCCACGACATCGAGGAAGCACTCGTGCTGTCCGACCGGGTCCTGCTGCTCACGCAGGCCGGAATCACCCGCGACCTGCGCATCCCGCAGACGCGCCCGCGCCATCGCGGTGATGCCCAACTCGCCGCGTGGAAAGAGGAGCTGCTCGACGGGCTGCTCGACGCCGACTCCGCGCTCACCACCCCCTGATTCATTCCGAAAGGCTCTCCCCGACATGACTTCCCGTGTCAGACCGGTCCGCACAACGCTCGGCCGCCGCGGCTTCCTGCAAGCAGCGGGGGTCGGCGCGCTCGGGCTCTCGGCCTTCGCACTCGCCGGTTGCGGCGACGACCCCGACGGCCCGCTCGACCAGGTCCGCTACGCCCTGATCGGCGACGGCAAGGCCGAGCCCGGCACCATCCTGCGCAATAATCTCGGCGGCTTCGACCTGCCGGGACAGTTGGGGTTGCCGGTGCAATGGCAGACCGGATTCACGGCGTCGCTTCCGGTGATGGAGGCGATCAAATCCGGCAGCATCGACTTCTCCTTCGCCACCGCGACCGCGGTCATCTACGCCATCGGTGGTGAGGTGCCGATCGTCCCGCTGGTGGCCTACCCGCTACCGCGCAACGAGGTCGATATTCTCGTGCCGCGCGGATCGACCATCAAAACCGGGGCTGACCTGCGCGGACGCAAGGTCGCCGATCAGCGGGGCACCACCGGCACCTACAGCCTGGTGAAGTATCTCGAGACCTACGGGCTCGGCCTCGACGACATCGAGTACGTCAACCTGCCCGCCGCCGACGCGGAGGCGGCATTCGCACAAGGCAAGGTCGACGCCTGGATCAACTGGCAACCCACCATCGAGCTGGCCAAACGCAAGCACGACGCGCTCGCACTGCCCGAGGTGAAAACCTACGACTACGCCTTCTTCGTCGCCAGCGAGCGACTGGCCTTCGACAACCCCGACAAGGCCGCCACCCTCGTACGCGCTGTGCGCGACGCCCAACGCTGGATCGACGGCAATCCCGATACGGCGGTCTCCGCGTTCGCCGATCTCGGCGGCTTCGGCGACAGCGACCTCGAGGAACAGGTGTACCTGGACCTGGTGAAATCGCGACGGCTGTCGTATTCGGGTGCGGGCGATTTCACCGTCGTCGACGACGCCGCCATCGCGGGCACCCAGGACCTCGCCGACAACTTCCACGCGCTCGGCGTCTACCCCGAGCGCGTCGAGGTCACCGGCTGGCTGCGTGACGAACGCTTCGACGCGATCAAGTCCACCCTCACCCAAGCTCTCGCCCGCTAGGACTTCGACATGCCCTCCCCCCACCTGCATCTCGCCGCGTTCGTGACCGCTGGCCCCGGCCGTCCCGGCGGTTGGCGTTACCCCGATTCCGTACCCGGCTGGCTGTCGGCGAAGTACTACCAGAACATCGCGAGAACCTTGGAGGACGCGCGGTTCGACCTCGCCTTCTTCGCCGACATCCTCTCGGTGCCCGACCGTTTCGGTGGCAGCCTCGACTCCCAGCTGCGCAACGGCGCGCTCGGCTCGATGCGCCTGGACCCGCTACACGTGCTGTCGTCCATGGGGGCGGTGACCTCGCATCTGGGCCTGGCCGCGACGGTGTCGACCACCTACGCGCAACCGTTCACCGTCGCCAGGTCGTTCGCCAGCCTCGATCACCTCACCGACGGGCGGGCCGCGTGGAATGTGGTCACCTCCTTCCAGGAGGCGGAGGCGCGAAACTTCAACCGCGACGAGCAGTTTCCGCGCGAGCTACGCTACGAACGCGCCGACGAGTTCCTGGAGGTAACCGGAAAGCTGTGGGACAGTTGGGAAGACGGCGCACTGGTGCTCGACACCGAGACCCCGTTGTTCGCCGACCCCGACCTGGTGCATCCGATCGACCACAAGGGCGAGTTCTTCACCGTGCGTGGGCCGTTGAATGTTCCGCGCCCGCCGCAGGGGTACCCGGTGGTAATCCAGGCGGGTGCGTCGGCCAAGGGCAAGGACTTCGCCGCGCGCTGGTCGGATGTGATTTTCTGTAGCCACGCCTCCCTGGAGTCGGCGCAGGACTTCTACCGCGAGATCAAGGAGCGCGCCGCCGCGCACGGGCGCGACCCGGAATCGGTGAAGATTCTCCCCTCGATCGCGCCGGTGGTCGGCGCGACGTCCGAGATCGCGCGGCAGAAGTACGAGAAGCTCTTCGACCTCGTCCCACCCCTGGGCGGATTGTCCACTCTCGCTTATCATTTGGACGTCGACCTGTCGACCTTCCCGCTCGACGGGCGCCTGCCCGATGTCGAGGTGCCCGGCGTAGAAGGGCACTATCACGAGGTGCGGGAGATGACCGAGCGCGAAGGGCTCACCCTGCGCGAACTCGGCAAACGCTACGGCGGCAGGGTCGAGGGCGGATTCATCGGCACACCGACCGAGATCGCCGACGGACTGGAGCGATGGTTCACCTCGGAAGCGTGCGACGGCTTCATGCTGCAGGCGCCGTACCAGCCGGGCGGATTCGAGGATTTCGCCAGACAGGTGGTCCCCGAGTTGCAGAAGCGCGGCCTGTTCCGCACCGAATACGCGGGCAAAACCCTGCGCGAGAATCTCGGCCTCGCGCGTGTACAGCCCGGCGAATGGCGCCACCGGGTGCGCCGCGATTCGGCGGTCCGAGCATGAACGACACCCCGCCGAGTGCGCCGACCGACACCGACGCCGCGCCGGAACCGGGCGAAGCGCGAGTATCCGGACACACCCTCGCGCACGTCCCCGGGCGATTCCTCCTCAGCGCGCGCACCAATCATCTGGTGACGGACTCGCGTTTCGGCCCCGGCGAATCCATCCAGGCCGGTGAACTGTTGCTCGCCGCGCTCACCTCGTGCGCCATGGCCAACATCCAGTCCAACGCCGCCGCCGAGGATCTCCCCCTCACCGACATCGACGTCCGCGCCGAACACCGTCGAGGCAGCACCGACGTCACCCGCTACGACTACACCACCGTTTACGTCCACCTCACCGGCGTCGACCAACCGACCGCCGAATCCCTCACCACCCGCTTCACCGAAACATGCCCGATCTACAACACCGTCCGCCGAGGCAGCGGCATCGAACTCGTCGTCACGTCCGAGGTGATGAATAGCGCCCAGCGCACGCGATAATTGTACGTAATCACGTACAGCGAACCATGCGACCGATGAGCATCAGCGAAGCACGCGCAAACCTAGCGTCCGTACTGGACAGCGCGACCGAGGACCTCGAGGAGGTTGTCATCACCCGTGCGGGTCACGCACCCGCTGTCGTGATCGCGTTGAGCGAATACCAAGCATTGAAGGAGACCAACTACCTGCTCGGTAGCCCAGCGAACGCACGACATCTGGCGAAGTCGATCGCTGAGCATCGCGGAGGCGACGCGACGCCGCACGAACTCATACCGGCCGAGGAACCGTCCGGCCCGGAGCATGCGGAGTGAAGGTCACTTTCACACCCTCGGCCTGGAACGACTACCTGTGGTGGCAGGGCCATGACAGCCAGCCCGTGAAGCGAATCGACACACTCATCGAGGACATCCGCCGCAATGGCTACGCGGGTATCGGCAAGCCGGAACCGTTGAGCCGGAACCTCTCCGGGTATTGGTCCCGCCGGATCACCAGCGCACACCGGATCGTGTACGCGGTCGAGGACGACAGCGCAACGATCATCGCATGTCGTTACCACTACGAATGAGGTCGCACGACCGCGCAGGGACATGAACCGCAGGCACACGCATGAGCATCGCTGGCGCGCAATGCGTTTCATGACATGTGACTAATGGCGCAAATGAGCAAAAGGGGAGTGAACCGGGCACGCGGACGTGGCTCAGCTGGGACACTTGGACTGACTTTCTGTCCGATCCAGGGGAAGAAGAGCCACCATGACCAGACACGCTCATTATGTCGGCAGCCTGCCAGGGGAAATCATCAGCGGAGGCGACCTCGCCGTGATGCGCTGGTTCGTCGAAAACAGTGCGGGAAAACCGATCACCGCCATACCGTGCGACCTCGATCCCGATTGGCTCGTCGTGTATCTGCGCGAACGCGCGCAGCACGCCGACGTCTTCGAGGCGCACAAGCCGGGCGACTACACCGGTTACGGCGATTTTCCCGACAACCGAGTCCGGCGGGGACAAACGTTGCGGCCGCAGCACGTTTCGATGAACAGGGTCGAGCGCATCGGCCGAGTAGTCGAGAACTTCACGAAGCTGCGCGCCGAACACCCGGAGTTGGCGGACACGAAACTCCAGGTCGGCCTGCCCAATCCGCTCGACGTCTCGATGTTCGTCTTCGCCGGGCGCGCGGTGTCCGGCGGCTTACCCGTCGGCAGAGCGTTCGCGCACGCGAATCTCGTCGTGCGCGCGCTGCGTCATCTGCCGGTGTTCGTCGAGGCGGCGATCACGGAGGTCACCGAGATCCAGCGGCGTTACGGCGATCTGGTGGTGTGGCAACTCGAGTCACCCTTCGCGCTGTTGGCCATGGTCAAGGCGACCCAGCTGCGGTCACGGTGGGCGCTCGGCCCGCTGGTCGCACAGCAGTTCGCCGGGCTACTCACCAGGATGCACGAGACCGGCGCCGAGACCGTCGTGCATCTGTGCTACGGCGACCTGGCGCACGAAAGCCTTTTGACGCCAAGCACTTTGGCCCCCGCGGTGAATCTGCTCGATCGCGCGGCCCGACTACTACGGCAGTCGAAAGTCCCGCTACCTCCGGTTCACATCCCCTGCGCCTACGGTCCCGAGTCGGCGCCGCTGCGCCCCGAGTTCTACACGCCGCTGGGCAAGCTCGACCCCGACTGGCAGCTGATCGCCGGTGTCGTCTCACCGGAGTCGGCCGACGACAGTGCCCGCGCGCTGACACTGTTCGAGCGCGCCGCCCACCGCACCTCCTACGGTGTCGCCACCGCGTGCGGCCTCGGGCGCGGCACGGTGGAGGCCGCCAAACAGGCCGCGGCGACGATGGTCGAGCTCACCGAGGCCGCCCCGGCCTGACGGCGTCTGCCGAGCGAGCCGAATCCGTACGGCCACACCGGGTCCGCGCATTTCGTGATGCGCGGACCGGGCGTCGCCTTACCCTGAACGGACAGGGGCACGAGCCGCGACAGCGCGCCGATCCGACCACCGCAGCACACCACTACCTTGTCCGCGCCACTGCACCTCGCGGTGAACTAGGCACTGCCCCACCGGTTTCCAGATTCCGCGACACCCACCGGGGTGCGCGAACCTGGCATGCCACGTCGACCACGATGCGACGTGCGCTCTCTTCGACGTCCCCGCTATATCGTGGCAAAATTCCAAGACATATCAAATGTGCTGTTCCCCTTAATATTTGAAACGCGATCGCTACACTTCTGGGCGTGCGTCAGTGCAAGAGCTAATCAGTGGCGACACATTCGGTCTCGGCTCTCCATCGTTGTGGGGCCCGACCTCATCCGCCGCCGCGGCGCACAAGTTCTCGGTTGTCGGCAGTTCCAGGGAGTTCGTTATGGGGAACAATCCGCACGTCCTAGTCATCGGTGGCGGCCCGGGTGGGTCGACCGTCGCAGCCTTGCTCGCACGATCGGGGGTGCGGGTCACCCTCTTGGAGCGGGACAAGTTCCCGCGTTATCACATCGGCGAGTCGTTATTGGCCTCGGTGCTCTCGACCCTGCGCCTGTCGGGCGCCTACGACGCCGTCGCCGCGCACGGATTCCAGATCAAGCGGGGCGGCTACTTCCAGTGGCAGAACGACACATGGCGGCTGGACTGGTCGCAACTTGTCGACGCCGAGGCGTGGTCGTGGCAGGTCGACCGTGCGGAGTTCGACGAGATCCTGTTGCGCAATGCCACCGAACAGGGCGCGGAGGTGATCGAGCAGGCCACGGTGCGCGAGATCATCTTCGACGGCGAACGGCCCACCTCGGTGGAATGGACCCTGCTCGGCGACGACACGGTCCGCACCACCGAGTTCGACTTCCTCGTCGACGCGAGCGGGCGCGACGGGCTGCTGGCCAAACGCCATTTCGGTATGCGGCGCCAGCACCCCGCCTTCCGCAATGTCGCGGTGTGGTCGTATTGGGAAGGCGCACAACTGCATCCGGACAGCCCGGAGGGCGCGATCAACGTGACCTCCACCGAGGAGGGTGGCTGGTTCTGGAATATTCCCCTGGCCGGCGGCAGGAACAGCGTCGGCTACGTGGTGTCGGCACGGAAGGCCGCCGAGAAGCTGCGCACCGGCGAACTCCAGAGCTACTACCTCGAAACCCTCGGCGACAGCAAGCCGTTGAGCGAGATGCTGGCTGGTGCGACCCAGGTCGCCGAGGTCAAGGCCGAGCAGGATTACTCGTACGTGTCCGACCGGTTCTGCGGCCCCGGCTACGCGCTGGTCGGCGACTCCGCGGCATTCCTCGATCCGTTGCTGTCCACCGGTGTTCACCTGGCCACCTACGGCGGGCTGGTCGCGGCTGCGGCGATCGCGACGACACTGCGTGGCGAGATGCCGGAAGAGGAGGCTCTGGCCTTCTATCAGGACACCGCGCGCCGCGCCTACACCCGCTTCCTGGTCCTGGTCTCGCGGATGTACGAGCAGTACATCGGGTCCGACGAGTACTTCGCGCACGCGAAGGACCTCACCGCCGAGCACGCGGGCGATACACCCGAGGCCTCGTTCACCAGGATCATGGCCGGGCTCACCGACGTCAACGAATCGGAGGGCCAGCAGCAACGCACCGATACCGGCGCGCTCGTCTCGGAGGTCGAGAACCTGCATTCGGAGTCGGCGAACCTGGAGTACATGGGCCACCTCGACATGTCGGTGGTGTGGGACCACTGGCGTGATCCGCTGGCCGACATCGAGATCGAGGGCTTGCGGGTGGCCACCGAGCCGGTGCTCGGGCTCACCAGGCGAGCGCGCACCGAGCAGGAGGTCGCGGCGGTGGCGCGGCCGGTCTTGGCGCCGAAAGACGCCGAGACTCCCGCGCGGTAGTTCCGGACAGCACGCACACGGAGTGATGGCCGTTGACAAGCATGCGGCCCGCCGCTGCGCCGGGCGATTCATCGTCCGACGCAGCGGTCCGGGGAGAACATCTCGAAGAGACCGGGCGTTTCACGCGTCCGCGGACCAGGATATTGCTGGCCAGCGATGGTTTCACCATGCCGATCCTGGAAGCGATCCTCGACACCGAACTCCAGGTGCGAGTACTGCGCCAGGATGAACTCGCGGCACGACGACTCCCCGAGGCGATTCGCGAGCTGCTGCGGGTCGGCGACGACGATCGGGTGATCGTGCGTCGTTCGTGTCTGCTGGACTCCGATCTCGTGACCGCCTCGGTCAATTACGTCGTCACCGTCCCCGAACCCGCGGTGGGAACCGGGGTCGAGGATGTGCGGGTGCCGATCGGCTACAGCTTGCTCTCGCACGGCGTGCGACAAAGCCGTCACGTCGTGCGGGTCGGCCACACCCGTTGGCCGGACGGACGGCTCTGCGCGGCAAAGGCTTACGTGATCGTGCGTGGCGAGCAGCCACTGTGCTATATCCGTGAGTCGTTCAATCCCGGCCTCATCGCGCCGGATCACTCGCGGGCGACCGATGCCGATCGTTGGGACGACGAGCCGGAAGGGGAGGCCGGGTCTTCCGAGGAATACGCCGCGGCAGGGGTCCGCACGCCGTCACACGATGGGTCGACCATGCCCGCGCCGTCGTCGAGGCCCGGCGCGGCACCCGATTCACGCGGCCCCTCTTCGCTGCGAACCGAATTGGCCGACGCCACCCACGGAGACGCTTTCGTCCTGCACCTCGGCCAGCGCACCGACCACGGCGGCGCGCCGGCACTGCTGTATGCCGCCTCGGCAGTCGTGACCCACGCCCTCGGCCGCGCGACCGTTCCGGTACTCACCCACCGAGCCGCCGAAACAGCCGACCCAGCACTGTCTTCCGAGAACCGGTTCGCGCGCGAGATCGCGGCCGGCGACCGTGCGCGCCACGACGATCCGGTGACCACCCGCCGACAACACAGCCCCGCCACACCGAGCCACGCCATTATTGAAACACACGACACACCAGAGCTTTTCGTAGACCGAGGGATAGTGGACGCAGGGTCGCGCGGCGGTCCGCACACCGAATCCACCGGCGCCCACCGAGCACCAACACTGATCGCGACCAGCGCCGAACTCCTTCGTCGCACCGCGCAGCTTCCAGGGCTTCCGGTGCCACCCGATTTGCTTCGTGAGGTAGCCGGGCTCATGCCGCTCGCCGCCACACTCGCACCGACCGCACGGGAACTGCACACCTCGATCCCCGCGCTGTGGTGGTCGCGGACCGTACCGTCGGCCACGCACCGAGCGACGATACCGCCTCCCGATGCGCGCGCCGACCAACTCTGGTTCGACTACGCGCCGCTGACGCCGCAACATCTGCGCCGCGCGACATCCACCGACCGGCCCGTCGGCGTACTGCTCGACCCGGCGACCACCGCGGCCGAGGTCGAGACCCTGTGCCGTGCGTTCGGTGCCGACACCCCACCCGGCAAACTCACCCTGGTGGCCCGAGTCGCGGCCACCGACGCCGAGCGGCTGCCCGAGCTGTTCGCCGCCGCGGGAAGCACCCCGGTGTGTTGGCTCTACGACCCGCTGCCCCCCGAGTTTCGAGCCGCCGCCGACACGGCGACCGCCGAATTCGACACCGGTGACCTCGCCGCCATCGGTACCGCGACCACGGCGTTCTTCCGCGCCTGCCGAGCGACCGACACCGTCGTCGGTGGTCTGCGTCTATCCGACGCACTCACACCGGGTCAAGTGTTGCGGTGTGTGCTTCTCGCGCTCACCGAAGCACGAACGCCCTGAGCCGGGACAGGTCTGGTCGACCACTCGCACGCGGTCCGTGCTGCCCGCGGCGGGGGTTGTCCGCCCCCGGCTCTGCGCCACGCGCGCTCACCACGGGTGAAAAGCGCGACGCACTCGCGGAACCCCGTGTCACGCAGTAATATCCATGCATCGATCATGCCTATCGAATCCGGTCAAGACGCACCGACCTGTGGTCGGCGGGTTATTTCCGCGACCCCGTCGCACCGACCGGACCCGACCGACCCGCCACCCGTGCGCGCCGGGCCGCCCTCGCGGGGTGCGACCCGCGATCGCCTCGGCCGTCACGATCCACACGGCCGCCACCGATTTCGGCGGTGCGGACCCCTCCACGTCGTTATGTTGCTAGCGTGGGCGGGTCGTCGGGCGCCGGGCAGGTCATGAAAAGCTGTCGTAGCGAACCCGCAACGACCCGACACGTCGCCGACCTACGTTCGTGACCCCGCTCGAAACACGGGTCCACGGTCGCCGGTTCGGTTTTGTCGAGTCCTGTTCTCTCGTCTGGAGTCACGTCTTTTGGCCACCCCACAGTCCCCGATCACCACACCGGACATCCTGACCACCACCACCGGTGGGTGTCCCGTTCAGCACGCGACGCCCGCCGACACCGACGGCCAGCGGTTCGCGCTGTACACCCCGGAATTCGTCGCCGACCCGCACCGGGCCTACCACGCGATGCGTGCGCAGTTCGGCTCGCTGGTTCCGGTGGAACTGGCGCCAGGCGTCCCGGCCACGCTCGTGGTCGGCCATGCCGTCGCGGTGCGAATCCTCAACGACCCCACACACTTTCCCGCCGACCCGAGGACATGGCAGAAGTCCGTGCCCGAGGACTGCCCGGTGCGCCCGATGATGGGCTGGCTACCGGCCGCACGCAACAGCGACGGTGCCACGCACGCCCGCTACCGCGACGCCTCGGTCTCCGGCATCGACGGCATCGATCTGCATTCGGTGAACTCGACTGTCGAGCGGGTCGCGCTTCCGCTGATCAACGCTTTCTGCCGTAACGGGTCGGCGGACCTGGTGGCGCAGTACGCGTTTCCGCTCGTGCTCGAGGTGCTCAACCAGATGGTCGGCTGCCCGGACGAGATCGGCCGACGGGTCGCCGACGGGATGGCGGCGCGATTCGACTCGGTCAACCCCGCGCTCGGCATGCAAATGCTGAAATCGGCGCTGATGGAGCTGATCACGCTCAAGCGTGAACAGCCGGGTAACGATGTCACCTCGCGGCTGGCCCAGCACCACGGCGGCCTCGATGACATCGAGGTCTTCGCCCAGCTGATGAGCTTCTACGGCGCGGGATTCGAGGCGCAGCGCAATCTGATCACCAACGCGCTGCTGCTGATGATCACCGACGACCGGTTCAAATTCGGCGACGTGATGGGCAGGAACCTCTCGACCGCCAACGCGATCGACGAGGTGTTGTTCAACGACCCGCCGATGGCGAACTTCTGCACAACCTATCCGCGGCAACCGATCTCGGTCGACGGTGTCTGGCTGCCCGCTGATCAGCCGGTGGTGGTTAGCCTCGCCGCCTGCAACAACGACCCCGAGATTCGCGGCAATCAGGACAGCAGCATCGGCAACCGGTCACATCTGGCGTGGAGTGCGGGCCCGCACACCTGTCCCGCCAAGGACGTCGCCTATCTGACCGTGCAGTACGCCATCGACCAACTCTTCGATGTGCTGCCCGATATTCAGCTGGCCGTCCCCACCGACACGCTGCTGTGGCGGCCGGGTCCGTTCCACCGCGCGATGGCGTCGTTCCCGGTGGTGTTCTCCGCGTCCGCGCCGGTACACATCATGTAGCGCACCCCGCGCCCGCCCCTCGTACATCGTCGCGGGGCGGGCGGTAGGCATCGTCAGCGCCCCTGCCACCGCGGCGGGCGCTTCTCGGCGAAGGCGCGCGAACCTTCCTGCGCGTCCTGCGAAGTCATGACCTCGCGAACGTAGTCGGTTTGCGCGGCGAACCCTTCGGCCGCGGTCCAATCGATCGCACCGGCGACGATCTGCTTGGTCGCCCGCACCGCCAGCGGCGCGTTCACCGCGATCCGCGCGGCGAGTTCCCGCGCCCCCGCCAGCGCGCCGCCCTCCTCGGTGAGGGCGTTGACCAGCCCGTATCCGTGCGCTTGCTCGGCGGTCAGCGGGTCACCGGTGAGCGCGATCTGCATCGCGACCTGATACGGCAACGTCTTCGGCAGCCGGAGCAAACCACCGCCCGCCGCGACCAACCCGCGCTTGACCTCGGGGATACCGAACTTCGCCGCCCGCGAGGCAACGATCAGATCCGCGCTCAACGCGAGTTCGAACCCGCCAGCCAGCGCCCACCCCTCGACCGCGGCGACCAACGGTTTCGTCGGCGGACGCTCGGTGAGCCCACCGAAGCCCCTACCCGCGACCATCGGCGCCTCGCCGCGCACGAACGCCTTCAGATCCATTCCCGCACAGAAGGTTCCGCCCGCACCGGTGAGAATGCCGATCGAGAGGTCCGAGCGGGACTCCAGCTCGTCGACCGCCTCGGCGATGCCCTCGGCGGTCGCACGGTCGATGGCATTGCGTGCCTCGGGACGGTTGATCGTGATCACCGCGATCCCGTCGGCGAACTCGGTGAGTACAGGCTGGCTCATTCGGCTGCTCCTCGCTGCCAGGTCGGTCGGCTCGAAGCCACGCTAGTCACTCGACCTACGACAGGTACGAGTAATCCGCCGATCGACGCCACGGCAGCACGAAGTCAGACGGTGATACCGCGCGCCAAGTCCCGACGCAGCACCGTGCGCAAGCCGCACGCCTCCGGCAGTGTCCCCTCCAGCATGGGCTGGAACACGACGAGCACGAAACCGAGCAACCAACGCCGCATGGCTTGCCCGAACCGAGGCCGTTTGCCGTCCCGCCACCGCACGACGCGCATGCCGAGCAAGAACTTCGCGGCAGTCGTGCGGAACAGCACGGCGCCGACAACGTGGTTGAGGAACGACAACGGCAGCGCACACCCGACCAAACCAGCGAAGACTGCGAGCGCGCCGTCAGCATCGGGGAAGACTCGTTGGGTGAGGCCGAGACCGATCAGCAGCGCGAGCAGACCGTCCAGCACGGCCCCCAGCATGACTCGGTCTTCGCTCGCGGGAGCGGGAGCATGCGACGGTTCCGCCGGACGGGTCTTGAATATCATTGAGCGGTCCCTGTATTCGCGTGACGGTCAGTGTCCTGGTTGACCGTATCCAATACCGACCGCGACAGCACATCGACGCGATCGAGGAACGCGGACGACCGAACCCACCGCGATGTGGTGAGGCCGGGCGGCTCATTGCGCGACCCCCACCACATCGCCCATCGAAGATATGTGCCCGGTCGGCCGAGGGGAAACAGCAGAAGCGGAGCTTTCCACAAGCAACGGTTGTGACCGCCGGTAAAGTCCAGGTAGTGCCCCCACCGTTCCCGCGACAGGACGAGCCGCCGGATCTCCGGCGGCTCCAGCAATTCGTCTGTGTCGCGGAACTTTCCGGGTTCAGTAGGGCAGCCGAACGATTACATCTGAGCCAGCAGGCGCTCAGCAGCTCGGTCGCGCGACTGGAATCCCAGCTGGGCGTGACGCTGTTCGACCGCACCGGGCGACAGGTCAGGATGACGGCGGCGGGTCGCGCGCTCTACGAACGCGCGAGCGCCTTACTCGCCGCGGGACACGTACTGGGCCAACAGGTTCGCGATGCCGCGGCGGCGGCGCATCGCCCGTTCGTGGTCGCGCACACGCCCGCGATCACGACCGAAGAGGTGCACGGATTATTGGCGCCGATCCGCGCCGCGACCGAGGTGTCGGTGACGGCCGCCCAGATGTTCCCGCACCAACTGGAGCCCTCGATTCTCGACGGCACGGTCGACGTGGCGTTGCGCCGTGGCATCGCGGTGTCGAGCAATCTGGCCGCGGCGGTGATCGCCTACCACCCGCTGCGTATCGCGGTCGCGCGCTCACATCCGCTGGCGGCGGTAGATCGGCTCGCGGTGCAGCGATTGCGCGACGAGCAGATCGTGGTGTGGGCGCCGCCGGGGTCGTCGTTCTACACCGATTTCATCTCCAGCACTTGCCGTCGCGCCGGATTCGAGCCGACGCTGGTCATCAATCGCGTTCAGGGAACGGCACCGGTGACGGCCGCACTCGACTACCCCACCGCCGTGGCCTTCGTGACCGCGCCCGCAGGGCCCGCACTCGGCGGCGAGGTCGTGGTGATCGATCTGGAAGATCCGCCGTTGACCCCGGTGCAGGCAGTGTGGCTGCCGCACACCCACTCACCGATCCGCGATCTCATGACGACGGGCGCCACGGCGCAACCCCAGTAACAACCAATATTTGTTGGTAGACCGCAAAGTTCTGTTTTTCATTTGTAGTTGATCGCCCTACCGTCGAGGACGCAAGATTTCGTTCCCGATTGACGAAAGGGGCTCGACCATGACGCAAGAGCTGGCAGGCAAGTCCGCGGTGGTAGCGGCGGGCGCGAAGAACCTCGGCGGACTGATCAGCACACACCTGGCCGCACGCGGCGCCAACGTGCTGGTGCACTACAACAGCGACGCCAGCGAACCCGACGCGGACAAGACCGTGGCCGCGGTCGAGGCCGCGGGGTCGAAAGCGGCCAAGTTCCAGGCCGATCTGACCGTGCCCGCGAACATCGTCGAGCTGTTCGATGCGGCCGTCGCGGCATTCGGTTCCGTGGACATCGCCGTCAACACCGTGGGCAAGGTGCTGCGCAAGCCGATCACCGAAACTACCGAAGCCGACTACGACTCGATGTTCGCGATCAATGCCAAGGCCGCGTACTTCTTCCTCCAAGAAGCGGGTAAACGGCTCGAAGACGGGGGACGCGTCGTCACCATCGTGACCGCGCTACTCGCGGCTTTCACCGACGGTTACTCCACCTACGCGGGGTCCAAGAGCCCGGTCGAACACTTCACCCGCGCGGCGGCCAAGGAATTCGGCGAACGCTTGATCACGGTCAACTCCATCGCGCCCGGCCCGATGGATACGCCGTTCTTCTACCCGCAGGAAACCCCCGAGCGAGTCGAGTTCCACAAATCGCAGGGCCTCGGCGGACGGCTCACCCGCATCGAAGACATCGCGCCCCTGGTCGATTTCCTGGTCACCGACGGCGGCTGGGTCACCGGTCAGACGATCTTCGCCAACGGCGGATACACCACCCGCTGACGAAACCACCTCCGCGAAATGAACAACGACACCGCTCGACCGCGCTGAATTACGCGGGAGCGGTGCCGTCGGCGGTGGGCCCGCTCAGTCCGAGGTGACGATGCCGAGCTTGCGCAATCGCGGCAGCACCGCGCGGGAGAACAGGCGCATACTCGCCTCCGCCTTGTCGTGATCCATGCCGCCGCAGGAGAATCCACAGTTCTGGTCGTAGTCGCCGAACGCCTCGTAGCGTTCGACGATCCGCGCAACGATCTGCTCGGGGGTCCCGGTGAGCTGCGCGGCCCAATACCCCTCGGCCGCCGCCTCTTTGCCCGCCGCGATCATCGCGTCGGCCATGGCGGCGTAGGACTGGTAGCCGCTGATGTCGTCGAAATGGCCGGACTTGTCCAAGCCGTAGTGACTCATGGTGAGCGCGAAGTGAACGTCGATCGCCTCTTTCGAGGTCCGACGCGACTCTTCGGGGTCTTCGGAGCAGTACACCGAGTCCGAAAGGACCACACGCGGCGCGTCGACGCCGTGGTTGGCGCGGTAGAGCTCGCGGTACTCGGCGAAGTCGGCGGCGTGCTGTTCGATCGGGAACTGCGAGAACGAGGCGATCGCGGCGCCGACCTGCGCGGCCGCGACCCGCGAGTCCCCCGACATCGCGATGCTGATGACGCGGTCACGGAACGAGGCCAGCGGCGCGGGCCGAATCGGCGCGGGTGCCTGCGGGTAGAACGGGCCGTCCCCCTGCACGGTGCCGGTCTCCAGACCTTCCAGGATCATCTTCAATGATTCGTCGAAACGCCCGCGCGCCTGCGACATCGGAATCCCGAAGACGTCGTACTCCTTCTGCGAGAGCCCACGACCGACACCTAGTCGGGCACGCCCGCCGGATAGATGATCGAGCAGCGTGACCTTCTCCGCGATACGCAGCGGATCGTTCCACGGCAGAATGGCGCCGCCGGTGGTCAGCGTGACCCGCTCGGTCTTGGCCGCGAGATAGCTGAGCACAGCGAAATTGTCCGGACACATCGAATAGTCGCCGTCGAAATGGTGCTCTACACACCAGATCCCCGCGAACCCCAGCGGCTCGGCCAGTTCGGCCAGCGCCAGCTCCCTGCGGTAGAACTCGGCATCGGTGAGTTCCTTGGCGCGCCCAGTGAAGAACATCTGGTAAGTGACCTGCATGTATCGACTTCCAATCTCTCTATTTCCGGTCGGTCGCAAAGTCGCGTAGCCACAGCGGCACCCAGCCTCGATGGCCGTGCCTACCAGCCGGTTCGGTGGTCTCGACCGGGTATTCGACCGTGCACGAACAACACTCGGGAGACATGAGGGCATCCTCTCAGCAAAACGGTCGTTCACGCCAGCCACGCGCGGTCGCACCGGTGCGCGCGAACACGACCACGCGCTCCCACCAGCGGGAGCATCGAATGGTCTTGCGGGAAGGTGGTATTGGCGGCACCATCTCGAAGCGGGCGTGCCCGACAGGCACCGGGGCGTCGGACGAACGCGCACATCGTGGAGGTAGTGACATGAAGGTGAACGGCACAAGATTTCTCGATGTCGCGGGCAGTAGAAATGCCGCGGTCGCGGCGCTGGCCACGATCACCGGGTTCTACTACCTGTTCGTCGCGATCACCAACTGCACCGACACCGACACCAACCGCAATGCCGTCGCCGCCGTGCTGTCGATGAAATCGACCATCCACAAGGGCGGAACGGACTGGCGCGCGATCACCAACGGCAACGTCGCGCTTGTCGCCTACATCCTCATCGTGATCTGGGAATTCCTCATCGCCTTCGCACTACTCGCCGGCGCGCTGCAATGGGGAAGGGTGCTACTGCGACGGGGTCGCGACGCCACCGCGGGTGCCGCCGTGGCCGTAGGACTTTCGAGCCTGGGATGGACGATGGCCGTGCTGTTGTTCGCGGGCGGATTCCTGACCGTCGGCGGTGAATGGTTCCGCATGTGGGCGAACGACGATGTCGACGCGTCATCGGCGGCCCTCCAGAACTTCCTGATCGCCGGGGTCGGGCTGATCCTCGTGCACCTGCCCGAACGCGATACCGCCGCACGCCGCTGATTCGAACGCGCCCGGCGCCGAGCCGGCAACGGGCGCGCGGAACACACCGTGGACAAGCTCGGCACAACGGTTGTCCATAGCGCTGAAGCAGCCGGTACCGGAGGCGTGCGCGCGGCGCGATCGCCGAGGGCAGCCCGCTCGAAGTCACTCGGCCCGCGCCGCCGCCGGATGCCGGTCGACGTCGCGTCGACGCCTGAAATCGCTGCGGGAAAAGGTATTCGGCGACCTTCATCCACCACGTACCACCGCGACCATCTCGGCAGGCGACGCCCCGGCCGAAGGCACGGTGCGCGCCCAAGCCGAGATGGCGCGGCGGCCACTCGAGTGAATGCACCGACCGGTAACAGGGTTCCGGGAATCCGCGCCAGTGCCGCCGCGGGCGCCTCCACGGACGGCGCAGCAGCCGGAGCACGTGTTGCTCACGCCGAAATGGTGCGGCGCCCACCCCCAGCATTTATGCCCACGAGTCGTCGCCGATCGTCAGTACCTCGTCGGTGGCCGACCCCCACCCCTCGGCGTAAACCTGCCGGCCGTGCGCGACCCTGAGCGGTTCAGCGATTCACCGCCCGCGCCAAGCGCTCCGGGTAGCGCGCTCCGGCGAAAGCCGAGGCCGGTGCGGCGGCGTCGATACGGGCGAGATCGTCCTCGGAGAGCACGATCTGCGCCGCGGCCGCGTTCTCCTCGAGGTAGGTCCTGCGCTTGGTGCCGGGAATCGGAACCACGTCGTCGCCGCGGCTGTGCACCCAGGCGAGCGCCAATTGCCCTGCGGTGATGCCTTTCTCGGCGGCCAGCGCACGCAGCGCGGCAACGATCGCCAGATTCTTGTCGAAGTTGTCGCCGTCGAACCGCGGCAAGCCGCGGCGCATGTCGTCGGCGGGCAACTCGGCGGTAGAGGTGATCGCGCCGGTGAGGAAGCCGCGGCCGAGCGGGGAGAACGGCACGATGCCGATATTCAACTCACGGCAGGTCGGCACGATCTCGGCCTCGATCTCCCTGGTCCACAACGACCACTCGCTCTGCAACGCCGTCACCGGATGCACGGCGTGCGCGCGGCGAATGGTCTCGGCCGACGCCTCGGAGATGCCGAGGTAGCGGACCTTGCCCGCGGTGACCAACTCCGACAACGCACCCCACGTCTCCTCCACCGGAACGTCCGGGTCGACCCGGTGCTGGTAGTAGAGATCAATGTGGTCGACGCCCAGGCGCTCCAACGACCGGTCGCAGCTGGCCGCTACATAGTCGGCGTCGCCGCGCGCCCCCATCGAACCGCCCTCGCCCCAGACGATGCCGAACTTGGTGGCGAGCACCACCTCGTCCCTTCGACCCGCGATAGCGCGGCCGACCAGCCGCTCGTTGGTCTCCGGTCCATACACGTCGGAGGTATCGAGCAGCGTCACACCCAGGTCGAGCGCGCGGTGAATGGTGGCGATGGATTCGTCGTCGTTGTCGCGCACGCCATAGGCCTGGCTCATACCCATGCAGCCGAGTCCCTGCGCGCCGACGGTCAGCTCGCCGAGGTTCCTGGTGGGGATCATGCGGGTCTCCTGTTCTCACGCACGTCGGTGCTCGTTTCGCGAACTGTGGCCGACAAGCATTAGCGATGTCCGACGCTACGACCTGGAGCGCGCTCCATGTCAACATCGGGACCGACGACTCGCCTCGGCCGCACCCGGCGGGTGTCGGGCAACATCCACCAGCATTGTCGTCTCGCCGAGCCTCGACGACCAGGTACACCCCGGGAATTCTCCGGGGACGATCGGTGAAAGTTCGGATCCCGACGTGAACCTGGCGGGCAACTACCTCCGCGGGCGCCAGGTCGACTCGACGCCTTGACTTGGAGCGCACTCCAAGTCATAGCGTGAGCACAGCTCGTTCACACCACAAGGAGAGCACGCGATGGAACTCGGAATTCACGTACCGATCTTCGACATCGACGGCGGCACCACCGCCATCGCCGGCGAACTCGCCAGGGTCGGCGCCTCGGCCGAAGCCGCGGGCGCCACCTGGCTGTCGTTCATGGACCACTACTTCCAGATCGAACCGACGGGGTTGCCCGCCGAAGCGAACATGCTCGAGGGCTACACCACGCTCGGCTTCCTCGCCGCGCACACCTCGAACATCAAGCTCGGCCTGCTGGTCACCGGCGTCACCTACCGCCACCCAGGACTGCTCGCGAAGATCGTCACCACGCTCGACGTGCTGTCGCAGGGTAGGGCCGCACTCGGCATCGGCGCGGCGTGGTTCGATCGCGAACACGCAGGACTCGGCGTGCCGTACCCGTCGACCAAAGAGCGGTTCGAGCGACTGGAAGAAGCGCTGCGCATCGCGTTGCAGATGTGGGACCCGAACAACAACGGTCCCTTCGAAGGCACGCACTACCAACTTGCCGAGACGCTGTGCAACCCACAGCCGATTCACCGTCCCGAGATCCTGATCGGCGGTGGCGGCGAGCGCAAGACGCTGCGCCTGGTGGCCCAGTACGGCAATGCGTGCAACCTGTTCGACACCACACCCGACGAGGTCGCCCACAAGCTCGACGTGCTGCGGCGCCATTGCGACGACCTCGGGCGCGACTTCAGCGCGATCCGCACGACGATCACCTCGCACGGTTTAGGCCCCGAACTGGACAACCGCGACGAATTCGTCAAGCAGATGGCCGATTACGCGAAAATCGGTGTGCAACAGGTCATCGTCATCCCGCCCACCGGCTCGCCTGCCGCATGGATCGACGGCGTGGCTCCGGCCGTCGGGCAACTCGCCGAACTGGGCTGACCGGATCGAGCCGGCGGCGGAAGCCTCCCGCGTCCCCGGACCGGGCGGCTTCCGTCGTGTTCGACGGTCGCTGCCACAACACCCGGCCGAGTCCCCCTCGGATGTCTCCGCGCACGCTCTCGGGCCGTGCGTGTCGCTCGCCGAGCGATCGAAGCTGATTCGCTGACGACTCGCTCAGCTGCCCACCCGACAGCACGTCAACCTTCCGCACTCGACTCGCCGCCGGTTCGACATCACAACTCCTGCGCCGCATGGCATCCCGTGACGACGCCGCGCCGGCCGCGCATGCTGTCGACACACGACGGCAGGTCGACACCACCGAACCGGGTGTGGCGCTTCCCGCACACCGAATCCGTCCAGCCCGACTCGATCCGCGGGAAGCGCCACACCCGGCAACAACCCGATCAGCGGTGGGTGTCGATGATCTTGCCGGTGCCGGCATCGACATGGACCTCGGATTCGATGCCCTCGGGTGTGCGCAGCTCGATGTCCCACACCGGCACGCCATTGTCGGTGTCCAGTTCCGCCTCGACCACGGTGGCGCCCGGTACGGCGCGCAGTGCCTCGTCGATCGCTTGCTGGCGATCGACACCGGGCGCGGCGGTCAGCGACCACTCCGGGGTCGGCCGTTCGAAGGCGACGGTGTGGCCCTGGTACCCGGACGGGTCGGCGGCGATGAACGCCGTCGCGGCGCTCGTGCCGACGACGACGGCGGCGACCACGGCGCCGACCAGGATCCAACGCAAACCGGTGAACGCGCGGCGAATGATGCTCATGATGAAACCTCCGGGGAGAGTGACTTTCTCGACTGTGGTGAGCACTGTGGCAGGTCTCGGCTGAACCGAAACTGAAGCCGCCTGAAGCCGATTTCAGGTTCGGTCTGCCACCCTGTGTGCATGCGCCTGCTGATCGTGGAGGATGAGAAGCGTCTCGCCAACGCTTTGTCGAATGGTCTGTCGGCCGAGGGTTTCGCCGTCGACCTCGCGCACGACGGTATCGACGGGCTACACATGGCCACCACCACCGATTACGACCTGGTGATTCTCGACCTCATGCTGCCGGGGATGAACGGTTACAAGGTGTGCGCCGAACTGCGCGCCGCGGGGCAGGAGACGCCCGTGCTGATGCTCACCGCCAAGGACGGCGAGTACGACGAGGCAGAGGGGTTGGACACCGGCGCCGACGACTATCTCACCAAACCCTTCTCCTATGTGGTGCTACTCGCCCGCATCCGTGCCCTGCTGCGGCGCAGGACCCGCGGCGGCGCAAAGGAATTCAAGGTCGGCGATCTCGTCCTCGACCCGAACACCCACACCTGCCGCCGCGGCGGAAACGAGGTGTCACTCACGGCGAAGGAATTCGCGGTGCTCGAATATCTCGCGGTCCGCGCCGGTGAGGTGGTGTCCAAATCCGACATCATCGAGCACGTGTGGGACTTCGCCTATGACGGCGACCCGAACATCGTCGAGGTTTACATCAGTACCCTGCGCCGCAAGATCGACACCCCGTTCGGTTGCCGGTCCATCGCCACCGTGCGCGGGGCGGGATATCGTCTGGTGGTCGAGCGTGCCTGAGCGCGCGAATCGTCGTGGGGCGTGGTGGAGTTCGGTTCGCGCACGCACCACTGCGGGTGCCACCGTCGTGGTGGCGGTGGCGATGACCGCCGCGGGCCTCATCGTCCTGGCGGCGCTACGCCACAATCTGGTGGAGAGCGCGGACATGCAGGCGGAGACGACTGCGCGCAATGTCGCCACCCAGTTGTCGGCGGGCACGGGACTCGCGGGCTTACGGCTTCCGGATCCCGAAGATCAACCGGTGCAGGTGGTTTCGGCGGATCGTCGGGTTCTGGCCACCGACGACGGACTGCACCTGCGCACTCCCCTGCTCGACGTCGACCCTTACGCGACGAGCACGACCCGCGATCACGCGAACGACGACGACTCAGACGACGACGCTGACGACGCTGACGACGCTGACGACGCTGACGACGCTGACGACGCTGACGACGCTGACGACGCTGACGACGCTGACGACGAGCATGCCAGCCCCGACTCGGACAAACACTCGACCGGAACCTTTGGCGAATCCGAGCACAAGAGCGACCACGAGGCCCACGAGAAGGGCGACGGCGCCACCGAGAACAAGGACCACCACGGCCTGACCGAAAACAACACCGAACCCCAGGCCGCATCAGCCCAGGCGCCGACTTCGGATGCTGCCGAAATCACCTTCACGCAAGCGCATCTCACCATCGACGACGACACCGCGAACGATTACCGCGTCGCGACCCTCGCCGCCACCGCGAACGGACAACCCGTCACCCTCTACGCGGGCGCCTCACTCGAAGCGGCCGACAGCGCCGTCGCCGACGTCCGCCGCGTCATGCTGCTTGGCCTCGGCCCACTGCTGGCAATCGTGGCCGCCGTGACGTGGTTGGTGACCCGCCGCGCCCTGCGCCCGGTCGAATCCATCCGCACCGAACTCGTGGAGATCATGGGCGGCGACCTGTCTCGCCGTGTGCCCGAACCGAATTCGCGCGACGAGATCGCCCGCCTCGCCGTCACCACCAACGACACCCTCGCCGCACTGGAAGCCTCAGCCGAACGCCAACGCCGCTTCATCGGCGACGCCGCGCACGAACTACGCAGCCCGATCGCCAGCCTGCGCACCCAACTCGAGGTCGCGCAGGCGCATCCGCATCTGTTGGAGCTGGACGGCGTCATCGAAGACACGGTGCGCCTGGAAAACCTCGCCGCTGACCTGCTGCTGCTGGCCAGACTCGACGCGGGCGAACGGCCCCGCGCCGACAGCATCGACCTCGACGCGCTGATCCGCACCGAACTGTCCCGCAGAGCCCACGACCGCTTCCCCGCCGAGACCGCCCTACCCGGCACACCGATCACAGTGTCCGGCAGCCGACCTCAGCTCTCCCGCGTCCTGTGCAACCTGGTCGACAACGCCCAACGGCACGCCACCAGTACGGTGCGAGTCGACCTGAACCGAATCGACGACACCGCCGTACTGACCGTCACCGACGACGGCCCCGGCGTCCCGGAATCCGACCGCGACCACATCTTCCAACGCTTCGTCCGCCTCGACGACGCCCGCAGCCGCGACGAAGGCGGCGCGGGCCTCGGCCTCGCCATCGTCCGCGACGTGGTCGAACAGCACGGCGGCACCATCACCGTCACCGAATCCCCCACCGGTGGAGCTAGATTCGTTGTCACCCTGTTGCTCGCACGCTCGGTCTGATTCACGTCGCGCGACCGCACACCCCGCACTGTTGATGACGCTGGACGCGCCCTGCGGGGAGCTGCTCACCACGGGCGCCGCAGGGGGCGGGTGGTGGCAGCGATATCGGCCGCTGGGTCAGGAATTCTCGGCGTCACCATCGCTCGTCGCTGGAATAGCCGCACCGGACGCCGCGGCCGATCCTCGGCACCGGACACCCGCTCCAGCGCACGATGGCGACTAATTCGTCGGTGGCACAGCAGGACACGAGAGTGGACGGGCCTTCCGCGTCACATTTCGCGTGCCGATCGCAGCGTCGTCCGCCCTCGTAGCACGGCTGGAGTATCGACTAGTTCATGCGGGGCAGGTAGTTGTCGGCGCCATCGTAAGCACCGGGCGCGCCGTGGGACGGGTGATATCGATTCGGGTAATCAAGCCGTGCTTCGCGGTGATATCGATGATGGCCAGTAGGTGGCCGCCCGGTGCTATGCCGTGTGCTGGGCGACCGTCGATGACAATCGCTGTGCTGGAACGAATTCGACCAGCGAACAGACGTGTCTCCTCGGCGACCGAGGCGGCGCCCGCGACGACGCGTTGTGCGCCGTCCGGAAGGAGCGCGGGGTCGGCGTGGCGCACGCAGTCGGGGGCCATCAGCGAAAGCATGCGGTTGAGGTCGCCACCGGCGGCGGCTGCGAGAAACGCCTCAACGAGAGCGTCATCCCTCGCGGAGTTGGGCGTGGTATCCGGGCGGGACGTTTCGATTCTTCGCCGGGCTCGGCTGGCATGCTGCTTCGCGGCATCCGAGCTGATGCCGAGAGCATCCGCGACCTGCCGGAACGGAAAGTCGAACAGGTCGTGCAGGATGTAGGCGACGCGTTGCGGCGGGGTGAGTTGGTCGAGGACCACCATCAGCGCACGGGAGACACGTTCGCGGCCTATGTAGTGTTCGTCGGCGGCGATCGCCTCGGTGACGGTCGGATCCGCCCGCAACGGGTGCTCACCTCTGCGCTGGCGGGTTCGCAGGCGATCCAGGCACACGCGGGTGAGGATGGTGGTCAGCCAGGCGGCGGGGTTGCGAACGTCGCCGGCATCGGCGGTGGCGGCCTTGATCCAGGTGTCCTGCACGGCGTCCTCGGCGTCGTGCAATGAGCCGAGCAGACGAAAGGCCACGGCCGTCAGATGCCGACGTTCCGAGTCGAACGTCGAGTCGAGGGAAAAAGCCACCGGTGTCACCTTTCCTGGGTGCTGGGCGTCGAGATGGTTGAACGACCAGATCTCGCACGTCACCCGACACCGAAGGAGGCACTGACCATGAGCGTACAGACGTTCCGGTTCCGATCAGGCCGACCACACACAGCCACGGTCCACACGCACATCGACGCACGACGGGAAACCGTTCGCGGCGCCGGGGTAACCGGCGGGTTCGACGCGTGAGCGCGCTGCTGATCGCCACGATCGCGTGCGTCGTGGCGAACGCGTCCATCGCCGTCGTCGACTACACCAGGGCGGAGTTCGTGGTGACGAACTCCGCGCAGGTGCACGTTCCCGCGTGGGCAGTGCCGTACCTCGCCACGGTGAAACTGGCCGGTGCCATCGGTCTCGTCGTCGGGCTGACAGCGTTTGCCTGGCTGGGCGTCGCCGCCGCCATCGGCCTGGTCCTATTCTTCATCGGGGCCGTGATCGCGCACCTTCGTGCGAGCGTGTACTACAACATCGCCTTTCCTGGGCTGTACCTGCTTCTGGCGATCGCGGCCACCGTGTTCATGCTGCGACACGCCACAGGCTGACGACGCACGCCACCCACATTCGTCCGAAACCGCTTTCGCCACAGCTGCTCTGCCGCGGTGACGCGCTCAGAAGCGCGCGACACCCGTAGCTGCCCGCCGTGCCGGTGCGGTCGCGACGGTTCCGGTTGCCTGCACGGTCGCTGGCCCACCGCGAGCGTGGGCCGCGCAACCAGCGCCCGGCGATAGCTGATTCCGATCTGCCGATCGGTACCGGTGCCGAGCCGAGCAGGTGCGCCCCGCTCCGGCGTTAGGTTCGGGTGGACCTGCTGGTTCGGGGGCTGACGCTGATGAGGGTGTAGGAGATGACCGAAGGCGAAGTGTCGTCGACGGCGAGCGGACAGACAGGGCATGGGCCCGGCGCGCGCAGGAAGACGATCGACAGTCCGTATATCCATCGGCTGCAACGTCGGCACTTTCTGCTGTTCGATATTCTGCCGATCCTCGGGACGGTCGCCGCGGTCGCGTTTCTCGCGGTGCGGCCATTCGGGGTCACCGATTTCGCGTTGCTGTTCGGGATGTGGTTGATCACGGGGCTCGGGGTGACCGTGGGTTATCACCGGCTGTTCACCCATCGCACGTTCAAGGCACGGCCGTGGGTGACGTGGGTGCTCGCCGTGACGGGTTCGATGGCGGGGCAAGGGCCCGTCGTGTCCTGGGTGGCGTTGCATCGGCGCCATCACGAGTACAGCGACCGCGAGGGCGACCCCCATTCGCCGAATCTGTCCGGCCAGGGGTGGCGCGGCAGGCTGCGTGGGCTCGCGCACTCACATTTCCTCTGGATGCGCCGCCATGAGTACCCGAACGTCGTGCACTATGCCCCCGATCTGATCAAAGACCGTGCGCTGGTACGTATTTCCCGCCTGTACTACTACTGGGTCTTGCTCGGGCTCGCCCTTCCCGCCGTACTCGGCGGCGTGCTGACGATGAGCTGGACCGCAGCGGTGAGCGGACTGCTCTGGGGTGGTCTGGTCCGCATCTTCGTACTGGAGCACATCGTGTGGGCGATCAATTCCTTCCTGCACATGTTCGGCACCCGACCGTACGAATCGCGCGAAAACAGCCATAACGGTGGGGTTTTCGCGCTGGCGACCCTGGGCGAGTCCTGGCACAACAACCATCACGCCTTCCCGGACTCGCCGTCGTTCGGCCTGGACTGGTATCGACTCGACCCCGGTTTCTGGCTGATCAAATCGTTGGCCGTACTGGGCCTCGCCTGGGACCTGAAGGTGCCCTCGCGCACGCGCATCGCCGCCAAACGCATCACTCCCGGCTCCACCCGTCCCGCAACGTAAAGGAATTCCCGTGGATACGAGCAGAGAAGCCATCGTCGCCTGGTGCCAGCAGTACCTGGGCACGCTGTTGGAGGTTGCGGCGAGCACGATCGACCCCGCCGCCGATTTCGACCGGCTCGGCGTGGATTCCGCGGTCGCGGTCGCCTTGTTGATGGAGGTCGAGGAACGCTACGGCGTCGACCTCGCGCCGGAGGACCTGTTCGACAACCCGAATCTCGATGCGGTCGCGGACTACCTCCACGCGCATCTCACCCCCAGCGTCGCCGAGTCGTGAACGAAACCGTCGACGCTGTGATCCGCGCGAACACTGTGCCAACGGCCAGCGCAGCACCTGCTCCCGCCGACGTAGCGGCCGCTTCCGTGACAGGGCTCGCCACCGACACCGCATCCATCGCCCGCCCAACGCCCCATACCGACAACTCAGCGCGCGACACCGCTGCGGCGGCCGCGATCCGGCACCACTACGACGCGGGCAACGATTTCTACCGGCTGTGGCTCGACCCCTCGCTCACCTACTCGTGTGCGCGACGCGAGACCGCCGAGGACACCTTGGCAGTCGCTCAACAGCACAAGCTGCGATTCCACCTGGACGCGATCGGCGCGAACGACGCCTCGACGGTGTTGGACATCGGATGCGGGTGGGGCGCGATCCTGCACGAACTGTCGAACCGGTCCGTGCGCCACTCGGTGGGGCTCACGCTCAGCGGGCAGCAGGCCGAATACATCGGTGCCCAAGCATATCCCGGTGTCGAGGTGCGTACCGAGAGCTGGACCAACTACCGACCCGACAGCAAGTTCGACGGCATCATCTCGATCGGCGCCTTCGAGCATTTCGCTCGTCCCGATGACGACCCGAACACCAAGGTCGCGGTGTATCGGGAGTTCTTCACCCGCTGCCGCGACTGGTTGCACGATGACGGCGCACTGTCGTTGCAGACCATCGTCTACGCGAATATGTCCGCGGCACAGGCGAGCACATTCATGCAGCAAGAGATCTTCCCGGACGCCGACCTGCCCACACTCACCCAGATCACCGCCGCGGCGGAGGGCCTCTTCGAGATCACCACACTGGAGAACGGGCGCCTGGACTACGCGTGGACCTGCCAGCAATGGGCCACACGGCTGCGCGAGAACCGCGGCGAGGCAGCCGCACTGGTGGGCGCGGAGGTGGTGGCACGCTACGAGCGCTACCTCAAGCTGTCGGCGCTCGGTTTCCGTATGGGCAAGATCGGCCTACTGCGCCTGGTTCTGCGCCCCTACGGCGGCTATTTCACCGACGGGAACTCGCGCCCCCGATGACGACGAAAACCAGTGCCGAGCCACGTGTTCGGTTCAATCCGTTCAGCGCGGACTTCCGTCGCGACCCCTATCCGCTCTACCAACGCTTGCGCACCGCCGAACCGGTGCACAAGACGCTCGGCACCTGGGTACTCACCCGGCATGCCGACGTGCGCGCCGTGCTGCGCGACCGCTCCTTCAGCGCGGGGCTGATCCCCCGATTGGTCGACGCGCACGCCGAACGCACCGGCGGCCACGACGTAACCAGGATCTCGGCACTGGGCCGAAAATCGTTGGTGTTCACCGACAATCCCGATCATGCGCGGTTGCGCGGTCTGGTCAACCGGGTGTTCACCGCGAGCGCCGTCGCCGAATTGCGACCGATCGTCGAGCGCGCGACGCGCGCATTACTGGAACCGGCGTGGCGCACCGGCGAACTGGACGTGATCGGCGACCTGGCCGCGCCGCTACCGGTGGCAGTGTTGTGCGAATGGATGGGCCTGCCCGCCGACCTGCACGACAAGGTCGGGCCGTGGACCCACGACATCCGGTTCCTCCTGGAGCCCGGCCTGATGCGGGCCGGTGATTTCGCGCGCGTGCGCGAGGTGGTGGACGCATTCGTCGACGCCTTGGCCGCCGTGCTCGCGCAACGCCGCAGCGCACCTGGCACGGACCTGATCAGCCGATTATCGGCCGCACGCACCGTCGGTGGCGATCGCCTCACCGACGAGGAACTGATCTTCGTCTGCGTGATGTGTTTCGTCGCGGGCAATGAGACGACCAAGGCACTCATCGGCAATGGTGTGCTCGCCTTGCTGCGCAACGAGGAGCAAGCCGCGCTCCTGCGCGACGAACCCGAACTCGTCCCCGCCGCCGTCACCGAATCCCTGCGCTACGACAGCCCATTACAGCTCACCAAACGAGTCGCCACCCGCGCGATAGCTGTCGACGGCCATCGGATCGAGGCG
Source organism: Nocardia callitridis (assembly GCF_039543305.1). Lineage (NCBI taxonomy): Bacteria > Bacillati > Actinomycetota > Actinomycetes > Mycobacteriales > Nocardiaceae > Nocardia > Nocardia callitridis. The sequence goes on along the minus strand of NZ_BAABJM010000004.1, from coordinate 112,335 downwards.
GGCGATCAGGTGCTGCTGTGCCTGGGTGCGGCCAATCGCGACCCCGCCGCCTTCGCTCGTCCCGACGAGTTCGATCTCACCAGGAACACCGGCGACCATCTGGCCTTCGGCCACGGTATGCACGGGTGCCTCGGCGGCATGCTCGCCGAACTCCAGGCGCGCGTGGCCTTCGAATACCTGTATCACCGCTCGGCCGATCTCGTGTTGTGCGACGAGCGGCTGGAGTGGCAGGACCACACCGTTCTCGTCCGAGGACTGCGTGCGCTGCCTGTGCGTCTGCGCGGTGTGCGATGACAGTCGCACTGCCGGACGTACTCCGACGCCGCGCGATCGAGGAACCGGAACGCATCGCCTACCGGTTCCTGGACGAGAACGGCGACGAGACAACGATATTGACCTATCGCGCCCTGTACGATCAAGCACTCGCGACAGCGGAACAGCTGAATGAGGCGTGTGCGTCCGGCGACCGCGCACTGCTGGTGTTCGGGCACGGCCAGGAGTTCCTCGTCGCGTTCTTCGGATGCCTCTACGCACGCGTCATCCCGGTTCCGGTGAATCCGCCACGCCGCGACCGAGTTCAGGAGGCCACCCGTGCGATTGTCGTCGACTGCCGTCCTTCGGCGGTACTGACCACCTCCTCGATGCGCGCGGCACTGGTCCCGGCGCTTTCGGAGATTCACCCGGTGCGGCGCTGGCTTGCCGTCGATGAGATTCCCGCCATACCAGACGCTTTCGAGCCGGAGCCGACCGCGCTCGACACTCTCGCGTTCCTGCAATACACCTCCGGCTCCACGTCGACTCCCAAAGGCGTGCGGGTCACCCACCGCAACCTGGTCGCCAATCAGGAAATGATCCGCCTCGGCTTCGGCCACGACCGGGACTCGACCGTGGTCGGCTGGGCACCGCTGTTCCATGACCAAGGATTGATCGGGAATGTGTTGCAGCCGTTGTATGTCGGCGCGCCGAGCATCTTGCTGGCGCCGAGCACCTTCATTCGCCGACCCCTGCTCTGGTTGACGTCGATCTCCCGCTACCGCGCGCATACCAGTGGCGGCCCGAACTTCGCCTTCGACGCCTGCGTGGCACGTGCGGCGGCTGGCACGATGCCCGATCTCGAGCTGAGCAGCTGGCGGGTGGCGTTCAACGGTGCCGAGCCGATCCGTGCCGCGACACTCGCTCGCTTCACCGAAACCTTCGCACCACACGGATTCAGCAATAATTCCTGGTACCCGTGCTACGGCTTGGCCGAGGCCACCCTGCTGGTAACGGGTTCCTGGCCGGGCCGAGGCCCTCGCACCGTCGACGCGGACGCCGACGCGCTGCGTCTGCGGCGCTACGTCCACACCGAGGCAGGGACGAATACCCTCCTCGGCTCGGGACGCGTGCTTCCCGGTCAGTCGCTGCGCCTCGTTGATCCCTACACCCGACTACCCTGCGACGCGGACCGTGTCGGTGAGATCTGGGTCTCCGGCGATCATGTGGCGCAAGGCTACTGGGACAATCCCGAGGCCACCGAGCGAACCTTCCTGGCCCGCTGCGCCGACGAGCCCGACCGCACCTATCTGCGCACCGGCGATCTGGGCCTGCTCGTCGACGACGAACTGTATGTGGTGAGCCGGTTGAAGGATGTGCTGATCGTGCGTGGGCGCAACTACTACCCGCACGATATCGAATACACCGCCGCCGCAGCGCATTCCGACCTCCGAGCCGGAGGCGGCGCGGCATTCACGGTGCCGGGACGGGAGGCCGATCGGGTAGTCCTCGTCCAAGAGACTCGCCGCGACGCCGTCGATATCGATCGCACGGAGATCACCGGCGCGATCAAGGCGGCGGTGCTGCGCGAGCACGGTTTGTCGATTGCGGAGGTGGTGCTCGCACCGGCCGGTACCCTGCACAAGACCAGCAGCGGCAAGATCATGCGTGCCGACGCCAGAGACCGTTATTCGACCACCGGATCAGGGTCCGAACCTACGCCTGTCGACCAACCAGCACGCCAGCGATAGAGGAGCAGCACCGATGCCGACCTGGCAAGCGTCGAACCCGCATTTCGAGCAAGCGGTCACCGCCGCCGTGCTCAGCATGCCCGCCGCACAACATCTCGGGTTCGGCTTCGGCGCCCTGGCGCCGGGCGCGGCGGAGATCGTGCAACCGCATCGACAGGAACTCACCCAACACGACGGGTACTTCCAGGGGGGCGTGCTCGGCTCGTTGGCCGACTTCGCGGCCGGTTCGGCGGCGGGAACGCTGCTGCAACCCGGCTGGGTCAATATGACCATCGACTACACGGTGAAGATCCTCGCCCCGGCCAAGGGCTCGAAGGTGGTCGCCCGAGGCCGGGTGATCAAGCCAGGGGCGCTGATCACCATCGCCGCCGCCGAGGTATTCTCCATCGAGAGCGAGAACGACGACGAAATCCTGTGTGCCACAGCACTGGTCACCATGCGCAATGTGAAAATCCCGGGAGCGTAACGATGCCGATCATCAAGGTCGACGATGCCGACATCGCCTACACCGACACCGGTGCACCTCCGGACCGCGCGGACGCCGAGACCGTCGTGTTCGGCCACGGACTGTTGTTCGGCGGCTGGATGTTTCGCGAGCAGATCGCGACTTTGCGCGCACGGTATCGCTGCGTCACGATCGACTGGCGCGGCCAGGGCGACACCCCGCCCGCCGCACGGGGCTACGACATGGACACCCTCACCGCCGACGCGATCGCGGTGCTGCGCGCGCTCGACCTGCCCCCGGTGCACTGGGTGGGACTGTCGATGGGCGGCTTCGTCGGTCAACGGATCGCCGCACGCCACGGCGAGCTGCTGCGTTCACTGACGTTGCTGGACACCAGTTCCGGCGCCGAGGAGGCCGACAAGATCAGCGAATACAAGCGCCTCGCCCTGGCCATGCGGATCATCGGCCCCACCCCGATCCTCGGCAAGGTCCGCCCGCACATGTTCGGCCCGCGCTTCCTCGACGACCCGGCCAACGCTCCCCTGCTCGACGAATGGGCCACTCGGCTACGCCGCCTCGACCGCGCCGCCACCCGCAAAGCCGTCCTCGGCGTCGCCGACCGCCTCTCGGTCGACGACGAGATCGCCTCGATCACGGTACCGACGCAGGTCATCGTCGGCACCGACGACATAGCCACGCCCCCCGCACGCTCGGACCACCTCGCCGCCACTATCCCCGGCGCGCACCTGCACCGAATCCCCGACTGCGGCCACTCCAGTACGGTCGAACAACCCGAGGCTGTGACCGCGTTGTTGCGTGAATTCCTCGCTGGCACAGAGAACTCCGAGACACACCAGGAGTGATAACCCGATTCCGGGGAGCACACCACCGCTGATCGGGCGCCTCGTCCAAGAGCGGACCGTGACGACGCCTGCCACGCGCACAGCGTCAGCCGCAGTGTCGACCAGCCCGCCACGGATGACTGCTCGGGCTGGCGCCGGTAGCAGGTTCGGTATCCGTGGGTGATCGAACCACCCGGTCACCCACGACCGCACAACTCGCCGACCCAAGGCCCGTCAGTCGTGCCCGACCATCGGTCCACCGCGGCGTACACCCAGCTACCGGGCTGCGTCGGTCCTGCCCAATCGCGAGTCGGCCGCATACACACCGTCGTGCGTGTATTACTCTCTCGCCCTGCGCGATAGGCGCCGGGCGGGTCGGCGAGGTGTGCTACTTACCGACCGCTCACCGCTGGCACCGCGACTCCTACTTCCACCGAAATCCGGTCCTGATAGAAGGCGATGTGGTCGCGCAGCACCGCGACCTCCTGGTACGGCTCGGGATAGGTCCACGCCACCGGGCCGTCCTCGTCGGGCAGACGCCAGTACTTGGCGGTGCCTTTGAACGGGCAACGCGAGGTCGTCTCGTCCGGCTTCAGCAGGTCGAGGCGCACATCGGCGGCGGGCAGGTAGAACACGATCCCGTGGTCCTGTTCGGCCACCACGAGCCCGGCGGTGGTCTCCGCGAGGGTGCGGTCGCCGTGGGTGACGCGGATCAGGTTGCGGACGCGGTGGACATCCACCCGATAGTCGGGGCGTTGTGTGTAGCCGGATTCCGGCATGGCGTTCCTTCCTTCGGTCAGAGCAAGGTGTCGCCCGCGATCCGGCCCGCCGCATCGGGTGCGCGGAATTCGCGCACCATCGCGTGCACGCCGTAGGAGGCGACCATGCGGCCGTCGATCGTGAAGACCTGTCCTTCGCTCTGAGCATGTCCGCGCCCCGCGTAGGTGGCGCGGGTGGCGTAGAGCAGCCAGTCGGTCACATCGGCCTCTTCGTGGAACGTCACGGTGACCATCGTGATTCCGGTCGAGATCCGCGAATGGGCCATCCCGACGCCGAACCCCGCGTGCGGGCGCAGCGCGGCGTCCACCGTCCAATGCGCGACGGAGTGCGTGAGCAGGGCCGCATGCAGGTAGTCGGCATCGGGCGCGTCCTGGAAACGCGTCCACACGTTGATCTCCGGCGGACCGACCGTATCCGCGTCCAGGTTTCCCGCGTCATCGACGACGCGCATGTCCCTGCCCGCGACGACCGCTCCCGGTATCGCCAGCGACCGCAGCCGATCGGGGGGATCCACCGCTGGCATGGGTGCCGTGGCACTGATCAGATCCGGTGCGCCCGCGTCCAACAGCACAACCCCGGCGCAACACAGCACCCCGCGCTGGTGGATGTGCGCCTGCACGGTGCTGAAGGTGCGTCCGGTCCGCAGCACCTCGAGCTGCACCAGCAGCGGCGCGTCGTGCGCGACGACCCGGGAAAAGATCATCGACGCCGACACCACGCGCTGGGTTGGCACCTCCTTCGCCGCGGCCACCACGGCGTCCGCGAGCAACTGCCCCGCCTCGACCACATTGCGCTCGGAGCTGCCGTGTGCTGGCGCGAGGTAGCGACCTTGCCCGCACGGTCGCACGTCCATCAGACGCGACAACTCGGCCTGCGTCCACGGACGGGGGCGCACCTGCGCCCCGTCCCGCTCGGCGCTTATTCCGCGACCTCGATCGCCATCGTCGGGCAGGCGGAGGCTGCCGAACGCACCCGCACGCGCACCGCATCGTCGGCGGCGTCCAGCGCGGCATTGTCGACCACGGCGAGATCGTCGTCGCCCACCTCGAAGATCGAGGCCACCAGCCCGGCGCAGACCGCGTGGCCCTCGCATTTGGTCGGATCGATCGATACCTTCATCCGCACTCCTTGCCGACGCTCGACTTCGTGTCCACCGCTGTTACTCCACCGGCTCGTATTCCAGGTGCAGGCGTTTGAGGCCACGCAGGATATAGGTCGGCTCGTATTCGAAGTCACGGTTGTCGGCGGGTCCGTGCTCGGTCTCCGAGATCCGAATGTTCGCCATCCGCGCCAGGATTCGCTGGAGGCTCGCTCGCGACTCCATCCGCGCCAACGGCCCGCCCGGGCAGGTGTGGATGCCGCGCGCGAACGAGACGTGCTCGCGCACATTCGGTCGGTCGATATCGAACTCGTCCGGATTCTCGAATCGCGAGGGGTCGCGATTCGCCGCGCCGGGCAACACCATCAACATGGTTCCCGCCGGAATGTCGACGCCGCCGAGCGTCGTGGCCTGGCGAGTGAGCCGGAAGTCGCTCTTCACGGGTCCTTCCAAACGCAAGGTCTCCTCGACGAAATCGGGAATCCTGGTCTCGTCCGCCCGCAATTGCTTTTGCAGTTCCTGGTTTTCGGCGAGAATGCGCATTCCCGAGGTGAGCAGGCGCGCGGTGGTGTCCTGTCCCGCGGCGAACAAGAAGCAGGCGAGCCGGACCAGATCCATGATCTCCGGTGTCGAACCATCGGGGAATTTCGCACCCGCCAGTGCGCTCAGTACGTCATCGCCCGGCTCCCGACGCCGTTGCTCCAGGTAGGCACTGAACTTCTGCTCCAGGAATTCCAGCGGGTTGCCGGTGAGTGCCTGCTCGGTGTCGGTCGCGCCGGGCCGTTGCGCGCCGAGGTGCACGCGGAAGGCATCGCGGTCCGCTTCCGGGACGCCGAGCAGGTCGGCGATGACCAGCACCGCGAACGGCTGCGCGTACTCGGTCATGAACTCGCACTTGCCCTGTGCGAGGAATTCGTCGATCTGCCGGTCGGCCAGCCGCCAGACGAATTCCTCGTTTTCGCGCAGTCGCCTCGGGGTGAACAACGATTTCAACAGGTGCCGGTGCGCGGTGTGCTTCGGCGCGTCGAAGGTGACCAGGTGCTCGAACATCGGGAAATGCTCGCGGTACTCGTCGATCAGCGCGCCGATATCGCCGACCGGCTCGAACGGCAGCGGCGGGAACGGACCGGTGACGGTGACACAGTTGGAGAAGTTGTCGTTGGCGCGGTAGAACTCCGAGGCCTCCTCGTATCCGGTCACCACCATCACATTGTGGTGCGGTTCGCGCTGCACGGGTCCACCCGCGCGCAGCGATGCGTAGTAGGGACACGGATTGGCGACCACCGACGGGTCGGTGAAGAAATCAACGTGGTCGATCGTGCTCACAGCAGGCTCCTCACTACCGAACATTTCGACGCCCGCGTGAACTGGTGGGACAACTGGATGAGGCTGGGAATCCAGCGAACCGCAGGCAGCCGAGGCGAATGCCAGCCACCAGCCACATGCTGTGCACTCGCACAGCACAAGACGCTGTGCACATGCTTAGCATGGATTATCGGCTGTGGTCAACGTCACCGCAAGGCCGCGAAATCGCGCTCACCCCACGGCAAATCGCGTTCTTCGAGGTCACCGGGCACAACGACCCCCGACACGCGGAACGGAATTTTGGTTCGCGCCGTTATGCTCTGACTATGCGCGAGGCGATGCCGAGGACCGAACACCCGCACACGAGTGCCGATACGGCGAGCACGGACACCGATACGGCGCGCACCGACAGCAAGCGTCGCGAACAGATCCTGCGTGCGGCCGCCGAGCTGTTCGAGTCCTCCGGCTACGCGGCGGCATTGCTCAAGGATGTCGCCGACGCCAGCGGGATCCTGCCCGGCAGCCTGTATCACCACTTCGATTCCAAGGAGTCGATCGCGGTCGAACTGCTGGAGAGCTACCACCGCGACCTGGCCGAGATCGCCGAGCTCGCACCCGTCCCCCTCGAGATCACCTCGAAAGACGTGGCCGCCGAACGAATCACGGAGTTCGCCACCCGGATCGCGACCTGCGCGCTCGCACACCGCGCGGCACTGCAACTGTCGATCTACGAGCCACACGCCGGTGCGAGTGCACATCTGGTGCGCCTGGCCAAGCAACGACCCCGACTCATCGATGACGCGATGCTCGCCCTCCTGATCGCCGCGCGCGAGGTCGGCTGGTTCTGCGCCGAAGTCGAGCTCGCTGACCTGTCGGAACAGCTGTGCGAGACCATGCTGCACTGCGGCCTTTCGGTGCTACACCGCGAGACCTCGGCCGAACGCGTGGCACCGGTGTTGTGCCGCTTGTTGTTCGAGGGCCTCGCGAGCGAGCCACCCGGGGACACCGCACTCGACGAGTCGGCCGCCATGCGCGCGGCACGCAAGACCATCGACACCTGGTCGCAGCAGGACGGTGACGAACAGCGCGGCGACTCGGCGAAATCGACGCTGGTGAAGTCGGTGGCCCGCGCCGAATTCGCGCGGCGCGGCTACGAGGCGACGACCATGCGCGACATCGCCTCGGCGGCGCAACTGGGCGCAGGCAGCGTGTATCGGGCCGTGCCGTCGAAGAAGGCGCTGCTGGATTCGATCATGGGCACCTTCTACGCCGAACTCTCGCGCGCCTACCGCGCCGTACTCGCCACCGATTCGACACCGATCACGAAGCTGGACGCGTTGACCTGGATCAATCTCAGCGCGCTCGATCGGTTCAACGAGGAATTCGAAATCCAGCGCGCGTGGTTTCGCACTTCACCACCGGACTCGGACCTGTTCACCGTGCTGAGAGAGCGTGCGCGCCAGGTTCGTACACTGGTCGAGGATGGTCAGCGCACCGGCGATATCCGAGTCGACGGCGTCCCGATCAGCCGGTTGTCGGCCTGTGTACGTGACCTGATCTGGATGCCGCCGAGCCTGGTCGCCCGCGTCGGTAAGCAGGCGGCGCTCACGCACGCGCGCGCCACTTTGCTGCGCGGCGCGGCAGTATGAGCTCGGCCGTTCTTCGCCGAGCGCAGGCAGCTCCACAGCAGTATCCGAACTGGTCATCGCACGGATCCTGACTCGAAAACCGGGTCGCCCAAGCGCGATCCACCGCACGTCGCCCCCTTGCGCGCGGTCATCGCCGCGACGTACAGTTCATTGCGGAACAAAGATTTGGTTCCAGTGTGCGCAGGCGGCGCCTTGCCATGCGCTTGCGGTCGATCACCGACCGCGGGTTGGCCCGGCGGGCGAAAGCGTGTGTGCCCATTCGGGTTACGAGGCCATCCGAATGCGACCCATCCGCCGCGAGCGCGCACGTCCGACGGGAATCGTCCCACCGCATCGGCGGTGGTGGCCCCCGCCAGAACCCTGGAGGCACCCATGACTCAGGCACAGACCGAGGTCGAACACCGCGTCCCGAGTACCGAGCGGGTCGCGGTCCGCGTCGTCGACTCCGACGTGCACCCCATGCCACGGCAGGGACGGCTCACCGATCTCATTCCGGAACCGCACCGCAGCAAGTACTTCCTGTCCCACCACGTCGGCGACACCATCGTCTACGACGCCCCCGACTACGCGCACTCCTACGCCATGCGCATCGACTCGTTCCCCACCGACGGCGAATTCGCCGGTAGCGACCCGGATTTGGCGTTCCGCCAGCTCATCATCGGCGCCGGATCGGATATCGCGATCCTCGAACCCGGCCTGCGGATGGCGCGGCTACCCGAGATCACGCAGGCGGCGGCGTCGGCGACCAACACCTGGTTGGCGCAGGACTGGCTCGACGGCCACAACAACTGGCACGAACGCTGGCGCGGTTCGATTTCCGCCGCCGCCGAGGACCCCGACGGCGCGGTCAGGGAGATCGAGAAATGGGCGGGACACCCGTACATGGCGCAGATCCTGATCAGGGCGGAGCCGCGTCCCGCCTGGGGCGATCCGATGTACGACAAGGTCTGGGCGGCGGCGGTGCGCCACAACCTGCCGGTCGCCTGCCACCTGAGCAGGGGAAACTACGAAACACTTCCGATGCCGCCGGTGGGCTACCCCAGCTACAACCACGACTTCATGGTCACCTATTCGCTGCTCGCGGCCAATCAGGTGATGAGCATGATCTTCGACGGTGTCTTCGACCGTTTCCCCACGTTACGAATCGTCTTGGTGGAGCACGCGTTCAGCTGGATCCTGCCGCTCATGTGGCGGATGGACGCGATCTACGCCGCCCGCAAGCCGTGGCTGGAGATCAAGCGCAAGCCGTCGGAATACGTCAAAGACCACATCAAATTCACCACGCAGCCGCTGGACTACCCGGAGGACAAGACCGAGCTGACCCGCGCGCTGGAGTGGATGGAGGCCGACAAGATCCTGCTGTTCTCCTCCGACTACCCGCACTGGACCTTCGATGATCCGCGCTGGCTGGTGAAGCACCTGCCCGAATCCGCGAGGGAGGCCATCATGTTCGGCAACGGCATCAAAACCTACGGCCTGCCGGACACGGTCCCGGTGCTGCCCGGCCAGGTGAAGGTGTTCTGACCGGCGCCATCTCGCGGTTTCCGAACACTCGACGCCTTGTCGGTGACGATCGAACACAGGAGTTCACCCGATGCCATTCCAAGAGATCAATGGTGGCGACGTCTACTACGAAATACTCGGCGACGCCGGACCATTGATCGTGGTAACCCCCGGTGGCCGCTACAGCACCGATATCCCCGGCGTGCGCCCCTTGGCCGCGGCCCTTGTCGCAGGCGGGCATCGGGTGCTGCTGTGGGATCGACCCAACTGCGGCAGAAGCGAGGTGCAGTTCACCGGCCAGAGCGAGTCGCACATGCGCGCCGACACCCTGCACGGACTGCTCACCGCGCTCGACACCGGGCCGGTGATCTTGGCGGGCGGCTCGGGCGGCGCGCGGGATACGGTGCTGACCCAGATCCGCTACCCCGAGACGGCGACCGAGCTGGTGCTCTGGAACATCGTCGGTGGTAACTACGGGTTACTCGCTCTCGCTTCGCATTACATCATTCCGAACCTGACCGCCGTCCGAATGAAGGGCATCGAGGGGTTGCTCGAACTGCCGGAATGGCAGGAGCGGATCGAGCAGAATCCGCGGAACAAGGATCGCCTGCTCGCTGTCGGCCGCGACGAGTTCATCCGGGTGATGCTGCGCTGGCTCGACGCCTACGTGCCGAAGCCGGGCCAGACGATTCCCGGCATCACCGACGACATGTTCGCCGGTCTCGTCGCCCCCACCCTGCTCGTGCGCGGGGGCAAGGACGATATCGACCATCCCAAGCGGATCTCCCTCGAGATGAGCTGCCTGATCGAGAACTCCACGCTGATCGAACCGCCGTGGCCGGAGGACGCGTGGGAGCGCGGCTTCGAGGCGGGCGCGCGCGGCGACGGACATCCCTTCGATGTCTGGCCGATGGTCGCGCCCGCGATCCTCGACTTCGTGCGTCGCTGAAACCCGGAGTCGCACACAAGATCACCGCAACATCGAAGACATCGCCACCGCGCCACGTATATTGAGAATATAATTCTCCAAAATCAGAAAGGACACTCTTATGAGCGCTAACGAGTTGCCGTATCAGCTGTTCGATGCCGACAACCACCTGTACGAACCCGAGGAGGCGCTGACCAAGTTCCTCCCCGAGCGCTACCGCAGCGCGATCAAATACGTGCAGGTCGACGGTCGCACCAAGATCGCGATCCGTGGCCAGATCAGCGAGTACATCCCCAACCCCACCTTCGAGGTGGTGGCCCGCCCCGGCGCCATGGAGGACTACTTCAAGAACGGCAACCCCGAGGGCAAGAGCAAGCGCGAGATCTTCGGCAAGCCGATGCAGTCGATCCCCGCCTTCCGCGAGCCCGAACCCCGACTGAAGCTCATGGACGAGCTCCAATTGGACCGGACGCTGATGTTCCCGACCCTGGCCAGCCTGCTCGAGGAGCGCATGCGCGACGATCCCGAGCTGATCCACGCGGTCGTCCACTCGTTGAACGAATGGCTTTTGGACACTTGGTCGTTCAACCACAGCGACCGCATCTACACCGTCCCGGTAATCAGCCTGCCGATCGTCGAGAAGGCGATCGCGGAACTCGACTGGGTGGTCGAAAACGGCGCCAAGGCGATCCTGGTGCGGCCGGCGCCGGTGCCGGGACTGCGCGGGCCTCGATCGTTCGCGCTGCCGGAGTTCGACCCGTTCTGGAAGCGCGTCGTCGAGCACGATGTGCTGGTCACGATGCATTCCTCCGACAGCGGCTACGCGCGATACAACGCCGACTGGGAGGGCAGCAACCTGGAGATGCTGCCGTTCACCACGAACACCTTCCGCATGAGCAATACCTGGCGCCCGATCCAGGACGCGGTGGCCTCGTGGGTTTGCCACGGCGCCCTGTTCCGGCATCCGGAACTGAAGATCGCCGTCATCGAGAACGGTGCGGTATGGCTCGAACCGCTGATGGAAACGCTCGTGGACGTCGCGAAGAAGGCGCCCGAGGGCTTCGGTCATCAGGATCCGATCGAGGCACTGCGCCGCAGCATGCACATCAGCCCGTTCTGGGAAGAGGATCTGCCCGCCATCGCGGATCTGATCGGCGTGGACAACGTGCTGTTCGGATCGGACTACCCGCATCCGGAGGGCCTCGCGGAGCCGACCCGCTACATCCACGAACTCGAGGACATGACGCTGGCGGATCAGCAGAAGATCATGGGTGGCAACCTCGCCCGCCTGCTCCGAGTCTGAGCCGAAACCAACTCGGCGACAGCACCATTCGTCGGACACGCGATTGCGGTATCGCGACGACAGGTTGCGAGAGTATTATTCTCCACAAAAGAGATTTTAAATCTCATACAGTTGAGGGATCGCCCCCACCACACCGAGGAATGTCATGAACTTCAACGACTTGATCCTGGTCAGCATCGACGACCACGTGGTCGAACCGGCCGACATGTTCGACCGGCACACGCCGACGAAGTACGCCGAGTACGTCCCGCAACTGATCACCAACGACAAGGGCGTCGACCAGTGGGTCTACCGGGGCAAGCCGGTCGGCGTCACCGGCCTCAACGCGGTGGTGGGCTGGCCCAAGGAGGAATGGGACAAGAACCCCGCGCAGTACGCGGAGATGCGTCCCGGCGTCTACGACATCCACGACCGCGTCGCGGACATGAACGCCAACGGTGTGCTCGCCTCGATGTGCTTCCCCACGTTCGCGGGTTTCAGCGCGGGACACCTGAGTCAGTTCAAAGACGAGATCACCGTCGCGATGATCGAGGCGTACAACAACTGGCACGTCGATGAGTGGTGCGCCACCTATCCCGGCCGATTCATCCCGAATGCCATTCTGCCGCTGTGGGATACCGACCTCGCCGTCGCGGAGATCAACCGCGTCGCCGCCAAGGGCTTCCGCGGTGTCACCATGCCCGAACTGCCGCACATCGACGGTCTGCCGTCCTACCACGACGGTGACTACTGGACACCCGTGTGGGCGGCGCTGGCCGACACCGGACTGGTGATGAACCTGCACATCGGCCAGGGTTTCGGCTCGCTGCGACTGGCACCGAACGCACCGATCGACAACCTGATGTGCCTGGCGCCCACGGTGTCCCAGATCGCGGTGCAGGATCTGCTGTGGGGTCCCGCGATGCGTAACCACCCCGGACTCAAGGTCGCCCTGTCCGAGGGCGGGTTCGGCTGGATCCCGTTCTACCTCGATCGCTCGGATCGCCACTACACCAACCAGAAGTGGCTGCGGCGCGACTTCGGCGGCAAGCTGCCCAGCGATGTGTTCCGTGAGCACGTGATGGCCTGCTACGTGACCGACAAGACCTCGTTGCTGCTGCGCCACGAGATCGGCATCGACATCATCGCCTGGGAATGCGACTACCCGCACTCGGATTCGCTGTTCCCCGACGCACCCGAGTTCGTCCTCGGCGAGTTGCAGGCCGCCGGTGCCGACGACGCCGACATCCACAAGATCACCTGGCAGAACGCGAGCCGGTTCCTGAATTGGGACCCGTTCGCGCACATCCCCCGCGAGCAGGCCAACGTCGCCGCGCTGCGGGAACAGGCCAAGGATGTCGACCTGACCATTCGCCCACGCAAGGAATGGGCCGAGCGGTACGCGGCGCGCGCCAGCTGACCGTTCGCACAGCACACACCGGAATCCGGCCGCCCGGCAGTCGCGAAAGCCGCTGCGCGGGAGCCGGTTCCAGCATTGTTCAGCACGTCGGGTTCGACTTCACTTCGAAGCCGACGTCCCCTTCGTGCGTTCCTCGAGGACCGGTCTCATAGTGAACTTCGATCTCACCGCCGACCAGCGGCTCTTTCACAGCACCACGCGCGAATTCCTGGAGAAGTCCGTTCCGCTCGACTCCCTGCGCGGACTCGCCGAATCGGATGCCGGATTCGATCGCCACTGGTGGCGCGGCGGCACCGAACTCGGCTGGACCGCGCCGCTGATACCCGAACGGCTCGGCGGCGGTTCGGTGTCGGGTGCGCCCATGGTCGATCTCGCGCTGGTCGCCATGGAGTTCGGCCGCGCCGTCGCGCCGGGACCGCTTATCACCGGTAGCGCCGCGATCACCGGTTTGGTGCGCGCCCAGGACAAGTTCGCTGACCTGCTCGGCGGCATCCTCACCGGCGAAGCCATCGTTGCCTGGGCACACTACGAGCCTGGTCGTGGGCTCGACGCCGCGGCCAAGGCGACCGTCGCCGAACCGGACGACGACGGCTTCCGCGTGTCCGGTATCAAGGATCGCGTCGAATCCGGCGATCAGGCCGACGTTTTCGTGGTGGACGCCGCAGGCCCCGACGGCCAGGTGCAGGTCCTCATTTCCGCCGAGGCGGCTGGCGTCACAGTGACGCCGACGTGGACGCTGGATCTGGTCCGGCGCGCCGCGCAGGTCACGTTCTCCAACGTGGCCGTCGGTCCCGACTCGGTGATCCAGCGCGATCCCGCCGAGGCCGCCGCCGCGAGCGCGGCCCAATTGCGCGTCGCCGCCGCGTTGACCGCCGCGGAGATGGCGGGCGCGGCCGAGCACGCGTTCGCGACGACCGTGCAGTGGATGTTCGACCGCTACACCTTCGGCCGACAACTCGCCTCCTACCAGGCGCTCAAGCATCGGATGGCGGACAACAAGACCTGGGTGGAGGCGTGCCGCGCGACCGCGTGGGCGGCGGCCGATTCGTTCCCCGTCGACAACTCGGCGCGGGAAACGGACAGCTCGAGGGCCCATGCCGAAGCGGTGAGCGTCGCGAAATCCTATGTGGGGGCCACCGCCCCGGGAATCGTGCAGGAATGCGTCCAACTGAACGGTGGCATCGGCGTCACCTGGGAACACGATCTGCACCTCTATCTGCGCCGCGTCACACTCGGGCGCGCACTCTATGGAACGCCGGAAGAACACCGGCGCCGCCTGACCGATCTGCTGGATAAGAAGGTCGCATGACTACCGCAGCCGAGGACATCGAATCCGTCGAGAGTTTCCGCGACCGCGCGCGCCGCTGGTTGGCCGACAACCTGCCGCCCGCGCCACCGATCCACTTCAGCGAGAAGGGTAAATCCTGGTCGCGCGCACGGGAATTACAGCGCCTGCTCTACGACGGCGGATTCGCGGGGATCTGCTTTCCGAAGGAATACGGTGGGCTCGGCCTGACCCTCGCGCATCAGGACGCCTTCAGCACGGAATCGCACGACTACGAGATGCCGCTGGCCTTCAATATCCCCACGCTCACGATCTGCGCGGCCACGATTCTGGACATGGGCAGCGAGGAACAGAAGCGCACCCATATTTCGGCGGTGCTGCGCGGCGACGAACTGCTCGCGCAATTCCTCTCCGAACCGAGAGGCGGTTCGGATCTGGCCGGACTGACCACGCGTGCCGACCGCAAGGGCGACAACTGGATTCTCAACGGCGCCAAGATCTGGAGTTCCGGCGCGTACGCGGCCGACTACGGTCTTTGTCTTGCCCGCACCGACTGGACCGTGCCGAAGCACTCGGGCCTGACCATGTTCCTGGTGCCCGTGCAGTCCGAAGGGCTTACCCTGCAACGGATTACCCAGGTAGACGGCTCAACGGAGTTCTGCCAGGAATTCTTCGACGACGTGGTACTGCCCGCGGACTCCGTGGTCGGCGAGGTCAATGACGGCTGGAAGACCGCGACCCGCCAACTGTTCCACGAACGCAGCGCGGTGAGCGGCGCGTCACCGTATGCCAGCGGAATCCAGTCCCACCGCGGTCGCGACGTCACCACCGGACTGCTCGAGCTGGCCCGGCGCACCGGCCAGATCGACGACCCGCGCGTCCGCGAGGACATCGGCGAAGCCAGCGCACTCAACCTGGTCCACGATCAACTCACCACACTGATCACCCGAGCCATCACCGCGGGCAGCCTGCCACCAGCGGCCGGGTCGATCGTCCGCCTGTCCAGCGCCCAGAATTCCTGGCTACAGGCGGATACGGCCGTGCGCATCGCCGGAGCGTCCGCCGCCACCGGCGAACCCGACAAGGTCACCGGATCGGGCCAGGCGGGTCAGGACTACCTCATGCGCCAAGGCTGGAGCCTCGCGGGCGGCAGCACCGAGATGGCGCGCAATATCATCAGCGAGCGGGTGCTCGGCATGCCCCGCGAGGCGGCCGAGGATCGAGATGTGCCGTTCGACCAGGTGAAACACGGCAGGTAGTGGCGCGCGAACACCACCCGACCGTGTGGGTCGAGCACCGAGAGGAACCCGTCATGCCAGTCGGCGAAGTCAGCGACATCTACTACGATCCGTGGGACGTCGAGCTCAACGCCGATCCCTACCCGATGTTCCAGCGCCTGCGCGACGACGCACCGCTGTACTACAACGAGCCGCACGACTTCTACGCGCTCAGCCGATTCGACGACGTCAATCGCGCGCTGATCGATCACGAAACCTTCAGCTCCGCGAAGGGGGTGGTGCTCGAGATCTTGAAGTCCGGCATGGAGATTCCGCCGGGCGTCCTGATTTTCGAGGATCCCCCGATCCACGACATCCACCGCAATCTGCTGTCTCGAGCCTTCACACCACGCATGATCAACGGGCTCGAACCCAAGGTTCGCGAGTTCACCGTGCGGTGCCTGGACCCCCTCGTCGGGTCGACACGCTTCGACTTCGTCAAGCAACTCGGTGCGATCATGCCGCTACGGGTGGTCAGTATGCTCTTCGGTATCCCGGAGCACTTTCAGCACCGAGTCCAACAAGACGGCGACCGGTTCGTCCGCACCGAACGCGGCCAGCGGATGACCGACAACCCCGACGGTGCCTTGACCGACGGTCAGATATTCGCCGAGTTCATCGATTGGCGCGCCGACCATCCCGCCGAGGACCTCACCACGGAACTCCTCGAGACCGAGTTCGAGGACGAGACCGGCGAACGTCGACGGCTGCGCCGAGAAGAGCTACTGATGTTCATGAACGTCGTGGCCGTCGCCGGCGCCGAGACGACGACTCGCCTCATCGGTTGGTCCGGCAAACTGCTGTCCGAGCACCCGGAGCAACGCCGCCGACTGGTCGAGGACCACGCCCTGATTCCCGCGGCGATCGAAGAGATTCTGCGCTACGAACCGCCAGCGCTCCAGGCCGCACGGTATGTCACCCGCGATGTCGAGTACTACGGGCACACGGTTCCCAAGGGCAGCGCGATTCTGACCTTGATCGGCGCGGCCAACCGCGACGCCGAGCGGTTCGGCCCCGAGGCCGAGACCTTCGACATCGGCCGAGCACGCCGCCAACATCTGACGTTCGGAGTCGGTGCGCACTACTGCCTCGGCAACGCGCTGGCACGCGTCGAAGGCCGAATCGCATTGGAGGAGATACTGATCCGTTTCCCGGATTGGGAGGTCGACCTCGACGATGCCGTCTTCTCCTCGTCCTCGGCCGTCCGGGGTTGGGACAGCATGCCCGCACGAATCTGAGCTGTTTTCGGTCCACCGCCTCCGCGCGGAGGCCACCACTCGATGGGCAATTCGTGAGTCGTCGTGGTCACCGGCGGCATACCGACTGGGCCCACCGACAGCGGAAACGTCGTCATCGCACCGCATTCACGCAGAATTCGGTGATCCGTTCGACATCGGCATCCGTGGGCGCGACGCCGCGCCAGAGGTGATCCCTGAGCACACCCACGAGCATGTGGGCCAGCAGCTGAGCATCGGATTCCGGTCGCGGGCTGCCCAATTCGCGCAACGGTGCGAGCAGGAGCGCGGCCAGGCGGCGATCGACCGACTCGGTATCGCGACTCAGCTCCTCGGCCAGGCTGCTGCCGTTCCACAGCACAGCCCTTGTGGTCGCCGCGGTGTCTTCGGCAGCCTGCGACAGGATGCTCTCCACCCAGCGACGTACCTTGGCGCGCGGGGTGTCCGCCTTGCCCATCCGGTGGGTCACGTAACTCGTCAGGCGTTGTGTTCCGTCTTCGAGCAGCGCGGCCACCAGCGCGTCCTTGGAGCGGAAATGCCGGTAGAACGCGTCGTTGGACAGTCCGGCGACGGCCACGATATCCGCGACGCGCGGCTTGGCGGTGGTGGCGCGCTCGCGCATTACCGTCAGCGCCGCGTCCAGCAGCGCTCGCACCTCGCCGATGTAGTCGGTCTCCCGTTTCGCCAACGCGCGCTTGGCGATTCGTGCGGCGACGTCGGTCTCGCGCACGAGATCGTTCCTGCGGTCATCCACCCGCGTGTCGCCTCGGCGTCCGGCGCGCGTGCCCGCACACACGCCGCGGTCGGCACGCAGATCCACCCCGTTGTCGCCGCCGAACAGCACCACGGTGTCGACCTGTCCGAGCAGTACCCGGCAGCGCCATTCCCGGACCGACATCGGTCACGACCTCCGTCGTTGTCATGCTCGCACCTCGATCATCCGTGGATCTCCTGCTGCTCACGACTTTCCGGTGCCGTCCAGCATCGACGCAAGCCTTCCCGCGCGGCGCGGTCGACCACTTCGATGCGGAACCCGCGCTCCCCCACCAGGAAGGCGAAGAACGGACGACCGGAGATCGTGCGGACGACCTCGACGACGTAGGACTCCGCCGACAGGTGCGCGATGTCGGCGGCCACGTCGTCGGACCAGAAGCCCACGTGATGGATGCCGAAACCGGGCGAAGTGGCCGGAGACCACATCGTGTCGGGGATGCTGCGCACGATCTCGAGCCGAGGGACGGTCAGCGAGTACACGCAGCGGATGTCGAGCGTCGTGTCGCCGGTCGGCAGCGTGACCGCGACGGGACCGCCGACCTCCGCGCCCCATTCGTAGCCGAGTACGGCCGCCAGCGACGCCTTCGTCGCTTCCAGGTCGTCGGCCACGATGCCGAGGTGGAACTGGTCGGCGGCCTTCATCGCCCACCACCGCCAGAAACCTCGTTCAGCCTTTGGAGAATGCTATTCTTGTTTTTAAGAAACATATTTCTAGTATGAGGGAAGGGGCGCCATGGCGTGGGATTTCACGACCGACCCCGAGTTCAAGGCGAAGCTCGACTGGGCGGATGCGTTCGTACGCGAGGAGGTCGAGCCACTCGATCTGATCTGGCCGCATCGACAATTCGTGCCGCTGAACGAGACACGACGCAAGGTCATCGACCCGCTCAAGCGACAGGTCCGAGAGCACGGACTGTGGGCCACCCATCTCGGACCCGACCTGGGTGGCCAAGGGTATGGGCAGCTGAAACTGGCGCTGCTGAACGAGATTCTGGGCCGCAGTTCGTGGGCGCCGATCGTCTTCGGCTGCCAGGCTCCCGATACCGGCAACGCCGAGATCATCGCGCACTACGGCACTCCCGAGCAGAAGGAGCGCTATCTCCGCCCGCTGCTGAACGGTGAACTGTTTTCCAGCTACTCCATGACCGAACCGCACGCCGGCGCGGACCCGACGCAGTTCAGCACCGCCGCGGTGCGCGACGGCGACGCCTGGATCATCACCGGCCGAAAGTTCTTCTCCTCCAACGCCAGAACGGCGGCATTCCTGATCGTCATGGTCGTGACGAACCCGGATGTCAGCCCGTACCAGGGGATGTCGATGTTCCTCATCCCCACCGACACCCCCGGAGTCCACATCGAACGCAATGTCGGGCTGTTCGGCGAGCCGCTCAATGACGGGATGCATGCGCTCATCCACTACGACCAGGTGCGCGTGCCCGATTCGGCGCTACTGGGCGGCGAGGGTCAGGCCTTCGCCATCGCGCAGACCCGGCTCGGCGGCGGACGGATCCACCACGCCATGCGCACCATCGGTCTGGCGAACAAGGCGCTGGACATGATGTGCGAACGCGCGCTGAGCCGAACTACCGCCGGATCGTTGCTCTCGGACAAGCAGTTCGTGCAGGGCTACATCGCCGACTCCTACGCCCAGTTGCTCCAGTTCCGACTCATGGTGCTCTACACGGCATGGGAGATCGACGCCTACAACGACTACAAGAAGGTCCGCAAGGACATCGCGGCGGTGAAGGTCGTGATGCCGACGGTCCTGCACGACATCGCCTGGCGAGCCATGCAGATACACGGCGCCCTCGGCACGACGAACGAGCTGCCGTTGTTCACCATGATCCACGGCGCGGGCGTGATGGGACTGGCCGACGGACCCACCGAGGTGCACAAGACCACCGTCGCCAAGCAGGTGCTGCGCGGGCACCGGGCCAGCGACGACGAGTGGCCCACCGAATGGGTGCCGAAGAAGCTCGCCGCCGCCGAGGCCAAGTACGCCGACTACCTCGAACACGAAATGGGCAACCTATGATCGACACCGCGCGACTGTCGGCGTGGATGGACACCGAGCGCCTACCCGGTGCCGGTGAACCGCTGACGGCCGAATTCCTCTCCGGCGGAACGCAGAACGAGATCTACCTGCTCACCAGGGGTGAACACCGCAGCGTCATCCGGATCCCACCGGCGGACGCACCCGCCGAACGCGACGACGGCATCCTGCGCGAATGGCGGATCACCGCGGCATTGGACGGCACCGACGTCCCGCACACGCCCGCACACGCGGTGTGCACCGATCACGCGGTACTCGGGCGCACCTTCTACCTGATGGGTTACATCGACGGCTGGTCCCCGATGGGACGCACAGGCTGGCCCGACCCCTTCGACACCGACGGCGCCGGACGCGACGGGCTGGCTTACCAGCTGGCCGAGGGCATCGCGTTGCTGTCGAAGGTGGATTGGCGCGAGCGCGGGCTACACGACCTCGGCCGCCCCGACGGCTTCCACGAACGTCAGGTAACACGCTGGACCCGCTTTTTCGAACGCCATCGCGGCCGTGACCTGGACGGCATGGCGGTGGCGACGCACTGGTTGCGCACGCACCGTCCGCTGGATTTCGTGCCGGGCCTGATGCACGGTGACTACCAGTTCGCGAACGTGATGTTCGAACACGGCACACCGGCGCGGTTGGCGGCGATCGTCGACTGGGAGATGGGCACCGTCGGCGATCCGAAGCTGGACCTGGCGTGGATGGTCCAGGGCTGGCCCGAGGACATGGATGCCCCCGAGGCCGCGACCGCCAGCTACGTCGACCTGCGCGGCATGCCCACGCGGCAGCGACTCGTCGAGCACTACGCCGAGGTGTCCGGGCGGCAGGTGGACGATCTGGACTACTACCTGATCCTGGCGAAATGGAAGCTGGCGATCGTGCTGGAACGCGGCTTCCAACGCGCGGGCGCGGACATCAAACTCCAGTCCTTCGGGGCGATCGTGCCGGAGTTGATGCGCGCGGCGGCGGAACTGGCCGAGAGCACCGCCTACGCGAATACCGTTGCCCCTGCGCAGGACTGACGACGACACTCGTTGCCCGTGGCCGTCGAACGCGGGTATTCCGCTGCCGCGGGTCGGTGTCGTAGTGTCGAACACGGCAGCGCGCGGCAACGAAAGGGCGGCAACGTGGCTTCGAGTGGTTCGGCGGTAGTACTCGGGGGCGGCGGGGTGGTCGGCACGGCCTGGCTGGTGGGTCTGGCCGCCGGATTACGCCGGGCGGGCGTCGACCTCGACAGCGCGGACCTGATCATCGGCACCTCCGCCGGTTCGATCGCGGGCACGATCATCCGCTCCGGCGCCGACCTCGACGCATTCGCCACCGGACCTTCGGGCGAGCACGCCGCCCCCGACCTCGCACAACGCGATCTGCGCGCCATGGCCGAAATGGGCAGGCTGCGTGCGGATCCCGAGCTCGATCCGCTCGAGGCACGCAGGCGCATCGGCACACTCGCGGCCGCCCTCGCCGACGGCGGCGCCGAACATCTCGAGCAGATCCGCTGGTATGTCCGCACCTCGGTATGGCCGCAACGGCTGTGGATCACCGGGCTCGACATCGAATCCGGTGAGCTGGTGACCTGGGACGACGCGTCGGACGCCCCGCTGCTCGCGGCCGTTGCCGCCAGTTGCGCTGTGCCGACGGTGTTTGCGCCGGTCGTCGTCAACGGACGCCGGTACATGGACGGCGGCATGTCCTCCCCCACCAATGCCGACCTCGCCGTCGGCTTCGAACGCTTGATAGTCATCGAACCGCTGGCCCACGCGGTCCCGCGTGAACCCCTGCACCGCGAAATCGCCGCGGTCGGCGCCGCACAGGTGGTGACGATCGGCCCGAACGGTCCCGCGCGTGCCGCCTACGGCACCGACCTCCTGTCCCGCACGGCGTGGGAGCCCACCTATCGAGCCGGTGTCGACCAGGCGAGCGAGGTCATCGACGAGATCGGCAAGGCGTTGGGCTGAGCTACCGGCGGCTACTCGATCAGCAGCCCTGCCAGCGGGGACGACGCTTTTCGGCGAATGCCGCCGGTCCCTCCTGGGCGTCCGCGCTGTTGTAGCAGTGTTCGGCGGCCGCGCGCGCGGACCGCAGCGCCGCCGAGCGGCCCATCTCGGTCGAGAGCAGCACCGTCTCCCGCGCCGCCCGCACCGAAAGCGGCGCACCGTCCAAGATTTCGGCGGCAAGCTCGAAGGCGGTGTCCAGCAATGCTTCCGGCTCCGCGAGCCGATTCACCATGCCGATTTCGTAGGCTCGCCGCGCGGTGATCGGCTTGCCGGTGAGCAGGATTTCCATCATGATCCGCTGCGGAATCATATGGATCAGCGGTGCCGCCCACGGCGCGGCGCGACCCACCTTCACCTCGGTCACCGCGAACCGTGCGTTCGTCGCGGCCACACACAGATCGCACGCCTGGGCGATCATCCACCCGCCCGCATAGGCGACCCCGTTCACTGCGGCAATCGTCGGCTTCGACAACTCGACGGTGTCGTGCGGGACGGGAAACATCGCCCTCGGCGGCACCCGCATCCCGGTGTCCACCATCTCCTTCAGATCACCGCCCGCACAGAACGCCTTGTCCCCCGCGCCGGTGAGCACCGCGACCCGCAGCGCAGGGTCGTGTTCGAAACGCTCCCACGCGGCGAACAACCCCGCGCGGATGTCCCGGTCCAGGCAGTTACGGGTGGCGGGACGGTTCAAGGTGATGACAGCGATGCCATCGGCGCGCGCCTCGAAGAGAACGGCCGCGTTCGCGGCTGCGGCGTCGGAGGGCGCAGCGATATCGGCCGACGATCCGGCCCGGTCCGAGAGCGCCGTACCGGAGCAGCCGCGAGTTCGGCTGGGCGCCACAGCGTCCCTCGGACGCACGGCGTCCCTCGCGAGCGCGGTCTCGGTGGGACCCACCGCATCGTCAGCGGCCGAAGACCGACTCGAAACCACTGCCGCATTCGAATCCGCAGCGCCGCTCGACGGCGCGGTCCCGGACGTGTACTCGGCAGCGGCCGAGTACACGGGCCCATCGGTGCGCGCAGCCTCGGTTGATCCCACGGCGTTACTCGAATCCTCCGCTCCGCTCGGGGACACGGACTCACGCGACCGGTCAGCGTCTGCCATCAATACCCCCTGCGTCGGATGTCGTATGCGGTCGCGGCGAGGTCTTCGCGAAAGTCCGGGTGTGCGATGCCGATCAGCCGCTCGGCCCGTTCGGCGAGCGTGCGACCGGCCAGTTCGACCGCACCGAATTCGGTGACGATCACGTCCACGTCGCTGCGTGCGGTGGTGACCGGGCCCGAGAGCGCAGCCGTGATCCGGCTGACCGTGCCACCCTTCGCGGTCGCGGGCAGGGCGATGACGGAATGCCCACCAGGCGAGCGCGCACCCGCGCGCACGAAATCCACCTGCCCGCCGGTGCCACCGAAGTACGCGGTGCCGCTCTGCTCGGCATTCACCTGCCCGGTGAGATCCACCTGCACCGCCGAATTCACGGTCACCAACTTGTCGAGCTGGGCCAGCACGCTGGCATCGTGGGTGTAACCGGTGGGGCACATGCGGATTCGCGGTTCTCGGTCGGCGAAGGCGTACAGGCGTTCGGTGCCGATCAGCGCACCCGTCACCGACACGCCCCGATCGATCGCCTTGCGCGCGTTGGTCACCACACCCGCCTCGATCAGGTCCACGAGGCCGTCACCCACCATCCCGGAATGCACAC
The DNA here is from genome assembly GCF_039543305.1 of Nocardia callitridis. Taxonomy (NCBI): domain Bacteria; kingdom Bacillati; phylum Actinomycetota; class Actinomycetes; order Mycobacteriales; family Nocardiaceae; genus Nocardia; species Nocardia callitridis. Next base: position 88,758 of record NZ_BAABJM010000004.1, on the reverse strand, counting down.
CCAGATCAGTGCGGTCACGCAGACGACGCAGTATCGCCTCGGGCACCGCGCCCACCCCGACCTGCAGCACCGAACCGTCCTCGACATAGGCCGCCGCGTGATCGGCGATGGCCGCGTCGGTCGGCCCGATCCGCGCGGGGGCCACGGCGACAGGCGGACGCGAGACCCGCACCGCGTAGTCGATTTCCGAGGCCGCCAACCGCTCACCGTAGGTGAACGGCACCCGCTCGTTCACCTCCGCCACCACAACCCGCGCCTTCGCGACAGCGGCGCGCACATAATCACTGATCAGCCCGAAGCTGTGGTCGCCGTGCACATCCGGCGGGCTCACCTGAACGAAAGCGACGTCGCAGCCGATCACGCCCGACTCGATCAACGGACCGACCCGCCCTACGTGACATGGGATCACACCCAACAGATGTTCGGCGGCCAGCGTGCGCAATGTGCCGATCGCACCCATGCTCGACACCGAAATGCCTTCGACCGCAGCAGGAGTCAGCAGATCGGAGAAGCTGGTAGCGACGAACAGCCCGAGGTCGCCGATGTCTCGGCCGTGCGCGAGCAGCGCCGCCAGCAAGGTGGTCGGCTCGCCGCACGCCTGGCCGACCACGATGCGGTCGCCCGCGCGCAGGAATTCCGTGAGATCGAGCCGGTCCGCCTCGAGGTAACGAGGTTTCGTCGCTGAACTCATGCGGGTTCCGAATCAGTTGCCCGCGTGTGGATCTCAGCCAGGACCTCGGCGGTGTGCGCGCCCAGCTCAGGCGCGGGACCCGCCACACGTCCCGGCGTGCGCGAGAACGTCGTCGGCGTGCCGGGAAAGCGCACAGGCCCGTCCACCGACTCCACGGTCTCGAAGAAACCGACATCCTCGAGGTGCGGGTTGTCGAACAGTTCGTCCATGGTGCGCACGGGTGCCACCGGAATATCGAGTGATTCGAGCAGCTCCAGCCATTCGGCCGTGGTGCGTTCCCGAAAAGTCGTGCCGAGCAGGGCGTAGACGGTATCGATGTCGCGGGCGCGTTGTTCGAGGGTGTCATAGCGTTCGCTGTTCCACGGCGGGCGCACGGCCGCGACGAAGGCCGACCATTGTTTGTCGTTGTAGACCAGCGCGGCGAGATGACCATCCTTGGTGCGATAGGGCTTTCGATTCGGCGCGACCGCGCGCTGGTACGCCGCCGACCCGAGCGCGGGGCTGAACATCGCGCCGTTCGCGTGCTCGACCAGCATGAACGAGGCCATGGTCTCGAACATCGGCACCTCGATCTCCTGCCCTTCGCCGGTTCGTTCCCGGTGATACAGCGCCATCGTGGTGGCGTAGAGCGCGGTGAGTCCCGCGACCTTGTCGGCCATGATGGTGCCGACATACCCCGGTTCGCCGGTCAGTAGTTCCTGCGCGGCGACCAGCCCACATTCGGCCTGGATGGTGTCGTCGTAGGCGGTGCGATCGGCCTCGCGGCCGCCACGTCCGTAGCCGTAACAGTTGGTGTAGACGATCGAAGGATTCACCTGTGCCACCCGCGCGTAGTCGAATCCGAGATCGGCGATCGCCTTGCCACGCATCGAATGAATGAACACATCGGCGCCGACGATCAGTCCGCGCAACGCCTCCTGTCCCGCCTCGCTGCGCAAATCGATGACGGCGCTGCGCTTTCCGCGATTCACATTGACGAAAACGCCCGCCATTCCCGGCCGAGGCCCCGCCGAGATATATCGGGTGTTGTCGCCCCGCGGCGGTTCGACCTTGATCACGTCGGCCCCCATGTCGGCCATGATCTGGGTGCAGTAGGGACCCATCACCATGGCCGTCAGATCGACCACGCGAACGCCGGACAACGGGCCGGACCCGGAATGCGTCTTCATCGCTCGGCCATTCCTCCCTCTCCAACCCCGGCGAGATCGCGCGACATCGGCAGACGAACACCTGCCGCCATGGCCGACCAGTCGCCGCGCCGGGTAGCACACGCCACCTCGTCAGCTCCGAGGCGACAGCACAAAGCCTATCTGATGAATCCTTACAAGGATAGAGCGAAGGGTGGTATCAAGGGGAGGTGCACAGAAGTAGCGGCAACGACGGTGATCACGAGAACAACCGGGGCACACCGGACTTCGTTCCGTCCGCGAAAAACGCCCCGGCCTCGCCGATCACCGTCCCCCGGCCCGTCGCCGACATGCTGCGCCGCACACTCGCCACACACCCCGACGCGCCAGCCATCGAGGCGGCCTCGGGCACATGGTCTTACGCCGAACTCGACGACCGAGCCGACCACGCCGCGGGCGCACTGTGGGGGCTCGGCGTACGCCCCGGTGATCGCGTAGCCGCCTGCCTGCCCAACGACCTGGACATCGTCGCCGCCTTCCACGGCACCCAACGCATCGGCGCCCTGTGGGCCGGAATCGGCGAAGCCATGACCGAGGGCGAACAGCAACGACTCACCGACCTCTGCGCGCCCACGGTCGTGCTCGCCGGAACCCGCTGCACCGTACGCACACCGCACCGCATCGACCTCGATCGATGGACCGAACTCGTGGCCGATGCCGACCAGGCGCCTTCGGTCACCCACGACATCGACGCCCCCGCCGCGATCGCCTTCACCAGCGGCACGTCCGGCCAACCAAAGGCGGTCGTGCACAGTCAACGCAATCTGCTCATGCCCGGCGCGGCACTGGCCGCGCAGCGGGGATGGGGCGCGGATCTGCGCAAGGGCGACAGCTTCCCGCTGACCATCCTCAATCTGATCGTGCTTTCCACCCTGCTCACCGCGCAGACCGGCGGGTGCGCGGTGCTGATGGATCGCCGTGACGTGGAAGGCGTCGCCCAGTGGATCCGCGACCACCAGGTGACGGTGTGGAACGGCGCCCCCGCCCAGCTCTACGACCTCGCCCGCCGCCCCGACCTGACCTTGCCTTCGCTGCGCGAAGTGTGGAGCGGCGGCGCCGACACCTCGGAAACACTGCGGCAGATGTTCGCCGACACACACGGACTGGTCCCCCGCGTCACCTACGGCCTCACCGAGGCACCCGCTGTCGTCTCCATCGACCCGCCGGGCAGCGCATGCCGTGCCGGGACCAGCGGACGACTACTCGCGCACTACGACGTCGCCGCCTACGACGACAACGACCGCCGCCTTCCGCCCGGCGAAGTCGGCGAATTAAGGCTTGCCGGTGCAGGTTCCGGAGGATGGCGGCCGATGCTGGGCCACTGGGACGGGGGCCGCGTGGTACCCGTCGGCCCCGGCCCGCTGCGCACCGGCGACATCGGCACCGTCGATCGCGACGGCTGGCTCACGGTCATCGACCGCAAGAAGCTGGTGATCATCCGCGGCGGCGCCAACGTGTACCCCCTCGAGGTGGAACGCGTCCTCGCCACCCGGCCGGCGCTCACCCGCGTGGCGGTGTTCCCGGTTCCGGACGACCGACTCGGCCAACGCGTTGCCGCCGTCGTCGAAACAACCGACACCACCGTAGATTTCGCCGCCCTCGCCGACGTGTGCGCGCGCGAATTGGCACCGTACAAGGTTCCGGAGCTCTGGGCACGACTCGACCATCTCCCCCTGAACGCCATGGGCAAGGTGGTCCGCACAGACTTGCTCGCGCTCACCGAAGGTCACCGTGTCGCGCGTCCGAGACGAACACCGTGACGCCACGGGCAGAGATGACGACGCCACCACGAGATTCCGTGCGCGCGGCGATACGCCGAAGGCCAGCGCATCTCCGACACCGAGCGCTCCAGGAGAGGTCGTCGGAACGAGGCAGCTCGCACCCGCCACACAGCGTCCCTCGGCCCGCGCATGGTCGTTGCGCGAACTCGCGCCCTCGCGACGGGACCGTCGAGGATCGGCATGCGGATATCCGTGCGGGCGAGCGCCGCACCTCACCGAGCGCCGCGAACTCCGGCTGGCCGGTAGGTTTCGACATACCGAACGTATGCGTGGTGAGCTACGGCATCGAGCACAACCGCGTACACGGGCCGTACGGCTGGGGCCGATATGACACACGAGGCGGGCCGCCGCGCACGAAAGCCGCTGATTCCCAGGTCGATCCGAAGGAGGCCCCATGACACCTCACGCCGCAGCCCACCTGTTCGATCTGCACGACGCAGTGGCGATCGTGACCGGTGCGTCGTCCGGACTCGGCGCCGAGATAGCGCGCACGTTGGCAGGTTTCGGCGCACGGGTGGCGGTCGTGGCCAGACGCGCCGATCGGCTGGCCGCACTGGCACACGAGATCGACGGACTCGCCGTCACCTGCGATCTGTCCGACCTCGAACATATCGAGTCGTCGATCGTCCCACCCGTAGTCGAAACGCTCGGTTCCCCAACCATTCTCGTCAATGCCGCGGGCAACAGGTTCACCGAGCAGCAGGCCGAATCCGAACCACTCGACGCGATCCGGCGCACCCTCGACCTCAACCTGCTGGCCCCCTTCCAACTCGCCCGCGCGGTCTTCCCGCACATGCGCGACACGGGCGGCGGCGCGATCGTCAATATCTCCTCGATCAGCGGCCGGGTCGGGGTACCCGGAATCCCCCAAGCCTCCTATGCGGCAAGCAAAGCGGGCCTTTCCGGCCTCACCGCCGAACTCGCGGTCCAATGGGCACGCCACTCCATCCGCGTAAACACCGTCGCCCCCGGCTTCTTCCGCAGCGAAATCACCGACGACCTCTACGACAGCGAACGCGGCGCCCGCTACCTCCGCCGCAACACCCCACTGCCGAAAGAAGGCTCCGCCCACGACATCGTCGGCGCGGTCCTCTGGCTCGCCGCCGACACGGGCAGCTACGTCACCGGCCAAACCATCGTGGTGGACGGCGGTTGGACCGCGCGCTGACTAATCCTTACCGAGCTTGTACCCGCAGTATTGCGCGCAACGCACCACGCAAGCCTGAGCTGGCCGAGTTGTCGCGAAGTGGTCGGCGCGTATGCGTGAGAAGGGCCGCGAGCGTCGATGTCGCCTCGGTCAGCGGCATTCTCGGCCGAACCGTCAGATCACCGCATCGGATCTCAGCGCCGAGATCTCCTCGTCGCCCAGCCCGACTTCCGAGAGGATCGAGACGGTGTGTGCACCCAATCGTGGGACCGGGTCGAACCGTGGTTCGATGCCGCTCAGGTTCGCGGGGGGCAGGAGTGCGCGAATCGGCCCGCCCGGAGTCTGCACCGATCGCCAACGGTGGCGTCCGCGTAGCGAGGGGTGCTCGAGGAAGTCGCGCACCTCACCCAGTCTGCCGCTGGCGATTGCCGCCTTGTCCAGCAAACCGAGCACCACCTCGGTGCTGAGCCCACTCGTCCGCTCGGCGATCACGGCATTGCATTCCGCGCGGTGCGCGACCCGCGCGGAGTTCGTGGCGAAACGATCATCGGAAGCCAGCGCCGGATCGCCGAGCACATCGCCGCAGAAGGCGAGCCATTCCCGTTCGTTCTGTACCGAAAGCAACACCGCGCCGTCGGCGGTGGGAAACGGCCCGTACGGCGCGATCGTCGCGTGTTCGGCGCCCGCGCGCTTCGGTTGCCGCCCACCGTATTCCGTGAAGTAGGCGGGCGATCCGAGCCACTCGCCTATCGCCTCGAACAACGCGACCTCGACGGCACGCGCCACGCCGGTGGTCGCCCTGGTGTAGAGCGCGGTGAGTACGCCGCTGTAGGCGTACATGCCCGCCGCGATGTCGACGATCGAAACGCCGACCCGGGAGGGACTGTCGTGCGGCCCGGTCAGCGACATGAGCCCGGACTCGCCCTGGATCAGCATGTCGTAGGCTTTGCGCTCGGACCACGGCCCGGTATTCCCGTACCCGGAAACGTCGCAGGGGATGATGTCGCGATAGCGCTGCTGCAGAGAGACCGCGTCGAGGCCCATGCGCGCGGCCGCGCCCGGTGCGAGGTTCTGGACGAACACGTCCGCGGTGGCCAGTAGCTTCTCGAGGATCGCTTGACCCTGCTCGGACTTGAGGTCGAGGGTCAGCGATTCTTTCGAACGGTTCAGCCAGACGAAGTAGCTCGACTCCCCCCGCACCGTCTCGTCGTACCGGCGCGCGAAGTCACCCCCCGCTGGCCGCTCGATCTTGATCACTCGGGCACCGAGATCCGCGAGCTGACGAGTCGCGAACGGAGCCGCGACCGCCTGCTCGATGCTGACCACGGTGATGTCTGCCAGCGGCAGCCGACTCTGCGGACCCATCTGTCGTCCACCTTCCCTGAAATGTACGGCCATACTGTCACGGTGGTCGCACAGTCAGCAACCCGAAGCGTCACAGAGGGGACTGCGCCTAAGCGAAACCTGGCAGATTGTCCCGAAAGATGGTGAGCTCAGGCAGGTACCACTACAGGAGCGCTCGGAATTCTCCGTTTCCCTACCACGGCGATGGCAGACAGAGGAAGATAATTGGCCGTACAGATAAGCGCACGGCCATACGCGATCGAGCGGTGCGCAACCCGACGACGCTGGCGCAGACCACAGAATGTCGGACTTTGCCGCACCTCGGGTCTTCCTCGCTCAACGCGGCATCGGTCTCGCGCCAGGTCGCGCAGACCTTCCTCGAGCGTTGGGCGGGTGAGGTCGTGCACCGGGATCTCGCCGTGACGCCCGTGGCGCACCTCAGCGCGGCCGGTGTCACCGCGCGCGTCACCGAAACCGGTCGAGACCGAGAACTTCAGCGCTCCAGGGTAATTCGATACGTGTACTGCTCCGGCAAGAAATAACTCATCGCGAGCTCGCACAGTTGGTCTTGCTTGTCGGAGTACAGCCGGTCGACCCTGAGCATCCCGTGCCCCGGCGCACAGCCGAGAGCGGTCGCTACGGCCGAGGTGGCGGGTGCGACCGTGATGGATTGATCGGCGCGGGCGATCGGCGCGTCGAGGTGCGGCTCCAACAGCCCGATCAGCGTGTACGTGCTCGAGGCACCCGCCGCCAACTCGGGCGCCTCGAGTACGTGCCTGGCGATCCGTTCCGGCAGGTACACCGTGGTGTACACGAACGGAACATCATGATGGAGCCGCCGAAAGGCGACGGAGTACACCAGATCCGTCTCGAGGCGGAGCCTGCTGGCCGCCTCGATATTCGCCTGCCGCCGCAGCGGGGTGACGATGTCCATGCTGGTATCCGAGGACAGGTTCATCAGGTCTTCGATCGAGCCGAGGTGACGCAGATAGCGCCCGCCTCGCTGCTCGGCGGCGAAGGTGCCGCGACCGGGGACGCGGTGCACGATTCCCTCGGCGACGAGATCGTGGAATGCCCGACGAATGGTCTGGCGGCTCGCCCCGTATTGTGCGGCCAACTCCGCCTCGGTCGGCAACCGAGCGCCGTCCCGGTAGGTACCGCTCGCGATCTGCTTGCGCAGGGCATTCGCGACCTTGCGGTACACCGGCTCGGGCGCGGGTTCGGTCTCAGTCATGGCCAGCCGACTTTACCCTTCGCACGATGCTCGGGTCCGCCACGTCCGCGGCCGCGCACCGTCAGAGCCGCCCCCGTGCCACCAACTGGCCCGCGATGACATTTCGCTGAATCTCATTGGTGCCCTCACCCACGATCATCAATGGCGCGTCCCGGAAATAACGTTCGACGTCGTATTCGGTGGAGTAGCCGTAGCCGCCGTGAATCCGCACCGCGTCGAGGGCGATCTCCATCGCGACTTCGGACGCGTACAGCTTCGCCATTCCCGCTTCCATATCGCACCGCGCTCCGCTTTCGAACCGCTCGGCCGCGTGCAGGGTCAGCTGCCGCGCCGCGGTGAGTTTGGTCGCCATGTCGGCGAGGTGATTGCCGATCGACTGATGCTTCCAGATCGGCTTCCCGAAACTCTCGCGCTGCTGCGCGTACGCCAGCGAGTCTTCCAGCGCCGCGGCCGCGACACCCAGTGCGCGGCAGGCGACTTGAATACGCCCGGTCTCGAGGCCCGTCATCATCTGCGAAAAGCCCACGCCCGGTACTCCTCCGAGAATCGCGTCGGCGCACGTGCGGTAGTCGTCGAAGGACAGCTCGCAGGTCTCGACGCCCTTGTAGCCGAGCTTGGGGAGGTCGCGCGACACGGTCAGTCCCGGTCCGTGTTCGACGAGCACGATCGAGATCCCCCTGTGCCGAGGCGACGCGGACGGATCGGTCTTGCACAGCAAGGCGATCACCTCCGACCTTCTCGCGTTGCTGATCCAGGTTTTCGACCCATTGATGACGAGGTCGTCGCCGTCGGGCCTGGCGATCGTGCTGATGGCCTGCAGATCGGATCCGCCACCGGGCTCGGTCAGCGCCATGGTCGCCCGAATCTCCCCCGTGGCCATTTTCGGTAGATACCGCCGCTTCTGCGCCTCGGTACCGAATGTGCTGATCAGCTTCGCGACAACGGTGTGGCCGCCCATCGCGCCCGCGAGGCTCATCCACCCGCGCGCGAGTTCCTCGGTGACGTGGACATAACAGGGCATCGTGACCGGCGAGCCCCCATACGCTTCGGGAATCGCCAGACCGTATATCCCGATCTGCTTCATCTGCTCGATCCACTTCTCGGGGTACTGGTTCGCGTGCTCGACTTCTCGAACCGTCGGCTTGACCTCGCGGTCGATGAACTCACGAACCGTCTCGACGAGATAGGTTTCCTCTTCGCTCAATCTCGAACTCATGGACACAACTTCCGCTAGGAGACCCGGGCCGACGTCCGACCGAGTAAATGTACGGCCATTTTTGCCATACGCGGCGCGCTTGTCAACAAAGCCGCACCCCGTCCGAATACCTGGCTCATCCCCGCTGCTACCAAATCCAGACCATTGCCCGCCACACAGGACCGACAGCTAGCCCACGGCGAGAATCCGCCGCGCACGCGCCAACACGGGTGGATCGACCATCCGACCGTTCACCTGCGCCGCACCACCCCCCGAAGGGAGCGCGGCGACAACGGATTCCGCCCACGCGACCTCCACGGCGCTCGGGCGCAGGGTCGCGGCGGCGACAGCCACCTGCGATGGGTGAATACACAGCTTTCCACCGAAGCCCAACGACTTCGCGTGCCGCACATCCGAACTCAGCACATCCTCGGCACTCAAATCCGTCGTCACCCCATCGAGGGGCGGCGCCAGCCCGGCCGCGGCGGATGCGAGTACGAGCGTGGACCGAGCCATGGCGAACGCCGTCCGGTCGTCGGGGTCGACGCCGAGTTCCGCGGCAAGATCGATGTGCCCGAGTGCCGCACGGATGACACCGGGGACGGCGCACACACGCTCGGCGCCGAGAACGCCCCGCGAAGTCTCGATCAGCGCGATCACCGCAACCTCCGCGGCGAGCGCCCTTACCTGGTCGACATCCTCGGCCTTGGGCACCATGATCACGGCGTCGGCGCCGCAGATCGCCTCGACGTCCTCGGCCCAATACGCCGAATCAGGGGCATTCACGCGCACTACCGCGGCGTTGCCGTCGCCCAGCCAGTCGGCAACCGCATGCCGCGCCGTCACTTTGTCCGCGGTGGCGACTGCGTCTTCCAGGTCGAGAATCACCGCGTCGGCACCCGAAGCGACCGCCTTGTCGAACCGATCGGGTCGAGACCCAGGCACGAAAAGCAGGGTCCGCGCCGCAGCAACTCGTCGCGCTATCGCTGATCCGTTGCTTCCGGTGAGCGCACGATTCACGACATGCATTCCTTTCGTTCAGCGACACGGGGGCGCCGATCGACTCGCGACATTGACACAGAATCCGCTACGGCTTTACATTCATGCTATCAGTCAATACGGCGTACCACATTGCGGCACGTCAGTTCTAGCACGGAGACCCATGGCAATTACTCGGCCGAGCAATACTTTTCGCGAGGTTCAACGCGCGGACGGCACCGCAATCCGGTACACGGTCAGCGGCCCACCGAACGGCGCGACCACCCTGGTCCTGATCCACGGCTGGGCCTGCGACCGCACCTACTTCGACGCGGTGACCGACCTGCTGTCGCCGGACTACCGCGTTATCGCCGTTGATCTGGCAGAACACGGCGAATCACGGTCACCACGAACCGAGTGGACGATAAGGGAATTCGCCATGGATGTGGCCGCGGCGCTGACGTCCGAGTCGGCGCACGATGTCGTCGCGGTGGGACATTCCATGGGCGGCGCGGTCGCCGTCGAGCTCGCCCGCCTGCACCCGGACACCGTGTCACGGGTGGTCGCCCTCGATGCGCTGCACTACCTATTCCTCTTCCCCGCGCTCGATGACGTCGCCGCCGCCGCGGTGATAGCACCGTTTCACGAGGATTTCCCCGCGGCGGTGCGCGCCATGGTGGCGGCAGGCTCGCCACCCGACACCGACCCGGCCTTGCAGGACGGGTATTTCGACAAGATGGTGACCGTCCGCCAACCAGGTGGCGTGCTGTCGCTCGAAGCGCTCGTCCACTGGGATATGGAGGCGGCATTGCGGGAGGTCACCCAACCCGTCACCGTGTTCGCCGTGCGCGCGATGCTGACACAGGAAGCGATCGACCGATACGGGGATCGCATGCGCATCACCCCGATCGACTTGGGCAGCCATCATTTCCCTGTCGAATCTCCAGGCGCGACCGCGGGGCTGCTCACCGACCTACTGAGCCGACCATGGCCGCACCCACCCGAGCATCCGTCCTGAAGTCGCGAAACAGGTTCAGGAGGAACGAATCAGCCGGGTGATCTCGTCGGCGGCATCGATCGCCATCCGCGCCAGCGCGGATTCCGTGGACGGGTCGAAGCGCATCTGCGGTATCGAAAGCGCCAGCCCCGCGACCGGGCGCCGCGCGCCATCCAGTATCGCCGCACCGATCGAGGTGACATGCGGACGGAACCACGAGGACATATTCATCGAGTACCTCCGTTCGGCCGCCGCAGCGATCTCCGCGCGCAACTCGGCATCGCTCGGCGGGGCGCCGCCACCGAGCTTGTCGAGCTCCAGGTTCTCGACATCGGCACGCAAGAGTTCGTCCACCTCGCGCGGGTCGAGGTGCGCCAAGATGGCGACGCCGATCGATGTCACCGCGAGCGGTAGGCGCGTACCGATTTCGAGGAATACCCGAACGATCTGTGTGGAATCCGCACGCGCGACGATGACCGAGTCCGTGCCGTCCCGCAAACCGAGATGCACAGTCTCGTCGGTCTGCGCGGCGAGGCGCTGGATCACCGGAGCCGCGAGTTGGCGCAGATCGTGTTCCCCCGCGCCGCGCAGACCGATGGCCAGCGCCTTCATCGTCACACCCCAGCGCGCGTGTTCGGCGTCGACGACCCGCAGCCACCCGGCCTCCTGCAACGTCACCAGGCAGCGCTGGACAGTGCTCTTCGGAATCTGAGTCGCGCGCGCCAATTCCGATACACCGATCGGCTGCCGCACCGCGACTTCTTCGAGAATGCGCAGGGTACTCAGCACGCTGTTCATCGAACGGATGCTGCTGCTTGGTGGTTTGACTGATCCGGTCACTGGCCCGTCATTTTTCTGTCGGCTACGAGGCCCAGCAGCGTACCACCGAAAGACTCCCGCGTTCCACTCTGCGGCACAACCGTGCCATACCTCTTGTGTCGTGGCTCGCATTCGTACTACAGTGCGGCATATCGTATCGCAATGTGGAACAGTTGGGAGTCGGCCGTATGGACCTGACAATCGTGGGAGACGTTGTCGTATCGGGACGACCGCGCAACGCGCCGAACGCGGACGGCCGCCCGGGAAGCTCGGCGTTCCCCCTGCTGCGCGGCGGCGATCTGACCATCGGCAACCTCGAGGCCGCGTTGACCGAATCCGGTCAACGCGCCGAAAAGCTCGTTGCCATCCGAACACCCCGGTCGGGTGCGGCGGAATTGGCGGCGATGGGCTTCGATCTGATGTCCCTCGCGACCAATCACGCGATGGACTACGGCGCCGTCGGAATGCGCGACACCGTCGCCGCCCTGGACGCGGCCGGAGTCGCGCACGCGGGATTCGGCGAATCCATCGCCGAGGCGTCCCGGCCGCGCACCGTCGTGGTCGGGGACGACACACTGGCGTTCCTCAGCTTCTGCTCGGCGCTACCCCTCGGATACAACGCCACCACCGACCGCGCGGGCATCGCCGCGATTCGCGTGCGCCAAAGTTTCGAGTTCGACAGCGGTTTCCTGGACGAGACGCCCGGCACGCCACCGTTCGTCCACTCCACCGCGCACGAGTCGGACGTCGGCGCCGCCGAGCAGATTGTCCGAAAAGCAAAGGCGGACAACACATTCGTTGCCATCGCGCTGCACTGGGGTGTTCCGTTCTGCTACCTACCGAGCGCGCAGGGACCGTTGGCGCAGTATCAACAACCGCTGGCGCGGCGGCTGATCGACGCGGGCGCGGACCTCATCATCGGCCATCACCCGCACTGCCTGCACCCGGCGGAATTCTACGACAACGGGCTGATCCTCTACTCGACGGGAAACTTCGTCTTCGACTGGAGCGATGGCTGGGACACCGAATCGATGGTCGCGCAGAACGATGCGCACCCGGCCGCTCCCTACCAGCCCGCGTTGCTGGAAGGCCCGTGGTTCGAGAGCGCGGTCTTTCGCGTCACGCTCGACAAGCAGCACGGACCGACGCTTCGAGTAGCGCCGATCGAACTCGATGCCGACAGTCAGCCGATCATGCCCAGTCCCGCGGCGTCCGCGTCGATCCTCGCGGCCTTCGAGCGGTCGTCGCGGCAACTCGACCCCTGCGTGCACGTCGATTCCGACGGAACGGTTCGGCGACAACCACATCCATGACCACGGCGTCTCCATGACCACAACGACGCGACGACGGCCCAACGCCGCAAGACCGCACGCCGAATGAATGAAAGAGACACGAGTTCATGCCCTACCCACCCGCAAACCCCTCGGACTACGAGTCGTTCCCCTACCTGCGGCGCGGAGTCGACTACACCACCGTGGACCTGGCCGACCCCGGGTTCCGCCGAAGCGCCTACGAGCCCGCGCTGGACGAAACCCGCTCCGCACGCGTACAGCGCCTGCTGGAGAACAACGTGATCATCAGCTTCCACGATCACCCGCAACTGTTGCCCTCGGACATGTCGGATGTGCCGGACTACCTTCGCGACCAACAACTCTCGACGGCGTACACCGAACTGCGGCGATCAGGAATGACCGCCGTCTTCGACAACTGGTTCGGGATCCTCGGCGGCACCAGCCGGTCGGGGTGGAAGTGGGACGACCTGGTCACCGCGTTGGGCATGCGCCTGGCGGATCTCGCGCACCAGGACGGTCCCGTACTGGCCCGCGGCGTGCAGGACATCCTCGACGCGAAGAGCCGCGGTCAGGTCGCGTTCGTCATGGGCACCGAATCCTCCGGGGCCATCGAGAACGAACTCGACCGCATCGATGTGCTCTACGGCTTCGGCGTTCGGCAAATGGGGCTCGTCTACGCCGATTCGAACTCGCTCGGCAGTGGACAGGCGGAGCCCGGTGACGGCGGTCTGACAATGTTCGGACACCGAGCCGTGCAGCGCATGAACGCGCTCGGGATTCTGATCGACGTGTCGCACGCGAGCGATCAGACGACCCTCGACGCCATTCGAGTATCCGAGAAACCGGTAGCCATCACGCATGCGGGCGCGCGCGGTGTGTGGCCGATCCCCCGCATGAAAACCGACGCGGCACTGAAAGCCTGCGCCGAGCGCGGTGGGGTGCTCGGCCTCGAGGCCGCACCCCATACGACGGTGTCGCACGAACATCGAACACACACGATCGATTCGGTGATGGACCACTTCACCTACGCGGTGGATCTGATGGGCATCGAGCACGTCGCGTTCGGTCCGGATTCGCTGTTCGGTGATCACGTGGGCTTCCACCACGCCATCAGCGGCAACTTGAGTCTTTCCGCGATGCTCGATCCCGGGGATCTCGAATACCAGCGGGTTTCCCACGTAGACGGCTTGGAGAACCCGGCTGAGAACTTTCGCAACATCACGAGCTGGCTGGTCACGCACGGGTACAGCGACAGCGAGATAGCCGCGGTCTTGGGCGGCAACATACTTCGGCTGCTGAAAGAGGTCTGGCGATGACCGAGACGAAGAAGAAGATCGAACAAGAATTCGCGACGCGGCTCGAATTGGTGACCGCGCTGTCACACACCATCAACGCCAATCCGGAGCTGGCATTCGAGGAGCACGCGACATCGGCCGCGATCATCGAGGCGCTCCGCACGAACGCGAATTTTCAGGTGACGCCCGCCGTAGCTGGGTTACCGACGGCTTTCGTCGCCACCGCGGGGACCGGCGCGCTGGTTCTCGGGATCTGCGCGGAGATGGACGCGCTGCCGGATATCGGGCACGGCTGTGGACACAATGCCATCGCCGCATCAGCCGTCGGCGCCGCGCTCGCGCTCGCCCCCTTCGTCGACGAGCTGGGCATCACGCTGAAAGTGTTCGGCACGCCCGCCGAGGAAAGCGGAACGGGCAAAGAGATCCTGCTCAACAGCGGAGTCTTCGACGGCGCTCACGCCGCCATCATGGTGCATCCCTCGCTGAAAGACGTGGTAACTCCGTTCTTTCGGGCCGCCCGGTCGTGGCAAATCACCTACACCGGACGCGGTGGTCATGCGTCGCGACCGTGGAGCGCCCGCAACGCCGCCGATGCGACCGTCCTCGCACAGACCGCCATCGGCTTGCTGCGCCAGCAGTTGCGTGATGGGATCCTCGTCCATCATGTCGTGAAAGAAGCCGGTTCGGCCGTCAACGTCATCGCCGAGGACGCCGTCGTCGAATGCATGATCCGATGCAACACGTTGTCCGAGGTCAACGACGTGTGGGACCGGATACGACCGTGCTTCGAGGCAGGTGCCCTTGCCACCGGCACCGTCGTCGAATTCGACACGCTGCCCTCGCTGTACCGCGAGTTCGTCCATGACAACGACCTCGCGACGCTGTTTCGCGACAACGCGGAAGCGCACGGCCGAACCTTCCCCGACTATCCGGACAAGCTCTTCGGGTCGACCGACATGGGGAACGTCTCGCAATTCATCCCCGCACTCCATCCGATGCTCTCCTTCGACCTGCCGCCGGAGGCAGGAAATCACACCTCGGCCTTCGCTGCCGCAGCCGCGGGCGCGCAGGGAGACAAGTTCATTCGGGACGGCGGGCTCGCGATGGCACTCACGATCGCGGATGTCGCGCTGTCCGAAACGATCCGGAAACGGCTGCTCGCACGGGATTTCGAGAGCGATTACGCCGCCACCTACCAATAGTATTCATCCGCGATTTCGACCAGGCACGGAATATCACCGCACTCTCGAGAACGGCCGCACGCCCATGGACAGCAAGACAACACACCACGAAATTCCGGCAGAAACCAAAATGACGTCGCGCGGGAAACGTGCGATCTTCGCCGGCGCCGTAGGAAATGCCGTGGACTGGCTGGACTGGGCCATATACACCACCTTCGCCGTGGTATTCTCCCCGCTGTTCTTCCCACCCGGCGAATCCGGTCCGGCGCTGCTCTTCTCGCTCGCGGTTTTCGCGGTGGGCTTCGTGATGCGGCCGGTCGGTGCGATCTTGTTCGGCGCCTATGCCGACCGGCACGGACGCAAGAGGGGGCTCGTCCTCACCATCGTTCTGATGGCGACATCCTCGTTGGTCATCGGATTGACTCCGACGTACGAGAACATCGGTGTACTCGCACCCATTGTCCTGGTGTGCTGCCGGCTACTCCAGGGTTTGGCGGCGGGCGGCGAATTCGGGTCCTCCGCGGCGTACCTCGTCGAATCGGCCGCGCCGAGGCGGCGTGCCTTCGCGGGTTCGTGGCAACAGGTTTCGGTCGGCGCGGGGCTGCTGTTGGCCGCCGGAATGGGCGCGACCGTCACATCACTCCTGCCTGAAGCGGCGGTGTCCGCATGGGGGTGGCGACTGGCATTCATCGTCGCCGCACTGTGCGGGTTCGCGGCCCTGTGGGTGCGCTCGGCTGCCCAAGAGTCCGAGTCCTTCGAGAGCGCCATACAGACTGCCGACAAGGTGGATCGTTCCGCGCGGCGCCACCCCGTACTCAGCATGTTCCGCGAACACCCCCGCGCGGCAATGCGGGTATTCGCGATCAATATCGGCGGCACCCTGCTGTACTACATCTGGTTGACCTACTTGCCGGTCTATATCAATGTCACCACAGACATGCCGCTCAGCGAGGCGCTGCGCGCGAACGTGATCACGATCGCGGTGTTCATCGCGCTCCTGCCGATCGCGGGGCTGCTTTCCGACAGGTTCGGCCGCAAGCCCACAATGCTGACGTTCGCCGTGGGGTTCGTCCTCTACTCCTGGCCCGCTTTTCATTTCTTGAACGGCGAGTTCTTCAATTTCCTGCTGATCGAGTGTATCGGCGCAGTCCTTTTGCTCGGCTACTGCGCGAACGCCGCCACCATTATGTCCGAGCAGTTCCCGGCAGCCGTGCGCGCCAGCGGAATCGGAGTTCCGTACGCGCTTTCGGTCACACTGTTCGGCGGCACGGCGCCTTATATCTTGACCTGGTTGAACTCCCATGAGTTCAGTGGGTTCATCTGGGTCTATTGCGCTGTGGCCGCCGCGATCGGCGCGTGCGTCTACTTCACCATGCCGGAGACCAAGGGAAAAGCCCTCGACTGAGCTCGGCGCAGAGTTTCCTACAAATAAGGAGCACCGCTACAGATGAAGATCGGGATACCACGCGAGATCAAAAACCACGAGTACCGCGTCGCGCTCACGCCGCCGGGTGTGCACGAACTCGTCGCTCGTGGCCACAGCGTCGTCATCGAGTCCGGCGCGGGGGTCGGCTCGTCGTTCGCCGACGAGGACTTCGAAGCAGCAGGCGCACAGACGGTCTCATCCGCGGACGCGGTCTGGGATTCGGCAGAGCTGCTGCTGAAGGTGAAGGAGCCGATCGCGCAGGAGTACGCACGCCTGCGCCGCGGGCAAATGCTGTTCACCTACCTACACCTGGCTGCGTCGAAAGAGTGCACCGACGCCCTGTTGGCATCGGGAACCACGGCGATCGCCTACGAAACGGTGGTCGGCGAGGACGGTTCGTTGCCGCTGCTCGCGCCGATGAGTGAGGTCGCCGGGCGACTGGCCGCCCAGGCGGGTGCCTACCACCTTATGCGCTCGGTGGGCGGCAGAGGCGTGCTGATGGGCGGGGTGCCCGGAGTTCGCCCCGCGAAGGTCGTCGTCATCGGCGCCGGTGTCTCGGGGAAGAACGCCATCGCGGTGGCGCACGGCATGCGGGCCGATGTCACCGTTCTCGACCTCGCCGTAGCACGGCTGCGCGAGGTGGACGCGCAGTACCGGGGCCAGGTCAAGACCGTCGTATCGAACGGCTACGAACTCGAACAGGCAGTGCTCGACGCGGATCTGGTGGTCGGCGCCGTGCTCGTTCCTGGCGCCAAGGCGCCCACGCTGGTGCCCAATCATCTGGTCCAGCGGATGAAACCGGGCTCGGTGTTGGTCGACATCGCCATCGACCAGGGTGGTTGCTTCGCGGACTCGAAACCCACCACACATGCCGACCCGATCTATCGAGTGCACGACTCGGTCTTCTACTGTGTCGCCAACATGCCGGGGGCGGTACCCCGAACTTCCACCTTCGCGCTGACGAACGCGACCATGCCGTATGTCCTGGCCCTCGCCGAAAACGGCTGGCAGAGCGCGGTGACCGCCGATCCTGGTCTTGCCGAGGGCCTCAGCACGCACGACGGGCGCCTGCTGTCGGAGAAGGTAGCGGCCGCGCACGGCTACGCTACCGAACCGCTGCCGGTGTAGGCGTTCGGATTCGCTCGCCACCCGCGTCACCGACCCAACCAGCGTGGTTGGCAGCAACTGCCGGGTTCGACGCCCGCTGCGGAATTCGGGGCGTGGGGGTGAGTGTTCGTCCCCGCACGACCCGCCACTCGGATGGGGGCGTACCGGGCAAGCCCACCGGCATCCGAGGGGGCCGCCACGCGTCCACCCACGGCCGCCTTGCCGATGCGATGCCATCCCTTTCCCCTGTGCCCCTGCACTTTTCGACTCGCGGTCAAGGAATGTGGTGGTGCCACCGAAGACGGAGCGGGGGCGAACCCGCGAGCGACTACCGGTACCGCGCCGCCAATCGGGCGCGGTACCCGCGTGGCGTCCCGAACAGGGCTCGGTTGAGGGTGGCGCGCTTGAGGTATACGTGCAGGTCGGCGTCCCAGGTGTAGCCGATGCCGCCGTGTAGCTGCATGGCTTTGCCGACCACCTCTACCGCGCTCGCGCAGGCGTACGACTTGGCCATGGCGACGGTGACGTCGGCGTACGGCCGCTGCTCCTCGGCCAGCTCGCGCACTGCCGCGGCCACCAACTTCTCCGCGACCCGCACCCGTACGAGCATGTCGGCGCAGGCGTGTTTGACTGCCTGAAACGAGCCGATCGGGCGGCCGAATTGCTGTCGGGTTCGCGCGTAGGTGACGGTGGCTTCCAGCATTGCCTCGCTCAGGCCGAGGCTGTCGCAGGCGACGGCGACGGCGGCGCGGTCGTGCAGTGTGCGTACGCGGCGCCACGGATCTCCGTGAAAACGCGACACCGAGCGCGGGCGCGCACTATCGGCGACTACCCGGCCGAAACGGCGGGTGGAGTCCAAGACGGTGGTGGGAGCTACCACGAGTCCTGGTGTGTCTCGGTCGAATTCAGCGATGACCGGGGAGCCGTCGGCGTCGACCGCTACGACGAGCAGTCGATCCGCGCAGACGGCGTCGGCCACGAAGTCCGCCGCGCCGTCGACGACCAGCCCGGTTGTGTCCGACTTGACTCGAAACCCGCTGTCCGCCATGGCTTCACCGTCCACCACCAGGCAGGTCGTTGTTTCCCCCGATACGGTGTCACGCAGCAACCTGTCGCGCTCGGTACTCGGTTCGAGCACGCCCAACGCACCCAACGCCGACACGGCGATCGATGGATACCGCGTGTCGGCCGCCGCACGACCCACCTCGCGCAAGACCACGGCGGTCTCCGCGAAAGTAGCCCCCGCACCGCCGAGCGACTCCGGGGCCTCCAGTCCGAGCCATCCCGAATCTACGATCGACCGCGGATCCACCTCGCTCCCCGCCGACGCCGCCAGCATCGATCGCGCCACCGCACGCAACTGCGGGTGAAATTCGTCGAAACCGCCCGCCATCACGCCTGCCTGGGTTCGCGCGGCAGTCCGAGACCCCGCTCGCCGATGAGGGTGCGCTGAATCTCGCTGCTGCCGCCGGGGATCGTCCACTCCCACGAGCCGAGGAAATCCAGCATCCACGCGCCCGATTCCCACCCGCTCGACAAGGGTTTACTCAGCTCTGTGTGCGCCGCGAGGCCCGCGACCTCGGTGCCGAAATCGGTGATGCGCTGCAATAATTCGCTGTAGTAGAGCTTGACGATCGACGCGTCGGCCGCGCCGGGTCGCTCGGCGGCGACGAAATCGGCACACAGCATGCGCAATCCGGTGAGTTCGATCTCCAGCGTCGCCAGCCGGTCGGACACCACCGGGTCGTCGAGCGGACGAGCGCCGTCGGCCGTGGGGCGAGCGCACAATTCGAGCAACCACCGAAATCCCGCGTGACCCAGCCGTTCCGAGAGTTCCAGCATGGTCATGCCGCGCTCGGCACCGAGGGTCTGTCCCGCGATACGCCACCCTTCGTTCTCCGGTCCGACCCGCTGGTGGACCGGGATCACCACGTCATCGAGGAAGATCTCACAGAAGTGTGACTCCCCCGTCGCCTGCTTGATCGGCCTGACCTCGACGCCGGGCGCACGCATGTCGAGAAGGAAATACGAAATACCGTGCCGTTTCGGCGCATTCGGGTCGGTGCGGGCCAGCAACAGACACCAGTCCGCGTACCGAGCGCCACTGGCCCAGACCTTCTGCCCGTTGACGACGTAGCCGTCGCCCGCCCTGCGTGCGGTCGTGCGCAGCGCGGCGAGGTCGGACCCCGCCTCCGGTTCGGAGAACCCCTGACACCAGATTTCGCCGTCGAGTATCGCGGGTAGATGCCGCTCGCGCTGCTCGACGGTGCCCGCCGCGAGCAGCGTCGCCGCCGCATGGTGAATCCCGACGAAAGCCAGCACCAGCCGAGGGGCATCGTGCGCGGCCAACTCCTGATACAGCACCACCTGCTCGGCCACCGAAAGCCCACCACCCCATTCCTTCGGCCAATGCGGCACCGCGAACCCCGCGCGCCGCAGGCGTTGGAACCAATCCCGTTGAAAGCGAACGAACTCCGCGTCTTCCACGCCGGTCTGTGCTCGCCGCCAATCCGGCGGGATCTCGGCACGACACCACTCGCGCACCGTGACACGGAAATCGTCCGAACCATCCTGCGGCGACGCGGAACGCGCCGACAGCTCTCCCAGCGTCACCGCGCCCACCGCACCCGTCGAGTCAGGCCGCCGCCCTGATGTTGCCGGTGCCGGTCTGCACGGCACGCTGGGCAGATTGTGCGCGGTGAGTCGTCCGAGTACGACGGATCCCACCGCACCACTGGACTCGATGAGCACAATACTGATACCCCCGAGTGCGCCGTGGCCGTCGCATACCTTGTCACCGACGGTTGCGCCGAACCTGCCGCACCCAGCGCAACCATCGGAAAATAGCTCCGAGACAACGACTCTCGCGCCTCCTTACGGCCCGGCGTGCATGCCGCGCCCACTCGATGAACTGGCGGCACCGACCAGGACCGACATCCAGGACACCGCGAAACAGTCGGCGAACTCATCGAATTCGAGTCTCCTTCGAACGTAGGGCAAGTAGCCGTTCACGGTGTTCCTCCGACCGCATCGTGACCGCTTCCGCGGCGAACCCCGCGCGCACCGCGGCACCGAGCGCTTGGGCGAGGTGCATGGCGAGGACGCTCTTGGTGCCGCGGATCGCCGCTTGCGGTTGTTCGGCGAGCCGGTGCGCCAAGCGGATTGCCTCGGGCAACAGCTCATCGGGTTCGATGGTGCGCGAGGCCAAGCCGATCTCGACCGCGGTGGCGGCGTCGATCCGATCGCCGGTGTAGAGGTATTCGCGGGAGCGCAGGATGGGGGTGAGCAGCGGCCAGAACGCGGCGCCACCATCGCCCGCGACGAGACCGACCGAGACGTGCGGGTCGGCCAAATAGGCGGTGTCCGAGATCAAGACGATGTCGGACAGTACCGCGACGCTGGCGCCGAGTCCCACTGCGGGCCCGTTCACCGCGGCGATCACCGGCAACGGGAACCGCAACACCTCGTCGATGATCTCCGCGCCCTCGCGCAAGCTCTCCTCGCGCGCGACCGGATCGTCCAGAAAGCTGGTGATCCAGTCCAGATCGCCACCGGCGCAGAATGCCCGACCCGCGCCGGTGAGGACCACGGCGCGTGCCGTGCGGTCGGCGGCCAACTGGCGCCACACCTGCGCGAGCGCCCGGTGCAGCGACGCGTTGACGGCATTGCGTTCCTCGGCGCGGTCGAACACCACGATGCGCACCGGACCGTCACCTTCGACGCGCAATTCTTTCGGTAGGTCGTACTTCACGACACCACCTCCGTGGGACAGAACATGTGGGTGAGGTCCGTTCGCCCCGCCGCCATCCCTCGCGCCGACCGGAGGACCGCTGCCCGCGCCGCGCGGTCCGCAGCCCGCCGACTCGATAGCTGCGTCAGCGCGTGAGTCGACAACGCGGCAACACGATCAGATTCAACGCGATCGAGCGCCACGGGGTACACGGGGTACACGGACCCGTCGCCCCCGGCACGCGGCTGCCCGAGCAGGTCGTATTTCACGGCGTCACCGACTCTCCGACCGGCCCGAACAAGCCGGTCAAGCCGTGTCGACCCACACGTTTGGTCAATTCGGCTCTGCTACCGGATATCCCGAACGGCAACCGACGCAACGGGAGGCTGTAGCGCGACAGCCACGACAGCGGCGACTCGTCGCAGAATCCGAGCGCGCCGTGCAGTTGATGGGCCACCCGGAACACCACTTCGGCGGCCTCCACCGCCGCGAGCCGCAGCGCCAATGCGTCATCGATCGCCTCGGCCCGCTCGGTCTGCACGCTCCACAGCGCGTAACTCGCCAACACATCCACTCCGCCGCGCTCGACCTCGGCGTCGGTGAGCTGGAATTGCACGCCTTGCAAGCGGGCCAGCGGCTGACCGAATTGTTCGCGCACCGACACGTGCGCCGTGGCCAACGCGATCGCGCGATCGAGCATGCCGAGTAGCGTCCAGCACGGAAGGACCAGTGCCAGAGCGATATCGGTGACATCGCCGGCATCGATCGGGCGCAGCTTCAGCGGGGTGACGAAGGCGCCCAGCCGCGGCGCGAGGGAGGGCTCGGCCCGCTCGGCGCTGCTGCGGCGACCGTCCAACGTCATCGCCGCCCACCGCAGGTCGAGCCCGGCGACCGCCGCACTCGGCGTGGTGTCGTCGACGATCACCAACCCGTCGAACTCCGAATCCGTTGGCCGCGAAAGTCGTTCGGCCACCGGGTAGGGCACCCCCCAATACCCCGCCGCGCGACACAGCGCCGCCGCGGCCTCCAGCTCGTCGGGGTCCTTTCGGGGCCGCAGATCCCATGCCGCGAGCGCGCCGAACACCGGCGCGAGCAGCTCCGCGCGCCGATCCGGTTCGCGCTCGGCGCTTTCGAGCAGTGCGGCGCCACCCGCCGCCTCGAACGCTCGGCGAGCCTGACGACCGTATTCGGTGGCTTCCGCGCTCAGTTCGATATTCATGACGCGGCCAGCAATTCGCGCGCCAGCAGGATGCGCTGCATTTCGATACTTCCCGAGGCGACGGTGGCCGCTCGCGCATAACGCCAGTGATCGTCCACTTCGGCGCGAAAGCGTTGCACCACCGTGGTTTCCGGGTATGCCGCACAGGCGGCGAGTTCGCTCAGCACTTCGGCGCTGTCCTGGTCCAAGGTGGTCACCGCGATCCGGTAGGCGGCGACATCGCCCGGTCGCACGGTGCCGGAGTCCTGCAATGCCAGCACCCGGTAGGCGAGCAGCCGCGCCCTGCGGCAGTGCGTGAGCATGCGTGCCCAGCGTCCGCGCAGGTCGGCGGGAACGAGGTCCCACCGTGCGCCGAGCACCGAGGGTGCGGCCTGCAACAGATATTCGCAGCGCGCGTACCTGGCGATCCCGACCCGCTCGAACGCCAAGACCTCCCGCACCACCTGCCATCCTTCGTCCACGGTCCCGAGCACATCGGCTTCGCTCACCCGCAGGTCGTCGAAGAAGACCTCGTTGAGGTGGTGCGGCCCGAGCATGCTGCGAATAGGCCGGACCTCGATGGCGGGATCGGACATCGGCACCAGGAAAATCGTCAGACCCTGTTGCTTGCGTTCGCCTTTCGCGGTGCGTGCGAGCAGGAAGCACCACTGCGCCATCGTGGCGTAGGAGGTCCAGATCTTCTGGCCGTTGATCCGCCAGCCCGTGCCGTCGCGGGTGGCCGCCGTGCGCAGCGACGCGAGGTCGGAGCCGGAGTCGGGTTCGCTGAACCCCTGGCACCAGATCACTTCGCCGCGCGCGATCGGCGGAAGATGTTGTGCGCGTTGTTGTTCGGTCCCATGCCGCATAATGGTCGGCCCCACCCAGTTCACGCCCATGTACTGCGCACCCCTGGGTTCGTGGTGGGCCCACATTTCCTCGCGCACCACGGTCTGCTCCCACACCGAGGCGTCGCGGCCGCCGAATTCCTCGGGCCAGGCCAGGCACAGCAGTCCTCGTTCGGCGAGCAGCCGGGAAAACCGTTGGGTGGTCGCGAGATCGGCCTCGTCGTCGGTGAACGCGCCGAGAAAGTCCGCGGGGACGTGCGCGCGCACCAGTGCGCGCAACTCGTGTCGCAGGTCCGTGGCGGCCTCACCCATCGTGAAGTCCATGACTCGAAGGTACGTCAATCCTTGTAAGGATAGCAATGCTTGATCTACCGACTATCCTGGCAAACATAGTGAGCCTTGTAGGTTCGGCTAGAATTTCGAGAATGGACGAAAAGCGCCCGGCGTGACGACGGCGGGGCGGGGCAGGATTCCGCAGCGCCGCATCGCGGAAACCGTTGCCGCCGAACTGCGTACCCGCATCCTGGACAGCGACGACGACTATCGCTTGCCCACCCAGGATCAGCTGGTGAACGAGTTCGGCGTCAGCTACCCCTCGATCCGGGAGTCACTGCGCATCCTGGAGACCGAAGGACTCGTGACCGTCCGCCGCGGCAATGTCGGCGGCGCCGAGGTGCACCGGCCCGACGAGTTGTCGGCGGCCTATCACCTCGGCCTCGCCCTGCAAGGCGCACGCGTCACCCTCGGCGACCTGGCGGCCGGGCTACAGCTGCTCGAGCCGACGTGCGCGGCCGAATGCGCCAAGCGTACCGACCGCGCCGAAGTGGTCGTCCCCGCACTGGAAGCCTGCGTCGAGGCCTCCGAAGAACTCGTCGGCGACGGCGTCGCCTTCACCCGAACCGCACGGCAATTCCACGATCTCGTGGTGTCGTTCACCCCGAACGTCACCCTGCGCTACGTCGTGAGCAGCCTTGTCGCACTGTGGTCGTCCCAGGAGCAGGCGTGGGCCGAACGCCTCACCAAGCGCGGTGAATACCCCTCCGAAAAGGAGGCGAAGGCGGCGGTGCGCACCCACCGCAAGCTCATCGCGGAGATTGCCGCCGGTCGCGCCGACCAGGCACAGGACCTGGCCCGCGCGCACCTGACCGCCACCCAGGCACTGGTTTTGGATCGCTTCGACGACGGCGTCGTCGATGCCTCGTCCGCCACGGCCCGGCATGCGATTCGGTCCAGCCAGAGTTCACGGATCTAGCACGCGAATCCGGCGGCCGTTCGACCCGACTCGCCGGCGTGCTGCGAGGCACCCGCCACGGCGAACCGCACCTGCCGCAGGACACTTCGACGCGCCGACGCTTCGTCCACGTCGGCGGGCTCCCAGCTTCTTCGCGGCAGCGGCAGCAAAGACCGAACCCACCGGACGCCGGTGACCTCCACCCCGCCCACTGCTGCGCCGACCGCGAGGCACCGCATCCTCGGATGTTCGAACTACCTCACCCATCCGCCTACGCGGGCAACCTTTTCCGCCGAACGCACCGTTGACCTCCCGCCGCGCACCGCCAGCGCAGTTCGTCACACGCCCTGGAAGAGGCCGTCCACGAAGGGGATCGCGTCCTGCTGCGAGGCAGTGAACGTCGCGCTGTGATCGGCGTTGTAGACCCGAAGCGTCACCGGTTGACCGTTCGCCGTCATCGCCGCGGCAAGGCCGAGTGCTCCCGGCGCGGGGACATCGATGTCGGTGAGCCCCTGACCGATGAACAACGGTCGGTCGTACCCGTTTTCGGCCAATCCCATGTAGTCGGCCAACACGTCGTGGGCGTGCGGTATCGCGCCGAGCGGCCTGCTGAAGACATCTCCCAGCACAACACCTTCGGCGGTTCGATGCGCTTGGTCGGTGCACTGATTCTCGGCGTCGTCGACCAGGGTTCGCCCGAGCGGGGTGAGGTAGGAGTCGATGTCGAGTTCGGGGTGTGCGCCGCGCAGACCGGCGAGAATGTAGAACACATACGACGTCAGGCCAGCGGGGAGTGCGGCGGGAGGAACACCCGGCCCGAGCGGCAGGAGAACATTCTCCAGATACGCGGGCACCCCGGTCCCGACCGCGCCGCGGTAATCGAGGTCGGGACGGCCGAATTCGGTGGCGTAGCGCGCCGTCGCGATCGCCGCGCCGCCGCCCTGGGATTGCCCGACTACGGCCCAGCGGTTCGATATCGCCGGTGCGGCGGCACGGCTGGCGCGCACCATGTCGACGATGCTGTGCGCCTCCACTTCGACATCGAGGTAGGGATGCGGACCCGGGGTACCGAGCCCGACATAGTCGCTGGCGACGACGGCGTATCCGTGCGCGAGCCACGCTGTCAGGTACGGGTTGTCTCGCTCGGGGAGCGCGGGACCCACCAGTGACGGCGCGCAATGATCGGCGAGTCCCGAGGTGCCGTGTGCCCACGCGATGACCGGCCAACCGCCGGGCGGCGGCGCCCCCTCGGGCAGGAAATAGGCGCCGCTGGCCAACGCGGGTGCGCCGTCGGACCCCACCGACCAATAGGTCACGCGCTCGGCGTCATCGGCTCCCGGCAACCGCAGCCCGTCGGCCAACGGCGCCGCCGAAACGAGGGAACCGGGTTGGGTCCCGGACTTCGCGGTCGCGTCCGGGACCGCGAACGCGATACCGCTCGCCGCCACCACCGCGGCCACCGCGGCGCACAAGGCTCGGGAGAAGCCGGGCATAAAGATTCCTTTCCCTCGGCACACCGCAAGTGCGACCGACGACGACAGTTGGCCGAGGAAAACTACCACCGCGCCCTACCGTGGAGCTTCGAACAGTAGGCGGCAGCCGCTGCTCTCGGTGGTCGACGATCACTATCGCTAGCGGCAACCGCGCCGATGCCGTCCCGGATCGACTCGTCCGTCGGTGGTCGAAATACCCGTGCACGCGCTCGTGCCATTGGCAACTCGCTCGAGCCAACCGGCCCTCGAACCCGAGAGCCGAACGGGCTTCGCACAGCGTCGACGGCGCACCAGCGGACACTGCGCGACGTACACCCCGGTCGACGTCTCCTACACACACGCTCACCCAGGATTCGCGCTCTCATAGCGATGAGCGCTGGGCCACGTGTGCCAGTTCGGTATCCGACACCGCGACCCGCAGCCCCTGTGCCGTGTATTCCTCGACAGCTCAGCGCGACCTACGGCTACGGCACACAGTTGTCGACCTCGGACGAATACTGCTGAACTCTTTCGCCCACAACGCTTTTCATGGCACCGACAACTTCCTTCAGCGAACTCCCACGTTGCCAGGCACTCCCCCATCCGACTTCGTCATCCGAGCCGCGCCCGCGCACCATACGGCAATCCTCACAAGGATAGCAATCCTTGAATTATCAGCGGAACAAGAATTAGAATTCGCTTCAAGGATGCCACGACAGCCTGCGTGTGACCGCCCGAATGCTCGGCCCCGCAGCGCATCACATCCACGATTCCCGTCGCGACGGAAGGTTCACGGTGACGCAAGGGGCTCGCTATTCCGGCACAGCACCGATCGGCCTTGCCGACGGGTGGGAGGTACGACGACTCACCCCGCCGAGCCGACTGTTCGGCGCGAATGGGCTGCGCACCGGACCCGACGACCGCGTCTACGTAGCCCAGGTAGCGGGCAGCCAGATCAGCGCGCTCGACATCGGCACCGGCGCACTGGAAACCGTCAGCGCCAAGGGCGGCGACATCATCGCCCCCGACGACCTGGCGTTCGATGCCGACGGCAACCTGATCGCCACCGAATACATGGACGCGCGGGTCAGCGTGCGCGCCAGCGACGGCAGCACCAGGGTGCTGCGCGACGACCTGCCAGGCGCCAACGGGATCACCGTGCACAACGGCCGGTTGTTCGTCAACGAATGCCGGATCGGCGGCCGGCTCATGGAGTTACCGCTCGACGGGGGTGCGCCGCGCGTGCTGCACGACAACCTGCCGATGCCCAATGCCATGGAGGTCGGCCCCGACGGCCTGCTCTATTACCCGGTGATGGGCACCAACGACATCTGGCGCATCGATCCCGACGGTGGTGTACCCGAACGGGTCGTCGGCGACCTCGGCACACCCGACTCGGTCAAGTTCGATCCGCAGGGCCGGATCGTGTCCACCCAGGTGCGGACCGGCGAGGTATTACGGATCGACCCGCGCAACGGTGAGCGCAGCGTCTTGGCGAAACTCGCTCCAGGACTGGATAATTGCACGTTCGTCGGCAACCGGCTCTTCGTCTCGAACTTCTCCGGCGAGATCACCGAGATCCTCGATGCCGGCCGAACCCGGACCGTCCTGGCGGGCGGCCTGATGTGGCCGCTGGACTTGACCGTCGACCACGCGGGCGATCTCTATGTCGCCGACGGCACCTTCTTCTACGGCCTGCGCGGCGGCGAACTCCACACGCTCGCCTCACTTTTCAGCACCGGCACCCCCGGATATGTGCGTGGTGTGACGGCCGTCGGCCCCGACGAGTTCCTGTGCACCACCTCGAGCGGCCAAGTCTGCCACTACCGCACGGGTCCCGAACCACACACCGAACTCCTCGCCGAAGGTTTCGACCAGCTCTACGGCGTGGCCGCGAACGCGCACCGCACGATCGTCGCCGAACTCGGCACCGGGAGAGTTCTGTCCATTCGGTCCGGCGGGGCCGAGGTCCTCGCCGCCGGACTCGACGCTCCGCGCGGGGTCGCCCTCGGCCGGGACGGCACCGCGTTCGTCGCCGAGTCCGGGGCAGGACGGGTCGTCTCGATCGGCGACGCCGGGGTCACCACCGTGGTGGACGGGCTCCGGACACCACACGGAATCCTGGTGCGCGGCACGCAATTACTCATCGTCGACGTCGGCCTCACGGCATTGCTCAGTGTCGACCTCGAGACCGGCACGCGCCGCACAGTGGCCACCGATCTCCCCGTCGGCGCCCCACCAGGGGTGAACCCCAAACCGCTGCGCGGGACTCCCCCGTTCTCCGGTCCGATGGGCCCGTTCGCGGGCATCGCCGCGGGACCGGACGGCACCGTCTATCTCTCCGCCGACGCCGAGGGCAGCGTGCTCGCGCTGCGATACACGGAAGGTCTTGCGCAATGAGCTCCGAAACGACCGACGACGGGCATCCAGACGCGCCCGCCAACGAATTCTTCGGCCTGAACGGTCGCATCGTCATCGTGTCCGGTGCGGGCGGCGGCGGAATCGGCACGGCGGTGACGCGCACCCTCGCACGCGCCGGGGCGACCGTCCTCGCGGTGAGTCGATCCACGGAGAATCTCGCCCGACATGTAGAACCCCTTGCCGCACAGGGCCTTCCCGTGTTTCCCTGCGCCGCCGACGCCGCCACCGACGCGGGCATCGCGACCACCCTCGCACGCGCTGAGGAACTGGAAGGCGAACTGTACGGGCTGGTGAATGTCGCGGGCGGCGCCGCACCCGAAACCTGGATGCCCTCGACCCGTGTCACCCGCTCGGACTGGCAGGCGCTGTTCACCCAGAACCTCGAGACGATGTTCTTCTTCAGCCAGGCCGTCGCCGCCGAATTGGTCGCGCAAGCGCGACCGGGCTCGATCGTTTCGGTGTCCTCGATCAGCGGCCTGAACACCGCGCCCTTCCACATCGGCTACGGCACCGCCAAGGCCGCCTTGGTGGCGGCGACCCGCACGATGGCTGTCGAGCTCGCCCTCGACGGGGTTCGGGTCAATGCCGTCGCACCCGGCGTCACCGAAACACCGTCCTCGGGAACCTATGTCGGCGAGGACGCCGAGCGCGACCGCAGGGCCATTCCGATGGGTCGGCGCGGCCGCCCGCACGAGCAGGCGGGGGCGATCCTGTTCCTGCTCTCGGAACTGTCGAGCTACGTCACCGGACAAACCCTGCTCGTCGACGGCGGCCTGAACCTCAAATGGACCCACCTCGGCGCCGACAACACCTCCCTGTTCCTCGAGGACGAGTCGTTCCGCGCGGCCATCACCCAGTGACACCGCAGTCCCACCAGGAGAACGCCATGACCCACACGGTCGAAAACAACACCACCACAGACCTGTCCACCCCGAAGACGATCGACGTCGCCGCCTACATCTCCGCGGAATACGCCCGCGCCGAGGGCGATCGGTTGTGGGCCAAGGTATGGCAGCAGGTGTGCCGCGTCGAGGAGCTCCCGCGCGTCGGCGACTTCCTCACCTACGACATCCTCGACGACTCCTTCATCGTCGTGCGCACCGCGCCCGACACCCTGCGCGCGTATCACAATGTCTGCGCACACCGTGGTCGTCGACTGGTCGACACGCCACCGGGCGCGCACGATGCCCGCGGCAGGCGCAAGCAATTCGTCTGCGGCTTCCACGGCTGGCGCTACGACTTGCAGGGCTGCAACACCTTCGTGCCCGAACGCGGCGACTGGACCTGCGGGCTGACCGAGAGCAACGACGGCCTGCGCCAGGCACGCATCGACACCTGGGGCGGCTGGGTATGGCTGACGATGGACCCCGACGCCGAGTCCCTGCGCGAGTATCTCGAACCGGCCGCCTCCCTGCTCGACCCGTTCCACCTGGAGAACATGCGCTACCGGTGGCGGCGATGGTTGACCTTCGACTGCAACTGGAAGGTCGCCTTCGAGGCGTTCATGGAGACCTACCACGTGCCCTACACCCACCCGGAATTCATGAATTTCGGTGATTTCCTCGGCTGGGGTCGCGCCCAAGGCAAGCACAGCAATATCGGCTATGACGCGCCCAAGGGAATGGAGGAGAACCAGGGCAAGCTGCGCATCGGCAGCGGTGCGGACGCGCGCCTGTCGACCGCGCAGTTGCAGAACTTCACCTGGGAGAACGCCAATACCAACACCACCGAGTCGATGGTCGCGGTCGCCAACCGGCTTGCCGACGAATTGCCCGAGAGCACCCCGCCGGGACAGGTGCTGCGGTATTGGCTCGACACCTGTCGACGTGAGGACGCCGAGCGCGGCGTGATCTGGCCGACCGTCGACCCCGAAACCGTCGCCGCGAGCGGCACGTCCTGGCAGATATTCCCCAATTTCCAGATCGGCCACGCACTCAACAACATGCTCTGCTACCGATTCCGACCCTACGGCTACGACCCCGATCAATGCATTTTCGAGGCGGCGGTCTTCGAACTGTTCCCGCCCGGCGAGGAACCCGACACGGAGTGGATCTACACCCCGGTGGGTGACGAGGGCTGGCGAACAGTGCTCCCCCAGGATTTCGACAATATGGCCGCGGTGCAGCAGGGCATGAAATCGCGCGGTTTCCCCGGCCCCAAACCCAATCCGTACCGCGAGCGCACCATCGTGAACCTGCATCACAATCTCGCCTCGTACATGGGCACCGGCGAGCCGCGCGATCTGACCTGACGCCAGGAACGAGGAATTCGAATGCAGCACTGCGAATCCACGCAGACCCCCGAGGTCGACATCGCCGCCCTCCGGCAGAAGTATCTGACCGAGCGCGACAAGCGACTTCGACCCGAAGGCCAGCAACAATATCTGGCGGCCGAGAACGAATTCGCGGACTTCTACGAGGAAGACCCGCACCTACCCGTCACACCGCGCGAGGCGCTCACCACCGATATCGATGTCGCGGTCCTCGGCGGTGGTTTCGCCGGTCTGATCACCGCGCATCGACTGCGGCAGGCCGGGATCACCGATTTCCGGATCATCGAATTGGGCGGCGATTTCGGCGGGGTCTGGTATTGGAATCGCTACCCCGGCATTCAGATCGACTCGGATTCCTACTGTTATCTTCCGCTACTGGAGGAGACCGGTTACATGCCGAAGGAGAAATTCTCCCACGGCGACGAATGCTACGAACACGCCCAGCGCATCGGCCGACATTTCGGCCTCTACGACAGCGCGTTGTTCCACACCCTCATCCGGTCGCTGGAATGGGACGAGCAGATCCAGCGCTGGCGCGTCGGCACCAATCGCGGCGACGACATTCGTGCCCGCTTCGTGGTGATGTGCCAGGGCCCCTACAACCGGCCGAAACTTCCCGGCATTCCGGGAATCACGGACTTCGACGGGCAGATCTTCCATACCGCGCGCTGGGACTATGCGTACACCGGCGGCAACCTGCACGGCGGCCTGGACAAGATCGCCGACAAGCGAATCGCCGTCATCGGCACGGGATCCAGTGGTGTGCAGGCGATTCCGCATCTGGCACGGGGAGCCGAACATCTCACCGTCTTCCAACGCACCCCGTCCTACATCTTCGAACGCGACAACCACCCCACCGATCCGGAATGGGTGAAAACTCTGGAACCCGGCTGGCGTTCGGCACGCCAGCGCAATTTCCACAACGCGGCCTACGCCTTCTACTCCCCCGGCGAACCCGATCTGATCTGCGACGGCTGGACCGAGGTCGCTCGCAATCTGGCCGCGAAACTCGACCGCACCGACGGCTGGGCCGCACTGGCCGATCCGGCGAAGTTCCTCGAACTCAAGGAGATCGAGGACTACCGGGCGATGGAACGGCTGCGCCGCCGCGTCGAAGCGACCGTCGAGGACCAGGCGACCGCGGAGAAGCTCAAGCCGTACTACCGCAACCTGTGTAAGCGACCGGTCTTCAACGACGACTACCTGCCGACGTTCAATCGCCCCAATGTCACCCTGGTCGACGTCTCGGAATCCAAAGGCGTGGAACGCATCAGCGAGCACGGTGTGGTCGCGGGCGGCACCGAGTACGAGGTCGACTGCATCATCCTGGCCAGTGGTTTCGAGATCACCACCTCGCTGGACCGGCAGTACGACATCGCGCCGTTCACCGGCCGCGACGGCCGCTCGCTCTACGAGCACTGGGGCAAGGGTTTTCGCACCCTGCACGGCATCACCGCGCACGGCTTCCCGAACATCTACTTCACCGGGTTCATCCAGGGCGGCGTGACCGCGGCGACCACCCTGATGTTCGAACAGCAGGCCGACCACATCGCCTACATCATCACGCAGGCACACGCGCGCGGGGCCACGGTGGTCGAACCCACCGCGCAGGCCGAGGACGAGTGGGTGCGCACCATCCGCGCGAACACCGTCGACAACAGCACCTTCGTCACCGAGTGCACCCCCGGCTACTACAACAGCGAGGGCGAGCCGAACGGCCGCTCCTTCCTCGGTGACCCGTTCTGGGGCGGCTTCTACGTGCTGGAGGACCTGCTGCGGGCCTGGCGTGCGACCGGCGAGCTCGCTGGCCTCTCGCTGCGCGCCTGAACACCGAATCACACCGGCGAGAGGAGTATTCGTTGCCCCCACTCAGATTCGACGATCGCGTCGCCGTGATTACCGGCGCCGGAAGGGGATTGGGCCGCGCCTACGCCCTGCTGCTGGCCCAGCGAGGCGCGAGGATCGTGGTGAACGACCCCGGCACGAGCATCCGCGGCGACGCCGCCGAGCCCGCGGTGGCCGAGCAGGTGGTGCGGGAGATCACTGCGGCCGGTGGCACGGCCATCGCCTGCACGGACTCGGTGGCCACCCCGGAAGGCGGCACAGCGATCGTCGAATCGGCCATGGCGCATTTCGGCCGCCTCGACATCCTGATCCACAACGCGGGCACCGTCCGCTCCGCACCGTTGACCGAGATGACCTACGCGGATTTCGATGCCGTGCTCGACGTGCATCTGCGTGGCGCGTTCCACGTCGTGCGACCCGCTTTCGGGCCGATGTGCGCGGCCGGATACGGCAGGATCGTGCTCACCTCCTCGATCGGCGGGCTCTACGGCAACCACCGAGTGGCCAATTACGCGGCGGCGAAGGCGGGCGTGATCGGGCTGGCCAATGTGGTGGCACTCGAGGGTGCGGCCAGCGACGTGCGCTGCAATGTCATCGTGCCCAGCGCCGTCACCAGGATGGCCGAGGGCATCGATATCTCGGCGTATCCGCCGATGCAGCCGGAGTTGGCCGCACCCGTCGTCGGCTGGCTCGCGCACGAATCCTGTTCGCTCACCGGCGAAATGCTCGTGTCGATCGCGGGCAGGGTGGCACGCGCCTACGTCGCGGAGACCCGAGGTCGCTATCAACCGTCCTGGTCGATCGAGGACGTCGGCGCGCAGCTCGAGGCCATCCGGGACCCCACCGAGGCATGGACGCTTCCGGTCGTCCCCTCGGGCCACCACGACCACATCCGCAAGAGTTTCGCGAAAGCCTTGGAGGGCAACAGTGTCCGTTGAAACCACCACCGTCAAAGTCTACGAACGCATTCTCGACCTGTTCGAGGCCGAAGGCATCAACACCTTGTTCGGCATTCCCGATCCGAATTTCGTGCACCTGTTCCATCTCGCCGAGGAACGTGGCTGGACCGTGGTCGCACCGCATCACGAGGAATCCGCCGGATTCATGGCCGAGGCGGTGTCCAGGATGACCGGCAAGCCCGCCGTCGCCATCGGCACGCTCGGGCCTGGCATCGCCAATCTCGTCGGCGCCATCATGTGCGCCAAGGTGGAGAACTCGCCGGTGATCTTCCTGGGCGGACAGCGCGCGCGGATCACCGAACAGCGGGTGCGGCGCGGCCGGATTCAGTTCGTGCAGCAGTCCGGGCTGGTCGAGCCGTCGGTGAAGTACAGCGCGAGTATCGAATACGCCGATCAGACCGACGAGATCATTCGTGAGGGAATACGCAAGGCGCTCAGCGGGACTCCTGGCCCGGTGTATATCGAATATCCGTCGCAGGTGATCCAGGAAGAGCTCGAGGTGCCGGCCGCCTTGGCGCCGGCCGCGTACCGCCTGGTCGGCCAGAGCGCGGGACAAGACAAGATCGAGGAAGCTGCGGCACTGATCCGCGCGGCCGAGCACCCGATCCTGCTGGTCGGGCACGGCGTGCACACCGCGCGCGCGGGCGAATCGGTGCGCGCACTGGCCGAGGCGATGGCGTGTCCTGTCATCCAAACCTCCGGCGGCACCTCGTATATCGCGGGCCTGGAGGATCGCACCTTCCCCTACGGCTTCTCGGCGGCGGCGATCGAAGCGGTGGTCGGCTCGGATCTGTGCCTGGCGATCGGCACCGAACTCGGCGAGCCGGTGCACTACGGACGCGGCAGGCACTGGATCGAAAACGCGTCGAACAGGAAATGGCTTCTGGTAGAACAAGATCCGGCGGCCATCGGGGTCAACCGGCCGATCGACGTTCCGCTGGTCGGCGATCTGCGCGTCGTGGTGCCGCAACTGGTGGACGCCTTGCGCGACACCCCACGCGCCCGCCCTGCCCAGCTCGACACCTGGATCGACCAGGACGCCGCCCAACTGGCTCGCCTGGCCGAACAGGCGCCTTCGGGCCTGTCACCCGTGCATCCCGCGCGGCTGATCGTCGAGGCCACCAAGGCGTTTCCCGCGGACGGCATCATGGTGCGCGACGGCGGCGCGACCACCATTTTCGGCTGGACATATTCCCAGGCCAAGCCGCACGACGTGATCTGGAATCAGAATTTCGGCCACCTCGGCACGGGCCTGCCCTACGCGGTGGGCGCCGGGGTCGCCGACGGCGGAAAACGGCCGCTCATGTTGATCACCGGCGATTCCTCGCTGCAATTCCACATCGCCGAACTCGAGACCGCCGCGCGGTTGAATCTTCCACTGGTGGTCGTCGTGGCCGTCGACTACGCCTGGGGGCTGGAAGTCGGTGTATACAAGCGCACCTACGGTCACGATTCGCTGGAAACCGGCGTGCATTGGAGCAAGAACACCCGCTTGGACAAGGTCGCCGAGGGATTCGGCTGCTACGGCGAATTCGTCGACCGCGACGAGGACATCGCGCCCGCCATCAAACGCGCCTACGGCAGCGGCAAGCCGGGCGTCATCCACGTCGCGGTCGACCCGAAGGCCAATTCCGAGGAGATGCCGAGCTACGACGAGTTCCGCACCTGGTACGCGGAGGGCATGCAGTGACCACTCGACGAGCACAACACACGAAAGCTGGTGCCTGATGCGGGAATACCGGAAGTTCTACATCGGCGGCGGGTGGGTGGACCCCGCGAAGTCGGAGACCTTCGACGTGGTGAACCCCGCGACCGAGGAGCTCGCCGGCACGGTGGCGGCCGGGTCCAGCGCCGACGTCGACGCCGCTGTCGCCGCCGCGCGCACGGCCTTCGCCAGCTGGTCGAGCTCGACCCGCGCCGATCGGCTCGATCTCTTACGCGCGATTCAGGACCAATACCACAGGCGCGCCGATGATTTGGCTGGCGCGCTGACCGAGGAGATGGGCGCACCGCACGCGCTGGCGAGCGGGTTCCAGACCGACCTCGGTGCCGGCCACCTGGCGACAGCGATCGAGGTGCTCGAACATTTCGCGTTCGAACAACCGCGCGGTGCCTCGTTGATCCTGCGCGAGCCGATCGGCGTGTGTGGACTGATCACCCCGTGGAATTGGCCGCTCAACCAGATCGCCGTGAAGGTCTTCCCCGCGCTCGCCACCGGGTGCACGACGGTGCTCAAACCCTCGGAGAAGTCGCCCTTCAGTGGGCAGATCTTCGCCGAAATCCTTGATGCCGCAGGCACTCCGGCCGGAGTATTCAATCTCGTCCATGGCGACGGTCCCGGCGTCGGCGCGCCGCTGTCGGCGCATCCCGACATCGATATGATCTCGTTCACCGGGTCGACCAGGGCCGGAATCGAGGTCGCCCGCCATGCCGCGCCGACCGTGAAGCGCGTCGCCCAGGAACTCGGCGGCAAGGGACCGAACATCCTGCTCGACGACGCGGATTTCGCGGACAATGTCGCCAAAGGCGTCCTGAGCATGATGACCAACTCCGGCCAGACCTGTAGCGCGCCCGCGCGCATGCTGGTGCCACACGCGCGGATGGACGAGGCGACGGCGATCGCCGCGCGGGCCGCCGCCGACGTCACCGTCGGCGATCCGACCGGCGAATTCAGTATCGGCCCCGTGGTTTCCCACGCCCAGTTCGAGCACATCCAAACGCTCATCCAGCGGGGAATCGAGGCGGGCGCCACGGTCGCGGCGGGCGGCACCGGCCGCCCGGATGGCCTCGACAAGGGGTACTACGTCAAACCGACGGTATTCGCGAACGTCACCAACGATATGGCGATCGCCCGCGAAGAGATCTTCGGACCCGTCCTCACGATCCTCGGCTACGAGGATCTCGATCACGCGATCGAGATCGCCAACGACACCGAGTACGGTCTCGCCGCCTTCGTCGCAGGCGCGGACCTCACCAAGGCGCGCGCGGTCGCACGGCGGATCCGGGCGGGTTCGGTAGCGATCAACGACGGCTTCGACTTCGGCAGTCCCTTCGGCGGCTACAAGAAGAGCGGCAACGGACGCGAGTGGGGCGCCGACGGTTTCGACGAATACCTCGAGACGAAAGGCGTGCTCGGCTACGCCCCCACCGCCGACACCGATCCGGCATGAGCGCCGAACCACCACGAGCGCACGTCCCGTCCGCGACATCGGCGCGGCACCGATAGACCAACGATTTGCGAGAACGAGAGAAGTCAGGAGCCAGCGATGCCCACCATCACCACCGCCGAGCTGAGCGAGAACGTCGGCGTCGAGGTGCTCGACGTCGACGTCGATCGGCTCTTACACGACGACGAACTCCCCACGGCCCTGTTGGACGCGCTCGAGCGCTACGGCGTCCTGCTGTTTCGCGCGCTGCACCTCGACGACGAGACCCAAGCCGCGTTCGGCGCGCGACTCGGCGAGCTGGTGCAGTTCCCGAAATACGCGAACCCGAACGTGATGGAGATCAGCTTCGACCCGAACAACCCCAACGCGGAGTACTTCGCCAGCAACGACTACTGGCATATCGACGGCGCGATGGACGAGATCCCGGCCAAGGCGTCGCTGATGAGCGCGCACGTCGTGAGCACCGAAGGCGGGGAAACCGAATTCGCCAGCACCTACGCCGCCTACGACACCCTGTCCGACGCGGAGAAGCGGCGCTTCGCCGAATTGCGTGTGGTGCACACCTTCGAGGCGATCCAACGCCTGACCTACCCTGACCCGACACCGGAACAGATCGCCGAGTGGGCGACACGCGCCGTGCGCGAACATCCGCTCGTGTGGGAGCACGAAAGCGGTAGGCGTTCTTTGGTTTTCGGTGCCACCACCGCGCGCATCGTCGGCATGGACCCGGCCGAAGGCAAGGCGTTGCTCGCCGATCTCGAACAGCGGGCCACCGCACCCGACCGGGTACTTCGGCACGACTGGTCGGTGGGCGATCTGGTCATCTGGGACAACCGTGGCCTGGTCCACCGCGCGTGCCCGTTCGATCGGCGGCAGCCACGCAGGATGCACCGCAGCACACTCGTCGGTGACGAGCCGATCAAATGAGCGCGCCCGCAGCGATTGTCACCGGTGGCGCTTCCGGAATCGGCGCGGCCATCAGCAGACGGTTGGCCGCCGACGGTGCGCGGGTGGCGATCTTCGATCGCGACGGTGCGGCAGCCACCGCCACCGCCGCGAAGATCGAGCGCAATGGTGGCACCGCGATCGGAATCGCCGTGGACGTGACCGACCGAGGCGGCGTCGAGGGCGCCGTCGGTGCAACCGCCACCCGATGGGGTCGACCGACGATCCTGGTCAACAACGCGGGCATGTCCGTAGACGGTCCGTTCCTCGCACTCACGGCCGACACCTGGAACCGGGTACTCGCGGTGAATCTGACGGGCGCGTTCCATTGTTGTCAGGCGGTGCTGCCGGGCATGGTCGAGGGCGGCTGGGGTCGGATCATCAATATCTCCTCCTCCAGCGTGCACAGCGGCTCGGCGGGAATGGCCGCCTACGTGTCGTCGAAATCCGGCCTCGTCGGCCTCACCAAGACGCTGGCCCTGGAGTTCGGCAAGCACGGGATCACCGTCAATACGATTCCGCCCGGCTTCATCGACACCCCGATGCTGCGCGACACCGTGGACCGTGGTTTCGTCGACGTCGCGCAGCAGGAGGCGCGCACACCGGTCGGCAGGATCGGTCAGCCCGAAGACGTCGCGGCCACATGCTCTTTCCTCGTTCGACACGAGGCGGGCTACATCACCGGACAGATCATCGGGGTGAACGGCGGGCGCAACACATGACCGACCCGGCCCGCATCCCGCCCTCGCCACGGGACGAATGGTCCACGGAGTTGACGACGTTCATCGCCGAGTTCCAGTCCTCGGTGCGTGGCGACCGACCGCCGGAAATCACCCGCCCCGGCGGCGCGCACCTCCTCGGCACCCTCGCCCGATATCCCGCGCTGGCCAAGGCGATGCTCACGTTCAACGGGCATCTGCTCTACGAATCCGCGTTGTCGGCACGGCAGCGCGAATTGCTGGTGCTGCGTGTGGCTTTCGTGCGGCGCTGCGCCTACGAGTGGGCCCAGCATGCACTGCTCGCGGCGGATGCCGGACTGACGCAGGCCCAGATCGCCCGCGTCACCGTGGGACCGCAGGCGGCGGAATGGGATTCGGCCGACCGGGCGCTGTTGGTGGCGGTGGACGAACTGCTCGCCGACGGCCGCGTCGGCGACCGAACGTGGGCGCTGCTCGCGGCGGAATTGAACGAGCGTCAGTTGATGGACCTCGTCTTCACCGTCGGCACCTACTCGATGCTCGCGATGGCGTTGCGGTCGTTCGAGATACAACCGGAGGACGATCTGCGCCCACATCTGCCGTCCTGGTGAGACGCGTCGCCGCCGTCACCGCACACACCCACCGAACCAGAGCAGCGGCGGCGCGACCCGCTCGCCGCGCGGCCGGCTCCGGGACGCAGCGGATTCCGGTTGGGCCAACCGTGCGCCCCTGCCATTTCTTTCGCGGTAATCCGGCCGCTCAGCGCACAATATCCAGTCGCGAACAATCCGAATCCGACGACAACGCGAACTTCCGCTTCGACACCGGTGTACGACATCCGCCGGGTCGATCGGAGGTAAATCATGCCGCAACTGGGCCGAACGAAGTGGTTCAACCGCGAACACGGATTCGGGTTCATCGCCCCGGACGACGGAGGCCCCGACCTGTACCTCGGCTGCGCCGACGTCCTCGCCAGCGGAATACGACACCTGCCGCGCGGGCAGCGCGTGGAGTTCGAGATCATCGTCGGCACGAAAGGCCCGCAGGCCCACCGCCTGCGCCTGGTCCACTCCCGCTACGCCTGAGCTCTGCCACGGGCGCGCCGCGGCGGTTTACCCGCGCCCATCGGTGGAACCGCGGGGGTGAGCGCTCGCGCATCGAGACATCGGCGCGCACGCACGCTCACCCACCAACGCAGGAGGTAGCGATGCCGATCGGTTACAAGCTCGCGGCGGAAGCATTCGGACCGAAGGAACTCATTCGTCAAGCCGTCCGCGCGGAGGCCGCCGGGTTCGACTTCGTGGAGATCAGCGACCACTACCACCCATGGCTCGACAATCAAGGGCACTCACCCTTCGCCTGGACCGTGCTCGGCGCCATCGCGGCACGGACCGAGCGGATCGAGTTGGCCACCGGTGTCACCTGTCCGACCATTCGCTACCACCCGGCGATCATCGCGCAGGCGGCCGCGACGCTTGCCCTGGTCTGCGACGGACGCTTCACCCTCGGGGTCGGCTCCGGCGAACGGCTCAACGAACACGTGGTTGCCCAGGAAGTCCCACCCGCGAGCACCAGGCAGGCGATGTTGGGCGAGGCACTGGAAATCATTCGACAGCTCTGGCGCGGCGGATATCAGTCCTACGAAGGCAAATACCTGTCGCTGTCGGACGCGCGCGTGTTCGACCTGCCCGAGACACTGCCCCGAATCGCCGTCGCCGCCGGCGGCGCGAAAGCGGCCGCCCTCGCCGCCGAACTGGGCGACGGCCTGTTCGCCACCGAACCCAACGAGCGGATCGTCTCCGGATACCGCACGGCGGGCGGCGACGGCCCCCGATACGCGGAGGTCGCCATGGCGTGGGCACCCGACGAACAGACCGCCGCCGACGCCGCACTCGACACCTCCCGTTGGGCGGTGACGGGCTGGAAGGTGATGAGCGAACTACCGAACCCGGTCAATTTCGCGGCGGCGACCGGCACCGTGCGACGCGAGGACATTCTCGAACAGTTCGCCTGCGGACCCGACCCCGCCCGTTACCTCGCCGCCGCGCGGCCTTACGCCGATGCGGGCTTCGATCATCTCGTCATGCAGAACGCGGGCCCCGACCCCGACGGGTTCATCGACTTCTACGAACGCGAGCTGGACAAGCCGATGCGTGAACTCTTGGCGCACTGAACCCATCGCCGAAAATGCACCGGGGACCTCAGCTTTCGCCGAGGTCCCCGCTGTCGTGCCGACCGGTGTCCGAGGTAATTCTCCAGAACCACGGCCTCGGGAAACGAGACTGTCATACCTTCTGGCAATAGCCCAGCCGAATCACATTCATCTGCAAGTTTCGGTGCACGTGCATCGGTACAGACGAAAATCCGGTCGATATTCGGGCAAATCAACCAACAAGCGGCCTATTTTGGTCACGGAATGACATCTTTCGATATCTTCCGTGCCCAAACCGTTCCGTAGCGAAGAACGCCCCGAGCAGCCTCGAATCTTGTGATGCGTCATGGGATTTCGAGATCAACCACGTCGAGGGCGGCCGATCTGCCGAATCTCCCGGCATGTCCGTACGCACGAGAGCGGGCACACACTCCGACGCCGAACCGGTCGACCGTGTGCCGCTTCCGGCGCGTCGCACCCACCTAAACCCCGCCGCTACGGCCAAGATGGTCACCGTTCATCGACGCGACGGCGCAGCGCCAGAGGCACCGTCGCGCCGGGAAATAGTCGACCGAGCATGGGAGAACGCGTGGCGAAGATGGGTAGGCGCAAGCGGTCAAGGCTGACCAGCGGAGGGTTCCAGCCGCACACGATCGCGAACGAGACAGTCACCGAAACGGCGATCACCGAGAAGAAGGGCGCCGAGCAGGCGGACGCCACGAAGGCAGCCACCACCAAGGCCCCGCCAGCCACCGCGGCCGAGCGCACGTCACCACCAGCCACCGCCGAGAACGGCGCTGCTGACACGAACACCCGCGATCTGGACGCGCTCGGCGCCGCCGTGCGCGAGCGCCGCCGCGAACTGAAGCTCACCCAGGCCGAAATCAGCGGCAAGGGCGGGCCTTCGGCGAAAGCCGTGAGCGAGATCGAGCGCTCGCGCACTCCGCTCCCACAGCCCGAGACCCTCGACAAGCTCGACGTCGCCCTCGACTGGACGCCTGGCACCGCAGACGCACTGCTGCGCGGTGCGAACGAGCTGGTCGGCGCCGCGAGCTGATCGCCCCTCCGGTCGAGGTGAGAACGCCACGGCCGCAGCGGAACCAGCCCGACGGCGGTGCGCTACACCGGGTCCCTCCCGTGCCGCGCACCGCCGTTGTGGCGACCGAGCGGACTCCGCCACGAGACCTATTGCGACATCGTCACAACTGAGACCAAACCGCCGAGGCTCGCGCGCCGAATTCCCTGTGGTGCGTTCGAGCCCAAGCGTTCTCGGCGCACCGTTCGTTATCTGGCGTCGCCGGGCCAACGAGCCGCACACCTCACCACCCGGCGGCGCCAGATCCGAACGCGACCGCGTCGAAAACATGGTCGCACCAGGCGCTTCGACGGGGGCGGCGCGACAAGCACCGGTCGCCGTCGCCGGATGACGCAACCGAGAAGGCGCACCGACCGGAGCCGACGCACGACAATGAAGCGGTGACAACGACTTTCGACGCGGTCTGGTACGCCGCCTACGGCTCCAACATGCACGGGAGCCGACTGCGCTCGTATCTGGCTGGCGGAACACCCGAGGGCTCGTCGCGCGCGATGATCGGCTGCCGCGATCCCTCCCCTCCCCGCCGCTGGATGCCGATCATGCTGCCCGGCGTGCTGTTCTTCGCCACCGAATCCGTGCTGTGGACAGGCGGGCGCGCCTTCTACGATCCGGACGGGCCAGGCGAAACACCCGCCCGCGCGTATCTGCTGACCGTCGGCCAGTTCTCCGACATCGTGGCGCAGGAGATGTATCGCGACCCCGGCGCCGACCTCGATCTCACCACCGTGGCCACCGAGGGCCGCCAACAGCTCGGTCCTGGGCGATACGAAACGCTGGTCCGTGCTGGGGAATTCGAGGGGCATCCGATACTCACCTGCACCGCCGCGTCGGCCTATGACGCTCTGCCCGGCGTCACCCCTTCGGCACGCTATCTGCGCCACCTCGCCGCGGGCCTCTACGAATCCCACGGCTGGACCACCGCGTCGATCGCCGAATACCTCGCTACCCGACCCGGCGCGCAAGAGCAGTGGACCCCCGAGTCCGTCGCAGCAGCGCTAGCCGGGTAGCCCCGCCGCAGCCGCTCGTCACCATCCTTCCCGGGGCATTGTCGCCGGGTGTGCTTGTTCGCGTCTGCCAGCACAACCGGTGTCCGATCGACACATTCGAGAGCCTGCGGGCCCCGCGCACCTCGTCCGGGTCAGCCGCATGTCACTTGCTGGTCGACGGGATGTCACGGGAGACGCGCCGAACACCCGTTCGGCGCCCTGGGCGCACGGACCGAAAAACGTTCAGCACCGCGCACTACCGAGGAGAACCCGGGTCCGCCGACTACCCGGTGACATCTCCCGACCACCCGCGCGCGTGCTGGGGCAACCATGCCAGGACGGTGCCGAGGAGCGCTCCGGCAAGAAAGGCACCAAGGCCGGGTCGTAGGGAGCTTCCCTATGGGGTCGGCGGCGTGTGTCACCGTGCCGTCGCCGGTGGAATCAGCGTAGATCGCGACCACGATGCGCCGATGCAGGCGTTTGATCACCCTCGCACCGCCCGCACGCTGCCACAGACGAAACCGGCCGCGCACCAACGTCGCCCGCACGGTGCGGACGGCGCTGGTGCGCGGCCGGTGTTGTCGCTGTGTTCGTTACATCGACGGCAACTGTGCGCCCTGCACGACCTCGATGTCGAGGTCGAGCTTGACCGTGGTGCCGATCGCGGCGACGCCCGCACGCACGATCGCGTTGTAATCGATCGCGAAATCGTTGCGGTGCAACAAGGTCTCGGCATGGAACGCGGCACGCACCCCACCCCACGGGTCGGGACCGTAACCGCCATAGGTGACATCGAGTTCGACCTCACGACTTTGGCCGTGCAGGGTGAGCTCGCCGGGCATCACCCAGGTATCCGAGCCGGTGCGCCGAACTCCGCTGGCGGAGAACCCGATCACCGGATAGATGTCGACATCCAAGAACTCCGGGGA
The DNA here is from genome assembly GCF_039543305.1 of Nocardia callitridis. NCBI lineage: Bacteria > Bacillati > Actinomycetota > Actinomycetes > Mycobacteriales > Nocardiaceae > Nocardia > Nocardia callitridis. The sequence continues at coordinate 45,138 of NZ_BAABJM010000004.1, read as the reverse complement.
ACGCAGGTGCTCGTCGCGCATGGAGTTGCCGGTATCGATCCCGCCGGCCTTGATCTCGGCGTGCCCCGTGGTCTGTTCGAACGGCTCGGCGACCAGCAGTTGTCCACTCACCTCGCCGAAACGCGCCTTGATGCTCGCGATTCCGAGATGGCGCGCGGTGGCCATCACCGTCGAGTGCACCGGGTCGATCGTCCACGGTCCCGCGGGCGGCAACGCGATCACATCGGCCGAGGCCGCGAGGGTGATCTCACCGAGCCGCGCCGAACCGGCGGCCGAGACCTGCACGGTCCTGGCGACCGGCTGGAAACCGGTGGCGGTGAGCACCGCGGTGAGCACCCCCGAGGGCAGCGGCTCGGTGGCCACCGCCCCGGTCTCGTCAGCGTTCACCCTGGCGACCTGGTGTCCGGTCAGGTCGGCCACGGTGAGTACGGCGTTGGGTACCGGCCAGCCCTCGGCGGTCCGAATCCGGGCGGTCAGGCCGGTCATGAGCGATCATCCGGGCCGTAGCCCAGTCGCACATCATGGCTGACCTCGCCACCGGACACGACGACCTGGCTGGTCGTGGGCGGGTAACCGCGCGCGACCACCGTGTACTGGCCTTCGGGCAGATCGGTCACCACGTAGTGGCCTTCCTCGTCGGTGCGCGCGGTCGCGGTCAGTTCACCGGCCGCGTCGAGCACCGAGATCTGCACATCCGATACCGCGCGGTCACCCTCGGCCCATGCGGAACCGGCGAGCACCGCCATCGACGACAGCTCGATGTCGTGGCGCAGCAGTCCGGTGTCCGGCACGGTCAGGGTGACCGCGCTCGGGCGCATGTGATCGGCGACCGCGACCAGCGTGTAGGTGCCGGAGACGACACCGTTGCACACGTAGGCGCCGTCACCGCCGGAGATGGCCGCCCCGACCACCTCTCCGCGCAGATCGGTGAGCGTGATGGTCGCGCCGGGCAGCGCTTCGCCGCGCACGGCGCTGCGCACCACACCGGACAACTCGCCGGAGCCGAGCAAGCTGACATCGAGTTCCTGCGGGCGGTTGCCGACCGTCACGTTCACCGCGGCGGGCTGGTGCCCGTTCGCGGAGACGATCAGGACATATCCCCCGGCATCGGGTGCGGTGATGGCGTAGTCGCCGTCGTCGCCACCGGTGGCCCGCCCGACCTGGTGACCGCGCTGGTCGATCAGGGTGAGCGCGGCTCCCGACACGGGCCGCCCGTCTTCGCGATGTACCCGGCCGTGCAGCGAACCACCGAGTTCGTGCGTCGTCTCGGGACCGGTCAGTCCGGCGGAGGCGAGCACCTTCTCGTGCGAGGCCGCGCCGACCTGGTAGGCGCCGTGGTAGCCGTTGGTGTCGGCCGAGGCATGCCGTCCGGCACCAACGAGAACGGGTTCGGGTTCGGGTTCGGGTGCACGCTCCGACAGTGCCGCCTCGGCGCCCTCCCACACCTGGCGTTCGTCCCAGGACGAGGCTTGCGCGGTGGCGAGCTGATCGACATCCGTCGGCTGCTTGACCGGGCTCTGCGCCGCGGTCGGATCATCTTGCAACGGAATCTCTTTCATGAACATCAGGACAATGCAGGCAAGCAACGAGACCCCGGCGGCGGCGTAGAAGACGCCGTGCATCGAGTCGGTGAACCCGACCAGGATCGGTATCCGAATCGCGTCCGGCATCGCGGCGATGCCGCTGGTGTTGCTCTGCAGATTACCGAGTTGACCCGCGTCGAACCCGGCAGGCAGCACGCCGCCGAACGCGTCGAGGATCTTGTTCGGCAGCAGGTTGAACAGAATCGTCAGGAACACCGCGACACCGAGGGTGCCACCCATCTGCCGGAAGAACGTCGCCGACGCGGTGGACACACCCATGTCCTTGCGCGGGCCCGCGTTCTGCGCCGCGATGATCAGCGTCTGCATGCAGCTACCGAGGCCGAGGCCGATGATCAGCGCGTAGGCCAGCGGCTGCCACAGCGGGCTGTCGTAGTGCACCTGCGCGTACATCAGCGCGCCGATCGTGATGATGGCGGTGCCCGCGACCGGCAGCACCTTGTAGCGCCCGGTGGCCTTGGTGATCTGACCGGCGATCTGCGAGCCGACCATGATGCCGAGCACCAGCGGCAGCATCAGCAGACCCGCCTTGGTCGGCGTGTAACCGCGCACGACCTGGAAGTACTGCGGCACCATCGAGATCGCGCCGAACATCGCGACACCGACGATGAAACCGCCCGCGATGGTGATGCTGAACGTCGAACTCTTGAACAGCCGCAGCGGAATCAGCGCCGCGTCCTTCATCAGATGTTCGATGAGGATGAACACCGCGGTGCCAACCACGGCGATCCCGTAACAGATCAACGCGTTGGTGGAACCCCAACCCCACTCCCTGCCCTGCTCGGCGACGATCAGCAGTGGTACGACCGCGACCGCGAGCGCCAGCGCGCCGAACCAGTCGACCTTGTGTTCTTGGCGCTGATGTGGCGTGTTGAGCACCTTGGCGACCACACCGAGCGCGAGCACCCCGATCGGCACGTTGACGAGGAACACCCAGCGCCAGCCGTCGATCCCGAGCAGCGAGTTCAGGTCGGAGAAGAAGCCACCGAGCACCGGCCCGAGCACCGTCGCGATGCCGAAGACCATCATGAAGTAACCCTGGTAGCGCACACGCTCCCTGGCCGGGACGATGTCACCGATGATGGTCATCGCCAACGACATCAGGCCACCGGCGCCCAGGCCCTGGAAGGCGCGGAACCCGGCGAGTTCGTACATCGAGGTGGCGAAGGTACATGCCACCGAGCCGATCACGAACAGGCCGATCGCGAGCAGGTAGAACGGCTTACGCCCGTAGATGTCGGCGAGCTTGCCGTACAGCGGCGTGGTGATGGTGGCCGTGATCAGGTAGGCCGTCGTGGCCCACGCTTGCTCACTGAAGCCGTCCAGGTCGTTGGCGATCTTCACGATCGCCACGCTCACGATGTTCTGGTCGAGAGCGGCCAGGAACATCCCGAGCAACAAGCCCGACAGGATGGTCAGGATCTGCCGATGCGACAGCTGCTGCGAGCCCGCATCGGCGCCCGAACCCGGCGGCGACGCCGGTGCCTGGGTGGTGGAATTCGTCATTGTGATGAGCCCTGTTTCTTATTCGGCTAGCTGACGTGGATTTCGATACCTGTGTTGAGTCGGTCGAGCAGGTCGGCCAGGGTTTCCCGGTCGGCCGTCGGCCAGTCGACCAATACTTCGGCCAGCCACTTGTTGCGTTGTGCGCGGTTCTCTTCGAAGACTCGCACCCCCTCCTCGGTGGGTGCGAGCAAGCTCGCCCGACCGTCGACGGGGTCGGAGCGACGCTCGATGAGCCCGTGCGCGACCAACGATCTGCTCTGCCTACTGATCGTGGAGATCTCGGCGTGCAAGAGCTCGGCCACCTTGCCCGTGCGCAGGGGGCCCTCGTGGACGAGGGTGAACAGCACCGCGTAGGCGAGCCGTTCGATCCCGTCCGGCCCCGATTTGGTCAGCTGGGACTTCGCCCGGTTCAGCGTCCGCATGAACCGAACCAATTCGACGCCGATCCGGTCGGCGTCGGTCAGGTCAGCCGCGGTGACGCTTCGGTCACGGGCAGCAGCGGTCATGATCTCACCCTCGATTTGTCCGACAAACGGCTCAGCCGATCGCGGTCCGAGCCCCAGCACACTTAGTTAACACCTACAACTAGTTGCTTTCGCCAACTATACAACTGGCCGCGGCCCGCGTGCCAAATCCTTTTTCGGTGGTCTACAGCACACCAACGCGAAAAAGATCGTCTCGCGTGGCAGACAACGAAGACGATCGACGAAAACCGACGTGAACCAGCCGAGGTCAGCGAGCGCGACGAGGCCGAAGAACGAATTTACACCCCTCCCCTAGCCGCGACAACAATCCGACAATTCACGCAATTGCCGTAATCATCAGCGCGCCGGGCTGTTTCGCCGCAATCAACGCGGTGTTGTTCGGAGCGCCGTTCTTCGCAGCGCGAAGCAGCGCCCCGTTGGCCGCGACCGCGACGCCGACTCGGGCCGAGGATCGAGGAAAAGCCCGGTCAGGCGGCGCGAGAAGCGGCGCGGCGCGTCCCGTCGGCGCGCGCACGCAAATCGCGCAGCGTCCTGGACAGAATGCGCGACACCTGCATCTGCGAGACGCCGAGGCGGTCGGCGATCTGCGTCTGCGTCTTGGTCTCGAAATACCGCATGATCAGCACCTGACGGTCCCGCTTCGGCAACTCGGCAAGCAACGGGCGAACGGTGATCGCCTGCTCGACCAAGCCGTAACAGGGCTCATCCGCGCCGACGGTCTCGGCGATCGGGGCGAAGGAGGAATCGTCCTCGCGCGTGACGGCATCGATCGATTTGGTCCGGTAGGCATTGGCCGCGACCAGCGCCTGGGTCACCGCGCCGACCTCCAGCCCGAGTTCCTCGGCGATCTCCCTCGCGGTCGGCATCCGACCGGTGCGGTGCGAGAGCCGTTCGGTGGCGGGGCCGATCAGTTGCTGAATCTCCTTGAGCCGCCGTGGAACCCGTAGCGACCACGTGCTGTCGCGGAAGTACCTGCGCACCTCACCCATCACCGTGGGGACCGCGAACGCGACGAACGCGCTACCCCGCGCCACCTCGTACCGGTCCACCGCGAGTACCAGGCCGACCCTGGCGACCTGGTGCAGGTCGTCGAACGATTCCCCACGACCGGCGAACCTGCGCGCGATGTGTTCGGCCAGCGGCAGGCACTCGCGCAGGATCTCGGCACGCAGCCGGGGGCGACGCGGATCGCCCGGATCCAGCGCGGCGAGCTCGGCGAAGACGGGCTCGAGGTTCTCATACCCCTCGGTGTGCCTGCCTCGACCGGCCTTGTCCTGCTGGTCGGTACGCGCGTGTGCGGTGTAGTCGATGGTGTCGTTCCGGTCGGTCGTGAACTCACGTGTCATGCGGATGTTCCTCGTTCCCAACTGAATTCGATAACAGTTGGGTACCCATGTGCCCACGTTTCAAAAGGACCGGTCGAGGATCTGGCCGAAGATGCCAGCATTCTGACCAGTTCCCAGCCCAGCGAATGCCTGCTGAATTCGACCTCGGTCTCGGTGATCGTGCTGGCACGCACTGTCATTCGGTCGTCGCTGTAGGTGAACTCGCACTCCAATGTCGCCCCTGCCACCGCCTCACGGATCAATACCGTGGCAATCTCGTTGACCGCCAAGCGAATGTCGGCCGCGGCGTCCAACGGAAAATCCGCGACCAGGCACACCGTGTCGGTGAGCGCGCGCACCATGGCCAGTTGCGGGACGACGGCGGGCAGGCGAACCCCGACCGTCGCCGCGGTCGCGACGGTGGATGCGCCGAAGTTCGCCGAGATCACCGTCATGGGACCGGCCGCCAATGCGTGCGCGCCGCGCGACATACGGGTTGTCGTTCGGGGTCGAGGGTGCTCGTGGCAGATTCGCTCATCGCTCGTGCCTTTCTCCCGCCGGGGCTGGACAACGACTGGCTACCCAGCTCCGGTGAGTTGAATCAAGGCACGGGCGCGGCCGGCTGGCGGCCGTCGAGCTCAATTCACTCGGGCGACCTTCTTGTCCTCGGTGAACCGCAACTCCATGGTCACCGCAACGGTCTCGACCTCGAGCGCCTCCCGCAATCGGGCGACCGCGTGACTCATGATCCGCTCGCGTAAGGCGGAGACATCGACGGCAGGCTCCGCGGTCACCAACAGATGCAACCGCGGTTGCGTCCGTCGCCCCGAGACCCAGGCCGACGCCGAGCGCACACCCTCGTAACCCTCGACATCGGCGGCCACCGGCTCCGCGGTGGTCGAGGATTCCAACACCGTCGAGCCCGGCCACGCACTGCCCTCGCTGCGCCAGCGCGCGGATTTCGGCATGCGGAACAATTGGGCGAGCAGCCATCGCAGGCACAAAAGCCCCAGCACCACCGCGCCCGCGACGACCGCCCACAACACCCAGGTCGGCGGCGCCTCGGTGCCCGGCACCAGCGTCGAGTGCTCATCGACCCACCACAACCGGCCGTAATGCGCGGCGATAGCGAGACCGCCCGCGACGAGCAGCGCCACTCCCAACAGGCCGATCAGTGTGCGGTTCAGTCCGGCGGGACGATCAGCCCTGCTCATCGCAGCTCTCCTGTCTTCGGCCCGCTCAGCTTCGCGCGGACCCGCCGTATCGAGGGCGGGCCGATCTGCTGGACCCGCTGGGTGAGCGTGTCGCACACGACGTCGGCCAAGCCGTCGTAATCGGTCCGGTCGGAGCGCGCGAACACCTTGATCGACTTGCGGCGCAAGCGAATTCGCGCCGACTCGATCCCGTCGACCTGGTGCGCGGTGCTGCGCAACGCGGTGCGCAGACCCTGACGGCTCACCCCAGCGGACACCTCACCCTCCGGTGCGAGCGCCAACACCACCGGCTTGCCCGGCCACAGTGCCACCAGCAAGAGCACCAGCCCCACCGCCGCCGCGATCGCGCCCACCACGAGTACGACGGTCTGATTCCAGGTCGCACCATGCAACCAGCCAGCGACGGTGTCGTAGGACAGGAACTGACCAGCGCCGACGAGCCGCTGGATCAGCGACACCGCGACCGCGACGCTCAGCGCGAGCAGCACCACCGCGACGAGGGTCGCCAACACCACCCGCCGCGGACGGCGGATCATCGGACCCTGCTCTCGACGACGCGCGTCGGCCCGACGGTGGTCAACGCGGACACCTCGATGTCGATCCGTGCCACGGTCATGCCGGTCAACGCGGCCAGCCGGTCGGCAAGATGAGCACGACACGCCTCGGTGACTCGGTCGACCGGTTTCGGATATTCGATCGGCAACCGCACCTCCAGCACCGCGCGCTGACCCGAGACGTGCGCCTGCACCCGCACGTCCCGGTCGACACCCGCCACCTCGCGCACCACCTGCGCCGCGATCCGCCGCACCGCCTTCGGCGCCACGGTGGTGCTGCCGGGACCGGCCGCGCCGGCGCCCTCGGCATCGGCGGCGCCGAGCCTGGTGAGATCACCGGGATCAGCCGCGACCGCTGTCATCGTCTGCCCTTGCGCTGCGCCGAACGCACGAGTCCGACCACGTCGAGTTCGCCGTCGAGCCACCGGCCGACCAGGAGGCCGACCGCGCCGAAGAGCAGCACGATGGTGAACGCGCCGAACCCACCGAACGCGGCGGCGAATCCGAGCGCGAGACCCGCCACCAGGCTGATCGCTGTGGCGCTCACTACCGGACCCGGCTGCTCGGCGTCGTGTCCTCTTCGGTGTCGTCGTCGCCGGGAATGAAGACGTCGTTGACGTTGATGTTCACCTCGACCACCTCCAGCGCGGTCATCCGCTCGATCGCGGTGATCACATTGCGCCGCACGGCCCTGGCCACCTCGGCGATCGCCACGCCGTATTCGACGACGATCTCCACGTCGACCGCGGCCTGAGTCTCGCCGACCTCGACCGAGACGCCCTGGCCGATGCTGGCCGAAGCGCCGGGGATGCGTTCCCGGATCGCACCGAAGGCGCGGGCCGCACCCCCGCCGAGATCATGCACGCCGCGTACCTCGCGCGCGGCGATACCCGCCACCTTCTGCACAACGATGTCGGCGATCTTGGTGGTGCCCTGCTCGCTGACCAGCGCGCTGTTGACCTTGGCCGGCTGGTTGGCCGAGCCGTTGTTCTCCGTGGTCGGCTTCTTATCGACGGTCGTCTTGTCGGTCGTAGCTGATTCTGTCATCACCACTCCTGATTCCCTTGGGGTACAGCGGATATCGAGCTTTCACAGGTTCGACACGCCAACCGCGGCTGTCGTCACGGTCAGTTCCCTGTGACGTGGCTAACAACCGTGTTTTCGGTCGAAGGCCACGGCGTCCAAATCGGCTACCACCACACGCAATACGGCATCCGCCCAGCGCGTGTCCAGCAGCGCCGCCCGTAATTGGGCGGTGGTCTTCTCCAGCAATGGCGCGAGCGGCAGCGTTTGCGCCACCACCCGTACCTCTACCGATTCCGGGGCCAGGTCCACGGCGAAACCCCGTGCGTCCCATGGCCACCAGTCCGGAGCCTTGGCACCGAGCGGCACCGCGAGGCGCACCCCATCGATGCCCTCGATCGCCTCGATGAGCGCCTGCAGCGCCACACCGTCGGCACTCATCGCGACTCCGGCTCGATGTCGAGGATCGACACCGACACCTCGTCGACGACCTCGCCGGTCTGTTCCCGCACCGCGCGAACGACCTCGCGTTGCACCGCCGCCCCGATCTCGGCGGCTCGGCGCTCACCCGAAATGACCACGTCTACTTGCACACTCAACACACCCGCCAGTGTGCTGCGCACGCGCACACCGTCCGAAGACGCACTCTCGGAATTGGTGACCCGCTGCTTGCCCGCCCGCATCAGGGTCGAGACCAGCCCGCGCACACCGGGTTCCAGCCGCTGTACGCCCGGGGTTGTCGCCGCGGCGCGTGCGGCCACCGCGGCGACCACCGCGGGGCCGATCACGATCTCGGACATCGAACCGGCGGTCGTCATTCCTGGGGTTCCTCCGAATAGGTATCGGCGATCAACAGATCCAGACGCACCAGCACCAGGCCGATCCTGGCACCGAGCGCGGCACGCACTCGCTCACGCACCACGGGCAAGATGTCGTCGAGCACCGTGGTCCCGAACCGTATCGCCAGCGCGAGCTCGACATCGACCAGCGCGCAACCGTCGTCATCGCTCCCGACGGGATGCACGCGGCAGCGCCGCGCCCGCACACCGGCCACGGTGTCGGCGGCGTAGCGCACGACCGCGGCGACCGCCTGTTCGCTGATATCGACCGTGCCGGGCTGGTCGGTCGGCAGCTCGACACTGCGACCGCGCCGTGATTCGGCGCGAACCGCCGACATGATCCTGCCGACCAGATCCGGCGGTGTCGGTTCGGGTTCATCGATGAGTTCCTCGGTGGCCGCGCGTAACGCGCGCAGGCTGTCGCGAGCCGCGGCGCAATGCGGGCAGGTGTTCTCGTGCTCGTCGCCGAGACCGGCTTCGACCGCGTCGAGGCGGTCCCAGACCTGTTCGATCTCCCGGCCGCACGGCAACCGGTAATCCTGTTCGGTGTCTGTCGTGCCGTTCACCGCCATGGTTTCATCACCTCGGACAAATGGGCTCGCGCTCGCGCGATTCTGCCGCGCACCGCCGTTGTTTTCGCCTCGACTATGTCGCCGATCTCCTCGTAGGACAGCCCGTGCACCTCACGCAGCAGCCAGCAGGCTCGCTGCTCCGGCGTGAGTAGTTGCAGTGCGTCGTTGAGCGCCTGCAACTGCGAACTGACCTGCACGGCATGGTCGGGTCTTGTTTCCGTGCGTTGAGATTCGGTGGTGTCGGGGTCGACGTCGGTGCGCGGCCGTCGCGCACGGATGACGTTCAGACAGCGGTTGGTCGTCATGCGATACAACCAGCCGACGAACGCGCTGTCGTCATTGAGTTGGGCCAGCCTGCGCCAGGCATTGAGGAAGACGTCCTGCACCACATCCTCGGCGTCGGCGCGGTCGGCGAGCATCTTGACCGACAGGCGAAACATTTGGCCCTGATATCGGACCACCAACTGCTCGTACGCACGCATGTCGCCGTCGCGCGCGCGGCCGACCAAGGTGTCGTCGTCCGGCACGGAACCGGGTAATTCGGTCGTGGCCGCTCCGGTCATTACTTATGCACCTCCTCCACCACTCACCGCATGACACCCCGAATCGAGAAAGCTCACGGCGACGGCCGCCCATTGTGGCGTGATCGTTATCGCATCGATTCGAGCGTGCGATTTCTTGATCCCGCCGTGTCTTTCCCACAGTGCGCGTCCGAACCAGGACGCGTCGCAAACAGTACGGGAGGTATTGATGTCCACGGGCGACAAGATCAGTAACAAGATCGACGATTTCAGCGGTAAGGCCAAGGAGGCGGCGGGCAAGGCGACCGGCGACGACGACCTGCGCACGGAAGGCAAGACCGACCAGGCAGGCGCCGCCGCGTCGGATGCGGTCGAGAAGATCAAGGGCGCGGTCGGCGACGCGGTCGACAAGACCAAGGACGCGCTGCGCTCGGCTGGCAACGACGAGTCGGCCAAGAATTCCTGACCGAGTCGGGGCGGCAGGTGGTCACTGATCAGCCGCCGCCCCTGCCGGGCCCCGCCGTCCGGCAAGTCCATTGATCACTCACCGATAGGTTCGACATGCCCGACCACCAGCCGACCCGAATCACCGGTTTCGAACCGGGCACCGCGGCGCTCGCGCTGCTCGCGTGGCTCGCGTTCGCCATCGGTGTCGCGGTGTTGTCGCACTCGATCGTTATCACCTGTGTGGCCAGTGCCTTGTTGTTCATCGGACTCGTCCTCGTCTTGCACATCCTGCGCAAGACCTGATCGCGCGGCACCGACTCGCGCAACCGTGTCGACGAGGTGGCGGACGAGACTCGCGGCTCCGCCGACCCGACCGGGCGCCACTGACTCAGCGGTCGATCCGCGGCATGTGGACCTCGGCCCACTCTCGCAGCGCGGCTAGCGGAACCTCCAGCGAGACGCCGAGTTCGGTCAATCCGTAGTGCACGCGCGGAGGCACGGTGGGTTCCACTCTTCGGGCGACCAATCCGTCCGCGACCAGGCCGTGCAGCGTCACCGACAGCATCTTCTGTGAGACGCCGGGTATCCGCCGCCGTAGCTCGGCGAAGCGCACCTCCTGCGGCGCTGCCTCGGCCAACACCTTGACGACCATCGACACCCATTTCGTGCCGATCCGGTCGAGTAATCGTCGGGTCGGACACGCGGGGTCGAACAGGTCGCCGCGTGCCGGCTCGGCGCGGGGGGTGGTCACCTCGACCTCACCACCTTTCTCGAAAGTGCCTTCTTGGCAGCATCCCGTGGATTTCCTACCGTCATCTGGTCACCAATTGTTACCGCATCGGAGGAACCATGCCCACCGCACCCACTCCCCTCGCACTCCGGCGCGTCCGAACCAACGGAATCGAGACCACGGTGGCGACGGCGGGCGCGGGACCCGCGATCCTGCTGCTGCACGGATTTCCGCACACCTGGCAGGTCTGGAACACGGTGATCGGCCCACTCGCCCACCACTTTCGGGTGCTCGCGCCGGACCTGCGCGGGCTCGGCGCCGCCACCCGCGCCGCCGACGGCTACGACAGCGCGAATCTGGCGCTCGACGCGGCGGGCGTCCTCGACGCACTCGGCGAACCGAACGCCGACGTGATCGCGATCGATGCGGGCGTTCCCGCGGCGTTTCTGCTGGCACTGCACCACCCGGAACGCGTGCGCCGCCTGGTGCTCATGGAAGCCACGCTCGGCACACTGCCCGGCGCCGAGGCATTCCACGCGGGCGGCCCACCGTGGTGGTTCGGCTTCCACGCCGTCCCCGATCTCGCCGAAACCGTGCTCATCGGACACGAAGCCGAATACATCGACTGGTTTCTCACCGCGGGCACCCGAGGACACGGCGTACCACCGAACGAACGCTCCGCCTTCCTCGACGCCTACAGCGGCCGAGAGTCGTTGCGCGGCGCCTTCTCCCACTACCGTGCGATGCCGACAACCGCGCACCAGATCGATGCCGCGGTCAGCACCCACCGCCTCACCACGCCCACCACGGCCATCGGCGCGCACCCGGTCGGCGAGTCTCTCGCCTGCCAATTACGGCCCATCACAAACAATCTCACCGAGCACGTCATCCCCGACTGCGGCCACATCATTCCGCTCGACAGACCGGACGCCTTGCTCGAGGCCCTCGCTGACGCACTCGGCGTTCCCCTACGACTCAGCACTCCCTGAGCGCCATCAGCCGTTCGACCAAAACCTGAACCGAAAGTCCGATGACGGCGGATCGAGCAGTCGTCGACTCGGCGGCCCAACCTATCGAAAGACCCGGTGTGCGCTCGTCCCGTAAAAGGGGCCAGTACAGCAAATCCCGGCCTGTACTACAGCCAATCGCTGGGTCTTCTCGCGCAGGGCGAGCTGTCGCTCGCACGACCCGATGGCCCTGTCACCAAAGAGGCGTGCGAGCAGACAACTCGGTACACCGACTCGCTCGGCTACCCCGGGCTCGACGTTTTGTGTCACCGGTAGCTCGATCGTCGCCACGGTCTCGATCGTCGACCGCGAATCCGACAGCGACTACTACGTGGATCTCGACGTGACGATATGGCCGAAGGAATAACCCGCTCAGTCCTTGATCCGCTCGCCGGTCTCCGGATGGAACAGGTGCACCGCCGCACCGTCTTGCACCCGCAGCGACACCGCCTCCGCGAGCTTCGCGGGGGCGCGGGTGGCCGAGCGGACGACGAAGGTGACCGGCTCGCCGTCGAGCCCGGTGACCGGAGAACCCGGCAGCCGCGCGTAGACGTAGGCCTCGTTGCCGAGTTCTTCGACGAGTTCCACCGTGGCGTCGAAACCCGCTCCCTCCCTGTTCAGTTCGAGCTGTTCGGGGCGGATACCCACGGTCACCTCGCGCACACCGGCCGTCGCGAGCGCGTCCAGGGCGGTGCGGGCCAGCGGTATTGTCGCACCGGCGATCTCGGCTCCTTCGGAGTTCAGCACCGCGGTGCACAGATTCATCGACGGTGAGCCGATGAAACCGGCGACGAAGGCGTTCACCGGCCGGTCGTAGAGTTCGGCGGGGGTGCTGAACTGCTGCAATTTACCGTCACGCAGCACGGCGACCCGGTCGCCCATGGTCATGGCCTCCACCTGGTCGTGGGTGACATAGACGGTGGTGGTGCCGAGCCGCCGTTGCAGCGCGGCGATCTGGGTGCGGGTCTGCACGCGCAGTTTGGCGTCGAGGTTGCTCAGCGGCTCATCCATGCAGAACACCCTCGGCTCGCGCACGATCGCGCGGCCCATGGCCACCCGTTGTCGTTGTCCGCCGGACAGTTTCGCGGGTTTACGATCGAGGTAGGGGGTGAGGCCGAGCAGTTCGGCGGCCTCGGCGACGCGGCGTTTACGCTCGGCCACCGGCACTTTCATCATCTTCAGCGCGAAACCCATGTTCTCGCCGACGGTCTTGTTCGGATACAGCGCGTAGTTCTGGAAGACCATCGCGATGTCGCGGTCCTTGGAGGAGACACCGAGCATGTCTTGATCGTCGATGCGGATCGTGCCGCCGTCGATCTCCTCCAGCCCCGCGAGCATCCGCAGCGCGGTCGACTTCCCCGAACCGGAAGGCCCGACGAGCACGACGAATTCGCCGTCGGCGATGTCCAGGTCGAGTGAGTCGACGGCGAGGGTCTGCGCACCGGGGTACACGCAGGACGCCGAATCGTAACGAATGGTGGCCATGTCGATTTCCTTACTTGATGGCGCCGAAGGACAGGCCGCGCACCAGCTTGTTCTGTGCGAGCCAACCGGCAAGGACAACGGGCAGCGCGGCGAGCACGGCCGCGGCCGACAGCCGCGCCCAGTACAACCCCTCGCCGGTGATGAAGCCGACCAGGAACACCGGCATCGTCTGCGCCTGCACGGCGGTCAGATTGACGGCGAAGAAGAATTCGTTCCAGGAGAAGATGACGCAGATCAGCGCGGTCGCGGCGATGCCGGGCGAGACCAGCGGCAGGATCACCTCGCGTACCGCCGTCCACATGCTCGCACCGTCCATGCTCGCGGCCTCGAGCAGCTCACCCGGGACCTCGAGGAAGAACGATCGCATCATCCATACCGCGATCGGCAGGTTCATCGCGGTGTAAAGCACGACCAACGCCCAGATATTGTCCAGCAGGCCGATGTCACCGACGATCACATACAGCGGGACGATCGCCGCGACCACCGGGAGCATCTTGGTGCCGATGAAGAAGAACAGCGCGTCCTGCGTGCGGCGCACCGGGCGCAACGACAGCGCGAAGGCCGCGGGAATGCCCAAGAGCAGCACCAGAATCGTCGACATTCCGGTAGCGAACGTGGAGTTCAGCAGGCTGGTGCCGATCCCACTGTCGAGCACGGCGGCGAACTGGTCCAGGGTGGGGGTGAAGAACAGTTTCGGCGGATCGGTGTAGGCGTCACCCTCCTGTTTGAAGGCGGTGATCACCATCCACAGCACCGGGAAAAAGAAGCCGATGCCGATCACCCAGGCCAGCACACTCCACAGCCACCCGGCGCCGCTGCGCCGTTTACGCATCGGAATGCCCTGCGCCGTCACGGTTTTCTCGCGTGCGGGAGCGCTCATCACGCGGCCTCCTCTTTCCCGGTGAAGGACTTGAACAGCAACCGCAGTGCCAGCGTCGCCACAATGGTGGTGGCGACGACGGTCACCACGCCCATGGCGGCGGCCTGGCCGATATCGAAGCCGAGGAATGCGCGCTGGTAGATGTAGAACGGCAGGTTGGCGCTGGCGATCCCCGGTCCACCCGAGGTCATCATGTACACCGCGTCGAAGGTGTTGACCAGGTAGATCGCGCCGAGTACCGCGCCGAGTTCGATGAATCGACGCAGATGCGGCAGCGTCAGCTCGCGGAAGATCGAGAACGAACTCGCCCCGTCGACGCGCGCGGCTTCCACGATGTCGCGCGGCATCGACTGCAAGCCCGCGAGGATCAACAGCATCATGAACGGCGTCCACTGCCACACCAGATCCGCCATGACCGCGGGCAGCGGAAACTTGCTCACCCAGTCGATCTGGCCCACACCGAACGGGCTCAGCACGAAGTTCACCAGTCCGAACACCGGATCGAGCATGGTGGTCTTCCAGATCAGCGCCGCCGCCACCGGGGTTACCAGGAACGGTGTGATCAGCAGGGTGCGCACGACGCCGCGCCCGAAGAAGGCACGGTCGAGCAGCAGTGCGAGCAGCAGGCCGAGCACCACCGAGATCAGCACCGTGCCGACGATCATGATCACGGTGTTGAGCGCGACTTGCCGAAACTGGCTGTCGCCGAATACATCCGCGTAATTCTGTAGCCCGGTGAAGTGGCGTGATCCCGGCCGCACCAGGTTCCACGACTGGGTGGAGTAGTACAGCGTGAACAGAAACGGCACCTGGGTGACGACGAGCAGGAAGATCAATGCGGGTAGCAGCGGACCTCGGCGACGCCAGCCTTCGGCGCGCGAGATCCGATCGCGGCCCGACGTGCTCGGGGTCGGCGTATCAGGTTCGGAATCCGCTACGGCGGTGAGTGTTTCGGACATGATTACTGGCTCTCCCGATACGACCGGCCGACGACCTCGGCGTACTGCTGCGACTGTTCGAGCGCGTCGCGCACACTGATCTGGCCCGCGACGGCGGCGCTGATCTGCTGACTCACCCTGGTGCCGAGATCCTGGAATTCCGGGATCGTCAGGAACTGAACCCCGGTGTAGGGCACCGGTTTCGTGGTGGAGTGCGCGGGGTCGACCCCCTCGATCGAGGACAGCGTCAATGGACCGTATGCCTTCGACGCCGCCCGGTATTCCGGGATCTGGTAGGTCGAAAGGCGGCTGCCCGGTGGCACGCGCGGCCAGCCGAGTTGTTCACCCACCATCCGCAGATAGGGCTTGCCGGTCATCCAGGAGATGAACTGCCAAGCCTGGTCCTGCTTGTGACTGGCCTTGGGGATGCCGAGCGACCAGGTGTAGAGCCAGCCGGAATTCGGCTTCTGCTCGATCGGTGCGAGCGCGTACCCGATCTTGCCGACCACCTTGCTCGATTCCGGGTCTTCCAGCACCGAGACCGCCGACGTCGCGTCGTACCACATCGCGGTGTTCCCCTGCGAAAGCTGCGTCGCACATTCCCCGAAACCGCTTGTCGCCGCGCCGGGTTCGCCGTGCGCGCGCACCAGGTCCACATAGAACTGTACGGCGCGCTCCACCTCGGGGCTGGTCAGCTGCGCGTGCCAGTCCTCATCGAACCAGCGGCCGCCGAAGGTGTTGATCACGGTGTTCAGCGGGGCGAGCGATTCACCCCAGCCCGGCTTCCCACGCAGGCAGATCCCCGAGCGCCCGGAGACCGGATCATCGAGTTTCGCCGCCGCGTCGGCGACCTGGGACCAGGTGGGTTCCTCGGGTAGGCGCAGACCTGCCTGCTCGAACAGGTCCTTGCGGTACATCAGGAACGACGACTCCCCGTAGAACGGCACCGCGTACATATCGCCCTGATAGGACAGCGATTCCCGCAGCGTGGGAATGAAATCGGCCTCGTCGTACCCCGGCGTCCGCCGTGCGTAGTCCGAGAGGTTCACCAGCCACCCGTTGTGCGCCCACTGTGGCGTCTCGTAATTGCTGATCATCACCACGTCGAACTCGCCGCCGCCGGTGGCGACCGACGCGGTGATCTTGGCGCGGGCCTCGTTCTCCGACAGCGACACGAATTTCAGTTTGGTGCCGGGGTTTTCGCGTTCGAACGCACCCGAGAGCGCGATCGCGTCCTGCATCTGCGAATTCGAGACCATCGCGATGGTCACGGTCTTGCCTCCGGCACCGAACGATCCGGCGCCCGCGCAGCCGGAGAGCCCGAGCACTGCCGAGACGGCCAGCGCGAGGATCGGTTTCACAAACCTCCCGCGCGAGCCAGGGATGGACTTCAGCGGCTTCACAGGGCAGCACCCTCTTTCTGTTCCAACAACCACCGGGCGCAGTCGATATCGGTGACGAGGATCTTGGCCAAACCACCGCGCAGCACCGCGAGCACGGCTTCGTGTTTCTCCCGGCCGCCGGAGATCAGCACCGAGGCCGCGCAGGCGCGGATCGCATCCAACTCCACCGAGACCGTCCGTGCGGCAAGCGATCCCGGCACATCGGTGCCGTCGGCGCGAAAGAACCGGCCACCGATCTCGCCGACCGCGCCGAGGCCGCGCAGCTCGTCCAGGATCGCGGTGTCCAGATAACTTCCCTCGAACAGCGTGGTGGCCTTGGATACCGTGCCGACGCCGAACATCATGACGTCCGCGTCGCGACCGAGCGCGATCGCTCGACCGAGCACCGAATCCTGCACCAGCGCGGTAACAGTCGCGGAATCGGCGTAGAGCGGGGCATGCAGTCGCACCGGCGTGGCCTGCAACTGTCTGGCGCACCGACCGAGGGTGTAATCGACACCGGTTTCGTAGTCACCGGAGGTCATCGAGCCGTCCAGTTGCACCACCCGTGCGCAGCGTGCTGCCCTGGTACGCAATTCGCGTGCGACGGCACTGGTTTCGGGGCCCCAGGTGAATCCGAGCGTGTCGTCGGCGCGCAACCTGCGGGTGAGCGCGCCGACCGCGGACCGCGCCAGCGGCACCATGCCGTAGGGCGAGCCGTCGGGCACGTCGCCGAGCACCACCGCCTCGGTGATGCCGAAGACCGACTCCAGCTCACCCTCGATGTCGGTATGCACCGCCGAGCGCAGCTCCTCGGGAACACTGATCTCGATCCGCACCAGGCCCTGCGCCCGCGCCCGCGCGATCAGCCTGCCCGCCGTAGGGCGGGAAACGCCGAGTTTCCCGGCGATCTCGGCTTGCGTCGCGCCCTCCAGGTGGTAGAGCTGCGCGGCACGCAAGGCGAGTCGGACGTCGTCCGGGGTGGCGTGCCGGGCTGGTTCGGTCACCACACGCGCTCCTCATCGAACCGTTTCTCATCGATCCGCTGCACAATCCATGCACTGTGCGCGGATCGGCGGCACAACACATTGCGGTGATCATCTGCTCATCAGGTGACCCGTTGCTCAAAGGAGGCTACCATCGAGATTGTGATCTACACAACACTCGAGGGGTGGATATGACCGGAACCGTGAATGTGCCACTGCGCGAGGCGACGCTGCGCGAACTCGGCCCCGCGCTCGCGGCACCCGACTACGACCGCTCCGAAATCTCGACCGGCATCGTGCATTTCGGTGTCGGCGGTTTCCATCGCGCACACCAGGCCATGTACATCGACCAGCTGTTACGCAACGGCAAGGCACGCGAATGGGGCATTTGTGGCGTCGGCGTCCTGCCCGGCGATCGCCGCATGCGCGACGTACTCGACGCACAGGACGGGCTCTACACCCTGTCCTCGGTCGCGGCCGACGGCAGCTGGAACACCACCGTGATCGGCTCGATCGTCAAGTACCTCTATGCCCCCGACGATCCCGAAGCTGTGCTGGAGAAGCTCGCCGACCCCACCACCCGCATCGTCTCGCTCACCGTCACCGAGGGTGGCTACAACTTCTCCGCGCACACCGGTGAATTCGACGCCGAGGATCCGGCTGTGCGTGCCGATCTCGCACCGGACGCGGTGCCCGCCACCATCTTCGGGCTCGTCATCGAGGCGCTGGTACGCCGAAGGGGCCGTGGCATCCCCCCGTTCACGGTGATGTCGTGCGACAACATCGAAGGCAACGGTCATGTCGCCCGCGACACCTTCTCGGCGTTCGCGCGGCTGCGCGATCCAGAACTCGGCGAATGGGTGCGAACCGAAGTGCGGTTCCCGAATTCCATGGTGGACCGGATCACCCCGGCGACGCCGCCAACGGCCACCGACGAAGTCGCGCGCAGGTACGGCGTCCTCGACGAATGGCCGGTGATCGCCGAGCCGTTCGCCCAGTGGGTGCTGGAAGACTCCTTCAGCCTGGGCAGACCGGACTTCGACGAGGTGGGCGTGCAGCTGGTCGAGGACGTCGCACCGTATGAACTGATGAAGCTGCGCCTGCTCAATGCCAGCCATCAGGCATTGGCCTACTTCGGTTATCTGAGTGGTTATCGTCCGGTGCACGAGGCGGCGCAGAATCCGGACTTCCGCCGAATGTTGTTGCGATACATGAATATCGAGGCGACACCGACTTTACTTCCGGTGCCAGGTGTCGATCTCGACGCCTATAAACAGACACTCATCGAGCGTTTCAGTAATCCCGCCGTCGGCGACACCCTCGCCCGCCTGTGCGCCGAATCCTCCGACCGCATTCCCAAATGGCTGCTTCCCGTAGTCCGCAGCCAACTCGCCGACGGAGGTGAGATCACCTGTGCGGCAGCGATTGTCGCCAGCTGGGCGCGCTATGCCGAGGGTATCGATGAACAGGGAAACCCGATCGATATCGTGGACCGCCTCCGCGACCGCCTCACGCCACTGGCCAAAAGCCAGCGCACCGACCGCACCGCTTTCCTCACCGATCGCGCCGTGTTCGGCGATCTCCTCGACGAGCCGCGATTCGTGGAAGCCTACGTGGCAGCGCTGGATTCGCTCTACGAGCACGGCGCCGCGGCCACGGTCGCCGCGCTGGCGAAGTAGTCGAACGCCACGGCCGAGCCGGTCGATCGCGCGTGTGCGCCGGTCGACTCGCAGGACAGTTCGGCCGCGGCGCGTTCCTCGTGCGATCTCACGATCTACCCGGCGAGATCATGGTGAGATATGCGCGAAGGTGAGTGATAGGGTCCGACTAGTTAGCGTGGTTATCTAGTTGTCGGCGTGTTTGCGACATGTCTTACCTGATGAAGGAAACACAATTTCAATGGCTGTCATCCTGCGGACAGGAGAGCAGCGCGTTGCCGTTGCGGGTACGAAAGCCCCTACACCGCACAAGTTCACGGCTATCAGCTCTGCCATCCTGTTCGCTTGTCTTTCTGTCGGTACTTGGCTGACCTTCCTGCGCCCGAATTGGGCGGTGTTCTGGCATCAGATCGACCTTCAGGTCTATATGTGGGGCGGCGTCGCCGCGGCCTTGCACCCCACCCTCCTTTACGACGGACGCAGCCCCATGGGTTTGCCGTTCCTCTACCCCGTTTTCGCCGCCTGGATCTGCGCCGAACTGGCGCGCATACCGATCGACTACATCGGCACCGGCGTCGTGGTACTCACCCTCGCCGCACTGTGGCTCAGCGTCTGGAGCACCGCCGTGCTCCAGCACCGAAAACGCACCGCCACCACACTCGCGCTCACCATCGCCGTCGCGGCCGCCGCGCTCTGGCTGGAACCCGTCCAACAGACCTTTCGGTTCGGGCAATTGAGCGTGATCCTGATGGCGATGGTGCTGATCGACCTGGCCCTGCCCAAGGGACGCTGGTATCGCGGCATCCTGATCGGCATCGCCACCGGAATCAAGCTCACCCCGGCGGTTTTCGTCGTCTACCTCCTGATCACTCGCCAGTTCAAGGCCGCGGCCGTCGCGTGCGGCGCGTTCGGCGCCACGGTGGCGATCGGCCTGTGGTACCGCCCCGCGCAGGCCTGGCAGTTCTGGACAACGACCATGAGCTCGCAGAACCGCATCGGCTTCGCCTTCGTGCAGAACCAGTCGATCAACGGGGTTTTCGGGCGACTGCAATGGTCGAGCTGGGACGACAACACCCTCGCCTTCCTCGCCTCGGGCGTCCTCGCGATCGCGGGCATGGCGGCGGCGCGCGTGGCCTACCTGCGCGGCGATCAACTCCTCGGCGCCTTGCTCGCCGCCGCGGTAATGCTGCTGGTCTCGCCGATTTCCTGGACGCACTACTGGGTGTGGGTGATTCCGGCCGTGCTGTGGGTGTTCCAGGCGCTGCGCGAACGCCCGCTCGGCGTGCGCATCGCGGTACCGCTGGTGATCTACCTGTTCATGTTCGCCTGGCCCATGCAGATCAGCGCGACCGGTACGTGGGAATCGGACCTACCGCTGATACCCCAGGGTCTGATCTGGTGGGTGCCACAGGCGAACTACCGTGAATTCGCCTGGACGCCTGAGCAATTCCTCCTCGGTAACTCCTACACCCTCGCGGCGATCGGCGCACTGGTGGCAGCGGCGGTCTGGCTGTTGGTGCCACGCCGAACCGCGACCGACTCGACCTCGGCAACCGCGCTTCCCGACGCGGTTGCCGCCGAGACCGCGGGCGACTCCTTGATCGCCAGGGACCTCACCCCCGAAACCGTGACGACCGCAGCCGCTTCGCCCGATCGACCCGAAGAAGAACCGGAGCAGCTACAACCGCAACCGTGAGACATGACACTGCCCTTGGCTCGGACCCGAGCCAAGGGCAGTGTCATGTCACGATCGGTGACTACCGCTTGCGTTCGCGCTTCTCGCGCACCCGCACCGAAATGCGCACCGGCGAGCCGTCGAAGCCGAACTCCTCCCGCAATCGCCGCTCCAGGAAACGCCGATAACCAGCCTCCAGGAAGCCCGAGGTGAACAGCACGAAGGTCGGCGGTCGGGTCGTGGCCTGGGTAGCGAACAGCACTCGGGGCAACCGGCCGCCGCGCATCGGCGGCGGGGTCGCGGCGACCACGTCCTTCAACCAGGTGTTGAGCCGCCCGGTCGAAATGCGCTTGTCCCACGATTCGAGCGCGGTCTCCATGGCGGGCACCAACTTCGCGACGGCGCGACCGGTGTGCGCGGAGACGTTCACCCGGCCCGCCCACGGCACCCGGATCAAGTCGCGATCGATCTCGCGCTCGAGTTGCAGGCGACGGTCCTCGTCGACCAGATCCCACTTGTTGAACGCCAAGACCAGCGCGCGACCGGAATCGGCCACCATGCTGATCACCCGCAGGTCCTGCTCGGTGATCGGCTGCGAGGCGTCGATCAGCATGATCGCGACCTCCGAGGCCTCCAATGCGGACTTGGTGCGCAACGACGCGTAGAACTCGGTGCCACTGGCATTGGACACCTTGCGCCGCAAACCGGCGGTATCCACGAACTTCCAGATCTTGCCGCCCAATTCGACCAGCGAATCCACCGGGTCGACCGTGGTACCGGCGACGTCGTGCACCACCGAGCGCTCATTGCCCGACAACTTGTTGAGCAGGCTGGACTTGCCCACATTCGGCTTGCCGACCAACGACACCCTGCGCGGACCCGTCCCGGCGACACCCTCGCGCGGCGTCTCGGGCAACGCCGCGAGCACATCATCGAGCAGATCGCCGGTGCCACGACCGTGCGCGGCACTGACCATGCGTGGTTCGCCGAGGCCGAGCGACCACAGCGCGGCGGCTTCGGATTCGACGCGTTCGTCATCGACCTTGTTGGCGACGAGAATCACCGGAATCTTGGAGCGACGCAGCCGCCGCACCGCCGCCTCGTCGCTGGCCTGGGCGCCGACCACACCGTCGACCACCAACAGAATCGCGTCGGCGGTCCGCATCGCTTCTTCGGCCTGCCGAGCGATCGACTGCTGCAAGCCCTTGGCGTCGGGCTCCCATCCGCCGGTGTCCTGCACCAGAAAACGCCGACCAGCCCAGTTCGCCTCGTAGGAGACGCGGTCACGGGTGACACCCGGGATGTCCTCCACGACCGCCTCGCGACGGCCGAGGATTCGGTTCACCAGGGTCGATTTGCCCACGTTCGGTCGACCGACGACGGCGAGCGTCGGCATCGCCACCGAGGTGTCCTCGCCGAACCCACCGTCGAGCTCGGCGAGGTCCCAGTCGGACTCGTCGGTCCAGATGCCGTCTCCGGCAAGCACATCCTCGTTGATCGGATGACTCATCGAGCACCTCCCCCACGACGCACCGAAACCTGCTGTCCCACAATGCGGTACAGCTCGTCGATGACCTGATCCTTGGTGAGATCGCTGGTGTCGACCAGGATCGCGTCCTCGGCCGAACGCAACGGCGACACCGCACGAGTGGAATCGAGGGTGTCGCGGCGCTGCACATCGGCCAGGACCGCCGCGTAGTCGTCGCCACGCCCCTCATCGATGTTCTGCTGGTTACGGCGGAAAGCACGCGCCTCGGCGGACGCGGTCAGATAGATCTTGGCGTCGGCATCCGTGAGGACCACCGTGCCGATATCGCGACCCTCGACCACGATCCGACCCGCGCGCGCGGCGATCGTGCGCTGCGTGGCCACCAGCAGTGTCCGCACCTCGGCGACGGCCGACACCGCGGACACCGCCTTCGTCACCGCGTCGCCACGGATCTCCTCGGAGACATCGGCACCGTCGAGCGCGATCACCTCATGGCTCGGATCGGTGCCGATCGACAACGGGAGGTCGGCGACGGCGGCGGCGATCGCCTCGGCATCCGACAGGTCCACCCCGGCACGCAACACCGACAGCGTCGCCACCCGGTACATCGCGCCGGTATCGAGGTACCGAGCGCCGAGCCGGGTCGCCAGGCGCCGCGAGACGCTGGACTTGCCGGTCCCCGAGGGTCCGTCCATCGCGACGACCAGCGGGGTGGCCTCCGACGTCGACTCGGGGTCGTGCTCGTTCATGCCGGTCTCCACACCGTTCATGACCCCACCTCGAAGTGCACTCACAATGACACCGCCTCGTAGAGTTTGCCGATTTCGTCGCGCCCGAGCACCCGCAGGGTGCCCGGCCGCTGGTCACCGAGGACAACGGGACCCAGATTCGTGCGCACGAGCCGCGTCACCGGAAACCCGACCGCGTCGAGCAACCTGCGCACGATGTGCTTGCGTCCCTCGTGCAACACCAACTTCACCAGGGAACGTCCCTCCCCCAGTTCGAGCACCTGAAAGCGGTCGACCCTGGCCGGGCCGTCGTCGAGCTCGACGCCCTCTTTCAGCCGCTTGCCGACCGACCGGTTGACCTCACCGGTCACCGTCGCCAGGTAGGTCTTCGACACCTCGAACGACGGGTGCATCAGGCGATGCGCGAGGTCGCCGTCGTTGGTGAGCAGCAGCAGACCTTCGGTGTCGGCGTCCAAGCGCCCGACGTGGAACAGTCGCTGGCCCGCGGCCACCCGTTCGGCGACGATATCGCCGATGCACGGCCGACCGAGGTCGTCGGACATGGTCGACTGCCAGCCCCTCGGCTTGTTCATCGCGACATGCACCAACTCGTCGCGCACCATGACGCGGGTGCCGTCGACCCGCACGACCGCGAGGTCAGGATTGATCCGCAAGCCCTGCTCGACCACGATCGCGCCGTCGACCTCGACTCGGCCCTGCGCGATCATCTCCTCCGCCGCGCGGCGCGAGGCGACACCGGCCTTGGCCAGCACCTTCTGCAATCGTTCGCCCTCACCCGCAGGCAGCCTGCGCGGACCGTCGGCCTCGGTGAGATCGACGTTCTGGTGCCGCGCGGGTTTGGCATTGCTCAGGATCGTCGGCTGCGGTGACTGACGCTTCGGCTTGTTCTTCTTGCCGGTCGGCTTTCCCGCTCCGGCACCCGCGGGTCGCCGCTGCGGCCCACCGTAGCCGGTTGCGCCACGAGAATTGTTCTCGCCCTGTGCAGTTCGGCGCTGATCGGTTCCGCGTCGTGCGGTGTTGTCGCGAGCCGAGCCACCATAGCCGGCCCCGCGGGTGGACTCGCCACGCGGCGCGTCGGAACCCCGGTAACCACCACGAGGAGAATCACCGCGCTGCGCATCGGCATCGCGGTAATCGCCACGAGGGGCCTGGCCGCGTCGGGCCTCAGCGCCTCGGTAACCACCGCGGGCAGAATCGCCACGGGGCGCGTCCGAGCCCCGGTAACCACCACGAGGAGAATCACCGCGCTGCGCATCGGCGCCGCGGTAGCCACCCCCCCGGGTGCTCGCACCTCGTTGCGCGCCGCGCGCACTCGACCCGCGACCACGGGTGGGCGCGCCTTCGCGCGGAGTACTGCGATCGGACCGGCCTTGACGTTCTGGCTCGGTATTTCGTTTTCTACGATCCGGTGTGCCATCTCGGCGAGCGGGCGTATTCATGTTGTCCTGTCAGTTCTCGGTACCGAGGTCCAAATCGGCCTCGGTCGGTTTTCTCGACTTGATATAGCGCGGGTCGGTATCCAGGCTGTCGTTGATCTCATCGATCAGATCGACACCGGGAAGCAACGGCGCCAGCGGCGGTAGATCATTCAACGACGCCAACCCGATCCGTTCCAGGAACAGTTCGGTCGTGCGATACAGCGTGCCGTTGGTTTCCTGATCGGCGCCTGCCTCGGCGATCAGCCCCCTGGCGAGCAGGGTTCGCATGACACCGTCGACATTCACGCCGCGTACCGCGCCGACCCTGGTCCGGGTCACCGGCTGACGGTATGCCACCACCGCCAATGTTTCCAAGGCCGCCCGCGTCAGTTTCGAGCGGGAGCCGTCGAGCAGCATCCGTTCCACATACGGCGCGTACTCGGTTCGAGTATAGAAGCGCCACCCGTCTCCGACGAAACGCAGGTCGATGCCGCTGCCACGCGCCGAGAGCTCGGCCGACATCGCGTGCAGCGCGGCCTGCACTCGCTGCTCGGTGTCCTCCAGGGCGTTGGCCAGCTGTTCCACCGGTGCGGGAGCGTCGACCACCAGCAGCAGCGCCTCCAACGCGGACCGGAATTCGTCGTCGTCGAGACGAGGATCATCGAGCGGATCGGGTGTGTGTTCGCCCACTTCGTCCGGTGTCGCTGCCTGGCTCACCCGTAATCCTCCTCGATCGTCACCGGCTGCGTGGCCGCGCCCGCGTGCTCCCCGTCGCCGACCCAACTCACCGCGAGCGGCCCCAACGGATCCGGCTGCTCGAACTCGATCGTCTTGCCGCGATAGAGCTCGAGCAGTGCGAGGAAGCGCGCGACGATCTGGATCGGCACCTCGCAGTCGTCGACCAGTTCCGTGAAGCTGGTCCACTGGCCGACACCGCGCAACTTCAACCGTTCCAACACCAGCACCGCCTGCTCGGCGACGGAGATGGCATGCGCGTGCAGGTGGTCCAGGCCCACCGTCGGCGCGGGTCGTGGACGGAAAGCGGCCGCGGCGATATCGGCGAACTGCTCCGGGCTGACCCCCAAGGTGACCTCGGGCAGCAGTTCGGCGAACCGCTCCTCCAACCCGACCGCACGCGGATACCGACGCAGCGCGACCGCCTCCAGTTCCGCGAACAGCGCCGCGACCTGTTTGAACGCGCGATACTGCAAGAGTCGGGCGAACAGCAGGTCACGAGCCTCCAACAGCTCGAGGTCCTCCGCGTCGGACATCTCCCCCGCGGGCAGCAACCGCGCCGCCTTCAGATCGAGCAACGTCGCGGCGACGACAAGGAATTCGGTGGTCTGATCCAGAATCTTGTCCGCGCGCAACGTGTTCTGCTTCGCGAGATCGGCGGTCATCGCCTTGGTGTAGGCGATGAACTCGTCGGTCACCTGGTGCAACGCCACCTCGGTGACGTCGAGCTTGCGCGAGCTGATCAATGTCAGCAACAGGTCGAACGGGCCCTGGAAGTTGCTCAGCCGCAGATGGAATCCGGTCTTCGGCTCCGGTTGCGTGGCATCGACGGCCGGAATACCAGCGGTTTTCTGGTCCTCCGGGTCTTCTGTGTGCTCCGTAGCCGCTTCGATCTGCGTGGCTTCCGACAATTCGGCTACCGCGGAATCGACGAACGGTTCGGAGCTTGTCGGTGGCGCGGGGTCGGCGGCGCCGATCACCGGCCCGACCGGTGAATGACTTCCCGTGCCATCGCTCGATACGCTTCGGCCCCACCTGATTTCGGCGACCACGTGGTGATCGGCTCACCCGCGACGCTGGCGTCCGGAAAACGGACGGTGCGCGAGATCGCCGTGTCGTACACCAGGTCGCCGAACACCTCCACCAGGCGCGCCATCACCTGGCGCGAGTGCAACAGTCGCGCGTCGAACATGGTGACCACTATTCCGTGCAGGCTCAAGCGCGGATTCAGCCGGTCCCTGACCTTCTCCACGGTGTCGTTGAGCAACGCCAAACCGCGCAGCGAGAAATACTCGCATTCCATCGGAATGATCACCCCATCGGAGCAGGCCAACGCGTTCACCGTCAGCAGGCCGAGCGACGGCTGGCAGTCGATCAGGATGTAGTCGTAGTTGCCGCGCACCGGTTCCAGTGCCCTGCCGAGGGATTGCTCTCGACCCACCTCGTTGACCAGCTGGATCTCCGCGGCCGAGAGATCGATATTGCTCGGCAGCAGGTCCATGTTCTCGACCCTGGTCGGCGTCAGCACGTCATCGATCGACACCTTCGACCCGATCAACAGGTTGTGCACGGTGAAGTCCAGCTCATGGTGGCCCACACCGAGTCCCGCCGAAAGCGCACCCTGCGGATCGAGGTCGACCAGCAGCACCTTGCGCCCGTATTCGGCGAGTGCCGCACCGAGATTGATGGTGGAGGTGGTCTTTCCGACGCCACCCTTCTGGTTGCACATGGCGACGATCAGCGCGTTGCCGTGCTCACCGAGCGGGGGCGGATCAGGGACAAGACGCAAGGGACGACCGGTGGGGCCGAGTTCCTCCCCACCGTCGGGGACGGGTTCGGCACCGCTACCCCACAGCGCTGCTGCCGCGCCCTCCGAGTACGGTCCCGATTGCGGATCCGTAAGCGGTTGCGCCCCAGCACCCATCGGCGGCTCCGCCGCTCCGGCTGTCGTCACGATCCGCTACTCCTTCACGTTCCTGCCCGTTGCCTCGCCGAGCGTAGCGAGACCGATCAGGCTCGACCTCGCTTTCCTACGGTCCAGCTCTCGCTAGACGCTACCGCGTGGCGGCACTCCGATGCCGCGCATCGTACGGCGTGTTCGCGGCCACACGCCGGGTCGCGACCAGAAAAACGGTACCCGGCATCGACCGAACCGGTCGTCCGACTCGATCACGGCGCCACCTCGCACTCCCCTCGAACGATCCCGCCGACGGCGGGAAGTACCTCGAACGGACGATACTCGCTGCCCGCGCGCCACAGCATCCGCAGGGCCGGATACCCCGTGTCACCGAATGCCTCAGCGCGCCCGAGGATGTGCCGTTGCCCATACTTCGCGCAGGGTGTTGACCGTGACCAAGGTGTAGATCTGCGTGGTCGTCACCGACGCGTGGCCGAGGAGTTCCTGCACCACCCGGACATCGGCGCCACCGTCGAGCAGATGCGTGGCGAACGAGTGCCGCAACGTATGTGGCGACACCGTCGCCCGGATACCCGCGCGCTCGGCCGCGGTACGCAACACCTGCCACGCGCTCTGGCGCGAGAGGCGGCCGCCACGCACGTTCACGAACAACGCTGCGGCATCGCCCTTTCCGCGCGCGGTCAAGACCGGTCGACCGCGCACCAGGTAGGCGTCCACCGCCGCGAGCGCGGGACGTCCGATCGGGACCATGCGCTGTTTGCCACCCTTGCCGTGCAACACCACCGCGCGTTCCTCCGACGCCGCACTCAGATCGTCGAGATCGAGCGCGATCACCTCGGAGATTCGGGCACCGGTGGAATACAACAGTTCCAGCAGTGCGCGATCACGCAAACCACGCGGCCCACCATCGCTGCCCGCAGCCGCGGCGCCCCCGCCGAGGCTGCCCGAAGCCGCGGCGCCCTCGCCGAGGGTGCCCGCAGCCGCGGCGCCCTCGCCGACCGGCGCGCCACCCGCCGCGTCGAGCAACAACAGCACCTGGTCGTAGGGCAGGGCTTTCGGCAACCGCCGACCCGCGGTCGGCGGTTTCACCGCGTGCGCGACGTCCTCGGTGGTCATCCCCTCGGCAGCGGCGAAACGATGCAGCCCGCGCACCGCGATCAGTGCGCGCGCGACCGAACTCGCGGCCAACGGCGGATGCGCGACACCGTCGGCGCACAACGCGCCACCCGCGCGCAGCGCGACGGTGAACTCCGCGACATCGTGCTCGGTCACGCGATCCAGCGACGTGATCGCACGCCCACTCAGGAATTCCAGATACCGGCTCAGATCACGCCGGTAAGCCCCGAGAGTGTTGGCGGTGGCGCCACGCTCGACCGCGAGGTGGTCGAGGTAGGCGTCCGTCGTACGGGCGAGCACGACCGAGGATCCCGTCAGTCCTGCGACCGCTGCGCGGCTTTGCGCCGCACGAAGGCCTCCGGCCTGCCCGCCCACGGTGCGTCCTCGGCACGCGGCGTCACGTCACCGGCACGCGCGGCGGCCAGGGCGAGCACACCGGCGACCGCGGTCGCATTGACGATCTCGCCCGCGAGGGCGGCGCGCACAGCCTCGCGCACCGGCATCCGCAGCACCTGGATGTCGGCCTCTTCCAATTCCGGTTCGGGACGATCGGTTTCGTACAGGCCTCGGGCCAGATACACCCGCAGCGCCTCGTCGGTGAACCCCGGTGAGAGCACCACATCCACCAGCACCGACCATTCCCGCGCGGCCAACCCGGTCTCCTCGGCGAGCTCCCGCTTCGCCGCGGCCAGCGGGTCCTCACCCGGTAGATCGAGCAAACCGGCGGGCAACTCGAGCAGCCGCGCACCGATCGGATGGCGATACTGGTTGATCAACACCACCGAATCGTCCTCGTCGATCGCGGCCACCGCGACGGCACCGTGATGCTCGATCACCTCACGCTCGGCGGTCTGCCCGCCCGGCATCCGCACCTGGTCGCGGCGCAAGGCGAGAATCGCCCCGCTGTAGAGCGTTTCGCTGCTCAGCGTCTCGAAGTCGTGGCTGCCCGGCGCGTTCGTTCCCTCGCTCATCGCCGTGATCCCTTATCCCTGTTCCGCCGCGACGAAGTCCTCTTCCGGAATGTCCACCGGAAGTCGTTCGGCCGCCTTGTACTTCAGTGCCGCGGCGATCAATGCCGTGAACAAGGGGTGCGGACGAGTCGGGCGACTCTTGAGCTCCGGGTGCGCCTGGGTGGCGACGAAGAACGGGTGGGTCTGCGCGGGCAGTTCCACGAACTCCACCAGATGCCCGTCCGGTGAGGTGCCGCTGAACAACAGGCCGCTCTCGGCGATCTTGTCGCGGTAGGTGTTGTTCACCTCGTACCGATGCCGGTGCCGCTCGGAGACCTCGTCGGTGCCATAGGCGCGCGCGACCACCGAACCCTTCGTCAACACGGCGGGATAGGCGCCGAGGCGCATGGTGCCGCCCAGATCGGCTTCGCCCGCGACCGCCTGCTCCTGATCGGCCATCGTCGAGATCACCGGATAGGTGGTGTCCGGCTCGAACTCCGCCGAATTCGCGTCGTCGAGGCCGACCGACCTGGCCGCCTCGATCACCACGCACTGCAAACCCAGACACAACCCCAACAAGGGGATGCCCCTGGTCCGCGCGTAACGAATGGCGCCGACCTTGCCCTCGATGCCACGGATACCGAACCCGCCGGGAATCAGCACCGCGTCCACGTCACGCAGCGCGTGCTGCGCGCCCTCGGGGGTCTCGCATTCGTCCGAGGGCACCCACCGGATACTCGCCCTGGCGCGCGCGGCGAACCCGCCCGCACGCAACGCCTCGGTCACCGACAGGTACGCGTCGGGCAGGTCGACGTACTTACCGACCAGCGCGACCTCCACGGTCTCGCGCGGCTTGTGCACCCGGTCGAGCAGATCGCCCCACACGGTCCAGTCCACGTCCCGGAACGGCAGACCGAGCTTGCGCACCACGTAGGCGTCGAGGCCCTCGCGATGCAGCACCTTCGGGATGTCGTAGATCGAGGGCGCGTCCGGCGTCGAGATGCAGGCGTCGACCTCGACGTCACACATCAGCGCGATCTTGCTCTTGAGTCCCTGCGGCACCTCGCGGTCACAGCGCAGGATCAACGCGTCGGGTTGGATACCGATATTGCGCAGCGCGGCGACCGAGTGCTGTGTCGGCTTGGTCTTGAGTTCCCCCGACGGCGCCAGGTACGGCACCAGCGACACGTGCAGGAAGAACACATTGTCGCGACCGATATCGTGGCGGATCTGGCGCGCCGCCTCGAGAAACGGCTGCGACTCGATATCGCCCACGGTGCCACCGATCTCGGTGATCACCACGTCGGGTGTCTGCCCCTGCGCGTCCGGTGCGCTCATCGCGAGCACCCTTGACTTGATCTCATCGGTGATATGCGGGATCACCTGCACGGTGTCACCGAGGTATTCGCCGCGACGTTCCTTCGCGATGACGGTCGAATAGATCTGCCCGGTAGTCACATTCGCGTCCCTGGTGAGCTCTCGATCCAGGAAACGCTCGTAATGGCCGACATCGAGGTCGGTCTCCGCGCCGTCGTCGGTCACGAAAACCTCACCATGTTGGAAAGGGTTCATCGTGCCGGGATCGACGTTCAAATAGGGGTCTAGTTTCTGCATCGTGACGCGCAACCCGCGCGCCGTCAGCAGCTGACCGAGGCTGGAGGCGGTTAAACCCTTACCCAATGAGGAGGCGACACCACCGCTGACGAAGATGTGCTTCGTGGCCGTTCGCGCCTGAATCCGTGTTTGACCCACGGGTCTTCACGGTAACACGTGGACGAGGGTTCGTTCACACGCCACGCGCGTTTGCCCGCTGATCGCTCGACGCCCGCCTGAGCGCGCCTGTCACGCCGACGGTCGGGTTGCTGCTGGTGGCCGACCTCGCGCCTGTCGGTTCTTGCCGATCCTGGCGCTCGGACAGATCTACCCCGTGCGTGCGGCGAGGGTGAGCGAGGTCGAGTCGGCGCCGGTTCCGTACCGTCCCGTCCCACCGTCGAGTTGCTCACGCAGCGCGAGAACCGTGGTGACCCGGCCGATTTCACGGTCGAGGTTGTCCACCGTGGTCACCGCGGCGGCCATGGCGGGGTCCGAACGCACGGCGGCGATCGGCCCCGACGCCTCCGCCGCACCGGAACGGCCCGCCAGAACAAGACCCGCCCCTCGGCCACGCAGGGCCCCGGCGAAACGCGCGGCGTTGGCCCCGCGACTGTCCTCGGCGGAATCCACACCGTCACCGGTGACCAGCACGGCCAGCTGTGCGGGATGGTCGGGGGTATCGCCGTAGGCGAGGAAGCCGCCACCACGCAAGGTCTCCAGCGCGAGGCCGAGTTCCTGCGGTGTGCTGCGCGGCTGGTTCGACGCGGGGTCGGCCAACAACACCAGGCCGAGCAGGTCGCCGGCCATGCTGCCCTGATCGACACCGCCGGTACGTAACTGGGCGCCCGCGGGAATCACATTGGTGAGGGTGGTGCGCATCCGATCGCCTTCGGAGGCGTCGAGGAAGGCGTCGGTGAGCGCGATCGTCGCCGTGATCTCCGCCCCGGCGGCACCGAGGTTCTTACGCACCCCCTCGACGTCCTCGGCCTTCGCGTCCGGTGTGGTGAACACCGCGACCGAACGGTCGGCCAGGTTGCCCGCGAGCACGCGATCCGCCGCGCCCGCGAGGAAACCGTCGGCGCTGTCGAGTTGCTCGGTCAGGTGGCGATTGTGCTCGTTCGCCGCGTCGAGGCGCTGATTCAGCTCGGATTTGTCGGTACGCAGGCCGGACAGCAGGTCGGCGGCCAGCGTCTGCGAACCGAGCACGACACCGATCGCGAGAGCGAGGAAAATCGCGACGATGCTGACCGCGTGCTGACGAAGCGAGATCATCGGCCGACCATGCCGTGCGTCCAGAGCACGAATCGGTCCCAGTAGTCCACCACGAGGTCGAGCACCTCCCCGCCCTGATTCGAAGCCAGCAGCACCACGATCACCGCGACCAACGCCGCGAGCACGATCAACGCGACCACTACCGCGGAGATGCGCTGGCGATACAGCGTCGCGATGGCTTTGGCGTCCATCAGCTTGGTGCCGAGCGTGAGCCGGGTCAGGAAGGTCGCGGGGTTGCTCTCCCTGCGGCTGCGATCGAAGAAGTCGTCGAGCGAGGCGGCGGCACCCGCGGTGACGACCAGCGCGGCGCCGTGATGATGAGCGAGCAACAACGCCAGATCGGCGGGCGATCCCGACGACGGGAAGGTGGTGGCACCGATGCCGAGGTCCTGGATACGATCCAACCCCTTGGCCTGACCGTCGAGGTCGGCGGGCAGGATCACCTCGGCACCACAGGTCAGCGTCTTGGTGGTGAGTTCGTCGGGATCGCCGACGATCAGATCCGGCCGATAGCCCTGCTTGCGCAGGGTCTCGGCACCGCGACCGACGCCGATCATCACCGGCGCGTACTCCTTGACGAACGCCTTGATCCGCTTCAAATCGTCGGCATGGTCGGGGCCGTCCGCCACCACCACGACGTGGCGCTGCTTCATCGTCAGATCGAGTTCCGGGACGCCGATGCCGTCGATGAGCAACGAACTCTCCGATCGGATGTACTCGATCGTGTTGCCCGCGAACGCCTCCAGATGGTCGGCGAGGCCGTTGCGCGCCTCGATCATCCGGTCGGCGACGGCGGACTCGGACAACTCGATGCCCTCGACCAGCACTTCCTGCTCTTTTTTCACCGACTTGTCCGCGTAGACGATGCCCTCGGCGATCCGCACCTTGACGCCGTCCTTGATCTTGCTGAAGGCATCCGA
The DNA here is from genome assembly GCF_039543305.1 of Nocardia callitridis. NCBI lineage: Bacteria > Bacillati > Actinomycetota > Actinomycetes > Mycobacteriales > Nocardiaceae > Nocardia > Nocardia callitridis. The sequence continues at coordinate 12,150 of NZ_BAABJM010000004.1, read as the reverse complement.
GCTCACCGTGTCCAGCAGCAGGATCCCATTCGCCACCAACACATCGGGACCGAGATTGGGATAGCGCCCGGAGATCGACGGCGAGGTGTTGATCACCGCGACCACGCCCGCCTCGATCAGGCGGTCCGCGGTGTGACGATCCAGATCCATCTCGTCGAGGACGGCGACATCACCGGGGCCGACACGCTTCAGCAAACGCCGGGTGTTGCGATCGACCCGAGCGATACCGGTCAGACCAGGCAGTGTTTCGGTGTTCTTCGACAACAACGCCAGCATTTTCATGTGCTCGATGATTGCCGCAAACCCTCAACCATGGGTGGAGGCGCGCCGAACCCTTACCACATCGGCGCACGTACTGCCGTGCGCGACACCGACCCACCGAACCCCATGAACCGCCACATCGACGAAGAGCCGCGAGGATGCCGCGAATCGAGCCCTTCGAGCCCCACCGGGTCGCACGTCATGCGATGCGAACCGTCCACTTCCTCAACGGGTTCGGATTTTTCGGCACCCGAGCGGTTCGGATGACAATCCTGGCCGCCTTACAGGCGCCGACGCATATTCTTCCCGAATACGGGAAATCACGTTTGAGCCGACTCGCAATGGGGCACAACCGACTTCATGTCACACGCGATGCCGCGCAAATGTGAAACGTGCGAATTCATGTGTAACACTGCGCGATCCGACGGCGAAGGTACCGACACGACGTAAACTTCCGCCGCGTGACACAACAGGGATCGAGGGGACGATGCCCGAAGACAAGCCGAAACTGTATGGTTTGCAATCGATTACCGGTCGACTGCTGGAACAGTTGCTGGCCCGCAGCGAAGGCCGTAGCCGGAAACTACCCGTGATCGTCGCGCTCGGTCCGCGCGGCTCGGGGAAAACGGCTCTCTTACGCAATGCCGCCGACCGCTGCGAACGGATTCCGCACGTCTACTTCGATTTCGACGATCACGATTCGGACCCGAAGGGAGTACTCGGTGGACTGGCGTTCGGCCTGAGTAAACGCTGGTACCAATTCGGCAGGATCGCGTTTCCACAGCTGTGGTTGTGCCTGCTGGTCGTCGGCAGCACACTGGAGGGCGCACCCACCAACCGCAGACGAGCTCTGCGCGAACTGGGCGAGATCATGGCCGACGATCAACCCGTCGAACAGAACCGTGAAGCCATTGTGCAACTGGTGCGTTGGACCGGCTCGATCGTGCCGGGACTGCCCGCGTGGCTGGCGCCCGCCGCCGACGGCCTCCTGCGCGGACTCGGCTGGTTCGATCGGCGCAGGCTGTTACAACGCCTGCCGAGGATGGACGGCATTCCTGGCACCGGGCCGGACATGTTGGCAGACCTCGCCAAGTGGGACAGCAACAACGACGCCGATCTCGCCGCGGTCAACAAGTTGTTCATGGATGCGTTCCTCAACGACCTGCGCCGCGCGTATTCCGGGTTCAACCGCACCCGACGCACCCTGAATTGTGTTGTGCTGCTCGATAATGTGCACACGGTGTCCGGCCAGAAATTCCTCATCGCGTTACAAGCGGCCCGGCGCACAGCCAGGGACGACTGGGATCCGATGGTCGTGATCGCGACCAGCAGGACCTGGATGCCGCACCTCAGCGACAGCTGGCATCGCCCCGGCGGACACCGGTCGAGCGATGACGACTACCGCCGACCACGCGGACATCTGACCAACGGTCACTCCTGGCCCGCACCCCGCAAGCCCACAGACGTCGACACGGACTGGCCCCGCGGCACGGAACCAGAATGCCCGTGGAGCCCCTGGTATCTCCTTGATCTGAGCCAGCTTGCCGCACAGGACATCACCGATCTCACCGTGCACCGCTTCAGACACGCGAACCCGGCGATCACGGCATTCGTCCGCGGGCTCACCGGCGGTCACCCCGGTGGCACCGCCACGACCCTCCAGGCGCTCTCGGCACTCAGGGACATCGACACCGACGACCAACGACTCAGCGTCGCCCGCAGGATCTTCGACCTTCCGTTCCCGCAACAAGCAACGCAGCCGTCGGAGCCGACACTCACGCCGACGTCCATGCACGAACACTGGCTCGAACAAGTAATGCAGGATTTCGAGTTGGCGGCCGACCGCAGAGACTTGGTGACGGCAAGCGCCGCGAGCAATGTCGACCTGTTCTATCAGCAAGACCTGCTCGACGCGGTGCCATCCAACGGCGAGGAACTGCTCGAGCGGCTGCGCCACCATTTGTGGGTCAGACAACGGCGCGGCGCGGTATCACCTGACCTGGAACTCAACCCATGGCTGCGCCATATCCTCTTGCAGGAGTTGGCTGATCGCCCCGACAGCGACCCACGAAACTGGACCATGACGCACGCCCTGTGTCGGGCCGCGTATCAGAACGACGGCCAGGAGACCGCCGCGCGATACCACGATGTGGCGATGGGGAACCTCGACTCCGCGCTCGAATATCTCGGGCGGGCATTCGCCATACCTGGCAGGTTCGACTTGCCCGCCGCGGAAGCGTGGTTGACCGACCTGGACCTGATCACGTCGGCGCCGAGCAGACTCGCCGTGGACGAGGACCCGATCGATCAGGTCCACGCGCTGGTGCAGCGCAGTAGCGCGGACGAGGACGACGCGTTGGCCTGGCTCGTCGCGTCGCTGTGGATCTCCAACAACTCCGTCGGGGACCCCGGTCGGACGCTCGTACGAATCATCAAGAACGAACTCCAGCGCGTGGCCCACGGCCACGGACGCGGCTCGCAACTGCTCTACGACCGCGCGGAAAGGTACCAATGAGCGACGCAATCGTGCCCCCGCCACCGAAATGGCGACCGTTCGCGTGGGCTGCGGGGGCGGTCGTGGTGGTCATACTCGTCTCGGTAGGCGTGGTCATCTTGGTCCATACCGCCATGAGTTGCGGCCAGGGCGTCTCCTGGCACGGCTCACCAAAGGAATGCACCGGAGTGACCGACGGAAGCGCGCCGCCGTTCTCACCGGACCTCACCGAAATCGAGCACGCCATTCGCGACGAGAACGCCGCCGTCGCCGCCGACGGAGACTACGTGAGCGTGGTCTTGATGATTCCGATGACCCTGCGTGGCGATGGTACCGACGACATCACGTCGTCGTGGATTCGTCATCATCTCGAGGGCGCCCATCTCGCTCAGCTGTCGCACAACGCCAGCACGAGCAAACCGCACATGCGGCTGCTGCTCGCCAACGCGGGAAGCGCTCTGCGGCAGTGGAGTACGACAGTCGACCAGATCGATCAGCTCAGAGACAAAGAACATATCGTCGCTGTGACCGGTATCGGCCTCAGCGTCGACGGCGCGGAGCAGGCGATTCAACGGCTCCAAGAAATACAGATGCCGATCATCGCCTCGATATTGACAGCCGACGACGTCGGCGGCTCGGACGGATTCCTCCGGATCTCGCCGACCAATTTCGAAGACGGCCGCGCGGCGGCGACCTATGTCACCTCGAAAATGCAGCGGGCCGTACTGGTGCGCGACACCAAACCGGCAGACCACTACACATCGACCCTTGCCGACGCCTTCCTAGATTCCCTCAAAGAAGTCCCGAATTTCCCGGTGACCACTCGGGAATACAACTCCATGAACGGTCGCGTAGCCAATACCTTCAGCTACATGCGACCGAACGTCTGTGGCCCCAAACCCGACGCGGTATTCTTCGCCGGACGGGGAAGGGACGCCATCGATTTCATCAGAGAGTTGTCCAACAATCCATGCGAAGGCCGCCCGCAGATGACCATCCTCACCGGCGTAGACATGGCGTTGTTCGCGAAACCCGACGACAATCTCATCGCACACGCGAGAGACTCCGGGATCTCGGTCGTCTACACCGGTCTGACACACCCGGACGCATGGCTCGGTAACGAGGATGGTGAGTTCAGCCAGACCGCCATCGACCAGTTCGATAATTCCTGCCCGGTAAAGGTGTGCTACCAGCAACTGTCCAAGGACGGATTAGAGGACGACTCCGCGATCGTTTCCTACGACGCGGTGTTGACGGCGACGGAAGCGATCCATAAGGCGTCGGGGTCCGGCATCGAGTCCGTGCAGGCCGAAGACATCCGCGCGGTCCTGGGCCAGCTACAAGAAAAGCAAGCTTTCCACGGCGCCACCGGCATCCTGTCTTTCGATTTCGCTGGCAACCCGCAGAACAAGGCCATCCCGATGTTGCAGCTGATCCCGCAACAGCCGCCGAAGTTCCTGCAACTGGTCAAGCCCGGTCCGCACTGATCATTCGGTGGACGTCGGCCGCGTCCCTCGCGCAACCTCCTTCGATCCCCGTGCCCGTATGCTGCGGTAACGGATACCGCGAACAGGAGACACCATGCCAAGCACCACCGTCGAAGCCGTCATCGCCGCACCGCGCGATGTCGTCTACCGGTACTTCGCCGAGCGCGAGAGCGTCGGCCCCTACCTGCCGATCCAGATCAAGCTGACCAGGCCGGGAACGACGGAACGCGAGGGCGTCGGCGCACAGCACCTCGTCGGACTCGGCCCGGTGGGGATCACCGAGGAGATCACGAAACTCGTTCCCGGCGAACGAATGGAATACAAGGTCGTCAAGGGTGCGCCGGTGAAACGGCACGTCGGCGTCGTGACCTTCACCGATGCCGACAACGGCACCCTCGTCTCCTACACCATGGAGTCCGAGCCGAAGCTGCCCGTGCCGGACAAGGTGATGGAAGCCGTACTGAAAGGCCTGATCAGTCCGTTCATCAAGGGTGTGCGGAAGGCCGTTCGCTCCTGAATCAGGCCACCGCGGTGTCGGCCTTGTCCGACCTCGCGGTCGCCAACAGTTCCTCCGCGTGCGCACGGCCGGTCTCGGTGTCGTCGAGTCCGGCCAGCATGCGCGCCAATTCGATCACCCGCTCCTCGTTGGTCAACGCGTGCACGCCACTGTTCACCTTGCCCGCGCCATCATCGGCCTTGTCGACCACCAGGTGGGTGTCGGCGAATGCCGCGACCTGCGGCAAGTGCGTCACCACGATCACCTGATGGGTCCGCGCCAAACGCGCCAACCTGCGCCCGATCTCGACCGCGGCGCGGCCGCCCACCCCGGCATCCACCTCATCGAACACCATCGTCGCGCCATGGTCGGAACTCGCGAGCACCACCTCCAGCGCCAGCATTACCCGCGACAACTCACCGCCGGACGCGCTCTTACTCAGCGGCAACGACTGCGCGCCCGAATGTGCCGACAGGCGGAACTCCACCTCGTCCACACCGGATGCGCTCGCGTGCAACGACTTTCCCTCGACCTCCAGTGGCGCCGAATCCTGTCCGCCCGCGAGCAACGGCCCGACCGCGACCTCCAGCTTCGCCTTGCCCATGGCGAGCCCACCCAACTCGGCGCTCACCGCCGTCGCCAGCTTGCCCGCCGCCTTCGTCCTGGCCGCCGTCAACTTCCGCGCCGCCGTGCGCACCCGATCGGCCGCGGCGTCCACCTCGGCGCGCAACGCCGCCAACGCCTCCTCCGACACATCGAGCGACCCGAGCTTGGTGCGCGCATCCTGCGCCCAGGCCAGCACGCCGTCGATATCGGGGGCGTACTTGCGCGTCAACGTCTTCAGCTCCGCCTGCCTGGTCAGCAACGAATCCAACGCACCGGGATCCGACGGTAGGTCCGACAGATAGGCGCTCAATTCGGTGGTCAGATCGACCACCACCGCGATCGCGTCGACGAGCCGGGGGCCGAGCGCGCTCAGCGCGGGATCCTCGGCCGTGTCGATGCGCGCACGGGCCGCGCCCAGCAAATCCAGTGCGCCGGAATTGTCTTCGGGTGCGTCGGCGGGCCCCGCCAACGCGTCGTGCGCGGTCTGTGCCGCACCACGGAGTGAATCCAGATCGCTGAGCCTGCGCACGTTTTCGACGATGCGCGTGTCCTCCCCCGCCTCCGGCGCGACACCGTCGATCTCCGCCAACGCGTGCGTGAGCCGGTCGGCCTCCAACGCCAATTCCCTGCTGCGCTCGGTACGTTCGATCAACTGTGCGCGCGCGTCCAGCCAGGTGCGCCGCCGCTGCTGGTAGGTGCGCAGCAGTGGGCCGACCGTCTCGAGGGCGAACTGATCGAGTGCGGAGAGCTGCTGGTCGGGGCGCTGCAACCGTAACTGATCGTTCTGGCCGTGCACCGTCAACAACGACGCCGTGAAATCCGCGAGCACCGAGGCGGGTACACCGCGTCCGCCCAGATGCGCCCTGGAGCGACCGTCGCTGCCCACCGTGCGAATCGCGATGATGCTGCCGTCGTCATCGCGTTCGGCCGCAGCGGATTCCAGCACCCGATCCACCTGCGCGCCCGCCGCCTCGTTCACATCCTCGACCGTGAACCGGCCTTCCACTACCGCGCGCGCGGCCCCGAGCCGAACCCGGCCCGCGTCGGCGCGCGCGCCGCTGAGCAGGTGCAGACTCGTGACAACCATCGTCTTGCCTGCGCCGGTCTCACCGGTCAAAACCGTCAGGCCCTCGTGGAACTGTGCGGTCGCGGTGGAAATGACGCCGAGTCCGTCAATCCTGATCTCTGTCAGCACGTGTGCTCTCCGTTCGCCGTCGGCCACGCCAGCCTGTCACGGGCAATTGGAACTTGCGCACCATCCGGTCGGCGAACGGCGCGGAATCCAACCGCACCCAGCGCACCGGCTCCACACCGTGCACCGCCTCCAACCGACCCCCGCGCGGCAGTGCGAGGGTGCGCCTGCCATCAAGGAAAACTATCGCATCGTGTCCCGTGGCGACGGACTCGACCGCGATCCTCGACTGCGGACTCGTCACCAACGGCCTTGCGAACAGCGCGTGCGCGTTGCTCGGAATCACCAGCAGTGCCTCGAGTTCCGGCCACACCACCGGCCCACCCGCGGAGAACGCGTACGCCGTCGAGCCGGTCGGGGTGGCCAGCAGGATGCCGTCACACCCGAACGACGACACCGGCCGCCCGTCGACCTCGAGCACCAACTCCAGCACACCCACCCGCGAGGCGTTCTCGACACTCGCCTCGTTGAGTGCCCAGCCGCTGGCCACCACCTGCTCGTCCACCCGGACCGCCACATCGATCGTCATCCGACTCTCGATCCGGTAATCGCGGCGCACCACCTGCGCCAGCGCCTCATCCAGGTTCTCGGCCTCGGCCTCGGTGAGAAAACCGACGCGGCCCAGGTTGATTCCCAACACCGGCACCGCCGCGGGCCGTGCCAGCTCGGCCGCGCGCAGGAACGTGCCGTCACCACCGAGCACCAACACCATCTCGCAGCCGACGGCCGCGTCGGGGCCGTGCTCGACCACCCGCACCGGGAAATCACCCGGCCTCGGCTCGAAGCGTGTGCTGTCGGCTTCGTCGGCGAGCACGCGCAGGCAGATCCCCGAGTCGGCGAAGATCTTCGCCATCCGGTGGGCGGTCTCGATGATCTCCGCGCGCCCCGGATGCGACACCAGCAGAATCTCACGCACACCGGACTCGGTCGCAGTGCTCACTGTGGACCCTCCTCGACCGCTCGGGTAACCAGCGCGGCGACCCGTTCTTCGTCATCGCTCGTGGGCTGCCATTCGTCGGACGCACCGAGTTTGCGCAGCCACAAGAAGTATTCGACATTGCCTGAGGGACCCGGTAGCGGGCTGGCCACCACACCGAGGGTGCGCAGACCCAAACGGGCCGCCGCGGCGGCGACCTCCCGCACCGTCTCCGCGCGCAACTCGGGGTCGCGCACCACACCGCCCGAACCCACGCGTTGTTTACCCACCTCGAACTGTGGTTTCACCATCGGCACCAGGTCGGCGCCCGCGCTCGCGCAGGCCGCCAGCGCGGGCAATACCAGTGCGAGGGAGATGAAGGACAAGTCGCCGACCACGAGTTCGACTGTGCCGCCGAGAGATTCCTCGGTGAGGTTGCGCACGTTGGTCCTGTCGAACACCGTGACCCGATCGTCGCTACGCAGCCGCCAAACCAGCTGGCCGTAGCCGACGTCCACAGCGAGCACCGACCGCGCCCGCTTCGACAGCAGCACATCGGTGAAACCGCCGGTCGAGGCGCCCGCGTCCAGACAGCGTTTACCCTCGACGGTCAACCCGTCCGGTTCGAAGGCCGCCAGCGCGCCAAGCAGTTTGTGCGCACCGCGCGAAGCCCACGACACCTCATCGGGACGCTCACGCACCAGCAGCGGCGTCCCGGTCTCGACCGCGGTCGCCGGTTTCACCGCCACCGTGCCCGCGATCAGCACCCTTCCCGCCCCGATCAGCTCCACCGCGTGTTCGCGCGAACGCGCCAATCCACGACGAACCAGTTCGGCATCCACTCGAGCCCGCCTGGCCACCTCAGATCTTGTCCACCGTGGCCAACGCCCGCACCAGGACGTCGTGGGCCTGCTCCAAGATGTGCGCGCGCCGCGAGAGGTCGGTGCCGGAGTCGGCGTCCTGCGCTCCCGTCGTGTCGGTGCCCGCCCCGACCACACCGGTACGCACCCCGAGTTCGGCGAGCAGATCGTCGACATCGGCACGGATGACCGCCGGGTCGGCGGGCTCCGGGCGATCGGCCAGGTGCTGCCCCGGCAGTGGGACACCGGGGCGCGGGTGGTTCGGACGCGGCGTTGGAGTACTCATCGTGGCGTCAACGCTATCGGATTTCGGTGGCCGTCGCCGCCACCCCCGTGCCACGCACCGGGACCGCCCGGCCAGGATGGCGACGCAGCCGCTCGGCCAGGTCAGCCGATTCGTCCGGTTCGTCCTCGACCGGCGGATGATTCAGCGCCGACAGCGAATCGGAGATATAGGTCGGAACCTGCTCGGGGGGCGCGTCGCGCAGATTGTCGAGGGTGCTCACACCACTCAGCACCAGAAGTGAGTCGAGGCCGACCCGATCGGCGCCCTCGATATCGGTGTCGAGGCGATCACCCACCACCAGGGCGCTGCGCGTACCCACCCGGCGCAGCGCGTCTTCGAGCAGCGGAGCGTACGGCTTACCCGCGACCAGCGGCTCCTGATCCGAGGCGGCGCGCACAGCGGCCACCATGGCGCCGTTGCCGGGTGCGAGCCCACGCTCGTTCGGCAAGGTCCTGTCGGTATTCGCGGCCACCCACAGCGCCCCCGCTCGGATCGCGTAGGTGGCCTCCGCGAGATCGGCCCAGCCGGTGTTCGTCGAATGTCCTTGCACCACAGCCGAAGGCACCGCACCCTCGAAACGACGGACCGTCCGCAGCCCCACAGCTTCGATCTCCGCCGCCAGGTCGTCGGCGCCGACGACGAGCACCTGCGCACCGGGTCCGAGTCGCTCGGCCAACAACCGCGCCGCGGCCTGCGCGCTCGTCACCACGTCGTCGGGCGTCGCCACGAATCCGAGCCCGGTCAGCTGTTCGACCACCACCTCGGGTCGGCGGCTGGCGTTATTTGTCACATACAGCAGTCGCTGCGCGGACGCCACACCCAAAGCAGCGGGCGCACCGTCGATTACGGCGTCTCCCCGGTACAGCGTGCCATCCAGATCCAGTAGCAACGCCTCGTACCGATCTCGCAGTCGTCCCACAGCACTCACTCTCGTACCCCTTTTCGGCCGTCATGGGCCACCCCCACATCCCCCGGCACGCCCGAGGACCCCAAACCTTACGCGAGCCCACAGACAACAACGCGGGCCAGTGAACACACCGCCGTCATCGAGAAACCGTCTTCCTGGCACCCGCCCCCGAGCCGAACATTCCCGATCCTGTCGCCGCAACCGAGAGCTCCCACAATCGAGCGGCCGCAGCAGGATCGATGGCTTCCTCGCTGACCCCATCGTCATCGACAGCACCGGACGAGCAGACCTCGGCGACGTCACAGTTCTCGAGATAGCGACCACCACGATCATCGAGGAGCGCGGACGTCGCGGCCCACAATCCGGTGGCTGCCCCTTGGGACGCGGACTTGAAATCCGCCCCGATCACATTCCCGTGCTCGTCCACCCACCCGCGCTCGACTTGTCCGGCACGCGACAGTTCCCGCCGCAATCCCGTGCTGACCTTGCCAGGATGCAATGCGAACGCGCGGACACCGTCGCCGGCCCCCAGCGTGTCGAACTGCTTGGCAAACAGCACGTTGGCGGTCTTCGACTGGCCGTAGGCGAGCCACTTGTCGTACCCGGTCCGAAAACGCGGATTCTGCCAACGGAAACCGCTCAGCAGATGTCCCGCCGAAGAATCGACGACGACCCGCGCGCCACCGGCCGCGGCCAAAACCGGGTAGAGCTCACAAGCCAAGGTGAAATGTCCGAAATGGTTGACGGCGAGCTGATCCTCCCAGCCGGGTCCGACGTCTCGTGCGCCTTCGCCATCACGCCGGCGACGGCAATCAAAAGGTCGAGCCGTGCGACGGTGTTCCTGATCTGCGCGGCTGCCGTACGCACACTGGTGGGGTCAGCCAAATCCATGCACGTAACACGGATCTCCGCGCGGCCAGCCTGCGCATGCTGCGGCGGCCTTGCCGCGCAGATCGCGCAGGTTGTACCGCTGCGCCGCTATTGCTCGTCGTTCTCGCCCGTCAGCTCCGCTGCGCGGTCCTCGGCGTCGGTGTCGCCGTCCAAGTCTGCCGATGCCGCATTGAGGAACCAGGTGAGGCCCTCGTCTGTGCGACCGGCGGCCACCAGGGCGTCGGCGTACACGTAGAAGAGGCGGGCGGAGGAGGGACCGGTACGTGCCGGGTCCAGATCCGAGGTCTGCAAGGTCACGACCGCCTGGTCGTACTCGCCGAGGTCCATTCGGGCGCCGGCCACCACGATGCGTAGTTCGGTCGCCTCGTCGCCCCGCAACGCGCGTGCTTCGTCGCTGCGGCCCAGTTCGATCGCCCGTTCCGGCCTGCCGAGACCACGCTCGCAGTCGGCCATCACGGCGAGCAGTCCCGCACCACCCGACATGCGGCGCGCGGTGCGCAACTCGGACAAGGCTTCGGCCCATTCACCCGCGTGGTAGGCCGTCACGCCCGCGGTCTCGCGCACGACGGCGACCCGTCCGGCACGCTGTCGTGCCGCACGCGCGTGTGCCAAGGCCAGACCGGGATCGTCGTCGATCAAGCGGGCGGCCATCGCCAGATGCCTGGCGACGGTCTCCGCGTTTCCCTTGTCCAGGCTCAGCAGATCACGCCGGACCACCATCTCGAGATCGGTGGCCTGTACGTCGTCGGGCAGATCTGGCTCTTCGGGGCGCGGGGGCCTACGGTCGGCCGACCCGCCACTGCGCGCGCCTTCGCCACCGCGTCGCCGATCCTGCGGGCCGTCATTGCGCCGACCCGGCTGCTCACGATCCGAATTGCCGCGAGAACCTCGCTCACCGCGATCGTTCGAGGGGCGGCGGTCGAACCCACCGCGCTCACCCGCATCGCCGCCACGCCGGAAACCGGCGCTTGCGCGACTATCAGCGCCATCGCGTCCTCCGGAACCACCACGTCGATCGGACTCACCGTCACGCCGGAAGCCGCCGCGCGAACCATTATCCGAACGGCGTTCGAATCCGCCGCGTTGGCCGCGATCAGCCCCACCTCGGCGATCCTCGGCACCGGCGCGGCCGTCCGCCGCGCTGCCACGATCGAAACCTGGGCGTCCGCCGTCACGACTGGTGTCGCTGCGTCCGTTCGATTCACGTCCAGAAAAGCCACGATCGCTCGAGTCCGCGCCGCGGCCGCTCCCACCACGAGTGGCAGGGCTGTCCCGGGGGCCAGCGCTGCGCCGAAATCCACGGCGTGGAGCTTGGCCACTGTCGCTTCGGTCCGACCCCGTCCCGGAATCGCCGCTGGTGCGCGAAGGGCGATCGGATCCATCGCCGCGCCGGAAGGACTTCCGGTCGTCGTCGTTCTGTTCCGACACGGGTGATCCCTTTCTGAGTTCGCAGGAGTGCTGCCACACGAGGTGGTCGGCTCACAAATTCAACCATGGCGATCAACATCCACGGTTCCCCTGTGCTGCGAGAGGCGCAACCGCACGAGGACCTGGGCATTCACCCGATCGCTTCGGTACCGAAAAGACGCAGAAACGACGATAGGGGACCCAGAATCTGGGTCCCCTATCGTGAAAATTGTTCCGGCGGTGTCCTACTCTCCCACACCCTGTCGAGTGCAGTACCATCGGCGCTGGCAGGCTTAGCTTCCGGGTTCGGAATGGGACCGGGCGTTTCCCCACCGCTATAACCACCG